>NZ_LT009718.1:1204887-1260195 GCF_900013495.1 Agrobacterium genomosp. 2 str. CFBP 5494
GACAGCAGCACGACGATAGCCGCCTCTTCCGCCTCGCCAATGATGATCGCGCCGATGGCGGCAATGGTCATCAGCATCTCGATGGTGAAGACAGCGCCGAAACGGGCAGCATTAAAGGCATTGCGTGCGATCGGGAAGAGCGTGACCAGCGTGGCGACGATGAAGGCGTAACTACCCCAGGCCGGGAAGGTCAGTTCCGCCGCATAGGCAATCGCGACCAGAATGGTGCCGGTGAAGGTGTTGCGCGCCTTGGCGGTGCGCCACCATGCACCTTTTTCGTCCGCGCCATGGGCGTGCCCTATCTCGGCGCTCTGGTTTGCGGCGGCAGGTGCGGCAGCGTGGGAATGGCCCGCATGGTCGTGTCCGTGATCGTGACCTGAATGATCATGGCCGGAGTGATCGTGGTCATGCCCGTTGCAGGAATGCTGCTTGTCTCCAGAATGGTCATGCGCTGCGTGGTCGTGGCCGGAATGATCATGCCCGGAGTGATCATGACCGGAATGATCATGATCGTGATGGCCACCGCATGTCGCGTGATCATGATCGTCTTCGTGCTTTTGATCCGGCGTTTTTTCGCGCGCGGCCTTCTCCTGCGGCAGCAGGGCCGGCTTGAAGCCGAGCTTGCGCAACGTATCCTCGATCTTTTCCACCGGGGTTTTGTTTTCGGCAAGCGAAAGGTTCAGCCGCTCGCGGGCCACCGACACCTTGACGTCAGCAACGCCGGGCAGGCGGGACAGTGCGGTTTCGATCTTGGCCGCGCAGCTGCCGCAATCCATGCCGCCGACCGCAAAGGTCAGCGCATTGTTGTTTTCAATAGCCGTTTGGGGCGTGTCATGATGGTGACCGCCGCAGGAGGAATGGTCGTGCCGATCGGCCTCCACCTTTGCTGCGGGCGCTTTTTCGCGCGGCAGCAGAGCGGGCTTGAAGCCGAGCTTGCGCAACGTATCCTCGATTTTTTCCACCGGGGTTTTGTTTTCGGCAAGCGAAAGGTTCAGCCGCTCGCGGGCCACTGACACCTTGACGTCGGCAACGCCCGGCAGGCGCGACAGCGCGGTTTCGATCTTGGCCGCGCAGCTGCCGCAATCCATGCCACCGACCGAGAAGGTCAGGGCCTCCGGTTCCCCGTTCAAACTGCCGCGTGTCGAAATATTCATGGTTTCGCTCCTGAATTCCACTCGACAGCCAATCTGGCACCTCTAGCAACTAGAGCTTCAAGAGGAAAAATGCGATTCTCCGATTTTTTTTGAAAAACCGACGCCAGCTTCGCGCCAGCCGCGCGGTCCATCATGGCCTCAGATTGGATTCCATGAAGCGGTTCAGATGATAGCACTCCTTTTGAAAAACGGTCGCCGGGCGGCCTCTCTGGTCGGGCTTGCCCTGCTGCCCCTGATGAGCGGCTGCCTTTTCGTGACGGATACGACCCGAATGGACCCGGACGTCTTCGTCAGGGAAACGGCGCCGGTGTTCAATTTCAATTCCGTCAGCTCCAATCGCCAGCCGGAACTGCCGCCGCAGCCGGGCCAGCTTTCGACGCGCCCGCCGGATCTGTTCCGAACCCGCTTCCATCAGGAATATGGCCCGCCGGTGCGCGGCCAGGGGCTGCAGGCCCCGCAGGTGCAGGGCTATAATGTGCCCCAGGGTCAAAGCCAAGGCCAGGCGGTGGCCTATGGCCTGCCGGTCTCCAATCCGCTGCACCGTGTCATGTATGGCCCAATCCGCGACGAGGACCGCTCCTTGCCGGCCATTCCCTATGGCCGCATCGATCCGCGTTATCTCCGGCAGGAGGTAAGCTACCAGACGGCGGAAGCGCCCGGCACCATCGTGGTCGATACGAAGCAGCATTTCCTCTATCTCGTGCAATCCGGCGGCAAGGCCATCCGCTATGGCGTCGGGCTGGGACGTGACGGTTACGCCTGGTCGGGCCGTGGCAAGATCCAGTGGAAGGCCAAGTGGCCGCGCTGGACGCCGCCCGATGAAATGGTCAAGCGCCAGCCGGAACTCGCCTCCATCTCCGCCGCCAATGGCGGCATGACACCGGGTCTGAACAATCCGCTCGGCGCACGCGCGCTTTATATCTTCAAGGATGGCAAGGACACGCTGTACCGCGTGCATGGCACGCCGGACTGGCAGTCTGTCGGCAAGGCGACGTCCTCCGGCTGCGTGCGCATGCTCAATCAGGATGTGATCGATCTCTATGAGCGCGTGCCGCAGGGTGCCCAGATTGTGGTTATCTGAACACGTTCTAAAAGAAAGAGATAGGGGACCCATTCCGCCAGCAGCTTGTGACTGGCTTTTAGCGGTCGGTTAACTATTTTCGCAATACGCATGATACGGAACAAATGACGTACAACGGCGATCTAGCCGTTCGAAATGTGGGACAAACCGGCCTTATGACAAGCACCGACACAGATCTTTCCAGACGCACCTTTCTTTCCCTTCTTGGCCTTTCTTCCGCTTCGCTTCTCGCAGGCTGCGCCTCATCGGGCACGGGAGACGCCATCCGCCAGCAGGCAAATGCCATTGGCAGCGATTTCCGCCAGATGTTCTCGTCCGGCGTCAGCGACGCGGAACTGGCCGTCATGTACGGCTCGGTCGAGGATGGCGGTTACGTCATTCCTGCCGTGCCGTATCAGAAAATCGACCGACGTTATTACCGCCAGCGGGTCGTTGATCCGACGGGCGAACGTCCAGGCACCGTGGTCGTCGATACGCGTTCGCGCTTCCTTTACGTGGTGGAGCCGGGCGGCAGCGCCATGCGTTATGGCGTCGGCATTGGCCGCGAAGGTTTCGCCTGGTCGGGCGAGGGCGTCATCCAGTGGCGTCAGAAATGGCCGAAGTGGACACCGCCGGACGAAATGGTCGCCCGCCAGCCGGAACTCACCAAATATTCCTCCAAGAACGGCGGCATGCCGCCGGGCCTGAAGAACCCGCTCGGCGCCCGCGCGCTCTATATCTTCCAGAATGGCAAGGACACACTTTACCGCCTGCACGGTTCGCCGGAGTGGAACTCCATTGGCAAGGCGGTCTCCTCCGGCTGCGTGCGCCTGATGAACCAGGACGTCATCGATCTCTACGACCGCGTGCCGCAGAAGGCGCGTGTCGTGGTCTGGCAGTGAGCCGCGACTTCTTCATATGAAAAAAGGCGGCTCCGTGCCGCCTTTTTTGTTACGTCAGGGTCGGGTGAGGCTGTCCTTCAGCGCATTCACCCGGTCGCGGATCTGCACCAGCTCTTCCAGCCCGCAACCAGTGGCATTGCCGATTGCCGCCATGATCTTCACGCCCTCTTTTTTAAGGTTCGCGCCCTTTGGCGTCAGGGCCACCAGCACCTGTCGTTCGTCCACCGTCCCGCGCTTGCGGGTGATCAGGCCCGCATGCTCCAGCCTTTTCAGCAGCGGGGAAAGGGTGCCGGAATCGAGCCCCAGCATTTCGCCGAGCGCCTTGACGGTCGAGGTCTCTTTCTCCCATAGCGCCATCATGACCAGATATTGCGGATAAGTCAGCCCGATTGGGTCGAGCAGCGGTTTGTAGGCCCTTGTGAAGGCATGCGCCGCGCCGTAAAGCGCAAAACATATCTGCTGGTCCAGCCTCAGCAGGCTTTCCATCTTCTTGTCGTCGCCCTCTGCACCCATTTTCCTGCTCCAAAATCAACCGGGGAGGGAACAATCGGCCCCCGCTTTCGGTTCCTGCCGCATGGATGCGCGGCGAAATTTCGTGAAAATTATCGCAAAAAACGAATTCGCATTCAATGTGCAAAATTATATTGCGCACAATTCAATTGTTCGCTATAAGAGCCTCAACGCCAACCCGAAGGAGTAAATGTCATGCCAATTCTCTACACGACCAAAGCATCTGCCACCGGTGGCCGCGCCGGTAACGCCAAGTCGGAAGACGGCGTTCTCGACGTCACACTCACTGTTCCCAAGGAACTGGGCGGTGATGGCGCCCGCGGCACCAATCCGGAACAGCTTTTTGCAGCCGGTTATTCCGCCTGCTTCCTCGGCGCCCTGAAATTCGTCGCCGGCAAGGAAAAGGTAAAGATTCCTGAAGACACCACTGTGACGGCAACCGTCGGTATCGGCCCGCGCGAAGACGGCGGCGGCTTCGGCATCGAAGTCTCGCTGAAGGCCAATATTCCTGGTGTGGAGCGCGAAGTTGCTGAAAAACTGGTTGCTGCTGCGCACATCGTCTGCCCCTACAGCCACGCCATGCGCACCTCCACGGAAGTGCCGGTCTCGGTAGCCTGATTTTTCAGGTCTGAAATGTGTGGCGGGTTCATCCCGGCCTGAAGTGGACCGCGACGTCTCCTCCGCATGCAGGACTAGATCCGGCATCCATGCCCCGGCGCGTCTGCGCCTTGAAAGGAGTCTATCGCGATCAAGGACTTGATCGCGCTGGACCCCGGATCTAGTCCGGGGTGACGGGGCGGGGCGCCCTGCACACGATAAATATCAGGCTTGGGCAGTGGATCGTCATTCCTGCGTTCATTCCGCCCTTCTTGTTTGCAGAAAGAAATGTGCTATATTCTTTCCAAGGAAAGGATAGACCCATGAATATTCACACCAAGGCCACCGCGGACCCCGCATCGCAAGGCAGGGTCGTCACCAAGGCTGTCATCGCCGCCGCGGAGCGGCTCGGCCTGAATGCCGCCCGCACGGCGGATATTCTTGGCGTTTCCGCGCCCACGGTGTCGCGTATGAAGCGGCTTGATTTCCTGCTGGAGCCGGGTGCCAAATCTTTTGAACTGGCTGTGTTGCTGATCCGGGTTTTCCGTTCGCTGGATGCGATTGCCGGCGGCGACGAGGCCGTGGCGAAAAGCTGGCTGCGCAATCATAACACGGCGCTCGGCGCCGTACCTGCCGACAAGCTGACTACCATTACCGGATTGATCGATGTCCTCTCCTATCTGGACGCCCGACGCGCTCCTGTCTGAAAAACGCGCTGCGGCGGGAAAATACTGGCGGTTGGTGGAGGCGCAGCACCAGGTTTCCACCATGAAGCTGGTGGATACGGTGGAAGAGCAATCGCTGCTGGAAGATATTCTGGAGGCGAGCAAGCGGCCGTTTCCACCCGAATGCGCCGGTTTTGATTATCTTCTCGCGACGCCCTTCCGTTATGGCGCAGCCTATCCGCATGGCTCGCGGTTCCGCCGCGCGGGCTATACCGAAGGCGTTTATTACGCCGCCGCGAAGGTGGAAACGGCGCTTGCTGAAATGGCCTTTTACCGGCTGCTGTTTTACGCCGAATCGCCTGGCACGCCGCTGCCTGCCAATCCAGCCGATTATTCCGCCTTTGCCGCCCGCGTCGCCACCGATGCCGCGCTGGATCTGACCGAACCGGCACTCAACCGCGACGAGGCCCTGTGGACTGATCCCACGAATTACGAAGCTTGCCAGACACTGGCGGATCAGGCGCGTCTCGCCCGGATCGAGGCCATACTCTACCGCTCGGTGCGCGATCCGGCAGGCGGCCTCAACATTGCCATCCTGTCGCCGAAGGCATTCGCCGAAAAATCGCCGGTGGAGCGGATGAGCTGGCGCATCCATCTTTCGAAAACCGGGGTGCAGGCGCTGTGCGAATTCCCGATGCGGCGAACCGGTTTTTCGGCCGCGGATTTTGCCGGTGATCCACGCCTCGCCAGCCTGCTGGGCTGACGGGCGTTCTCTGTTTCATCCTCTTGGCGGGCCGATGATGTCAGGCGGAAGCGAAAAACGCTTCCGGGTCGTCAACTTCCACCAGCCTGCGCTTGTCGATCAGCCAGAAGCGGTTACCTACCGTCCGCACAAAACTCCTGTCATGCGAAACGAGGACGCAGCTGGCTTCACGGCTGATGATTTCCGCCTCCAGCGCTTCCTGTCCCTCGATATCCAGATGGTTCGTCGGCTCGTCCAGCAGGTAGAAATTCGGCTCCGCCAGCCTGAGCGCCAGCATGGCAAGTCGCGCCTTCTGCCCGCCTGAGAGCGTGGCGATCCGGCGTTTCTGCATTTCCATGTCGATGCCGGCGCCAGCGAGCAGGCCGTGGATGCGCTGGTCGCCAATGTCGAAGCGATGCGAGAGAAGCGTCGCCGGCGTGCTGTCGTCATCGATGTCGGCAAGCGACTGGTCGACATATCCGGCTACTAGCGAGGGCGTGGCCTTGATGCCCTCCTGAATATGGCCATCACCCGTCACCGCCGCCTGCAGCAGTGACATCAGCCGCGTCTTGCCGACACCGTTGCGACCGAGAATGACGATGCGGTCGCCCTGGCGGATGAATTGCCGGTCGGTGCGAAACAGCACCGTTCCGTCCGGCGTGGAGACGGCCACATCCTCCAGCGTTACCAGTACCTTGGCATGGGTGCCGCGATTGGCGAGCTGGATTTTGCCGGCGGATCGTTCGATATGGGCAGGGCGCGCTTTCTCCTCGATCCTTTCCGCACGCTCGCGCAATTGCTTGGTTTTAACGGTCAGGAGATCGCTGCCGGAATTGATGCCGATATTGTTGAGCTTGGCCGCCTGCCGGCGCAACTGCTGTGCGGTTTTCATGTCGCGCTGGAAACGCCGCTCATCGGCGGCGTCCTCCTCCTCCAGCGCCGCGCGCGCACGGCCATAGGGCAGGCGAAACAGCGCCGAGTTCTCAGGCCGAAGGAAAAGCGTCGTCCGCGTGACATTGTCGAGAAAGGCGCGGTCGTGGCTGACGATGATGACGGCCGTGTCGCGCGGCAGGGCGCCCAGCCAGCTTTCCAGCACGTTGATCTTTTCAAGGTCGAGATGGTTGGTCGGCTCGTCGAGCAGCAGCACGTCAGGCTCTGTGATCCAGGCCTTGGCCAGCATGGCAAGCCTCTGCCAGCCGCCGCTCAGTTCTTTCAGGCGACGCTCGCGAAACGGCTCCGGCACCAGCATGTCATCGAAGATGATGTCTGCGCGCCAGCTTTCGCTATCGATCGTATCCGCCGGCAGGGCGGAGAGCACAGCATCCCGCATGGTCAGCTCCATCAGGGCGGCAGGCGGATTTTGGCGCACGATGGACTGGGTGAGCCCGCGCAGCCGGGTGATGTCGCCGCTACTGGGCTCCATGTCGCCCACCAGGCAATTGAGCAGGGTGGACTTGCCGCAACCATTGGCGGCGACGATGCCGATGCGGTCGCCCGCATTCACGGTGAGGCTAAGATTGGAAAAAAGCGGTTTGCCAAGGATGATACCGAGGTTGCGCAGCGTAATGATGGTCATGATGTCGTCTCTGGCGAAGACGGACCCGCACCGTTGCCTGCGCGTGCAGGACGTGGGTTCGGTTATCGGTGATCCGTCGTGAAACTATGCGCAATGGCAGACGAACTGCGTCCTGCGCGGCCTTTTAGGCAAACCAGAGGGTGATGTTCCGGTCAGCCCTGCAAACGTGTCCGCAGGGCAAAAAGGTGGCAGAGCTGACGATTGCGCCAGAAGCAGGAAATATCCATGCGAAGCCTCCTTTCTTGAAACGGGTTGAACCGCCCGACCATTAACAGCGGCGGCGATCCGTTGCAACCCACTTTGAGAAGGGGTGGGTAGGGCCGATGCGGCAAGGCCTGCCCGGTGTGAGATTTAGTCGATGCCGCACCTGATCCTTTCAGCCGGGCTCGTTTGGCCCGCTGGCGTCATTGGTTGCCGACACGCGCCCGCAGTTCTTCGACATGAGCGGCGATTTCAGGTGTCACCGCGTCGCCGAAGTCTTCCATTTCAAACATGGGGCGGATTTCGATTTCGCTGCGCTCCAACATCGGGTTCGGGCAGCGTTTTACCCATTCTACCGCCTCGTCCATGTCCTTCACGTTCCAGATCCAGAAACCGGCGACCAACTCGTTGGTGTGCGGGAAGGGACCGTCGATCACGGTGCGGCTGTCGCCGTCGAAGATCACGCGCTTACCCTTGGAGGAGGGGTGCAGGCCGTCGCCGGACTGCATGATGCCGGCATTGACCAGTTCTTCGTTGAATTTCCCCATTGCCTCCATCAGTTCCGTCGTCGGCATCACGCCGTCTTCGCTGCTTTTTGTGGCTTTTACAAAAACGATTGCACGCATGATCATTCCTCCTGGATTGCGTTTCGTTCAGTTTCGCTCTCCGGCGCGACAACCGGATGACAGTCTTGCCGGGGCGCTCCACCCGTGTCAGCCAAGATCGATGAGGTCGCGGCGCAGTCTTTCAGGGTCACCGCTTCCAATCTTTGCTTCGATTTCCGCATGGGTCTGCTCCCATATCGGGAACGCGGCGGCGAGTACGGCCATCCCGTCAGCCGTCAGCCGCAGCCGTTTGCCGCGCTTGTCCTTCGGGTCCTGTTCGATGCTGACCAGCCCGCGCCGCTCCAGCGGCTTCAGCGCCGCCGTCAACGTCGTGCGGTCCATCGCCAGAAGATTGGCGACCGGCCCCATCGACGGCGGCTCCGGTCGGTTCAGCGACATCAGCAGCGAAAATTGACCATTGTTGATGCCCACCGGCTTCAACGCATTGTCGAACAGCCGTGCCAGCGCCCGTGCCGCACGCTGTGCATGCAGGCACAGGCAGGAATCACGCACGAGAATGGTTGTCGCAAAAGGAATCACGCTGACGTTTGACATGCGCTAAATATGTTGATATCAACCTAATTAGTCAAGCGGAACTTGGTGCTCTGCAGACTGTTTGTTGCCTTTCAGCACAGAAATAGGCGGTGCCGGCCGTTGGGACGGAGCGGCGCCGAGGTGAAGGACGGATCCAAGGAGGAAAGATCATGTCTCATCCCGTCGTTTCAAAAGAGGAGTGGCTTGCGGCCCGCCGCGATCTGCTGGTGAAGGAAAAGGAATTGACCCGTGCTCGTGACAGGCTGAACGAAGCCCGTCGCGCATTGCCGTGGGAGGAGGTGACGAAGGATTATATCTTCGACGCGCCCTCCGGCCCCAAATCGCTGCAGGAGCTGTTCGGTGATTGCAGTCAGCTGATCGTCTACCACTTCATGCTGGCGCCGGACTGGGAGGAGGGCTGCGTTGGCTGCTCCTTCTTCGCCGATCACGTCGATGGCGCGCTGATCCATCTCAAGCATGGCGATGCTGGCTTCGTCGCGGTGTCGCGGGCACCGCTTGAAAAGATCGAAAGCTACAAAAACCGCATGGGTTGGAAATTCCCCTGGGTTTCAGCCGCAGGTACGGATTTCAATTATGATTATCAGGCCTCGTTTCGCGACGAGGACATGGCAAGCGGCGAAATCACCTACAATTACCGTGACATGGCGCCCTATGGCGACCTGAAGGACCTGCACGGCATCAGCGTTTTCGCCAAGGGCGAGGACGGCAAGATCTATCACACCTATTCCACTTATGCCCGCGGCGCGGAGCAGACGCTCGGCACATTGATGCTGCTCGATCTGGTGCCAAAAGGCCGTAATGAAGAGGGTGTAATGGATTGGGTGCGCCGCCACGACCAATATGAGGACGCGCCGAAAGCCGCATCCTGCTGCCACTGAAAACGGCAAGACGAGAGGAGGAGACGACAATGGAAATGGAAAGCGTCAAGCCGCAGAAGGAACACGAATTCCTGTCTAGGCTCGTCGGCGACTGGGTAATGGTTGCCGGCCATGAAGGATACGATCCTGATGATCCGGACCAGCGTTTTACGGAGACCGTCCGCTCCATCGGCGGGTTATGGATCATCGGCGAAGGCTCCGGCAGGATGCCTGACGGCGACCGGATGACGGCCGTCATAACGGTCGGCTTCGATCCGGCCAAGGGCAATTTTGTCGGCACCTGGGTAGGGTCGATGATGACGCATCTCTGGGTCTACAAGGGCTGGCTGGAAGAGGACGGCAAGACCCTGACGCTGGAAGCGGAAGGCCCCGCTTTCGACGGTTCCGGTGGCACCGCGACCTATCACGACGTGCTGGTGCTGCATGATGACAATCACCGCAGTTTCTCCGGCAGCGTCAGGCAGCCGGACGGCACATTCAAGACCTTCATGACATCGGAGTTCCGGCGCAAGTCGTAAAGCTCGCCCGGACTTGATCTGAACGAACGTGCCGCCGCGCCCTGCGGCGGGCGCTTGCCGAAACACCCGCCAAACCCTCCATAGGAGACGACAATGTCCGATACGCATGGAAAATTCATCTGGGTCGAGCTGATGACACCCGACATGGAAGCGGCCGCCCGCTTTTATGGTCATGTCGTTGGCTGGCAGACCAAGGATTTCGGCTCGCCGGAAATGCCCTATCTCGTGCTGGAAGCCGACGGCAAGGGCATGGGCGGCGTCATGGAACTGACCGACGAGCACAAGGGCCAGGGCATTCCGCCGAACTGGACGGCCTATGTCGATGTCGACGATGTGGACGCGACGGCAAAACGTTTTGCCGAAAAAGGTGGCGCGATCCGACGTCCGCCGCAGGATATCCCGGAAATCGGCCGCTTTGCCGTGGTGGCCGATCCCTATGGCGCCGTGCTCTGCATCATGACGCCGCAGCCAATGGAAACCGGCGGTTTCCCTGAGGATATGCAGGCGAAACAGGGCCATGTCGGCTGGTACGAACTCTTCACCGACAATGTAGATGAAGCGATGGCCTTCTACGGCGATGTTTTCGGCTGGACCAAGGACCATGATTTCGACATGGGCGAAATGGGCCCGTACCGCATCTTCGCCCATAACGGCAAAGCCGTTGGCGGCATCATGAAACGCATGCCGCAGGTTCCCGTCTGCCATTGGGGTTATTACTTCAATGTGGATGGCATCGATGACGCCATCACTCGCGTCAGTACCGGCGGCGGACAGGTCGTCAACGGCCCGATGGAAGTGCCCGGCGAAAGCTGGATCGTTAACTGCGTCGATCCGCAGGGTGCCTATTTCTCGCTGGTCTCGCAGAAGAAATAAGTCTGTTGCTGATGATCTGCCGGGGCAACGTCCGGCAGATCATCGCTCTCTCGACAGGCGAACGTGATCGATAAAGGCCCGCAGCTTCGGCGCAAGGTTGCGACGGCTGGGATAATAAAGATAAAACCCTGCGAAGCTGGGCGAATAGTCTTCCAACATGGAAACAAGCTCTCCGCGCTCCAGATAGGGCCGGAATGTCTCTTCCATGCCAAAGGTAATGCCTGCACCGGCACAGGCGAGCTTGATCATCAGCTGCATGTCGTTGGTGGTGAAAGCAGGCTCCACCGCCACCGCAAACTCCCGGCCGCTTTCGGCAAATTCCCATCTATATGGCGCAATACCCGGACGAGGCCGCCAGCCAATACACCTGTGCTCGATCAACTCGCTCGGCTGCGTCGGTAGGGCGAAACTGTTACGGTATCCAGGAGAACAGACGGCAAGCTGCCGCTGGGGAACTGATACCGGAACGGCAATCATATCCTGTTCGATAAGCTCTCCCAAACGCACGCCGGCATCATAATGCTCGGCGACAATATCGAATTCTTCATCCGTCACGACGATGTCGAGCTGCACTTCGGGATGTGCCTCGGCAAAGCTTGCGAGCAGAGGTCCCGACAAGAAACGTTCTGCAATGGACGACACCGCCAGCCGAAGCTGACCGCGCACCGTGCCGCCAAGCGATGAGGCTGCCTGCGCCGCCTGCGAGATCGCGCCTATGGAAGACGAGACATCAGCGTAAAGCTGCTGCCCCGCTTCCGTCAGGCTCACGCTGCGGGTGGTTCGTTGGACCAGCGCAATTCCCATTGTCTCCTCAAGCTTGCGGATGGTCTGGCTGACGGCGGAGCGGGTGACGCCCAGCCTGTCCGCGACGGCGCGAAAATTCCGTTCCTCGGCAACAAGGCAGAACGTCGAAACAGCATTGAGATCAATGTTCATTGGTTAGAAATTCTATCCATTGAGGTAAATATTAAGGCGGTTATCGCGACAATGCCTGAGCGCTATCTTCCCTGCAACGGTCGATTTCGAAAAAGCCGACCGTAACAGCAAGGAGATAGCCATGACATTGAACAAAGTTGTTCTCATCACGGGTGCATCGAGCGGGATCGGTGAAGGCATTGCGCGAGAGCTGGCCGCCGCCGGCGCAAAACTGGTGCTCGGCGCGCGCCGGCTGGATCGCCTTGAGGCGCTGGCCGAAGAACTGCGCCGCACGGGCGCCGACGTCGTCGTCCATGCGCTTGACGTCACCGACAGGCAGAGCGTCGAGGCCTTCGCAGAGGCAGGCCGCAAGGCTTTCGGTGATATCGACGTCATCGTAAACAATGCCGGCATCATGCCGCTGTCGCTGATGTCGTCGCTCAAGGTCGATGAATGGGACCGCATGATCGACGTCAACATCAAGGGCGTGCTTTATGGCGTCGCGGCCGTTCTGCCCGAGATGACCGCACGTGCCTCCGGCCACATCATCAACATCGCTTCCATTGGCGCGCTCGCGGTCTCGCCAACGGCGGCCGTTTATTGCGCGACGAAATTTGCCGTGCGGGCGATTTCGGACGGGCTGCGGCAGGAAAACCGCGACCTGCGTGTCACCTGCATTCACCCCGGCGTGGTGGAAAGCGAACTCGCCCACACCATCACCGACCCGGCCGCCGCCGAACTGATGCAGAGCTACAGGGCCATCGCCCTGAAGCCGGACGCGATCGGCCGCGCGGTGCGCTACGCCATCGAACAGCCTGACGATGTGGACGTCAACGAAATCGTTGTCCGCCCCACCGCTGCCTGAGGAGATTGACATGAAAGCCATTTTTTCGACCGCGCTTGCGATTGCCATGCTCGCGGGATCTGCCGCCGCACTCGCAAATACGCAGCACATGGATGACCGTTTGAAACGCGGCGATGAGGTCGTCCGCAGCCTCAACAATGGCCAGCCGCAGGCCAATCTGGAGCGCATGCGGCAGGAGTTTCCGTTCCTGGCGCAGGCAACAGAAGGGTATGCCCTGGGTGAGGTCTGGTCGCGGCCGGGCCTGGATAACCGCACCCGCCAGCTGGCCGCCGTCGCTGTCATGGCGGCCCTTGGCGAGCGTGATCTGATGAAGGTCCACGCCGGCTATGCGCTGAATGTGGGCGCAACCGACGAGGAACTGAAGGAGATGATCTATCTCATCACCGTTCCTGCGGGCTTCCCAAAGGCCATCGCCGCATCACGCACGCTTGCGGAACTGTTCGAGGAACGCCGCGCCAATGCCGCAACGGGAGTTGAGAGACAATGAACATCGTATCGACATCGGTTGCGCTTCTGCTTGCGGCGGCTTCCGCCGAAGGGGAGAACCGCAAATCTAGCAACGCCACGGAAGTGAAGATGACGGAGACGGCCCAAATAAAGAACCACCCTTATGTCGGCATGTGGGTCACCGGCGATGGCCACGTTCGTCAGGAACTTCTGCCCAATGGCCGCTACGACGAGGCGCGGGGTAACCGCAAGAGCGCCTATCAGGGACGATATGAGGTGAAGGGAAACCACATCGACTATTGGGACGATACCGGCTTTACGGCCGATGGCGAATTCGTGGACGACATTCTCTACCACGGCGGCATGATCTTCTACCGCGAGAAGTGATAACCACGCCAATCAAGCGCCGCCCGCTCCATCGAGAGCGGGCGGCGCGCTTGTTGCTATCGCTTCAAACTACCCAAAATCCCGCGTACGATGGCGCGGCCTACCGAAGTCGCGACCGAACGGGCAGCACTTTTCATCGCGGCCTCGATCACCGTTTCGCGCTGGTAGCCGGAACGGCGCGTGCCGCCGTTGCGTGAGCCGCTGGAATTTTGCGCAGGTTCGTCATCACCGAAGCCGGGCAGGCGCCAGCGGCCGGAGGCGTTGTCGGACTGGTTTTGGGTATTTTCTTCTTCAGCACGCTTCGCAGCCTCGGCCTCCGCCGCCTTCTGGGCACGGACGGCAAGAATCTCGAAAGCCGATTCCCGGTCTATATCCTTGTCATATTGGCCGGAGACGGGGCTGAGATCGATCAGCGATTTGCGTTCCGCATCCGTCAGCGGTCCGACGCGGCCGGATGGTGGCCTGACGAGCGTGCGCTCGACGATCGAGGGCGCACCCTTGTCGTGCAGGGTGGAAATCAGCGCTTCACCCGTGCCGAGCGTGGTGATGGTATCTGCCGTGTTGAAGGCCGGGTTCTGTCGAAACGTATCGGCTGCCGTGCGCACGGCTTTCTGTTCGCGCGGCGTATAGGCGCGCAGCGCATGCTGCACGCGGTTGCCTAGCTGGGCAAGCACGGTCTCCGGCACGTCGAGCGGGTTCTGCGTCACGAAATAAACGCCAACGCCCTTGGAGCGGATGAGGCGCACGACCTGCTCCACACGCTCCACCAACACGCGCGGCGCATCGTTGAACAGCAGATGCGCTTCATCGAAGAAGAACACCAGACGCGGCTTTTCCGGATCGCCGACCTCGGGAAGCTCTTCGAAGAGTTCGGAGAGCATCCAGAGCAGGAAGGTGGCGTAAAGGCGCGGGTTCATCATCAGCTTGTCGGCGGCGAGAACCGAAACCGTGCCGCGCCCATCCGTGCCCACACGCATGATGTCGGCGATCTTCAACGCCGGCTCGCCGAAGAAATTGGCAGCGCCCTGCTGTTCGAGAACCAGCAGCCCGCGCTGCAGCGAACCGACCGAAGCCTTGGAAATCAGGCCGAACTGGTTGGAGAGTTCCGTTGCGTTTTCGCCCATATAGTTGAGGAGCGATTGCAGGTCTTTCAGATCGAGCAGCGGCAGCCCGCCCTGATCGGCGATCTTGAAGGCGATGTTGAGAACGCCTTCCTGCGCCTCGGAAGCATCCATCAGCCGGGCGAGCAGCAGCGGCCCCATTTCGGCGATGGTGGCACGCACGCGATGGCCTTTTTCGCCATAGAGATCCCAGAAGATGACAGGCGACTTGCCGTAGGAAAAATCGGTAAAGCCGATCTGTTCGGCGCGCTTCTGCACCCAGTCCTTCGCTTCGCCTTCCGCCGCGATTCCGGAAAGGTCACCCTTGATATCGGCGCAGAAGACCGGCACGCCGGCCTTCGAAAAACCTTCTGCCAGAACCTGCAACGTCACGGTCTTGCCCGTGCCTGTCGCGCCGGTGATGAGGCCGTGGCGGTTGCCGAATTTCAGTTCCAGATATTCGCCCTTGTTCAGGCTGTCATCCGGATTGCGGCTGGCGCCGATATAGAGCTGTCCGTCCTGCAACATCGACCAATTTCTCCTGCGGCTGAAACACGACCCCTAAAATCGCGGCGGATTTTGCAAAAGTCATGTCCGAATTAAAAGTGTTCCGGCATGATAGGGAGACTCCGGCAGGGAGCAGCCCTTTCATAGTTTGGTTGCGATGATCTTATAAGGACAGTTTCAAGGCGCAACAACTGCTTGATGGCGATGAAGAAAAAGCGCTTGATGAAAGTTGCCGCACCGCTCATGGCCGCTTGAATGCCACATGAGATTGTTTTACGTTGACGTTAACGTCAGTTCGTAGAAGTTGACGTCGTTTTTCAACAGGAGGCAAGAATGAACGAAGTCGTGGATCAGATCGCCGCAAAGGCGGGGATCGACCCTGAACTGGCTGAAAAGGCCATTGGCATGATTCTCGGTTTTCTCCAGCGCGAGGCTGCAGACGGCCCGATCGCGCGGATGATCGAAGCCATTCCCGGCGCGAGCGAGCTGGTGGCGCAGTATAATGGCGAAGGTGCCGGCGGCGGCGGTCTGCTCGGTGGCCTGATGAGCGCCATCGGCGGCGGCGGCATCATGGGGCTTGGCCAGCAGCTGATGAGCCAGGGCCTTGGCATGAGCGAGATTTCCACCCTCGCCAAGGAAACCATCGCCGCTGCCCGCCAGCATGCCGGCGATGAAACCGTCGATCAGGTGATCGCCTCGGTCCCGGGCCTCAGCCAGTTCGCCTGAGCCGGACTATTCCATCGCGGGGCGTGGCGGCTGTTCGTTGAACAGGCGCCGCGCCTCTTCTATTTCGGCATGGTGCGTTTCCGCCCATATCCACACCCCGCAAAAAGCGCTGCCCAGCGTGCGGCCAAGATTCGTCAGAGCATAATCCACATGTGGTGGAATGACGGGATGGACGGTGCGGCGCACCAGCCCGTCGCTTTCCATCTGCCGCAGCGTCTTCGTCAGCATCTTCTGGCTGATATTGCCGACATGTTTGCCGATCTGCGTAAAGCGCAGCGTGCCGTGCTCTTCCAGCACTTCGAGAATGAGCATCGTCCATTTGTCGGCCACCTTGGCAATGATGTCCTGAACCAGCGCCTCTATTGCCGGATCTGTATCCGTGGGTGGCGGAACCTTGCGCCGGTTCTCGATGGCCGGGTCGGCTGCGTGCCGCTTCATTTTACACTCTCCATTTAGTAAGTATAAATCTTTTGGGTGCCTACTTTCGATTGGAGAGCATCATAGCTAACTTCCTTTCAGCCAACAAGCAAAGGATGTTCCCATGAAAATCTCTGGCAATACCATTCTCATCACCGGCGGCGGTTCCGGCATCGGTCGTGCTCTGGCGGAGGCCTTTCACAAGGCCGGCAACAGGGTCATCATTTCCGGCCGGCGCAAGGCCGTACTCGACGAGGTGACGGCCGCCAATCCCGCCATGGCCTCGATGGTGATGGATGCGACTGACGCGGCAGGCATCCGCGCTTTCGCAGAGGCTCTGGTAAAGGCCCATCCCACTCTCAACGCCGTCATCAACAATGCCGGCATCATGCGGCCGGAAGACATCGCCGCAGCCCCGGATTATCTGGACACGGCCGAAGAAACCATCGCTACCAATCTTCTTGCACCCATCCGCCTGACGGCGGCGCTTTTGCCGCATTTCCTCAAGCAACCCGCCGCGACGGTGCTGACGGTCTCCTCCGGCCTCGCCTTCGTGCCGATGGTGCTGACCCCCACCTACAGCGCCACCAAATCCGCCATTCATGCCTATTCGGTCGCTCTGCGCGAGCAGCTTGAAGAGACGCCGGTGGAAGTCATCGAAATCGTGCCGCCTTACGTGCAGACGACGCTGATGGGTGAGGGGCAGGCGAAGGATGAAAGAGCCATGCCGCTTGATGCCTTCATTGCCGAAGTCATGGATATCCTCGAAAATCGTCCGGACGAGAAGGAAGTGGTGGTGGAACGCTGCAAGCCGCTGCGGTTTGCCGCGCAGAACGGAAATTTCGATCAGGTCTTCGCCATGATCAACCATATGCATCCTTGAGCGGCAGCGTCTGTCGCATGGGGACATCCTGTGATAGCGTCGCGCTCCTATCTGAGGAGTGCGCGCTTTCATGGCCCAAGGCCGGTTCCTGATGCCGAAAACCAGCATGCCCGGTGTCGTCGCCGTAGTGGCGGATAGCGATCGTTCTTTCCCACGCCATATGCATGATCAATTCGGTATCGGCGTCATCGAACGCGGCGCGCAGAAATCGCTTTCCGGCCGTGGCATGGTGGAAGCGGCCGCCGGTCAGGTCATCACCGTCAATCCCGGCGAGATACATGACGGTATCCCGCTCGGGGAGGGCGGCCGCGCCTGGCGGATGCTCTATCTCGGCGTCGATATCGTGCGCGATGTCATTGCCGATGTCTGTGAGAAGGATCGCGGCTTTTTCGAATTCGCCTATCCTGTTGGTGCAAGGCCTTTGGCGGAGCGGTTCAACGCTGTCTTTTCCGCCGTCACTGCAAAGGAACGTCCGGGCGAAACCCTGCACAGCGACGAGACCTTGCTGATGCTTCTGGCGGCTGCGATGGAGACGGCGGCTAAACCGCCCGTGGTGACCTCGCCCGACACCATCAGGCGCGCGAAAAGCAGCATCGATGACGACCCTGCCCACCCGTTCCGCCTTGCCGATCTGGCCGCGGAAGCCGGCATGAGCCAATTCCGTTTCCTGCGCGCCTTCGCAAAAGCAACCGGCCTGACGCCGCACAGCTATCTTCTCCAGCGGCGCGTCCATCTGGCCCGGCACGCGCTGGCCGGAGGTAAGCCGCCGGCCGAGGTTGCCTTCCTTGCCGGTTTTGCCGACCAGAGCCATCTGAACCGCGTTTTCGTGCGCCAGTTCGGGGTGACGCCGGCGGTTTACCGGGCGGCGACGGGCGGCGGATCGTCGCTCTCTTCCGTCATGCCGGACTAGATCCGGCATCCAGCCATGGCGCGTCTGCGCCGTGAAAGAAGTCTTTCGTGGTCAAGGACTTGACCACGCTGGACCCCGGCTCGGGGGCCGGGGTGACGGTGTGCGGATTTGGCCCTGCAATTTCATCCAAGACACCCGCCCCAGTCATCACCATGCTCTCGTCCTTCACCCACAGGACACTGCATCATGACACCCGAATTCCTCATCACATCCTTCATCGTCGCTGCCTCTCCGGGCACCGGCGTGGTTTACACGCTGGCTGCCGGCCTTTCGCAGGGGACGCGGGCGAGCGTCATTGCGGCTTTCGGCTGCACGCTCGGCATCGTGCCGCATCTGCTCGCCGCCATCACCGGTCTTGCCGCCATCCTGCACACCAGTGCGCTGGCCTTTAGCGTGGTCAAATATCTGGGGGTCGCCTATCTGCTCTACATGGCGTGGAACACGCTGCAGGAGAATGGCGCGCTGAAGATCGATGAGACGAGGCAGCCGCAGAAAGCCGCCCGCGTCATCGGTGAGGCGATCCTCATCAATCTGCTGAACCCGAAACTGTCGATCTTCTTTTTTGCCTTCCTGCCGCAGTTCATCGCGCCGGATGAGGCTTTGCCGACATGGCGCGTGGTCGATCTCGGGCTGATCTTCATGGCCATGACGTTTCTGGTCTTTGCGCTTTACGGCTGTTTTGCCGCCTCGGTCCGGCGGCAGGTGGTGTCACGCCCGGCGGTCCTCGCCTGGCTGAGACGCAGCTTCGCCGCCGCATTCGTGGCGCTGGGGGCGAAGCTGGCCTTGACCGAGCGATAAGGGGGGACCAAACGGCCCCGTCGCCTCAGTTGTCCCAGTCGGGCGCGAGGTGGCCGGGGCTGACAATGCGGCCATTTGGCTTTGCCAGCGCATGGATCGCCTGCATTTCTTCTTCCGAGAGCGCAAAATCGAAAATATCGAAATTCTCCTTGAGGCGGCTTTCCGTCGCCGTCTTGGAAAGCGCCACGATATCCGGCTGTTGTACCGCCCAGCGAAGGGCTACCTGCGCGGCGGTTTTGCCATGCCTCGCGCCGATATCCTTCAGAACAGGGTCGTTCGGCACCTTGCCGTCGGCCATCAGGTAATAGGCTGTCACCGACATGCCGTGCTTGCGCGCAGCCGCAATCACCTTGGTCTGGTCGAGATAGGGGTGATATTCGATCTGGTTGGTGGCAAGCGGCGTGTCGGACAGTTTCACCGCCTCTTCGGTCAGCGCCACGTTAAAGTTGGAAATGCCGATATTGCGCGCCTTTCCGGCCTTGCGCACCGCGTTCAGCGCGCCCATGCGCTCGGCAAGCGGCACATCGCTCTTTGGCCAGTGCAGCAGCAAAAGGTCGACATAGTCGGTCTTCAGCTTTGCAAGACTCTCATCAACGGAAGCGAGAAAATCGTCGTGGCGATAGCGGTCCACCCAGACCTTTGTGGTCAGGAATATATCGTGCCGGGAAATGCCCGACTTGGCGATGACTTCGCCCACGGCCCCTTCGTTCTTGTAGATCTGCGCGGTATCGACATGGCGGAAACCGAGCTTCAGCGCCTCCGGCAGAATGCGCCTGACATCGTCTTCCGGAATGCGGAAGGTGCCGAAACCGAGGGCGGGAATGTTCGCGCCATTTGCGCTGACGTCATACATGGGATGTCTCTCCTGTTTGCTGAAACATGGCCGGCGCGGGACGCCGGGCAGGGAAGCCGTCTTTCATTAACTGGTATCCGCACGATCGGTTTCAACCCGGCGACGCCAGTCACATCAGCACGTAATCCACCGGACGCGGATCGGCCGGCAGGTCGGTATCGCCGATCGCCTCGCGCAGATTGATCTCGATTGTGGTGGCAAGGGCATTGATCGGCAGCGCGTTGAGGCCGGTGCCGAAGGGGTCCTCCAGCTCGTCGGACAGCGCATCGAGGCCGAAAAACGTATAGGCGATCAACGTACTCGTGAAAGGCGTTGCCCAGCCGAGCAGATCGGTGAAACCGAACGGCAGGAGAAGGCAGAAAAGATGCGCGGTCCGGTGCAGCAGCAGCGAATAACCGAAAGGAACCGGCGTGTGGCGAATGCGCTCGCACGAAGCCTGTGCGGCGCCCATCTGCTGCACGGTCGCATCCAGCATCTGCAACTGTATATCGCTGATCTGGCCTTTGCCATGAGCGGCGACGATGGCGCCGGAGATTTCCCGCAGCAGCATGTCCGGCCTGTTGCGGCTGCGGGCATAGGTCAGCGAAAGGTCCTCCGGAATGAGGTCGGTGGTGACCGTCGCATTCGCCGGACGCAGATGTGAGACCAGC
Source organism: Agrobacterium genomosp. 2 str. CFBP 5494 (assembly GCF_900013495.1). Taxonomy (NCBI): domain Bacteria; kingdom Pseudomonadati; phylum Pseudomonadota; class Alphaproteobacteria; order Hyphomicrobiales; family Rhizobiaceae; genus Agrobacterium; species Agrobacterium genomosp. 2. The sequence goes on from NZ_LT009718.1 coordinate 1,225,182, forward strand.
GCGTGACAGAAGGCGATGACAAGATCGGTGATCCGTCTGCGGGTGACGGGATCGGCCACATCCTGCCGGCCTTCCAGCATCACGGTCTGGCGCGAGAGCGTGCGGGCCACGGTAATCAGCGCGCCCCACTGCTTGCGGGCTTCCCACCAGCGATCGTAACAGGCATTGGCGCGAAAACCGAGAAACACCGAAAGCGCGATGCCGAGCAGCGAGAACGGCGCTCCATTTAGCGCCGGCACCAGATCCGGGCGATCCTTGTGCGCCCAGACCACCAGCGTCGACAGCAGGAAAACCGCAAGCACCTGCGGAAAGATGCGGACGATGATGGAGCCGCGCACGATGAGGAAAAGCTGCAGCAGGTTCGGTTTTGGACGAACGATCATGGTGGAAACTCGAAATGCCTGTGGCGGGTGAGGGCGCGTGGAAATCCCTACCCTTATCTACATGCTGGCTACGCGGCCTTGTCCACCCTTTTTTGCGTGGTTGCGCACGGCGGCTGGCAGCGCTACGCGTCTATCGCGGGCATCGTCAATAGATGATCCGACCGTGCGGGGTGGAAGGAAATGTCGCGTGTCACGTTCACAACGGCTTCTTGATCTGTTGCAGATTCTTCGTTCCCACCGCATGCCGGTGAGTGGTGCAGCCCTTGCCGCGAAGACCGGCGTCAGCCTGCGCACGCTCTACCGTGATATAGCAACGCTTCAGGCGCAGGGCGCCGATATCGAGGGCGAAGCGGGCGTGGGTTATGTGCTGCGTCCCGGTTTCCTGCTGCCGCCGTTGATGTTTTCCCAGCACGAAATCGAGGCGCTGGTGCTCGGCTCGCGCTGGGTGGCGGGCCGCGCCGATGCCGGATTGGCGGAGGCTGCGCGCGCCGCACTCGTCAAGATCGGCGCCGTTCTGCCCGAAGCCCTGCGCGAGGAACTCGATCACTCCACCCTGCTTGTCGGTCCGGGGCGGGGGCTTGCGGCCATCCATGTCGATCTGGCGGCCATTCGCGATACGATTCGCAGGGAAAGCAGGGTCGTCATCACCTATCGCGACGAAAAGGGGGACGTGACGGAGCGGGTCATCTGGCCTTTCGCACTCGCTTTTTTCGATCTGGTGCGGGTGGTGCTGGGCTGGTGCGAGACACGGCAGGACTACCGCAGTTTCCGGGCTGACCGCATCGAAAGCTTTCGTCCTCTCGACGGCCGTTATCCGCGCCGCCGCCAGGTGCTGCTGAAAGAATGGCGCGAACGGGAAAAACAGCGGCGGCGGCAACATGCTGACAAAAACTGACAGCATCGGGGTCTAGAAACCGTTCATCCGCAACACAGGAGAACAACCATGACCCACCCCGATTTCACCATTCTTTACGTCGATAATCCGCCGGCCAGCACCGAGTTCTACAAGGCCCTGCTGGGCGTCGATCCCGTCGAAGCCTCCCCGACATTTTCCCTCTTCGTCCTTGCCAACGGCATGAAGCTCGGCCTCTGGTCGCGGCACACGGTGGAACCGAAGGCATCCGTTACGGGCGGCGGCGTCGAACTCGCCTTCCGCGTCGAAAACGACCTTCAGGTGGAAGAGACTTTCGCGAGCTGGAAGGCAAGAGGCGTCGCCATGCTGCAGCAGCCAGCGAAAATGGAGTTCGGTTATACCTTCACGGCCGCCGACCCGGACAGCCATCGCCTCCGGGTCTATGCCTTCGCGAGCTGATGACAAGCGGCTTGGCCGGGTTGGTCAAATAAAGCCATCCTCGTCCATGCACGCGGTATTCCGCACGCTCCCATCCCTGTGCTTGTCACAGGGATCCAGTCGACGCGCGTCTGCGCGGCGGGGAGAGCCCTGCCAGCCCAAGGACTTGGGTTGGCTGGATTCCTGGGACAGGCACAGGAATGAGGGCGGTGGGGAGGCGTCCGCGTGTGACAATCGCACGTCGCATCTGATGCCCTACGTCTTGACCGCCACGACAAAAAGGCGGGGAAACCGCAGAAGCAACCGGCCATCCGCCATCGGCGGATAGGCCTCCCTGATACGCCGCGTATAGTCGGCGAGGAAGGCTTCGCGGTTCTCCTCGCCGGCGGCGGCGAGATAGGGGCGCAGCCCCGTGCCCTTCACCCATTCGACAATGCTATCCGCATCTTTCATCGGGTGATTATAGATCGTGTGCCACACATCCACCCGCACGGATTTCGGTGAAAGCGCATTGAAATAATCCGAAGGTGCGGGCAGGGGTTTGCGCCGCAACCGGCCATCGGAAAAAGTCTGTTTCCATGGGCCTTCGTCACCTGTCTCATGCATCGCGATATGCGTCGGCTCCTGCAGATTGTCAGGCATCTGCACGGCCAGAACGCCGCCGCTTTCCAGCTGGTCCATCAGCTGCGAAAGAATGGCGAGATGATCCGGCACCCACTGGAAAACGGCATTGGCGTAAAGCAGGTCCGCCTTCTGCGCCGGTTTCCAATGCGCGAGGTCGGCCTTGCCGAAGCGGGTGGTCGGCAGCCGGTCTGCTGCCTTCGCCAGCATATCATCATCGCTATCAATACCGGTGATGACATTGACGCCGTAACGGTCGGTCAGAAGCTCGGTGGAATTGCCGGGACCGCAACCGAGGTCATAGCCGTTCAGCACCCGCTCCAGCGGCACCTGGGCCAGGAGATCCCGCGCCGGGCGCGTCCGCTCGTCTTCGAATTTCAGATATTGCTGTGCGGACCATGCCATGATTTTTCTCCTGCGGGCTGCCGTCAGATCGTCAGCATCGCATGGGCGAAATCGCCCCGCCATCATTCAATCGATGAATTATTGTGATGAATCTATTCACCAACCTTTTGTTTCGCCTCATAAAACATCCTGCCGGGGCCGCTGCTTTGTTATTTTCCATCAAAATCAGAAATCGCGGCAATTAAAACTTGACCTCATTGAGGGAGAGGCATTCACTCCGGCCGATTTCCCGCACATGCCAGGTTGCGCGCGCACAGCGTTCCTCATCCGGCAATGCATCAGAACAAAAAGACGGAGCGTTTTTACCGAACGGAAACGCTCGAGACAGGAGACCATCATGAGCGTCGATACCGCACCCCGATCAACCACCTGGACCTATGTTGACGGTCAATGGCTGCCTGGCAATCCGCCGCTCATCGGGCCAACCTCGCATGCCATGTGGCTGGCCTCTGCGGTATTCGATGGTGCACGCTGGTTCGATGGCGTCGCGCCTGATCTTGATCTGCACTGCCAGCGCGTCAATCGCTCTGCCGTCAACATGGGCATGAAGCCGACCATGACCGCCGAGGAAATCGAGGCCCTGGCGCTCGAAGGCGTGAAGAAATTCGACGGCAAGATGGCGATCTACATCAAGCCTATGTACTGGGCCGAACACGGCATGCCCGGCAGCGTCGTTGCACCGGATGCCAGTTCCACCCGGTTTGCGCTCTGCCTTTTCGAAGCGCCGATGGACGCCGGCAAGCCGCTGACGCTCACCGTCTCGCCGCTGCGCCGCCCTTCGCCGGAAACGGCAATGACGGACGCGAAGGCAGGCAGCCTTTATCCGAATAGCGGCCGCGCGATTCTGGAAGCGCGCTCACGCGGTTTCGACAACGCCCTGATGCGGGACATGAACGGAAATGTCGCGGAATCAGCCTCCGCCAACATCTTCATGGTCAAGGACGGCGTCGTTCTCACGCCGGTCCCGAACCGTACCTTCCTTGCCGGCATCACCCGTTCACGCGTGATCGGTCTTCTGCGCCAGGCCGGTTTTGACGTGCGGGAAGCGACGCTTTCGGTTGAGGATTTCCGTGAGGCCGACGAAATCTTCTGCTCCGGCAACTATTCCAAGGTTTCGCCTGTCGTGAAGCTCGACGACCGCGAGCTGCAGGCCGGCCCGGTCGCCCGCAAGGCGCTTGATCTTTACATGGAATGGGCACGTCTCGGCGCAGACGTCTGAATTCTGCATCTATTCGCGTGAAACGGCCATGACAGACATTCGTTCGGTCATGGCCATTTTTTTGCGATGCAAAAAAACCCTGAAAACAGGGGGTAATTTAATCCAATTTTAGAAAACAGAATTGTAGCTTGCGACATCTTCACTTCCGGGCAGCGGGGGCCGCCAGATGTCTTTCAGCATTCGAAATGTACTTGTAGGTTTTTTTCTCACCATCAGCCTTGCACTTGCCGGTCTGGTCGGCAACGAAGCCTGGCGCTCGGTCAATCGCGCCAGCGCCTTTTCTGAGGTTGCGCAGCTTGTCGCGCTCGACAAGCTTCTCTTCAACGCGCTTCTGAATTTCCGCAGTGAGCGCGGCGACAGCGCCACCGCGCTCACTGTCGATCCTTCGAAATCGGCGGGCAGCGTCGCCAGCGTGCAGGCGGCGCGTCAGAAGGTGGATGCCGCCATGACGGCCTTTATCGCGCAGTCTCCGTCGATTGCAGATGCGAAGCTCCAGGGGCCGCTCAAGCGCGTGAGCGATGTCTACGCACAGTTCGTCGACCTGCGAAAGAAGGTGGACGCCAATATTTCCCAGCCGCTTGATCGGCGCGAAAACGGCCTCGACAAGACCGTGATGACGCTGGGCGCCGATTTCCTTGCGTCTCTCGAAGCCGGCTCGACTGCGTTGGAAGGCGCCGTCCGTTCGCTGGATCAGGGCCAGACAGGCCTCATTCAGCTGCGATCCTACGGCTGGTCCGCCCGCGCGCTTGGTGGCAGCGCCACCGTTGTCCTCAACGCTGCTGTGGCGCAGAACCGTCCTCTTACCGCCCAGGAAATGCAGCAGCTCGGCGCCTTCGATGCCGGCGCGGCTTTCGCGTGGAAAGCAACGGGCGATCTCGTGGCGCATGAATCGGCGCCGCAATCGCTCAAGGACATCTACGCCACTGCGGACAAGACTTATTTCAAGGGCGATTTCAACGCCCAGCGAACCAAGCTCATCTAAGATCTGAACAATGGCCGCACGCCGTCCTTTACCATGGATAGCTGGCGCACCACCGTCACGGAAAATCTCGGCACGATTGCCAAGATCGCTTCTGCCGCCATGGACGTGCTGGATGCCAACGCCGAGAAGGCGAAACAGGAAGCCTTCACCGATGCGGTGATCTTTCTCGCGGTCTTCGTGGTCACGCTCGCCCTCTGCATTGTCTCGCTCGCCGTCATCGTCGGCCGCGTCACCCGGCCGATCAGCCGGCTGACCAATGCCATGATGGCACTGTCGGGCGGCAATCTCGCAATCGATATCGCTGGCGCAAAACGCGGTGACGAGATCGGCGAGATGGCCCGGGCCGTGGAAGTTTTCCGTGAGGCCGCCATCCGCAATCGGCAGCTGGAGGCGGATGCCGTCGCAAACCGGGAACAGGCCGAACGCGACCGCATCGAGCTGCAGCAGCGTGCCGAGGCCGAAGCCGAAGCACGGCTCAACCAGGCGACGGGTTCGCTGGCAGGCGGCCTGCGCCGCCTCGCCTCGGGCGATATGCTCTGCGAGATCGCCACGCCATTCGCGCCGCAATTCGAGGCGCTACGGCACGATTTCAACAGCTCCGTGCACCAGCTTCGCGAAGCGCTGACCAGCGTCGGCCAGTCCGTGCAGACGGTGAATGGCGGCGCACACGAGGTGTCGTCGGCATCCGACGATCTTTCCCGCCGCACCGAACAGCAGGCCGCCTCCCTGGAAGAGACAGCCGCCGCGCTGGAAGAGATCACCGCCAACGTGTCCGCCACGTCCAAACGCGCCGGCGAAGCGCGCGACACGGTACGGGAAGCGCGGACGAAGGCCGATCTTTCCGGCAAGGTGGTGCGCGATGCCGTTGCCGCCATGGAACGCATCGAACATTCCTCGCGTCAGATCGGTCAGATCATCGGCGTGATCGATGAGATCGCCTTCCAGACCAACCTTCTGGCGCTGAATGCCGGCGTTGAAGCGGCGAGGGCGGGCGATGCCGGCAAGGGCTTTGCCGTCGTTGCACAGGAGGTGCGCGAACTGGCGCAGCGCTCCGCCAATGCGGCCAAGGAAATCAAGCAGCTCATCAATACGTCAGCCGTTGCGGTGGGCGAAGGCGTGAAGCTGGTGGCCGATACCGGCGTCGGGCTTTCCGAGATCGAGCAGCTGGTGCTTTCCGTCAACAGCCACATGGACGCCATCGCCACGGCGGCGCAGGAACAGTCGGCCGGCCTTTCCGAGGTCAACACCGCCGTCAACCACATGGATCAGGCCACGCAGCAGAATGCTGCCATGGTCGAGGAAATGAATGCGGCCGGTGCGGGGCTCGCACAGGAATGCGCCAACCTCCAGGCGCTGCTGGCGCAGTTCCAGCTTGGCCACCAGACCTCGGCCCTGCGGGAGACGGCGCGGCAGATGCAGCGCGTTGCAAGCCCGGCCCCTGCGCCGGTCACCTCCGCCCCGAAAGCCCGCCCGATCGCTGCACGCGGCAATGCGGCACTGGCCGTGAAGGGTGACGACTGGACGGAGTTCTGAGTTTCGCCGGCGAGGCCCGCGTCATCAAAGGGCGCGGGCAATGTTGTTACTGAGGTTCCCCCTCGCGACGTCATCCTCGGGCTCGTCGCGAGGATCTGCAACCGATTGATTTGTGGACGTGCTCAGATCTTTGGGACGAGCCCAAAGGATGACGTTGATTAAATGCGCACTATCGCTATCGGCTCCGATGGTCTGACCTGTGCCCAAAAACCGGCGCGGGCCTCATCCCTTCCGCACATCCTCCAGCGCAGCGGCAAGCGCCCTCAGCGGCGCCGTCATATGTTTGTCGCGGCGCATGGCCAGCGCGATCCGGCGTTCGAGTGGCGGCTCGAGCGAACGCCACTCGAGCCCAGATGAGGTGGCTTCCTGCTCCACCGCCATCCTTGGCACGATGGCGAGCCCAAGCCCGGCCCCGGCCAGTTTCTTGATGGCTTCCACGCTGCCGAGTTCCATCGTCGGCTGCACGGCACGACCGCTTGCAGCGAACCATTGATCCACCAGCCTGCGCGTATTGCCGCCCTCGTAGAGCAACAGCGGCTTGGTCGAGAGCACATCTGCGGTGAGCAGCGCTGTGTCCGCGATCATATCTTTCGGGAAGACGGCGACCAGCTCATCGAAATGGATATCGCTGATATCGAGGCTGCGGCCGCTGGCGGGCAGGGCCACCACGGCGACGTCGATCGTGTTGGCCTCCAGAAGCCGTAGGATATCGTGGGTATTGCCCGTCTGCACGACGATCTCGATGCCAGGCATGGCTGCGCGAATCCGCCCCAGAACCGGCGGCAGGAGATAGATGCAGGCGGTGGCGCCCGTGCCGATGCGCAGGCGTCCCATCACCCCGCTGCGATGCGGCGCGACCGTATCGATGGCGTGCGCCACCTCTTCTGCAATCCGCCTTGCATGAATGAGGAAGTCGCGGCCCGCCGCCGTCGGCTGGGCGCGCCTGCCCACCCTCTCGATCAGCCGCACACCCAGCTGTTTTTCAAGCAGCCTTATGTGCAGGCTGATGGCCGGCTGCGTCACTCCGGCCTTGTCGGCGGCGGCGGAAAAGCTGCCGAGATCGGCCACATCCATGAAACTTCGCACTTGCCGAAGGTCGAGATCCATCATCAAAGAAAACCTTATCGTTTGTATAAGTCAGATAATCTTTATTTTGGCTGCGCCGCAATGCACAATGACGATGTGAATGATCCGCAGGACAAGAGAATGACCCTTTCCACCGTTTCCAGCCTTCTGATCCGCCCCTGTGAAGAGGCGGATATCCCAGCCATTACCGAAATTTACCGGGACGCCGTTTTGCATGGCCGCGCCAGCTTCGAGATCGATCCGCCAACGGCGGAAACGATGGCTGAGCGCCGCCGCCTTCTGGTGGAGGGCAATTTCCCCTATCTCGTCGCTGAGCGTGACGGCAAGGTGGCGGGATATGCCTATGCCGGGGCTTATCGCGCCCGCCCGGCCTATGGCGCGACGGTTGAGGATTCCGTTTACATCGACCCTTCGATGAAAGGCATGGGTATTGGCCGCAAGCTGCTCGACGCGCTCATCAAGGAGGCGACCGTGCGCGGCTTCCGGCAGATGATCGCCGTCATCGGCGACAGCGCAAATGCGGCTTCGGTCGGCGTACATCGCGCCGCCGGTTTCGAGCACGTCGGAACCTTCAAATCCATCGGCTGGAAACACGGTCAATGGCTGGACACTGTGCTGATGCAGCGCGCACTGGGCGAAGGCGATACCACGCCGCGTTTTTGACCCGCGTCAGGGCTTGGTGGAGCCGGGAATTTCCACCTTCAGCGTATCGCCGGCAAGTTCGCTGCCGAGTTCCACGGCCTTTGTCTTCTTGTCATAGACGCAGATATGGCTGACCGTTACATCCGCGCCCTTTGCCCTGCCGGTCAGGATGGCAAGACCGTAATTCTCGCTGCCAACGGGATCGACGGCCGCCTTGGCGTCGTCGATCATGTCTCCGGCTGCGGCAAGACAGGCAGTCTGCACATCCGCCACGAATTCCTTCCACGCATCGTCCGAAGATGCGGACGCAGGCAGGACAGCCGACGAGACGGCAACAAGAAGTGCGGCTGTGTGGATCATCGGGCGTATCATGGAATTTCCTTCCTGCAATCTCGATCAAAAGCGAACCGATAGGGTGGAAAACGGTACGCCAGCGATGTGAAACAAATATGGTGGCGGCCGGCGCGAGAGGAATTTTCTCTTTTGGCGGAACATTTTGATAATTCACAGGTTGCCCAAACAGAGCTTCGCTCCTATGGTCCGCTCACACGGTTTCTAGGAGCGGTAACGCGCTGCAAAAAGGAGTAAAAACCATGGCCTTCGAACTTCCCGAACTCCCCTACGACTACGACGCGCTTGCACCTTACATGTCGCGCGAGACGCTCGAGTTCCATCACGACAAGCACCACAAGGCATATGTCGACAACGGCAACAAGCTTGCAGCTGAAGCCGGTCTTTCCGACCTGTCGCTCGAAGAAGTCGTGAAGAAGTCCTTTGGCACCAATGCCGGTCTCTTCAACAATGCGGCCCAGCACTACAACCACGTTCATTTCTGGAAGTGGATGAAGAAGGGCGGCGGCGGCAACAAGCTGCCGGGCAAGCTCGAGCAGGCTATTGCCTCCGATCTCGGCGGTTACGACAAGTTCAAGGCCGATTTCATCGCAGCCGGCACCACGCAGTTCGGCTCCGGCTGGGCGTGGCTGTCCGTCAAGAACGGCAAGCTCGAAATCTCCAAGACCCCGAACGGCGAAAACCCGCTGGTTCATGGTGCAGAACCGATCCTCGGCGTCGACGTTTGGGAACACTCCTACTACATCGACTACCGCAACCTGCGTCCGAAGTACCTTGAAGCCTTCGTCGATAACCTCATCAACTGGGACTACGTCCTGGAGCGTTACGAAGCTGCTGCCAAGTAAGGCTTGCGACAAGCGTGGTTGCTGATCGAGGCAGCCACCTCTTGCGCGACGTCATCCTCGGCCTTGTGCCGAGGATCCGCGGATGTTCCCTGAAACGGGATGTCAGCAGATGCACCGGGACAGGCCCGAGCATGGCGACGGAAAGCTTGCGGAACCACCTATTGAACACCCGGCTCTCAGGCCGGGTGTTTTGCTTTGGAGCATATTCTGCTCCTGTCACAAGCCTGTCATCCGCCGGGTTTATCGCGGCGCATCATGACTGAAAAAACAACTCCTCTCTTCTCCTTCGGCATAGTCGCCGATCCCCAATATGCCGATATCGATCCCCGTCCCGAGATGGGCCGTCATTATCGCGAAAGTCCCAAAAAGCTCGCGGAGGCGGTGGATGCCTTCAATCGCGAAGATCTGGCCTTCGTCGTGACGCTGGGCGACATCATCGATCGCGGTTTTGAAAATTTCGATGCGATTCTTGCCGTTTACGACCGGCTTCGCCACCGCTCGCTCCTGCTGCCGGGCAATCACGATTTCGCCGTTGCCGCCGAGCATTTGCCTGGCGTCCACGCCCGCCTCGGCATGGCCGCCGCCTGGCATGATTTTACCGTCGGCGGCATCCGCTTCGCCGTGCTTGATGGCAATGACGTCAGCCTTTTCGCCCCACCGGTCGGGGATCCGCGTCGCACCCTTGCTGCCGAGCGGCTGAAGCGCCTCTCGGATGTAGGCGCAATCAACGCGCAGGACTGGAACGCCTCGCTTGGCGAAGAGCAGTTCGACTGGCTGCGGGCGGTTCTGCAAAAGGCGAATGCGGCGGGCGAAAGAGTCATCGTGCTGTGCCACTACCCTGTCTATCCGGAGAACGCCCATAACATGTGGGACGCGCCGCGCATCCTTGATCTTCTCAACGCCCATCCTTGCGCCATCGCATGGTTCAACGGCCATAACCATGAAGGCAATTACGGCGTATCGGGCACTACACATTTCGTGAATTTCAAGGGCATGGTCGACACGCCAGACCAGAACACCTTCGCCATCGCCGATGTCTTTGCCGACCGAATCGCCATTCGCGGTTTCGGGCGGGAGGAGGATCGCCTCTTACGGCTGTGAGTAAGGGATGGCCGGCTGGTTGCTCTGCCAGCCGGCCATCCACAAATGCCGCAGCTTCTCGCCTTCGAGCTTGAAGAAGCTGCCGGTGGCCTGGCAGCTCTGCACCCGGTCCGAGCGGAAATTACGGATCGCCTGCCGCAGCTCGCACCAGGCGACAATATTCACTGTTTCGGAATAGTAGATCACCGCGATTGGCCGAACCCGCCGCCGCGTTTCCGCGCCGGCTTCATCGCGATAGATGATTTCCAGCGTCTCCTCGTCGCGCACCGCACGCCTGACCGTCGAGAGATCAAGTCCTGCCGGTGCCGGCGCGATGCTGCCCCACGCGTGGAGGGCATTGGCGGAAAGGGTCTTTGACAGCGGTTCGGGCAGAGACGCGGCAATCTTGTCGCTCGCCTTCTTCGCGGCCCGGCGCAATTCCATATCGCCGGTGCGATCGACCATGGCGAGCGCCAGCACGATTGCCTCGGTTTCCTCAATGGAAAACATCAGTGGCGGCAGGTTGAAACCGGGCCGGAGAATATACCCCACGCCGCGTTCCCCTGCGATGGGCACACGCATGGTCTGAAGCGCTGCCATATCGCGATAGACCGAGCGCACTGTTATTTCCAGCATGTCGGCAATCGTCTGCGCGGTCACCGGGCGGCGCGCCAGCCGCAAAATCTGGATGATCTCGAACAGTCTTGAGGCCTTGCGCATTGCCGTCTTCCCGATGGATTTTCCCACGCAACTGACACAACGCTGTCAGTTGGCGTTCCCTATAAACGGAAAAATACATTGAGAAACATGGGGTTTCTCGAATGCACCTCTATCCGGTATGAAAGATACTGACATGAGTTATGCCGAAAATCTCTGGCTTTTCTTTGTTGTCCTCTTCGGCATCATCATCCTGCCGGGCATGGACATGCTCTTTGTGCTGGCAAGCGCGCTGACAGGTGGCAGGAGAACCGGCCTTTCCGCCGCCGTCGGCATGAGCGCCGGCGGCATCGTGCATTCGCTGTATGGCGCGCTGGGTGTCGGCATGCTTGCCGCATGGATGCCGTCGCTGTTCCTGCCGCTGCTTGTCGTCGGCGCGGCTTACATGGTCTGGATCGGTATCGGCCTGGTGCGCAGTGCTATTGTCGTGAACGGCGATGAGGCTGAAGCAAGCGCTTCGGTGAAAAAGGCATTCTGGCGGGCGGTGTTGACCTGCCTGTCGAACCCGAAGGCCTACCTGTTCATGATGGCCGTCTACCCACAGTTTCTCAAACCCGCCTATGGGCCGATCTGGATGCAGGGGCTGGTGATGGGGGCGATGGTGGCGGTAACGCAGTTCACCGTTTATGGCGCGCTGGCGCTGACGGCGGATAGAAGCCGGGCATGGCTCGTTTCCTCTCCCGCCGCCACGATCTTCATCGGCCGCATCGCCGGTTTCATGCTGATCGCCGCAGCACTTCTCACATTGTGGGAAGCCTTGTCTTAGGCTTCTGTTTTCACGATGGAATTCACCGCAATGTGACTTCTTTTCGCCATGTGGAAAGGGCATCCTCGCGGCGTTCCATCAAGCGTCCGGCGCCCGCCGGAATCAAGGAGAGAGTGTATGAAACTGAAAACAATCGCAGCGGCCACGCTGTTCGGCTGTCTTTGCGCCGGAGCGGTCTATGCTGCCGGCGAAGTCGAAAAACGTGAAGGCATGATGAAGCAGATCGGTGGCTCCATGGGAGCGCTCGCCGCCATCTCCAAGGGCCAGAAGCCTTTCGACGCCGAAGCCGTCAAGGCCGCCGTGACGACCATCAGCACCAATGCCAAGGCTTTCCCCGACCAGTTCCCCGCCGGCACCGAGACCGGCAGCGCGGCAGCGCCCGCGATCTGGGAAAACTTCGAGGACTTCAAGGCCAAGTCCGCCAAGCTCGGCGCAGATGCGGATAAGATTCTCGCCAATCTCCCCACCGATCAGGCGGGTGTAACCACCGCCATGCAGACGTTGGGCGCCGATTGCGGCACCTGCCACCAGACCTATCGCCTGAAGAAATAATCGAACGAGTTTGAAACGCCGCTCCCGGGCGGCGTTTTTCCGTCACGAAAGACACCTGACCTTGTCAGGGGAGAATGGGGAGAGGGGCATGTCTTCCATTTGGACGAAGCTTGTGGGCGGGATCGTGGTCGCGGCCGTTGCGGGCTACGGGATTTTCGCATGGGTGACCGCGCCGCAGCGCCAGGCGCCCAGCCATTGGGTGAGCCTCGGTGAGCCGGATCTCGCCAATGGCGAGACGCTGTTCTGGGCGGGCGGCTGCGCAAGCTGTCATGCCGCGCCGGATGCTAAGGGTGAAGCGCTGTTGACGCTTTCAGGCGGGCAGGCACTGAAAAGCCCCTTCGGCACCTTTCATGTTCCAAATATTTCGTCTGATCCGCAGCACGGCATCGGCGGCTGGACGCTGGCGGAATTTGGCGATGCCATGACGCGTGGTGTGGGCAAGAACGGCGAACATCTCTATCCCTCCTTCCCCTATGCCTCTTATGCCCGGATGACGCAGAAGGACATCAATGACCTCTTCGGTTATCTGAAGGCCCTGCCGGCGAGCCAGAACGATGCGCCCGACCACGATCTGCCGTTCCCCTTCAACATGCGCATGGCGCTCGGCGGCTGGAAGTTCCTGTATTTCGACCCTTCGGCACCGCCGCGCGTCGAGCTGGCCAATGCCAATGCCGAACTTCTGCGTGGCCAATATCTGGTGGAAGGTCCGGGCCATTGCGGCGAATGCCACACGCCGCGCAATGCGCTCGGTGGCTTCCTGAAGGGCAAGTGGCTGGCCGGCGGCCCCAATCCGGAAGGCGAAGGCCGCATTCCGGACATTACCCCCGGCTCGCAAAGCATCGGAAGCTGGGCCGAGGCCGATATTTCGAGCTATCTCGAAACCGGCTTCACCCCGGAATTCGACAGTGTCGGCGGTTCCATGGTGAAGGTGCAGCAGAACATGGCGCATCTGACAGCCGAGGACCGCGACGCGATCGCCGCTTATCTGAAGGCGATCCCGGCGCGCTGAGGGTCCCGTTGGCATGCGTGCCCATTGACTCCCGTCCCCACGCGGCGGATAACAACCCTGTGATGGTTCCTTCCGGGCGTTCCGGAAGGTGAAAAGGGAACACGATAGGGAGAAATCCTCATTCGTGGCTGCCCCCGCAACTGTGAGCGGAGAGCCTGAAACGAAATGCCACTGGCAGACCCTTCGACCGAACCGGCGTTTCCGGTTGAGGCGAGGTGATGCCGGGAAGGTGTTTCAGGTTTTGACCCGTAAGCCAGGAGACCTGCCATCACGGAAATGTCCATGCCGGCGGGGTGTCCGGAAGAGCGGAATGTCAGGGTGGCAAGATCGATGCCCCCTGTGTCAGTCTCGTATCCCCGTGGTGAAGTGTATCGCAGGCGGTCGCATGGCTTTGCCGTTCGACCGCATCCAGAGGCGCGGGGTCGCGCCGGAGAGGGGTCACCATGTCCATCCACCAGAATACGGCCAATTCAGCCGTTTCAGCAAAAACGGGCAGCTTCGCGCAATCGCTGACGGCGATCGTGCTTGGCCTGTTCGTTGTCGGTTTTGTCGGTTTCTCGCATGTGGAAGCCGTTCACAATGCCGCTCATGACACGCGTCATGCCAATGCCTTCCCCTGCCATTGAGGGGAATGTCATGTCGTCTTTTCGCAATATCGTCTTTACCGCCGTTCTCGTCGGCATCCTCGGCGGCTTAGCCGTTTCAGCCATGCAGGCCTTCGGCACTACGCCGCTCATCCTTCAGGCAGAGACCTATGAGGGCGCGGGCGGTGAAGCTGCCCACAGCCACGAGGCCACGGCGCCCGGTGCTGTGGTTCCCGCCCACGAGCACAATGAAGAGGCCTGGACTCCGGCCGATGGTTTCGAACGCACTGCCTATACGGTTGCCGCCAATGTCCTGACCGCGATCGGTTATGCGCTGGTGCTGACCGGACTGATTTCGCTGCGCGGCACCAATGGCGGCTGGCGTGAGGGGCTTTTGTGGGGCGTTGCCGGATTTGTCGCCGTCATGCTCGCCCCGATGATCGGCCTGCCGCCGGAACTGCCGGGCAGCCCCGCCGCAGCACTTGAGGCACGGCAGATCTGGTGGCTCGCAACCGTTGCCGCAACAGCCGGCGGCATCGCGCTGATCGCCTTCCGTCGCGAACCCTGGGCCATCGTCCTTGCGCTGGTGCTGATCGTCGCGCCGCATGTGGTGGGTGCGCCCCTGCCGCCGGAAGGCGAACATGCACTGGCGCCGCTGCCGCTGGAGCGTCAGTTCATCGTCGCCGCTACGGTTACAAGCTTCGTCTTCTGGGCTTTGCTCGGAACATTGAGCACGTTTTTCCTCAAGCGCTTCCAGTCGGCCTAAGTCATGGAGGACGCAGCGGATTGGAGTGAGGAACTCGATGCGCTGCGTTTTGCAGTTCCCGGTCACGGCGCTTACTGCGCCGTGCATCGTCTCGCCTTCAAGGCGGTACTGGGCCCGAGCCCGGCGGATGAGGCGGCTCTTGCCTTTTTCCAACACCATCAGGCCGCCTTTGTGGCGGCGGCACTCGCCAAGATCAAACGTGCAAATTTACCCGCCGGCCGCAGCCTGCATCTGAACAGCCGCGATATTCGCCGGGCGATTGCCGGGGAGGGCGGCGATCACACAGCACGTGTGTGCCGGGTGCTGGATCAGCGATAATCATCGCTGTTCTCACCTCCGTCATCCCGGCCCTGAGCCGAAATCCATCCAGCCCAAGTCCTTGGGCTGAAAGAAGTCATCTCGCCGCGCAGATGCGCGTCGGCTGGATTCCGGCTCAAGGCCGGAATGACGGGGAGTAGGGGAGTGCAAACAACCGAGGCGGCTATGCCTCAGCGATGCTCCGCCGCAAAAACCTGAAGTTCGGCCTCGGCTTCCGGACCAAAGAGGCCGAGGCTTTTCAGAATTTCCACCGCGAAACTGACTGGCGCGCTGCCGGCCGCGGTAATGATGCCGCCATCGTTGACCGCTTTCGGCTGGTCGCGGTAAAGCGTCTCGCCGCCATAGGCCGAATAGGCCCTGTGCGACGCCAGCGAATTGCCGGTATGGGCAACGGCGTTCAGAACGCCCGTGCCTGCCAGCGCACTTGCCGCCGCGCAGATGCCGGCCACCAGTCGGTTCTTCTCGCGAAACCGGCGCACCAGTTCGCCGAGATCGGCAGCTGTTCCCTTTTCCCAGCTCAGACCTCCGGGAATAACCAGCGCATCGATGTCAACGGCATCGAGCGCGTCATAGGATGTATCCGGCGTCACCTTCAGCCCGCCCATGGAGGTTACCGGCCGTCCGTCCGGCGTGGCATAGACGATCTCGACACCGAGATAGCTGCGCGCCGCGGCGGCAAGCAGCGCCGGCTCCCAGTCCGCAAAATCCTGGGCGAGCGCAATGGCGATCCGTGTCATGGTCGTCTCCGTGTTTTTTAATCAGGCGATGGACTGCATATAGCGCATGCCGGTCACCGGGCGGGGCGCGAAATCCATGTTTTCGTAGAAACGATGCGCCGCCACATTGCCGGTTGTGGCGCTGACGGAAAGATAGTCGCAGCCGAGACGCTTGGCGATATCGCGGGCCCGGGAAACCAGATGCTGGCCGGTGCCATGGCCACGATGGCCGTCACGCACGAAGAGATGATGCAGTTCGAGCCCGCGGCGGCCCTCCTGCGCCCTGTAGAGCGGCAGAAGCAGGGCGTAACCGATCAACGCGCCATCGGCCTCGGCCACGAGACCATGCACCCAGGGCAGCGGGCCGAACAGGTCGCGCTCCAGTTTCGCCGGCGTGATCGCCGCCGCATCGCCGTGGTAGGAGGCCAGCAGCGTGATCATCTCGTTGAGTTCGGGCAGATCCGTCTTGCGCGCGCCACGGATGATGACGACGGGCGGTCTTTCCAGTGTCAGGGAGCTATCTTCGGTCATTTTTTCGGTCCTTTGGTCTTATCGGTGCCGTCAGGACGTTTGAAAACAACAAAGCCGCCTGACGGCGGCTTGTTGACAATATGATCTGTCGAGCCGCCCTTAGAGGAAGGCCCAAAAATACGAGCAGGAGATGGGTGCGCGTTCGTTGATCATGGAAAATGAAATGCGCCCGAATCCGCCGTCTGTCAAGCGGGTCAATTCGCAAATCGCGCAATTGCCGACAGGATTGCGTCTTCCACGCCCGCATCGCCCGTCGAATGGCCAGCGCCATCGATGGTAACAAGCTCGCTTCCCGGCCACGCCTCGGCTAGTTCGAAAGCGGTGACGGGCGGCCCCTGCAAATCGCGCATGCCCTGAATGAGTATCCCGGGAATACCGGCGAGGTCTCCGGCATAGCGCAGGAGCGCGCCATCATCCAGCCAGGCCGCATGGTGGAAATAATGGGCGCAGAGGCGGGCGCGGGCGAGAATATACGCGCTGTCGCGCCATTTCTCCGGAAAGGCCGAAATGCCCTCCGCGCTGATCGAGCCCGCCTCCCACAGGTGCCACTCTAAGGCGGCCGTCGCGCGCACGGCGGGATCGGGATCATTCAGAAGCCGGCGATAGGCGCCGACCGGATCTTGCCTGGACATGTCATCGGGGATCGCGGCGATGAAACGCTGCCACTGCTGCGGCAGAAACATTGCCAGCCCCTTGTACAGCCAGTCGATTTCCCTCTGCCGGGTGGTGGTGACGCCGGCCAGAACCATGCCGCGAACATGGTCTGCATGGCGCTGTGCGTAAGCGAGGGCCAGCGTGGAGCCCCATGAACTGCCGTAGATCAGCCAGTCTTCCACCGCGAGGGCACAGCGAATGGCCTCCATGTCATCGATCAGATGATGCGTGGTGTTATGCTCAAGACTATCAGCGGCGTTTGGCGTGCTTTGACCGCAGCCGCGCTGGTCGAACTGGACGATGCGGAAAATGGCAGGATCGAAATAGCGTCGCGCTGTCGATGACAATCCTGAACCAGGCCCTCCATGCAGCAGGATTGCAGGTCGCCCCGCCGGATTGCCGGCAATCGTCACGTGCAGCCGATGGCCCTCGGAAACATCAAGGAAAATCGTGTCTGATGGCGTGATTTCAGGGAGGAGCTCGGCCATCTGACGTCCTTTTTTCAGGCGGGCAAGAGGCGATTATCGGGTACAGGTGACATTCGAATGTCAGCCTCTTTTCGGCTCAATGCTCCCCCTCGCACATGCCATGATCGGAAAGCGCGCGGATGACATAACAATCCTCGATGGAATGGCCGTGGCAATGGGAGACGATCCGCTCCAGCTCGTGTTCCAGCTTCTTCAGGCTGGCGATTTTTTCCCGCACATCGGCAAGATGTTCGGCGGCGATGCGGTCTGCACCCTCGCACGGCATTTCCCGGTGCTGGCTGAGCGCGATCAACTCGCGAATGGCGTCTATGTTCAGGCCGAGATCGCGCGCGTGGCGGATGAAGGCCAGCCGTTCGAGATCGGATTTTTCGTAGCGGCGTTGATTGCCCTCCGATCGATCCGCCTCGCGGATGAGGCCCATCTGCTCGTAATAGCGGATCGTGGGCACCTTGACGCCGGTGCGTTTGGACAGTTCACCGATGGACAGCATGGCTTTCTCCATATCTCCAGTCTCTAGAGATATGGCCTTTCGGCCCGTTGTTCAATGGGTCAGGCAGCGTCCTCCACGCCGAGTGCCTGGGCAAGCGCCTTCAGAACCTGCGATTCGAGGCTTGCCATATCGGGCTGTGTGGAGGCGGCCACATCAGCGTTGACGCCGGTTGCGGCGGAGGCACCGCTATCCATGTTCCAGAGGGCCGCAGCCAGGCTCGCGGAAGCGCTGGCGAGCGGTGCCACGGACGTGGCGACATTGCCGGCCACCGAAATGGCGCGATGGGCCGCCCGCGTCAGCTCCTGCAAAGCCTCGGTGGTGGACTGTGTCTCCCTGCTCCGCGCCGGCTCGATGCTCCGGGCAGGAGAGGTGAAATTGATGCTGCTGGTTGCTGCAATAGTCGTCATGACTGAGTCCCCTAAGTTCTGATGGGTGTTTTTTAATGCCCGAAACATTCGCGAGGATTGCGTCTCACACGACTTGCGCAAAAAACATGGGAAATATACTATACCCCCCTATAGTATATGAGGTCGGCCATGTCCCATACCATCCGCAACAAGGAAAAGCTTCTCGCCCGCATCCGCCGCCTGAAAGGGCAGATGGAAGCGGTCGAACGTGCGCTCGATGATGCCAAGCCCTGCGGCGAGGTGCTGCAGCTGCTCGCTTCGGTACGCGGCGCGCTTTCGGGCCTGACGGGGGAGGTAATGCAGGAGCATCTGCACGAGCACGTGGTGCATGCCGAAAATGAAGACGAACGGGCGCGGGCGGCGGAAGAGCTGGCCCAGGTGCTGAAGACCTACATCCGGTAAAACCGACAGGATTAAGCGACATGACGACGACATCCGAATACCGCGCAGCAGCCGGTCACGACCATGTTTTCCTTGGCCAGAACCACGAGCGTAATGAAAGGCGCGTCTGGATGGTCATCGCACTGACCGCGGCGATGATGGTGGCGGAAATCGTCGCCGGTCACTGGTACGGCTCCATGGCGCTAACGGCGGATGGCTGGCACATGTCCACCCATGCGGGCGCGATGCTGATTTCGGCACTCGCTTATCTCTATGCCCGCCGCGAGGCCCGCAACCCACGCTTCACCTTCGGCACCGGCAAGTTCGGCGATCTCGCGGGTTTTGCCAGCGCCATCGTGCTGGCGGTGGTGGCATTGCTGATTGCCGTGGAAAGCGGGATGCGCCTCGTCAGTCCCGTCGAGATCGATTTCAACCAGGCCATCCTCGTCGCCATCATCGGCCTTGCCGTCAATCTTCTCAGCGCCGTGCTTTTGAAGGATGACCATCACCACGATCATGGCCACGGCCACGGCCACGGTCATGCCCACGGCTCACATGCCCACCATGGGCACGGCAGCCACGCCCACCATGATCACGGGTCCCATGCCGGGCACCATGCCGGGCACGGCGCAAAGGGCGGCCGGGACAATAATCTGCGCGCTGCCTATCTGCATGTGCTGGCGGATGCGCTGACCTCGGTTCTGGCAATCGTCGCGCTGCTGCTCGGCAAGTGGAACGGCTGGTCGTTCCTTGATCCGTTGATGGGTATCGTTGGCGGTCTGGTGATTGCCCGCTGGTCATGGGGCCTGATCCGCTCCACGGCGACAACCCTGCTTGACGCGCTGCCGCCGGCTGAGGATCTGCCGCAGGAAATCCGTGAAAGCGTGGAAACGGAAGAGGATCGCATTACCGATCTGCATGTCTGGCAGGTGGGGCCGGGGCATCACGCCGCCATCGTGGCGATCCTTTCGCAGGCGCCCAAAGCACCGGCATTTTATAAGCAGAAACTTGCCGCCATACATGAACTCTCGCATGTGACGGTGGAAGTCAGCCCGGCAAGAGGCTGATTGGAATCGCCTATTCGGTATATTCCGAATAGGCGCTGCGTACCCATTCAGCCTGCGCTTCCGCCTTGTCCTCGGGGGAGGCGGTGGCCGCATCCTGATAGGCCGGCGCGCTGCCGTTGCCTACGGCCCATAGAACATTGGCCAGCGACTGGGAAAGAATGGTGCTGGAAACGGTGGGGTTGCCGGGGCCGCGTTTTACCGCCTGCTCCTCCGGCGCGCTTTGGGCGCTGCCAGCTTTTTCGATGTCACGGATGCGACCCTGATAGTTATATCCGCCAATATTGCTTTCGATCTGCATGTCGGTGATTCCGCGTTCAAAAGTTAACGAATGGTTAACGGCGGCGACTTGTCCGAAACTTGCGCTTGCTGCGCTGCAGCGACTGTCGAGGGTTGACAGCCGGCGAAGTAGTGCTTCGTTTTGGCATCGAGAGTGGACGAGCAAGGGGATTGCACCCGTTTTACGCGCAAGAAGAAGCGGGACGGCATCAATGCCGGTAGGTCTCCTCACATTCCGCGTCATCCTCGCCCTTGAGGCGAGGATCCATTTTCCACGCGCCGACCTTGGGTCATGGATCCTCGCCTCAAGGGCGAGGATGACGACGGATAGTTTTCGGGCTAGAGAGGCGCGGCCAACAGGCTCACGCCGTCTCCTTCGCCGCAGGTGCCGCCGCTTGCCGCACGGCCTCCAGCTCCTTTTCCTCAACGTCGACCGTCACCGCCGCTTCCTGCGGCGCGGGCGTCACCATCGCAGCCACCAGCGTATCGAGCCCGATGCTGCCGACCGGCTTGCCGTCCTCGTCCACCACATGGGCGGTCGTTTCGTTGGCTTCCGACATGTCGCGGGCGATGGTTTCGAGCGTTGCGGTCTCGGGGACCGGCATGCCCTCGGGCTTGCTCTCCAGCGGCTCCATGACAGTGTTTGCCTGCAGCACGCGGCCACGATTGACGTCGCGCACGAAGTCGGTGACGTAACCATCGGCTGGCGAGAGGATGATGCTCTGGCCGTCGCCCTGTTGCACCACTTCGCCGTCTTTGAGGATGGCGATATGGTCGCCAAGCCGCAAAGCCTCGTCGAGATCATGGGTGATGAACACAACGGTCTTCTTCAGCTCCTGTTGCAGATCGAGCAGCATGGTCTGCATATCCACACGGATGAGCGGATCGAGCGCCGAATAGGCCTCATCCATCAGGAGAATATCGGCGTCATTGGCAAGCGCCCGGGCAAGGCCGACGCGCTGCTGCATGCCGCCGGAAAGCTGGTTCGGATAATAATCCTCGTAACCGGCAAGGCCGACACGCTCCAGCCAGTAACGGCCCTTTTCCTCGCTTTGCTTGCGCGGTACGCCCTGGATATCGAGGCCGTAGACGCTGTTTTCGAGTACCGTGCGATGCGGCAGAAGGCCGAATTTCTGGAACACCATCGCCGTCTTGTGGCGGCGGAATTGCCTGAGCGCCGAGGCGCTCATGCCGCAGATATCCTCGCCGTCATAAAGAACTTCGCCGGCGGTCGGGTCGATCAGCCGGTTGATGTGGCGGATCAGTGTCGATTTGCCGGAGCCTGACAGCCCCATGACGACGGTGATCTTGCCGCCCGGCATGGTGATGTTGATGTTGTTGAGGCCGAGAACGTGGTTGTGCCTGTCGTTCAGCTCGACCTTGTCCATGCCTTTACGCACCGCTTCGAGGTACTTCTCGGGATGCTTGCCGAAGATCTTGTAAAGATTCCTGATTTCGATGCTTTTAGCCATGGGAGACCTCGCGGTATTTCTGCAGACGCTTGCCGAAAGCCTGGCTCGCCCGGTCGAACATGATGGCGATGGCGACCAGAGCGAAACCGTTCAGGAAGCCCACCGTGAAGAACTGGTTGTTGATGGCCTGCAGCACATTCTTGCCAAGCCCGCCGACACCGACCATGGAGGCAACGACGACCATGGCGAGCGCCATCATGATGGTCTGGTTGATGCCGGTCATGATGGTGGGCAGCGCCAGCGGCAGCTGCACGTTTAACAGCTTCTGACCGTTGGAGGAACCGAAGGCGTCTGCCGCCTCAAGCACTTCGCGGTCAACGAGGCGGATGCCGAGGCTGGTCAGGCGGATGACGGGTGGAATGGCATAGATCACCACTGCTATCAGGCCCGGAACCTTGCCGATGCCGAAAATCACCACCACGGGGATGAGATAAACGAAACTTGGCAGGGTCTGCATCACGTCGAGCACGGGATTGATGAGGCGTTGCAGGCGTTCGGAACGACCCATCAGAATGCCGAGCGGCAGGCCGATGACGATGGCGATCAGGGTAGCGATGGCGACGATGGAGAGCGTCGTCATGGCATCGCGCCAGAGGCCGACCGCGCCGATCATCAGCAGGGAAATGGCGGTGCCGCCTGTGATCTTGAAGCTGCGTCCGGCCAGATGCACGATGGCGAGAATGACCAGCATGGTAATGATCCACGGCGTCTGGATGAACAGACGCTCCGACGAATTGAGGAAAAGCTGCAGCGGGTGAACGACGACGTCGATCGCATCGCCGTAATTGCGCACGATATCGCGAAACCCGTCATCGATGGTTTTGCGAGCCACGCGCATGGTGGAGTTGTCGATTGCCGGGAACTTGCAGAGCAGGTCCGGCAGGTAGGTGCAGAGGGCCATTATTGTTGTTTTCCCTTTGGGTTGTTGGGGAATGGTGCGGCGGAGGTTGGTGCGTGCGGGCACCCCCCTCTGTCCTGCCGGACATCTCCCCCTCAAGGGGGGAGATCGGCAGGGCGCACCCTTTCCAAAATCTCAACGTAAGCGATGGGCGAGACCCCCGCCGCAGGTCGATCTCCCCCCTTGAGGGGGAGATGCCCGGCAGGGCAGAGGGGGGTAAGCGGCTTGCGCCAACCCCGCCTCCCGTCACATCGAAGCCTTGATCTTCTCAGCCACCTCGGGCGAAACCCACTTCGTCCAGAGTTCCTCATGGTTCTCGAGGAAATACTCGGCCCCATCTTCATTGGTGCCCTGATTTTCATCCATCCACGCCAGAACCTTGGCGACGGTGTCGTTGTCCCACTGCCGCTTGCGGATGTAGTCGATGGAAGGGCCCGCCTTTTCGGCGAAATCCTTGGTCACGACGGTGAAGACCTCCGCCACGGGATAGGCATTCGGCTTGGGATCGGCGCAGTCCGCCTTGGCGATGCAATTGTCGTAAGCCGCCCGGTCAAGTGAAACGCCATCGTCCAGCTTCACCATATCGTATTTGCCGAGAATGGCCGTCGGAGCCCAATAATAGCCGAGCCAGCCCTGCTTCTTTTCGTAGGCATTGGAAATAGAGCCATCCAGACCGGCCGCGGAGCCGGTATCGATCAATGCAAAGCCCTTTTCATCAGCCTTGCGGGCCTTGAACAGGTTGGCGGTAGTTGGCTGGCAACCCCAGCCGGGCGGGCAGCCGAAGACGGCGCCCTTGCTGGCGTCTTCAGGCGCGGGAAACAGTTCGGGATGCTTCAGCGCATCCTCGACGGTCTTGATGTCTGGATGTTCGTCGGCAAGATATTTCGGGATCCACCAGCCTTCAACGCCGCCTTCGCTCAGGATTTTGACTTCCTGAATGAGATTGCCGCTCTTGACGGCTTCCTCGTAGGGGGTGCCAAGTGTGTTCACCCACATTTCGGGCGCCATGTCGGGCTGGCCCTTCTCGTTCATGGAGGTGAAAGTGGGGGTGGTGTCGCCGCTGACGACATTAACCGTGCAGTCATAGCCGTTTTCCATGATGAACTTGTCGACGTAGGCCGCGACACCGGCGGATGCCCAGTTCATTTCGGCGATGGTGATGCTGCCGCAGCTGTCTGCGGCATTGGCGGAAGATGCTGCACCGGCAGCGATGGTAAAGCCCGTTACGAGAATGGTCGAGGCCAGGAGTTTCTTCATGAGGAGACCTCCAAGTCTGATGCAGTGTTTTCATTTGGCAAAGCGGGAGCACTGCAAAGCCCGGATTGCCAAGGGCGAACTGACATGGCGCGTGGAGATGCCGAAAATCCGGCGAGAGAATATCCGCAGAACAAGCCGCGGGATTGCCGCGAAAACTGCGGCGAAAAGGCGCATGAATATGTCAACGCCGTGCATAATACGGCCAAAAAGTGATAATGCAACGCGGCAATGCGCAGGGCAGCCATGCAGGTGATCTATGGAGCGATTTTCCTGTTCGGGTAATACATGGCGTGTATTTTATTGTTCAGTAAAAAATATATACTATACAGTAGATCGAAATAAAAATTCCCAATAATTTCAAGTTTTATTTAAATAAGAAATTTTTGCCGCAATTTGTGGAAAAAATAATCTGAAATCTTTTTTCGCGAGGTATTTTTGTGCAAAACGATGCGGGCGGCAGCCTACGCCGCCCGCATCGGGCATCAGACGGCGTCCTTGCCGGCTACCTTCAGCGCGAAGGCGTATTCGAAGGCTATTTCCTCCAGCCGCTGGAAACGACCGGAC
The DNA here is from genome assembly GCF_900013495.1 of Agrobacterium genomosp. 2 str. CFBP 5494. Lineage (NCBI taxonomy): Bacteria > Pseudomonadati > Pseudomonadota > Alphaproteobacteria > Hyphomicrobiales > Rhizobiaceae > Agrobacterium > Agrobacterium genomosp. 2. The sequence continues at coordinate 1,249,533 of NZ_LT009718.1, forward strand.
TTTCCGCCATGGCCTGCCGCCATGTTGGTCTTGAGCAGGATCGGCGCTTCACCCGTGGTCTTTTCGCGCAGCTTCGCCACCCATTTGGTCGGCTCCCAATAGGTCACACGCGGATCGGTGAGGCCGGAAAGCGCCAGAATCGGCGGGTAAGGCTTCGCACCGACATTGTCATAGGGGCTGTAGGCGGCGATCCAGCCATATTCCTCTGCCGATTCCAGCGGATTGCCCCATTCCGGCCATTCCGGCGGCGTCAGCGGCAGCGTGTCGTCCAGCATCGTTGTCAGCACGTCCACGAAGGGAACGGCGGCGATGATGCCGGCAAACTTCTCCGGCGCCATATTGGCGACGGCGCCCATCAACATGCCGCCGGCAGAACCACCTTCGGCGATGATGCGCTCGTAAGACGTGAAACCTTCCTGAACGAGATGATCGGCAGCGGCAATGAAGTCTTTGAACGTGTTCTGCTTGTGCTCCATCTTGCCGGTTTCGTACCACTCGAAACCCTTGTCCTTGCCGCCGCGAATATGGGCGATGGCATAGATGAAACCACGGTCCGCCAGAGACAGCGTCGTGGTGGAGAAGGAAGCGGGAATGGTGATGCCGTAAGCGCCGTAGCCATAAAGCAGGCAGGGGGCGGAACCGTCGAGCGCCACGTCCTTGCGGTAAAGCAGGGAGACCGGCACCAGCTCACCATCATGCGCAGGGGCCATGATGCGGCGGGTGATGTAATCATCAGGGTTGTGGCCCGATGGCACTTCCTGCGTCTTCAGGAGCGTGCGTTCGCGCGTCACCATGTCGTAATCGAACAGCTGGCTCGGCGTCGTCATCGAGGAATAGGAGAACCGGATGACGTCGGTGTCATATTCCGCCGCGCCATGCAGGCCGAGCGAATAGGCCTCTTCGGCAAAAGCGATGGAATGTTCCTCGCCGGTGCGGCGGTCGCGGATGACGATGCGCGGCAGGCCGTCACGGCGTTCCAGCCATATCAGATGGCGGGCATAGGCATCGACGGAGAGGATCAGCCGGCCCGGCTCATGCGGCACCACCTCTTTCCAGTTTTCCTTGCCGGGCGCCGTGACCGGGGCTTCCACAATGCGGAAATCCTTGGCATCGCCGTCATTGGTGAGGATGAAGAAGACATCGCCGCCTTCGCACATCGAATATTCGATGCCCTCTTCGCGTTCCGCCACGATAGCCGGTTCGGCGGTCAGGTCTTTCGTGGAGAGAATGCGATATTCGCTGGTCTCATGATCGTGAATGTCGATGAAGATGAAATCGTCGAGAACGGACGCACCGACACCCATGAAGAAACCGGGATCCTTCTCCTCATAGACCAGCCGGTCGGCCGATTGCGGCTCGCCGATAATATGGTGGAAAACCTTGGAAGGGCGGTGGTTCTCATCCTGCAGCGTATAGAAGAAGCTCTTGCCGTCAGGCGCCCATGCGCCGCCGCCGCCGGTGTTTTCGACGATATCGGCAAGGTCCTCGCCGGTTTCGAGGTTACGGATGCGCAGGGTGAAATATTCCGAGCCCTTGTCGTCATAACCCCAGATGCCGTGTGTGTGATCGGAAGACTGGTCGAGACCGGCAAGACGGAAATAATCCTTGCCCTCGGCTTCTTTGTCGCCGTTCAAAAGCACCTGTTTCTCACCGCCGCCGCGCGGGGTGCGGAAATAATGCGGTTGCTCGCCGCCGGTCACGAAAAGCGTGCCATAGGCATAAGGCCCGTCATTGACCGGCACGGAGGAATCATCCTGCTTGATGCGGCCCTTCATCTCCTCGAAAAGCTTCTCCTGAAGCGCCTTGGTGTCGCCCATGGCCGCTTCCATATAGGCGTTTTCCGCCTCCAGATGGGCGCGGATCGCCGGGTCGAGAATGGAGGTGTCCTTGAACATGGCCTGCCAGTTATCGGCCCGGAACCATGCGTAATCGTCGGTGCGGGTAATGCCGTGATGCGTATCCTGAACGGGCCGTTTTTCGGCGGTCGGGGCGGCGGGCAGGTTTTTGAAAATCGGCAATGGAAACTCGCTTTCCTGTAAAAATTCTTGAGCGGCACCAAGATGTAGAGCGGGGCTTGCGGCCGATCAAGTTTCAAATCTCCACAGGCGGAATGGCGTTCGGGCACAATTTCGTCAGCTTTCGATCACATTTTGGCAATATCCGGCAAATCAGCGATGATGCGTGCCGCCCGCTGGCACGCCATCCATCGTCAAGAACAAACGAAAAAACTGACAGGACCCCATGCGAAAGCTTCTTCCCGCTGCCCTTTCTGCCTTTTTCCTTGGCTTGCAGACCCTTACCCCCGCTTTTGCGATTGATGCCAGCGTCATGCGGCAGTTGAACGCGCTTGCTCCCGAGGAGCGTCTAGAGCAGCGTTGCGACATTGAGGCGATGGAGCGGATAGCAACCGAGCAGAAGGGCATGAAGCCGGACAAGGTGATCGCCTATACGTTCGGTGATCCGGAAGTGGGAAAAAACTCCATCAAGGCGCCGGGCGCGGTCTTCAGAAGTTCGGGCGAATGGTACAAGCTCAGATACAAGTGTCAGCTGAAGAGCGATAGTCTCAGCATCCAGTCCTTCGACTACCGTGTGGGCGACAAAATTCCCGAGGAGCAGTGGAAGAAGTTGTATCTTTATGACTGATCACGGAATTTTTCGGTTTCGAACCGGCGTTTAGCCGCCGCTTTGTTGCCCCGTCGCAACCGGCTCTGTAACCCTGACATCTGATCGAAGTGAGGGGCACAGACATGGCGAGACGATTCAAGGGACTTTCTGCTTTTCCGATAACGCCGGCAGACGAGGCAGGGCGGGTCGATGTTGAAGCCTTCTCCGCCCTGATCGAGCGGCTGGATGTCGCGGCAGTTGATTCGGTCGGCATTCTCGGCAGCACCGGCATCTATATGTATCTCACCCGCGAGGAGAGACGCCGCGCCATCGAAGCGGCCGCCGCGATCCTCAAGGGCAGGCGCATATTGATGGCGGGCGTCGGCGCCTTGCGCACCGATGAAGCCTTGGCGCTGGCAAGGGATGCGGAAGCGGCCGGTGCCGATGCGCTGCTGCTCGCGCCGGTCTCCTACACGCCGCTGACGCAGGAAGAGGCCTATCACCATTTCGCCGCCGTGGCGGGTGCGACGGCCCTGCCGCTCGCCATCTATAATAACCCGACGACCACCCGCTTCACCTTCAGCGACGAACTTCTGGTGCGGCTCGCCTATATTCCCAATATCCGCGCCATCAAGATGCCGCTGCCCGCTGATTCCGATTATGCGGGCGAGCTTGCGCGGCTCAGGCCCAAACTGTCGGACGATTTCGCCATCGGCTATAGCGGTGACTGGGGCTGCGCCGAGGCCACGCTTGCCGGCGGCGATACATGGTACAGCGTCATCGCCGGCCTGCTGCCGGTTCCGGCGCTGCAATTGATGCGGGCGGCACAGACCGGCAATGCGGAGGAGGCAAAAAGGCTCGATGCGGTCTTCCAGCCGCTCTGGGCGCTGTTCAGGGAATTCGGCAGCATCCGCGTGGTCTATGCAGCCGCCAATACCCTGTCGCTGACGGTCAGCGAACCGCCCCGACCGCTCCTGCCGCTTACGAGTGCGGAACGCCAGCGGGTGGAAGAGGCGCTGGAGGCGCTCTCCGCGCTGGAAACCGCGCCATAATTCGGGCGCTTTGCGGGCGGATTGCCACACACCATGACTGCATGAAATTGCGGAACCAGAAATGATACGTCGTCTCCTCCTCGCTGCCCTGTTTGCCTCTGCCGCCACGACCGCCTTTGCGGCGAACGGCCTTGTCGAGCCGTCGCTGAAAATGTCGCCGCAGCATGATGGCAAGGTGCGGGTGGCGATGACGCTCGACGCCTGCATGGGCAAGACCGACCACCGCATTCTCGATACGCTCGTTCGCGAACGTATTCCCGCAACAATCTTCGTGACCGCCCGCTGGCTGAAGCATAATGGCGAGGCACTCGCGGTGCTGATGGCAAATCCCGACCTGTTCGAGATCGAAAACCACGGCGAAAACCATGTGCCGGCGGTGGACAAGCCCGTTTCGATTTACGGCATCGCTGCTGCGGGATCGGAAGCTGCGGTCGTGCAGGAAGTGGAAGGCGGTCGTCAGGCCATCGTCGCTGCCACAGGCATCCAGCCGCAATGGTTTCGGGGTGCGACGGCCAAATATACAAGCTCGTCCATGGCCACCATCAACCGGCTCGGCATGCGCGTGGCGGGCTACTCCGTCAATGGCGATGGCGGCTCGCTGCTGGGCGCTGCCGCGACGGCCAAACATATCGCTGCGGCGAAGAATGGCGATGTCATCATCTCCCACATCAACCAGCCCACCCACGAGGCGGGCGAGGGCGTGGTGAAGGGCCTGTTGGCGCTCAAGGCACGCGGCGTGATTTTCACGCGGCTGGACGACCCGTCATTCGCGCCGCCGGGGAATTGATCTCCAAGGTTGCCGCCCGTTTCTTCTCCCCGCCGGGGAGAAGAAATATGCCGCAGACTTTTCCTTCAAACGGCGCGGAAGAAAAGAGCTGACAAATCCCCCACATCTACGCCCGTTTTTCGGCGGCGTGCCGTTCGAAATTGCGCTAGCATCTTCGTCATGATGCTGTTCAAACGCCCCGACACCGAAACCCTGTATTCCGCCCTTGTGAACAAGGACCCCGCCTATGAAGGCGTGGCCTATGTGTGCGTGACCTCGACCAAAATCTTCTGCCGCTTCACCTGCACGGCGCGCAAACCGAAGATCGAAAACTGCCGGTTCCGCGAGACCATCGCCGAATGCCTGGAGGCGGGGTTCCGCCCCTGCAAGCGCTGCAAACCGATGCTCTCCTATGGCACGGCCGATGAAACGGTAACGCAACTGCTGACGGTGCTGGAAAACGAACCGGCGCGGCGCTGGCGTGAGGAGGATGTGGTGGCGCTTGGCCATGATCCCTCCACCGTGCGGCGCACCTTCAAGCGCCGTTTCGGCATGAGCTTTCTGGAGATCGCCAGATTGCGCCGCTTGGGCGATGCGGTGGAAAGCATCGCTTCCGGCGAAGCGGTGATCGGCGCGCAGATCGACGCCGGTTACGACTCCGGCAGCGGCTTCCGCGCCGCGATCAACCAGTTCTTCGGCTCCTCTCCCGCCGCCATGAAGGGCAGGGGGTTCCTGAAGGGTGACTGGATCGATACGCCGATTGGTCCGATGCTCGCCATTGCCGACGATCATGCCCTGCATCTGCTAGAATTCGCGGACCGGCCGGCGCTTCCGGCCGAACTGAAGCGGCTGAAGAGCCGCACCGGCGCGGACATGGTGCTCGGCCGAACGGCGGTAACAGGTCAGATCGAAGCCGAGCTCAAGGCCTATTTCGCCGGGCAGTCAGCCTCCTTCGAAACCCGCCTTGCCGGCCACGGCACGCCCTTCGAGCGCGATGTCTGGCGCAGCCTGCGGCAGATCCCGGTGGGTGAAATCGTCAGCTATTCGGCACTCGCAACCGCCATGGAAAGGCCATCCGCCGTGCGCGCGGTGGCGCGCGCCAACGGTGCCAACCAGATCGCCATCGTCGTGCCGTGCCACCGGGTGCTCGGTGCGGATGGCAGTCTGACCGGTTATGGCGGCGGCCTGTGGCGCAAGAAATGGCTGATCGAGCATGAGCGTCGCATGGCGCAAGGGCAGGTGCGCGAGATGCCGCTCGCTTCCTGAGCGGCCTCGTTGTGGGGTTTCAGGAGATTTTCCGTTGGCGGAGGCGCGTCGCGCCCTCCGCCTCTGTATCCGCCGTTCAATCCGGCAGGTTCGGCACGACCCGGCGGGAGGGGAAGAGTTCGCGTGTCACCGTCATGACGATCAGCGACAACGGCAGGGCCAGCATGGCGCCGGCCGCGCCCCACATCCACGTCCAGAAGATGATCATCACAAAGACGAGGAAGGGGTTGATCTCCATGTTGCGGCCCACCACCGCCGGAAAGGCGAGGTTTTCCATCAAGAGGTGGATGGTGAAGAACACTCCCGCCGGCAGCAGCGCGAGGATCATGTTGTCATGCGTGATGATACCGGCGACGGTCAGCGATATTGTCATCAACGTGATGCCGAGAAACGGAATGAAGCTCGAAAGAAAGGCAAAAAGCCCCCAAAGAAGCGGCATGGCGAGGCCACCGAGATAGGCGATCACGATCATCGTCACACCCAGCGCGGCGTAGATGAGGCTTGCCGTGGCAAAATAGGTGCCCAGCACCTTCTCCACCGAGCCGATGATGCGAATGGTTCTGAGCCTTTGATGGCGCGCCGGAAAGGCCATGATGAGAGCCTTGCGCAGTCGCAGCCGGCTGTAGAGAAACATTAGAAGAGCCGCCAGGAAGATCAGTCCCTGAACGATGGCCGGCGTCACATTCGCGCCAAGCAGGGAAATGATTTCGCCGCTACGCGACAGCAGCGATTCCATCGACATGGAGCCCATGCTGAACGTGGCCGCGGAAATATTCAGCCACCGCAGATTTTCGAGGTAAGGAAGGAAGCGGTCGATGCTGCGCTCGATCAGGGCAGGGCCTTCCGATGCCAGCTGTGAGACCGGGTCGATCAGGGAATTGACCACGAAAAAAATGACCGCAGCGACGAGTGTGGACAGGATGATGGCGACACCGGCACCCGGAATGCCGTAGGAGGCCAGTTTTTCGGCGGAGATGCCCAGGATCATGCCAACGACGACAGCCATGACGACGGGCATCAGAATCATCGATAATTCGTGAATGACCGCCATGGACACGATCAGGAAAATGCCGATGACCGACCAGGCAACGAAAACGTCAAGCGCCTCCCGCCCCAGCGGCTGCTGACTGCGCGCGTCATCCCGCTGTGAAACAGAGGCGGGTGTCGCAAGCGGATCGGCCTTGTCTACTGGCAAGGCCGCAGTGCCGGAAAGATCCGGCTTGGCATTCTCATTCATCGGACTATCCCCCAATAACGAGGTTAACGTCCGACAAATCCGGCGGTTCCGGGGCGGCTGAAATTTCTGCCGCCCCGTTCAGCGTTTATGCGGAAAGCTTTAGCCCTATGCCCCACGGATCCTTCAAAAAGATGCCGTCACTTTGCCTTTCGGTGGATATTTCCAGCCGGTCGAGTGCGGCAAGAGCCATCTCGAGCGCGGCCGGCTCGTTGAATTTCAGCGAGTAACCGGAAAGCCCGGTCATATTCTCCCTGCGGGCCACGGCGCCACGGCTGTTCCAGATATTGGCGGCCACGTGGTGGTGATACGCGCCCGATCCGAAGAAGCTTGCTCCGGGATACCGCGCCATGATCTTAAGCCCCAGCACATCCTGATAAAACTCATCTGCCTGCGGAATATTGCCGACCTGCAGGTGAATGTGGCCGATGGCGGTTCCCTCCGCTGCACCGGTGAAGGCCGCCTTCGGGGCGCTGTCGTAAAGCGCCTGAAGATTGAGGCCGATTGTCGCCATCTCCACCGTGCCATCCGGCTGGTAGGTCCATTCTTCCGGCAACCGGTCGCGATAGACCTCTATGCCGTTGCCTTCCGGATCTGCGAGATAGATGGCCTCGCTGACCAGATGGTCAGACGCGCCCTGAAGCTGAACATTGTTCTGAGCGGCATGTGCCAGCCAGTGCGCGAGGTCATCGCGGCTCGGCATCAGGAATGCGGTGTGGAACAGGCCTGCGGCATTGCGCGGCGCGCGTTCCGCCGTGCTGGAGGTGGAAAGTGTGAGCAGCGGCTGGCCTCCGACGCCAAGCTCCTCGCCGCTCGGGTTCTTTTCAAGAACGGAAAGACCGATGATCTTTTGATAGAAATCCGAAACGCGCGGCAGATCGTGAACGACGAGATGGGCCTGGCCGACATAGGCCGGGCGCGTCAGGGCGAATTGTTTGATTTCACTCATCATCATCTCCATATTGATTCCGACGCGCCAAGGGGTGGGCCGGTTGCCGACGAGATCGGCTTCGCCGCTTTGCGGCGTTTGTCGAAGACGAATATGGGCTGGTTTCGTCGTTCAGCAAAGATCACCAGCTGGCGATTGACTGTCCACTATTCGTTGACAATGCCCTGTTCCGGCATGGCTTCGGCTTTGACTTCGATCAAGGTGAAGGCTGCGCCGGCCGGCAAATATGAGCTTGAGCCCGACACAACGGCGGATCACGTCAAAGGAGACAGCCATGTACAAGAAGATCATCGTACCGGTAGACCTCAGCGCCACTGACAAGGGAGAAAAGATTCTCGAAAAGGCCAAGGCACTGCTGGACCCCGACGGCGAGATCGTTCTCATCAACGTTGTCGAGGAACTGCCGGGCTATATGGCGATCGACCTTCCTGTCGACCTCATCGAAAACGCGATCAAGGACGCCAAGGCGAAACTCTCGGACCTCAAGGCCAGGGTCGGTTTCAACGGCAGTCATGAAATCAGAAGCGGCGCGCCGGCGCGGGAAATCATCGCTGCGGCAGAGGAACACAAGGCTGATCTCATCATCATCGCGTCGCACACACCTGACTTCAGCAACTATTTCATCGGCGCCACCGCCGACCGCGTGGTGCGCCACGCCAAATGCTCGGTGCTGGTGGATCGCTAAGGTTTGACGTTTTAGGGTTGCGGGCGGGTTTCCCGCCCCTCCAAGCATTTCCAGGAAAAGTGGAATCCGGTTTTCCACCCGGAAATGCGACAAAGCAAGCCGATCGGCTGGAGGAAAAGTCCATGAATACCGAAAGTTACGAGAAAATCCTGCGTGACCGGCAGCGCGAGCTTTATCGTCGCCTGCATAAGATCGAGGCCGACTTCGAAGAGCCGCGCAATCCTGATGACGATGACAGGGCCGCCGAACGCAGCAATGACGAGGTGCTGGACGAGCTGGGGCAGGTGGGGCAGGATGAGTTGCGCGCTATCGACGCCGCCCTCGAGCGTATCGCCAAGGGCACTTTCGGCACCTGCGTCAAATGCGGAAGCGAGATTTCGGAGGATCGGTTGAAGGCTGTTCCCTATACGCCGTTCTGTCAGGAATGTGCTGCGGCGTTGTGAGGGGTGAACGACCTTTCCTCCGTCATGCCGGACCTGATCCGGCATCCAGCCGACGCGCGTCTGCGCGGCGAGAGAGTTCTTTTCAGCCCAAGGACTTGGGCTGGCTGGATACCGGCTCAGGGCCGGTATGACAGTGTGTTGGTGCGGCAACCTGAAAAACTCATCCTTATCGCCAAGGGACGTCGCCTTTCCCCAACCTCTCCTTTCGCAACAGCACCGAACGCAATTTGATCGCCATTAACCGGCTGCTGTCTTGTTCCTGTCTAATATTGTCTTCATGCTTTGGTGAAAGCACGCAGACAGGATTGGACTATGAGCGATTTGTGGCGGTTCGGACGCCAGTATGATTTTCACGAGATTGTCGCCGATGGCATCGTCCACGGGGTCGGCATCGTGCTGGCGCTTATCGGCGCCACGGCGCTGATTTTCTACGCGATGGTATGGGGTACGCTCAGCGCCATTGCAGCGGCGTGGATTTACGGCCTCGGTCTCGTCGTCTGCCTATCCGTCTCCTTCACCTATAATATCTGGCCGCACTCGAACGTGAAATGGTTCCTGCGCCGGCTGGATCACTCGGCGATCTTCATTCTCATCGCAGCCACCTATACGCCGTTTCTGATGCGGGGTATCCACGATCCCATGATCGCGGTCATGCTGGGGCTGATCTGGCTCGCTGCGATCTGCGGCATCCTTCTCAAATGCCTGTTCCCCGGCCGTTACGACCGGGTCGCCATCGGCCTTTATCTCGCCATGGGCTGGAGCGGCGTCATGGTGGTCGAGCCGCTGTCGTCGCACCTCGCGCCGGTCACGCTCTGGCTGATCGTCGCCGGCGGCGTCATATATTCGCTCGGCGTCATCTTCCATGTCTGGGAAAAGCTGCGCTTCCAGAATGCGATCTGGCACGGTTTTGTGGTCGCAGCCGCTGCGGTTCACTATTTTGCCGTGGTCACCGCCTTCAGCCTCGTTCCCTTGGCTTCGTAAAGATCGTGAGAGCGCGGCGCTGGACATGTCTCCGTCTCATCGCTTAAGGCTCGGCGCAGGCGCGGCAAAGCCGCGTATTCGCAAACCAGGCGGAGCTAAGAAAATGACCGTGGAACTGCGCGACGCGACCGTTGATGACCTCTCCGGCATCATGGAGATATACAATGACGCTGTCGTGAACACGACGGCGATCTGGAACGAGGTGGTGGTCGATCTCGACAATCGCAAGGACTGGTTCGCCGCCCGCAAGTCGCGCGGCTTTCCCGTCATCGTCGCGGTTCTGGACGGCAAGGTCGCGGGCTACGCTTCCTATGGTGACTGGCGTGCTTTTGACGGTTATCGCCACACCCGCGAACATTCCGTCTATGTGCATAAGGACGCCCGCGGCCACGGCATCGGCAAAAAACTGATGCAGGCGCTCATCGATCATGCCGCCGGCAACGACGTGCACGTACTGATCGCCGCCATCGAGTCGGAAAACACCGCTTCCATCCGCCTGCATGAAAGCCTCGGTTTCACGGTCGCGGGCCGGTTCTCGGAAGTCGGCACCAAGTTTGGGCGCTGGCTGGATCTGACGTGTATGGAACTGAAATTAGGTTAAGCCAAGAAGCTTAAGCCATCTTTTGATCGGTCGAGTGTCACGAGTCTCTTCTTCCCGAGGGGGAGAAGTCCGCGGCAGCGGG
>NZ_LT009718.1:1260616-1326559 GCF_900013495.1 Agrobacterium genomosp. 2 str. CFBP 5494
GCAAGCTCTCCGAATATCGCTAACGTAGCCCCCTCATCCGACCCTTCGGGCCACCTTCTCCCCGCCGGGGAGAAGAAATACGCGGCATGGCTCAGACCGGCTCGAACACCATCGAATGGCCGTTGATGCAATAACGCAGACCGGTGGGCGGCGGGCCATCGGGGAAGACGTGGCCGAGATGACCGCCGCAATTGGCGCAGCGGATTTCAGTGCGCACCATGCCATGGCTGGCGTCGCGATGTTCCGTCACTGCGCCGGGCTTCACCGGTTCGAAATAGCTTGGCCAGCCGCAGCCGGCGTCGAATTTCGTGTCGGAGAGGAACAGCGGCTCGTCGCACGCCGCACAGCGGTAGAGGCCTTTTTGGAATGTGTCCCAATAGGGCCCGGTAAAGGCGCGCTCGGTGCCGTGCTCGCGCAGGATGCGATATTGCTCCGGCGTCAGCTGCTCACGCCATTCGGCGTCGGTCTTCTTCACTTTTGGGGATGTCAGATCGCTCATGGAATGATCCTTTCTGTTCATGCCTCAGATAATCATCGCCATGGCGGATTGAAAGAGGACATATCCCATAACGACTCCGTTATGAAACGGGACCGGGAGTCGATTTGGGTTGAGAAGGCATTGCGTATGCCTTAACTGAAAAATCCGATTTGAAACAAGAACGCCGGCCATGGCGCGCAGGGGTGGGGGACACCCCGGGAGATATGAATGACGTCCGATGTCACGCCGATGACATTTCTGTCGCTATTTCTGCCGTTTCTCGCGGCGCTCGCCGCACCGGCGCTGGTGAAGAGATTCGGGCACAATGCCGCCTGGATACTGGCGATTGCGCCGGCGCTTTCCTTTGTCCATTTCGCACTGATGTTGCCGCAGGTGGCGGCTGGCGGCGTGGTGACGGGCGGTTATGCCTGGGTCCCAAGTTTCAATCTCAGCTTTTCCTGGTTCATCGACGGCCTGTCGCTCACCTTTGCGCTGCTGATCACCGGCATCGGCCTGCTGATCGTGCTTTATGCCGGCGGCTACATGAAGGGGCATCCGCAGCAGGGCCGATTCCTGTCTTTCCTGCTGCTGTTCATGGGCGCGATGCTGGGCGTCGTCGTCTCGGACAGTCTGCTGATGCTGTTCGTCTACTGGGAGCTGACCTCCATCACCTCCTTCCTGCTGATCGGTTTCGACCATGAACGTGCCGCCTCGCGCCGCGCCGCATTGCAGGCACTGGTGGTGACCGGCGGCGGCGGACTGCTGCTGCTTGCCGGGCTGATCTTCATCTGGGACATGAGCGGGATGACGCAGCTGTCGATGCTGGTGCGCAGCGGCGATATCCTGCGTGACAGCCCGTTTTATCTGGCCGCGCTGCTGCTGGTGCTCGGCGGTGCCTTCACCAAATCGGCGCAGTTTCCCTTTCATTTCTGGCTGCCCAACGCCATGGAGGCGCCTACCCCCGTTTCGGCCTATCTGCATTCCGCGACCATGGTGAAGGCCGGCGTCTATCTGCTGATGCGGCTTAATCCGGTTCTGGGCGATACCGCCGCCTGGCAGATACTGCTGCCCTTCTTCGGCGGGCTGACCATGCTCACCGGCGCGCTGCTTGCCATACGCCAGACCGATCTCAAGCTGATGCTCGCCTATACCACGGTGTCGTCGCTCGGCCTGCTGGTCATGCTGACGGGTTTCGGCTCCGACCATGCCATCGAGGCGGCGGTGCTCTATCTGGTGGCGCATTCCCTGTTCAAGGGCGCACTGTTCATGGTCGCCGGTATCATCGACCATGAGACCGGCACACGCGACGTGACGAAGCTTGGCGGCCTGCGAAGAGCCATGCCCGTCACCTTTGCGGCGGCGCTGGCGGCCGCGATTTCCATGGCCGGCCTGCCGCCCTTCTTTGGTTTTCTTGCCAAGGAAGAGATTTATTATGCGCTCGCGCATGGCAATCCGCGTGCCGTGCTGTTCACCGGCATTGCCATTCTCGGCAACGGGCTGATGTTTGCCGTCGCCTTTGCAGTGGCGTTGAAACCCTTTCTCGGCAAGCCGGTAAAGACCCCGAAACATGCACATGAAGGCCCGCTGCTGCTCTGGCTTGGCCCGGCGCTTCTGGCGCTGAAGGGGCTCACCATCGCTCTGTTCTCCGGCATCGCGCATTTCTACATCTCGACACCCATGGCAAGCGCCATTGCCGGTGAGGCGCGACCGGTGGAAATCTCGCTCATTCCGCATATCGGCGTGCCGCTCGGCCTGTCGCTGCTCACCATCGCACTCGGCATCGTCCTTTATACGCAGCTTTCCGCTGTCCGTGGCCTGATCGACCGCACCTTCAGGGCGCTGGGGGCAGGGCCGGACCGAGGCTTTGACGTCTTCATCGAAATGCTGGTGAAAATGTCGTTCCACATCACCCGGCTGATCCAGCCGGGCCGTCTCGAATTTTACGTTACCGCCACTTTCGCTGTCATCGCCGCCGTGCTGCTCGTGCCGCTGTTTCTTTATGGCGAATTGCCGTCCATGCCGTCATGGCCGCGGGATGCGCCGATCCATGAACTGACCTTCATCGCCATTGCCGTGGCAGGGCTCATCGCTGTGCTGACGGCGTCGAGCCGCCTGACGGCGATCATCGCGCTCGGCATCCAGGGCTTCGCGGTGGCAGTCATCTTCCTGCTGTTCGGCGCCCCGGACCTGTCCTTCACGCAGTTCATGGTGGAAACGCTGTCCGTCGTCATATTGACGCTGGTGATGACCCGGTTGCGCCTGTCGCCATCCGACCATCGCGGCCTTGGCCAGAAGCTCTTGGACAGCAGCATTGCAATCGCCTGCGGGACTGGCTTTGCGCTTTACCTGATGCGCGCGACGCAGGTGAGCTTCGACAATCGCCTGACCGATTTCTACAACAGCTATTCCAAGGTCATCGCCCATGGAGCGAACGTCGTCAACGTCATCATCGTCGATTTCCGCGGCACGGATACGCTGGGAGAAATCGCTGTCGTGATGATAACGGGCCTTGCCATCCTGGCGCTGATCCGTATCCGCCCTGCCGCGGTCAAGGAGCCGGCGAAAAGGTTCAAAAAGAAGGGAGCGCGGGCATGAACACGCTTATTCTGCGCACCGTGGCGCCCGTCGTCACCAGCCTGATGGTGCTGTTTTCCATCTTCGTCCTGCTGCGCGGCCATAACGAGCCGGGCGGCGGCTTCATCGGCGGCCTGATCGCGGTCTCGGCGCTGGCGATCTACGGCATCGCCTATGGCGTGGCGGCGGTGCGGCGCGCAATCTTCTTTCACCCGCTGGCGATTGCCGGGGCAGGGCTCCTGCTTTCGATGCTCTCCGGCCTCGTTTCCATTGTCGCCGGCGTGCCCTTCATGACCGGGCTTTGGGTCTATCCGAACCTCTTCGGCGTCGAACTGGCGCTCTCCACCGTCATGTCCTTCGATATCGGTGTCTATCTGGTCGTGGTCGGTGCCATCACATCCATTGCGCTGGCGCTGGAAGAAAGGGAAAGCGACTGATGGAAGCGATCTTCTCCATTCTCGTCGGCGTCTTCTTCTCGGTCGCGATCTACCTCATGCTGTCACGTCACAGCATCCGCGTGCTGCTGGGCATCGCCATTCTCGGCAATGCGGTCAACCTGCTGCTCTTCACGGCGGGGCGGCTCACCCGGGAGGTGCCGCCGATCATTCCGGCGGGCATGGACACGCTGCCCGCAGGGGCTGCCAATCCGCTGCCGCAGGCGCTCATCCTGACGGCGATCGTGATTTCCTTTTCATTCTTCTGTTTCCTGCTGGTCCTGACATGGCGCGCGTTTCAGGAGTTGCAGACCGACGATACCGATGAAATGCGCACCGCAGAACCGGCAGGCGAGCCCCTGCCGCCGCTCGGTTATTGAGCGGCGAGGCTGAAACGACATGGCTTCATCCCCCACCTCCGCTGTTACCGATCTTTCCGCCGCGCTCGTCATGGCGCCCGTGCCGCTGCCGGACTGGCTGATCATTCTTCCGATCGCGCTGTGCATCGGCGCGGGCGCGGTGCTGATGATGATGCGCCACGCCATTCGCTACCATGCGCCGGTCGCCATCGCCGCGCTGGCCCTCCTCGTGGTTCTCGATGCCGCGCTCTTATGGAAGGTTGCCACGCAGGGGCCGTTCACCATGGTCATGGGCCGCTGGCTGCCGCCCTTCGGCATCGCCTTCACGGCCGATCTCACCGGCGCGTTGCTGTCACTCGCGGCCGCCATCGTCGCGCTGGCCGGCGCCATTCACGCCGGCAGCGATATTGACGCCAGCGGCAGACGTTACGGCTTCTATCCCTTCCTGATGCTGCTGATGGCCGGCGTTACCGGCGCGTTCCTGACCGGAGACATCTTCAACCTCTATGTCTGGTTCGAAGTGCTGCTGATCTCGTCCTTCGGCCTCATCGTGCTCGGCTCGACGCGGGAGCAGATCGACGGCGCGTTGAAATATGCCGTCCTGAACCTCATCGGCACGACGCTTTTCCTGATCACGGTGGGTTATCTCTACGCCATCTTCGGCACGCTCAACATGGCCGATATCGCGTTGAAGGCAAACGGACTGCGCGAAACCGCGCCGCTGATGACGCTTGCCAGCCTCTTCACGCTTGCCTTCGCCATGAAGGCGGCGGCTTTTCCGGTGAATTTCTGGCTTCCCGCTTCCTATCACACGCCGCGCATCGTCGTCTCCGCCCTGTTCGGTGGACTGCTCACCAAGGTCGGCATCTATTCGCTGCTGCGCGTCATGGTCATGCTGTTCCCGGTCGAGCGGGAGGAACTCAGCATCGTCATCGCCGCTTCCGCCGCGCTGACAATGTTGCTCGGCGCCATGGGTGCGCTCGCCCAGAACGATATTCGCCGGATGCTCGGTTATATCGTCATATCCGGCATCGGCTACATGATGGCGGGCATCGCCATCGGCACGCCGTCAGGCGTCTCAGGCGCGATCTTCTACGCGCTGCATTCCATGGTGCTGATGACGGCGCTCTACGTTGCCGCAGGCCACGCCGCCCGTCTCGGCGGCGGTTTCAGCCTCACGGTGCTTGGCGGCCTTTACCGGCAGGCTCCGTGGTTTTCGGCGCTTGCGCTCGCGCTGTTTTTCGCCGGTTCCGGCCTGCCGCCCTTTTCCGGCTTCTGGCCGAAGGCGGTCCTGGTCAAATCGGCGATCGATATCGGCGCATGGTGGCTGGCCGCCGCCATTCTCCTCTCCGGTTTCATCGCCACCATCGCCTTCGGACGCGTCTTCCTTCTGTGTTTCTGGCGTCCGGCGGCAAAGCCATTGCCGCAACCCTCCTTGCCCGCCGCGGCGCCCTCCGTCGCGCCGCTGGTCGCGCTGACGCTGCTGGTCGTGTTCTTCGGCCTGTTTCCCGAAAGCCTGCTTGATCTCAGCCAGGATGCCGCAGCCGGGCTCGGGAACCCGCAAGCCTATATTCATTCGGTCTTTCCAGAAGGAGGCAAGCCATGAGCCTCTATGTCGTGCAACTGCTGTTCGTGGCGGTATGGCTTGCGGTAACGGGCAGCCTGACGCTGGCAAACATCATCTTCGCCCTCATCGTCTCCACGCTGGCGCTCTGGCTTATCCGCCACCAGCTTCCCGGCGGGCGCAATCACTGGCTGCGTCTTGGCCGCGTGTTGTCGCTGGTGCTGTTGTTCTTCAAGGAGCTTGCGCTTTCCGCCTGGAAGGTTGCCGTGATGGTGACACGCCCGAAACTGGACGTTCAACCCGGCATTTTTGCCTATCCGCTGACCGTAACCACGGATTTCGAAATCACGCTGCTCGCCAATCTCATCACGCTCACGCCCGGCACGCTTTCCGTCGATGTTTCCCCTGACAGAAAGATGCTCTACGTGCACGCAATCGATTGCAGCGATATCGAAACCGCAAAAAACGACATTAAGAACGGCTTCGAAAAGAAGATCATGGAGGCGTTTCAGCAATGACGCCGGAACAGATAGTTTCATTTGCAAATATACTTGCGCTGGTTGTTCTCTCGGTGGCCTTTTTGCTGACAGTCTACCGCGTTGTCGTTGGTCCCACCTTGCCGGACCGTATCGTCGCGCTGGACATGCTGGTGGGCATCGCCATCGGCTTCATTGCGGTCATTGCCATCCGCACCGGCTTCAATCTCTATGTCGACATTGCCATTGCCCTCGGGCTCGTCGGTTTTCTGGCCACGGTGGCGTTCGCGCGGTTCGTGCTGTCGCGCGGACCGGATGGCGGGCGCGGCCCGAAAGGGGTTCTGGATGGCGCACGCCGGTCTGAATTCGCTGAGAACCCCTCGAAAATTCAGGTGAATAGCGGAAAAGAAAAGGGAAGGCGGTAATGGGTTGGATCGTTGCTATCCTGGTTGCGGCGCTGATGATCTCGGGTGCCGCCTTTTCACTGATCGCCGCAATCGGGCTCAATCGCCTGCCTGATGTTTACACCCGCATGCATGCCGCATCCAAGGCGGGGACGGTCGGCTCCGGCCTGCTGCTTCTGGCGGTGGGCATCCACTCTATGGATATATCGACGCTGGCTCGGGCGCTCGCCGGTTTCTTCTTTTTCGTTCTGACGGCGCCGGTTTCCGCGCATCTTCTTGCAATGGCTGCGCACAAGGCAGGTTATCCGCTTTCCGTTAAATCGGTAGTTGATGACCTCAAGAAAATTTGAAGTTGAATTACCCCCTAATAATAGGGGGTGCGCGTTTTCAATTACTACTAGGCATAGTATTTTATTACCCGTAATTTTTTGTATTCCGATTAGACTGTTTTGAACTAAAAAATTCACAGCAGGAATTTGACTTTTGCTGTTTTGCTGTTATCCAAATTAAGTGTAAAGTTGCTAATCGCGATTTGCATCTAGCCTCTTCATAGTCGGCATAGGCATTTTATTAATGTCTAATCTACGGGTCTCAGGACCATTGCTGCCCATGTCGCGGGTCATAAGTTGAATCTCGGACCAATACGTTTCCGGTTTTCGCTTGAAATCTAGGGGTAGATTTCACGTTGGTTTCAACAGGGCGAAGGTGGGGGCACCGGTAACTTCACATCGCTCGATGCGGCGTTCGCCCGCGTCAGGGGATCACTAACAGGAGATACTTAAATGACGGAAACTGCATACGGTAACGCCCAGGATCTGCTGGTCGAACTGACGGCGGATATTGTGGCTGCCTATGTTAGCAACCACGTCGTCCCGGTAACGGAGCTTCCCGGCCTTATTTCGGATGTTCACACGGCGCTCAGCGGAACGTCCGCGCCGGCATCGGTAGCGGTCAATGTTGAAAAGCAGAAGCCGGCCGTCTCTGTCCGCAAGTCGGTTCAGGACGATCATATCGTCTGTTTGGAATGCGGCGGCTCCTTCAAGTCGCTCAAGCGCCATCTCACGACGCATCACAGCATGACGCCGGAAGAATACCGCGAAAAATGGGACCTGCAGGTCGATTATCCAATGGTCGCGCCCGCCTATGCCGAAGCCCGCTCGCGGCTCGCCAAGGAAATGGGTCTCGGTCAGCGCCGCAAGGCCAACCGCTGATTTTCGAAGACAGTCCGGCTTGCAGTGAAAGCCGGAAGTCGCAAGTTAATACGGCCGGTCCTTAGACCGGCCGATTTTGTTTTCGGGATTGAAGACCACGCCTTGGCGTGCCGTTCCCCGGGAACGAAGCCGAGCATCATAAGGCCGCCATCAACGTCGTATCCGCGCCGTGAGAAACAACCCTTTCGCGATAGGGAACCTTATTGCGCTGCACGCCGGATGCTACGCGGCGAAAGCCTGCGGGCGCCGCTGCTAGCCATCATCCAGTCTCCAGGGAAAATCATCACCGGCCAGCCAGCGTGGAGATCGGCTTTTTATCGTCTCGCGCAATATCGGATGAGGAAAAAAATCCTCAATTACGTCCATCACTTTCGAGAAAATCAAGGCATGTCAATGGCCTGAACTCCATCGCAAAATTTGCGCTTCCCCTGGCTTCTCCTCAGGTGTATGAATTAATTCCTATTTGTAGAGGAGTTGCATATGCCGTCGGATACCGTGTTTCTGTCTGCTGCCGCGCGGCCTTGCCTGCGGGTGCGTGATCGTCCCATTCGTTCGTGGCCGTCTGCGGGCGGGCGGGATGACATTTCCCGTCTTTGCCGTCTGGTGCGGCAACTCACCGGGGAGATGGTGCGATTGACGGGTGAGCGAACGCCGGTGCGCCGCGACATCAGGCGCATGGAGTGCCACGTCCGCCAGATCGCCATGTATGTGTGCCATGTGCAGCTCGGCATTCCCATGTCGGATATCGGACCCTGCTTCGGCCGGGACAGGACGACGGTCGGCCATGCCTGCCAGGTGGTCGAGGACCGACGGGACGAACCGGCATTTGACGAGTTTGTCGCCACGCTCGAGCGGCTTACCGGCAGTATCGTCAACGTGATGACAGGGGGCCGGGATGACTGAGACGAAACCTATGCCGGCTGCCTCCTCCGATCCTCATCTATTGCGGCTGCTGCGGTGCATCGCCGCCGGCGCAGCCGAGATGTCCCCGGAGGGGGGCGATATTGTGCTGCGCCGGGGGCGGGCAGGGCATCCCGCGCTACGGCTTCCGGCCGCGACGGTGCGGCTTGCCGTTTCGTCCGGGCTGGTCGAGCTGCGGGAAAACACCCTTCATGCGGCGCCGCCGCTCGCCTCCTACCTGAAACGCGCAATGACAAAAGACCGCGACGAGATTTTTCAGGAGCAGCATCGGGATATGCAGACGGTTGTCGTGGATATCGGCGATGCGAAGCAGTCGGCCAGACGTAACCTCAACACCTCGCAGCTGATCAGCCTTTCAAGGCTGAAGGAGCGCGACGGCGCGGCATTCTTTCCACCGGATGCGCTGGAGGCGGGGGAGCGGCTGGCCGCCGATTTTCATCGCGGCCACCTCAATCCCAGGGTGACGGCGACATGGGAACCCAGAACGGCGAGCCGCACAAAGGGTGAGGCGGGAGGCGCGCTCGAACTCACCGAGGCAGCAATGGCCGCAAGAACACGGTTTTCCCGCGCAGCCGAGGCGATGGGGCCTGAATTATCCGGCGTGGCTATCGATATCTGCTGTTTCGAAAAGGGACTGGAGACGGTGGAACGCGAGAGGCAATGGCCAGCGCGTTCGGCAAAATTGCTGCTGCGTGCCGCATTGCTGGCGCTGGCCCGCCACTACGCGCCGACTGCAACCCGTGCAGGCGGGAAAGAACACCATTGGGGCGATGCTGATTATCGCCCATCGATGACGCGATAAATCTCAGGCGGTAAGCAGCCGGGCTTCCTCGCGGATACGCTTGATCATCGAGCGCAGGCCGTTGGCGCGCTGCGACGACAGATGTTCCACGAGCCCTATTTTGTCGAATACCTCGATCGCGTCGAGACCGGCGATTTCGGAGGCCCTTTTGCCGGAATAGACCGCAAGCACGATGGCGACGAGGCCGCGCACGATATGCGCATCCGAATCACCCTCGAAGGTCAGGAGAGGGTCTTCGGCGCCGTCGCTATAGCTGACGAGCCAGACCTGGCTGGCGCACCCCTGAACCTTGTTTTCAGCCGTGCGCTTGTCTTCCGGCAGATCGGGCAGCGCCTTGCCGAGTTCGATGACATAACGATAGCGATCCTCCCAGTCATCGAGGAAAGCGAAGTCGTCAAGGATCGTTTCGAGAGAGGCCATTTGTGCGCCGTATCATCCGTTATTGCAGGTCTTCGTCACGATATAGGTGAAGTGCGGTCGGTTTTGAACCATAGCCCACGAAAAAGCCCACGGAAAACAGGTTCCGTGGGCAAGTTTGGCAGGCAGTGGCGGAAGGAAATCTCCATCCGCAATAAAGGCGGGCGCGGTGGCCGGCAGGATCAGGGAGCAGGGCGCTTCTGCGGCAGGGGAATGACGGTGCCGGTCTTCAGCATGTCGGCATCTGCGGGAAACTCGACGCTGACAACGGGTGCCGCTGCAAGCTTTTCGGCTTCTGCCGCAACGTCGGCAACATCGGCGGGCTTGTCCCCGGAGGCAAGCTGCTTGTCCAGCAGTTCATAGGCAACCTTTGCCCCTTCCTTTGCCCTTTCGCCCAGCGCATGGAAGGTTTCGGCGCCCTTGATGCAGACATCGGGCTTTTCGATGCAGATGGCGCTGACATAACGATAGGCCTCGCCGGCAGCCGAAACGGCGCTGGGAATATCGAAGGCCGAAGGTTCCTTGGCCGGATCGTTGCTGCTGCCGAAATAGGACAGCGCCACCAGTACCAGCGAAAACCAGAATGTTCCTTTGATCAGAAACCACATTGTCAGACACCCTGCCAGATGATCTTTGTTTTCGAAAGCCCCGCCCGGTTTCGGGTCATCGGCCTTTGTCCCGTTTTTCGGGCTTGTGAACAACCTACAGACGACCGGCGAACAGCCGATTGCAAAAAGCGGCGCAATTTAATTCAAATTGTATCTATTTTCCTCGGATCGGGACGGCGGCCATCAATTCACTCGCATTTTAACGGTCCATGTTAAGCATAATTGCGACAGAGGCCGCGCGTTCCGGGCGAAAGCGGCGAAAAGCTCTGCCGCAAAAGTTAACGCGATGGCAAAAATGAAGCGAAATCCGTCGCTTACCCGTCATTAACCATGATTGGCAAAGCTTCCTGGAAATGCCCCGTAATGGGACTGTCACGCATTTGACGGGCTTTTCAGCCCATTCTTTTTATCCATTCCTTAAGCCGCCGCCTTCTATTGTCGGAGCCGTTGGAACCGCCTTCAGGATTCGGGTTTGGTATTGCGTAATATGAGAGAAAAAGCGGTCGCACTGGTCGACCATGCAGCGGGCAGATGGCTTGCGCGCATGGAAGAGGACGCCGAAAGGCGCGCCGGGACCGTTGCGCGCCTGCGCTGGCTGATTGCCTTCAGCGCCGTCGGCCTTGTGGTTGTACCAGCCATTTTCAGCCTCGTCGTCAGCCCCGCCATCGCGCTGCCCATCGGTGCGGCCCTGGTGCTGGCGCTGTTTCTGGCCGCCGCCGCCCTGCTGATCGCCTTCTCCCATTCTGCGCACGGCGCATCCGCTCATTCGGTTTCCTCGGTGAACGACGATCTGATCGCGGCATCGCAGGTGCCGGGTCTGGTGCTTGTGATCGGTGAAACCGGCTTCGTCGAACACGTGTCCGGTCGCGATTGCGCGGCATTCCCGGCCGACCTTCAAGCCAGCAAAGGACATATCCTCGTTGAATATGTCTATGTCTCCGATCGTATCGAACTGATGCAGGCTTTCGACGTCCTCCGGCAGGGTGAGGACAGGGCAACCGCCGAACTCCGCTTCGAGACCGGTGCGAAATCGCGTCAGGCGCAATTCATGCACGCCCGTATCGAGATGACCGCCATTCGCGGCGCGACAGGTCGCCTGCGCCGCATCGTCGCCCAGCTCACCGATATTACCGAGATGGAGCGTCTGCGCCGCGATGTCGCCCGCAAGGCAGCCGAGGCGGAATCCGCCAATGACGCCAAGTCGCGCTTCCTCGCTGCCGTCAGCCATGAACTGCGCACGCCGCTCAATGCCGTCCTCGGTTTCTCCGATATTCTCGCCGGCGAATATTTCGGACGGCTGGAGAACGACCGTCAGCGGGAATATGTCGGCCTCATCCGCCAGTCTGGCGCCCATCTTCTGTCCGTCGTCAACACAATGCTCGATATGAGCAAGCTGGAAGCCGGCCGTTACGAGCTGATGATGGAAAGCTTCCCGATTGCGGAAACCATCTCGTCCTGCGAAGCGATGCTCGGCCTCCAGGCGAAAGAAAAGGGCCTGACCCTGACCAGCCGCATCCAGCGTGGCATCGGTGAAATCTCGGCCGATCAGCGCGCCATCCGTCAGGTTCTCATTAACCTCGCCGGCAATGCCATAAAATTCACCGATGCCGGTGGTGTGGTATCGATCGACGCTGCGCGCGAAGGCGCAATGCTGAAATTGACGGTGAGCGACACCGGCATCGGCATCGCGTCTGACAAGATTGAACTGCTGGGCCAGCCCTTCATGCAGGTACAGAATGAATATACCCGTCGCTATGAAGGCACGGGTCTGGGATTGTCCCTGGTCAAGGGGCTCGTGGCTCTGCATGGCGGCACATTCGCCATCGCCAGCAAGCCCGGCGAGGGGACGGTCGTAACGATCACTTTGCCTGCCGATGGTTCCGGCATGGCGGGTGGCGGCGAAAGCGCTGACGCCGAAAGCATGGTGGAGTTCCCACCGCGCATTCGGCAGCTTGGCGACATGGCCGCGAAAATGAGAAAGGACGGTGACGATGGCCCCGCGAAAGCGAAAATCGCCTAAGAAAACAACGGCCCAGATTGGCGCCGGGATTGTTTCCTTGGTGGTTTCGGCCATCGGGCGCGAAATCCTGCGCCATCCGAAACTGGTGGGCGGCTGCGGTGCCTTCGCGGTCGTCTTCGGTTTTGTCGCCGCCAACGCGCTCTGGTACCAGCCTGGTGTGCACCCGTCGCCCTTCCTGCGCACGCGCGATGCGGAAAACCCGAACGGCATCGCCGGTTACCGCCCGGCCGAACCACTCGGCACTCATGGCAACGTCACCACATTCCGCATAGAGCGCCCGGCAGAAACGGAAACGGCACAGCAGCAGCCTGCGGCCGAAACGCCGGCGCAACCCGTCGCCGAAAGCCAGAAACCGCAACAGATCGTCGCCGACATTCAGGGCGAACTGAAGAAGCGCGGGCTTTATGAGGGCGAGGCGGACGGTCGCATGGGACCGAAGACGGCCGCCGCCATTATGTTCTTCGAAGAAACGCTCGGCATGGAACAGACCGGCGAGCCGACAAGCCGGGTGCTGGCGGCGCTCAGGATTGATGGCGCAACGGTTGCCGCGATCCCGAAGGACCGGCCTGCCGATAGCAGCGGCGGTGTCGAAATCGACCCCGTTGCCGCCGCCATTCGCAAGGCGGAAGCGCCGCATCCCAAGGCCGAACCGGTCTCCCTCAACAGCGCCGCGAAACCCGCAAGCCGCGATCTCATCGCCAAGATCCAGCAGGGGCTGATCAATATCGCCTATGCCGATGTGAAGGTGGACGGCGTGGCCGGCCAGCAGACCCGCAATGCCATCAGGGCGTTCGAAAAACACTACCGTCTGCCGGAAACCGGCGAGCCGAGTGAGGCCGTGCTGAAGAAGCTGAAGTCTATCGGGGCGCTTTGAGGCTTTGACAGCAGCGTGGGGCGTGTGTGGCTCTACCCCCCTCTGCCCTGCCGGGCATCTCCCCCTCAAGGGGGGAGATCGGCAGGAGGCGCTACCACCACTTCATTCGCAAGTGTTGAGATGGGGGAGACTTATCCGCTTGCCGATCTCCCCCCTTGAGGGGGAGATGCCCGGCAGGGCAGAGGGGGGGTAAAGCCACGCACACCTTCGTCAGCTTAAAAATCAACATCGAAACCCCACCCACCTAGGCAGCGCAAAAATCGAAAGCAAACCCATGCGCCTCAAATCCGAAATGTTCGTCTCAGCCCTCATCCGCCGCGTCTTCGCTGCCGGTGGATTTGCCGCTGTCGAAAAGAAGGGTGCGGAGGAGGCGGGCGCTATCTTCGTTCGCCAGCGGCTGCGTGACGGCCGCGAGAACCTCTATGGACCCGCCCCGCAAAGTTTCGCTGAGGACGAGGACATCATCCGCGCCGAGCGCCGTTTCGAAACGCGTCTGGCCGGTGTCGAGGGCGAGGAAAGTGCTGCCCTGCTGGAAAGGGAGCGGCGGTTCGACAGCGACCTGTGGGTCGTGGAGATCGAAACCGATGACATCGGAACGTTGCTGACGCTGGTGGATCAGCCCAAAGCCTAGAACCAGGGAAAGTGGAATCCGGTTCTCCATCCGCGAATGACCTCGCACTACTGAAGATGCAAGGCCAGCGCGCTTAACCCTGCGTCCCGGTTCTCTGCGCAGCCGGTGCGCTACGGCCCGGCCGCTCGCGGCCATGGGTGTAGCTGTCGGCGCGCCGCCAGCTTTCCAGCCGCTCTTCGCATTCCACGGTGTTGAGACGGTCAAGCAGGGCTTCCGCCCGGCTCATATCGCCTTCCGCGGCGGAAAGATGCGGATAGAAGCACTGCAAGACGAAGGCGGCCTCGGAAAATTCCATGCCGAGGCCGGTCAGCGTGGTGGCAAGCTGCGTGCCCGATATATCGAGCATGATGCGCTCCGACAGCCAGTAGCTGGAGGAGAGGGAATCTGCCAGCGCCACCGCGAACTGCCGCGCATTGCGTTCGCGGGCAAAACGTACCAGCAGCGCGTCCTGCACCTCGCTGAGGCGGCGAAGGCCGAGGACATCGCTTTCCGGGCGGTTGAGATGGCGCGCCATCTGCTTGATCCGCTGGCGCATTTCCTCTTCGAGCGCGGAAGCCGCGGCGATGTTGTCCGTCTTCACTTCCGCCTTCGGCGCTTCGATGCTCGCCGCTGCCGGCGGTTCAGTGGCAGGGGTTTCCTCTTGCGGTCGCTTGAGGTCCTCGATGTGCCGCAGGCCCACGAGCGCGTCGATGACGGTGGGGGAGAGATCCTCCCGCCGGACGATGGCGCGTGCGTGGGCGGCCCCTTGCGTGCGGGCAATGGTGATGAGCGTGTCGTCGTCGAGGCACTTCGAGGCAATGAGGAAAGGAGCCGCAAGCGAAATCGGCTGGCAGGCAATGAAGAAGGCAACCGCGGAAGGCACGTTCGGGTGCTGCGAAAGGGCGGCAATTGCCTCCCGCTTGGCTTCATCGGTGGAGGCATTAAAAAGCGGCATGAAAAGTTCGGCGAATTGCCGGAGATCCGTTTTTGACGGAAGGGGAACATTCTCGAAATTCGTCACGGTGGCCATCAGCACCACATCTTTCTTCCTCACGGCTCTTGGCCTCTCAAGTTCTCGAAACCGGTCGGTCAACGCACTACCCAACAAACGCAAACACAATATCGGTTCAATTTAGAGCAAATCCGTTGACGTCCTGTTAACTATGGGTGCCGCCAAGAAAGAAACCGCCAATATCAACAGGCAAATTTTAAAATCGTGTGGCGGGGAAAATGCCGCGGAACTTTGCGGCCTCGCCTTTGTTTTCAACGGGTGTGGCTCGGCAAAGGAGAAAACGCCACCCGGTCATTAGGGTTAACGGATCATTAACCTCTGTCTGTTTGTAATTTCATGGGCAGTATTAGGATTCCATGTTATTCTGAAATCCGGAATAAGAGCCGAACCGGCGTCTGATGCCTGAAGTCCGCATAGCCCAGCGTTAAAACCCGCGATGGTTTTCAGGGATATGCGAAAACCAGCCTGTGGGCTGGATTATGCGCAATGTGATGGTGATGAAATTCCCGACGCAAGACGAGGCTTGCGCGGTTCCCATGGGCAACATTGACTCCCGAAGAGGAGAAGAGCATGGCAGACATTATTCCACTTGTTGACGCCCGACGAAGCCTGCGTCCCGCAGGCGTGGTCAGCACGATGATCGGCCCCGCGAAAGTGGTTCTGTTCACTGGCGTTCGTTATGAGAAACGCGACAGCGAGCCGGCAGGCAAGGTTGCGCGCAAGGGCAAATCCGCACCGGAAACCGCCTTGAAATCCTGATTAATAAAAATAAGCCGCCGTTATTTCCACGGCGTCGGCTGGCACTTTGCCTCGTTCAGGAACCGTTCCGCCTCTTCGCCGAAACTCGGCTGCGGTACGAGGGTCCTCAAAACCACATATCCTTCCGTCTGATCCGATTCCGCCAGAATTGCCTGTGAAAGCGCGGGCGGTTGCGCCTTGCGAATGGCGGCGATCTGCACCGCATCTGCCACCAGAATATCCATGACGCCGGCGGCGGATGTGCGGTCATTCATGCTGAACACCTCGTTCGAGGCCTTGTCGTAAACCGCCACGGACCAGAAGGGCACGGCCCCGACGGCGGTCAGCCGGATCGGCTGTTCCTCAATATTGAAGGTGCATACGGCCACCCGCATGAAGGGATCGCCGCTGCCCAGCGTCTTTTTTTCCGTCGTTTCTTCAAGCAGATGGAACAGGTGCGGTTTTCCTTCCGCCACTGCCCGCGTATAGGCGTCGCGATTGCTGAAGTGCGGTATCGCCAGGAGAATGATGACGTGCAGCACGGCCGCGCCGACGAGACCGGTGACGATGGCGAGCAGGACCCTAAGCATTGCCACACCCCAGCTTGCGGATCTGCGGCATGGAAATGTCGATCAGGCCGGAACTGCCGGCCACAGGCGTGTCGAGCAGGGTCAGGACGAGCTTGAAGGTCTGTCCCTGAGGCACCGCGAGCCAGTTATAGGTCTGGGCATCCGGAGCAATGGTGATGTCTATGCCGCCATCGGCGCTGCGCAGAAGCGTGCGGGAATTGAGCGCAAATGGCCGTCCGGCATCCTCAGCCAGCACATTGCCCTGTTGATCGGCGGTGTAAAGCGTCCAGAAACGTGCTGGTGGCACAGCCCCGGCCAGCCGGTAGCGGCATTCGCCGCTCAGGCGCTGGCCCTCGCTGTCGACGGACGCGGTGAAGGCCAGCCCCTCCGCCGTTCCGTAAAGCAGCTTGCCGGCGTCAGCGCGGTGCGACTTGGCATAAGGATCGGCCTCGATCGTCTGCGCTTCCGGAAACGCGTCCCAGGAACCGATACGGATCGAACCGAAACCGGAGGTCGCTTCAAGCGCCGCGAGCGTTGCGGCAATACCGCCGCCAAAGGCGATCAGAAGGGCGATGCCGACAAGGAATGGAACTCGGAACACGCTGTTTTCCCGTTTATGAACAGGTCGAGGACTATCACTGATTCCCTGTTTGGAAAATGGCGCGGCTTGTTTAGTCCTCGTGAAAGTGACTGGAGCGCGAAATTCCTGGCCTATGCGCCCATGACGAGCTTGAAGGCGATGGCCCACATGGTGATGGCGATGAAGCCTTCGAGGATGCGCCAGGCGGAAGGTTTTTCGAAGATCGGTCGCAGCCAGCGCGCTCCGTAGCCCAGCGAAAAGAAGAACAGCAGCGAGCCGGTGGCCGCCCCTGCGGCAAAGGTCTTTTCAAAGCCGGGAAACTGCGTGGAAATCGTGCCGAGCAGCACGACCGTGTCGAGATAGACATGCGGATTGAGGAAGGTGAGGGCCAGGCAAATGGCCAGCGTCTGCCACAGGCTCGCTTCCCGTCGCTCGGCCACTGACAGCGCTTCCGACGAACGCAACGCCGAGTGCAGGCTTTTGGCACCATACCAGATGAGGAAGGCGGCGCCGGCATAACGCATGATGGGATCAAGCGCCGGCATGATGGCGCTGATCCGCTGGAAACCGAACACGCCGACGGTAATGAGCAGCGCATCCGATATCGCACAGGTGGCGCAGACGGCAAACACATGCGAGCGCGCCAGCCCCTGTTTCAGCACAAAGGCATTCTGCGCGCCAATTGCGACGATGAGACTGAGGCCCATGGTGAGGCCGGTAAAGAAGATCTGGATGTCCACGCCCGCTACCGCTCTTTGTCGAAATAATATGAAGCAGGGCTTGGATATTTCTCCATGACGGATTAATCAAATTAAACAATCTCAGTCAGAATAAGAGTTACTAATGTTGGACTATCCCGCGATGCGCGCTGCGGCGCTGGTTGTTCAGACCGGCAGCTTTGAAAAGGCGGCGCAGGCACTGCATGTCACGCCATCGGCCGTTTCCCAGCGTATCAAGCAACTGGAGGAGCGGCTGGGCGTGGTGTTGATCGTGCGCGGTAACCCCTGCGTTGCAACGGAAAAGGGTGAGTGGCTCTGCCGTCACATGGATCACGTCGGCATGCTGGAAAGCGAATTGTTCCGCCAGCTACCGGCCTTGGCGGAAGCGGGAGCGGCGCAGGAGCGGGTGACGCTCAACATCGCCACCAATGCCGACAGCCTGGGCACATGGTTTCTGGATGCGGTGTCGAAATTCACCGGTAGCAGCGATTATCTCGTTAATATCGCCGTCGACGATCAGGATCACACGGTGGAATGGCTGCGCGCGGGCAGGGTGCTCGCCGCCGTGACCGCCCATGACAAGCCGGTGCAGGGGTGCCGGGTAACGCCGCTCGGTGTACTCAGATATCACGCGACCGCCAGCCCGGATTTCATGACCCGCCATTTTGCCGAAGGAGTAACATCAGCGACGCTCGCCTGCGCGCCGGGCTTGACCTTCAACCAGAAGGACCGGCTGCAGGCGAGCTGGGTAAGGGAGGTGCTGGGTGAAGACATTGCCTACCCGACGCACTGGTTGCCTTCGACCGATGGATTTGTGAAGGCGAGCCTTGCCGGCATGGGCTGGGGGCTCAATCCGGTTCAATTGGTGGGGGAGCATTTGCAGGCAGGGCGGCTGATGGAGGTCGTTCCCGGCACGCCGCTCGATATCCCGCTCTATTGGCAGGTTAACCGGCTTGCGGCGGAAAGGCTGGCGGGGTTGACAGATATGGTGGTGGGGACGGCTAGGGCGACGTTGTTGGTGTGAGGCATCGCG
Source organism: Agrobacterium genomosp. 2 str. CFBP 5494 (assembly GCF_900013495.1). Lineage (NCBI taxonomy): Bacteria > Pseudomonadati > Pseudomonadota > Alphaproteobacteria > Hyphomicrobiales > Rhizobiaceae > Agrobacterium > Agrobacterium genomosp. 2. The sequence goes on from NZ_LT009718.1 coordinate 1,279,020, forward strand.
GAGCGTGGAGCTTGCGGCTTACCCCCCTCTGTCTTGCCGATCTCCCCCTCAAGGGGGGAGATCGGCAAGACGCGACATCGCCACTTCATTCTCTACCGTTGAGATAGGCAAAACCTTGCCCCATACCGATCTCCCCACCTGTGGGGGAGATGTCCGGCAGGACAGAGGGGGTGAGCCACACACTCCGACAGAAAACTTCAGTTGTTTCGCACCGGCTTCACCGCCTCGCCCTCACTGCTTCCCCGCCCTTTCCATCAAGTAACGCGCCACAGCCTCATAAGCCGGTAACGATGTCGCGTCGTTGGCGGCGTTGCTCGCCACGGGGTGCGAGGAAAAGCGGGCAATAACCATTTCGGCGGTGGGATCGACATAGATCGCCTGGCCGTGCACCCCACGCGCCATGAAAGCGCCGTTGGCATTGTGGGTGATCCACCACATGGCGCGATAGCTCCAACCCTGCAGCGCCGGATATCCGCCTTTTGCGAAAACCGCCTTGTCGCCGCCTTGACGGATGGCGTCGATCGCCTTTTGGGGAATGAGCCGCTCGCCGCCCATCGTACCGCCGTCCAGTAGCAGCTGGCCGATGCGCGCCATGTCGCGCAGGCCGGCGTTCAGCCCGCCGCCGGCAAAGGGCGTGCCGGTGGAATCGACGGTGTAATAGGCGTCCTGTTCGGCGCCCATCCGGCTCCAGATGCGCTCGGAAAGCAGCTGCGCCACCGATTTGCCGGATACGCGGGCAATGATCCAGCCGAGCGCATCGCTGTTGATCGTCTTGTAGCCGAAGGTGGAACCGTGTTCACCCTGCTTCACCACCGTCTTCAGATAGTCGAAATAGCTGCGCGGGCCCTCGTAACCCTCGGGCTTCGGAAGCGGATTGCCGGCGGCGGAATAGATCCACACATCGGCATTGGGATCGGCATAGTCCTCGCTGTAACGCAGGCCCGTCGTCATATCCAGCACCTGCCGGATCGTGGCGTCGCCGAAGGCGCTTTTTTCCAGTTCGGGAACGACGGTCGCGACCTTGGCATTTTCGTCCAGCGCACCTTCGGCAACCAGCATTTCACTGAGAAGGCCTGTCAGCGACTTCGTAACAGACATTGCCCCATGCTGCCCAGCGTCGTTGAGGCAACCGGAATAGCGCTCATAGACAAGCACGCCCTTGTGCAGCACGACGATGCCATCGGTATAATTGGCCGACAGCGACTGTAGCCACGTCATGTCCTGCTCACCGCCTGTCGGGCGGAAGGTCACGGCGTCGATGGCGGGGTCGGGCTTGCGCTCAAGGGCCGCTGGCGCGCCGAGCCCACGGCTGACATTGACCGTCGGCATCAGCTGGCGGAAGTGGCACACTGTCCAGCGCAATTTCGGAAAGTTGAAATAGTCGCTGTCCGAAAAGCGGATGATCTTGTCTTCCGGCGGCGGAAAGCCCTGCATCCAGCCGAGCTTCAGCGGGTCCGACTGCTCGGCTGAAAGCGGCACGGCTTGCTGACTGGCAGCGGCATAGGGGTAAGCCAGAACAGGCACCATGGCTGCAAGAAGGACGGGCAGGGTTCTAGAAATCGACGATGACATTGACGAAACCTCCAAGCCAGTTCGGCGAATGCTCTGCCGTCAGGGAATCCATGCCCTTGCCAGGGAATGAAATGCTGACGCCGGCGGTGAGATAGGTATTGGCATTGATGATGCGCGAATATTCCAGATAGAGATCATCGGCGAGATGGCGGTTGCCGACGCCCGCAACGGGGGTGGGCGTGCCGTAGATGTCGTCGAGCCGCGTGCCCTGTCCAAACTGGATAGGGCTATCCAACTCGTTGGCGCGGATATGCGCGTAACGCAGCGTCCATGTATCGGCCTGCGTTGGCTTCACCTGCAGGCTGATCTGATGGGCATTGACGTTGGAATTGAGAAACATCATCGAGGACTTCGTGCCCGTCGACCATGCGCTCGGATTGCCCTCGTAATACAGCGGATCGAAGCGTTCGAGACGCGAGGTTGAAGGATCGTCGCCGGAGAAGCTCTGGTAGCTATAGGCGATGGTCGGCATCCATGAAATATCTTCGAAAGCATAGCCGATCTGGGCGCGGCCGCCCCAGGCTGCAAGGTCGATGTCGGGATTCCATTGATAGGCGATATCGCCGCCGATGAAAAATCCCGGCAATGGCACATCGAACGGATTGGTACGGGTATGGGCGTTGATGAAGCTCAAGCCCTCGCGCGCACCCGGCACGATCACCGGTGCGCCGATGCCGCCAGCCGCGGCCCGAGGGTAAGGCGAGCCGGATTCCGGCACATGGCCGAAGGTAGTGCCGAAATATCGACCCTCTTGCGGTTCATAACGCAGATCCGCTCCCACGATCTTCGTTCCGCTGTCCTTGTCGGATAATTCATTCGCGTCGATGAAAAAGGCCGTGGCCGTCAGGTCATCCTTGCCGAGCCGGAGGATCGCCGCCTGCTCCCAAGCCTTTCTCGGCCCTAGTTTCAACGCGCCACGCTCAAAACCGCTTGATCCGCCATTGGCAATCAGCATGCCCGTTCCCGTCTTGAACGGACGCGGCCCCAGGGAAATATCGAAGAACGGGCCGCTCTCCGCCTTCGAGCGCAGGCCGAGATAGCCGTCTTCGAGTGTCACGGCGCCCGTGCCACCGGCATCGAAGGCGTCGGTGCCGAGCGTGCCGGAGGCAACGGCCGAGATTTTTCCATAGACCTGAAGCCGGTCGCCGGCGTCGGCGGTAAAACCGATGCCGGGCATCAAATAGCCCTCAAGCCAGCGCGTGTCGCTGTCGAAGCCGGCGTCCGGCGCAAATCGATCGGCAAAGTTCCAGAACAGGTTCTGTTCGGCAACGGCATTGATGCCGGCCTGAAAATACAGGCGCAATTCAAAACCCGGCTCGTCGATCAGCAGCATGGGGTCCCGCGCATGTGCCGCATCCGCTGCAAACCACAGTCCGGCGAGGAGAGCAACCGCCGCCGCGCGCGTTTCCGCCGCATCATTCATGCCGTCCTCCGGGGCGCGCTGTTATCGCACAAGAGATAACCGCACCCACTTAGACATGAATTGACTGGCTAGGTCCATTCAATCTTGGAGTGTAGAAACAATATTGAGGAATATTACGTCTTTAAAGGCTCGGATAAAGGCAGCTTGCGTAAAATACTATTATATTATTCGCAGGCAGGAGAAGCCTGGATTGGTTTCGCACCTCATTTTCGTCGATGGCAGATCGACCATCCCGGTCATGGAGGCAACCAGAGATTGTTTAAACGTGCAGGATTCCGCCTGTTATTCCTTCTAAAGTCTCACGATACCTTATAAGTATCCCGAAACACCCTAACGCCGCGCGGCTTCGTCTTTGCTATCGCGGATGGCGGCATCCGCCACCTTCTGCGTCGTCACATTCAGCGCCGTGGCTTCCTTCATCTTCCGCCCGATGGAGCGGATTACACGTGTCGCCTCGGCCGAGAGCGAGCGGGGACGGGTGAGGGCCGGCAGGGCGGGTGTGCTGCTGGCTGCGGCTGCCACTTCCGCAGAAGGCTGCGGTCGGGCGCCGGTCGGCAGCGGGTTCTGGATGCCGGGGATGGGGCGCAGCTCCATGCCCTGATGGGCATAGTCCATCAGCCGCTTGAAGGTCATGGCGGGCAGCGCACCGCCGGTCATGTTGTTCATCGGCGTGAAATCGTCGTTACCGAACCAGACGGCGGTGGTGTAGTTGCCGGTAAAGCCCACATACCAGGCATCGCGATAGGCCTGTGAAGTGCCGGTCTTGCCGCCGGAAACGATGCCATTGTCAAGCGCACCGCGCCGCGCCGTACCCATCACGGGAATGGTCACCAGCATCTGGTTCATCTTCGAATTGGCGTCTACGGACAGCACGCGTTTGGCGGGCGGCTCGTCATGGCTGAAATCGTAGAGAACATTGCCCTCGTAATCCAGCACCTGCTCGATGCCGTGGCGGCGCGACTGCATGCCGTCAGCCGGGAAAACGGCATAGGCGGTGGCCTGATCCAGTACCGTCACTTCCGATGTGCCGAGCGGGATGGTCTTGTCGCTGCGCAGCGGCGTGGCGACACCCATCGCCTTGGCGGTATCGACGATGACCTGCGTGCCGAGCACGTCCTTGGCGAGGCGGACCGGCACAGTGTTGTAGGACTTGGCGAGCGCCATCTGCAGCGTCACCTTACCCGCATAGGAGCGGCCGTAATTCTGCGGCGACCAGCCGCGCCAGGTTACCGGCGCGTCGGAAATCAGCGTTTCCGGCTTCATGCCTTTTTCCATGGCGGCCGAATAGGTATAGACCTTGAAGGAGGAACCCGGCTGGCGCAGCGCCGCCGTGGCGCGGTTGAACTGGCTTTCGCCATAGTCGCGGCCGCCCACCATGGCGCGCACGCCACCGCCATTTTCGATCATCACCATCGCGCCCTGCTTGACGCGATACCCTTCGCCGAGTTCGCGCAGGCCCATTTCCATCGCCTGTTCGGCCGCCTGCTGCAGGCCGGTGTCGATGGTGGTGCGGACGACGACGGTGTGATCCTTGAACTTGCCCGCGGCGGCCAGCCGCTGCACTTCGTCAAAAGCCCAGTCGAGGAAATAATCCGGCGCCTTCACGTCTTCGCGGTCGATGACGGTGGCGGGGTTGCGGCGCGCGCCGACCACCTGCCCCTCGGTCATCAGCCCGCTCTGCACGAGGTTGGAAAGCACGGTGTTCGCGCGGGCACGCGCCGCCGGAAGGTTGACATGCGGTGCATATTTCGCTGGCGCCTTGAAAAGCCCGGCCAGAATGGCGGATTCCGAAAGCGTCACGTCGGTGAGGTTCTTGCCGAAATAAAACTGCGCGGCCGCAGCAGCACCAAAGGTGCCGCCGCCCATATAGGCGCGGTCGAGATAAAGGCTCAAAATTTCCTTCTTCGACATGTTGGTCTCGAGCCACAGCGCGAGGAAGGCTTCCTTGATCTTGCGCTCCAGCGAGCGTTCATTGGTGAGGAAGAGGTTCTTGGCGAGCTGCTGCGTCAGCGTCGAGCCGCCCTGCACCACGCCGCCGGCGCGGGCGTTTTCGCTCATGGCGCGGGCAAGGCCGATGAAATCGATACCGAAATGGTCGAAAAAGCGCCGGTCCTCGGTCGCCAGCACCGCCTTGATGAAATGATCAGGCATCTGGTCGATCGGCACGCTGTCTTCATGGATGATGCCGCGATGACCGATGGTGTTGCCGTATCGGTCGAGGAAGGTGACTGCGAAGTCACCGCGATAACGCCAGTCCTTCTTGGTTTCTTCGAAAGCGGGCATGGCAAGCGCCAGAAGCACGACCGATCCCGCCGTTCCAAAGGTCAGCGCGTCGCAGGTGAGATTGACGAGGAGCTTCTTCCAGCCGCGGACATGCAGCTTGCGCGAGGCGATGGTGACATCTTCCCAGAAATCCACCAGCCTTGCCGCAGCCGTCCACAGGCCGGAGTCGATGAAGCTATCGATCCGGAGCAGGATATGCCGTTTTTTGCGGCCTTTTTTATCGTCTTTTTCTTCCTGCACCTGGCGATATTTCCTGTTTAAGGCAATGCGACCGTCGATATTCTGCGCTTCAACCCATTCCCGACGCAAAACCGTGGCATGGTTATGTCGGAAGTGCTTGACGTGGCGGCCTTTCGCGGGCCAATGACCCCTTCGCCGCCTGCCAATATGCTAAAATATCGTACAAACCAGCCCTTGGCGATACGATATAAAGGATTAGGGACCGGTTAAACACTCCCGTCCAAGAGATCAAAATGAAACGGAAATGTTAACGATGAATGACGCGCCGTTCTGGAAAACCAAATCGCTGACCGAGATGACCGGCGAGGAATGGGAAAGCCTGTGCGACGGCTGCGGATTGTGCTGTCTCAACAAGCTGGAGGACTGGGACACCGGCGAAGTGGTGTTCACCTCCGTCCGCTGCGTGCTGCTCGACGGCGAGAGCTGTCGATGCTCGGATTACGAGAACCGCCGTGCCACCGTGCCTGATTGTATCCAGCTTGACCTGAAGAAGGTTCACGAGATCGGCTGGCTGCCGCCCACCTGCGCCTATGCGCTGGTGCGCGATGGCAAGGATCTCTACTGGTGGCATTATCTCGTCTCCGGCGATACCGAAACAGTGCATCAGGCCGGCATTTCCGCGCGCGGCCGCACCGTCAGCGAGGCCGATGTGGATGTTGACGACTTCGAGGATTATGTGGTCGACTGGCCGCTGACGGTCGGCGAAAGGGCGGGAGAAAAGGAGCGGACGTGATGAAAAACGGCAATTTTCGTTTTGGTCCTATTCCTGCCCCATCAGCCTCCTAAAGGCATGTCATCCGAAAACGTGTCACGGTTTCGGGCTATGACTTGTCTGAAATCAAAGACAGCTTCCGGCCATTCCGGCAATTGATCCGCAAAAGCGGACGAGGGACATCAAAACGCATGCGCTACCGGCTGCCCGCCATCTTTCTTTCATGCCTTGCCCTTCCGGGGCTCCTGCCGTTTTCCGCTGACGCCCAGCAACAGCCCCAGGCCTTCGAATGCACGCTGGTCACATCAATCGAGACCGGCGCCATCATCAACCAGCAGGGCGCCTGCGACCAGCGGGTGGCGCCAGCCTCCACCTTCAAGGTGCCGCTGGCGCTGATCGGTTACGATGCCGGTATTCTCCAGGATGAAAAATCGCCCGCCTGGGACTGGAAACCTGGCACGGAGGCGCGCGCCGCCGACCGCAAGACGGTCGACCCGACCATCTGGGAGCAGGATTCGGTGCTGTGGTATTCGCGCGAAATCACCCGCCGCCTCGGCCCGGAAAAGTTCGCCGCCTATGTGAAGCGTCTCGGTTACGGTAATGCCGATGTATCGGGCGAGCCCGGCAAAAACAATGGACTTACCCATTCCTGGCTGGGGGCGTCGCTTACCATCTCACCGGTGGAGCAGGTCGGTTTCCTTCGCCGGTTGCTTGCCGGCAATCTGCCTTTCTCCCGCGATGCGCAGGCCAAGACGCGCGCCATCGTACCGGTCTTCGATGCGCCGGAAAGCTGGGCCGTGCACGGCAAGACCGGAACCGGCTACATGCGTGACGAAAAGGGCAATCCCGACCGCAACCGCCCCTTCGGCTGGTTCGTCGGCTGGGCGGAGCGTGAAGGCCAGCACATCGTCTTCGCGAGGCTGCGTGTTTCCGACAAGCCGTCAAACGAGCCGCTCGGCCCCGCCGTGCGCGATGCCTTCCTGCGCGATATCCCGCGGCTCGCCGTGCACAGGTAGGCGACGGCCCTCACACGGGAAAGGACATCAGCATATGTCGGATGCCTCTCGCGATGTCATCAAGCTCTATACCAAGCACGGTGCTGATTTTGACAATCAGCGCGGTCGTTCCCTTGTTGAAAAACCCTGGCTGGACAGGTTCACCTCGCTATTGCCCGATGGCGGCTCCATTCTCGATATCGGCTGCGGTTCGGGTGAGCCGATTGCCGGCTATTTCATCTCCAACGGTTATGATCTCACGGGCATCGATGCGTCGCTGCCGCTGATCGAACTTTGCCGCAGCCGCTTTCCGGAAAAGCTCTGGGTGGTTGCCGATATGCGCGAACTGGCCCTCGGCCGCCGTTTCGATGGGCTGATTGCCTGGCACAGCTTTTTTCACCTGTGTCCCGAGGATCAGCGCCGGATGTTCGGTATCTTCCGCCAGCATGCCAATGAAGGTGCGGCCCTGATGTTCACTGCCGGGCCAGTGCAAGGCGAAGCAATCGGTACCCTTCAGGGCAAGCCACTTTATCACGCCAGCCTCGCGCGTGAAGATTACGAAGGCCTTTTGGCCACGCATGGATTCCGGCTCCTGGATCACGTCGTCAACGATCCGCAATGCGGCGGGGCAACGATTTATCTCGCCAGGCGGATCGTATCATAGAGACCATTGCATAGTCCCCGGGGATCACGCATAGGATCGACAGGCCGGATGTTTCAGGGACTTTCCCATGCTCGAAAAGCTCAAGCGATGGGCGAAATCCATCAAGCGTGACGTTCACGCCCTTTATCTTGCCGCACGCGATCCACGCACGCCGCTTTTGGCTAAAGTGGTGGCGATGCTGGTTGCCGCCTATGCGCTTTCACCGATCGATCTCATCCCGGATTTCATTCCTGTCATCGGTTATCTCGACGATCTGGTCATCGTCCCGCTCGGCATCCTCCTTGCGGTGCGTCTTGTGCCGCCGCCACTGCTGGCGGAGCATCGATTGACGGCCGCGGCCGCGCAATCCCGTCCCGTCAGCCGCGTGGCTGCTGCCATATTCATCGCCCTGTGGCTGGCGGCGTCGTTCACGATTTTGTTTGCGGCAAAAAATTTCTTCTTCCCTTGACCTTCCCATCATGGGAAGCCCTACATAGGGTCTCGAAAGGGGATTTCCCATGAACGAGACAGTCAGACACGCCCATCCAAATCAACCGGTTTCCATTCCCGTGGAAGGCATGACCTGCGCTTCCTGCGTGCGGCGGGTGGAAACGGCCGCGGCCAAGGTGCCCGGCGTCATGTCGAGTTCCGTGAACTTCGCCACGAAGAAGCTTACGGTCGAGCCGGCTGAAGGTTTCTCGGCCAAAACGCTTGGCGCTGCGATCAAGAAGGTGGGTTACGATATTGCACCGGATCGGCATGAATTTACCGTCGAAGGTCTGCACAGCGACGCGGATGCGGCGCGGTTGAAGGCCGTTCTGGAAGCCGTCGCAACCACCATTAACGCCACTGTCGATACCGCAGCCGGCAAGGCCGCTGTGGAGACGATCGGCGGCCGGCGTGAACGGGACGCGCTGGTGGAAACGGCAAAACTTGCCGGCTTTGCATTGGCGACGCCAAAGCCGCACGACCATTCCGCCCATCAATCCCACAACAGGCACGAGGGGCATCACCACGGCCACAGCCAGATGGCGACGGCCGGTGAAAGCGGCGGCCATGACCATATGCACCATGCGGGCGAAGAGGGCACGCTGAAACGCGACCTGACGATCGCCGCCATCCTGACGGCACCGCTTTTCGTGCTGGAAATGGGCGGCCATCTTTATGAGCCGATGCACCACTGGCTGATGGGCATCATCGATACGCAGAACCTCTATTACGTCTATTTCGTGCTGGCGACGGCAGTGATTTTCGGACCGGGTCTGCGCTTCCTCAAGACCGGTTTTCCGGCCCTGCTGCGCGGCGCGCCGGAAATGAACTCGCTGGTGGCGTTGGGCGTTACTGCCGCCTATCTCTATTCCGTCGTGGCGACCTTCGCGCCCGGCCTGCTGCCGGCAGAGGCGCAGTTCATCTATTATGAAGCGGCAACGGTCATCGTGACGCTGATCCTGACCGGACGGCTTCTCGAAGCCCGCGCCAGCGGCCGCACCGGAGACGCCATCCGCAAGCTGATGAGCCTGCAGGCGAAGACCGCCCGCGTAGAGCGCGATGGTGCCACCATCGATATTTCCCCTGACGATCTGGTGATGGGCGATATCGTCGTCATCCGTCCCGGCGAGAGGCTGGCGGTGGATGGCGAAGTTGTCGAAGGCTCGTCCTATGTCGATGAATCCATGATTTCAGGCGAACCGGTGCCGGTGGAAAAGACGGTTGGCGCGGCGGTTGTTGGCGGCACCATCAACAAGACCGGGGCCTTCAAGTTCAAGGCGACCAAGGTGGGCGCCGATACCATGCTGTCGCAGATCATCCGCATGGTGGAGGAGGCGCAGGGCTCCAAGCTGCCGATCCAGCTGCTGGTCGACCGGGTTACCGCGCTGTTCGTGCCCGTCGTCATTGCGATTGCGGTGCTGACCTTTATCGTCTGGGCGATTTTTGGTCCCGAACCTGCCTATACATTCGCGCTGGTCAATGCGGTGGCCGTACTCATCATTGCCTGCCCATGTGCCATGGGTCTTGCCACGCCGACTTCCATCATGGTCGGCACCGGCCGGGCAGCGGAACTGGGCGTGCTGTTCCGCAAGGGACAGGCCCTGCAGGAACTGCGCTCGGCTGAGATCGTCGTGGTCGACAAGACCGGCACCGTCACCAAGGGCCGCCCGGAACTGACCGATCTCGTGGTTGCGGAAGGGTTTGCCGATAACGACGTGCTGGCGCTGGTTGCCGCCGTCGAGGGCCGCTCGGAACATCCGATCGCCGAAGCCATCGTCAGGGCTGCGGAGGAAAGGAAGGTTGCTACCCCTGGAGGACTTGAACCCCCAACCGTCGAAAACTTCGAAAGCGTGACAGGCTACGGCATCGCGGCCACCGTCAATGGCCGCAAGGTCGAGGTCGGTGCGGATCGTTACATGGCCAAACTCGGCCATTCCGTCGATATTTTCGCCGAAGCTGCCGCAAGGCTGGGTGACGAGGGCAAGACGCCGCTTTATGCCGCCATCGACGGCAGGCTGGCGGCTGCGATCGCCGTCGCCGATCCGCTGAAACCGTCAAGTGTCACCGCCATCAAGGCGTTGCAGGCGATGGGCATCGAAGTGGCTATGGTGACGGGCGACAATGAGCGTACGGCAAACGCCATAGCCCGGCAGGTCGGTATTTCCCGTGTGGTTGCGGAAGTGCTGCCTGATGGCAAGGTAAAGGCGATCCATGAGATGCGGGCAGGCGGCAAGGTGCTGGCTTTCGTCGGCGATGGCATCAATGATGCGCCGGCACTGGCAGAGGCCGATATCGGCATTGCCGTCGGCACCGGCACGGATGTCGCCATCGAAAGCGCCGATGTGGTGCTGGTTGGCGGCGATCTTCTTGGCGCGGTCAACGCCATCGAGATGAGCCGCGCGACCATGCGCAACATCAAGGAAAACCTGTTCTGGGCCTTTGGTTACAACGTGGCGCTGATACCGGTTGCGGCGGGCGTGCTTTATCCGTCTTTCGGCATCACGCTGTCGCCGATGATCGGTGCGGGGGCGATGGCGCTGTCCAGCGTCTTTGTTCTCGCCAATGCACTGCGGTTGAAACGGGCGAAGGTCGCTCATCGGGAGGTGAAATCGTGAATATCGGCCAGGCGTCGGAAGCATCGGGCGTTTCCGCCAAGATGATCCGCTATTATGAGCAGATCGGGCTTATCACGCCCGCCGCGCGCACCGGTAATAATTACCGCGTCTATGGAGAGCAGGATGTCCATAACCTGCGCTTCATCAAACGGGCGCGCACGCTCGGTTTTTCATTGGAAGAAACCGAGACGCTGCTGAAACTCTGGCAGGACAAGAGCCGTGAGAGTTCGGCGGTAAAGGAAATCGCGCTCGTCCACATCGCCGATCTCGAACAGAAGATCGCCGAGATGAAGAGCATGGTGAAAACGCTCTCCCATCTCGCCCATTGCTGCGGCGGCGACCACCGGCCCGATTGCCCAATCCTCGACGATCTCGCGGGTGCCGACAAGACAGACAGCAAGCCCGCCAGAACCCACTGAAAGAATGCCGGTGCGAAAATATCGGCGCCGACCAATAGGAGAAATCATGACCCCAACCACCTTCCTCATCCCGGACATGACCTGCGGCCATTGCGAAAAAACCCTGCGCGGCGCACTTTCGGACGTTCTTCCCGACGCCGCCGTCAATATCGATCTTTCCACGCATAGGCTCACGGTAACGGGTGACGCCGCAACCGCGGAGGAAGCAATCCGCGAGGCCGGTTACTCGCCTGAACGGGCGGGCTGACGCACGTCGTTCCTGGAATGAAAAGGAAAGATATGCTGCTGAGCAGCATCATTTTTCCTTTGAAGGCAGAACTCCAATGTCCGTCTCGACCATCTCATTCAATCCTATCGCGGCCTTGGCGACACGCTGCCGGAGGCATTCGAGCGGGCGGTCCTGCGCATCGGCGCTATTGAGGCGGATATGCAAACCCTCGGCAAGGCACCGTTTCACGGGACATTCATGCCGGAACTTTTGCCCGGCCTTCGTCGGGTCGCAAAAAATCAGGCGATCTTTCATTTCGATGTTGATGACGGCGAGAAGACATTGCGTGTTCTCGCCATCTTCTTCGGTGGGCAGGATCATCAGCGCCACATGTTGAAACGCCTCGTATCCGGCCTGACAAGCGGTTAAACCTCGTCGAACGCCCCGCCCTCGCGCGAGGGATTGCGGTTGATCACCCGTTCCTCCGCATCGTCGGGCAGGGCCTCGTCGCTTTCCTGATAGGGGTCGTCCTCGCTCTCGGCCTCTTCTTCCTCGATTTCCTGCTCGATGAATTGAGGAATTTCCCCCTTGGCGGGGAGGGCGTCGATGTCGAGGTCGAGCAGGTCTTCATCCATGGCGTCTTCGTTCGAGGACAGGATTTTTTTGCGGTCCATGACGGTATCCTTTCTATCGGTTATTCGGCAAACGAGCGGAAACGCGCAGGGTTCCTGTCGCCTGCGAATTCCTTCGGATCGAGTGGCGCGAAAAAGCTGTCTTGACCTCAATGGCGCTTGAGGTTCTAGTTTGCCCGCCGTATCGCGAAAATCGAAAGGATGCGGCTTTGACGAGTATGGAAATGACGGAGAAAAACGGCTGGGGTGAATTGTTGAGCGGGACCAATCTCTCGCTTTTAACCGTCATCTCCTCCGGTATCGGCCTGCACGCTTTCAACCAGTTCGCGGTCGTCACGGCTTTGCCGGTGGCCGTGAATGAAATCGGCGGAGCGGCCTTTTATAGCTGGGCCTACAGTCTTTATTTCGTCGGTTCCGTCGCTGGCGGCGTCACCGCCGTGCTGTTTCGCGAACGTTTCGGCGCGCGCATGGTCCTGCTGCTGTGCTGCCTGATCTTTTCTCTGGGTTCCATCCTTTCGGCAATCGCCGACGACTTCTTGTGGGTCGTCGTCGGTCGCGCCTTGCAGGGTCTGGCGGACGGGTTGATCGTTGCCGTGTGCTACAGCCTCATTCCCGCCGGTTTCCGCTCCGGCCTGTTGCCGAAGGTCTTCGCCATCGAGGCGGCGATCTGGGCGGTCGCCTCGTTCATCGGCCCGCTCACAGGCGGTTTCGCAACCGAACATATCTCCTGGCGCGCCACCTTCCTGTTGTCGGCCCCCCTGATTCTGTTGCTCGTGGCCTATACTGCCATTGCCGTCTCCACCGAGCGACCGGTGGTGACGACGCGCAGGCCGCTGGTGCCGCTGGCGCTCTGCCTCGTCGGCGCATTGGCGTTTTCCGCTCCCTCTGCCTTCGAGGATGCGAGCCTGCGCGCCCTGTCCCTGCTGGCGGGTGCAGCACTCCTGTGGGCCTCGCTCCGCGCCGGTACACGGCCTTCCGTTGGATTGTTTCCGAAGGATTCCTTTCAGTTGAAGACGGTGCTCGGCAGCGGCTTCTGGGTGCTGTTCCTGATGTCCTACGCCCACGCTCTCGGCAGCGTCTATCTGGCCTATGTCGCCATTAATCTCTGGCGTCATGAACCCACCTTCGCCGGTTTTATCGTGGTAACGATGCCGCTCGCCTGGAGCCTGGTGGCAATGCTGATTGGTAGCCTGCGCTCCGATCGCCTGCGCGAGGTTTGCCTGCATTACGGCCCGTATCAGATGGTGCCGGGCTGCATTTTGCTCGGGCTCGGGCTTTCGACCGGCAGTTCGGTCGAAATGCTGCTTGGGCAAATCCTGATAGGATCGGCTTTCGGCATGTCATGGGCAGGTATCAGCCAGGCGGCCATGGAAGCCGCACCGGAGGAGGAACGCAAGATGACGGGCGCTCTGCTCCCCACGGTCGCGACACTGGGAGCCGCCGCCGGTGCGGGTGCAAGCGGCACCGTGGCCGCTGCAACCGATCTCGTGACGCAAATCGATCGGGCAGACGTGACGATGCCGATGATGTATCTTTACGGGCTTGGTGTCGTGGTGTCGCTGCTGGCGATCTTCACGGCAAGGGGGCTGCGCGGCGGGGAGCGCTAGCGCCCGCGCCGCGGCCTGGTCAGGACTGGGTAGTGGCGATGGTGATCGCCGTCAGATAGACTACAAAGGCCATGACGGCGATCGCGCCGATGACGATGACGATACCCTTTCCGGCGCGCTTCTTCTCGGTCTTGTTCTCGTTGGCTTCCGTCGGAAACAGGATGGGATCGCTGGTGTCGCGGATTTTGGTCATGCCGTTTCTCCTTTCGGCGGAATTTTTCGGGCGTTTCTGGTCTATCAACCACCCAATCCGCCAAAAGGTTCCTTAGGGACGCAGCGCCCAGGTCGTGGCGTGGACCACCGCCCCGGGCTCGGCCTTCAAAAGAGCGGCGCGCACGGGCTCGAAGCCCTCGATGCGTTTCGTGCCGACATACCGTCCGCGATTGGCAAAAACCTCCATGGAACCGTAATCCAGAAAGATACGGACGCGCGAGGCCCTTGCGCCTTTGGCAATGTAATGTGGGGAGGGGCCCTCCCGCCCATCCTCGTGGCGGATCCAGAGGCCCGTTTCGTCGCTGACGAGACCGAGCGTGACCGTCGGGTGATCAAGCGCGAGTTCGAAGGGCACCCCCGGCGACGCAAGCTCGATCAATATCTCCACTGCGCCGTTGATGAAGGTGACGCGCTCGCCGGCCGCAAGCCGGGTGCGGTCGAGAATGTGGCTGCGCAGGCTTTCGGCCGCGCCGATGGGTGGGGTCAGAAGCTCGCCATTCACATAAGTGATCCGGCGCGGTAACGTCATGGAGGTGGGGAAATCGATCTCGGGATTGGCGTCGGCCCAATTGGCCAGCCAGCCGATGCCGATGATGCTATCCCCGTCCAGAAAGGCCTGAAAGGCATAATTATCGGTGCCGAAATCGAGCTCCTGACCGGATTCCTTGGTGAAGACCTTGCCGTCGAACCAGCCCACATCGGCCATTGTCAGGTTCTTGCGGCCTGTCTCGGGGTCTTCCGAGTGCATCAGTCCGTAGATCAGCACCCAGCGCGTGGAACGGGCATTGGCGGGGCCATCGAGCGGCAGCAGGCAGGGGCATTCGATGGCTGTGGTTTTATAACGCGTTTCCACCCAAAGCTTGCCCACATAGGTCCAGCCGGAAGCAGCCGTGGGGTCGAGCGTTTCGTAAAGCAGGATGACACCGCCGCCCTCGCTCTGGCTGCCGAGCACCATTTTCCATAAGCCATCGGGACCGCGAAAGACGTAAGGATCGCGGAAATCCGGCGTCAGCCCCTGTCCGTCCGGACGATGGCCCAGAATGACGTCTGCCTGCCCTGCCATGATGAGATCGGACGAGGTGGCGGTGAGCTGTATCTGCTGTTCGGGAATGCGGTCCTGCACCTGCTCGGTGAAAAACACGCGGATGCCGGTGCCTTCCACCAGCGGAATGGTGGAGCCGGAATAGGCGCCGCCGCGCTTGTCCGGCCGGGTGGTCAGGTCTTCTGACGGAAAAAGGAAGATCGGCAGATGCCGCCAGCGAAGATAATCGGAGGAGACAGCATGTCCCCAATGCATGGTGTTCCACCGTAGCCCGTGCGAATAATGCTGATAAAACAGATGCGGACGGCCCTCGAAGCGGCCAAAGCCGTTCGGGTCATTCATCCAGCCGAAGGGCGGGCGGAAGTGGTAGCTGCCGGGAAGTTCCGGCGCGGCATTGTCAGGCTTGGTATGGACAACCGTGATGCCGGTTTCGAGTACATCCGATGCCGTGAACCAATAAATCACCGAAACGGCGGTGGTGACCGTGTCGTAACTCAGCTCCACATGGCCGCCGCCAAAAACCTGATAGATCCGAAACCCGTACTCTTCGGTGTTGACGCTTGAAACTTCAGCGAATTTTCCGTTTTGATTGGAGAAGGAAACCGCACCCGGCTCGCCGGCTTTTTTTGCCTTCAGCCAGACATGGAAGGTGGCATTGACGGGCAGATCGGTGTGAATGGTACGGATGGCGCTTTCCGGTTCGGCGGTTACGGCTTCAACGACGGTCATTGCTTTTCCTTTCCTTTCGGCATTCTGCGGGTCAAGCATAGGAACGATGATGGCGATGGAAAGTTCATTGCGCAAAATTGAATGAGGCGAAGGAGCGGAGCTTCGGCATTTATCGCTCGCATCCGCCACCCTCCGGCCCCATATAGAGGCAAAGCAGGGAGTTTATCCGTGATGAAATTTGACAATTCCTATGCCCGCCTGCCGGAGCGTTTCAGCGCCGCGGTGCTGCCGACGCCGGTAAAGGCACCGCGCCTCATCGCCTTCAACCGTGGGCTTGCCGACGAGCTTCGTCTCGACGTCACCGGCCTTGACGATGAAAGACTGGCGGCGATCTTTTCGGGCAATGTTGTGCCTCAGGGAGCCGAACCGCTGGCCATGGCCTATGCCGGCCACCAGTTTGGCGGTTTCGTACCGCAGCTGGGCGATGGCCGCGCGATTCTTCTGGGCGAGGTGATCGACAGGAACGGCAAACGGCGTGATATCCAGCTGAAAGGCTCCGGCCCGACGCCGTTCTCGCGCAGGGGTGACGGGCGCGCCGCGCTTGGCCCTGTGCTGCGCGAATATATCGTATCGGAAGCGATGTTTGCGCTGGGCGTTCCCGCAACCCGGGCGCTGGCGGCTGTCCTCTCCGGCGAAAGGGTGCAGCGTGAAGTCGGCCTGCCGGGCGGCGTCTTCACCCGTGTCGCGGCAAGCCACATCCGGGTCGGCACGTTCCAGTTCTTCGCCGCGCGCGAGGATGACGAGGCAATCAGGAACCTCGCGGACTATGTGATCGACCGTCATTATCCCGAGGCGAAAGAGGCAGACAATCCTTATCTCGCCCTGCTGCAGGGCATAGCGCAACGGCAATGCGACCTCATCGCCCGCTGGATG
Organism: Agrobacterium genomosp. 2 str. CFBP 5494; assembly: GCF_900013495.1. Classification (NCBI taxonomy): domain Bacteria; kingdom Pseudomonadati; phylum Pseudomonadota; class Alphaproteobacteria; order Hyphomicrobiales; family Rhizobiaceae; genus Agrobacterium; species Agrobacterium genomosp. 2. The sequence goes on from NZ_LT009718.1 coordinate 1,295,715, forward strand.
ATGGTGGGCTTCATCCATGGCGTGATGAATACCGACAATATGGCGGTCTCCGGGGAGACCATCGATTTCGGCCCCTGCGCCTTCCTTGACGAATATCATCCCAACAAGGTTTTTTCCTCCATCGATGCGCAGGGCCGTTACGCCTATAACAACCAGCCCGGCATCGCCCAGTGGAACATCGCAAGGCTGGCGGAATGCCTGCTGCCGCTGCTCGATCCGCAGGTGGAAAAGGCCGCTGAACTCGCCAATGGGGTTCTCGCCGATTTCGCTGCCGCCTTTCCCAAACGCTGGCTTGCCGGCATGCGCGCAAAACTTGGTCTGACGGCGGAGGAAGAGGGCGATATGGATCTGGTGCAGGGGCTGCTGGCGCTGATGCAGGCATCGGAAGCGGACTATACGCTGACCTTCCGTCGTCTTTCGCATGCCGTCAATGGCGACGCCGAGCCATTCCGCGGCATGTTCATCGATATTGCGGGCGCGGACGAATTTCTCGCCCGTTGGCGGGAAAGAGCCGGTCGGGAGGGGATTTCCGATTCCGAAAGATCGACGGTGATGCTGTCAGTTAATCCGGCGATCATCCCACGCAACCACCGCATCGAGGAACTGATCGAGGCGGCAGTGGAGGAGGATGATTTCGAGCCCTTTCACGCCATGCTGAAGGCGATTGCGACGCCCTTCGAGGAGCGACCGGACAATTTCGTCTATATGCAGCCGCCGATGAGCCATGAGCGGGTGTTCAGGACGTTTTGCGGGACGTGACGACCTCACCGTCATGCCGACTTGATCCGGCATCCAGCCGACGCGCGTCTGCGCGGCGAATAGAGTATTTCCAGCCCAAGGGCTTGGGCTGGCTGGATACCGGCTCAAGGCCGGTATTACGGAATAAACTGAGGCCGGTAACTCACCCCACCCGAGCCAGTGGCTCGTGTGCGCCATAATACCGGCCGAACCGGTTATCGAGGAACTTGGGCAGGTCCACTTCCTCCTGCCGCACGAAGCCCTTCTGCGGCAGCGTGCCTTCGGCAAGCAGATCGAGAACCGTGCAGATGCCTGAGGCGGTTGTGATCTGGATGGCGCTCATCATCCGGCCGGAAACGGGGCCGGCATAGACCTTGTTGGCGTAGGTTTCCTGCAGGAAGCGGCCGTTGCGGGTGCCGCAGACGGTGACGAAGACGATGACCACATCCTGCATGGTGCCGGGAAGGGCGTTCTCGAACAGGTCCTTTAGAACATCACGGCGATTGCGCAGGTTGAGATCGTTCAGCAGCGCCTTCATGATCGCCACATGGCCGGGATAACGGATGGTGCGGTAATTCATCGTCCGCACCTTGCCTTCCAGCGTGGCGCAAAGCGTGCCGAGACCGCCTGACGTGTTGAAAGCCTCATAGGTGACGCCATCGAGCGAGAATTCTTCACGCTCCTCAAGCGCCGGAACGGCGGTGAGGCGGCCTTCGACGATCGCTTCGCAGGGCTCGATATATTCGTTGATCAGCCCGTCCGTGCTCCAGGTGAGGTTGTAGTTGAGCGCATTGGACGGATATTGCGGCAGCGCGCCGACGCGCATACGCACGCTGTCCAGCTTGTCGAACTTGCCGGCAAGATCGGCGGCGACGATGGAAATGAAGCCGGGCGCGAGGCCGCATTGCGGGATGAGCGCCGTCTCCGCCGTTTCCGCCAATGCCTTGACCTTGCGGGTGGATTCCACGTCCTCGGTCAGATCGAGATAATGCGTGCCGACGGCAACGGCCGCTTCGGCAATGCCCGCCGTCAGGTGGAAGGGGGCGGCGGACAGCACGGCGAATTTGCCTTTTAGCAGTGCTTCCAGCGCCGGACGATCGGTGATGTCGACGATCTCGGTGTCGACGCGTTCGTGAGCAGGCACATTGGCCAGCTGGTCGGCCGAGCGATCGGCAACCGTGATGCGATAATCGCCTGTGGCGGCCAGCATCCAGGCGATGGCCGAGCCGATGTTGCCCGCACCTATGACGACGATGTTTTTCATGTTTTGTTCCCCGCAGAAAAATCCGTAGGGCACAATCATATTGCGGTTTCGCTGCGATTCGGAGCTTCACTATGTGCAGATCGCTCGTTATTATTGAACGATAAGACGACAGGATTGATCACTATGACGATCACTGACAAGGACCGGGCGCTGCTGGCGCTGCTTTCCGAAAATGCCCGCATGCCGGTGGCGGAACTGGCGCGCAGGCTCGGCCTTTCGCGCACCACGGTGCAGGCCCGCATCGAGCGCCTGGAGGCAGACGGCGTGATCGCGGGTTACGGCCTCAGGCTTTCGGAAAGTTATCTTTCCGGGTTGGTGCGCGCGCATGTGCTCATCACCATCGGGCCGAAGGCTCTGCCAGCGGTGACTGCGGCGCTTGCCGCCATCAAGGAAGTGACGACGCTGCATTCGGTGAGCGGCACATTTGACCTCATCGCCATTCTGGCCGCCCCTTCGATTCTCGATCTCGACCGGCTGATCGACCGTATCGGCGCGCTCGACGGAGTAGAGCGCACGCTGTCATCGATCATTCTGTCGACGCGGATTTCGCGGTAAGAAGCGTTTGAAAGAGTGGAAGATAAGCGAAACCCACTTCCGTCATGCCGGACTTGATCCGGCATCCAGTCGCTGCGCTTCTGCGCGGGGAACAGAGTCTTTTCAGCCCATGGACTTGGGCTGGCTGGACACCGGATCAAGTCCGGTATGACGGAAGCGATGGTCTGCAAAACGAAACAACAAAGGATTGCCACTCCTATTTTTCTCTCGCTACGCGAAAGCGAAGCCGTCTAAACCACCGTCCGCTCATCATAGGCCTTCTGTGCCGCCATCACCGCGTCCATATTGCCCTCCGCCCAATGGGCAAGCGCCGCCACGGTGTCCGTCAGCGTGCGCCCCAGCGGCGTCAGTGAATATTCGACGGTGACAGGAACCGTTGGAAAGGCCTGCCGTGAAATCAGCCCGTCACGCTCCAGCTTCTTCAGCGTCTGCGACAGCACCTTCTGCGATATGCCCTTGATCTCGCGCCGTAACAGGTTGAAGCGAACGGCATCACGCCGCAGCTTGTCGAGGATCAGCAGCGCCCATTTGTCGGCGATCCTGTCCAGCACCATGCGTGTCGGGCAGCGGTCCTCATAAACGTCATAGATATTTGCCATCGATTTCACCCTGTTGTTTCAAGGCCATACCGGTTTCCGCGAGGAAACCAGCTAACCGAAAAGTGCTCTCTTTTCATGATTTCTCTAACGCAGTATCTGTGTTGTCGAAACATGGTTTCCATTAGATACTAAGGAGATTTGAGATGGCAGGCAAGATACTCGTAATCGGTTCAACCGGCACCATCGGCACGCCGCTGGTCAGGGCACTGGTGGCCAAGGGCGAAAGCGTGAAGGCGGCGTCGCGCAGCGGCAGGGCGTCGGACGGCGCGGAAGGGGTGTGTTTTGATTATACCGACGCATCGACTTATGCGGATGCCTTCGACGGTGTTGACCGCCTGTTCCTGCTTCTTTCCGGCGGGCGTCTGGATGCCATCGACGCGCTGACGCCCGTTGTCGAGGAGGCCGCACGCCGGAAGGTGAAGATCGTGTTCCTCAGCGTTCTCGGCGTCGATGCCGACGATTCCATTCCCTATCGCCAGATCGAGCTGAAGATCATCGCGTCAGGCACGCCTTACGTCATCCTGCGTCCCAACTGGTTTGCCGATAATTTCCACAGCTACTGGAAAGCCGGCATCGACCACGGCCAGATCGCCGTTCCGGCGGGCGAGGGCAAGTCGAGCTTCATCGATGTGCGCGATATCGCCGATAGCGCCGCCGCCGCTCTGACATCCACGGCCTTTGACGGCAAGGCCTTCAATCTGACCGGACCAAGGGCAGTTGGCTACGGCGAAGCGGCAGCACTGATTTCGCAGGCTATCGGCAAGCCAGTGTCTTATGCCGCCGTTTCGGACGAGGCCTTTATCGGCATCCTCACGGGTGCGGGTGTGCCGCAGGACTACGCGTCCTTCCTCGCCTCGATCTTCTATCCCGTTCGTGAGGGCTGGACGGCGGTGGTGACCGGCGACGTGGAAACGCTGACCGGCCATGCGCCGCGTTCGCTGGAGACCTATATCGCCGACAATCTGGACCGGCTTAAAGGCTGAGACTCAACGAGAGCCCGCCGCGCTTAAGCCGGATCGGTGGAGCCGCGGCGGGCCTTGAAGAACATCTTCAGCCGCTGGATATCCTCGGCATTCCAGCCCTGCGGCGCCGTCACCTCCGTCCAGGCATCGATGTAATGTTCCGGCGCATAGACATGGCCATATCCGATCGGCGCCGTGGTGGCGGCAGCAACATCGAGGCCGAGCTGCAGCAGGGTGACGACCGGGAACCAGCGAAAGGATGTGGAAACGTCTGGCCCGTGATGCACCATCCATTGCGGCCGCCGGTAAAGCGAGGCGGCTTCGAAGAAGGTGATGGGGTCGCTGGCATATTGCAGATAAACGATCCGCATCGGCCCCCAGGTCGCATCAGGCATATGCGCGGTGGTATATTGGTTGGCGAAGCGGATGACGGAGGAATCGCGGAAACGCGGCAGCCATTCCGGCGTGCCCTTCACCCGGCCATTGGTGGCCATGCGCCATGTCGGGCTGGAAAAAGGAGGGCCGCTCCACAGCGCGCCCTGGAAGGGGTCTGAGAGCACATCGTAAAGATCGGAGGACTTCTGCGAGTTGAGCGAACCGAGGCTCAAGCCGTGCAGGTAAAGCCTCGGCCGCTTTTCCTTCGGCAAGGTGGTCCAGTAGCCATAAACGGCTTCAAACAGAGCGCGCGCCGTCTCGACGCCGTAATCCGGCTCCGTCAGCAAGGCTATCCAGCTTGAGAGATAGGAATATTGCACGGCAACGCTGGCGATATCGCCGTCATGCAGATACTCGACGGTATCGAGCGCTTCCGGATCGATCCAGCCGGTGCCGGTGGGGATGACCACCAGGAGCACCTTGCGTTCGAAGCCGCCGACACGTTTCAGTTCCTCAAGCGCCAGGGATGCCCTTTCATCCGGGGTCGAGGCGGAGTTCAGGCCTGCATAGACCCGGAGCGGCTCCTTGGCCGGGCGGTGGGTGAAGGCGGAGATGTCTGCGCTACGAGGGCCTTCAGCGACAAATTCGCGGCCGCGACGGCCGAGCGATTCCCATGTCATCAGCGAGGCGCTGCTGCCGGTCTTGAGCGAATCGGACGGGCGCGGCACATCGGGTTCGATCAGCGCATCCACCTGTTTCAGCGAGGAATCGGCAAATCTTAAGCCGATGTCGAAGATCAGCCCGTTGAGCAGCATCCAGGACAGAATGATGGCCGCGGCGATGCCGAGCACATTGGCCAGCCGGCGCGGCAGGAAATGCCGGCTGCGCGTCGCAAAGAAACGGCGGATCAGCTGGAACAGCCGGCCGGCGCCGATGAGAATGGCAGCCACCAGTATGGCGATGGCGCCTGTCTTGGTGGGGTGCGCGCTGGGGAGCGGATCGAGCTCCATCAGCACGAGAATGGAGTTCTGCCAGTCTTTCGCCTGCCACAGAAACGCAATCGCCGTAATCGCGGCGGCAAGCGCAATGAGAAACCGAACGCCGCGGACATTATGACGCGAGGGTTCAGGCAGCTCCAGATAAGCCCAGATCGCATGAAGGGCGACGCCGATCATGTAACCGATCGCGAAAGAAAACCCGCACAGCACACCTTGCATCAGCCATGTTCGCGGCAGGAGCGATGGTGTGAGAGAAGCGCAGAAGAGAACCGTGCCAAAGACGATGCCGGTTGCTGAAAGACCCGCAAACAACCGCTCAACCCATTGTTTTACCAACTTGACTTGTCCCTTCTACTCACCGCCTGGTGCTAAGTGTAATATGTGACGGACGAGGGTGCAAATCCCGTGATCAGGATAAAAATCACAGAAATAGGAAAATAATCCTTTACACCGTGACGGTGGTTTGATAGTGTTTGGCTATAGTCGGAGATTTGCGGCTGAACGGCAATGGTTGTCTTTGGGACTGCCCGTAGCGCTTTCCTCACCACCGTGTTCCTGTGCTTGTCACAGGAATGAGGGTGAGTGAGGTGCAAGCAAACTTGCCTTGTTCGCGGCCCCTCTTTATTTGTTCTTTCTCTCGCAGGCCAATCCCATGACAACGTCCAGCAATTGCGATCCGGCGCTCTACAGCGTCTGGCCGGAAACGCCCGCCTATGCGGCTGACGACATGCCGGAAGCCGCGCCCGAGACGAAGTCGCGGGCCGACAGGCTGGCCGCCGAAGATGCGGCGCGCAACGGCAGCCTGCGGCAATTGCTGAATGAGCTGACGGAGGAGATGCGCGAGCAGTTCTGCCTGTACCGCAATCTCCGCCAAGTGAGCGAAGCGGCATTTCTGGCGACGGCGGAGGATGCTTCGGGCAAGCTCGCCCGCGCCGATGTGAAGGCTGCGACGGACCAGCTGTCGCTGATCGTTCGCACGCTGGAGCGGATCGACGCGTTGCAACGGGTGCTGGCGGAAGAAAGGGAAGCTCTTTTCAGCGAAGACGAAACAGAGGTCGGGGATTACGAAGCGGCGGTGGCGCATTTCCTCAATCGCATCGATGAACTGGCTGAACAGAAATGCCGCGCAAAGATGGCAACCGATCCCGCTTGCAGCCCCTTCGCAGAAACCGATACATGACGGATATGTCGACCGGACCCCATCTGCCGGCGCAGGTTTTCAATCTTCTGCGCGACTGGCGTTTCATCGGCAACCTGCCGCAGCAACCGCCGGAGGGCGACTGGCGGACATGGCTTCTGATCGGCGGACGCGGATCCGGCAAGACCCGCGCTGGGTCGGAGTGGGTTCACGCCGTCGCTTCCGCCGGCAGGCAATCGGATTTGCGCATCGCGCTGGTTGCCGAAACGCTGGGTGATGCCCGGGAGGTGATGATCGACGGCATTTCCGGCATTTGCCGTATTGCCCGCCGCCATCGTCCCGCCTTCGAGGTGTCGCGTCGGCGGCTGCTTTGGCCCAACGGGGCGATGGCGCAGGTGTTCTCATCGGAAGACCCGGAAAGCCTGCGCGGGCCGCAGTTCCACATGGCTTGGGCGGACGAGCTGGGCAAATGGAAATATCCACAGGAAACCTGGGACATGCTGCAGTTCGGCCTGCGTCTGGGTGAATTGCCACGACAGCTGGTGACGACCACGCCACGGCCCATTCCATTGCTGAAGGCGCTTCTGGCCGATCCTTCGAGCCGGGTGGCCCGGATGCCGACGGCCATGAACGCGCGGAACCTTTCTCCCGGTTTTCTGAAAGCCATGCAGGACCGCTACGGGGGCACGCGGCTCGGCCGTCAGGAAATTGGCGGCGAACTGATCGATGAGCGCGAGGGCGCGTTATGGAAACGCGCCGATCTGGAAGCGATCGTTGAGGTTGCGGCTGCGCCGCTTTCGCGGATCGTGGTGTCGGTCGATCCGCCGGCCGGCAGTGGTGAAAATTCCTGCTGCGGCATCGTCGTGGCGGGACTGGGCATGGCCGGGCGTCTCACGGTGCTTGCGGATTGTTCGGTGGAAGGCGAGACGCCGGCCGGCTGGGCTCGCGCCGTCGTCGCCGCCTTCCGCCGCCACGAGGCTGACCGCGTCGTGGCAGAGGTCAATCAAGGCGGCGAGATGGTGCGCGCCATGCTGCAGAGCGTAGAGGCCAACCTGCCGCTGACGCTGGTGCGGGCAAGCCGCGGAAAGTTCGCCCGCGCCGAACCGGTCGCCGCGCTCTATGAGCAGGGAAGGGTGCGCCACGCCGCGCGATTTGAAAAGCTTGAGGACCAGATGACGGATTTCGGACCGGAAGGCCTGTCGACCGGGCGCTCGCCGGACAGGCTGGACGCACTCGTCTGGGCGATCACTGCGCTGACGACGATGGTGACCAGCGAACCGAAGGTGCGGGGGATGTGAGATGGTGATTTAGTGGCTCAGAGACCTAGAGCCAATAACGCCTCAAGCGTGCCGCCTGTTTCTTCTTCCGTTGGGCAGAAGGATTGCAGCGCGGGATCAAGAGGCAATGGTCAAAATGTGCCGCGAGAGCATGGATGTCAGCACCTTGCCCCGTCATCTGACCCTTGGGGCCATCTTCTCCCCAGCGGGGAGAAGAAAAAGTGAAGTACCCGCCCGATTTCGGGCGTCGGGCAAATATTATTTCTTCGGAGATTGCGCCGGCTTCGGCTGGGAGCCGGTTTCACGCATCTGGCGCCACTCGTTTTCGAGACGGTCATAAATGGTCTGGGGGATTGTCGCTGTCATGGTGGCATTCCTCCTTGAATGGTTAACGCTGCAGGATTGCGCGGTAAATGGAGTTAGCGCGCTAAGGTTCCGGAATTCAAGGAATTTTTTACTCCAAAACCCCGGTCCGAGGATTAAAATCGATTAAGGTTTTTTCAAATCGATTTAGTCCTGACGGACGTCAGGGGTCATGAACCCCAAGTCATATCAAGTGTCATATCAGGAGCAGGCCATGGTCTTTGACGAGGCGCGATTCGTCGCGTCGGTGCGGAAATCCCTGTTCGGCGGGCGGCTGCAGACGGCGCAGCTTGCCGGGATGAAGACGATCCTGTCGGGCTTTGCGACGGCGCTGCAAGGCGGCGATCCCCGGTGGCTGGCTTATATGCTGGCGACTGCTTTCCACGAGACCGCGGCAACCATGCAGCCGGTGCGCGAGACTTTGGCGACAACCGATGCCGAAGCGATCGCACGGCTCGACCGCGCCTTTGCCGCCGGCCGTCTGCCGATGGTCCGCAGGCCCTACTGGCGGCGTGATGCGGAAGGGAAAAGCTGGCTGGGACGCGGCTTCGTTCAGCTGACCCATCGCCGCAATTATGAGACCATGTCGGTGCTGACGGGGGTGGATCTAACCGGCCGCCCCGCGCGCGCCATGGAAGCGGACGTGGCGACGGCTATCCTGATCCAGGGCATGGTGGCCGGCAGCTTCACCGGCAGACGTCTTGCGGATTTCTTCGATGCAGAGCGCGAAGACTGGGATGCGGCGCGCGCCATCATCAATGGCAGCGACCGGGCCAGCCTGGTGGGCAATTATGGGCGCGCATTTCATCGGGCCCTTCTTGCGGCGCGGATTGAACCGGCGCGGCCCAGGTGATAACCCGTTACGCAGCGCCGAGAAGGCCGCCTTCGAATTTCGCATGACAGGTGACACCGTGATCCGCCATATCGTCTTTTTCACCGTTCCCGAGGAAAACCGCGACGCCGTCCGCAAGGGCCTTTCCGGCCTTACCGCGATTCCGCATGCGCTGAAGCTGGAAATCGGCGAGAATGTGAAGAAGGACCAATGGGGCAATTCCGTCGATTTCATCGTTTATGGCGAGTTCGAAAACGAAGCGGCGCTGGCGGCCTACAAGGCCGATCCCGCCTATGATCTTTCCACCCGCACGGTGAAGCCGCTGCGGGAAACCCGCGTCGCCGCCGATTTCGACAGCGATACGGCAGTAAAAGCACCGATCCGGTAACGGTTCGGTTCAGCTGCGCAAGTGACGGGCATCTGCCCGTCGTCTGCCGAGAGCCGGCGAAAAAAATCTTTTTCCGTTTGGGCTTTGAGTCCCGGTATCCCTTATTTCTGTGCCTGTCGCAGGAAACCAGCTGACGCGTGTCTGCGCGACGACAAGACTCTCTTCGGCCCAAAGAGCTGGGCTGGCTGGTTCCCTGTGACAAGCCAGGGATGAGGAACATCACAAACAAGGACACCGTCATGCGATTTCCCTTTTCCCTGCCGCGCAAGCGCCCGGCGGATGGCAACGCCATGCCCGAAAACCGGAAAATGGCTGGCGGCTTCATGGCCGTGGCCATGCAGGGCGGGCAGGCCTTCTGGTCCGGCCGGTCCTATGCCGCGCTTGCCCGTGAGGGTTTCATGAAGAATCCCGTAGCCCACCGGGCTGCCCGCATGGTGGCGGAAGCGGCCGCGTCGGTGAACTGGCTGCTTTACGACGGCGATGACGAGATAGGCGATCATCCGCTGCTGGCGCTTCTGGCGAGGCCGGGCGCGCACATGGGCGGGCCGGATTTCTTCGAGGCGCTTTATGGCCACCTCATGCTGGCCGGAAACGCCTATGTCGAGCCGCTTGTGATCGGCGGGCGGCTGCGTGAACTGCATCTTCTCCGGCCTGACCGGCTCAGCATTGTCGAAGGGCCGGATGGCTGGCCGGCGGCTTATGATTACCGCGCCGAAGGCCGGGCCACGCGGCGCATCGCCGCCGAGCGGGACGGGCTGGGGCTGCTGCATCTCAAACTGTTCCATCCGCTGGATGACCGGGTGGGGTTCGCGCCGCTCGCCTCCGCCGGCGCGGCGCTTGATCTTCACAACGCGGCCAGCCAGTGGAACAAGCGCCTGCTCGATAATTCCGCCCGGCCTTCCGGCGCGCTGGTCTATCAGCCGCGGGAAGGCGGCAATCTTTCCGCCGAACAATATGAACGGCTGAAGCGCGAGCTGGAGGAGGGCTATCAGGGCGCCATGAATGCCGGCCGGCCGCTGCTTCTGGAGGGCGGGCTGGACTGGAAGGCGATGGGACTATCGCCGCGCGACATGGACTTTCTGGAAGCCCGCAACGGCGCGGCCCGCGATATCGCGCTCTCACTCGGAGTACCGCCAATGCTGATCGGCATTCCCGGCGACAATACCTATGCGAATTACCAGGAAGCAAACCGCGCCTTCTATCGCCTCACCGTGCTTCCGCTCGTCAACCGCACGGCGGCGAGGCTTTGCGGCTGGCTTGCGCCGATCTTCGGTGTGGGCCTGCGACTGGAAGCCGATCTCGACCGGATTGCCGGGCTCGCGGGCGAGCGGGACGCGCTCTGGACACGCATCGGCGCAGCCTCGTTCCTGAGCGACGAGGAAAAACGCGAGGCCGTCGGTTATTGAAAGGACGGCGTTTCTTTCGCTTTGACGGTTCAAGCATTGTCTGAAGAAGCGGATTCTCTTTGTGAGCTCATCCGTCCAAGCGATTCCGAAGATTCGTAAAATCACCCGGTGCAGGCGCGCAGGAAGCGGCTGCGTGCGACGCGGCGCGTCCGCCCGATGACAACATCCTAGAACGGAATGATTACCCATGTCTGAATTCGCCAATGAGGCCGGCATCTGGGCCGCCCGCATCACCGGCGCCGTGGCGGGCGCGGGTGTATCGCTCGTTTATCTCCTGCCGAAAAGCAAACGCGAGGCCGCGAGCCGTTTTATCACCGGGGTCTCCTGCGGCATGATCTTCGGCGGGCCTATCGGCCTGTGGATCGTGCAGCAGCTTGATATTGCCGGCGCGCTTTCGGGTCGCGAAATCATGGTAGCGGGTTCTGCCGCCGCCAGCATGGGGGCCTGGTGGGGGTTGGGCGTGCTGGTGCGCATCGCCGACCGTTACAGCGCCCGCCCGCGCGCCTGATATTCCCCTCACATCGCAGGAGTTACCCATGCACGCCTATCGCGGGCCGCGTCCCGCCACGCGTAAATTCGCCAATCTGGAACTGCGCGGCATTGCCGGCGACGGCACTTTTTCCGGTTACGCCAGCGTCTTTGGCGAGATCGATCTTGGCCGCGATGTGATCGAGCGCGGCGCCTTCCGCCGCTCCATCGAGGAGCGCGGCGCGGCCGGTATCCGCATGCTCTACCAGCACGATCCGGCCCAGCCTATCGGCGCCTGGCGCACCATCCGCGAGGATGAGCGTGGTCTTTATGTCGAAGGTATCCTCACGCCCGGCGTCGCCCGGTCGAGGGAGGTCCATTCGCTGATGAAGACCGGCGCTCTGGACGGGCTGTCCATCGGTTTCCGCACGGTTCGTTCGAGTAGGGACGGGCGTTCCGGCAAGGCTGCCCGCGCCGGCGTCCGGCGCATTCTGGAGGCCGATCTCTGGGAAATCTCCATCGTGACTTTTCCGATGCTTCCCTCGGCTCGCGTCTCCGATGTCAAGCATGCCCGCTTCTTCCGCGACCGCGACACCGAACTGGTGCGCAGCATGCGCCGCGCCGCCCGTTCGCTTTTCGATACCGCCTTCAAACGCTGATTTCCGGACAAACCGCAACAAGGAAAACCACATGACAGAGCAGACAACGACACCGGCCCCGATGACGGTTGCGCCGCAGTTGAAGGCCGTCCCCGATACGATGACGGCCGCCTTCGACGAGTTCATGGAGGCCTTCGAAGCCTTCCGCGAGACCAACGATCAGCGGCTTGCCGATATCGAGCGCAAGATGGGGGCTGATGTCGTAACCCGCGACAAGCTCGACCGCATCGACAGGGCGCTCGACGACAACCGCAGGCTCATGGACGATCTGGCTTTGAAGAAGGCGCGGCCCGCGCTCGGCCGGAAGGACGCGCTGTCGCAGGATGCCGAAGAGCACAAGACCGCTTTCGAGGCCTATATCCGCCGGGGCGAGGAAGCCGCGCTGCGCGATCTCGAGGCAAAGGCCTTTGCCGGCTCGGCCGGGGCGGACGGCGGCTTTCTTCTTCCGACCGAGACGGATGGCGAGATCGGCCGGCGTATGACGGCGATTTCGCCTGTCCGGGCGCTCGCCACGGTGCGACAGGTTTCCGCTGCCGTGCTGAAAAAACCCTTCGCCGCCGGCGGGCTCGCCACCGGCTGGGTTTCGGAAACGGCGGCGCGGCCGGAAACGGCGACGCCGAAACTGTCGGAGCTTTCTTTCCCGACCATGGAGCTTTATGCCATGCCTGCCGCCACCCAGGGCCTGCTGGACGACGCGGCGGTCGATATCGAGGCGTGGATCGCATCCGAGGTGGACATCGCATTCGCCGAACAGGAGGCGGCGGCTTTCGTTGGCGGTGACGGCATCAACAAGCCCAGGGGGTTCCTCGCCTATACGACCGTTGCCAATAACGACTGGAGCTGGGGCAATATCGGTTATGTCGCGACCGGCGTATCGGCGGGCTTTTCCTCCGCCGGTCCCATGGACGTGCTGCTCGACGCCATCTATGCGTTGAAAGCCGGCCATCGCCAGAACGGCACCTTCCTGATGAACCGCAAGACGCAGGGTGCGCTTCGACGCTTCAAGGACACGACCGGCGCCTATCTTTGGCATCCGCCGGCTGCCGTCGGTCAGCCCGCCTCGCTGATGGGCTTTCCGGTGACGGAAGCCGAAGACATGCCCAATGTGGCGGCCAACAGCTTCGCCATCGCCTTCGGGGATTTCCGCGCCGGTTACCTCATCGTTGACCGAACCGGCGTCCGCATCCTGCGCGATCCCTATTCGGCCAAACCCTATGTGCTTTTCTACACCACCAAACGCGTGGGCGGCGGCGTGCAGAATTTCGAGGCGATCAAGCTGGTGAAGTTCGGGGTGAATTGAACCTCGACGGTGCCGCGCGTTTCTTCTCCCCGCCGATGCCCGACAGGGCAGATGAGGGGGCAAGCTCTCGGTTTACCCCGACCCTTGCCCCCTCAACCCGCTGCCGCGACCTTCTCCCGGCGGGAAGAAGGCGAAAGACGCAGCCGCTCGCCCTAATCTCCGGAGACCCCATGACCTATGCCCTCATCCATCCGCCGCAGGCGGAGCCGTTGACCCTTGCCGACGTCAAGGCGCATCTGCGTCTCGACAGCGGTGACGAGGACACCTTGCTTGCCGCGTTGATACGCGCGGCCCGCGAGCATCTGGAACGCACCACCGGGCTGTGCCTCCTGCGCCAGACCTGGCGGCTTTATCTTGATCGGTGGCCCGAAACGGGCGTGATTCTGATTGGCAAGACGCCGGTGCAAGCCATCGAAACGATTCTGGTTTTCGACGGGCAGGGGCGCGTGGCAGACATCACCGCCACCGAAAAGCTGCTCGACGGCGCGGCGCGGCCGGCACGGCTGTGGCTGCGCGAACCGCCGGCCCCGGAACGGGAGCTGAATGGCATCGAGATCGATTTCACCGCCGGTCATGGCGAGGCCGCGACGGATGTGCCCGATACGCTGAAACGCGCCATGCTGATGCATGTGGCGCAGATGTTCGCTTTTCGCGGGGCCGTCGCGCCGGAAAACCAGCCGGCCGCCGTTCCGGCTGGTTATGAGCGGCTGGTGTCTCCTTTCTGCCGTCTGGGGCTTTAGGCCATGAACCTCGTCTTTCTTGATCCTGGCAGGCTGACGGCGCGACTGGAACTGGAAGTGCGGTCGGAAACGCCTGATGGACAGGGCGGCGCCGCCGAAAGCTGGAAGGCCGTGCGCGCGTTGTGGGGCGCCATCGAACCGGTTTCCGAAGCCTCGCACGAGCGGGCTTCGGCCGAGGGGGCGACGTTTACCCATCGTGTCTGGCTCGCCTGGCGCAACGACATCGACATCGGCACCGGGATGCGCTTTCGCAAGGGGTCGCGCATCCTCAACATCCGAACGGCGATGGATCCCGACGAAACCCGCCGCTTCATCGTCTGCCGTTGCGAAGAGGCAGACCGATGAGCGCCGCGAACCCGCTTCTTCAGGCGATCGTCGCAAAGCTCGCTGGCGATGCCGAATTGGCAGACCTCAACCCCGGCGGCATCGTCGACCGGCTTCTGACGCGTGGCCTTTTGCCATGTATTGTCTTCGACGAGGTCGAGACCCGCGATTATTCGACGGCGACGGAAAGCGCGGAGGAGCATTTTCTGACGCTGCAAATCTGGGGTGATGCCAATCGCCGCAGATCCACGGGTGAGATCGCCGCAAGGGTAAAAGCGCTGCTTGATGACGCCGCGCTGCCGCTCGTCGGCTTTTCGCTCGTCAACATGCACATGCTGTCCAGCCGCTCCCGCCGTGAGGCGAAGTCACGGAACTTCGTCCTTGAAATGCGGTTCAGGGCGGTAACGGAATGAAGGGCCTTACGCTTTCTGGCCGGCCACGGTTTTCCACAGCAGGATCAGCAGCAGCAGCGAAAGGGTGATCAGGATGGAAGCGATGCCAAGCATCGCCGCCACACCGCCGCGATCGAGCGCCATGCTGAAAATGACAGGTGCAAAGGCGATGGCGAGATTTTGCGGAAGCGAAATCCGTGCGGCCTGAAGGCCGTATTGCTGCGGAGAAAACACTGCAAGCGGCAGAACGGCGCGGCTGACCGTCAGCACGCCCGCGCCAAAGCCGAACAGGGCGATGAAGCCGGCAAAGGCTGGTATGGCCGGAGAAAAGACGAGCAGCACCAGAAAGGATGTCAGCAGAAGACAGAGGCCGATCAGGCAGGTGATGAAGGGATTGCCGCGTTTTCCCAGCAGGAAATCTAGCCCGCGCGCGGTAATCGCCAGCACGCTGCGCACCGATGCCAGCTGGATTGCGAGCGCTTGCGATGCGCCTGAATGCACGAGAAGCAAAGGCAGAAGCGGCGAGAAGCCAAAGGCGGTGAAGGCGCTGAGCGTGGTCATTGCCGCCAGAAGCAGGAAGGCGCGCCGCGTATCCAACGGCGAGGCCGGGATTTCGCCAGGATGCGGGCGCTGGCCTGGATTGCCGCCCTTTCTCTTCGGAAGAACGAAGAGGTAAAGCGGCAGAAGCAGGAACAGCTGCAGACAGCCGTAGAGGATGAGGGTGCCGCGCCAGCCGAGATGCTGCTCCGCAAAGGCTGTAACGGGCAGGAACACGGCCGCCGAAAGGCCGGTAAAGACCATCAGCAGCGTCAGGGATCGACCGCTTTCCGCCCCGACGCGCTCCACCACGGCGGTGTGTGCCGCCGTTGTCAGCCCGCAGGCGCCGGCAAAGCCCATCACCGCCCAGCCCAGCAGATAGCTTGTCACGCCGCCTGCAAAAGCAAGCAGCGCAAAGCCGCAGGCAAAAAGCAGGGTGCCGCTGACCAGCACCGGCGCTGCGCCGTGGCGCACAAGCATCCGCCCGAGCAACGGCCCGCAAAGCGCACTGATGGTCATCATCACGGTCAGGCCCGCAAAAACGACTTCGTTGGCGATGGCGAGTTCGCTGCCCATTCGTGGACCGAGAATGGCCAGCATGTCGAAACCGGAACCCCAGCTGACGACCTGCCCAAGCGCCAGCACGCCGATAAGGCGTGTACGGAACGTCGGGGAAGCAGCATCGGACATGGCAAGATCGCACAATGCGAGGGCAAGGAACATTTTTGGTCGCAGGCCCGCAACACCCTGCAACCGCAATCGAAACGGAAGGAAACAGGATGGTGGCGCAGAAGGGCAAGGATTTTCTGCTGAAATTCAACAATGCCGGAACATATGTCACTGTTGCCGGGCTCAGAACGCGGCGGCTGGCCTTTAACGCCCAGGCGGTGGACGTTACCGATGGGGAAAGCGTCGGGCGCTGGCGCGAGTTGCTGGCGGGTGCCGGCGTGCAAAGGGCCGCGCTGACGGCGTCAGGCATATTCAAGGATGCGGCGAGCGATGCGCTCGTGCGGGGCGCGTTTTTCGCGGGCACCATTCCCGGCTGGCAGATCGTCATACCCGATTTCGGCACGATTATCGGGCCGTTCCAGATCGTGGCGCTGGAGTATTCCGGCCGTCACGATGGCGAAGTGCAATTTGAGATCGCGCTGGAATCGGCCGGTCTTTTGACCTTTGGAGCGCTGTGATGCCGCAAGGGTTGCGTTACGGGCGGGCAAACCGTCATCGCGGCGAGATCGAAGCGCTGTTCGACGGCGAGAGGCGCATATTGTGCCTGACGCTCGGCGCGCTTGCCGAGCTCGAAACCGCCTTCGAAGTCGACGACCTGACAGCGCTCGCCGAACGTTTTGCGAGCGGACGCATGAAGGCCACCGACATGATCCGGGTGATCGGCGCGGGGTTGCGCGGCGCCGGCAATGTTTTTTCGGATGAGGATGTTGCCAGCGCCACGGTGGAGGGTGGCATTGCCGGCCATGCCGCCATCGTCGCCGAACTTCTGACCGCCACCTTCGGCGGTTTGAAAGGGGAGACGCCGCGGGACCCCTGAATGCCGCAGCAGGCGATGCGACGCCGCGCCCCTTTCCCTGGGATGCGGTTCTCCATGCGGGTTTCTGCCTGCTGCGGCTTTCTTCCGAAGTTTTCTGGCGGCTGACGCCCAGAGAGTTTTTCGCCATGACGGGCGGCGTGCGCTCCGGTTCACACGGCCCGGATCGACAGGAGATGGAGGCGATGATGCGGCGTTTTCCCGACAGGGACGCATCCGATCATCGCTTCGTGAAAATCTTTTAATTCAAACACTTGAAGCTCCAGTTTGAATCGGAAAGGCAGGTACGATGGCGGGTGAAGGATCGATCGCGGAAAATCGGGAGGAGGCGGAAGCCCTGTCCGAAGTGATGGGCGATCTCGAACGCCGCTCCGAACGGTTCGGAGCGGCGCTGACGTCTGCACTGCAGGCGGCAACGACAGGCGGCAAAGGGCTGGACGATGTGCTGCGCGGCCTTGGGCAGCGGCTGTCGGGCATCGCGCTCTCCGCCGGGCTCAAACCCTTTGAGGCCATGATTGGCAATGCCGTCGGCGGGTTGTTGAACGGCGGCGGCTCGCTCTTCGCTTTCGCCGATGGCGGGATGCCGGGGCGCAGCGTTACGCCTTTCGCCGAGGGTGGTGTCGTCTCCAGCCCGGCGTTTTTTCCCATGGGCGGCGGGCTTGGCCTGATGGGAGAAGCAGGGGCGGAAGCCATATTGCCTCTGAAGCGCGGCCCGGATGGTGCACTCGGTGTCGCGGCGCCTTCCGCCGGCGGCGGGTCCCAGATCATTTTCAACGTCACGGCGACGGATGCGGCAAGCTTCCGCAAAAGCGAAGGCCAGATTGCCGCAATGCTGGCGCGCAGCGTCGGGCGCGGCCAGCGTGGGTTGTAATATGCAGACCTTGTCCCTGTCCCGCATGGACAACCGCGAAGGATGAGGGCCTGCGGCCGGCACACCCCGAACAGCGAAATGAATCTAGGAACAACGACATGGTGGCATTTCATGAAGTGCGGTTTCCGCTGCGGCTGGCGCTCGGTGTGAGCGGCGGCCCGGTGAGACGGACCGACATCGTCAATCTTTCCAATGGGCGGGAAAGCCGCAATCAGCGCTGGCGAAATGCCAGGCGTGCCTATGACGCCGGCTCGGGCATCCGCTCGCTCACCGATCTCTATGAGGTGCTGGCCTTTTTCGAAGCGCGGCGCGGCGAGCTTTACGGCTTTCGTTTTCGCGATCCCGTGGACTTCAAATCCTGCCCGCCGGGAGACACGCCGGCATCGACCGATCAGAGGATCGGCGTGGGTGATGGCGTCACGGTGCGGTTTCAACTGGTCAAGACCTATGCCGATGCGGGTGGCTTCTTCACCCGCCGGGTGGAAAAGCCTGCCGAGGGCTCCGTCCGCGTATCGGTCGAGGGTGTCCCCGTATCCGCTTCGGATGTGTCCTGCGATTACGCGACCGGTATGGTGACATTCGGTTCCGGAAAGGTTCCGCCCGCCGGTGCGGTGGTCCGTGCGGGCTATGAATTCGATGTACCGGTACGGTTCGCGACCGACCGCATCGACATCAACCTCACCGCCTTCGAAGCCGGGCGAATTCCCGCCATTCCGCTGATGGAAATCCTGCCATGAAAACGATCGCTCCCGCCCTTGCCGGGCATCTTGAAAGCGATGCCACGACCACTTGCCATTGCTGGAAAGTGACGTTGAAGGATGGCGCCGAAATCGGCTTCACCGATCATGACGAGGCGCTTTTCTTCGCCGGCACGGCCTTTCTGGCCGCCAGCGGTTTTTCGGCCAGCGATAATGACAGCGAAACCGGGCTCGGCGCCGGCGCAGGTGAAGTGGCAGGCGGTTTTTCCAGCGAGGCGATTTCGGAAGAGGATCTTGCCGCCGGCCGTTTCGACGGAGCGAGAGTGGAGCTTTACCTCGTCAACTGGCAGGCTCCGGAAGAGCATGTGCTTCTCTCCCTGCGCGAGATCGGCGACGTAGCCCGGGCGGGCGGGTCCTTTCGCGCCGAGCTGCGCAGTTTCGCCCATCGCCTCAGCCAGCCGCAGGGGCGGGTTTATGGACGGCGCTGCGATGCCGCGCTGGGAGACGCACGCTGCGGCGTGGCTCTGGCGCGGTTCACCGGCAATGGCCGGGTGGTGGCGGTGGACGCGGCCGGCAATCTCGTCGCAACCGGGCTCAATGCTTTCCCGGATGGTTTTTTCAACGGGGGAAAGGTGCGTTTTCTCACCGGTCCGCTTGCCGGGCGCGGGTTCGATCTCGATGGCCATGAGCAGCGCAATGGCGGCGTGCTTCTTTCTTTCTGGCTTCCACCGGATGAGGCGCCGTTGCCGGGAGACAGCTTTTCCGTCACGGCCGGTTGCGACAAGAGCTTCGCCACATGCAGGCATACATTCGCCAATCAGCTGAATTTCAGGGGCTTTCCCCATCTTCCAGGGGCGGATTTCGCCTATTCTTATGCCAGCGGCGGTCACACCCACGACGGCGGGGCCTTGTTCCCATGAGCGAGACGGGAGACAAGGTGCTGGCGCTGGCCGAGCCGTGGATCGGCACACCCTATCGGCATCAGGCGTCGCTAAGGGGCGTTGGCTGCGATTGTCTCGGCCTGATCCGAGGCGTCTGGCGCGAACTCTACGGCAGCGAACCGGAACTTCCGCCGCCCTATGCGCCTGACTGGGCCGAGCGCTGCGGTGAGGACCGGCTGATGGCGGGCGTGCAACGGCATTTTCCCGGCGTTTCGGGCCTGGACGGGGCAAAGCCCGGAGACCTGCTGCTGTTCCGCTGGCGGGCCGATGCGGCGGCCAAACATCTCGGCATCCTCGCGGAATCCCGGCATTTCATCCACGCTTATGAGCAGGCGGCGGTGGTGCGTTCCGCCTTGGTGCCATGCTGGAAACGGCGCATCGCCGGCATTTTCCGCTTTCCCGATCCCTGAGATTTTTTGAGGCAGGCATGGCAACCATACTATTTCAGGCAGCAGGTGCGGCGCTCGGCGGTATTTTCGGGCCCGTGGGAGCGATCATCGGGCGTGCGGCCGGCGCGCTGGCTGGCAACGCCGTGGATCGCGCCTTGCTTTCAGACGGTGGTACCGTGTCCGGGGCACGGCTCTCGGCCGCGCGTATTCCCGGTGCGGATGAAGGCGCGGCGATAAACCGGCTTTACGGTACGGCGAGGATCGGCGGCACCCTGATCTGGGCGACACGTTTCGAAGAAAGCCGTGTCGTGCAGAGACGTGGTGGCAAAGGCAACCGCGGCCCAAGGGCGGAGACCTATCGATATTTCGCCAATCTCGCCATCGGTCTCTGCGAGGGGGAGGCGGCCTTCGTGCGGCGCGTCTGGGCCGATGGGCGCGAAATTGACCTGACCGGCATCGAGATGCGCTTTTATCCCGGCAGCGCAACGCAATTGCCCGATCCGCTGATCGAGGCGAAACAGGGGAGCGGCAATGCTCCCGCCTTTCGCGGCCTCGCTTATGTCGTCATCGAGCGCCTGCCGCTTGAAGCCTATGGCAACCGCATTCCGCTCATGCAGTTCGAGGTGGTGCGGCCGGTCGGCGGGCTGGAGAAATCGATCCGCGCCGTGACCGTCATTCCGGGCGCAACCGAACATGGTTACGCAACGGTGCCGGTTTCCGAGCATACGGGCATGGGTGAAAGCCGCGTGATGAACCGTAACGGCCTGACGGCCGAGACGGACTGGCGCGCTGCCATCGATGAATTGCAGGCGCTTTGCCCCGCTCTTCAAAGCGTGGCGCTGGTGGTGAGCTGGTTCGGCACGGATATGCGGGCGGGCGAATGCCGCGTCCTGCCGGGTGTTGAAGTGGGGGACCGGGAGGGGGAGACGACGCCGTGGTCCGTTGCCGGCCTGACACGCGCCGGGGCGCATCCGGTCAGCCATCATCATGGCGGTCCCGCCTATGGCGGCACGCCGAATGATGAAGGCGTGCTGCAGGCGATAGCCGACCTCAAGGCGCGGGGCCTGAAGGTCTGCCTTTATCCCTTTGTGATGATGGACGTGCCGGCGGGCAACGGGCTGCCGGATCCCTATGGCAAGGCCGAACAGGACGCCTATGCCTGGCGGGGGCGCATCACCTGCTTTCCCGCACCCGGGAGGCCCGGATCGGCCGATCGTACCGCCGGTGCGCGGCTGGAGATCGATCGTTTCTGTTCCCGCGCCGAGGGCTATCGACGCATGGTGCTGCATTACGCCGACCTCTCGGTAAAAGCGGGAGGCGTCGACGCCTTCCTGATCGGTTCCGAACTGCGGGGGCTGACGGGGTTGCGCGACGACAACGGCGCCTTTCCCTTCGTGGAGGCGCTGGTGCGGCTCGCGCGCGATGTACGGGCTGTCGTCGGAAGGGCGACGAAGCTCACCTATGCTGCGGACTGGAGCGAATATTTCGGTTACCAGCCGGCCGACGGCTCTGGGGACGTGTTCTTCCATCTCGATCCGCTCTGGGCGAGCCCCGACATCGACGCCATTGGCATCGACAATTACATGCCGCTCTCCGACTGGCGCGACGAAGATGCCGCAAACGGCAATCCTGATGGCATGACCGGCCCGGATGACGCTGTGGCCTTCCGCCGCGCCGTTACGGCTGGCGAGGGTTTCGACTGGTTTTATGCAAGCGAAGCCGACCGCACGGCCCGGCGGCGAACCCCCATTGCCGATGGCACAACGGCAAAGCCATGGGTATTCCGCTACAAGGACCTTCGAAACTGGTGGGAAAATCTCCATTACGATCGGCCCGGCGGGAAGGAGAGCACCACGCCGACCGCATGGAGGCCGGGCTCGAAGCCCATCTGGTTCACGGAACTCGGCTGCCCGGCGGTGGACAAGAGCGCGACACGCCCCAATGTCTTTCCCGATCCGAAATCGGCGGAAAACGCCTTTCCCCATTTTTCCCGCAAAAGCAGGGCGGACAGCCAGCAGCGGCGTTTTCTGGAGGCGCATCTGGGGCACTGGGAGAATGGCGATGCCGCGATGGTGGATACGAGCCGAATCTATCTGTGGACCTGGGATGCGCGGCCTTTCCCGGCCTTTCCGCAAAACGGTGCAACGTGGAGCGATGGCGGTAACTGGCGCACGGGCCACTGGCTGAACGGCCGGCTGGGAACGGCGACGCTTGCCGACACCATCGCCGCCATTTTGACGGATCACGGCTTTTCCGCTTTCGACGTCTCCGCCATCAGCGGCGATCTCACCGGTTATGTGCAAGGCGAGGTAACTTCGGCCCGCAGCCTGCTGGAGCCGCTGATCGCGGCATTTCAGCTGGATGTGGCGGAGGATGCCGGCACCCTGCGTTTCCGCTCCCGCAACGGGGCTGTTACGCCCGTTCGGGATATTTCCATTCTCGCCGATCTGGAGGGTGAACCGCTGTGGTCGGAAAATCGCGGCCACGACAGCGATTTCCCCGCGGAAGCCGTTCTGACCTCGTTCAACCCGGCGCTGGACTACGAGCAGGCGAGCGTGCGTTCGCGGCGCGTGGAGAATGCCGGCAGCCGTGTCATGCGGCTCGATCTCAACGCCGCTCTATCTTCGGAAACGGCGCAAGCGGCGATCGAGGCGGCCTTGCGCGACAGCCGCCAAGCACGGCGCAGCCTGCGTTTTGCCCTGCCGCCGGGGCAGATTGCGCTGGAACCGGGCGACTGCATCCGTCTCTCCACGAACGCCTTTCCGCAGGCGCCCGCAGGTCGGTTCATGGTCAGCCGTATCGAGGATGGCGCAGTGCGGCAGGTGGAGGCGCGGGCCTTTTCCCCGGCCTTGTCAACTTTTGCCGGTGTGGCGGACGAGCGACGTGCCCATGGCGCAAGCGGCAGCGAGGGTTTCGCGCCGGAAGTGCTGTTTCTCGATCTGCCGTATCAGGACGGTGCGGCGGCCGAGCAGTCGGCGCGAGTTGCCGCCTTTGCGAAACCCTGGCGGCCCATCGTCGTCTCGGCCTCATCAGGCACGGAAGGATACGGCCAGCGCGTCGTGCTAGACCGTCCGGCCAGGATCGCAACGCTGGCAATGCCGCTGAAGCCTGGACCCTGCGGTCGCTTCGACCGTGCAAATACCATCGTGCTCGATCTGCCTTTCGGCGAAGTTGCATCGGCCGAACCGCTTTCGGTGCTGAACGGCGAGAACCGCATCGCCGTGAGGGCGGCGAATGGTGTCTGGGAAATCGTCGCTTTCGCGAAGGCAGAGGAAACCGCGCGGTCGCGCTGGCGGCTTTCTGTTCTCCTGCGCGGCCTTGCCGGCACGGAAGACGCGTTGGCCACCGGTGCGCCGGCAGGGGCGCCGGTGGTTGTTCTGGATGCCGCGGTACAGCCGCTCGGTCTGCTCGCCGGAGAGCGTGGCCGGCAAATGAACTGGATTGTCGAGGCAGCGGAACAGGCCGGCGCGCCGGTCGGGCCTTTCTCCGTCGAGACCGGATTTCGGGCGCTGACGCCGCTTGCGCCGGTGCATCTTGCCGGGCTGCGAAAAACGGATGGCGTTCTCATCAGCTGGAAACGCCGGGGGCGGATGGACGCCGATGGCTGGGACGCAAGCGAAATTCCGCTGGATGAAGCTTTCGAACGTTATCGGGTGGAGGTGCTGGACGGCGACGAGGTGCGGCGTACCGCCGACGTCTCGGAACCCTTCTGGTTTTATCCAGCAACAGCCGAACTCACAGATTTTCCGGCGCTGCGGGATCACATTTCCGTGCGAGTCCGCCAGCTCGGCCGCGCGGTGCCCCTGGGAGTGGCGGCACAGGCCGTTCTCCCGCTTTCATAAATGCCTGAAAACAAAGCAAAGGACGACAAGATGGACAGTACCAAACCGTGGTATCAATCCCGCACGATATGGGGCGCGCTGATTGCGGTCTTCGCCCCGCTTTTCACCATTGCCGGCTTTGATCTGCCCGCCGGACTTCACGGTGAGCTGGCCGACGGCCTGATGACCGTGGCCGGCGGAATTGGCGGTCTCATCGCGCTTTACGGCCGCCTTTCGGCGACCCGTGCGATCCGCTGACCCAGCCCGCGCAAGCGCCGCTCCCGTTCCGTCTTCCCGCTGCGGGGGCGGCATTCATTTGCCATTCAGACGCTTTGCGCTACATATTCGGTCACAATACGGTTCAAGACGCACCCGTTTTTTTTGTGGAAGTTTGTAGAATGGCATCACCTCTCATCATCGCGACGCTTGCAGCCGGGCTTTCCGGTTTCACGGCGCCCGAGGCTGATTTGCAGGGCCACTACATTCTCGCTGCCAGCGATTGCGGCGCGGCCGTGGCCCGCGTTGTACGCGAAACCGGCGGCCAGCTTCTTTCTGTCTATCCTTCCGGCGACGGTCAGTCCTGTGTCGTCACCGTTCTCGTACAGGGAAATGGCGAGCGCCCGCGCAAGGTGACGATGCGCGTCCCGATGTAGCTTGCCCGCATCGCCGAAATATCGGAAAACGATCCGAGACATCTAGCATGACCGGCCACGCACGCGGGCCGGGACACAGGAAAGGGCGGACAATGCGTATTCTCGTTGTTGAGGACGATGCCAATCTCAATCGTCAGCTGACCGATGCCCTCAAGGAGGCGGGTTATGTCGTCGATCAGGCATTCGACGGCGAGGAAGGCCATTATCTCGGTGACACCGAGCCCTATGACGCCATCGTTCTTGATATCGGCCTGCCGCAACTCGATGGCATCACCGTCGTCGAAAAATGGCGCGCGGCCGGAAAGGCCATGCCTGTTCTCATCCTGACCGCCCGCGACCGCTGGAGCGACAAGGTGGCGGGCATCGACGCCGGCGCCGATGACTATGTGACGAAGCCCTTTCATGTCGAGGAAGTTCTTGCCCGCGTGCGCGCGCTCATCCGCCGCGCGGCCGGCCACGCTTCTTCCGAACTCATCTGCGGCCCGGTCCGGCTCGACACAAAGTCCTCCAAGGCGACCGTCAACGGCACGACGCTGAAACTCACCTCGCACGAGTTCCGGCTCCTGTCCTATCTCATGCATCACATGGGTGAGGTCGTATCGCGCACGGAGCTGGTCGAGCATATGTACGATCAGGATTTCGACCGCGATTCCAACACGATCGAGGTATTTGTCGGACGTCTTCGCAAGAAGCTCGGGGTTGATCTGATCGAGACGATCCGTGGTCTCGGTTACCGGATGCAAGCGCCGGCAGATGCGAAGTAATTCTCTCACCGCCCGCGTCCTGCTGCTCGCCTCGCTCTGGTCGGTGCTGGCGTTGGTGGTGATCGCCGTCGTGATCTCGACGCTTTACCGCCAGGGTGTGGAGCGCAGCTTCACCGATCTTCTCAGGGCACAGCTCTATAACGTCATCAATTCCGTGACGATTTCCAACGAGAATACGTTGGCCGGCAGCCCGCAGCTTGGCGATCTGCGCTTTTCGCAGCCCGATACCGGCTGGTACTGGGTTGTCGAGCCGCTCGGAAATTTCCAGACCGCGCCGCTGGTCTCTTCCTCGCTCGGCGTTTCCACCCTTCCGGTGCCGAGCATTCTCGACGCCCCCTTCGACAACCGCTACGAGCGCTTTTATGCCGTCACCGACGAGGCCGGCAATCAGGTGCGGGTGGCGGAAACCGAAGTCGTGCTGGATGGCGAGGGGCGTGCAGCGCGTTTCCGTGTGTCCGGCAATCTGAACGTCGTGGAAGACGATGTGCGGGACTTCTCCAACAGCCTTTATCTGGCGCTTGCCGTTTTT
The DNA here is from genome assembly GCF_900013495.1 of Agrobacterium genomosp. 2 str. CFBP 5494. Classification (NCBI taxonomy): domain Bacteria; kingdom Pseudomonadati; phylum Pseudomonadota; class Alphaproteobacteria; order Hyphomicrobiales; family Rhizobiaceae; genus Agrobacterium; species Agrobacterium genomosp. 2. The sequence goes on from NZ_LT009718.1 coordinate 1,321,239, forward strand.
GGTGTCGGAAGTCTTGTCGTCAATGGTCTTGCCATTCTCTACAGTCTGCGGCCGCTCGATCAGGCTCGCGTCGCACTTGGCAAGATCAGGGGCGGAGAGGCGGAAAGCCTCGAAGGCGAATTCCCGCGCGAAATTCAGCCGCTCGCCAACGAGGTCAACGCACTGATCGATAGCAACCGAAGGCTTGTGGAGCGCGCGCGCATGCAGGTCGGCAATCTCGCCCATTCACTGAAGACGCCGATTGCCGTTCTCCTGAACGAAGCCCGCACGCTCGATCCGCAGCACGGCGATCTGGTGCGGGCGCAGGCGGACGCCATGCAGGCGCAGGTGCAATCCTATCTCTCCCGCGCCCGCATCGCCGCCCAGCGCGGCTCCATCCTTGCCCGCGTGGAGGCCGAACCGGCGCTGGAACGGCTGGTGCGCGTCATGCGCCGCCTGAACCCCGACAAGCAGTTCGTGTTGAATTTCGAGCAACCCGGCGCGGTGCTCGGCATGGAGCAGCAGGATCTGGAAGAGGTCGTCGGCAATCTTCTCGAAAATGCCGCGCGTTTTGCACAGACGCGTGTGGTCATTACGCTGGCGACCGGTACGCACCCATCCTCCGACGCCGAAATCGCCCGTCGCACCTGGGTGGAGCTGACGGTGGAGGATGATGGGCCGGGACTTGAGCCGGAACAGATCAGCGAAGCGATGAAGCGTGGGCGGCGATTGGATGAGAGCCGCCCCGGCACGGGCCTCGGATTGTCGATCGTTTCAGAGGTGGTGTCAGAGTACCATGGCCGCTTTTCGCTGTCGCGCAGCGCCATCGGCGGGTTGAAGGCAGATCTGATTTTGCCCGGCCTTTCGAAAGAGCTTGCGTGAGCCGAGAAAAAAGGCAAGAAATTCAACGCTGGTATATTGATGCAATGCGGTAGGAAAGAGGACAGGGTTTGGTTGACGTGTATGATGGCTGCCGCTCCGTGACGATGCGTTCGCTGGTGTCACGCCCGGCACTTCTCTCGATCCTGTGCGTTTCCATGCTGAGCGCCTGCACCACCACGGGCACCCGCCCGGCAGGCGGCGGTCTTTTCGGCCGTTCGTCACAGCCCTCCACGCCCTTCCTTGCTAATCTGGAAGGCGGTATTGTCGGGCGAAGCGGCGTGCAGCTTGACAGGGGTGACCAGACAAAGGCGCTGGAGGCCGAATATAAGGCGCTGGAAACGGCCCCGGTCGGCACGCCTGTCACCTGGACGGGCGATGACGCCAAGGGCCAGGTGGTCGCCAATGCGCCCTATCAGGTTGGCAACCAGAACTGCCGGCAATATTCGCACACCCTGACGGTAGACGGACGCGAGACCCGGGCGCGTGGCGCAGCCTGCCGCAATGCCGATGGAAGCTGGTCGCCGCTGACATAACCGGTTTGACGCAAATCAAGGTCACGGGCCCTTTGCGATGACAAGAGAGGCATGGCGGTGCAGCCGGGGGAAGGGTCTGCGGTGCGGCGTGATGTCTCAAATTCGCGTCATCCCTGCGCTTCATGTTTCCATGTGCCGCGCATTCGAGTAATTGAGCCTTATGTTCTGGATTGTCGTTGCGATATTGACGGCGGCTGTTGCCATCGTCCTGATGTACCCGCTGATGCGGAAGACCGAGGCGCCGCAGACGCGCCGTGACGGTGAGGTTGCCGTTTATCGTGACCAGCTGGCCGAACTGGACCGCGAGCGCGCCGCCGGCCTGATCGGGCAGACCGAGGCGGATTATGCCCGCGCCGAAATCGGCCGCCGTCTGCTTGCCGCCGCCGAAGCGGAGGAGCAACCCGGCAAGGAAACCCGGCCGCGCCGGCACAATCTCGCCGCCAGCCTGATCACCATTCTGTTGCCGGCGCTGGGTCTCTGTCTCTACATCTGGAACGGCAGTCCGGAGGTACCGGACATGCCGCTCGAGGCACGCCTTGAAAAGCCCGGCAACGACATGAATCTGCTGGTCGCAAGGGCCGAAAGGCATCTGGCGCAGAACCCGGATGATGGCGCGGGATGGGAAATTCTGGCGCCGATCTATTTCAAGATGCAGCGGCTTGGCGACGCCGAGCTCGCCTATCGCAATGCGCTTCGCATTCTGGGCCCGAGCGCCGAACGATTGACGGGCCTTGGCGAAACGCTCGTGGCCGGCAATGACGGTATCGTCATCGAGGCGGCGCGGGATGCATTTGCCGAGGCGGAAAAGCTTAAACCCGGCAACCCGCGTGCCCGCTTCTATCTCGCGCTGTCGCTGGAACAGGCGGGCGAGGCGGAGGAAGCACGCGCGGCCTTCACTCAGCTGGCGGCAGACGCCCCGGCTGGCGCGCCATGGCTGCCCCTGGTGCGCGAGCATATTGCCCGGACTGGCGGCGAAACGAAGCCTGCCGCACCCGGCCCGACGACCGAGGACATGGCGGCGGCAAAAGACATGACGGCGACCGACCGGCAGGCGATGATTGAAGGTATGGTGGCGAGCCTCGACGCCAAGCTGAAGGATAACCCGGCCGATTTCGAAGGGTGGATGCGGCTCGTGCGTGCCTATTCCGTGCTGAAGAACGAAGCCAAGGCCGGAGAGGCGCTGCGGGCGGGGCTGAAAGCTTTTCCGCCGGAGGGTGAGCAGGGCAGGCAGCTTCTGGCGCTGGCGAAGGAACTCGGCGTTTCCGCCGGACCGATCCGTATGAACGGGAAACAGGATGCCGCGCCGCAGGGAGTGACACAATGACCCGCAAACAGAAACGACTCGCGATCATCGGCGGCGGCATGAGCTTCATCGTGGCGGCCGTGCTGCTGGTCATGTTCGCCTTCGGCCAGTCCATCGCCTATTTCTACATGCCGGCCGATCTGGAAAAAACGCCCGTCAACCCGGGCACGCGCATCCGCCTTGGCGGGCTGGTGGCGGAAGGGTCGATCAAGCGCGGCGAGGGCCGCACGGTGAGCTTCACGGTGACGGATGGCGAAGCGACCGTGCCGGTCAGCTATACCGGCATCCTGCCCGATCTCTTCCGCGAAGGGCAGGGCGTGGTGACCGAAGGCATGTTCGATGCCGCGACCCACGGTTTCGTGGCCGACAGCGTGCTTGCCAAACACGACGAGAACTACATGCCGAAGGAAGTTGCCGACCGTCTGAAGGACAAGGGTCTGTGGCAGCAAGGCGCAGAGGGAGAGAAACCCGCGGCCGCAACGCCGGCCGCCGGCACGGCTTCGACTGACAAGACCGGAGCAACCAAATGATCAATGAGATCGGCCATTACGTTCTGGTGCTGGCGCTTGGCGTGGGGCTGATCGTGTCCACGCTGCCGGTCATTGGCGCGCGCCGCAACGACCGGGCGCTGATGGACATCGCTTCGCTCGGCTCGGTGCTGATGTTCCTGCTCGTTGGTTTGTCCTTCGCGGCGCTGACGCGGGCCTATGCCGTCTCGGATTTTTCCGTGCGCAACGTCTGGGAAAACTCCCATTCGCTGATGCCGATGATCTACAAGCTGACCGGTGTATGGGGCAATCACGAAGGCTCCATGCTGCTTTGGCTGCTCATCCTCGTGTTTTTCAGCGCGCTCGTCGCCACCTTCGGCCGCAACCTGCCGGAAACGCTCAAAGCCAATGTTCTTGCCGTGCAGGCATGGATTTCCGTCGCCTTCCTGCTGTTCATCCTGCTCACCTCCAATCCGTTTCTGCGGCTGGAGCCGGTGCCGGCCGAAGGGCAGGATCTGAACCCCATCCTTCAGGATTTCGGCCTCGCCATTCATCCACCGCTGCTTTACCTCGGTTATGTCGGCTTTTCCGTCTGCTTCTCCTTCGCCGTTGCCGCATTGCTGGAAGGCCGTATCGATGCCGCCTGGGCGCGGTGGGTGCGGCCATGGACGCTCGCCGCCTGGACCTTCCTGACTGCCGGCATCTCCATGGGTTCCTACTGGGCCTATTACGAACTCGGCTGGGGCGGCTGGTGGTTCTGGGACCCGGTGGAAAACGCCTCCTTCATGCCGTGGCTTGCCGGCACCGCGCTGCTGCATTCGGCGCTGGTCATGGAAAAGCGCGAGGCGCTGAAAATCTGGACCGTGCTTCTGGCGATCATGACCTTTTCGCTCTCGCTGCTCGGCACCTTCCTCGTTCGCTCCGGCGTTCTCACCTCCGTGCATGCCTTCGCCACCGATCCGAGCCGCGGCATCTTCATTCTCGGCATTCTGACCGTCTTCATCGGCGGCGCCTTCGCGCTCTTTGCATGGCGTGCGCCGTCGCTCAAAGCCGGCGGGCTATTTGCGCCGATTTCGCGTGAGGGATCGCTGGTTCTCAACAACCTGATCCTGACGGTCTCCACCGCGACCGTGCTGATCGGCACGCTCTATCCGCTCATTCTGGAAACGCTGACAGGCGAAAAAATCTCGGTCGGCGCGCCTTTCTTCAATCTCACCTTCGGCCTCCTGATGATCCCGATCCTGATCGTCACCCCGTTTGGGCCGATGCTCGCCTGGAAACGCGGCGATCTCCTGGGCGCATTCCAGCGGCTCTATGTGGCGGCAGCGCTCGCCGCTCTGGCGGGACTGACGCTCTGGTACATTGAAAATGGCGGCCCGGTACTGGCCGCACTCGGCATCGCTGCCGGTTTCTGGCTGATCCTCGGCGCATTTGCCGATCTCTGGTATCGCGCCAATTTCGGCAAGCTCGCTTTCGGTATTGCGTTTCGCCGCCTCACAGGCCTGCCGCGCTCGGCCTTCGGCACGGCGCTGGCGCATATGGGTCTTGGAATCACCGTTCTCGGCATCGTCATCGTCACCACCTATGAGACCGAGACGGTGCTGGAAATGAAAGAGGGCATGGCGGCGGAAGCGGGCGGCTACAGCCTGACCTTCGACGGCATCCGCCACGCCGTCGGACCGAACTTCACCGAGGATCGCGGCCATTTCACCGTGCGCAAGGCAGGCGTGGAAGTTGCGGATGTCTGGTCGTCCAAGCGGCTTTACACGGCCCGGCGCATGCCGACGACGGAAGCCGGCATCCTGACCTTCGGTCTCAGCCAGCTCTATGTCTCGCTTGGTGACCCCATGGCCGATGGCGGCATGGTGGTGCGCATCTGGTGGAAACCCTTCATCCTGTGCATCTGGGGCGGCACGCTGTTCATGATGGCGGGCGGGTTCATTTCTCTCTCGGACAGGCGATTGAGAGTGGGGGCGCCGAATCGCAAGGCGAAGCCGGTGCAGGCTGCAATGCCGGAGGCGGCGGAATGAGTGTGGAGCGTGCGGCAGGTTTCTTCTCCCCCACGGGGAGAAGTGCCGAGCAAAGCGAGGCGATGAGGGGGAAGCCGCATACACTGAGAGTTATGGCTGGCGTGGG
>NZ_LT009718.1:1326890-1639446 GCF_900013495.1 Agrobacterium genomosp. 2 str. CFBP 5494
GGGAAGCCGCATACACTGAGAGTTATGGCTGGCGTGGGCCCCCTCATCCGACCCTTCGGGCCTCCTTCTCCCCGGCGGGGAGAAGAAATGCGCCGCACTCTTTCGGGATTGCCTCGGATGCTGGCGGGTTTTCTGCTTCTCTTCGCTGTGCTTGTCTCAGCATCTCCCGCTTCCGCCTTCAACCCGGATGAAGTCCTCAAGGACCCCGTGCTCGAACAGCGAGCCCGCAACCTCACCTCCCAGCTTCGCTGCATGGTATGCCAGAACCAGTCGATCGATGACAGCAACGCCGAACTGGCGCGTGACCTGCGCGTTCTGGTGCGCGAACGGCTGGTCGAGGGTGACAGCGACAAGGCGGTCATCGATTATGTCGTGTCGCGCTATGGCGAATTCGTGCTTCTCAAACCGCGCCTCAGCCTGCGCACCGTGCTTTTGTGGGGCGCACCCATCGGCCTCACCCTTGTGGGAATTTTCGCCGTCTTCGTCTTTTCGCGTCGCCGCGCCACCCTTGAACAGCCACAAAAACTGAGCGCGGATGAAGAAGAAAGAATTCGCAACCTCATTGAAAAATAATTGTTTTTCATTTTTTCCCACGGTTCTTTTTCAACATTACGGATTTTTCATTCCTCAGACACTTCGCCGTAAGGTGTCGCCTCCTATATCTTCATCATCCACCGCTTCCCCGGTCATACGGGTTCCAGTCTGAATGAAGAAAGAAGGTACACCATGTCTCATTCGCAAAACGGCCATTCCTCGCTGAAGACAGCCCTGAAGGCCACGACGGTTGGCGGCCTTGCGGCGCTGATGCTTTCCACCGGCATTGCCGCACCTATCCTCCACTCTTTTGCCGCCCCCGTCGAGGTGACTGCGCCGCAGGTTCCGAGCTTCGCCAATGTGGTCGATGCGGTATCGCCCGCCGTCGTCTCCGTTCGCGTTCAGTCGAACGTGCAGCCCGCTTCCGATGATTCCAGCAATTTCTCCTTTAATTTCGGTGGCCGTGGCCTTGACCAGCTTCCGGATGACCATCCGCTCAAGCGCTTCTTCAAGGAATTCGGCGGCCCGAACCAGGATCGCTCCGACCGCGGCCCCAATCGCCACCGTGACGGCAAGGGTCCGCTGCGCGCCGTCGCTCAGGGCTCCGGCTTCTTCATTTCCGAAGATGGTTACATCGTCACCAACAACCACGTCGTCGATGACGGCTCCGCCTATACAATCGTGATGAATGACGGCACCGAACTCGACGCCAAGCTCGTCGGCCGCGATCCGCGCACCGATCTGGCACTCCTCAAGGTCGATGTGAACCGCAAGTTCACCTACGTTCAGTTTGCCGATGACAGCAAGATCCGCGTCGGTGACTGGGTCGTCGCCGTTGGCAACCCCTTCGGCCTTGGCGGCACGGTGACTTCCGGCATTATCTCGGCCCGTGGCCGTGATATCGGCTCCGGCCCCTATGACGACTACCTGCAGATCGACGCCGCCGTGAACCGCGGCAACTCGGGCGGTCCCGCCTTCAACCTCAATGGTGAAGTGGTTGGCATCAACACCGCCATCTTCTCGCCCTCGGGCGGCAATGTCGGCATTGCCTTCGCCATTCCGGCATCGGTCGCCAAGGACGTGATCGCCGACCTGCAGAAGGACGGCAAGGTAGAGCGCGGCTGGCTCGGCGTGCAGATCCAGCCCGTCAGCAAGGACATCGCCGAATCGCTCGGCCTTTCCGAAGCCAAGGGCGCCCTGGTCGTTTCGCCGCAGTCCGGCTCGCCGGGCGACAAGGCAGGCATCAAGCAGGGTGACATCATCACCGCCGTCAACGGCGAACCCGTCAAGGATGCCCGCGACCTGTCACGCCGCATCGGCGGCATGGCGCCGAACAGCAAGGTGGAAATCTCGCTGTGGCGCGGTGGCAAGTCTCAGTCGGTCACGGTGACGCTCGGTGATCTCGCCAGCGACGATGCCTCCAAGGCGACCCCGAGCCAGAACGACGACAAGGGCGGTCAGTCTTCCAGCGAGAAGGTGCTGTCCAGCCTCGGCGTCACGGTGGCCCCCGCCGATGACGGCAACGGACTTGCCATCACCGATGTCGACCCTGACAGCGATGCCGCTGCCCGTGGCCTGAAGACGGGTGAGAAGATCACCTCGGTCAACAACCAGCAGGTCGCATCCGCCGCCGATATCGAGAAGATCCTCGAGCAGGCGAAGAAAGACGGACGCTCCAAGGCGCTGTTCCAGATCCAGACGGATGACGGCAGCCGCTTCATCGCTCTGGATATCGACCAGGGTTGATAGGCTGAAAGGCGATGCCGGTTCTTTCGGGAGCCGGCGTCGCTAAGGAATGTGTCTCGCCTATAGGACGAGGCAGAACATATGGAATGAGCGCGTGCCACTTGTTTCTTCTCCCCGAGGGGGAGAAGGTCGCGGCGGCGGGATGAGGGGGCAAGGGTAGCGATAGACTGCGCGCTTGCCCCCTCATCCGACCCTTCCCCGGCGGGGAGAAGAAAGGACCCGCAATGCCGGTCCAGGCAGTATCGCGGAGGAAACCTCATGGAAAACAAGGTTCAGGAAATGTCTGTCGCATCTGTTTCCGGTTGTGCGGAAAAGGGCGAGGGCGCTATTGTCCCGCACATGAAGATTCTTGTCATTGAAGACGACCTCGAGGCTGCGGCCTATATGACCAAGGCGTTCCGCGAAGCCGGGATCGTCGCCGACCACGCCAGCGATGGTGAAAGCGGCCTGTTCATGGGCTGCGAGAATGTCTACGACGTCATGGTGATCGACCGCATGTTGCCGCGCCGCGACGGGCTTTCCGTCATCAGCGAACTGCGCCGCCGCGGCATCGAGACGCCGGTTCTTATCCTTTCGGCGCTGGGGCAGGTGGATGACCGCGTGACCGGCCTGCGTGCCGGCGGTGACGATTATCTGCCGAAACCCTATGCCTTCTCCGAACTGCTCGCCCGTATCGAAGTGCTTGGCCGCCGCAAGGGCAAGCCCGAGCAGGACATGATCTATCGCGTCGGCGATCTCGAGTTGGACCGCCTGTCCCACGATGTGCGCCGGGGTGGCAAGGAAATCCTCCTTCAGCCGCGCGAATTTCGCCTGCTGGAATATCTGATGAAGAATGCCGGCCAGGTGGTGACCCGCACGATGCTTCTCGAAAATGTCTGGGATTACCATTTCGATCCGCAGACCAATGTCATCGACGTGCATGTTTCCCGTCTGCGCTCGAAGATCGAGAAGGACTTCGAGAAGCCGCTGCTGAAGACCATTCGCGGTGCGGGCTACATGATGAAGGACGAGGGCTGATTGCCGAAAATGGCCCGCCTCAGAATATTGTTCAGGTCGACAGCGGTGCGCCTTTCGGCGCTCTATATCCTGCTGTTTGCGCTCTGCGCGGCGTTCCTTGTTTTTTATGTCACTGCGCTTTCCGAAAGGCTGCTGAACCAGCAGACGCGTGACGCTGTGCTGCAGGAAGTCTCGGATGTGCAGCGCATCTATAATCGCGGCGGTATCAATCCGCTGCTGAGGATGATGGAGCGCCGTGCCCGTCAGCCGGGAGCGAGCCTTTACATCATCGCCGGGCCGAATGGTGAAATTCTGGCCGGCAACGTCGCCTCCGTGCAGCCCGGTGTTTTCGACAAGGAAGGCTGGACCGGCTTTCCCTTCCGTTATGAGCGTTATTCCGAAAGCGGCGACAGCGTGCAGCATCTTGCCACGGCCAATGTTTTCGTTCTGGACAACGGGCTGCGCATCCTGATCGGCCGCGACCTCGGCGAGCCGACCAAATTCCGCGCCCTGGTGCGTAATGCCCTGATGGTGGCGCTCGCCATCATGAGCGGCGGCGCCCTGCTGATCTGGTTCGGCATCGGCCGCAATGCACTGAAACGCATCGACCGCATGTCGGCGGCAACCAAGAAGATCATGGCCGGCGACCTTTCGCAGCGTCTGCCGCAGGGCCGCTCCGGTGATGAGTTCGACAGGCTGTCCGGCTCGCTTAACGCCATGCTTGGCCGCATCGAGAAGCTCAATGAAGGCCTGCGGCAGGTTTCCGACAATATCGCCCATGACCTGAAGACGCCGCTGACGCGCTTGCGCAACAAGGCCGCCGCGGCACTGGACGATGATGACGAAACGAAACGCCGCGCAGCCCTTGAAGGCATTATCGCCGAGTCCGACCAGCTTATCCGCACTTTCAATGCGCTGCTGATGATTTCCCGTGTAGAGGCCGGTTCCATCGCCGCCGAAATGACTGAAGTGGACGTCTCGGCGATTGCCGAAGACAGCGCCGAACTCTACGAGCCGGTGGCCGAGGATGCGGGGCTCGCGCTGGAAACCGAAATCGAACAGGGCCTCATCGTCAAGGGCAACCGCGAATTGATCGGCCAGGCGCTTTCGAACCTGATAGACAACGCCATGAAATATGCCTGCGAAGGCGAGGGTGACAAAAAACTCGTCGTTCGTCTGGCAAAGGCCCCTGGCGCAATCCTGCTTTCCGTTGCCGATAATGGTCCCGGTATTCCTGCCGACAAGCGCGGCGAGGTGCTGAAACGCTTCGTGCGGCTGGATGAAAGCCGCTCCAAGCCCGGCACGGGCCTTGGCCTGTCGCTGGTGGAGGCGGTGATGGAACTGCATGGCGGGTCGCTGGAGCTTTCGGACACCGACGCTTCCAACACCGCCTGCCCGGGGCTGACAGTCTCCATGGTTTTTCCAGACAATGGCCGCTGAAGAGAGCCGGCGAGTGTATTCCGGCGGGGAGTTGTGCCCCGCCAGACGACAATCCTCGCGTTAGAATGTGTAGGCCAGGCCTACCATCGCAAACGGCTGGATATCTTTTTTGGACAGCGGGCTGTCCTTGGCATCGCCCAGCAGGAAACCGACGCCTCCGGTGCCGGTGATCGACCAGTTCTCGGTCATCAGGTAGGTGACGGAAGCGCTGGCGTCGACGCGCTTGAAGCCGGATTTGGCGTCGAAGCGACGCAGGCCCGAACGGGCGGATTGCGCCGAGGTCACACCGAAATAGGATTTCATGTGCTTGTCGTCAGCCCAGGTGGCGGAGAGGTCCGCTCCGAGGATGAACTGGTCGACCTTATGGGAAACGCTCGCGCCGATCGAGGCTGTCAGGCCCTCGCTGCCATTGATGGTCTTGTCGACCTTGGCGTAGATTTCGAAGGGTTCAGCGTCATAGGCGATAACGCCGCCAATGACGCCGCCCGCCTTGATATCGCCCATCCCGCGCAGGTTTTTCCTGTCGTCCTTTTCCTTGCGCCCGGGCTCCCAGCCGCCTTTCACTCCCAGCCGGAAGCCGTTGCTGTTCAGCAGGTTGACGGTGACGCCGCTGAAATCGATGCTCAACATGTCCCCATAGGCGACGGAGACCAGCGGCACGGCGCCGGCCTCCAGCTTGTCCGACCCCTCATATTTCGGGGCATAGGCGGCGCCGACACCGAGCGTGATTTTCCAGTCGCTGGAACTGCTGTAGCGGGAATTATCGAAACCGGTCTGCGGATCGGCAATGCGGTCCGATTTCCCGATATCGGCGGCGAAAACCGGCGCGTAGACCGCTTGTGCCACCGGCAGCGCCGTCAGGCAAAGCGCCATGGCGCACAGGCTCTTTTGCCATTTCATTGTAAAAATCTGTTTCATGATCATATCCGTTGCAGCACCGCGTGTTTGAAAACCGGGGAGTCGGGTTTCGTTGAGGAGAACGCTACGTGGGCACAATTGCGGAGACATTACGCGGCATTGCGATGCGCCGCCGAAACCGTGGTCGCGCCAGCAGGGTTTCGGAAAATTCGGCAAAAGCGGTTTTCCTGATCGCAAAGCGCGCCGCATTTGTTACAACGCAGGTGATATGTGCCTGCAGGCTTCGGTGATGCAACGGCAGGATGGCTACCGTGGGAGAGCGGCCCGTCCTGAAAATCCGGTATGGCCGAAGGACAAATGGGCTCGGGAGAGGGAGAGAAGCATTGACGAAACCGGAAAGCGCCGAAAGGCGGCTGAACGACGTGCTGGCGGGCGTGATCCGCCCCTATACGCAGACCGAGCTGAAATCCGTGCTCTCCACTCTGAAAGACATCGGCAGAAGCGAGCCGGCGGTGGCCGCGCTGCTTGCCGACGAAAGCGCCCTGAAAGACTTCGTCGCCGCGGCCTTCACGCTCTCCCCCTACCTGCGCGACATGGCGGCGGCCGATGAGGGGCTGTTGTCACTGGCCATTTCAAAACCTCTGGAGCCACTGCTCGCCGATCTCGTGCGTCAGGCGCGCGATTGCTGGAAACCGGGAGAGGACGGCGGCATACCGAGCGAAAACGAGGTAATGTCGAGGCTCCGGATCGCCAAACGGCGGCTCTCCTTCGTCGCGGCACTTGCCGATCTCGCCCGAATCTTCACTGCGCGTGACACGACCCGCTGGCTGAGCGACATGGCGGATGCAGCACTCTCCGCTGCCATCGATCATCTTCTGCTGTCGGCCCATGAGAGTGGCAAGCTGAAACTGAAGGATGTTGCCGCCCCCAGCGAAGGATCGGGCCTCATCGTGCTCGGCATGGGTAAGCTCGGTGCCCGCGAACTCAACTATTCCTCCGATATCGACGCCGTAGTGTTTTTCGAACCCTCCGCCGGGATCATGGACGACCCCTATGACGCGACGGAGAATTTCGGACGTATGATGCGCCGTCTGGTCCGCATCATGCAGGAGCGCACGGCCGATGGTTATGTCTTCCGCACCGATCTGCGGCTGCGGCCAGACCCGGGCTCCACACCGCTCGCCATCCCCGTGGAAGCGGCCCTGCTTTATTACGAGGGCAGGGGCCAGAACTGGGAACGCGCTGCCTATATCAAGGCACGGCCGGTGGCGGGCGATATCAAGGCGGGTGAGAATTTCCTGCGCGAGCTCACGCCCTTCATCTTCCGCAAATATCTCGATTATGCGGCGATTGCCGATATTCATTCCATCAAGCGGCAGATCCACGCCCATAAGGGCCACGGCGCGATTGCGGTGAAGGGCCACAATGTCAAGCTCGGGCGCGGCGGCATCCGCGAGATCGAGTTTTTCGCCCAGACGCAGCAGCTGATCGCCGGCGGCCGAATGCCGGCGCTGCGGGTGCGCGCAACGCAGGAGGCGCTGGCGGCGCTGACCGAGGCGAAATGGATCGACGCCGAGACCCGTGACAGCCTGACGGATGCCTATTGGTTCCTTCGCGAGGTGGAACATCGCATCCAGATGGTGCGCGATGAGCAGACCCATGTGCTGCCCGATACCGAAGCCGAACTGAAGCGCATCGCCTTCATGCTGGGTTTCGAGGATACCAAGGCCTTCTCGGAAAAGCTGGAAGAGGTGCTGCGGCTGGTGGAGCGGCGTTATTCGGCGCTGTTCGAACAGGAAGTGAAACTGTCAGGCGAGGCCGGCAATCTGGTGTTCACCGGTCAGAAGGACGATCCCGATACGTTAAAGACGCTCTCCGCCCTCGGTTTCGAGCGGCCGGAGGATATCTCCCGCGTCATCCGCACCTGGCACAATGGCCGCTACCGGGCGACGCAGTCGGTCGAGGCCCGCGAGCGGCTGACGGAATTGACGCCGGACCTGCTGCGCGCCTTTGGTGAGAGCAAGCGGGCCGACGAGGCGCTGCTGCGCTTCGACAATTTCCTCTCCGGCCTGCCGGCAGGCATCCAGCTTTTCTCGCTGCTCGGCAACAACCCGGCGCTGCTCGACCTGCTGGTAACGATCATGTCCTCCGCGCCGCGTCTGGCCGAAATCATCGCCGCCCGCCCGCATGTCTTTGACGGCATGCTGGACCCGGCTTTGATGAGCGACATCCCGACACGCGATTATCTCGCCCACCGCATGGGCAGTTTCCTCTCCAATGCCCGCCATTACGAGGATATTCTCGACCGGCTGCGCATCTTTGCCGCCGAGCAGCGCTTCCTCATCGGCGTCAGGCTTCTGACCGGCGCGATCCGTGGCGAAGTCGCCGCCCGTGCTTTCACCCATCTTGCCGATCTGGTGATCGAGGCGGCGTTGAATGCGGTGCTGGCGGAGATGGAGGCGGCACATGGGCCCTATCCCGGCGGCCGTGTCGCCGTGATGGGAATGGGCAAGCTCGGCTCCTTCGAACTGACGGCCGGATCGGATGTCGATCTCATCCTGCTTTACGATTATGATGATGCCGCCCATGAATCGACCGGCGCAAAACCGCTCGATGTGGTGCGTTATTTCACCCGCGTGACCCAGCGGTTGATTGCCGCCCTGTCGGCACCGACGGCAGAAGGCGTGCTTTACGAGGTCGACATGCGGCTTCGCCCCTCCGGCAACAAGGGGCCGGTGGCGACCCGCATTTCCGCCTTCGAAAAATACCAGCGTGAGGAGGCCTGGACCTGGGAACACATGGCGCTGTCGCGCGCCCGCCTGATCTGCGGCGATGCCTCGCTGATGGAAGATGCGCGCCGCATCATTGCTTCCGTCCTGTCGCAAAAGCGGGATGTGGCCAAGGTCTCGGCCGATGTGCTGGAAATGCGCAGCCTCATCGAGCAGGGAAAACCGCCGGAAAATAACTGGGACTTCAAACTCATCAATGGCGGCCTGATCGACCTTGAATTCATCGCCCAATATCTGGCGCTGGTAGGGCCTGCGAAGGGGCTTGCCGCGCACGAACCGGGGCGCAACACGGCAGAAGCGCTCCAGGCGCTCGCCGCTCCGGTCATGGAGCCGCAGGCCTTCGATGACTGCATGGCGGCGATGGGGCTTTATACGGAAATATCGCAGATCGTTCGGCTTTGTATCGATGGGGCGTTCAATCCGAAGGAAGCGCCGGCGGGCCTCACTGATCTCGTGTGCCGAGCGGGGGATTGCCCGGATATTCCGACGCTGGAGGGAGAGGTGAAGCGGTTGTCGAAGGCGGTGCGGAAGGCGTTTGTGGCGGTGGTGAAGAATGGGGGGTGATGTCGGTGGGTGTGGCTTACCCCCCTCTGCCCTGCCGGGCATCTTCCCCACAAGGAGGGAGATCGGCAAGATGCGCTATCGCCACTTCATTCTCTAACGTCGAGATGGGCAAAACCTTGCCGCATATCTATCTCCCCACCTGTGGGGGAGATGCCCGGCAGGGCAGAGGGGGGTGAACCACACCCACCAAGCTTCAATGCACCGTGCCACACCGCCCCGCCGCGTGCGGAATAATAATCGTCACCACCGTGCCACGCCCCTCACAGGAACGAATTTTCATCGTTCCGCCATGCAGCTTCACCAGCGAGCGGGAAATCGCAAGCCCGAGACCGGAGCCGCCCTGGCTCTTGGCATATTGGCTCTGCACCTGCTCAAAGGGCTGACCGATCTTTTCCAGCGCCTGTGTCGGAATGCCGATACCGGTGTCGGCGATGGTGAGGATCATCGCAGCCTCATGCACATGGGTGCGCAGCGCAATGCTGCCGCCGTCGCCGGTGAATTTCACGGCGTTGGAGAGCAGGTTGAGCATGATCTGCTTCATGGCGCGGCGGTCGCCCTGCATGGTGAGGCCGGCGCAGACCTTCTGCTGCACGGTGATGTTCTTCTGTTCGGCCTGGATGGCGGTCAGACGCAGGGTCTCTTCGATCAGCGGCGCGAGATCGATGGTCTCGCGGTTGATGCGCATATGGCCCGCCTCAATCTTCGACATGTCGAGAATATCGTTGATGACGTTGAGCAGATGTTTGCCACTGTCATGGATGTCGCGCGCATATTCGGAATATTTGGGAGAACCCACGGGGCCGAACATCTCGTTTAGCAGTATTTCGGAGAAGCCGAGGATGGCGTTGAGCGGCGTGCGCAGCTCATGGCTCATATTGGCAAGGAATTCCGATTTCGCCCGGTTGGCGGCCTGGGCGCGCTCTTTTTCGGCAAGGTAGTTGGCGTTGGCGTCAGAAAGCTCGGTCTTCTGGCGCTCCAGCTTGTGCTGCGAGGCGGAGAGATCGCCGATGGTGGCCATCAGTCGCCGCTCGGAATCGCGCAGCCGTTCCTGGTGGCGCTTCAGAAGCGTGATGTCGGTGCCGACCGAGACGAGGCCGCCATCGCGGGTGCGGCGTTCGTTGATCTGCAGCCAGCGATCGTCGGCAAGCTGCACCTCCGTGGTGCGGGACAGGCCGGACTGATCGGGATCGGCAACGCGACGTTCGACGACCGGCCGGGCTGCTGCGGCATAAACCGTGGATTTCTCCGTGCCTGCCACCAGCACGCTGTCCGGCAGGCCATAGGCCTTCTGGTAATGGGTGTTGCACATGACGAGACGGTCGTTCTTGTCCCACAGCACGAAAGCTTCGGACGTGGATTCGATGGCGTCGGCAAGGCGCTGGTCGGCCTCGGCATAGCGCTGCGCAAGGCGGTGCTGTTCGGTGACATCCATGGCAATGCCGATGACACGCGGCCCATTATTGGTGCGGATGACCTGGGCGCGGGCACGCAACCAGACATAATGGCCCTTGGTGTGGCGCATGCGGAAGATCTGGTCGATCTGGCGCAGGTTGCCGCAGCCGACAGCCCGGGCAAGCTCATAGAGATTGCCGTCTTCGGAATGCATCATTCGCGCCGCATCGGAGAAGGAGAGCGGTGTCGCCCTGGGCGGCATACCGAGAATCTCGTAAAGCGAACCGGACCAGAACATGCGCCGGGTGGAAAGGTCGAAATCCCACAGGCCGCAACGGCCGCGCGAGAGCGCCGTCTCTACCCGCAGGTTGGATTCGGCGAAGATGTCGTCGGCATCGCGGGCGCGCTTCACCTGCATGTAATAGGCATAGAGCACCACGAGCAGGATGGAGGAAATGCCCGCGAACAGCGTGACATTCATGGCGATTTCGCTGCGCCAGAACGAGCGGATCGGCTGCAGCGACCGCGCCGCGATGACCATGGCACCATCGTTTCCGAAGGGGATCATCGTCGCGTAATGCTGCTGGCCGTCTATATTGGTCTCGATGGTTCCGGGAGCGCCGGGAAAACGCTGCACGATGGCGATTTCCGGCAGCAGGGCAGGCAGGGAGGTGCCAATGTAAAGCATTGCCTCCTTGCCGGAACCGGCAAAAATACGACCGTTGCTGCCCGACAGCAGCACCATGGTACCATCGGCAAGACTTCCCTGCGGCAACGCGGCGACAAGGCTTGCCTCGGCGCGGGTGCGGTCCTGCGAGGTGAAAACAGTGCCGTCGTTCAGCAGGGCCGCCTTGGCGGTCAGCGCCGTCAAAGCCGTGGAGTGGCGGGCGGCTTCTTCCATGCGGCTGTATTCGGCGACGATGCCCAGCATGCGCGAGGCCGCCACGACCACCAGAAATGCGAGGATGAGAATGGGAATGAGGCGCTTCAGCAGGGTCTCGACCTGCGGCATGGGCCGTTCCGCGCCGCTCATCAAACCCATCAGGTCACTGGAAAGCTTTTCGCCCCAGGCCGCCAGATCAGAAAATTTGGCACACGGCCGCTCATCGCCCGCAGTCGCCCGCCGCACGTTCGTCATTGTCCCGCCTTTTAGATGTCCCCGTGATTCGAAGCGCCGCCGCTCGAATATCTCTAATGAATCAAATGCGATTCGCCCTGTCCAGAGGCAAAAGTTAAAAGAATTTTAACCCCTTGAACCGACTCCGTATTTTTTCGGGACAGTCTGCTTCCGCTTCGGCAAAAGCGGGATTCATGAAGAAAAACAGTGAGCCGGCGCTTCAATTCCGGCTGCTTGGGAATGCCGCGTGTAACGTTCAGGCTCCGTCGAAGGCATCGAGAGCAGGGCCAAGCGCGCTGATCACGCCATTTCCGGCGGCAGGAAGACCGGTGAGCACCGCGCTGATGATATCGTCGCGGCTCGCGCCGTGGGACTTGGCTTCCATCACATGAAAACCGATGCCGCTTTCCAGGCGGAGGGCGGCAAGAATGCCGATGTAGATCGGGCTCTGTGTCTTCACGTCGAGCGTGGACGCGGCCCCGAGAGCCTGCACGGCCTGAAACCACGCCGCCTTATGGTCTGGAGCATCGCTGATGAAACGCTGAAACGAAGCGCTTGTTCTGGACATATCCGTCATCTGAGGTTCCTGTCTGATCCCGGGCCAACCGCGGCCCTTCGCACGAAGGATGCTGCATGATGCACGACGCCGCCTTGATGGAAATCAAGACGGCGTCGCGGAATGGGTCAGAATGTCGGAGCTTCGGCGGAAAGTCAGCCCTTCAGGATACGCCCGACAATATCGCTCACATCCGTCGAGAGGCCTTTCGCCTCGGCAATGGTGGAAAGCGCTGCTTTCGCATGGTCGGCGCGGCTTGCCTCAAGTGAGCGCCAGGAGCGCATGGACGTGAGAATGCGGGCGGCAAGCTGCGGATTGCGTTTGTCGATGGCGATGATCTGCTCTGCGAGGAACCGATAGGCGGCGCCATCGGCACGATGAAAGCCGGTAGGATTGGAAAAGGCGAGCGTGCCGACGAGCGAACGCACCCGGTTCGGATTGGTGGCGATGAAATGTTTCGATTTCATCAGTGCCTTGATACGATCAAGAGCGCCTTCGCCGGGAATGGCGGCCTGCAGCGAAAACCACTTGTCGAGCACCAGTGCATTGTCGGCGAAGCGTTTTTCGAAAGCGGCAAGCGCTTCCTTCGTTTCCGCACTGTCGGGGAAGCGCTGCGTCAGCACGCTGAGTGCATGGGCGAGATCGGTCATGTTGGTGGCGCCGGCATAGGCCTTCGCCGCCCGCTCCGGCGTTCCCTCGGCAAAGGCGAGGAAGGTCAGCGCACCGTTGCGCAGTGAACGCCGCCCGGCGCTTCCGGCATCGGGGCTGTAGGCCTCGCCATTGGCAGCATCGTCGGCAAGCCGCCGCAGTGTGTCCTGGCCGGCTGTCGCAATCGCCGTGATCGTGGCGTTGCGCGCCTTGTGGATGGCATCGGGATCCGTGTTTCCGCCGAGTTCGCGGGCGATATCGGTCTCGCTGGGCAGGGCGAGTGCCTGCGCCCGGAATGCTGGTTCAAGCGCGTCGTCGCCGATGATTTCGATGAGCGTCGCGATCAGGTCGGCATCGGTGCGGACGTCTTCGCCTTTTTGCACCGCCTTGGTGGCGGCGATCAGCACGGGCAGGGCGAGATCGGTCAGCGCCTGGAAACGCGCGAACATATCCGTCTCATGCCGGGCAATCTGCACCAGGTCGGCAGCATTCTGCTCGAAATGCAGGTTGATCGGCGCGGAGAAGCTGCGGTTGATCGACAGCACCGGCCGCGAGGAAATGCCAGAGAAGGAGAAGGTCTGGTTGCGCTGGGTCAAATGAAGTACGCCGTCGCGATACTCGCCGCCTTCGACGGCCTGCGGTTCGGCGATCTGACCATTATCGAGGATCAGCGCCAGCGAAAGCGGAATGTGGCGTGGCTGTTTCACCGGCTGGCCGGGGGTCGGCGCGGTCGTCTGTTCCAGCGTCAAGCTGAAAGTGGCCTTGCCGGCATCGTAAGCGGACGAAACGGAGACTAGCGGCGTGCCGGCCTCGGTGTACCATAGCGAAAACTGCGAGAGATCGCGACCGCTGGCATCGGCAAAGCTCCTGACGAAATCCTCAACCGTTGCAGCTTCGCCGTCATGACGTTCAAAATAGAGGTCCATGCCCTTTTTGAAGTCTTCAGCGCCGAGGATCGTGGCGATCATGCGGGTGACTTCGGCACCTTTTTCATACACGGTCGTCGTGTAGAAGTTGTTGATTTCGCGATAGGTATCCGGGCGCGGCGGATGCGCCAGCGGACCGGAATCCTCCGGGAACTGCTCCGATTTCAGGTGGCGCACATCGGCAATGCGCTTCACCGGCCGCGAGCGCATGTCGGAGGAAAATTCCTGATCGCGATAGACCGTCAGGCCTTCTTTCAGGCACAGCTGGAACCAGTCACGGCAGGTGATGCGATTGCCTGTCCAGTTGTGGAAATATTCATGCGCAATGATGCGCTCGATATTGGCATAGTCCGCATCCGAGGCGGTTTCCGGGTCGGCCAGCACGAATTTGTCGTTGAAGACGTTGAGGCCCTTGTTCTCCATCGCGCCCATGTTGAAATCCGACACGGCGACGATCATGAAGATGTCGAGGTCGTATTCGCGGCCGAAGCGCTCTTCGTCCCATTTCATCGAACGCTTCAGCGCATCCATGGCATAGGCAGCGCGCGGCTCCTTGCCGTGCTCGACATAAATCTTCAGCGCCACTTCCCGTCCGGACATGGTCGTGAAAGTATCTTCCACCACGCCGAGATCGCCGGCAACGAGAGCGAACAGGTAGCTCGGTTTCGGATGCGGATCGAACCAGGCCGCGAAGTGACGGCCTTCGTCGTAATTGCCGCCGCCCAGGAAATTGCCGTTCGAGAGCAGCAGCGGATTACCTTCCTTTGCCGCGATGATCGTCACCGTATAAGGCGCCAGAACATCCGGACGGTCGGGGAAATAGGTGATGCGGCGGAAACCTTCCGCTTCGCATTGGGTGCAATAAACGCCGTTGGTGCGGTAAAGCCCCATCAGCTGCGTATTGACCTGCGGGTTGATGTAATTGGTGACGCAAATCTCGAAGGGAGATTCAGCGGGAAGGTCGCGGATGGTCAGGCTGTCCGGTGTGGCCTCATATTGAGCGGCGGGCAGCTCCACCTGGTCGAGCAGCAGGCTGGAAAGCTTCAGCTCGTCGCCATCAAGAACCAGCGGTGCATGCCGGTCGGCGCTTTCGCGCCGGTGGAAGATCAGACGGGCTTCGACCTTGGTATTTTTAGGGTCGAGTTCGAAGGTGAGATCCACCCGCTCCAGAACGAAATCGGTGGGGCGGTAATCCGCCAGGTGAACGATCTGGCCCGTGTCTGTTCGCATGACTGTCCCTGAATAACTTTGCGTGGTCTTCCCGGCATCATGTCGTCATAAGGCCCGGATGTAAAATGGGTAGAATATTCGTCACGATCATGTGCGCGTCGGAGGACATTCTGTCCCGCCATGGAAGGCTTTGCCGGCCATGCAGACGATCCTCCCCGCTGCCGGACCAACGGACCATCGCAGCAAATGTTGAACGATTGCTGAAATTATATTTTATTTTCTTCAAATTTTAGCGCGTGCCACTTTTTGCCTTCGCGCCTGCCTTGCGAGGCTTCGATTTCTCCACGCCATCAACCGAATTCAGGGATAAATCACAATTTTTGTTGTAAAGCGCCGGAGGAATGCTCTAGCCTTGCGCAAATCCAATTCCCCCGCGTCGTCTCCCCCGCATGAAACCTCCCGATGGCGTGTCTGCGCAGCCGATATGAGTAACTGCTAATGAACGCCGAACCGATGAATCCCTTCCGCGGGATCAGCATGAAGCTGATTTCGGTTGGCTTTTTTCTTGTCATGCAGACCTGTATAAAGGCCGCGGGGGATGTGCCGGCCGGCCAGATCACCTTCTTTCGTTCGGCTTTCGCCATCATTCCGATTGTCGTTTATCTTGCCTGGCTTCACGCGCTCGCAAGTGCGCTGCACACCAACAATCTCCTCGGCCATTTCAAGCGCGGTTTTCTTGGAATCCTCTCAATGGCCTGCGGCTTTTACGGGCTGACCATGCTGCCGCTGCCGGAATTCATCGCCATCGGTTATGCCTCGCCACTTCTCGCGGTGGTTTTTGCCGCCTTTATCCTGAATGAGAAGGTGCGCATTTATCGCTGGAGTGCAGTCTTCGTGGGAATGATCGGCGTGCTGGTCATTCTCTGGCCGAAGATGACGCTTCTCAGGGAAGGCGGGTTTGCCGCGGGTGAGGGGCTGGGCGCCATTGCCGTGCTGTGTGGTGCCGCCCTTGGCGGGCTGGCGATGATCCAGGTGCGGCAACTGGTGGAAACGGAAAAGACGCCAACCATCGTGCTTTATTTTTCGCTCACCGCCACCCTGCTGTCGCTCATCAGCGTTCCCTTCGGCTGGAGCGTGCTGACAGTGACGCAGACCCTGCTTCTGATAACCAGCGGCATCTGCGGCGGCGTCGCGCAAATCTTCCTGACGGAGAGTTACCGGCACGCCGAGGTCTCGGTCATCGCGCCCTTCGAATACAGTTCCATCGTCTTCGGCATCGTGGTTTCCTACGTCCTTTTCGGAGACATACCCACGCTGACGATGCTCATCGGCACGGCGATCGTGATCCTGGCCGGCATCTTCATCATTTTCCGTGAACATCAGCTGGGATTGGCGCGACGCGCGGCGCGCAAGGCCTCGACGCCGCAGGGGTGAGGAGCGCTATTGCCGGTGTTTCAGGGCAACCGCTTCCGTCATCCCGGCCTTGAGCCGGGATCCAGCCGACGCGCGTCCGCGCGGCGAAGGAGTTCTTTCAGCCCAAGGACTTGGGCTGGCTGGATGCCGGATCAGGTCCGGCATGACGGAGACTTATGATCGTACACCCACAAAAGCAAAAGGCGCCTTCCCGAGGAAAGACGCCAGCGCGCAATCATATCTGTAAGCCAGTGTAAGCCGGCCTGAGTGCTTCTCAGCGCTCGCGGAAATCCGCGAAGACTGCCGAGGGACGCGTCACGCGGACCTGCTGCATTGCAGCGCGTGCGGTCAACTGTTCGTTAGCGGCTGCGCCGAAACGATGGTAGCCCTGACTGGAGCGAGGGCCGAGGCCCGCCAGGCGGAGCGATTCAAAGCCGGAATGCACCGGACGGAAGCGAGTGGTCATTGCCTTGGTTCCTTTAACCGAAATTCCTCCCAAGACATGGCCGTATATCGCAGCGCAGCATGGATTCGGCAAGTTGACCAAATGCGCCGCTGTTATGCGTAATGCGCATGGCTATTTTCATAATTCATTTACATTGAGCAGGAATGAGGCAATCAGCCTTCGGCGATCTTTGCCCGAAACATCAATAAATCCTGCCATGCCAAGGACTTACTGGCCGGGGCGTTCAATAGTTCCTGGGGGTGCAGGCTGGCGAGCGCCGGCAAAACAAGGTGTCCGGCTGCGACATCACGCCACTGTCCGCGCAATGTATGGATTGTGCCGGTGCCGCCAAAGAAGAAACGTGCGGTAAAGTTGCCCAGAAGCAACAGGTGTTTTGGCTCCGCAAGGGCGATCTGGCGCTCGATGAAGGGGCGGCAGATATCCATTTCGGCTTGGGTCGGCGGGCGGTTGCCCGGTGGCCGCCACGGCACCACATTGCCGAGCATGATGGTGCTGCGCTCAAGGCCGATGGCCGCCAGCATCCGGTCAAGCAGCAGGCCGGTCTTGCCGGCAAAGGGCAGGCCCTCGCGATCGTCATCCGCATCCGGCATGGGGCCGATGACCATGATGCCCGAGGAAGCGTCACCTTCGGTGAAGATCGTATTGCGGGCGCTGTTCTTGAGGTTGCATCCGGAAAAACCCTCAAGCGCGGTTTTCAGTTCGGCAAGCGATCTCGCGCTTTCTGCGGCAAAACGCGCCGCTGCCACCGCCTGCTCATCCGGCATGGCGACATTCTGCGGAACGGCTGGACTTGCCGGCGCTCCGCGCGCGGGAGCACTGCGCGTTGCTCCCTGCCGCTGCGGCACATCGGCGCCGCGATCCGCAGGCCTTTCAGTCTGCCGTGCAGATGTCGCCGCCGCCTCAACAGGCGCGGACCGGGCAGGGCGGGCGGCGGCAAATTCGGCAAAACGGTCTACGGGCGCCTCTTCCAGCAACCAGTCGACGCCCGCATCCGCATGGAAATGCAGGAGGGCGGCGAGTTCGGCCGGGGAGAGGTCTTGAGCGGCGATCATGGGCGGAAATTACCCCATGTTCCCCGCCCGGGGAACCCGCAAATCACACTGTCCAGCGCTGAATATCGCCGCTTTCGCCGATCATGGCCAGACCATGGGCAATCGAAAGCAGCTCGCCGCCGCTTTCGATGCGGTCGGCGTCGAAACGGCGGGTGAAAAGCTCCCGCACCGCCGGCACGAAGGAGGTTCCGCCGGTCAGGAACACCTTGTCGATCGCATCTGGCGCAACCTGCGTCTTTTCCAGAACCTCGTCGAGCGCTTCTTCTATCTTGGCAAGGTCCTCGGCGATCCAGCTGTTGAAATCGCTGCGCTTCACCATCTTGCGTCCGGCCTTGCCGAGCGGCGCAAAGTTGAACTCCGCTTCTTCCGCCGAGGAGAGCGCCATCTTGGTGGCGGAAATAGCCTGATAGAGCGGGTAGCCCTCATCATGCTCAACGAGGTCGATGAACATTTCCAGCTTTTCCGGCTCCAGCGCCGAGCGCACCAGCGACTTCAGATCGGTGAATTCCTTCGAGGTCTTGAAGATCGACAGCTGGTTCCAGCGGCCGAAATTCACGTAATAGCCGGAGGGCACATCCAGCACCTTGTCGAAACTCTTGAACTTGCTGCCCTTGCCGATCTCCGGCGACACCAGATTGTCGATCATGCGGAAGTCGAAATGATCGCCCGCAACACCGACGCCGGAATGGCCGATGGGGGTGGCGGAAAGCTTGCCGGCATGGGTTTCGAAACGGATGAGCGAATAGTCGGTGGTGCCGCCGCCGAAATCCGCCACCAGCACGTTGGCGTCCTTCTTCAGGCTTTGCGCGAAATAATAAGCGGCCGCCACCGGCTCATAGACATAGTGTATTTCGGGGAAACCGGCCCGGCTCAGCGCCTCGTTGTATCGGGCAAGCGCCAGCGTCTCGTCCGGATTGCTGCCGGCAAAACGCACCGGCCGGCCGGCAATGACAGTCGATACATCATCGGGCCATTCCGTCCCGGCATAGGTCTTCAGCTTGCGCAGGAACACTTCCATCAAATCCTCGAAGCTCTGCCGCTTGGCGAAGATCAACGTGCCCTGAAACAGCGGTGACGCCGCAAACGTCTTGATCGATTGCAGGAAACGGCAGTCGCCGGCATTGTCGATGAACTGGCGGATAGCGGCGTGGCCCGCCTCCACATGCAGGGCGGCCGCGCCGAGGCCGGCGTCCTTCATGAAGGAGAGGGCCGTGCGCATGCTGTCATCCGTGCCGGCGCTGCTGGTAAAGCGCATGGAATGGCTTGCGCCGCCATTGTCGGAAAGAGCCATGACCGTATTTGTCGTGCCGAAATCGAGGCCGAGAGCCCGCTTTTGCGTCATCGCCATATTCCTTGTGTCGATAGAAGAACCCGCCCGGCCTTGGATGGCCCGGCGTGAAAATAAGGGATGCTCTTGGCACCCCGATGTCAGAGGAGGGCGGTTGATTGCACAGGGCGGGCGGAATGGCAAGCGCCGTGGGTCTTTTTTCGGTCGAACGCCCGTGCCCGCGCGCCAGTCGCAAAGTTGCGGCAATCCTGGCAACGCATGGTAAACGGGATTACAATTCCTTTAAGAAAGAGCTGTGTAGTTCTAGGCGACGGCTTTAAGGGAATTCTGTTAAAGTCAGCTTTGTCGAAGTAACCGGATTGAAGATGTATCCATTTTGCTATCGAGCGTAAATATTTATTAAATTTCGGAATGTCCATATGGACATGCTGTATTTGGTTTTCGGTCGTTTTTAGTTTTGGAAATTATATGCCCCACAAAATCAGCCAGCATGCAGTGGAGGATGCAGCGCCGGACGATGCCGGTGTCGTTCACGGCGATATGGGCGTTTTCTTCCGGCAGCTTATGGCCCTCCTGGAAGCATCGCAGCAGGGATACGCTTTGTTTGATGGCAGCGATGAGTTGCGGTTCGCCAACAGTGCCTTCCGCGCCGCGCTCGGTATCGGACAGCGCGATTTTCCGAGCTGGGTGGAACTGATGCGCAGTGGTTTTCGCAACGCGACCGGTACGGCCATCGAGACATCGGATTTCGAACTCTGGCTGCGCTCGGCCAAGACGAGGCGCGGCAAGCTGCCGTTCCGGACCATTGAGACCAGTCTCAATGACGGGCGCTGGATACTGACGACCGAGACCACGCTGCCGGGCGGCTGGATGCTATGCGTGGTCACCGATGTTTCCGAACTTGGCATCGAATTGCGCGATCTGCGCCAGGAGCGGGACAGGGCGCTGAAATCCGCCCTGAGCGACGAGCTGACCGGGCTCGGAAACAGGCGTTACGCCATGGATGCGCTCAACCACCTGCTTGGGCCCAACAAGGCGCAGGCGCTCGCCGTCATCATCATGGATATCGACCACTTCAAGAGCGTCAACGATCGCTTCGGCCATGCCTACGGCGATCTCGTGCTGAAGGATTTCGCAGGACGACTGTCCGCCGCTGCCGGGCGTGACGACCTTCTCGGCAGGATTGGCGGGGAGGAGTTTTTGCTGGTGCTCAGTGGCTCGCGCATGCACGGCGCCGAAAGCCTGATGCGGCAGCTCCTGTCGTCACTGGCCGATGCAGCCCCTCTGCGCGACATGCCCGAGTTTCGCTACAGCTGCTCCGCCGGGATCGCCTTTGCCAATCCCGGCGAGAGTACAAGCGACGTTTTGCGCCACGCCGATACCGCGCTTTATGAAGCCAAGAATACCGGGCGGAACCGCTACGTGATTTACGGAACGGCGTCGTGACAGCACCCAGTCGTCAGTTCGACTTTGCCGCGCCGCCATCTACCCTGAGCATCGTGCCGGTGATGTAGCTTGCGGGCACCGAGCAGAGGAAAGCGCCGGCGGCAGCGAACTCCTCCACCGTGCCGAGGCGGCCTGCGGGAATGCTCTTGACCGAGGCCTCGCGGATTTCCTCGATGCTCTTGCCAAGACGCTTTGCATTGGCGCCATCGAGCTCATCGATGCGGTCGGTGTGGATGCGGCCGGGCAGAAGCAGGTTTGAGGTAATGCCGAAACCGGCCACTTCGGAGGACAGCGTCTTGCTCCAGCCCACAAGCGCGCCGCGCAACGTGTTGGAAAGGGCGAGATTGGCAATCGGCTCGAATACGCCTGACGAGGCGACGGTGAGGATGCGGCCGAAACCCTGCTCCTTCATGCCGGGCAGAAGCGCATTGGTCAGCGTGATGACCCGTAGCACCATCGACTGGAAGAACGTATCCAGCTTCTCCGCCGTCATCTCCTGAGCGAGGCCCGGCGTCGGGCCGCCGGTATTGTTGACGAGAATGTCGATGCCGCCGAGCTTTTCCCTGACGGCCTGAACCATGGCCTCGACAAAATTGTCGTCGGCAAGATCACCCCAAACCCAGTCGGCCTTGCCTTTGCCAAGGGCGTTGATGGCCTTGCAGTTCGCTTCCAGCTTTTCGCCGCTCCTGCCGACGAGAAGGACATTTGCACCCTCCTTTGCCAGCGCCGTCGCAATGCCAAGCCCAAGGCCGCGTGAAGAGGCGAGAACGAGGGCGCGTTTGCCGGAAATGCCGAAATCCATGGGTTTTGTCCTGTCTTGTGAGTGCTGTATGTGGTGTTTATAGAGCATTTCCAGGAAAAGTGGACCCCGGTTTTCCGTCTGGAAATGCGCCGAAACAAAGAGTTAGGCGTTTTCTCGATTCGAGGAAAAGCAAAATCCCCCTGTGAAGGCGGGCCCGGTTTTGAAGGTCGAACAAGTGTCATGACAGAACAATCTTTGCTGAAATTCTCGATTGCCGTCACGGTTCTGCTGGCGTTGTTCGGCATCGGGGCGGGCCTGTTTTCCGGCTCCTTCGCGGTCGTCTTCGACGGTGTCTACGCCCTGACGGATGCTTTCATGACGGTGCTCGCATTGCTCGTGGCGCGGCTGATCGCCGCCGCCGCGGCACCCAGGCCGGGCGGCCGGCTGGTGGAGCGCTTCACCATGGGCTTCTGGCATCTGGAGCCAATGGTGCTCGGCCTCAACGGCACGCTTCTGATGGGGGCGGCGATTTACGCGCTCATCAATGCCATCGACAGCCTGATGGATGGCGGCCGGTCGATCGAGTTCGATTACGCCATCATCGTCACCTTCGTCAGCTTCGCCGTCTCGCTCGCCATGGCATGGTTTGTCAAACGGCAGAACCAACGGCTGAAATCCGCCTTCGTGGCGCTGGACGCCAAAAGCTGGCTGATGAGCGCGCTGCTGAGCGTGGCGCTGT
The DNA here is from genome assembly GCF_900013495.1 of Agrobacterium genomosp. 2 str. CFBP 5494. Lineage (NCBI taxonomy): Bacteria > Pseudomonadati > Pseudomonadota > Alphaproteobacteria > Hyphomicrobiales > Rhizobiaceae > Agrobacterium > Agrobacterium genomosp. 2. Next base: position 1,348,773 of record NZ_LT009718.1, read on the forward strand.
TCATCGCTTTCGCCATCGGTTACGGGCTGACGGGAACGTCGAAGGCATGGCTGTCGCCCTATGTCGACCCGGCCGTGCTGGCGCTGGTCTGCCTCGTCATCATTCCCATGCCGCTCGGCAATGTGAAACAGGCGCTGGCCGACATACTTCTTGTCACCCCGCTGGAGTTCAAACAGCATGTCGACAAGGTGGCGGGGGAGGTCGTGGCGAAGTTCGGCTTTTCCTCGCATTACTCCTATGTGGCCCGGGTTGGCCGCGGCCGCCAGATCGAACTCTTCTTTATCGTTCCCAGAAACTGGCCGCCGCGGCGCCTTGAGGAATGGGATGCGATCCGCGACGAGATCGGCGAAGCGATAGGCGGCGAGGGGAGTGACCGTTGGCTGACGATCGTGTTCACGACGGATGAAGAATGGGCTGTTTGAGCGGGGTGTGGAAAGCAAGGTCTGCTTCGTCCCCGGGAGTGGGCCAAGTGCCCCGCGCCTTTAAAACTGGCGGCGCTCACGGTCCCTTGGTTTCGTTTTCCTTCTTCGCCTGATCATGATGCCATTTGATGGCGAAGAACATGCCCGTTCCCAATACGAGAATTTTGAACGGCAAGAAGACGATAGGGAAGAAGTCCCACATTTCGGATTTCCAACTATGACGTGACGATATATTTCTTGGGAATATTAGCTCAAAACCGCTGCGTCCGACACCGGCCATATTGACGCAGATGCGGTCCCGATCTCCCTTGTCATGCGATCGGCCCGCCCATCAATCGCTTTTGGCCGCCTGATTATAGGTTGGCTATGCCTGCCCAATGCCCGCAACCCTTGACGCATTCCCCCGTCGATCATATCCTCATTATTACGTGAACGTAAAAGTAATAAACAATCATCAGGTTGTCTGACAATTGACTGGCGTGCGACATGTTTTGCCGCTATAGAAGCTCGACAAAGGCGTGCCGCTTTGCAAAGACGGATGCTGATGGATACGGTGTCGCGGATGGACTTTTTGTCCGGCGCAGGCGGTGCGTCGCAGGTGTGGAAAAGACGATAACAACAGCCGGATGGGACCGGCGATCTGAGAGGATGGAAATGACGGAAGCGATGGAACTGCCCGAACGCGAAGCGATGGAATTCGACGTTGTGATCGTCGGTGCAGGTCCGGCCGGTCTTGCCGCCGCAATCCGACTGAAGCAGGTGGAGCCGGAGCTCTCGGTCGTCGTGCTGGAAAAGGGCGCGGAAGTCGGTGCCCACATCCTCTCCGGCGCCGTGGTCGACCCCATCGGCATCGACAGGCTGCTGCCGGGATGGCGCGACGAGGAGGGGCATCCCTTCAAGACCGAGGTCAAGGACGACCAGTTCCTGTTCCTGGGGCCGGCGGGCTCCATCCGCCTGCCGAACGCCATGATGCCGCCATTGATGAACAATCATGGCAATTACATCGTCTCGCTTGGCCTCGTCTGTCGCTGGCTGGCGGAAAAGGCGGAAGGGCTCGGCGTCGAGATCTATCCTGGCTTTGCCGCCACGGAAGTGCTTTATAACGACGACGGCGCTGTCATCGGCGTTGCCACCGGCGATATGGGCATCGAGAAGAATGGCGAGCCGGGCCCGAACTTCACCCGCGGCATGGAACTGCACGGCAAATACGTGTTGATCGGCGAGGGCGTGCGCGGATCGCTCGCCAAGCAGCTGATTTCCAGATTCGACCTGTCCAAAGATCGCGAGCCGCAGAAATTCGGCATAGGCATCAAGGAGCTCTGGCAGGTCAAGCCGGAGAAGCACAAGCAGGGCCTCGTGCAGCACTCCTTCGGCTGGCCGCTGGGTTTCAAGACCGGCGGTGGTTCTTTCCTGTATCATCTGGAAGATAACCTCGTCGCCGTCGGTTTCGTGGTGCATCTCAATTACAAGAACCCCTATCTCTATCCCTTCGAGGAATTCCAGCGGTTCAAGACGCATCCGGCGATCCGCGATACGTTCGAGGGCGGCAAGCGCATTTCCTATGGCGCGCGCGCCATCACGGAAGGTGGTTACCAGTCAGTGCCGAAGCTCACCTTCCCGGGCGGCGCGCTGATCGGCTGTTCCGCCGGCTTCGTCAACGTGCCACGCATCAAGGGAAGCCATAATGCGGTTCTCTCGGGCATGCTCGCGGCGGAAAAGATCGCCGCGGCGATTTCCGCCGGCCGCGCCCATGACGAGGTTACCGAGATCGAGGCCGAATGGCGTGAAGGCGATATCGGCAAGGACCTGAAGCGGGTCCGCAACGTCAAGCCGCTCTGGTCGAAGTTCGGCACGCTCATCGGCGTCGGCCTCGGCGGTCTCGACATGTGGACGAACCAGCTGTTCGGTTTCTCTTTCTTCGGCACGCTGAAGCACGGCAAGACGGATGCGCAGAGCCTGGAGCCCGCCTCCAAACACAAGCCGATCGCCTATCCGAAGCCGGATGGCGTTCTGACCTTCGACCGCCTGTCCTCCGTCTTCCTGTCGTCCACCAACCATGAAGAGGACCAGCCGGTCCATCTTCAGGTGAAGGACATGGAGCTGCAGAAGCGCTCCGAACACGACGTCTTTGCCGGTCCCTCCACCCGTTATTGTCCAGCCGGCGTTTATGAGTGGGTGGAGAAGGACGGCCAGGAAGTCTACGTCATCAACGCCCAGAACTGCGTGCACTGCAAGACCTGCGACATCAAGGATCCGAACCAGAACATCAACTGGGTGCCGCCGCAGGGCGGCGAGGGGCCGGTTTACGCCAACATGTGACGGTGAAGCGATCCTGCCTCATGATGCTCGGGCTTGTCCCGAGCATCTGCAACGGGTGATTTTACGATAGGTGGACGGATACTCTGCGGAGCGCCGTTTCCGTCGGCGAAAGCTCGTCGCGGTCATGCAGCTCGTCGGTCCGCCTGGTTCATTGTGTCTGCCACGGCACCAGAGCAGCGCCATTGCCCTCATTCCCGTCAGTATTTGTGGATTGCTCTTCGATTTCTTACATATAGGATGTTGGGGTGTTGTAGCATCATGTGGCCTGTGGATCGCGGGCAGTGAATGCGATAACGCCTTGAACGTGCATATGGTCCTAGGTGCCGTCGCCAGACGGCAGGGAGTGAAGGAATGTCCGGCTTTCAAAGGCTGAATATCGTGCGGAAGACAGGCTTGGCTGGCAGCGTCGCGGCGCTTGCGATGGCTGCCTTTTCTTTCACTGGCAATCCGGTGGCTGCCGCGAGCTGTCGTTCCGATGCCATGGCCGGCATAGACTGGCGCGAATGCAACAAGCGCCTCCTGATGCTGGGCGGCAGCAATCTCGACTCGGCGATGCTCTACGGTACGGATTTCACTTATACGGATCTGCGCGGTTCGTCGCTGAAGGGCGCTAACCTTGAGAAGGCCAAGCTCATCCGCGCTGCCCTTGGCGAGGCGAACCTTCAGGGCGCCAATCTGACGAAGGTGGAAGCCTATCGAAGCGATTTTTCCGCCGCCGACGCCACCAACGCGAAATTCGTGAATGCCGAAATGCAGCGAACCAAATTCGAAAACACCAAGCTGGACGGCACGGATTTCACCAAGGCTGAACTCGGCCGCGCCGATTTCGAGGGCGCAACGCTGAACGGCTCGAAATTCTCGCTCACCAACCTGTCGCGGGCCCGGTTCGGTGGCGCGAAGCTGGGTGGCCCGGTCGATTTCACCAGCGCCTTCCTGCTGCTGACTCGGATCGAGGGGGTCGATCTTTCCACGGCCACCGGCCTTGACCAGAAACAGATCGACATCGCCTGCGGCGACGCCAAGACCAAACTGCCGAATGGCCTGACGGCGCCCGCCTCCTGGCCGTGCCCGGAAGATCCCGACGACGAGTGATAAAAGGCCGCGCGGTTTTGCGCGCGGCCCGAACCTCGCCGTAAGCGGAAGGGAAGCGTTCGCCATGCGAACGCTTCATCGGCGATCAGAAGCCCGAAAGCACGATCTTCCCCTTGGCCTTGTTGCTCTCGATCAGTGCATGCGCCTTGATAAGATTTGCGGCATTGATGGTGCCGAAAACCTCGGTCAGCGTCGTCTTGATCTTGCCGGCATCGACAAGCTCGGCCACGTGGTTGAGCAGCTTGTGCTGCTCGATCATGTCAGGCGTCTGGAAAACGGCGCGGGCGAACATCATTTCCCAATGGATGGATATGCATTTGCGCTTGAACGCCATGATGTCGAAACCGCCAGCCGGATCGTCGATCAGGGCGAAACGGCCCTGCGGTGCGATGGTCGCCACGCTGTCGGCCGCGTGGATGTCGCTATGGGTGGTGGAGAAGACGAAGCCCGGCGCACCAAGGCCAAGCGCTTCCACCTGCGGCGCGATGGGCTTGCTGTGATCCACAACGTGATGCGCGCCGAGTTTCTTTACCCATTCGATCGTTTCCGGCCGCGAGGCAGTCGCGATCACGGTGAGGTCGGTCAGCGCCCGCAGAAGCTGAACGGCGATGGAACCGACGCCGCCCGCGCCGCCGATGACGAGAACGGCGCTGGCTGCACCCGGAACCGGTTCATTCACCCGCAACCGGTCGAATAGGGTCTCATACGCGGTGATGGCGGTCAGCGGCAGCGCGGCGGCTTCCTCGAAATTCAGGGACTTTGGCTTGGCACCGACGATGCGCTCGTCGACCAGATGGAGTTCGCTGTTGGAGCCGGGACGGTTGATGACGCCGGCGTAAAACACCTCATCACCCGGTTTGAACAGCGAAACCTTGTCGCCAACGGCCTTCACCACACCCGCTGCATCGAAGCCGAGCACACGGGCCTCGCCGTTTTCCGGCGACTGGTTCCGACGTACCTTGGTATCGACGGGATTTACCGAAACGGCTTTCACCTCCACCAGAATGTCGTGTCCCTTCGCTTCCGGCTGGGGCAGATCGATGTCGATGAGGGCATCCTTGGCGGTGATGGGCTGGCTCGTCCTGTAACCGATGGCGCGCATGAAAAGTCTCCTTTGCTTGTTTGCGTGCCTCTTACTTGATACATATGAACAACGATCGCAAGAATGCACATTTTGTGATGATACATACAAAAAGGATACTGTGATGTCGCGACCGCGCGCCAAGCTCACCGGCAACTTTCCCGGCTGCCCGGTGGAATCGGCCCTGAGTTTTCTCGATGGCAAATGGAAAGGCGTGATCCTCTATCACCTCATCAATGAGGGGACCCTGCGCTTCAACGAACTGCGCCGCCATATTCCAAGTGTCACCCAGCGCATGCTGACCAAGCAGCTGCGGGAACTGGAGGAGGCGGGTTTGATTTCGCGGACCGTTTTCCCCGTCGTGCCGCCGCGCGTGGATTATGCGTTGACACCGCTTGGCGAGACGATGCGGCCGGTGATTTCGGCGCTGAAAAGCTGGGGCGATGCGCACGTCGTCTGCAAAAACGGCGCGAAATACACGCAGCTTCCGCAGGTGGCGGAGAAGGCGGCCTGAAAGAAATCAAGGGTAAGAGCGCGTGCCGGGACATCATTTTTCATGGTGCGATGCAACACGGATTTGCCCCGATTGATGCATAATGCTGCGATCTCGATTCGCAGCAGGGACATCAAAGCACATGAGCATGGGTTGGATGGAGGCCGGATTTCTCGGTCTTTTGCAAGGACTTACGGAGTTTCTCCCAATTTCGTCGAGCGCGCATCTGAGGATCGCCGGGGAGTTCCTGCCCTCCGGCGCCGACCCCGGCGCTGCCTTCACCGCCATTACCCAGATCGGCACGGAAATGGCCGTGCTGGTCTATTTCTGGTCCGACATCATGCGGATCGCTGCCGCCTGGCTCCGGCAAAACCTTCGTCTCGGCCCCTATGACAAGGCCGATGCACGTCTCGGCTGGCTGATCATCGTCGGCTCCGTGCCCATCGTGCTGCTCGGCCTTCTCTTCAAGGACGCCATCGAGCATTCGCTCCGAAACCTCTACATTACTGCCGTGATGCTGATCGTGTTCGGTATCGTTCTTGGCGTCGCCGACAGGATCGGGAAAAAGCGCTACAAGCTCAACCAGCTGATCTGGCGTGATGGTATCCTCTTCGGTTTCGCGCAGGCCATGGCGCTCATCCCCGGCGTTTCGCGTTCCGGCGGCACCATCAGCGCCGGCCTGCTTCTGGGTTATACCCGCGAGGCGGCGGCCCGTTATTCCTTCCTGCTCGCCGTGCCCGCCGTCTTCGGCTCCGGTTTCTACCAGCTGTTCAAAAGCATCGGCGAAGACAATCCGGTGGGCTGGGGTCCGACAGGCCTCGCGACCCTGATCGCCTTCATCGTCGGTTACGCCGTTATCGTCGTTTTCCTGAAGCTGGTTTCGACCAAAAGCTACATGCCCTTCGTCTGGTACCGCGTGGTCATCGGCTTCATTCTTTTGGGGCTGCTGGGAACGGGCGTGATCAACGCGGGTGGGTGAGTGGCTTTCCAGGAACCATGCTTTTGGCAGAGTTGCATCATCCGCACGCCGTCACCCCGGACTAGATCCGGGGTCCAGCGCGATCAAGTCATTGATCGCAATAGACTCTTCTCACGGCGCAGACGCGCCGTGGCTGGATGCCGGATCAAGTCCGGCATGACGGAGGAGAGATTATGACGTGCCGCGAAATGTAGAAGGCCCGCTCTTTCGAACGGGCCTTTGTGTTTAGAGCAATGTACCGCTCAAGATCACCAGCGCCACCGAGAAATAGATGACGAGCCCGCTGACATCCACCAGCGTGGCGACGAAGGGGGCCGAAGCGCTGGCGGGATCAAGCCGCAGACGCTGCAGCACGAAGGGCAGCATGGAGCCGGCGAGCGAACCGAAAGTGACGATACCGACGAGGGCCGCAAAAACCGTGGCACCAACGAGCAGCCAGTGCTCACCGTAGTCGTAGAAGCCAGCCTGCTGCCAGACCGTGAGCCGCAGAAAGCCGATGGCGCCCAGAATGCAGCCGAGTGTCAGGCCCGTCGGGATTTCCCGAAGCAGCACCCGCCACCAGTCGGAAAGCTTCAGTTCGCCCAGCGCCAGCGCCCGGATGATGAGCGAGGTGGCCTGCGAACCGGAGTTGCCGCCCGAAGACATGATGAGCGGTATGAACAGCGTCAGCACCACGGCCTTTTCCAGCTCGCCTTCGAAATGCTGCATGGCGCTGGCCGTCAGCATTTCGCCGAGGAACAGTGCTGCGAGCCAGCCGGCGCGCTTGCGGATCATGTCCGGAAAGCCGATCGTCATGTAGGGCTTGCCCAGCGCCTCCATACCACCGAACTTGTGGGCGTCTTCCGTGGTATCGGCGATCATGGTGTCGATCACGTCGTCAACGGTGACGATGCCGAGAATATGCGAGCGGTCATCCACGACGGGCAGCGCCAGAAGGTCGTGCTTGCGGATCAGCCGGGCGACATCCTCCTGTGACATCAGGGGGCTCGCACAGACAATGCCTTCCTTGGATGCGACCGAAAGAATGGAGGCGCCCGCTTCACCGGTCAAAAGGCGGCGCAGCGTCACGACGGTGGTTAGCGTCCCGTCCTCGGCCAGCACATAGATGGCATAGACCGTTTCACGCGAGCGCTCGACGACGCGGATGTGCGAAAGGGTCTGTTCCACCGTCCAATTGTCCGGCACGCTAACGAATTCCGTGGTCATGATCGAGCCGGCCGTGCGCGGCGGGTAACCCATCAGGTGCTTGATGGAGAGCGCCGTGGTGCGGTCCAGCCGGGCAAACAGCTTGGCGCGCGGCTCTTCGGCCATTTCCGCCATGACGTCGGCCACGCGGTCGTCCGACATCAGGTTGACGAGGCGCGCGGCCTGTTCGACCGGAATATCGGCTATGATCGCGGCGGCACCATGCAGTTCCGGCCGGTCGAGAATGGCGACGGCCTTTGCCTGCGGCATGGCGAGAAGGGCGGCTGCGGCAGCGCCGACATCCATCGTGTTGAGGTGCTCGACGCGTTCGGCAATGGTGGTGGAGCCGGCATTTCCGCTACGAAGAAGGCGTGCGGCCTTGCTGGCCCTCTGGGAGAGGTTGTGGAAGTTCATGATTGCTCACCTTTCCGTCGATTCGCCGATCACGGCGAACGCGGTGGTGAGCCGACAGCGGTCGGATCAGTTCACGTTCGCCGGTCTCGGCAAAGGCAATCGACTGCTACTGTCGCTAGACATCTAATGATGCTCCGTTGAAATCCGCGCCGTGCCCAAGGCATGCGCGTAAGGCCGTGTTGCGCCTGAAACCGGAAAGAGTCAAGCGCCCGATTGTGAATTTTCCGTAAGCTTCGAAAGGGCCGGGTCAAGCCGCCTTTTGACGCCGCTCTACGGTGACGGAAACAAGAAAAACGCCAAGCCCGAGAAGGGAAAGAACGGCGCCCACATAACCCGTCGAGGCGTAACCGAAGCCCATGGCTATGACGAGGCCGCCGAGCCAGGCGCCAAGCGCATTGGCGATGTTGAAGGCGGAATGGTTCGAGGCGGCAGCCAGCGTTTGCGCATCCTGCGCCACATCCATCAGCCGCGTCTGTACGGCCGGGCAGGCGGCAAAACCGCAGCCGATCAGGAAGACGCAAAGGCAGAGCATGAAGGGATCCTGCGCCGTCGTGCCGAAAACAGCCATGACCACCACGTTGAAGGCGAGCATGCCGCCAATCGTGCCGTTGAGCGAGATATCGGCGAGCCTTGAGCCGACGACATTGCCGACATTCATGCCGATGCCGAACAGCGCCAGCACCATGGAGACCGTGGAAACCGGCATCATCGCCACGTCAGTCGTGGTCTTCGCGATATAGCTGAAGACCGAGAACATGCCGCCAAAGCCGACGGCGGCAATGGCGAGCGTCAGCCATACCTGTACGCGGCGGAAGGCGCCGAGTTCGCGCCATACGCTGGCGCCTTCTTCCACCCTGTCACGCGGCTGGAACAGCCAAAGCAGGGCCACCGTCAGAAGTGCGATGCCGCCGACAAGCATGAAAGCCGCGCGCCAGGACAGCAGCTGGCCGAAGAAGGTGGCGAGCGGAGTGCCGAGCAGGGTGGCGATGGTGAGGCCGAGCATGACGCGGCCAACAGCGCGGGCGCGCTTGTGGATTGGCGCCATCGAGGCCGCCACGAGCGCCGCAACGCCAAAATAGGCCCCATGTGGCAGGCCGGTGATGAAGCGCAGAATGGTGAAGCTCACAAAATCCGGCGCGACGGCGCTCAGGATGTTTCCAGCCGCAAAAAGTCCCATCAGACTGAGAAGCAATGTGCGGCGCGTGATGCGCGCGGCGAGAACCGCGATGATCGGCGCGCCAATGACGACGCCCAGCGCATAGGCGGTGATGACATAACCCGCTTCCGGCACCGTGACGCCATAGGTCGAGGCGACGTCGGGCAAAAGGCCCATGATGGCGAATTCGCCGGTACCGATGCCAAAACCGCCGGCAGCCAGCGCCAGCTCTATAAGCGCAATGGCAAGTGGGGAGAGGACCACGGCAGGCGCAGCCGTGTAAACGGTTTCATTCTCCCCGCCAGGGCGGGCTTCGGAGATGTTCGAATGGCTCATCGTAACCTGAAAGCGGGAAGGGCCCACAGAAAAAAGGGCAAGACCGTATGGGAGCGGTCTGCCCTGACTGGAGATGCGCGGTCATGAAAATGACCTTAAGTGACCTCTAACATGAAATGATGCGTTGCGGTAGAGCGATTCTCGGCAAAAGACGATCTTCACGCGATGGTGTTCGGAACTCTATATAAGGCCAGGCATTTACGCGCGGCTGCGAATGTTACGGGACCGGGTTGGAAACATGAAGCTCATTGCAATTTTCAATCGTGACGGCGGCACATTTCGCACCACCGACATGGAAGCCTATTGTGATCATGCCCGCGAGGTCTTCACCCGCGCCGGACACGTGATCGATTGCCGTCTTGTCTCCGGAAAGGACGTCGTCGAGGAAATGGAACGCGCCGCCGAGGAGCCGGGCATTGAAGGCATCATTGCCGGCGGCGGAGATGGCACCATTTCGGCGGCTGCCGGCATTGCCTGGAAACAGGGCATCGCGCTCGGCATCGTGCCGGCCGGCACCATGAACCTCTTCGCCCGCTCGCTGAAGCTGCCGCTCGACATTCGTCAGGCGCTGGAGACGCTGGCGAATGGCGAGATTGCCAGTGTCGACATCGCCAGCGCCAATGGCCGCCTCTTTGTCCACCAGTTTTCCGCGGGCCTGCATTCGCGCATGGTGCGCTATCGAAACAATCTCGCCTTTGCCTCCCGTCTCGGCAAGATCAAGGCGAGCATCCGTGCCGCCATCAGCGTCATCCTCAACCCGCCTGTTTTCGAGGTGGAATACACCGTTGATGGCCGGACGCAGCATCGAAAGGTATCCGCCATTTCCGTCTCCAACAATGAATTCGGTCAGAATTCGCTGCTGGTGGCGGATAACGTCTCCGGCGGCCATCTGGGTTTTTATCTCACCGATCCGTTACGCCCGTCCGGTGTCGCCAGACTCGCCCTGGATATTCTGCGCGGCAAGTTCAAGCAGAATGCCGCCGTGACAGCCATGACCGTGACGGATGTGGAGCTGCATTTTCCCAAGAAACGCCATGATGTCCGCTGCGTCATCGATGGCGAGCTGCTGCCGATGGAACGCGACGTGGCACTGGAAGTGCACGCCGGAGAGTTGAAGGTGCTGGTGGGGCGGGCGTTCTTCTCTTAGCGCAAACCGACCGTGAATTAGGCCATCGCCGCCTGTTCTTCTGCCGGCGGGGAGAAAAACAAGCGGCGATGCCGTGTCCTCCCTAGCCCCTGAAAACCTCCAGTCTTGCCAAATCGAAGCCGCCCGGCCATGGTCGGCGGGTGCGATGGCGTGCGCGCTGTCGCTTCTATGGGAGTGCGATCTGTCATGAATGAAATCTCCAACCCCCTCTCCAACCTTGCTGCCATCGATGCCGCCCATCATCTCCATCCCTTTTCAGACATGGGCAAGCTCAACGCCGCCGGCACCCGCATCATCGAGCGCGCGGAAGGGGTGTTCATCTACGACAGCACCGGCAGGAAATATCTCGACGCCTTCGCCGGCCTCTGGTGTGTGAATATCGGTTACGGACGCCGCGAGATCGCCGATGTGGTACGGCGTCAGATGAACGAGCTCCCCTACTACAACGCGTTTTTCGGCACCACCACGCCGCCCGCGACGCTGCTGGCGCAGAAGATCGCTTCTCACGCCGGGCCTGGCATGAACCACGTGTTCTTCACCAATTCCGGCTCGGAAGCCACCGATACCTGGTTCCGCATGGCGCGGGTCTACTGGAAGGCCCTCGGCCATCCCGCGAAGACGAAAGTTATCGCCCGCCGCAACGGCTACCACGGCTCGACGGTGGCCGGGGCCTCGCTGGGTGGCATGACGTGGATGCACGAGCAGGGCAGCCTGCCCATCGATGGCGTCGCCCATATTGGCCAGCCCTATTGGTATGCCGAGGGTGGCGATCTTTCTCCGGCCGAATTCGGCCTGAAGGTGGCTCGCGAACTCAATGAGAAAATCGACGAATTGGGCGAGGAAAACGTTGCTGCTTTCGTGGCCGAACCGATTCAGGGAGCCGGTGGCGTCATTGTACCGCCGGAGACCTACTGGCCGGAAATCGCCCGTATCTGCAAGGCGCGCAATATTCTGCTCGTCTCCGATGAGGTGATCTGCGGTTTCGGTCGCCTGGGCTCCTGGTTCGGCTACCAGTATTTCGGCGTGGAGCCGGACTTTGCCCCCATCGCCAAGGGCCTGTCCTCGGGTTATCTGCCGATTGGCGGCGTGGTCGTGTCGGATCGGGTGGCAGAAGTGATGTTGTCCGAGGTCGGTGATTTCAACCACGGCTTCACCTATTCCGGACATCCCGTCTGCGCCGCCGCCGCGCTGGAAAATCTCCGCATCATCGAAGCGGAGGGGCTGGTGGAGCGGGTGCGCGACGATATCGGCCCTTATTTTTCCGAGGGCTGGAAAAGCCTTGAGGACCACGAACTGGTGGGCGAAGCCGTCAATGTCGGCTTGATGGGTGGACTGCAGATCACGGTGGACAAGGCGACCCGCAGACGTTTCGGCAAGCCAGACTATGTTGGTATAACGGTGCGCAATCATTGCCTTGCAAACGGCCTCGTCATGCGCGCAACGGGCGACCGAATGCTGGCTTCGCCGGCGCTGACCGTCAGCCGTTCGGAAGTGGATGAGATCATAGAGACGTTGCGCAAGGGGCTCGACCACCTGCGTGATACGCGCGAGCAATTCTAGGGAAAGTGGACACCGGTTTTCCGTTAAAGAATGCGAAAAGAGATGCCAAGGGAGGACTGAAATGGCAGGACAGGAACACCATTACGCCGTGAAGGTGACGTGGACGGGTAATCGTGGCAAGGGCACGTCGGGCTATCGCGACTACGAACGCGACTACACGATTTCCACCGAGGGAAAGGCTGATATAGCCGGCTCGTCCGATCCGGCCTTCCGTGGCGATCCCGCCCGCTGGAACCCTGAAGACCTGCTGGTCGCTTCGCTCTCGGCCTGCCACAAGCTCTGGTACCTGCATTTCTGCTCGGTCAACGGCATCATCGTCGAAGACTATGTCGACGATGCCGAAGGCACGCTCGTCATGGAAAAGGATGGCGCCGGGCAGTTCAGCGAAGTGGTGCTGAAACCGGTCATTACCATCTCGAAGGGCGATCCCGCCCGGGCGGATGCGCTGCACCATGACGCGCACGACAAGTGCTTCATCGCGCGGTCGGTGAATTTTCCGGTGCGGGTGGAGGGGACCGTGAAGGTGGTTTGAGGCTCATGCCAGTTGCAGACCGAGATGATCGGCCATCGGCTGAAAGTCTCGGTCGTTTTGCAGCAGCTTATGGCCATGCTCAATACAGTAGGTGCCGATGATGAGGTCGTTGCTTTTTCTAATCGTATAGCCGTGATTGCGTAGAAAGCGATAATTTGCGGCAGCCTTGATGGCGAGTTGGGGAGACATCATCGCGACGCAGGGAAATTCTCCCAGCATTTGTTCAAGATGCCGCGCATGATGACCGTCCCGTGCGCCTCTAAGCACCTCAAGAAGAATGATATCGCCGATCAGAACTTCGCCCTGCGCCATTAAGGCGCGAAACTTGGCGGAGAGAGCTGGCGTGTCTTTTCGAATGAATGAGATCCAGGCAGAGCTATCTGCTACGATCATTTTCCCTTCTTCACATCCCAATCCGTTTCAGCGTCCCAATCCGTCCGCATCTCGTCCAGATTGCCCTCCCAATCCGTGCCCTCCAATGCATCGAGGGCACGCATCTGGCGGTGAATTCGCACCAGATCGCGCAACGCCTTCTCCACCGTCGCCTTTTTTGTCGAAAGGCCGGTAATTTCCATCGCTTCGGCGATCAAGGCGTCATCAAGATCAATATTCGTACGCATGGATAATCCTTGGTGTATCGATTTTCAAAATCATACACCAAGGCATGCTTCTGCGATATCTCTTTTTACTGGAACGCCGTCTCGTAGAAGCTTCTGAGCTTGCGCGAGTGCAGCGTTTCCGTCGGCATGGCGGCAAGCTTCTGCACGGCGCGGATGCCGATCTGCAGATGCTGGGCGACCTGGGTGCGGTAAAATTCCGTCGCCATGCCTGGCAGCTTCAATTCGCCATGCAGTGGCTTGTCGGAAACGCACAGCAGAGTGCCGTAGGGCACACGGAAGCGGAAGCCGTTGGCCGCTATGGTGGCGGATTCCATGTCAAGCGCGATGGCGCGGGACTGCGACAGGCGCTTGACGGGACCGGCCTGATCACGGAGCTCCCAGTTGCGGTTGTCGATGGTAGCGACGGTGCCGGTGCGCATGATGCGCTTCAGTTCGAAGCCCTCGTAACCCGTGACTTCGGCGACTGCACCTTCCAGCGCCAGCTGCACTTCGGCAAGCGCCGGGATAGGCACCCACACCGGAAGGTCGTCGTCAAGCACGTGGTCCTCGCGCACATAGGCGTGGGCCAGAACATAGTCGCCCAACCGCTGGCTGTTGCGCAGGCCGGCGCAGTGGCCGACCATCAGCCAGGCATGCGGGCGCAGCACGGCGATGTGATCGGTGATCGTCTTGGCGTTGGAGGGGCCGACGCCGATATTGACGAGCGTAATGCCGGCATGTCCTTTTTTCTTCAGGTGATAGGCCGGCATCTGCGGCAGTCGGGCCAGCACCGCGTCCGTCTCGGGCTTATCTGAACCCGCATGGGTGATGATGTTGCCCGGCTCCACAAAGGCCGTGTAACCCTCGCCGCCATTCTTCATCATCTGCCTCGCCCAGGCAGCGAATTCGTCGATATAGAACTGGTAGTTGGTGAACAGCACGAAGTTCTGGAAATGGCTGGCGCTCGTCGCCGTATAATGGCTGAGGCGCGCCAGCGAATAATCGATGCGCTGCGCCGTAAAGGGCGCAAGCGGCGCCGGCTCGCCCGGCACCTGATCATATTCGCCATTGGCGATGAGATCGTCGGTATTGTTGAGATCGGGCGTATCGAAGAGATCACGCAGCGGCACGTCTGACAGCGACGAAGCCGCCGCCGCCTCTACATACGCGCCTTCGCCGAAAGCGAAATGCAGCGGAATGGGCGTAGCCGATTCCGACACCGTGACCGGAACGCCGTGGTTCTTCATAAGAAGCCCCAGCTGTTCCTTGAGATAGTGCCGGAAAAGCTCAGGCCGTGTGATGGTTGTCGTATAGACGCCGGGCGCGGTCACGTGGCCATAGGAAAGGCGGGAATCGACATGGCCGAAAGTGGCGGTCTCGAGGCTGACCTGCGGGTAGCAGGCGCGGTAACGCCCGGCAATCGGCGCGCCCTTGGCAAGGTCTGTGAAGGAATTGATCAGGAACGCCGTGTTGCGTTCGTAGAGCGCGCTCAAAGCAGCAACAGCTTCTTTCGGGTCCGTGAATGTCTGCGGCGCGAAAGGCTCTGGACTGATGAAGGTGAGGGGCGGAATCGTTGGTTTTGCTATTGTCATGGCCCATTATAAGAGGCCAATTTCGACAGGCAAGCGACAGAAATACGAAGAAACTGAAAAGAAACGCGAAAATGCAGCCGGACAATGCTGGCGCGGCAGAAACTCAGCCGAGCGCGCCGCGCTGGAGGCTCATCAGCAGCACGAAGCCGGCGCCTTTGGAGGCGGGGCGGGGATCGGCCTTGTAAACCGCAAGTCCGGCCACCGGGCCGAGAAAGATCGAGGCCATCAGCATCAGCCGCAGTGCGGAGAACAGGCCGTTGGAAAAACTGGTGGTCATTGGCCGGTCCTCACAATACGACGGGGCAATTGGCGGCGGGCGCCGGGCCGTGCTGGCATGCGATTGCCGCACCGGCATTCACGCGCTGGAAACTGCGGTTCGGATTAACGACGAGCGAGGCGAAGGACATGGCGAAGATCGCCATGAGAAACGCGAAGATTGCCAGTCGGCTGATCAGCTTTGTCATGTCCATTCCCCTTTATCGGAGTTGATGGACAGAGTTTTGCCATAGTCGGACTGAACGCACCCTGAGGCCCCGGTTCATATGGTGTTCAGGGATGTTAACGGGCGGTGACATGGCGGATTGATGCCGCAGTGGTGCGCATGCCCAGCTTCAGGACAGGGGGATGTCCGCGCCTGGCGCAAGATCGGTTAGCAGTTTCTCCAATTCTTCACCTTGGGTCACGTCGACAATCGGCACCCGGTGTTCCTGCGCGGATGCCAGCATCTCGGTGTTCTCACGTAGCGAGCGTTCGATGAAGGCGTCCATGATCCGCTGCCTCTTCGCCGTTGCATCTTGGTAGCGTGCTTCAGAGCGCATTCTTTCGAGAAGAAAATCATTGTCGGCATGAAGAAATACGCCCGCCACCGTGCTGTCGAGGAGAGGCGATATGAACTCCGGTCGCAGGGCGGCGCCCTCGAAGATCGTCGTAGTCCCTGTGCCGGATCTGCTGTCAATCATCGCGCGGATCAGCGGCCAGATGTTCTGGTGATGGACCTTGAGAAACCAGTGGATCGTATCCGCCGACAGCTGTGTGTAATATTCCTCAACCGGCACCGGAATACCCGGCCATGGCCTCCCCGGATGGCGGGCGAGACTGTCGGTCGATATCGCCTCGCAGCGCAGCCTTTCGCTGAGCAGGCCGGCCAGCGTGCTTTTGCCGACATGCGAGGTGCCCGCGATCAGAATTGTCGAAAGGGTGGGGCGCATATCGTTGCTCTCATTGGCATCGGATGCAGCGATAATAAACGGATATATGGTTTCCATGCGACGTCTGTTCGCAGCCTGCGCGCGATTCCTGGCAGCCACCGCGCTCTGCGTCGCGAGACGGCAGGCTGGGGGACAAAAGCCCGCCTGCCGTTCCCTGTATTACAGCCGTGTCCAGGTCTGCGATTTGCACAGAACCTTCAGCACGCAACCCTTCATGCTCAGCGAATTCCCCGAAACGGTGCCGGAGCCGCTATAGGTCTTGTCATTGGCGGGATCGGTGATCTCACCCGAGTAGCTGTTTCCCTTTCCCGAAAGCTTGCCGATCTGTTTTCCGGCATGCTTGCCGGTCTTCAGCGTCACGCAGAAAGCACCGCCGCAGGGGCCGATCACGGCGGTTTCGCCGCTGGCCGTCTTCCAGTTGCCTTCGATCGCCTCGGCGGCAAAGGCAATATTGCCGCTCATCAACAGGGCAGCTGCAATCGTCATCATAAGCTTCATGAAATTCCTCCCGAAATTCGCGCAGGCTTTTCCCAGGCCGTAGCGGCCAAAGACGCGATGCGCAGATCAAACTCCCTTCAGCATGCCTCCACCATCTCTGGCCGGCGGCCGCCGTGCGGTGCAACGATTGCTCCTCCCACCGCGCTCTTCCGTGCCCGTTTTATCCTCGTGACGGGCAGGGCGGATAGTATTTGACGTTCACGTAAAAGGAAACAGAAATTTGCGGTGCCGGTGCAGCGTTGGCGTGTGCGGGGAGGGCGAAGGAGAGCAGTTTCGAAAATCGGGGTTCTTTTCGTGGTGAAGGAAGGGTTTAAATCCAATTGTAAAGCTTTCGTAAAATTCACCGGAAAGTCCTTAATTTCCGCAGGCAATGATATTTAACAAAAACCCAATTTTACCAATCGTTTGCAGTTTGTTTGCGGCACATTAATCATGCCTTTTAAGCGAGCGTTGAAAGCCTCGTGGCATAGTGAACTCATCAAAAGCGCAGGGAAAACCTGCCGGACGGAAGGACAAAAAAGCCGCAAAAGACGGCAGTCCGGAAGACGCCTCGGCAAGAAGGCGCACGATGAAAACAGGTAGAACGACAGGGATTAAAACAATGGCACGCTTTGACATCAGTGATATCGAAATGGCTGCCGGTGGCGAAACCCGCGCCGACACCCTTTGCAATCTCGGCCTGGTCTATGCGACCGGCCGGGGCTGCAAGGTGGACCTGATCGCGGCCCACAAATGGCTTAACATCGCCGCGATCCGCGGATCGGAAAGAGCGGCTTCTCTCCGTGCGGATCTCGCCCGCAACATGACGAAAGCGGAACTGGCCGAAGCCCTTCGCGCCGCCCGCGACTGGATGACGATGCACTGATCCATCCCCGCGACCCATGAGATTGCCGGTCCGGTTCCCTCCAGTCCCGACGACCGGCCCAAACGAAAGTAAAACCCGAAGGGGAACGCGGCCAGGGCTCCGAAACGAAGCTTTTGCGCTGACACATCGAACCGCGACCGGCAGGAACAAGGCCGGCGCGGTTTTCTTATGTTCGGTAATGTGTCTTCGCCGGAAAATGATTCTCGCGCAGGGGCTTGCGGGAGGATGTTGATTCGATGCTTGTAACGCGCGGCACTTTCCAACCCTCATTCCTGTGACAAACACAGGAATGAGGGTGGGTTGGGAGCTTACCCGATGGCCTTGAGAACCTTCGGCAATGCCTGCTCGAACAGATCGAGCTTGTCACCCGGCCCAACGCTCACGCGGATGCAACGGTTAAGCGGGGCCACGCCCGGCATGCGGATGAAGACCCCATGGTCCATCAGCCCGTCAACTATGGCGCGCGCATAGGCGCCGTCGCGGTGGCAATCGATGGTAACGAAATTGGTAGCGGAGGGCAGCGGTGAAAGGCCGTTATCGCGGGCGACAGCGGAAATACGATCCCGTGCCTCGGAAATCTTGCCAACCACCTCATGCAGATAGGACTGGTCCTTGAGCGCTGCCAAAGCGCCGGCGATAGAAATACGCGCCATGCCGAAATGGTTGCGGATCTTGTCGAAGGCTTCGACATTGCCAAGCGTACCGATGGCGTAACCCACGCGGGCGCCGGCGAGCCCGTAAGCTTTGGAGAAGGTGCGCATGCGCAGGATATTGGGCTGGCCGATCAGCGCGTCGATAGCAGGCACCGCGCTCGCGGGCGCGGTTTCGCAATAGGCCTCGTCCAGAATGAGCAGGCAGGTTTCCGGCAACGCACGGGCAAATGCCACCACCTCGCTCGCATCCCACCAGCTTCCCATTGGATTGTCCGGATTGGCGAAATAGACGAGCGGCGCGTTTTCCCTGTGAACGAGGTCGAGAAGCCCGTCGAGGTTTTCGTGGTCGTCTACATAGGGCGTGGTCACCAGTTTTCCGCCAAAACCGTTCACGTGATAATTGAAGGTGGGGTAGCCTCCCAAAGAGGTGACAACAGGCGTGCCTGGTTCCACGATCAGCCTGGCGATTTCACCGAGCAATCCGTCCACTCCGCCGCCTATGGCGATGTTGCCGCGCGAAACCCCGTGGTGGATGGCAAGCGCTTCCTTCAGCTCGAAATTTTCCGGATCGCTATACATCCAGGTTTCAGCCGCCGCATCGCGCATCGCCAGAAGCACTGATGGCGCGGGGCCGAAGCCGCTTTCGTTTGCACCGATTCGCGCCTCCACCTTCAAGCCGCGGTTCCTTTCTATGGCCTCCGGGCCGACGAAGGGAACGGTGGAGGGAAGCGAAGCGGCAAGCGGCGTGAGGCGTGAAAAAGCGGACATTGACAGAAGTTCCGGGACCTGTGTTTGAAAACCCGGCTCACAATAGGTGCAAAAAAACCGGACGCAAGCCGCGCCCGGGGGTTAGATGAGTGTTTGGCAACAGATTTTTGGTTCGCCACGGAACAACGGAAGGATCGGCGGGCTGACGCGCGGTTGCCGCTCAGACGCTGGTCTCGAAGCTCAGCCGGCGGACATGGTGCAGAAATTCGGCATCGATCAGCATGTTGAAGCCGATCGTCACTTTTTCCTCTTCCCGGCGGATCAGCGTGCAGCCGATTTCGTCGCGGATGCCGAGAATTTCCAGATAGAAGTTGACCGGCATTTCCAGATCGGCACTGACATCCAGCTCCGCGCCGTAGAGCGAAATGGTGCGCACCAGGCAGCGCATGGTATCCTTGGCGCTCAGGTGGTGCCCTATGAAGGTGATCTTGCCGGGCCGGTCGATCTGAAATTTCTCATACATCTCGTCCTGCGGGACGTTTTGACCGATATCCATATGTAGAGCCATGACAACCTCCCGGATTGCCTCTTCCGTCTGATTTTAAAGCGGCTTCCTTGCCAGGGCGTGAAGGAAATATCCGCAATTGTCTCTAGTCCGTATCGACATGGGCCAGCTTTGTGTACGCAACCCGTGTTTCGCCTGTTTACAACGCACATTATCTCGACTGGTTGCAGAAGGCGGGCGCCGTTTTGATAATCGGGCACGCTTGCACAGGGCTGGAGCCTCGTGCGGTTGACGCCGGCCGTACTTGGCGTTACGCCTGATCGCGCAATATCGCTTCGCAGCCTCGGGCGTCATCGGCCGGCTGTGATTGTCCTGGGAGTGGAAAGTGACTGGAAGGCTGGTAATCGTCGGGGCGGGGCAGGCCGCTTTTGCGCTGGCGTCGAAGCTCCGGGCGCTGAAGGACGAGCGTGCCATCACCATCATAGGCTCGGAAGATGCCTACCCCTATCAGCGGCCGCCGCTCTCCAAAAAAATACCTCCTCGGCGAGATGAGTTTTGACCGGCTGATGTTCCGCCCGGAAGAATGGTATGCCGAAAACAATGTCGATATCCGGCTTTCCACCTGGGTGGAGGAGATAGACCGCGCCGGCAAGACCGTGCGCATGCAGGACGGCAGTACGCTTTCTTATGACAGGCTGGTTCTTGCGACCGGGGCCGCGCCCCGGCTGCTGCCCGCCAGCATCGGTGGCGATCTCGACGGCGTGCTTACCGTCCGTGACAGGCGCGACGCCGACCGCTTGACGGAGGAGATGAAGCCGGGCCGCAGGCTGCTGGTCATTGGCGGCGGTTATATTGGCCTTGAAGCTGCCGCCGTTGCCCGCAAGCTTGGCCTCGAGGTGACGCTGATCGAAATGGCCGACCGTATTCTCCAGCGCGTGGCGGCGAAGGAAACTGCGGATATCATGCGCGGCATTCATCAGGCCCAGGGCGTTTCCATCCGCGAAAAAACCGGCCTCGTGCGCCTCGTCGGCATGGACGGGCGGGTTGCTGCGGCCGAACTTTCGGATGGTTCGACGATCGACGTGGATTTCGTCATCGTCGGCATCGGCGTGACACCGAACGACCGCCTTGCCCGCGAATCGGGTCTCGATGTTGGTAACGGTATCGTGGTTGACGAATATACCCGCACATCCGACCCCGCCATTCATGCGGTGGGCGATTGCGCGCTTCTGCCCTGGCACGGCCAGCAGGTGAGGATCGAATCGGTCCAGAACGCGGTCGATCAGGCTGAGGCGGCCGCCGCCGTACTGGCCGGCATGGAAGCGGTATACGACGCGAAACCCTGGTTCTGGTCGGATCAGTACGATGTGAAGCTGCAGATCGCCGGCTTCAATCTCGGTTACGACGAGACGATTTTGAGGCCCGGCGCAAGGGAAGGCAGCTGGTCCATCTGGTATTTCCGTGATGGCCGCTTCGTGGCTGTCGATGCCGTCAATGACGCCAAGGCCTATGTTGCGGGTAAGAAACTGCTCGATACAGCCGCCCAACCCGACCGCACAATCCTGGCGGATCCGTCCGCCGATCTGAAATTACTGCTCTCCTGAGGATATCATGCCCGCTGCCGAAAACCGTTTCAAAACCGCCATTCATGCCGGCAAGCCGCAGATTGGCCTGTGGCTCGACATGGGCGAGGCCATCACGGCGGAAATCGCCGGAACGGCTGGCTTCGACTGGCTGGTGATCGACGGAGAGCACGGGCCGAACGACCTGCGCAGCATCATCGACCAGCTGCGCGCGCTTGCCACCTCTGCCGCCGAGCCGGTGGTGCGTGTGCCTGTCGGCGAGAGCTGGATGATCAAGCAGCTTCTGGATGCTGGCGCCCGCACGCTTCTTGTGCCCATGGTCGATTCAGCGGCACAGGCGGAAGCTCTCGTCAGCGCCATGCATTACCCGCCGCGCGGCATTCGCGGCATGGGAGCGGCCGTCGCCCGTGCTTCCGCTTTTAATACGATAACGGATTATGCCGACAGCGCCTCGGCCAGCGTCTGCCTGCTGGTGCAGGCGGAAACCCGCGCGGCAATCGAAGATCTCGACAATATTCTTGCGGTGGACGGCGTGGATGGCGTCTTCATCGGCCCGGCGGATCTGGCCGCGGACATGGGTTATCTGGGAAGGATTGACGAAGCGGCGGTGCAGGCGGTTATCGAAGCGGCGATCGTGAAAATCGTCGCGGCTGGCAAGGCCGCCGGCATCCTCACCTTCAATGAAACCTATAATCGCCGTTATCTGGAACTCGGCGCGTCGTTCGTTGCCGTGGGAGCCGATGTCACGGAATTCGCCAATACGCTCCGTGCGCTTTCCGCCCGCTACAAGGGTGGGCCGGTAGTGACGCCGTCCGGATCAGGATATTGATCAATCGTCGTTACTGGCGTTCAGCTTCTCCGGCGGAATACCTTCCTCGCCGGATGCGAGATAACCGCCATTGATGAGGGCGGAGCGGACGATGCGCTGGATTGCCTCGTCCCTGTCGATGCCGTGATCCCTTGCAAAATCAGACAATGCCGCTTCAAGATCGTCGCTGAACCGCATATTCGCCCCCTTCATTCCTGCTTTTTTCACCAATGCATAAAGGCAAGGCGGGCAAACCCGCCTTGCCTTGATTTAATGCCCGTTCGTCATCAGCGCCAGCGATAAAGGCTGCTGTTCGACGAACTCTGCTGCGTGCTCGTGCCCACCGCATAACCGATCGCGAAACCGAGTGCGCCGACGATCGTCAGCAGGGAGGTGGCGGTGCCTGGATTTTCCTTCACGGCTTCCACGACATTCTGGCCCTGCGCCCGGACATTATGCGCCGCCTTGCGAACGCGACCGCGCGCCTCATCCAGAAATTCCGATGCATCCTCGCCAACACCTTCCGCACGGGCGGAAACGGATTTGGACAGGGATGCGATCTGCGAACGCAGTTCTGCAATCTGGTTTTCGATTGTGTCTTCGACAACATTCAGTTTGGTCTGAGCCATTAGAACACCTCTTTTGTTACCGAGGCGAAAACGTGCGGGCCCTGAAGAAGTTCCGCAACCGGGCGTAAAGTTTGACCCGCGGTTTATTTGGCCAACAGGTTTTTTGGCTTCTTGGCGAAAAAGCCTTGCAATCATTTTTCTTACGCAATAATCAGGCCGCACCGGAGAGGTGGCCGAGTGGTCGAAGGCGCTCCCCTGCTAAGGGAGTATACGTCAAAAGCGTATCGTGGGTTCGAATCCCATCCTCTCCGCCATTTAATGACGATCACCGCACGCCACCAGGCAGTCGAAGCGCTGATCCTTTCTTAAGCCCCACACCACATATACTGAGTTCATGGACCGGTTCCGTGCAATGAAGACGGCATTCACCCCTTCGGCAGGCGGGGGAGAGGCTTGTCGTAGGCGTCAAGACCGTATGGCGACTGATGAATGATCCACGCCAGTGGGAACAAGTCCTGCGCCGCCGTATAGGTGTAGCAGGCAATTCAGCGCCTCTATCGTTCACGTTCACAGCTGATTCGGTTGCCACCCATGTCGACTTCTCGCTTGATAATCTTCTGATTCATAAAGGTGAGATAGCGGGCTTCATTGACATTGGCCGGGCTGGCATCGCTGACCGATATCAGGATATTAATCTACAAATCATCCGCAAATATCGCAAATGCGTGAACTTTCGTGTTTCGACCTTGTTCGGCTGCCTTCCAGCGGAAGGTAACCGACAATGCGCCTCGTTCTCTCCATCCTCGCGGCCGCCATCCTCATCGCGGTCATCGCTTACGCCATGTCCGGCAATGACCCGGTCGAACAGCAACCATCGCCGCACGCAATCGACCAGGGCGGGTGAATCGCTTTTCGAATCATTGCCAGTTAATCGCTTGCCGCTCGCGCTCGTTTCCGATGCCGGCTCGTTCCCCGCATGACGGCCGCACCTGCGATGTGTGCAGCGGAGGCAAAAAATCTCTATAGCGCTGCCTGCGTAGCAAGGGATCGCGGAAAACACCGGTGGATTGGAAATACCTTGTTAACCGCCCTAACTAACGGATTCTCAACAGAAATCTTAACGTATTGTAAAAGCCTTTGTCCGTACGCGGGGCGGTGTGTGTTGTTTCCGCAACAAACCGAAATGAAGCATATACGTAAATGCTATTTATCGGATGTTGGCGATTGCATGCGGCGAAACCTTTTGTATTTTCACCACCAGAAGCGAGGCGGTGGATCGTTTGGCTTCTGAGAACACGGGAATGGGGCAGGGAATGCTGTCCTTCAGCGAAAGTACCCAGACCCTTTTAAAAACTTTGACTGGAGGTCAACCATGAACATCAAGAGCCTTTTGATCGGCTCCGCTGCGGCTCTCGCAGCAGTATCCGGCGCACAGGCCGCTGACGCCATCGTCGCTGCTGAGCCCGAGCCCCTGGAATACGTTCGCGTTTGCGACGCTTTCGGCACCGGCTTCTTCTACATCCCCGGTACCGAAACCTGCCTGAAGTTCGGCGGTTACGTTCGTTTCCAGACCGACTTCGGTCGTGACAAGTCTGGCGTTTCTGACTGGGATTCCTTCACCCGCGCTCAGTTCGAAGTTGACACCCGCACCGACACCGAGCTCGGCGCTCTGCGTGGCTTCATCGGCTTCCGCGGCAACGCTGACAACGGCGCTTCGTCCTCGTCCAGCGTATTCGTTGACCAGGCCTTCATCGAACTCGGCGGCCTGAAGGTCGGTAAGTTCTACAGCTGGTGGGACGATGGCCTCTCTGGCGAGTCTGACGTTCTCTCCACGAACGCTCTGTTCAACTCCGCTCGTTACGTTTACGACGCAGGTTCCTTCTGGGCAGGCGTTTCGGTTGACGAGCTCGAAGGTACTGGCAGCCAGTTCGCAACGATCACGGGTCCGGCTGTTGGCGGTCTGTTCCCGCTTTCGCAGGAGCCTGACAACAACGTTGGTATCGCTCTCGGCCTCGGTGCCAAGCTGGGTGGCGCTTCGCTGCAGCTCATCGGCGGCTACGACATCGACCAGGAAGAAGGCGCAGTTCGCCTGATCGCTACGGCTGACCTCGGCCCGGGCACGCTTGGTCTTGCTGGTGTTTGGGCTTCCGGCGCAAACGCTTACTACGCCGAGTCCGAGTGGGCAGTTGCTGCTGAATACGCAATCAAGGCAACCGACAAGCTGACCATCACCCCCGGTGCTCAGTACTTCGGTAACGTTGCTGACCGTATCGGCATTGTTGGCACGACCCGCACCGCAATCGTCACCAACGACTGGTCTGACCGTGACGCATGGCAGGCTGGCCTGACGATCGACTACAAGATCACGCAGGGTCTCTCCACGAAGGTCGCAGTTAACTACTACGACGAAGACGATGTTGATCAGGAACAGTGGAAGGGCTTCGTTCGCCTTCAGCGTTCGTTCTAATCTGATCTGATATTGTGAGTGATGGAAGCCCCGGCAGAAATGCCGGGGTTTTTGTTATCCTGCGGGAGTATCGACTCAGGAAAAGGACTGGGCGCCGTTGTTCGTGCATGGTGATTCGCGAGATTACTGAACGGGAGGGCGAATCCAGTGCAAATGCGACGATTAAAACGGCAAGATATTTGGCCCTGAACATTGTTCGCCGGATTTTTGGCGATTTTCGAAGTCGCTGCCTCAGCCAGGGCAAGCATCCGTGGGTCTCGCTAAGGTTTTGAAATGCACCGATAATTAACGGTTTGTTAACGAATGCGCGCTGCCTTTAGGCGCGGCTATTAGAATTGTAGCTATTTCGCAACAATGAAAAACTAAGGACACCTTACTGTCTTCCTTTTGTCATGATTGAGATTGCCGAGCCGCACGGTTTTGGCTCTAATCAACTCCATAAGCGGCACGCATCTATCTGCGCTCCCCACCCGCTGCTTAGCAAATTAGCGTTTGACTGGAGGTCAACCATGAACATCAAGAGCCTTCTTATCGGCTCCGCTGCGGCTCTCGCAGCAGTATCCGGCGCACAGGCCGCTGACGCAATCGTCGCTGCTGAGCCCGAGCCCCTGGAATATGTTCGCGTCTGCGACGCTTTCGGTACCGGCTTCTTCTACATTCCTGGCACCGAAACCTGCCTGAAGTTTAGCGGTTACGTTCGTTTCCAGACGAACTTCGGTCGCGACCAGTCCGGTACCTCGGATTGGAATTCGTTCACGCGCGCTCAGTTTAACGTTGATACCCGTACCGACACCGAGCTCGGCGCTCTGCGTGGTTTCATCGAATTCCGTGCTGATGCAGAAAACGGACAGTCTGGCTCTTCCGGCGTGGAAGCTCGTCAGGCGTTTATCGAACTTGGTGGCCTGCGCGTCGGTAAGTTCTACAGCTGGTGGGATGACGATCTCTCCGGTGAGACGGATCTCCTTTCTTCCAACACGCTGTTCAACTCCATTCGCTACACCTATGACACCGGTTCTTTCTGGGCAGGCATTTCGGTTGACGAGCTTGAAGGCACTGGTAGCCAGTTCGCAACAATCACTGGCCCGGCTGTCGGTGGTCTGTTCCCGCTTTCGCAGGAACCCGACAACAACGTCGGCATCACTGCTGGTATAGGTGGAAAGTTCGGCGCTGCCACTCTTCAGTTGATCGGTTCTTATGACGTTGATCAGGAAGAAGGCGCAATCCGTGCAATGGTATTCGCTGATATCGGACCTGGCACCCTTGGACTTGCTGGTGTTTGGGCATCTGGCCCCAATGCTTACTACGCTCTGTCCGAATGGACAGTTGCCGCCGAATACGCCATCAAGGCAACTGATCGCCTGACGATCACCCCGGCAGTGCAGTATCTCGGCAATGTTTCTGATGAGATCACCATCGTAAATACTGGTGCAAGCGCCATCGTTTCGAACGACTGGTCGAATCGCGATGCCTGGACTGCAGGTCTGACGGTAGACTACAAAATCACCGACGGTCTGAGCACCAAGATCACCGCCAATTACTATGATGAGGACGAGCGCGACGACCAGGTTACCGGTTTTGTCCGTCTTCAGCGTGACTTCTAATCTGATCTGACATTGTCAGTGATTGAAACCCCGGCAGAAATGCCGGGGTTTTCCGTTTGGTGGGTCCGGTGCTGAACGGCAATAACAACGACGCAAACAAAAAAGCACCGGGCGAACCGGTGCTTGAAGCTCTGTGAATGACCACCGATTGGCGGAAGATTAACGCCTTTACCCGGAGCGCCCATGGCGCAGATCATCAACGATATCGGCCTGTTGGCCGAGCCTCGTCTTGTAGACCTGATAATTCTCCATCACCCGCTGCACGTAGTTGCGTGTTTCGGGGAACGGGATGCGCTCGATCCAGTCGACCACCTCATCGATAGGCTTGCCGCGCGGGTCGCCATAACGGGCGATCCATTCCGGCACACGTTTCGGGCCGGCATTATAGGCGATGAAGGTGAGGATGTAGGAGCCACCGAAGCTGTCGATCTGCTCGCCGAGATAATGGGCGCCGAGTGTAGCGTTATAGCCCGCGTCGCTGGTCAGCATCGCCTGCGTGTAGGGCAGGCCGTGGCGGCCGGCCACGCCCTTGGCGGTTCCCGGCAGCAGTTGCAGCAGGCCGCGGGCATTGGCGGCGGAGACGGCGGCGGGGTTGAAGGCGCTTTCCTGCCGGGCGATCGCATAGGCAAGCGCCTTTCCGGAGCCGGCAATATTGGCGCTGGCGGGAATGACGCCGAGCGGATAGGCGAGTGCGGCCGCATCGATACCGCGGCTGAAGGCCGTCTTGCCGATCTGCAGCGAGACCTGATGATTGCCGTTGCCCTCAGCCCGCGCCGCCAGAATGGCAAGCTCGCCGGGACTGTCGAGCTGTTCGGCCAGCGACCTGTAAAGGCTGTCGGCGCGCCAGCCATAACCTGCCGCCTCCAGGCGGTCTATGGCGCGCACGGCTTCGCGGCCGGCAAAGCGTTCTCGGTCGCCATTGCTCGGGCTGGGATAGGTCACGTTCAGCGTCTTCGTGCCGATCCGTGCAGCGGCAAGCTGGCCGTAAAACGTACCGGGATGGGCTGCCGCCTTTGCAAAGAAGTCGCGTGCATCGCCGGGTCCTCCGGCTTCGGCCGTCCTTCCGAGCCAGTAATAGGCGCGGGAGGCTGAAAGTGGCCGGTTTGATGTCTGGAGCAGGGCGTTGAAATGACGCGAAGCCGTGGCCGGGTCGCGCATCGCCCGCAGAGCATACCAGCCGGCATGAAACTCGGCATCGGCGACATCCACCGCTGATGTGGCATTGTGATTGGCGACGATACGGTAGGCTTCGGCAAAATCGCCGAGATCGGCGAGACCGCGAGCGATGATTCGCCGCTCGTTCCACCATTCGCCGGGATTGACCAGCTTGGCAGTATCCTTCGGCGCCTGCCGCAGAAGAGCCGCCGCTTCCGGATATTTCTGCTGGTTGCGCAGGTTCTCCACGCGCGCGAACAGGAACGCGGGATCATCGCGCCAGCCGGCATCCACCTTGCCGAGCAGGGCGCCGGCATTGGCGGAACGCTGCAGCACAGCCGCCCAGGCATTGTAAAGGGACTGCGCTTTGCCGAGTTCGCCGAAACGTTTCGCCTGGCTGATGCGGCTGCGATACATCAGATAATCCATGCGCGCCTTGTGGTCCGCGGCCGTCAGATAGGCAGGAAAGGCGGCCAGCACGCGGTCTTCCATATCCTTGTCCATGCCTTCGCTCACCCACAGCTGGCGAATGAGTCGCTGCGAATCCACGACCTTGCCGGAGGCGGCCAGCGCCTTGGCGAGAACCACCGTGCCCTCCGCCGTTTCTGGCTTGCTGCCGCCGAATGAAGCAAGCACCTGCTGTGCCGGCGGGTCCTCGCGATAAAGCGCTTTTTCGGAATTGGCCCGCAAAGTCGCGGCGCCCGGCCAGCCGGCGAGTTCGCGCTGTGCTGCGGCGATTTCGGCTGAAGGCACATCCTTCTGGCCCGAAACGGCGATTGCCCATGTGAGGATGTGACGGTCCAGACTGCCGGTCGGCATGGCGTTGCGCAGCGCGATGGCCCGCGCCGCATCGCGCCCGGAAAGCGCGTCGAGGCCTGCCTTCAGCTGGCTCGCATCATCGGGCCGGTTAAGGCGGGGAATGGCGCCGGTAACCTCTGGCGAAGCGGGCATGAAAGCGGGAACGGTGGGCGCATCCGGCTTCACATAGGGAAGCGGCGCGACGCCCTCGGGCAGCGGCCCGGCCAGCGCGTTCCACACGGTTGCGGCAAGGCCCGCCGCCATCAATCCCCAGACTGTTTTTTTCATGCCGTTCTTCATCGTGTAACGGAGTTGCCGACTTTCTTCTAATATCGCTACATTGCAGCGGGATTGCCGAAAAAAGGTCTGATCTCCCGCCTGTAAATCTTGGGATTTCAGGCTTAATGAAATGTTAAGCGCGACCCTGCAATTCAATCAACTTTTATTCACCGGCCCGCGAGCAATGTCGCTTTTCGCTATGTGCATTTAACGCTTGCAGATCACGGCCCGAACACTGTCACACTTCCGACAATTTCGGACAAAATACGCTGCCTTTGCGCTTGTCGGCGCCAAGGGCTGGCACTAATGTGTGCCGGTTTTAACCATCGAATGCGGCCGAAGCATGAACCGGCTCGGCGCCAGGAGCTTTGCATGTTCAAGGGATCAATTCCCGCCCTCATTACCCCGTTCACGGACAATGGCGCCGTGGACGAAAAGGCTTTCGCCGCCCATGTGGAATGGCAGATCGCCGAAGGCAGTAACGGACTTGTGCCGGTGGGCACGACGGGGGAATCCCCGACGCTTTCCCACGACGAGCACAAACGTGTCGTTGAACTGTGCATCGAGGTTGCGGCGAAACGGGTTCCGGTCATTGCGGGTGCAGGCTCCAACAATACCGATGAAGCGATCGAGCTGGCCCTGCATGCGCAGGAAGCGGGTGCGGATGCGCTGCTGGTGGTTACCCCCTATTACAACAAGCCGACCCAGAAGGGCCTGTTCGCCCATTTCTCCGCCGTCGCGGAAGCGGTGAAGCTGCCCATCGTCATCTACAATATTCCGCCGCGCTCGGTGGTGGATATGTTGCCGGAAACCATGGGCGCTCTGGTCAAGGCCCATAAGAACATCGTTGGCGTCAAGGACGCGACGGGCAAGATCGACCGCGTTTCCGAACAGCGCATTTCCTGCGGCAAGGATTTCGTCCAGCTCTCGGGTGAAGACGGTACCGCTCTCGGCTTCAACGCCCATGGCGGTGTCGGCTGCATTTCCGTCACGGCCAACGTGGCACCGCGCCTCTGTTCGGAATTCCAGGCGGCGATGCTTGCCGGCGATTATGCCAAGGCGCTGGAGTACCAGGATCGCCTGATGCCGCTGCACAAGGCCATCTTCATGGAGCCAGGCGTCTGCGGCACAAAATATGCGCTGTCGAAGACGCGCGGCGGCAACCGCCGTGTGCGTTCGCCCTTGATGAGCACGCTGGAACCGGCAACCGAAGCAGCCATCGATGCGGCGCTGAAGCATGCCGGCCTGATGAACTGAGACAGGTCTGAAAAGCCGGAAGGCGCGCAATGGACCGCTTCGCAGCAGAAGCCGTCCCGCGCGCCTTTTCTTTTCGTGGCGACGATACTAAATAGAGGTTCGAAAACCGCTCTCGGCGGCAGGCCGAAGGCGCAATAAGAAAAACAAGGGATTGAAATATCATGGCCCCCAAAGGCAGCCAGCGCGTGGTGAACAAGATCGTTGCGGAAAACCGCAAGGCCCGTTTCAACTACGAAATCGTCGACACCTATGAGGCAGGACTGGTGCTGACCGGCACCGAGGTCAAGTCGCTGCGCGAAGGCAAGGCGAACATTGCCGAATCCTACGCGTCGGACGAGGGCGATGAAATCTGGCTCATTAATTCCCACCTGCCGGAATATCTGCAGGCCAACCGTTTCAACCATGAGCCGCGCCGCCGCCGCAAGCTGCTCCTGAGCAAGCGCGAGATCAACCGCCTGCGCGCCGGCATCAACCGCGAAGGCATGACGCTGGTGCCCCTCAAGATTTACTTCAACGACAGGGGCCGTGCGAAGCTGGAACTGGCGCTCGCCAAAGGCAAGAAGCTGCACGACAAGCGCGAGACGGAGAAGGAACGCGACTGGAACCGGCAGAAGTCGCGGTTGTTGAAGGGTGGGGCGGCCTAAGTTCGCCGCCTTTCGCAGCATGCTCCTCCGTCATGCCGGACTTGATCCGGCATCCAGTCGCAGCGCGTCTGCGCTGTGAGAAGAGCCCTTTCAGCCCAAGGACTTGGGCTGGCTGGATCCCGGCTCAAGGCCGGGATGACGGGAGTTTGTTACTGTCCGCTGCGCCCGTCACGCCGCCCGGTACGTCCGCTCCACATGCGCCTTCGTCGTCGAAACGCTGAACCGGCTGACAAGCGCCGCGAGGTTGGCGCTGACATCGCTCAGATTGTGCGTGGCGGCATTGGTCTCTTCCACCATCGCCGCATTCTTCTGCGTCAGATTGTCCATGCTGTTGATCGCCGCACTGATTTCCTGAATGCCGACGGATTGTTCCTGCGCCGCCTTGGTGAGCGAGGTGATGTGATCCTTGATGTGATCGACCTTGCTGCCGATCGTATTCAGGGATTCACCCGTTTTGTTCACCAGCGAAACGCCCTGCATCACATCCTCGGAAGACTTGGCGATCAGTGTCTTGATTTCCTTTGCGGCGGTGGCGGAGCGTTGCGCCAGTTCACGCACTTCCTGCGCGACGACGGCGAAACCCTTGCCAGCCTCGCCGGCGCGCGCGGCTTCCACGCCGGCGTTCAACGCCAATAGATTGGTCTGGAACGAAATCTCATCAATGACGGAAATAATCTGGGTGATCTTCTGCGACGAGTCCTCGATGGCGCCCATCGCTTTCACCGCATCCGTCACCACATTGCGAGAGCGTGCTGCTTCGATGGCCGAACTTTCGACGATGGCCTTGGCCTCCTCGGAACGTTGCGCCGACAACCTGGAAATGGTGGTGATTTCCTCAACGGCTGCGGCGGTTTCCTCAAGCGCGGCCGCCTGCTGCTCCGTCCGGCGGGCCATGTCATCGGTGGCGGAGGTGAGCTCGCGCGTATTGCCGGAAATCTTGTTCGCTTCCTCCACGATCTGGGCGAATGCACCGGCGAGATTGCCGACGGCGGTGTTGAAATTGGCGATCAGCCCTTCGAATTGCGGCGCGGTCTTTTCGTTGATGCTGGAGCTGAGGTCGCCGTTGGCCAGCCGGTCGAGGGCACTGTTGAGGAGCGTGAGAATATGGTCCTGCTCCTTCTTCATCTGCGCCTGTTCGGCCTCTACCTTATGCCGCTCGGCGGCGAGCACGTCGAGATAGACGGAAATCGAATAGTCCATGTCCAGAAGGGCGGCCTTGATGGTGGCGGACAAGGCATCCTTCACCTTCCTGGCCTTCTTCTCCATGAATAGGCCCTTCAACTCCGACTCGATCAGGGCCTTGACGATGCCGTCAAGCATCAGCGCATAACCGCCAATGTACCATCGCGGCTCCAGCCCCAGTCTGGCATGGGTGCGGCCGATCGCGGTCACGGCATCTGTATAGTCCGCGTTGAATGTACCGGAGGCGATTCTCGTCCAGTGTTTGAGTTGCATGCCCTTGGCGTGCTGCACATGTGCGTCATTGGCAAAGAACTTCGCCGTCTCCGGCACCGAGCGCACTTTCGCATAGAAGCGGTCCAGCGACGCATCGAGAGAGCCGGTGATGACGCCCTTCATGTCTGAGAGATTCTGTCGCTGCTCGTGGCCGAGCCCCAGAAAATTCAGTCTTTCTTCGAGCTGTCGGTCGGTTTTTTCTTGGCCATGCATGTCTAGTCATCCTGCTTTGGCACCCAAATCATGTCGTTGGTGCCGTTACTTGATTTAGACACGTCTAAAATTAACCAAGATATAATTTTCCCCGGCCGGATTTGACGGTTGTTAATTTCAGGGGGGAATTTTTTCCCTGCCGATAGGGGGGTAAACAAAAACGCGCCAGTCTTTGAGACGGACGCGTTTTCGAAATATCGGTGATTGCGAAATCGGGATCAGACCGTCTCGGGGCCTTCCGCGTGCCGGGCAGGGCGCTCATTCGGGTCGCGTCCGATTTCGGCTTTCAGCGTCATCAGGTCGATGAAATGATCGGCCTGGCGGCGCAGGTCGTCGGCGATCATCGCTGGCTGGGTGGCCATGGTGGAAACCACGGAAACCTTGCGGCCCTTGCGCTGCAGCGCGTCCACCAGCGTGGTGAAATCGCCGTCGCCGGAAAACAGCACCAGGTGATCGACCGTTTCGGACTGCTCCATGGCGTCGACCGCCAGTTCGATATCCATGTTACCCTTGATCTTGCGGCGGCCGAGCGCGTCGGTAAATTCCTTCGCCGGCTTCGTCACGACCTTGTAACCGTTATAGTCTAGCCAGTCGATCAGCGGGCGGATCGAGGAATATTCCTGATCTTCGATCAGGGCCGTGTAATAATAGGCGCGCAGCAGATAGCCGCGCTTTTGAAACGCCTTCAGAAGCTTGCGGTAGTCGATATCGAATCCCAGGCTTTTCGATGCTGCATAAAGATTGGCTCCATCTATGAAGAGCGCAATTTTCTCCCGTGGATCGAACATTCCATCCCATTCCTTTTTTTGGAAAGGCCATTATCTGGCTTTTATATCCGGTCGATAGCGCTAAATATCATGTCGTATCAACGCGCTTTGCGTACCGCCGTTGCGTTTTAAGTAAGCTACCTTCCCCCTTATTCCAAGACAATTCTTCTAGACATTTTGTTCATCAGGCGCCAAACATCGAGGATAAGGTGCCAAAAGACGCCAAAGACAGGAAAAACTTGAATTCCGCGGCCAATGGCTGTATCGGAAGCTGGAAAGCTTCGTCGCGAGAAATTCCAGGTGTTTTCCGCAAGGCACGAAGCGCAGATTCAATAGGTTAGAGCAACCCTTGTGCATCCTGAAGACCGCACGGCGCTCTGATCCACGACATTACGACCCGCAAAGGACAGGCAATGGCCCGCGTCACAGTTGAAGATTGCATTGATAAAGTAGACAACCGTTTCGAGCTGGTGCTTCTCGCCAGCCACCGTGCGCGCCAGATTTCTCAGGGCTCTTCCATCACGGTTGACCGCGATAATGACAAGAACCCCGTCGTTGCGCTGCGTGAAATCGCCGACGAGACGCTGTCTCCCGACGATCTGAAGGAAGACCTCATCCATTCGCTGCAGAAGCACGTGGAAGTGGACGAGCCCGAGCCCGATCCGGTCACGCTTGCCGCCGCCGCTGCCGACAGCGAAGAAGACGACCAGCCGGAAACTGTCACCTTCGACCAGATGTCGGAAGAAGAACTGCTGGCCGGTATCGAAGGCCTTGTGCCGCCGGAAAAAAATGACGATTATTGATCCGGTTTTATGACGCCTTTGGCAGATGGCGGTTACCGTCTGTCAATAGTTGCCGTCATAATCTGATCCTTATTGATGCAGCATTGTGCGCCGACCCCAAGGTTGGCGCGCTTTCTTTTTGTGGAATATCGCATGATGCGGCAATACGAACTCGTTGAGCGGGTTCAAAAATATAAACCGGATGCGAATGAGGCCCTGCTGAACAAGGCCTATGTTTACGCGATGCAGAAACACGGCCAGCAGAAGCGGGCCAATGGCGACCCCTACATCTCCCATCCGCTGGAAGTTGCCGCAATCCTCACCGAAATGCATCTCGACGAATCGACCATCGCGGTGGCGTTGCTGCACGATACGATCGAGGACACCACCGCAACTCGCGCTGAAATCGACGAATTATTCGGCGAAGACATCGGCCGGCTGGTGGAAGGGCTTACCAAGCTCAAGAAGCTTGATCTCGTAACCCGCAAGGCGAAACAGGCGGAGAACCTGCGCAAGCTGCTGCTCGCCATTTCCGATGACGTGCGCGTCCTCCTGGTGAAGCTCGCCGATCGCCTGCACAACATGCGTACCATGGAATACATGCCGGCAGACAAGCGCAGCCGCATTTCCGAGGAAACCATGGAAATCTATGCGCCGCTCGCCGGCCGCATGGGCATGCAGGACATGCGCGACGAGCTGGAGGACCTGTCCTTCCGTTATCTCAATCCGGAAGCCTATGAGACGGTGACAAACCGTTTGCAGGAACTGGAAACGCGCAATGAAGGCCTCATCAAGAAGATCGAGGACGAGCTGCGTGAATTGCTCGTGGCGAACGGCCTCATCGGCGCGGGCGTCAAGGGTCGGCAGAAAAAGCCTTATTCGGTGTTTCGCAAGATGCAGTCGAAGTCGCTCTCTTTCGAGCAGCTGTCTGACGTCTACGGTTTCCGCATTCTGGTCGACGACATTCCCTCCTGCTATCGGGCGCTCGGCATCGTGCACACACGCTGGCGTGTGGTGCCGGGCCGCTTCAAGGATTACATCTCCACGCCGAAGCAGAACGACTATCGGTCCATCCACACCACCATCGTTGGCCCGTCGCGTCAGCGTATCGAGCTGCAGATCCGCACCAAGCGCATGCATGAGATCGCCGAATTCGGCATTGCCGCCCACGCGCTCTACAAGGACGGCGAAAACGGGGAGGGCGATCTGCTTTCGCCGGAAAGCAACGCCTATTCCTGGCTGCGCCACACCATCGAATCGCTGGCGGAAGGCGACAGCCCGGAAGAATTCCTTGAGCATACCAAGCTGGAACTCTTTCAGGATCAGGTGTTCTGCTTCACGCCCAAGGGCAAGCTGATTGCCCTGCCGCGCGGCGCGACGCCCATCGATTTTGCCTATGCGGTGCACACCAATATCGGCGACACCACCGTTGGCGCCAAGATCAACGGCCGGATCATGCCGCTCGTCACCCGGCTGAACAATGGCGACGAGGTGGAGATCATCCGCTCCGGCGTGCAGGTGCCGCCCGCCGCATGGGAAGAGGTAGTGGTGACGGGCAAGGCCCGCTCGGCCATTCGCCGCGCCACCCGTATGGCCATCCGCAAACAATATTCCGGCCTTGGTTATCGCATTCTCGAGCGCACCTTCGAACGCGCCGGCAAGGCCTTCTCCAAGGAGGCGCTGAAGCCGGTCCTGCATCGGCTGGCGCAGAAGGATGTCGAGGACGCCATCGCGGCCGTCGGCCGTGGCGAGGTTTCCTCGCTCGATGTGCTGCGCGCGGTATTCCCGGATTATCAGGACGAGCGCGTGACGGTGAAGATGACCGGTGACGACGGCTGGTTCAACATGCGCAGCGCCTCGGGCATGGTCTTCAAGATACCGGGCAAGTCCCGTTCGGCGCTGGAGGATGACGGTGCGGCCGAAATGCTCGACGGGCCTGACCCGCTGCCCATTCGTGGCCTTTCCGGCAATGTCGACGTGCATTTCGGGCCGGCCGGCGCCGTTCCGGGGGACCGCATCGTCGGCATCATGGAAAAGGGCAAGGGCATCACCATCTATCCAATCCAGGCGCCGGCGCTTCAGCGCTTCGATGACGAGCCGGAACGCTGGATCGATGTGCGGTGGGATCTGGACGAAGCGAACAAGTCGCGCTTCATGGCGCGGGTGATGATCAATGCGTTGAACGAGCCGGGCACGCTTGCCTCGGTGGCGCAGTCGATCGCAACGCTCGACGTCAATATTCGCGGGCTGAACATGGTCCGCATCGGTACTGACTTCTCCGAGTTGGCGCTGGACGTGGAAGTCTGGGATCTCAGGCAGCTGAACCAGCTTCTGTCGCAGCTCAAGGATCTGGATTGCGTCTCCACGGTCACGCGTGCCTTTGATTGAGGCATTTTTGATGCCTTTGAGATAGCGGAAGGCCGCTGTTATGCGTTCTGTGCATGGCAGCGGCCTTTTCCTGTCTCTGGT
This sequence comes from Agrobacterium genomosp. 2 str. CFBP 5494, assembly GCF_900013495.1. NCBI lineage: Bacteria > Pseudomonadati > Pseudomonadota > Alphaproteobacteria > Hyphomicrobiales > Rhizobiaceae > Agrobacterium > Agrobacterium genomosp. 2. The sequence continues at coordinate 1,384,964 of NZ_LT009718.1, forward strand.
GGTTAATGCGGTTTGCGACTATTTTCCTCTCAGAAATTGAAGAGAAGGAAACGCGGCGTGCCGGTGGATGAACACCGATGAGAAACGCCCGTTCCAAACCGAAAGGACCGAAAATCATGTTTACTCCGCTTCGCAAGATCGCTCGCGCCGTTCGTGGCAAGACCACCCAGGAACGCGAATTCGAATATCTCAGCGGCTCGGTATCGAATGTCGACCTCGAGTTCCGTCAGCGCGAAATCGACCGCGGCCTGTTCCGCCGGTAATGCGCTGAGCGCATGGCAGCCAATCGCCATGCGTATGGACACGGATAGCGCGGCGGTAATGGCCTGTGTTTTCCTGTGCACCGCAAGCCCAGGAGATACGCGCCTCAGCGCGTCTCCTCCATGCCGCTGTCCAGTGTGACTGATTGGGTATGCTGCATCTGCAATGATCAGCGTGGGATAACCGGGCAAAAGTTCTTTGTTGCCTACCACGCTCTTGGCTCGGCCGGGGTGATGAAATAGACTGCCCCCATGCCGTTTCGCCGCCGTGAACCCCTTGGTTTTTCAGAGAAGATTCGCGACCTCTTCTGGCCGCGAACGGGTTTTTCCCGTTCGTTGCGCTATATGAAGTTGCGCCTGCTCAGGCTTTCCGCCTCTCCCCATTCCATTGCCGCCGGTGTCGCCATCGGTGTGGGTGTGGCGTGGATGCCGTTTCTCGGTGTTCACATCATCATTGCCATGGCGCTCGGTTTCCTCATGCGCGTCAACCTCGTGGCGGCGGCACTCGGTACGACTTTCGCCAATCCGCTGACATTTCCTTTCATCTGGGCCTCCACCTGGGAGCTGGGACATGTCATTCTCGGGCGAAAGACGTCGGAAAGTGCTGCGCATGTGGATTTCGTGGCGCTGTTTAGCCATCTTGAATTCCGGCAGATATGGACGCCGGTACTGGAACCCATGACCATTGGTGCGGTTCCGCCAGCCATCATCAGCGCGGTCATCGCCTATATCGCCGTTTATGGGCTCATCAACGGTTTTCAGCGCCGCAAGATGGAAAATCTCGCGCATCGCGCCGCCAACAAGAATGCTTCTCTGGAGATGTTGAAATGATCATTGGATTGGGAAGCGACCTGATAGACATCCGGCGCGTTGAAAAATCGATCGAGCGCTTCGGCGAGCGTTTCACCCATCGGTGTTTCACCGAAATCGAGCGCGCCAAATCCGATGGCCGCAAGAACCGCGCCGCGTCCTATGCCAAGCGTTTCGCCGCCAAGGAGGCCTGTTCCAAGGCGCTTGGCACCGGCCTTGCGAACGGCGTTTTCTGGAAGGACATGGGCGTCGTCAACCTTCCGGGCGGCAAGCCCACCATGGTGCTGACAAACGGGGCAGGGGAGCGACTGGCGGCCATGCTGCCCGCAGGCCATCGCGCCAATATTCACCTGACGATCACGGATGACCACCCTTACGCTCAGGCATTTGTGATCATCGAGGCGCTTCCCGTGATCGATTGAGGCCTGGGGCACCGTTGGGCGCGCTCTATTTGCACGGCTGTCACAGAAGCGCTTCCCTTCGGGCTGGAAAGGTTCTAGAGAAGTCGCAGAAATATGAAAGCGTTGCGGGCCGCGTGAAACAGCATCACCCGCCGCAGGCGCGATAAGCAACGGCCCGTCAGCTTCTTGGATCGAAGAAGCCGGGAAACAATCAGGCAGGTCTTTAAGTGTCGGAAAAAGCGGAAAAGAAGCAGAACGCCCTTTGGGAGAACGTCAAGGTCATCATTCAGGCGCTGCTGCTGGCGATGGTCATCCGCACCGTGCTGTTTCAGCCCTTTACCATCCCGTCGGGCTCGATGATGCCGACGCTGCTGGTCGGCGACTATCTTTTCGTCAACAAATTCTCCTACGGCTATTCTAAATATTCGCTGCCTTTCTCGCCGAACCTGTTTTCGGGCCGCATTCTGGAGTTCAGCAAGCCGAAGCGCGGCGATGTCGTGGTCTTCCGCCTGCCGCCCAATCCTGAAGTGGATTACATCAAGCGTCTGGTCGGCCTGCCGGGCGACCGAATTCAGGTCAGGAACGGCGTGCTGTTCATCAACGGCCAGCCGGTGCCCAAGCAGCCCGACGGCACCTTCACGTCGGATTATCGCGCCGATCCGGGCGCCAACGTACCCGTTTTCCGCGAAACGCTTGACAATGGCGTTACCTACGACACGCTCGATCAGTCGCCCGACTCGCGCGGCGACAACACCCGCGAATTCGTGGTCCCCGAAGGCCATTATTTCATGATGGGCGACAACAGAGACAATTCGCTGGATAGCCGCTTCGATGTCGGTTTCGTGCCGGAAGAAAACCTGATTGGCCGCGCCAGCGTCATCTTCTTCTCTTTGGGCAACGACACGCCGTTCAGCCGCATTTGGGAATGGCCGGCCAACATGCGTTGGGACCGCCTGTTCAAGGTTGTGGGATGAGCAAGACCAAGCCGCTTTCCGCGGACGAGATTTCCCGTCTGGAAGCGTTGATCGGATATGAGTTCAAGGAAAAGGCCCGGCTCGACCGGGCCTTGACCCATGCCAGCGCCCGCTCCGCCGCGGCGGGCAATTACGAGCGTCTGGAGTTTCTGGGCGACCGCGTTCTGGGTCTCTGCGTTGCAGAACTTCTGTTCTCCATCTTCCGCAATGCGTCCGAAGGTGAGCTTTCGGTGCGTCTGAACCAACTGGTCAGCGCCGAATCCTGCGCGTCGATCGCTGACGAGATGGGCCTGCACAATTTCATCCGCACCGGATCCGACGTCAAGAAACTCACCGGCAAGGCGATGCTGAACGTGCGCGCCGATGTCGTCGAAAGCCTGATTGCCACCATCTATCTGGATGGCGGCCTCGATGCGTCGCGCAAATTCATTCTGAAATATTGGCAGGGCCGTGCCACGAGCGTGGATGCCGGACGGCGTGACGCGAAAACGGAACTGCAGGAATGGGCGCACGCAAAGTTTGCGGTCACCCCATCTTACCGGGTTGACGATCGCTCCGGACCGGATCACGATCCCCGCTTTACGGTGACTGTCGAAATTCCCGGCGTAAAGCCGGAAACCGGCGTCGAGCGTTCCAAGCGCGCGGCCGAGCAGGTGGCGGCAACCAGATTGCTGGAACGCGAAGGCGTCTGGCAGAAAAGCTCTACCTGAAACTGAGCTGACCGGCGACGGCAGCTTACTATCAAGCGCATGGCGAGCCCTCTGGCCGCATGTTGAATACCTCTGACCTTGAATGGATATCATGACCGATCACGAAAACCCCGCCTCGACAGGCGAAGACAATGCCCTTCCGACCCGCTCCGGCTTCGTTGCCCTCATTGGCCCTACAAATGCCGGTAAGTCGACGCTGGTAAACCGGTTGGTGGGCGCCAAGGTTTCCATCGTCAGCCACAAGGTGCAGACGACGCGTGCGGTCATGCGCGGCATCGCCATTCACGACAACGCGCAGATCGTGTTCATGGACACGCCCGGTATCTTCAAGCCGCGCCGTCGGCTGGACCGCGCCATGGTCACCTCCGCCTGGGGCGGCGCGAAGGACGCCGATCTCATTCTTCTTTTGATCGACAGCGAGCGCGGCCTGAAGGGCGACGCTGAGGCGATTCTCGAAGGCCTGAAGGACGTCCCCCAGAAGAAAATCCTCTGCCTCAACAAGATCGACCAGGTAAAGCGCGAAGACCTCCTGAAGCTCGCCGCCGCCGCCAATGAGACGGTCGCCTTCGACCGCACCTTCATGATCTCGGCGACCAATGGCTCCGGTTGTGAAGACCTGATGAACTATCTGGCTGCCGAATTGCCGGAAGGCCCATGGTATTATCCGGAAGACCAGATCTCCGACCTGCCCATGCGCCAGCTTGCCGCCGAAATCACCCGCGAAAAGCTGTTCCTGCGCCTGCACCAGGAACTTCCCTATGCCTCGCATGTCGAGACGGAAAAGTGGGAAGAGCGCAAGGATGGCTCAGTGCGCATCGAGCAGGTGATCTATGTCGAGCGCGACAGCCAGAAAAAGATTGCGCTCGGCAAGAACGGCGATGCCATCAAGGCGATCTCCACCGCCTCGCGCAAGGAACTCTCGGAAATACTCGAACAGCCGGTGCATCTCTTCCTGTTCGTCAAGGTGCGCGAGAACTGGGGCGACGACCCGGAGCGTTTCCGCGAAATGGGGCTGGAATTCCCGCGAGGCTGAAAGCGCGTCATTCCCGCGTTTCTGTGAGGATACAGAAACGCGGTGGGAGGAGCGCGATGTCTTTGTGCCCGGCAGGGAACCGAATATCCTTGGAACGGGTTGTTCCAAAAACAATTGGGCGCAACCTTTTTTCATGATGGATATTCATGTCACCCAAAAAACCGAACGGGATTTCCACCACCCCCTGCCAGCAATGCCCGCTGCGCGATCTACCGCATTTCAGGGACTTTTCTTCTTCGGAACTGGATTTCGTGTCCCGTTTCAAGACGGGGGAATTGGCGGTGGAGAGCGGCTCCGTCGTCCTGATGGAAGGCTCGCACAGCGCTCACCTCTACACGGTGCTTGCGGGCTGGGCATTTCGCTACAAGACTTTGGAGGACGGCCGGCGGCAGATCCTGAATTACGTGATGCCGGGCGACCTCGTCGGCCTGCAGGGCACGGTGATGGGGGAGATGCAGCACTCGGTTGAGGCCTTGTCGCCGGTCACGCTGTGCGTCTTTGAGCGATCGCGCCTCAACAATCTCTTTACCGACCACCCGACGCTTGCCTATGATCTGACATGGATTGCGGCGAGCGAAGAGCGCATGCTCGACAGTCATCTGCTCAGCATCGGCCGGCGCACGGCGCTTGAGCGCGCGGCCTACCTTATCGCTTTCCTTTACAGCAGGGCGAAAGCAGTCGCGCTGCTGCAGGGCGAGGCGACGATTCCTGTCACCCAGCAGCACGTGGCCGATACGCTCGGCCTCTCCATCGTCCACACCAACAAGACGCTGAGAAAGCTCGTCGATCGCGGGCTTATCCGCTGGACGGACAAGGGCTGTCTGGTGCTGGATGACGCCGGACTGGCGCAAGTTGCGGGCTGGGAAAGCGACGGCAAGCGGCAGAGACCGTTTATCTGATCTTCCGACATGTCTTTTTTAAATGACGGGCGAGCCGCAATTTGCGACTGCTCCCATGATATCTCACTGGAGAATCGTTTCGAAGACGACGGCTTCGAGCCTGACGGCTCTCTTTGTTAGGAAGAAAAATATGGTGCCACAACGGGTTATCATCGTTGAGGATGAATATCTGGTGGCGCTCGATGTTGAGGCGGTTCTCCAGTCGATGGGTGTGGAGACCGTTATCATCGCCACGACGCTTGCGCAGGCGAGGAAGGCTCTCGAAGAGGATGGCGCCGATTGCGTGCTTCTCGATGTCAGCCTTTCTGACGGTAAAAGCTATGATTTTGCACGCCACTTGCGGTCTGCGTCCATTCCTTTCGGTTTTGTCAGCGGTTACGGCGACACGACCGGATTCCCCGAAGATCTCCTGCATGCGCCCTTGCTCGGCAAGCCTTTCGGAGAAAACGAAATCACCGATTTCGTCCTCCGCCTCGTCGATGCGGCGCGTGTTACCGTAAAAGAATAACGTTTCGCCGCCGGATCGGTTATGATCGGGCTTGAATCGAAATTCGGACAGGTTTCATGCAGTGGCAGGATGAGGCGATCATTCTCGGCGTAAAGCGCCATGGCGAGACGAGTGTCATCGCCGAGGTGATGACCCGCACACGCGGCCGCCATCTCGGCATGGTGCGCTCCGGGCGCTCCCGCAGCATGCAGCCGGTGCTGCAGGCGGGAAACCGGGTAGACGTCGTCTGGCGCGCGCGCCTTGACGATCATCTCGGAGAATACCGCATCGAGCCCCTGCAACTGCGCGCGGCGCAATTGATGGAAACGGCCACCGCCGTATACGGCGTCCAGGCCATGGGCGCGCTGCTGAGGCTTTTGCCGGAGCGCGATCCGCATCCGCATCTTTATCAGGCGCTCGATATCATTCTCGATAATCTTCACGACCCGGCCGATGCAGGCGAACTTTTCGTGCGCTTCGAGTTGGCGGTGCTGAATGATCTCGGTTTCGGGCTTGATCTTACCGAATGTGCGGCGACGGGGCTGCGCAACGATCTCATCTATGTTTCGCCGAAAACGGGAAGGGCGGTCTGCCGCACGGCGGGAGCACCTTATGCGGACCGGATGCTGTCGCTTCCGGCTTTTCTCGGCGAAGGCCAGTCGAAAGCCGCTGATCCCGAGAGCCTTGCGGCAGCTTTTCGCCTGACCGCCCATTTTCTCAACCGCCATGTCTACGATCCGCGCGGGCTCAATGAAAACGCCGCCCGCGACGGTTTCGTGCAGGCGGCGCTGAAGGCTTTGGAGCGCAGGGGATCGCCGCCCGCACTGGACAGGGCCGGTTAGTTCCGGGCCATCGCTATTGGGCGAAGGCCGGCCGTGGGGCGGGGCGTTCTTCAATGGGCCAGTGCACGACGGCCGCAAAAATCCCCATGCCGACGCCAAGCCACCAGACGAGGTCGTAAGAACCGAACCTGTCATAAAGAAAGCCGCCCAGCCAGACGCCGAGGAACGAGCCGATCTGGTGGGTGAGGAACACGACGCCGCCGAGCATGCCGAGATGGCGTGTGCCGAACATGATGGCCACCAGCGCATTTGTGGGCGGCACGGTGGAGAGCCAGAGTATGCCCATGACGGAAGCAAAGAGAATGACTGAAAGCGGCGATTGCGGCAAAAGCAGAAAGGCAGTCACGACCACGGAACGGGCAATATAGATATAGGCCAGGAAATAGGGCTTGGAATAACGCTGTGCGATGACGCCGGCGGCCAGCGATCCGATGATGTTGAAGAAGCCGATGAGCGCCATGGCAATCACCGCGTAGCGTGGTTCGATACCGATATCGCCGAGATGGGCCGGGAAATGCGCGGTGATGAAGGCCACCTGGAAACCACAGACGAAGAAGCCCGTCGTCAGCAGCAGATAGCTCTTGTGGCCAAGCGCTTCCTTCAGCGCTTCGCCCGCGGTCTGCTGGAACTGCGCCTGCGACTGGGTGCCGGAGGACGAGTTTCCGCGCATGAAAAAGGCGAGCAGCGGCACCAGCATCATCATGGCGGCGAGCCAGACGAGACTGTCCGACCAGCCATAGGTGGAAATCAACCCCTGGCTGATAGGTGCAAACAGGAACATACCTGCCGAACCCGCCGCCGTGCCGATACCAAAGGCGAATGAACGCTGCTGCGGCGTGACATGGCGGGCGAAGGCGGAAAGGATGACGCTGAACGACCCTGCGGCAATGCCAAGCCCCACGAGAACGCCGCCGCCGAAATGCAGCCAGAAGGGCGATGTGCCGAAGGACATGCAGATGAGGCCCGTCGCATAAAGAAAGCCGGCGAGCACGAGCACGCGGCCCGTACCGAACTTATCGGCGATGGCGCCGAAGAAGGGTTGGCCGAGACCCCAGAAGAGGTTCTGCAGCGCCATGGCAAGACCGAAGGTTGAACGATCCCAGCCGGTATCGGCCAGCATCGGCAACTGGAAAAAGCCCATGGCGGAGCGGGGGCCGAACGTCATGACCGCAATCAGCGACCCGGCTGCGATAATCAGCCAGGGCATGCTCTGGCGAGTGGCTTGCGACATGAATATTCCCCCCTCGCAGCGCCCGCCTCTGAAAGAAGCGCAAAGCATGCCGCGGATTCCACAATGATGGGATGAATATTATCTTTTGTCAGCCGGCCCCACTAGCGACTTTTCTTGACGGCCATTATTCATGCGATTGATGGAATGCGGCCTAAGAGGCGACGATGAAACAGAATATCTACGACGATCCCGGGTTTTTCGAGCGCTACAGCGCCATGCCGCGTTCCGTGGAAGGTCTGCGTCAGGCCGGCGAGTGGCACGAATTGCGCGCCATGCTGCCCCCGCTGAAAGACAAGTCCTTTCTCGACCTCGGTTGCGGTTTCGGCTGGCATTGCCGCTTTGCCGCGGAGCAGGGCGCACGCCATGTCGTCGGCGTCGATCTCTCGGAGAACATGTTGCGCCGCGCCGCCGAGATCAATGGTGGGCCCGGCATCGAATATCGCCGCGCCGCTATCGAAGACATCGATTTTCCACCGCAGAGTTTCGATGTGGTGCTGAGTTCCCTTGCCCTGCATTACGTCCGCGATCTCGACGTGGCATTCGCAAGGATTTTCGCCGTGCTGAAGTCGGGTGGCGATTTCATTTTTTCCATCGAGCATCCCGTTTTTACGGCGCTGGAAAAACAGGACTGGTTTTACGGCGAGGACGGCGAAATCCTGCACTGGCCACTCGACAACTACCAGAACGAGGGCGTGCGCCACTCCAACTGGATGGCGGACGATGTGGTGAAATATCACCGCACCGTGTCAGCTATCGTCAACGGCCTCCTGTCTGCTGGTTTCACCCTGACGCGTCTGGCGGAACCACGACCGGATCCGGCTTTGGTGGCCGAGCGCCCGGAGCTGAAGCATGAAGACCGCCGCCCGATCTTTTTGATCGTCGGTGTGAAGAAGTCGTGAAATGACCCTTGCGTTGTATCGCCGGGGTGCACAAAGATTGAGATCGGCGCGTCAGGCTCGAAGCTTGCCTTGTTCACAGTGCTCCGTCCCTCCTCATCTCTGTGCTTCTCACAGAGATCCAGCCAGCCCAAGTCTTTGGGCTGAGGGATTGTTTCGCCGCGCAGACGCGCATCGGCTGGATTCCTGTGACAAGCACAGGAATGAGGTGGGCGAGGGTTTGACGACAGGTTAAAGCGCTGCCTGATGCCCAGAGGATTCCGTTTGAACCGGACTGACTTAGCGCCTCTTGATCGCCCAGCCTTCGGGCCTTTCCTCGATCACCTTTGCGACGTCGCCGACAGACAGCCTGCCTTCACCGCGCGGTGTCACGTTCCAGCCGAACAGCGGGCCGGGCACGCGCCGGTCTGCGGACATGCGGATGCGGCCCATGGCCTTCATGGGAGAGGGCACATCGCGGGAGCCGGTCGTCTGGTCCTGCGTGGTCATGATGCAGCGGGCGCAGGGTTTGACGAGATCGAAGCGAATGCCGCCGATCTCGATGGCCGCCCACCCGTCTTCCGCCCATGGTTCGTCCGTCTCAAGCACGATATTGGGCCGGAACCGCTCCATGCCAACGTCGTCTTCGCCATTTTCGCGCATGTTGTCGTTCAGCGCAGCGAGCGAGGCGGTGGTGGTGACAAGGATCTGGTAGCCATCCGCAAAGGTGACGGGCGTTTCATTGCCTGTCCACTCGAGGCTCGCGATGCGTTTGGAAGCGTTATCGAAAAAGGCGAGCTTCACTTCGCGTCCGAGCCATGCCGAGAGCGTGTCATTGGTCACAGCGTCGGCCATATTGGCGCTGACGATCGATTTCCATACCGCCACATCCATGCGCTCGCCGGATGGTCTTGCGACGATCTCGCCATGCTGGTCGCGCGAAAGCAACATGCCCCCGTCCTCGTGCCGCGCCAGAACCGTGGCAATGGCAGGCAATTCACGCTGGGTGATGAAGTGGCCCGACGGGTCCACAAGCATGGCGCGACGGTCACCCGGCAGACCCTCGGCCGACACGGCGCTGTCCGAGAGGGAAATGCCGCGCGCGCTTTTCAGCGGGTAGATATTAAGCTCTGTCACACGCATCATGCTTCCTCATATTTCATCGAGAAACAGGTCCAGCACCTGTTTCAGCCGCTCATGGCGGGCTCTGGCCATCTGCCTGCCGGTCTCTGTGCGAAAACCATCTGCCAGCTTGAACAGCTTGGTCTCGAAATGGTCGATGGCAAAAGCGCGGTCATCAAGCGGCCGTTCCTTCGCCAAGGGGTCGACCGGATCGTAAAGTGCGGAGCCCATGCGTCCGGCAATATAAAAGCAGCGCGCCGCGCCCACCATACCGATGGCGTCCAGCCTGTCGGCATCCTGAAGGATTTTCGCTTCCAGTGTCTGCGGCTCGATATTGGCGGAAAAGCTGTGGGTGATGATCGCATGCGTGGCGGCGTCGATATCCTGTTTCTTCCAGCCGAGGCCGGCCAGAATGCCTGAAGCCTTTTCTGCCGCCAGCCGTGATGCCTGTGCCCGCAAGGGCGAGTTTTTCTCCACGGCCACACAATCATGCAGCAGCACGCTGGCCGCCAGCACGGTGCCATCGCCGCCTTCACCCGCATGGATGCGCATGGCATTGCGGAAGACGCGGTGAATATGGGCCAGATCATGCGAGCCGTCGCCCGCATCGGCGGCGTGCGGGATCAAATCCTGCGCAAGCGCCGCATGGGGCGCGAAAGCCTCCGCCGCGATCATGCCTGCGGCTTCCGGGTGAGGATTTTCTGGTAGAACAGGCCGATGCCGATGAGCACCGCGCCGAGCCCGATGAAGGACAGCGCCCGGAGCACGCCTTCGAGGTTGCTCATGTCGATCAGGAAGGCTTTGGCAACCGAGATCAGCACGAAGGCGGCCGATGCCAGACGCAGGCTGCGGGCATTAAAGCGCGAGCCAAGCACGAGCAGCAGGACGCCAATCAGCAGCCAGACCACCGAATAGCTGTAGGTCTCGCCCTGCATAAAGCCCTTCCAGTCAGCAATATTCTCGCCCTGCCAGAAACGGCGCACCGAAAGCGTGGCCCAGGCAAAACCGAGCGCTGCTCCCGCCACCGCCAGCATGCTGACATAGGGCGGCGGACGTTTTCCGCGCGCGTAATAGGCGAGGCCGCCATAAGCGAATGCCGGCAAAAGGTAACCGATCAGCAGCAGGTTGAGGACCGGGATGCGGCCGGTATTCTCGCCGGTGAAATAGGGGTTGAGCGTGAAGAAATGCATCGTCAGCACGTTGATGACGGCGATGACGCCGGCGATCATCGAGCCGTAACGGAAGACGGGGCTGGGGCTTTTCAAATCCAGCGTCATCAGGACACCGGAGAAGCCGATGGTCAGCAGCGTGTAGATCGACTGCTCGCCGAGCGTCGGCACATTGCTGTCGAGCGTACCGCCATTCATTGCGTGGCGAACGAGGATGGCCACGGCCAGAAGTCCCATGACGCTGGCGATGGCCTGCAGGAAGTTCTTGATCCGCATGCCCGGCCAGTCGCGCAACAGCCACGCGGAGACGATGGCCAGCAAGGCAGGGATGCCATAGCCCGGCAGCAGCGCGTTGAAGACCGGCGTCGTGCCGAGATTTTGCGGCCCGACGATTGTCGGCTCCCAGGCGATCCGGCCAAGAACGGCAACACTTGCGACAGCCATGACCCAGGGCAGTATATCCCAGTTGCGGTAGCGGCTCGCCAGCACGTAAAGGAAGCCGATGACGGACAGCAGCACTGTCGTCGCGAGCCCTTCCGTCAGCGTGTGCAGGCAGAGCGCGAAGGCGGCGAAGGAGCCGAGCACAAGGATGTTCAGCGGCTTGCGATAGGTCTCACTGTTGCGCCGGTGCAGCCATTCAGCACCGGCAAGCAGCACGAAGCCAAGGCCGAGACCATAGGCCGCGTGCAGCCAGTCGCGGCTGAGATTGCCATATTCGACGAAGCTCGCCGTCGCGAGCCAGACAGGGAACAGGGCGGCAATGCCAGCCCAGAGCTGGGCGAAATCCGCATCTTCTGCGCCCTTGCGTTTCAGGAAGGAAAAGGCGCACAGCACGAAGATAGCCCCAAGGCCGAGCGCCATGGCAATTTCCGCAGCGTAGCCTGTGCCCACGGGCGGAAGCGTCACGCCGGTATCATTCACGAGACCAATAAAATCGATGCCACGCCGCGACATGAGCGACACCGCAGACTGCGCGCCGAGCGCGGCGATTATCGCCGGCCAGACGGCATAGTGACGGGCAGCGCCGAGTGCTGCAAGAGCTGCAATAAGCGCTGAAACGATGAGCGCCGGGTGAGTATCGACGCTGCCTTCGGCAAAGAGGAAGCCGATGGCCGGCAGGATCACCGCCATCGATACGGTGAGGTTGAGGGCGAGCGACGGGCGCAGCAAAAGCCGCATGATGCGAATCGCGCGCCGCTCGGGAGCTGCCGTTTCGGCAGTTTCCCGAGGCGTGGTGTCGTACTGTTTTCCGGGCCAAAGGAAGATCGTGCCAGCGAGCATAATGAGCAGGGCAAGAGTCGGCGGTTCGGCACTGATTGCATCCGAAAAGCCGATATATCCGAGAGCCCAGAGGCCAAGTCCGGTATTGGCAAGCGACGGGACCACCGTCCAGCCCTGCCGGCGCGCCGCTGCCGCGGTTGCGAGCCAAGAGACGGTGAGGAAGACGAAGAGCGCCCAGATATTCGGCGTTTCGGCGGAAATCAGCGCCGGCGTCAGCATCGAACCGAGAAGTCCGAGACCGGCGAGCGCCTGTCCGTGCAACAACGACAGGCCGATGGTGGCGAAGGCGACGAGGCCAAGCAGGATAAAGGCGGTGCCGGGGCCGATATAGTCGTAGATGCCATAAGCCGCATAAACCACACCGAACAGCGTCAATGCACCGGCCGCGGTGAGCACACCCGGTATCATGGCATTGGAGTAGGTGGTGGCGATGCCTGGCACCGCCTTGCGGCGGATCGCTTCACCGGCAAGCCCGAGAAAGAGGCCGAAAATGGCGGCGAGCGACAGCCTGACCGCCGGGCTGAGCAGGCCTGATTCGATTGAATATTTGACGAGGAAAATGCCGCCGAGCGCCAGCGCCAGCCCGCCCGCCCAAACCGCCCAGCGCGCGCCGAGCAGGCTTTCGAAGCTTTCTTTCGCTGCCGGAGCAGACGCGGTATCAGAAGCCGCCACGGATACGGCATCGGCGAGTGGCGCAGCGGGAGCGTCTTCGCGCGCCACGTCTTGATCCGCCGCAGCGGTGCTGGCTTCTGAACGCTCGAAGGCGTCTTCATCCCGGATGCCCGCTGGTTCCAGCGCCGTTTGGCCTTCCGTCTCTGCTGCGAAATCAGTCTTTTCGGCGGTTTCCGCGTTTTCTGCCAGTGCCGCAGCAGGAGCGGCCACGCCCGCCGCCATCAGCCGCTTGAGGCTGTGAACCTCCCGTTCGAGCGACTTGATGCGGCTTGAATTGCGGATGCTTGCGACCAGCGTGTAGATGAAGGCCGCGACAAGGGCGAGGATAAACAGCGGGATTTCCAAACGGACTCTCCAATTATGAAGCTGTTTTTAAAGCCCTTTTGGTGAATTTATGCAAGGCCCGGTTGATGAGGTTGTGGGTAACGGGGGGAGCGAGCGCTCGCATCCGCGTCTTCTCCCCGAGGGGAGAAGTCTGCGGCAGTGGGATGGAGGGGGCGAGGGTAGAAATAAACCGAGAGCCTTGCCCCCCCCCTCAACCGACCCTTCAGACCACTTTCTCCCCTGGGCGAGAAGAAATGGGCGACATCCGCTCGGCTTATGCGCATCCCCCGAAAATCAGGGAACATCCGCCAGCCAGCGCCGCGCCACTTCGATATCCGTGAGCCCGAGTTCGTGCCCATCCTCCAGCGTTTCCACCTCAACCCTTGCGCCGTTTGCCGCAAGCCTGTCATGCAGCACGCTCGCCCCGTCGCGGTATTTGTCGCGTTCTCCCGCAACAAGCAGGAAGCTGCGGCCGGAAAGATCACTTTCCGGCCATGTTTCGAGAACAGGCATCGGGCGGTACAGCAGGGCGTCCCCGGCAAGCTCCGGATAAAGCGCGGCAAAGGCCGCATAGAAGTTTGCCCCATTGGAATGGCCGATAAACCGCAGTTTCGAACGATCGAGCCCATAGGAGCGGATTGCCCCTTCCACGAATGCGGCGAAGGCTTCCGCTTCCGAGACGATATCGTTCTGGTCGAAGCTGAAATCGGGATAACGCCGGAACCACCGGGCAATCCCTTCTTCCGTACTGCGGCCGCGGACGCCGAGAAGCGTCGCGCCCGGTGCTGCCCGGTGCGCCAGCGGCATCAGGCTTGTTTCACTTCCGCCGGAACCGTGCAGCAGAATCATGGTGCTGCCATCAGGCTCTTCGGGCGTGTAGAAACGGTGTACAAAGGGCAGGTCGCGATAGACGATGCGCTCTTCGCCAGGCATCGCAAATTGCGGCAGGGCGACACGCACATCCGCCTCATCCTTCATGAAGAGCGGCGGGATGAACAGTTTTTCGCCGAGCCATTCCAGCGGTTCGTCCACTGTCATACCCGGCCCGTCGGTCGCCATTTCGATCAATACCCCGCCCGGTTCGCGGACGTAGAGCGAATGGAAATATTTGCGGTCATGGGCGTTGGTGGTGCTGGAGTTCAGTGATTTCAGCCCGGTTAGAACCGAGTTCAACTCATCCATGTCTTTTGCGCGGAAGGCTATGTGATCCACCGTGCCAGTGCCCGGCGCGCTGGACCAGAAGCCCGTGGCGTCGCGCACATCGATAATGTCGCCGCTACCGGAAACGAGCCGGCGAATTGCGCCCGTCTGGCTTACCTGCCTATATCCGAAGTGTTTTTCGAGAAAAGCCACGGTTTCTTCCGGCACTTCGCTCAGCACGGTTGCACCGTAGATGCGGCGAATGGCGTCATCTTCGGTAATGTCTTTCGTCACGTGCGGCGTGGCATCGTCAAACGCCTGAGTGCCGACCAGCTTGACGATCAGGCCGTCAGGGTCTTTCAGCCGAATGACGGGCTCGCCGAATTCGTCGGAGGGACCTTCCGCCCGGATGCCGAATCTCAGCGCCCGCGTCAGCCAGAAGCCGATGGCGGCAGGATCGATCGCCACGGAAATTTCCAGCGTCTGGCCATAACCCACACGGCCTTGGCCACCGTCCTCCCACACCAGAAAAGTCAGCAGGGAACCGGGCGAGGCGATGTCATCGCCATAGAGCAGATGAAGCTGCATGGCGTCTTCGAAGCCCGCCGTGCGTTTGGCCAGCCGCAAGCCCAGAAAGCCGGCGTAAAAATCCACATTCGCCTGCACCTTTCGGGTGATCATCGTGATGTGGTGTATGCCCAGTGCAGAATTCATCTTGCCCCCGCTGTAGCCGCCTGCTGTTCGTGGCCTATTTGTCTCACGCTGCCCCTGATCCGCAACCCCGGCAAATGAGAACGCTGTGTTCTCTGCGTGAACGATGCTGCTCTCGCTTCGTTGCATGCGCGATGTGCAGAATGCCGGCTTTTTGCCTGGCTCGCGAGTAATTGTGCATATAAAATAAGCATACAAAATAACGGCTATTTTGTATGCAATTTTGTCTTGCCTTGGAGGTCGGAATTGGGTCTTATGCAACCAATCCAACAAAACCATCAGGGGGAACAGATGATTTTAACGCGCAGGTTGTTGACCAGAGCTCTGGCCATTACCGCCATCGGTGTATCCGCCGGCTTTTCGCTGCCAGCGGGGGAGGCGCGGGCAGAAACGCCGGTGAAATTCACGCTCGACTGGAAGTTCGAAGGTCCGGCCGCCGGTTTCCTGCTGGCACTCGACAAGGGGTACTTTAAGGCCGAGGGCCTCGACGTCACCATCGACAGCGGCAACGGCTCGGTCGAAGCCATTCCGCGTGTCGCGACCGGCGCCTACCAGATGGGTTTCGGCGACATCAACTCGGTGATGAAGTTCCTCGATGAGGATCCGAGCCAGAAGGTCAAGGCCGTCTATATGGTTTATGAGCGGCCCACTTTTGCCGTTGTTGGCCGCAAGTCGCTTGGCGTCACCGGCGATCCGAAATCGCTGGAAGGCAAGAAGCTCGGTGCGCCGCCGCCGGATGGCGCTTTTGCGCAATGGCCGGCTTTCAAGCAGGTCGCCGGTCTCGATGACGGCAAGATCAAGATCGAATCGATCGGTTTCCCGGTGCGTGAGCCGATGCTCGCCAAGGGTGATGTCGATGCGGTTTTCGGTTTTGCCTTTTCGGTGATCCTCAATCTCAAGAAGCAGGGCATCGGTGACGATGATATCTCGACCATTCTGATGGCCGAGCACGGCTTGAATCTCTATGGCAATGCAGTGCTGGTAAACACTGATTTCGCTGAGAAAAACCCTGAAGCGGTGAAAGGTTTCCTGAAAGCGCTGGCGAAGGGTTTTGCTGATTCCGTCAAGAACCCCGAAGAAGGCGTGGCTGCTGTTCTCAAGCGCAACGAGACACTCGACAGCGCCATTGAGCTTGAACGCCTGAACATGGCCAACAGCATGAACATCAAGACGCCCTATGTGGTGGAAAACGGTATGGGCGGCGTCGAGCCAAGCCGGCTTGCCGCCTCGCTGGAGACGCTCAAGGTGTCCATGGGCCTGAAGGGCAACGTCAAGGCGGAGCAGGTGTTCGACGCGACCTACCTGCCGGCCAAGGAAGAACGCATGCTTCCCTGATGGGTAAAATGAGCGGGTGCCGCAGGTTTCTTCTCCCCGCCGGGGAGAAGTCCGCGGTAGCGGGATGAGGAGGCAAGCTCTCGGTCCACCGCCGACGTTTCCCCCTCATCCGACCCTTCGGGCCACCTTCCCCCCTCGGGAAGAAGAAACAAGCGGCAACGCCGGGTATGGCCGGCAGCCTAAGGAATTGCGGCGGGAGTAACGAAGGCCATAAGCGCCCGTTCCAGCGTGAAAATGGGGATCGCGATGTCACATCTCGTGGAAATAGATAATGTCGACATGCGCTACGGCGGGTCGGCCGGCACGCTGGCCGTCTCCGGCTTGAACCTGACGGTCGACAAGGGTGAATTCGCGGCCGTGGTCGGCCCGTCTGGCTGCGGTAAGTCGACCCTGATGAAACTGGTGACGGGGCTGCATATTCCGCAGAAGGGGAATGTCATCGTCGCCGGACGGCAGGTCACGGAGCCGGTTTCCATTGTCGGCATGGCGTTTCAGAACCCGACGATGCTGCCCTGGCGCACGACGCTCGAAAATATCCTGCTGCCGCTGGAGATCGTCGAAAAACATCGCCGTCGTCTGCGCGCCCACAAGGCGGAATATGTCGCGAAAGCCGAGCGCCTTCTGGAAATCGTCGGCCTGAAAGGTTTTGGCTCGAAGTATCCGTGGCAGCTTTCCGGCGGCATGCAGCAGCGCGCCAATCTTTGCCGTGCGCTGATTCACGAACCGGAACTGCTGATGCTGGACGAACCTTTCGGTGCGCTCGATGCCTTCACCCGCGAGGAATTGTGGTGCGTCATACGCGACCTGCACGCCGCGCAGCGCGTCACGATCATCCTGGTGACCCACGATCTGCGCGAGGCGACATTTCTGGCCGACAAGATTTTCGTGATGAGTGCGAGGCCGGGCCGGGTGCTCGCCGAACACCGCGTGCCATTTGCACGCCCGCGCCAGCTCGACATCATGTATGACAAGGGTTTTAACGACATGGTGCAGGAACTGCATGGCGAAATCGCGCAGGCGAGGGTGGCGGCATGAGCGCGATCGTTGAAAGCACCGTGGCGGCCGAACCGCCGAAGCCGCTGATTGCCCGCGTCAACTGGGTGAAAGCCGCTCCCTGGCTTTATACGCTGGCGCTCTTCGTGGTGTGGGAACTGCTCGTCCATGCGCTGAAAATGCCGCCCACGATCCTGCCATCCCCGGTAAGGGTGGGCCAGGCCATCATGCAATATTGGTCGCCGATCTGGAAAAACTCGCTGCAGACACTTTATACGACGACGCTGGGCTTTGCCCTTGCCGTGGTCGCCGGTCTTGCTATTGGCCTGTTCATTGGCTGGTCGAAAACCATCTATGCCGGGCTTTATCCGCTGATGATCGGTTTCAACGCCATCCCCAAGGTGGCGCTGGTGCCCATCCTCGTCATCTGGTTCGGCATCGGCACGGTTCCCGCCGTTCTGACCGCCTTTTTGATCTCCTTCTTCCCGATCGTCGTTAATGTGGCGACCGGGCTTGCCACCATTGAGCCGGAAACCGAAGACGTGCTGCGGGCACTCGGTGCCAAGAAGATGGACATCATGTTGAAGGTCGGTATTCCGCGGTCCATGCCCTATTTCTTCGGCTCGCTCAAAATCGCCATCACGCTCGCCTTTGTCGGCTCGGTCGTATCGGAAACCGTCGCCTCCAATTATGGCCTCGGCAACATGATGAGTTCGGCGCAGAGCCAGTTCAATGTGCCGCTGGTCTTTGCCGGCCTGCTGATGCTCGCGGTGGAAGGCATCGCCATGTATGCCATCATGGCCTGGCTCGAAAAGCGCATGACGGGCTGGGCGCATCGCTCCACCATGGGGCAGTGAATCTTTCTTCTTCCCCCGGGGAGACGGTGGCCCGAAGGGCCAGATCAGGGGGCGAAGGCAGAGATATGCGGAGAGCTTGCCCCCTCAACCCGCTGCCGCGACCTTCTCCCCGGCGGGGAGAAGGCGAAAGACGTGTTTGCTCGGCATTCCTCACGCTCCGGAAAGCCGCGAGCCTGCTATAGCTCAATGCGCCGCCATTTCCTTGACGATATCGACGCCGTCCATCAGGAACGGATAATAGGTTGGCCAATTGGTCACTTCGTCCAGCAATGCCTTGCGGTCGTTGCCCCAATAGAGATGGTAATGGCCGGCCTTGACCGGGGCGATGGAGTGATCGCTGAACTGGATGAATTGCGGTGCGGCCTCATCGCCGCCGGTTTTCTTGAAGATGTAGCGGACACCACGATTGCCCTTCTTGTAGGTCAGGATTTCGTGGCCGTCGCTGACATAGGTGCCTTCAGCGGGTTTGCCATCTTTATAAAACGCCACGCTGTCGCTCTTGATGACGATACGGTTCACGTCAGTCTTGTAGCCGACCTCGTAATAGGCGCGGTATTCGGCGGCCGTCTTGTCGCCATGAGCCGCCTTTTCCGCCATGACGGGATCGAGCGAGCCGTTCAGCAGGTAGGGATAAACGGATTGCCAGTCACCTTCCCAATCGGAAAGTGTGCGTGGTTTCACCTGGGCATCCTCGAAATAACCCTTGTAGATCTGCTTTTCAGCTTCGGTCATCTGATGGCCGTGATCGTGCCCGTGCTCATGGCTGTGGGCTGCGGATTTGTCGCCACCGGCAGGCATTGCCGTGGTCGCCGCCAACAGCATGGAACCAAGTGCGACAGCGCCGGTGAGGCGGGTGATTGTCTTCTGCATTGTCTCGGCTCTCTCCTAAGACAAGTTACGTAATAACATTACGTATGAAGCTATAGAGATCGCATCAGCCGGATGCAAGTGCGCTACAGGGCGAGGCACCGAAAAAGCGCGACGGCTCTTGCAACCATCGCGCTTGCAGAAAAATGGGGGTGACGTCTCAGGCCGGCTGTGCGCTCACTTCCGCCTTACGCTCGTCGAACGCGAGTTTCATCGCTTTCGTCACATCGCGGGTCGTCACGAAATAGCTGTCGCTACGCACCCAGTAACGCAACTTGACGGTGGCGCTGTCGGCGCTCACAGAATCGACAAAGGTGACAGGGGCTGGGTCAAGCAGCACCCGGCTTTCCGAGCGTACGACATTCATCAGCATGTCCTGCGCAGCGGCGAGATTCTCATCGTTTTTCACCGTCAGGCTCAATTCGTGCCGGCGAGAAGGAAAGCGGCTGAAATTGGTGATCGGCACGTTCCAGAGCGTCGAGTTGGGCGCCAGACGGTAAAGGCCGTCGCTGGTCTTCAGCTCGGTCGCAAACAGTCCGATCTCGATGATCGTCCCGCTGACGCTGCTGGTTTCGATATATTCCCCGACCCGGAAGGGACGCAGCACCAGCAGCATGATGCCGGCGGCAATGTTCTGCAGCGTTCCCTGGAGTGCGAGGCCAATGGCAAGACCGGCGGCGCCGAGGGCCGCCAGAATTGAGGCCGTCTGCACCCCGAATTGGCCCAGCACCATCACGATGACGAGAATGAGGACGACATAACGAATGGCGCCCGCGAAGAATCCGGCGAGCGTCGCATCGAAGCCGCGAATGCGCGACAGGCCCTGAAAGGCCCAGCGTTGAAGAAAGGCAGCGGCCAGCCAGCCGACGATTAACAGCAGAAGTGCACCGATCACCGAAAAGGAATATTGCACCGCCAGTGCGCTCGCCTGTCTTACGGCCGCTTGCGATGCGACAATGATATCCGTTGCCTGTTGTTCCATGAATCGTCCCGTGATTTTATTTGCGTTCAGGGTTGGTAACGACTGCGTTCCGAAGGGGTTCCGCCAAAACCGGTTGTCAACTGCGAAGTGGCAGCACGAAAGGCACATTGCCATCTGTGTCCGCGCCCCTGCCAATCGCCTTGATAGCCGCCTCCAGACGACCCTTCCGGCCGAGCAGCCGGTCGCCGATGGCGATGATGCGGGCATTCGGAGTGGCATAGGGCGAGGCGGCGCGCAGACGCAGCGCAAGTTCAGTCTCATCCTGATCAGGGTAAAGACTGAGCGCGGCGATGACGGCAGCCGCAGGCGAGCGCGAAACGCCCATCCAGCAATGGATAAGCAACGGGGCCGTCTGATCCCATTCATGCGCGAACTCGATGAGCTTCAGCACATGCGCATCGTCAGGGGCGATAAGATTGCCGGTGCCCTTGAAGGAGATGTCGTTCATCGCAAGCGTCAGATGCCGTTCGGCGGCAATAACCGCGGGGCGGTGAAATGTCTGCTCCCTGGCGATCAATGTCACCATTTCCCGGGCCTTGTGCTTCACGGCCATTTCCGCGATCCGTCCGAGCGGTGAAACCACGATGGCCGTCATTTGGCACCCCCGGGGTTCGTCCCGCGCATGGCCTCGATGGCCTCAAAACGCTGGATGAACAGCTTTTGCGCTTCCGTGGAGGGAAGCGGCGTGATGTCGAACATGTCGCGGGTAATACCGCGTGGCAGGCCGAAAAATTTTTGCGCCTCGGCCGTGGAAAAACCGGCAAGCTCCGTCGCCTCGAAAAAGGCGGCGACCGTGTCGGCCTTCTTGATGCGGTCCTTCAACTCGCGCGATGCATGCGGCGGCAGGCCGAAGCGCAGATGCACGGCGGCCTCAAGCCGCTTTTCCACAGTCTTGTAACCGCCGCCGACCACGGATTTGAACGGAGAGATCATGTCGCCGATCACATATTCCGGCGCATCGTGCAGAAGCGCCATTTGCATTTCATCGGGGGTCGCGGCCGTGCACATGCGGCAGAAGATCGTCTCGACGATGAGGCAGTGCTGAGCGACTGAAAAGGCGTGGTCGCCACGCGTCTGGCCGTTCCAGCGGGCAACGCGGGCAAGCCCATGGGCAATATCGGCGATTTCCACGTCGAGCGGCGAAGGGTCGAGCAGATCGAGCCGCCGTCCGGACAGCATGCGCTGCCAGGCGCGCGGGCCTTTGACGGAGGCCACCTCTATTCCTCCGCCTGTGCCGCCGGATCGGCCGCCGGGAAGGAAAGACCGCTCCAGGCGGGCAGGGCAACGGCGACGGGAACAGTTTCCGCGAGAAGCGGCGTGCCGGACGCGAGCGCCGCGGCAATGCGGTCGATGCGCACGATGGCGAGTGCCTTGTTGCCGCAGACGGTGCCGAGCGTACCGACGGATTTGCCCTGTGCGGTAATGTCCACGCCGCTGCCGGGGAGGGCGTCCTGCGCTGAAACAAGGACAACACGCCGCCTTGCCGTGCCGCGATGTTTCATGCGCGATACAACTTCCTGGCCGACAAAGCAGCCCTTCTTGAATGACACCCCGTCGTTCACATCCATCAGCACGTCATGCGGAAAAGCATCCTGCAGCGCATAGTCGCGGCCAGCTTCGGCAATGCCGTATTCGACACGCAGCTCATCATAGACGGCTGCGTCGCCAGCGGCAGTTGCGCCCGGAACGCGGAACAGATCGAGCCCCGCCTTGGCGAAACGGCCGTCCCTTAACGCCGGCTGAGGTGCCTGTTCCCCCCAGAAAACGCTCACACCTTCGGCGGCTTCCGCTTTCAGATCGACGGGAGCGCGCAGCTTGTACATCGTCAGGCGGCGCAACAGCGCTTCCTGTTCGGAAGCGGTGATCTCGATGAGATAGTCCGTTCCGTCGCGCGCGATGAGGAAATCGAACAGGATCTTGCCTTGAGGGGTCAGAAGGGCGCAGGCGCGGGCTTCCCCTTCAGGCAGATGCTTCACATCGGTGGTAATGAGATTGTTCAGAAACTCCTCGGCGCCGGTGCCGGAAACCCGGATCAGGCGGCGGTCGGCAAGAAAAGCGGAAGGCATGGCGTCACCGTTCGGTTCGTCGAGACTATGCGTCTGGGCAACAGCACATGTACCGGTGCCGGACGCTCATTCCGCACAGTTAGGATTTTTGCAAAAGAACGGCAAGCGCCGGGATAGGATCAATCGCCGGCGGTGAAGAACTTCCACTTGCCTTCAGGCGAGATGCCGATGCGATAGAAGCTGTAATTGCCGTATTCCTGCATGTCCGCTAGGTCGCCGGCGGTGATGATGCGCAGCAGTTCCACTTTTTCCGGCGGTGTCAGCGTATTGAGCGGCTTTCCGGCGAAATAGGGGAAGACATAGGCTTCGTCCGGCGTGCCTGCATCAATATGGGCGTAACCGGTCGACAGGAGGTCGATGATGATTGCCAGCACTTCCAGCCCGTCGGTATCTCCTGAATAGCTTTTCAGCGCTGCGATCGGGTCTTCGCCGTCATTGCCGTCGATGCGGAATTCTTTCTGGCCGGCAGCGATGAATGGCCGCAACTTTTCAATATCGCCCGTCGCTGCCGCGTCGATGATCTGTTGGCGCAGCTTGCGTACGGCTTCCGGTGCCTTGGAAATATCGTGCTCGATGACCACTGACATTTCGGGGGTATTGTCCGGCTTGGACGATTGCTGGTTCGTCTGGGCGGCAGATCGGTCGACCAGAGGGTCGGGCAGGGGGATGCCTTCCGAATCGCCCTCGATTTCGTCCGGCTCGGCGGGCGCGGTCTGCTCAGGCTGTTCGCCCTTCTGAGCCTGTGGCTCGCCTTCGTTGTTCTGGGCCGGCTTCAGCTCGGAAAGCGCAAAGGCTCGACCCGGCAGGCCAATCGACCCGGCGGTCAGAGCGAGCACGATGGATAGCAGGGCGGAAGAGCGCAAAAGCCCCTTGCTCAGGCAAGACATGATAGACCCCGGCTTTACTGTATCACCCGCTGCGGAGAAAATTCGCCTTGAAGCATGCGCTGACGCAGCGATTCCAGCATTGCTTCCGCGCCAGCCTCGCCGTGGATCCGGATGGTTTCGCGCATGGCCAGAGCGATTGCAGCATCGGCGATGATCTCCGGCTCGATGCCGTCGGCCATGCCGTCAGCCCATGCCTCGTTCTGGTGTTCCAGAGCGACCTGCATCTTTTCATGCACGATCATATCGTCGATTTCGTTACGGCTTGTCTGCATTTTTCATCCTCGACAGGGCGGGCAAGTCCTTACCACCCTGTTAACAACACTAGCAGCCTTTTATCAAAACGGCACGGGCTGCGGCGAAAAGAGGTTAATAATCCTCTAATTTCCGAACCTGGACGCGATTTCCTGAGCGAGTGTTGCCCCTTCGTTACGGTAGTTCTCTTCTGCCATGATGGCGGCGCGTGTGCAACTGGTGTGAATGGCCGCAAAGGAGCGGTATCCACGGTTGAATGCAGCCGTCATGCGCTGACGTCGTTCAGGTTCGTTGGCCGTGTCCGCAGCCAGAAGGTCGCCCATCGATTTGCGCCAGTCCTCCGGTCCGGAAGAAGGGCACAGCGTTCTCAGATATTGCACCGCACCCAATATTTCCGACAGCCGTGCCAGCTTGTCGTCATAGGGCGCGGGTTTGGGAGGTGCCGTTTCCGCAGGACGTGCCTCGGATGCTGCCTTGGAAGGCTGCGCGTAAACGGCGCCGTTTTGCCCGGTCGGCAGCATGGTCAGGAAAAGAGACAGGAAAATGGTTGGTCGTATCAAAATTTTATTCTGCCCCACACATACTCGTGAACATCCGGCGGGCGGACGGGTCTAGATAATCGCGATTCTGCCCTGCTGGCAATCATGCTAGCAGCCGCTCGGCGCATTCCACCACGCTTTCTGGGGCCGGCAGTCGGCGGATTTCCGCAAGCGTGTACCAGCCTGCGTCCGCTGCGTCATCACCGACGGTCACAAGCGGATCGGCATCCGTTTCCACGGTGAAGACGGAGAGCAAAAAATGGCTCGTCAGGGTCCCATTTGCATCGTGCGAGGGAAGATCGTAGGTCGCGAAAAGTTGCGGATCGCGTGCAACAATGCCGGTTTCCTCGTGCAGTTCACGTAGCGCCGTCTCGGCCGGCGTTTCGCCTTCCTCGGCCCGTCCGCCGGGAAAGGCGAACATGTCCTTCGAGGGCGGATTGATGCGGCGCACGAGCAAAAGCCGGTCGCCATTTCTGACGATGGCGGAGGAGGCGAGGCGGGGCTTGATACGAACGGTCATGTAAGGTTTCGCGTGTCTCGGTCGGACGGTCTGGAAAAATCGATTCCGGTTTCTGCGCCGATGTTATAGTCCAGAATCGGTTCGATTGTGCAGGCAGAAGACGGTGGAATGAAGGTCTATCTTATCTATGCGTTGGCGGCTCTTGCCGAAATTGCCGGCTGTTTTTCCTTCTGGGCCTGGCTGAAACTTGGCAGAACGGCTTGGATATTGTTGCCGGGCATGTTGTCGCTGGCCGCCTTTGCCTGGCTCCTGACGCTGGTGCCAGCGGAGGCCGCAGGCAGGGCGTATGCCGCTTATGGCGGCATCTATATCGCCGCTTCGCTTTTGTGGCTCTGGGGCGTCGAGGGCCACGCGCCGGACAAATGGGATATCGCCGGCGGCGCCGTCTGTCTCGCAGGGGCCACCATCATCCTGTTCGGGCCGCGGGGTTGAGGAGAAACATATGTGCGGACGTTTCGTCCTGAAAGCGACGCCGGAAGAGATTGCCGATTATCTTGACCTGATCGGGCTAGAGGATTTCCCCGCCCGCTTCAATATCGCGCCCACGCAGCCGATACTGATTGTCATGGAGGGTGAACGGCAGGAGCGCGGCAGTAACCTGCCCAATCGCTGGGCAGTGCTGGTTCGGTGGGGTTTCCTGCCCGGATGGGTCAAGGACCCGAAGGATTTTCCGCTGCTCATCAACGCGCGTTCGGAAACGGCAATCGGCAAGGCCTCCTTCCGCGCCGCCATGCGCCATCGCCGTGTGCTCGTGCCTGCGTCCGGCTTTTATGAATGGCGACGTCCGCCGAAGGAAGAGGGCGGCAAACCGCAGCCCTATTTCATTCGCCCGAAGAAAGGCGGCATCGTCGCCTTCGCCGGTCTCATGGAGACATGGTCTTCGGCCGATGGTTCGGAGGTCGATACCGGCGTTATCCTCACCACGGCCGCCAATGCCGCCATCGGGCGCATTCACGACCGCATGCCCGTTGTCATCGCGCCTGAGGATTTCAGCCGTTGGCTCGACTGCAAGACTCAGGAACCACGCGAGGTCGCCGATCTGATGCGGCCGGTTCAGGATGATTTCTTTGAGATGATTCCCGTCTCGGACAAGGTCAACAAGGTCGCCAATGTCGGCGCCGATCTCATCGAGCCAGTGCCGGAAAGCGTGCCGCTGGCAAAGATCAAACCGGCGAAGGACGAGGGGCAGATGTCGCTGTTTTGACGTCTTTGCGCAGCGTGTGAGGCTGGTTATCTAAGCTCTGACATTGCCGCCAATTCTTCTCCCCGAGGGGGGGAAGGTTGCCGAAGGGTCGAGGGGGGGGCTACGGCAGAGATATACGGTGGGCTTGCCCCCTCATCCCGCTGCCGCGGGCTTCTCCCGGCGGGGAGAAGAACAAGCCTCATCCGCTCGCTCCCCATGCCTCAGTTCCGGAGAAACTCAGCCGTTCCGTCCGATCTTCTGCAAACCTTCCTGGATCATGATATCGGAATAGACGCGGTTGCGGCCGTTCGCCTTGGCGAGATAGAGCAGCTGATCGGCGGCATTCAACTGGTTGTCGAAGGGCTCGCCCTTCTCGATCTCTACGACGCCGAGCGAAATCGTCAGTGCGAGGCTGCTGCCGCTCAATTGTCGGCCGCTTTTTTCCACATGGGCGCGTAATTCTTCGCAGAACGCATAGGCGGCGTGGGCATCCAGGCCGCGCAGGAAGACCGCGAATTCCTCGCCGCCCAGACGGGCGGGAATGTGGCGGTGCGCGTCGCACTTGTCATGCAGAAGCTCCGCCAACTTTTTTAGAGCCCGGTCGCCCGCATCGTGCCCCAGCGTGTCGTTGATCTTCTTGAAGTGATCGATGTCGAGGATGGCGACGGCGCCATTTTCGTCATTGTCATTGATAACGTCCATGAGCGCACGGGTGCGCTCGAAAAAGGAGCGGCGGTTTGGCAAGCCTGTCAGATGATCGCGCTCGGCCAGCTCGCGCAGGCGCTTGAGCTGTTTCAGCGTTTCTATGTTGTTGTCGATACGGCACTGCAACTCTTCCGGCACGAAGGGGCGATAGACGAAATCCGACGCGCCCGCTTTCAGGAAGCTTGCAGAAAGCAGCCGGTCCGTGGAGGATGATATGCCGATCACGCGCAGATCCTCCGAGGAGCGGCTGTCGCGAATGCGGCGCGTAAGTTCGTAACCGTCCATATCGGGCATGTGATAATCGGTGATGACGAGCTGGATGGACGGGTCCTGCGCCAGGATTTCCAGCGCGCGATTGCCCGAATGCGCCTCGCTGACCTTGAAGTTCTGCCGTTCCAGAATTTCCACGAGGCCGGAGCGCGCGGTCCGCGCATCATCGACCACCAGAACGGAAAACTGCCTGTTGGTCAAAATCCTGTCGACGGTTTTGACCACCGCGTCGACGGTGCGGTGACCGTCCTTGACGATATAGTCGATGATCTTCTTCTCGGCATAACGCTTGCGGGCCTCCTCATCCACTGTCGCGGTGAAGACGATGGCGGGCACTTTGCGTTCGGAGAGCAGCGCCAGAATTTCACCCTTCGGAGCGTCGGGAAGATTGAGACCCGTCAGCGCCAGCGTGAAATCATGGGCGCGCAGCAGGGTATCGGCCGCGGCCATGCTGTCGCAATGGATCACCTCGGCTTGCGTCTCTTCCGAAAGGCGCGTCTTCAGCAGCATGGACAGAGCAACGGAATCTTCAATCAGAAGGATTTTATCCTGCATGCCGCCCAAGCCCCCCATGGCCGTCTTCATGATGTCTCCACGAAACTTCTTTCTTTCGCCACCGCACGTCACGGTATTGAAAATCTTGGTAACCGCAGAGGAATGAATCTCTAAAGTAGAAAATTTGTAATTTCTCAGTAATTGATGCGAGACTGTCCGTACAGTCGTCTCGTGGAAGTCGAATACTTTAGCATGGTTTTGTTGCAGTCACGTTACACTATAACGGATCGGCTCCATGGTCCGGACCGGAATGGCGCATGACGGCGGCAAAAGAAAACGGCGCCATTCACAGCGCCGTGTTTTGCTCGGTTATCCCGGATTGACCGTCTTCGGTCAGCTGACCTATCACGCGTCGACCTGTCCGATTTAAGAAAAATCGTTTATTTTCAAGCGGTTTTGGCTGCAGGCTTGCGCTTCAACATCAGCGTCGCGGCCGCGACAGCCTTCAGCCCGAGCGGGCGGTAGTGGCTTTTGAGGTCCGGCTTTGCCTGCGGCTGTGCCTTCGTCTCGTTCGTCATTTTCTCTCTCCACAATTCACGCCAAACGCCGTTGCGATGCGTGTGAGCCCCTTCTTTCGCGGCTAATCTTGACGGATTCGAGGCGGAAAACGCGAAGCCGGCCGTTCAGGGTGCGACATTTTGCGCCAGGGCGCAGATAGGTGAAGCAAGAAAAATGACACCTAAGGTTTTAAATGCTGCGATCGAGGCCATTGCCGCCATTTCCGTCGTCATGCGCGTCCTCTTCGATCGTCAGCGTCCCGTATCGGCGGTGCCATAGCCGCGCGCTGATGGGAATGAAGACGAGATAGGCGGCAACGGTGAGAACCAGCACCTCCCAGGTGAAGCTCATCAGCATGGCCACATAGAGAACGACGACGAGGATCATCGGCAGCACGAGATCGCGGCGGATACGGCTTGTGCCTGATTTCCCCGACCAGACCGGGAGGCGGCTGATAAGGAGATAACCGATCAGCACGGTATAGGCGGCAGCGACATAAGCGAATGGCTTGTCCGGCTCGACGCCGAGGAAGCCGAGATAGACCGGCAGCAGCACCAGCATGGCACCCATCGGGGCAGGGACGCCGACGAAAAACTCGTTCTGCCATGGCGCCTTGACCGGCCGTTCGATCATCACGTTGAAGCGCGCCAGGCGCAGACCCGCGGCGATGACATAGATGAGGGCGGCGATCCAACCGATCGACCGTGCCTGATCGAGAAGATAGGCATAGACCACCAGCGCGGGCGCGACACCGAAATTGACGATATCGGCCAGACTATCCATCTGTTCGCCGAATTTGGACGTCGCTTTCATCATGCGGGCGATGCGCCCGTCTATGCCGTCGAGGAAGGCCGCGAGCAGCACCATGCCAACGGCGAGTTCGAAACGCCCTTCGATGGCCAGCCGCACGCCGCTGAGGCCGGCGCAGATGGCCAGAACGGTGATGAGATTGGGAACAAGCAGGCGAAAGGGAATTTCTCTCAGGCGCGGCCCGCGGCCGCTATCCTTTCTGCCCTCATGTTTTCCGTTCTGCGGCGGTTCGGCGATCGGCGTTTCCATGGCGCATGTCTTTCCTGATCGTCATCAGCCGCGGCGGCTGAGGAGCGGACCCTTGGCGGAACCGAACTCTGCCAGCACGGTCTCGCCGGCGATTGCCGTCTGACCCACGGATACACGCGGCTGGAAGCCTTCCGGGAGGAAGATGTCAAGGCGCGAGCCGAAGCGGATAAGGCCGAAACGCTCGCCGGCATCGACGGGCTCGTTTGGCTTGACCCAGCAGACGATGCGCCGAGCGACCATGCCGGCGATCTGCACCACGCCGACCTTGCCATGCGACGTTTCGATGACGAGGCCGTTGCGCTCATTGTCCTCGGAAGCCTTGTCCACCTCGGCATTGAGAAACAGGCCGGGACGGTAGGCAACATTGACGATGCGGCCGCGGACCGGCGAACGGTTCACGTGGCAGTTGAAGACGTTCATGAACACCGAGATGCGCACCATCGGCTCCTTGCCCAGCTCCAGTTCCAGCGGCGGGATGACGGTCTGTACGGCGGAAACCCTGCCATCGGCGGGGCTGATGATCAGGTCGTCATCCTGCGGCGTCACGCGCTCGGGATCGCGGAAGAAATAGGCGCACCAGGCCGTCAGCACCAGGCCGACCCAGAACAGCGGTTCGGCGATCCAGCCGAGCACCAGCGATGCCACGAAGAAAGCGGCTACGAAGACATAACCTTCCTTGTGGATCGGTACGATGGTGTTGCGAATGGTGTCGAACAGATTCATATGGTTCCTTGCTCCGGTTTTGTCTGTCGCGTCTATATGTGGTCGTGATACGACATGATCCATACGGACGTGCGACAAATTTTGCCTAGCTGGTTACAGCCAAACGGACCGCCCGGCAATGGTCCCCTTGCCATGCGGGGGCCGTTATCAGGCGTTTATGCGCCTCAATGCGCTGGTTCGCCGCGGTCCACGACACCGAGATCGTCGGTTTCGCGAACATGGCGCAGCATCTCTTCGGCCCGGATAGCTTCGCGCTGGCGGCTCCACATCGAGGCGTAAAGACCGTTCTGGGCCATCAGGGATGTATGCGTGCCGCGCTCCGCGATCAGCCCTTCCTTCAGCACGATGATTTCATCTGCGCCGATCACCGTCGAGAGCCGGTGGGCGATGACCAGTGTGGTGCGGTTTTTCGAAACGATATCAAGCGCGCTCTGGATTTCCTGCTCCGTATGCGTATCGAGCGCCGAGGTCGCCTCGTCGAGGATCAGGATCGGCGGTGCCTTGAGGATCGTCCGGGCAATCGCCACACGCTGCTTTTCGCCACCGGAGAGCTTCAGCCCGCGCTCCCCGACCATGGTGGCGTAGCCATCCGGAAGCTTTCCGATGAAGGCGCTGATCTGGGCTGCATCCGCTGCCGCCGTGATGTCTTCGTCATTCGCCGAAGGGCGACCGTAACGGATATTGTAGGCCAGTGTATCGTTGAACAGCACCGTATCCTGCGGAACCATGCCGATGACGGAACGGAGGCTCTTTTGCGTCACGTCGCGGACATCCTGCCCGTCAATCGTGATCGCCCCTTCCTGGATATCGTAGAAACGGTAGAGCAGCCGCGAGATCGTTGATTTTCCTGCACCCGAAGGCCCGACAATGGCAACTGTCTTGCCCGCCGGCACGTCGAAGGAAATGCCCTTCAGGATCGGTCTCTCGGCATCATAGGCAAAATGCACGTCGCGGAACGAGATCGCGCCGGGACCGGCGGCGAGCGGCGTCGCACCCGGCCTGTCGGTAACCTCGGCTTCCACTTCCAGAAGCTCGAACATCTGCTCGATATCGGCGAGGCCCTGGCGGATTTCGCGATAGACGAAACCGATGAAATTGAGCGGCACGGAAAGCTGCAGCAAAAGTGCATTGATGAAGACGAAATCACCGATCGTCTGTTCGCCGCGCTGCACGGCAAGCGCCGACATCACCATCATGACGGTGGAGCCAAGGCCGAAAATCACACCCTGACCGAAGTTCAGCCAGCCGAGCGAGGTCCAGATCGAGATCGCCGATTTTTCGTAACGCGCCATTGCGACATCGAAGCGCTGCGCCTCCATCTCTTCATTGCCGAAATATTTGACGGTCTCGAAATTCAGCAGCGAGTCGATTGCCTTGGTATTGGCATCGGTGTCGCTGTCGTTCATCGCGCGGCGGATGGAGATTCGCCAGTTGCTGGCCCGGACAGTGAACCAGATATAGGCCCAGACGGTGATGACCGTGACGAGAACGTAGGAAAAGCCGTAGGACGCCCAGAAGATGATTGCCGTCAGCAGGAATTCGATGAAGGTCGGCGCGGTGTTGAGGATGGTGAAGCGGACAATGGTTTCGATGCCCTTGGTGCCACGCTCGATAACCCGCGAGAGCCCGCCGGTCTTGCGCTCCAGATGGAAGCGCAGCGAAAGCCGGTGCATGTGTACGAATGTTCTGTAGGCCAGCTGGCGGACCGCGTGCTGACCGACGCTGGCGAAAAGCGAATCGCGCAGCTGGTTAAGCCCGACCTGTATCAGCCGCGTCAGATTATAGGCGATGACAAGGGCGACCGCGCCCAACAGGAAGGCCGGGACCAGCCCCGCCATATCGAGCTTGCCATTCAGCGCGTCCGTCGCCCATTTGAAGAAATAGGGGACGGAGATGAGAACCAGCTTGGCGACAACAAGGTATACGGTGGCCCAGACCACCCGCATCTTCAGATCCCACCGCCCCTCCGGCCACATATATGGCCAGAGATTGATCAGCGTCTGGGTGGGATTGCTGGAATCCGCAGAAATGGTTTTTTTCTTCGTGGCCATCATACTCTCCGGTCACTGCCGGAAGCCGACAGCATGACGGCGGCTTTGGTCAAGCCGCCGCGCGCGTCACAGATAGGATCGTTGCGGATTTACCGCAACGGTTCAGTTGCTCAAGAGCCACCTTTCAGCCGCTTGCGGTGAAGTTCTTCCGCATTCGGCAGCGCCTCTTTCGGCACGCCGAAAATCTGGCCGGGCTCGATCAGGTCAGGGTTTTTGATCTGGTCCTCATTGGCGAGATAGATCGTGGTATAACGGACGCCCTGGCCATAGACGCGGCGCGAAATCTGCCACAGCGTGTCACCACGGCGGATGATGACGCTGTTCTGGCTTTCGGCCAGCGGCGCCTGCTCGAAGGTCTGCGGACCGGCTGGCGCCTGTGGCGTGGGAGCGGGCGGCGCGGTGATGTGGAGTTCGGCAAGCCTGCTGGCCAGCGAAGCCAGCCCCTTGCCGATTGCCGCCACGTCATTCGGCCAGGCTTCGACCGATGTCAGCAGCTGGCGCGCCTTGGCGGCGATGTCGCCGGCGAAGGCTGTGAAGTCCGGCTCGGTGGCTGCCGCGGTGCGGAACTCCGAAAGCGATTTCAGCGCAATCACCACGGCGGAGCGGCCGGCTATTGCCTGATCGAGCGCCGGTGTCGGCTGGTCCCTGTAGAGATTGGAGAGGATGCCAAAGGCCTTGGCGACATCGGTGCGCAGCTTTTCGAAAGCGGCGCGGTCGCTCGCCGTGCTCTGGTTTTCGACCGGCGCTGCAGTCGTGGCCGCTGACGAAGAACCAGACGGCGTCTGCATCGCGACGGTTGCCTGGTCGGTCTGCGGCCTTTCGAACGGAACGCGCACGCGCACTTTCGCGGTGCCGTCGTCATTCAGCTCCTCGACGGTGATGATGTGGCTGCCAACGGCGAGATCGACGTCACCTTCGATGACAAAATGCCCGGAGGCTTCTGTCGTGGCCTTGCCGATTTCCCTGTCATCGACCAGCGCGCGAACCGTCGAACCGGCGGGCGCGGAACCCGCGACAAAAATCTTCGATCCCTCGAACTCGACGGCAGTGACCTGGACGCTCGACGTCAACGGAGCGGCGGCAGCGGCCGCGCCGGCAAGCGGTACGGAGGCAGCATTGGCGTTGGTCGCAGCCGTTGCCGCAGGCTGTTGTGATGGCGGTTGCGGCTTAAGCGCCGGAGGGGCCGCCTCCGGCATGGCGAGGACCCGGCTTGCCTTGCCGGGCTTTGAAACCATGGCCAGAAGCTCGCCGGCCTTGCCTTCCGGAACGGAAACCGTCGCCACTTCCTCAGACTGCGTCGCCTTGCCGGCGGTATCGGTCGAACGAAGCACCAGTTCATGGTCGCCGGGCGGCAGGGGATTGTCGAAAACGGCTGCGAAATCGCCGGATCCGTCGATCGTTGTCTGGGCGACGACCTTGCCGTTGCTCAGGATTTCAAGTTTCGCACCCGGCTGCGCCTTGCCGGCAACAACCGCCGAACCATCAGGCTCGACGCGCAGGATGTCGAAAGTCGGCGCGCCGGAAGAGGTCTGCGCGGCATCGGCTGGCGCCGCCGCCGGCTTCGCCGCTTCGGGCGCGCCATCGTCGGTGCCGGCGAAGACGCCCGCGAGACGACGCACCTGCGCCGCCGCTGCCGCCGCATTGTCAGGCAGGCCGCGCAGGAAGGCCGTGGTGCGCTCGGCGGCGGTGCGGGCCGTGGTGATGAGCCGCGACGTCGTTTCATCCAGCGACTCGGGAATTTCGATATTCGTCAGTTCCTTGAGCGAGGTCTCGACCTTCTTGCGCGCCGCTGCGAAATCGGCGTCGGAGGGAACCTTGCTGTCGGCGAAAAGCGTGGTCAGATCCTTGATCGACTGTGTGGCGGAAGCCGCCAGACGGCCGACCTTGTCGGCAATATTGGCGGTTTCTTCTGCCGCATCGGACAGGATGTCGCCCGCCTTGTCGGCGCCCATTTCCACGCTGTTCTTCACGGCGTTGCCCGCCTCGTTGATGGCGTCGCCGATCGGCTTGCCGTCGTTTGAAATCCGCGGCAGGACGAAAAAGATCATGAGCAGGGATGCAATCCCCAACACGATCAGCGCCAGCAAACCGGCTTTATTGTTTTTCATCCTGGGTGCTCCGGATAATTCAAGCTTTTCACACGAGTTGAGATTGCTAGCGTCTTACCTAGCGCCAGACAAGCGGTGAGTGGCCAAAAGGCCATATTTGCAAGGGATTTCCCAAATTTTCTTGACGTGCCGCATCGCACATAGTTCCTTCCCTTCATGACGGACAAAAATACAGCGATTCGATCCATCTGCGTTTATTGCGGCTCCCAGCCCGGACGTGATCCCGCCCACATGGAAGCAGGCCGTGCGCTTGGGAAATCCATTGCCGAAAACGGCATTCGCCTGATTTATGGTGGCGGCACCAAGGGCATCATGGGCGCAGTTGCCAGCGGCGTTCTTTCCAATGGCGGCGAAGTGACGGGCATCATACCGGAATTTCTGGTCGATATGGAGGCAACACGCCATTCTCTCGGACAATTGAACGAGCTTGTCATCACAAAGGACATGCACGAGCGCAAACACATGATGTTCGAGCGCTCGGATGCTTTCGTCACCCTGCCGGGCGGTGTCGGCACGCTGGAAGAGATCGTCGAGATCATGACCTGGGCGCAGCTCGGCCGTCACGCGAAGCCAATGGTCTTTGCCAATATCAACGGTTTCTGGAACCCGATGCTGGAACTCGTGCAACATATGCGCGACCAGGGCTTCATCCACCGCGCGCATCTTCTCAACCCGCTCATCATTGACGAGGTGAAGGACATCGTGCCCGCCATCATCGACCGCGCGCTGGCGCAGCAGAACCCTGAAGGCGATCCTTCGGTGATTTCGCGCCTGTAGGCCCGGCGATTGTTAACGGCCGCTCGGGCGGCTCGTTACAATTTTAAATGTATATTAATATAGATTTAACGGCGGCATCCTTCCGCCCGTCCTTTTCGTGGCCCGGCGAGTGATCCTGTGTCACCGTTTCCCAGGCGTTGGTTATCGCGGAATTTTGCTCCGCCGCCTCGGGTGGGTGTCATCGGCAATGATTGCTTTCGTGATGCGGCTGAAGAGCCGGACGCATTTCATTATCAAGAGAAACCCGCTGCGGGGCAGGGAGGTCGTCTTCGGTTCGGTCGCCCGCCGCCGGGCGGAGGCAAAGACGCGGCTTGCGATCATCATCGCTGTCTTCATTACGATTTACGCCGCCGCCGCGGCGCGCCTCGTTCAATATGGGCTCGCCGAACCCGTTTCCACCGCATGGATCAACACGGGCGTCAACGCCATCGCCTCACGGCCTGACATCGTCGACCGCAACGGCACGCTTCTAGCGACCGATCTCAACATGGTATCGCTTTATGCGGATCCGCGCAGGATCGTCGATCCGGACGAGGTGGTGGAAAAACTCGCGACCGTTATTCCCAATCTGGACTGGCGCGAGACGCATCGTAGATTGCGTTCGGATACAGGCTTCCAGTGGTTGCGACGCCAGCTGACGCCGCGGCAGCAGGCGGATATTCTCAATCTCGGCATACCGGGCATCGGTTTCCGTCCGGAAAAACGGCGGTTTTATCCGGGCGGCCCAACCGCTTCGCATATTATCGGCCACGTCAATGTCGACAATCAGGGTCTCGCCGGTATGGAGCGTTACCTGGACCAGCAGGGGCTGGCCGATCTGCGCGCTGTGGGTCTTGCCAGCGGCACGCCACTGGAACCGGTGCGGCTGTCCATCGATCTCAGAGTACAGAACATCGTTCGCGACGTGGTCGTGAAGGCGAAAAGTGCCTATCAGGCCGAAGCCGCCGGCTCGGTGATCGTGGATGTGGAGACGGGCGAAGTGCTGGCCATGGCTTCCGTCCCGGATTACGATCCGAACGAACCTTCCCGCACCCTCGCTGATGGCAGCGTCGACAAGGAGTATGAAAAAGGCTGGTTCAACAGGATGAGCAACGCCACCTTCGAGATGGGCTCCACATTCAAGAGCTTCACGCTCGCCATGGGTCTGGATGCCGGGGCGATTACGCTCAATTCGGTGGTGGATGCGTCGCGGCCGATCCGCATGGGCGGCTTCACCATCAGGGATTTCAAGGGAAGAAACCGGCCGCTCTCCATTCCGGAAGTGTTTCAATTTTCATCGAATATCGGCACGGCGGCGGTGGCTGACAGGGTCGGTGTCGAGGGCCATCAACAATTCCTGACGAAGCTTGGTCTGCTGACCAGAATGGACACGGAAATGCCCGGCGTTGCCACGCCGACCCAGCCGAGAAACTGGAAGAAGATCAATTCCGTCACCATCTCCTTCGGCCATGGCGTTGCTACCACTCCGTTGCAGACGGCGGTGGCCGCTGCAGCCCTTATCAATGGCGGAAGCCTGATCTCTCCGACCTTCCTGCCGCGTTCGAAAGAGGCTGCGGCATCGCTCGCGCGCAGCGTCATCAACGACAGGACGAGCGCCGACATGCGTTACCTGTTCAACTGGAACGGCATCAAGGGTTCCGGCCGTGGCGCACAGGTGGAGGGGTTTCATGTCGGCGGCAAGACGGGGACGGCAGACAAGGTGATCAATGGCCGTTACGCCAAGGACATCAATTTCAACGCCTTCGTGGCCGGTTTTCCCATGCACAAGCCGAAATATGTCGTGCTGACCATGATCGATGCGCCAAGGACCGGCGTGAACGGCGGCCGCACGGCAGCCTCGACAGCGGCCCCCATGACGCGCGAGATCATCGCCCAGACGGCGGGCCTTCTCGGTGTCAAACCGCGCTTCGGCTATGAGGGAAACCCGCAATTGCTGGTGGATTACTGACGCCTGGTTACCTCACTCCTGTTCAGGGAGCAGGAGTGAGAAAGGATTTGGTCATCGCTTGAGCCGCAGCAGGCTTGAGCCGGTGTAGATCGCAAGCGCCACCCAGATCATTGCGAAAGCCGCCAGACGCACCATGTCGAACGGCTCCTTGAAGACGAAAATGGCTATCAGGAAGATCATCGTCGGCGCGATATATTGCATGATGCCGATGGTGGAGAGCTTCAGCAGTTTCGCACCATTGCCATAGAGAATGAGGGGAACGGCGGTGATGAGACCGCTTGCCGCCAGAAGCCAGGTATCGGCGGAATTGCCGCCCATGAAATGCGCCTGTCCGCTGAACGCAAGCCAGATCATGACCAGCACGGCGGGAATAGACAGCAGCATGACTTCCAGCAGGAAGCCCTGCGTCGCGCCTATGGGCAGGGTTTTGCGGAAAAAGGCGTAAAAGCCCCAGGAAACGGTGAGCGCTATGGAAACCCACGGCAGGCTGCCCGCATGCCAGGTGAGGATGGCCACCGCAACCGCCACGAGGCTGATGGCGGCGATCTGCGCCGGATAGAGTTTTTCCTTCAGCAGTACGGCACCGAGGAAGATGCTGAACAGCGGATTGATGAAATAGCCGAGCGCGGCATCAAGTGCGCGGCCCGCGCCGATCGACCAGATGTAGACGCCCCAGTTGATGCTGATGAGCGCAGCCGTAAGACTCGCCATCGCAAGCATCTTCGAACTCCTCAGCGCCGTACGGATTTCAGCCGTGCGCCCGAGCACGATCAGCACCACCGCTGCGATCGGCACCGACCAGACGACGCGATGCACGATGACCTCGATCGGTGAAATATGTGCAACCGCCTTCATGTAGAAGGGCAGGAAACCCCACAAAAGATATGCGGAAAGCGCGAAAGCAAAACC
Source organism: Agrobacterium genomosp. 2 str. CFBP 5494 (assembly GCF_900013495.1). Lineage (NCBI taxonomy): Bacteria > Pseudomonadati > Pseudomonadota > Alphaproteobacteria > Hyphomicrobiales > Rhizobiaceae > Agrobacterium > Agrobacterium genomosp. 2. The sequence continues at coordinate 1,421,989 of NZ_LT009718.1, forward strand.
GCGCGCGCTGTCGCCGCCCTCTTGGGCTGGAAGCGTTTTGTCGAGTGCCATGGGAGTACCGCCAATTGTTCGGATGGCGTTTTATAACGGATCGGCACAATGGCGGCCAATTCATTTCCGTGAAGGGTTCATGAGAAAAACTGCATGAATAAAAGGCGTTTTGCCTTTCAAACGTGCTGATCAGCGCCGGGTAGATGATCCCCGCAGGAAACCCCTGCGTGAATCATCATCTTATCCTGCCGCCACAACGTGCTGAAATAAATACTATTTCCCGGCAAAACGGTCGTTGGCGCGGATCAGCTGGTCGAGAATGCCGGGCTCGCTCATCGCATGTCCCGCGGCCTCGATAATGTGGAAATCCGCGTCTGGCCAGGCCTTGGCCAGCTGCCAGGCATATTTCAGCGGGCAGGGCATGTCGTAACGTCCATGCACGATGACACCGGGAATATTCCTGAGCTTGCCGGCATCGCGCAGCAATTGTCCTTCCTCAAGCCAGCCGCCATTAACGAAGAAGTGGTTTTCGATGCGGGCGAAGGCAATCGCGTATTTGTCTTCACCGAAATCCTCGACGCGGTCGGGATCGGTGACGAGTGCAATGGTCGCGCCCTCCCATTGGCTCCATGCTTTCGCGCATTCCAGCTTCTTCGTTTCGTCAGTGCCTGTGAGATAGCGATTATAGGCCTGCATCATCTCGCCGCGTTCGGATTCGGGAATGGGTGCGATGAATTTTTCCCATTGATCCGGATAGATTTCAGAGACGCCGAACTGGTAGTACCAGTCGAGTTCCGGCCGGGTGACGGTGTAGATACCGCGCAGGACCAGTTCGCTGACGCGGTCCGGATGGGTTTCGGCATAGGCGAGCGCCAGCGTCGAACCCCAGGAGCCGCCGAACACCAGCCATTTCTCGAAGCCGCAGAGTTCACGCAGCCGTTCAATATCGGCAACCAGATGCCATGTGGTGTTGGCTTCGAGTTCCGCGTGTGGCGTGGAGCGACCGCAGCCGCGCTGATCGAACAGGATGACATCGTAAAGATCGGGATCGAATACCCGGCGATGGGTGGGATTTACCCCGCCGCCCGGGCCCCCGTGCAGGAAGACCGCCGGCTTAGCGCCGCGTGTGCCCACCCGCTCCCAATAGATCGTGTGGCCGTCACCCACGTCGAGCATGCCGGTCTCGAAGGGTTCGATGTCTGGATAAAAGCCGCGCAGTTCTTCAGTCATGTTTTATCGTTCCTCAGGCGGCCATTCGGCCGTGTCATGATCCGGATGTTGGTAGGAGGTGATCTCGGCCTCATCGACGCCCTGTTCGACTGCCGGTTTGGCGAACAGCTGCTCGATCCACGGCATACGCTTGTGGATGTTCACCTGCACCTGCGGCTCTATCTTCTCGGGATGGTCGAAAGCGCCGATCGCGATCTCCACGCCGCCGGGATAATGATAGGTCAGCGGTGTGCCGCACTTGTTGCAGAAACCGCGATGGATTTTCTGCGACGAGCGGAAGAGGGCAGGCTGGCCGCGTGTCCAGGTCAGATGTGCCTGATCGGCAGTCACAAGTGCGCCAAAGAAATTGCCGAAATGTTTCTGGCACATGCGGCAGTGGCAGATGGAGGCCCTGCCGAGCTTGCCCGCATGGAACCGCACGGCGCCGCACTGGCAGCCGCCGGAAAAACCCGTTTCGCTCATTGTCTGTTCTCCGGTGGCCAGTTTTCGGTGTCGTGGTCGGGGTGCTGATAGGAAACGAGATTGGCAAGGTAGTCCACCTGCGTCAGGTCGTCCTCGGTCGCAACGGCGGGCAGGGTGTGGAGGTTGTCGACAAAATCGATCTTCCGTTCCACGCCCCACTGGATGGTTGGCGGCAGCGCGGCGGGATCGTCGAAGGCGCCGGCCGCCACCGCAATGCCATCCGGAGCCTCATAGGTTAGCGGCGTGCCGCATTCGGGGCAAAAGCCGCGCTTCACGACGCTGGAGGACTGGAAGCGTTTCGGCTCGCCGCGCGTCCATGTGAACTCCACATTGCGAACTGAAACCAGTGGCGCGTAATAAGCCCCGAAAGCCTTCTGGCACATGCGGCAATGGCAAATGGAACTGTCTTTCAGGTCGCCAGTGGCGCGAAAACGGACCGCGCCGCATTGGCATCCGCCGGTATATGTCGTCATCTTCGGTCCTCCCGGATCGTTCTGATAATGTGGAGACAGACATTATCTAAGTCTGTGAGGACCTCGTGGTTCCAGAAGCGGAGGATGGTCCAGCCGAGTTCCTCGAGTGTTCGTGTTCTTCTCTTGTCGTACTCTGCCGCAGAGTCTTCCGCGTGCTGAAACCCATCCAGTTCGACAATGATCTTATGCGACGGGCAGGCGAAATCAACGATATATCCGGCAACTGGGAGTTGGCGTCTGAAAGAGAGACCGTCAAGGCGATGAGCACGGATGGCGTTCCAGAACTTTAGTTCAGCGTCGGTCATGACCTTACGCATTTCGCGGGCATGCTGCCGGTTTTGGGGTGCGACCTTAGCATGGGGCATGATGCGCTCGCAGCTTGATGGGGTGCCGCGAGATTGGAGCACGGCGTGTGGGAAAGCAAGGGTGTGTCGTGGGGCTTTACCCCCCTCTGCCCTGCCGGGCATCTCCCCCTCAAGGGGGGAGATCAGCAGGGGTCACTACCGCACCCAATACGCAAACGTTGAGATAGGCAACGCCTAGCGGCGAGTCGATCTCCCCCTTGAGGGGGAGATGCCCGGCAGGGCAGAGGGGGGTAAACCGCAAGCCGCAGCCTCAAGCGCTGGACGCAAGCCCTACCGCTTCAACTCCCAGGTCGTCGTCCGCTCCCCGGTCTCCTTGTCCTTGCCATCCTTCAACTGAATGCCCTTCTCCGAAAGCTCATCGCGCAACCGATCGGCCTCTGCAAAGTTCTTCGCCTTCAGCATTTCCAGACGCAATTCCACCAGAGCGTTGACCGCCGAAACGATGGCCTCGTCCATTTCAGTTTTCTTCGGCAGCACGCCCAAGAGGGCAGCACTCGCCGCGAAGGCCGGCAGCTTGGATGGGTCCACATTGGCCGCGTGCGCCAATGCGTGCAGCGCCTGCACGGCCGCAACGGTGTTGAGATCGTCGGCAAGCGCCTCGAGCACGGTTTCATCCGGCGCGGCATCGGAGGCTTCCGCCGCTGGCCATTTGGCGAGCAGGCGTTCGGCCTCTTCCAGACGCTTTACCGAAAAATCGATCGGCTCTCTATAATGCGTCATCAGCATCGCAAGACGCAGAACCTCGCCCGGCCATTTCCGGCCGCCGAATTTCTCCGTGTGCAGCAATTCATAGATCGTCACGAAGTTGCCCTCGGACTTCGACATCTTGCGGCCTTCCACCTGCACAAAGCCGTTATGCATCCACACGTTCGCCATGACATGCGTGCCGTGCGCGCAACGGGACTGGGCGATTTCGTTCTCGTGATGTGGGAAGATGAGGTCGAGCCCGCCGCCGTGAATGTCGAAAACGTCACCGAGGTAGCGGCCGGACATCGCGGAGCATTCGATATGCCAGCCGGGACGGCCGCGGCCCCAAGGGCTTTCCCAGCCGGGCTCGTTGTGGGAGGAAAGCTTCCACAGCACGAAATCGCCGGGGTTCTTCTTGTGGGCATCCACCGCCACGCGCGCGCCCGCCTGCTGCTCGTCCAGCGGACGCTTCGAAAGCTGCCCGTAATCCGGCATGGAGCGAGTGTCGAACAAGACCTCGCCACCGGCCGCATAGGCGTGGCCGCGTGCGATCAGTTTCTCGATGATGTCGATCATCTGTGCGATATTGTCGGTCGCGCGCGGTTCGACACTTGGCTGAAGGCAGCCCAGTGCCGCGACGTCCGCATGGAACTGGTCAGCCGTCTTTTCCGTCACGGCGTGGATGGCATCGTTGAGCGGCAGATGCGGATAGTCCCGCAGCGCCCGCGCATTGATCTTGTCATCAACGTCAGTGATGTTGCGGGCATAGGTGACGTGATTTTCGCCATAGACATGGCGCAGCAGCCGGAAGAGAACATCGAACACGATGACGGGTCGCGCGTTGCCGATATGGGCGAAATCATAGACCGTCGGGCCGCAGACATACATGCGCACGTTTTCAGGATCGATGGGCGCAAATTCCGCCTTTTCGCGGGTCAGCGTGTTGTGAAGTTTCAGGCGCAAGGACATGCGGCAATTCCCTAGAGGCAGTCAGTTGTCCTGACCGGGCCGTTTGTCTGTAAGACCTTGCGGGAGACGAAAACGAGCCGGCCGGTGGCGAACCAGCAAAATTATTTCAGCAGCAGGTGCAGATCGTCGTTTTCATGACTTGCGTTATGGCGCGGCGGTCATGCGCGGTCAAGCGTTTCTCTCGTGACGTTGGCTGACCCGCCGACCGGCATCACTCCGGCGGACGGTAATCCACGAACCGGTTTTCCCGGACCAGGAAGAGCTTGCCGGTCTCTTTGAGATCGGGCGAAGCAAGCGGCAGGATGGCTGCGGCCACCTCTGACGGATGCGGCACGGTGGCGGGATCTTCGCCGGGCATGGCCTGCGCGCGCATTGCCGTGCGCGTGGCGCCGGGATTGATGCTGTTGACGCGAAGCGCGCTCTTCTGCGTCTCCGCCGCCCAGGTGCGGGCAAGTGCTTCCACAGCTGCCTTGGAGGTGGAGTAGACGCCCCAGAAGGGACGACAGCTATGAGCGGCACCCGAGGACAGGATCAATGCCCGACCGGCGTCAGATTTGAGAAGCAGCGGCTCGACCGAGCGGATCAGCCGCCAGGTGGCGGTGACGTTGATGGTCATGACCCTTTCGAAAACCTTTGCCTCGATATGGCCGACCGGCGAGATGACGCCGAGGACACCGGCATTGGCGACCAGAATATCCAGCTTGCCCCAGCGCTCGTAGATATTGGCGCCCAGCGCATCGATGGCTTTCATGTCGGAGAGATCGAAGGGAACCAGCGTCGCGGTGCCGCCGACGGCCTTGATGGCGTCGTCCAGTTCCTCAAGGCCGCCCACCGTGCGGGCGCAGGCGATGACATGCGCGCCGGCCCTGGCCAGCTCCAGCGCGGTGAAATAGCCGATGCCGCGCGACGCGCCGGTGACGAGAGCAATGCGGCCCTTGAGATCGATAGTCATGGTCTCCCCCGAAATGATTGCGCTTCCTTGTACGAAGCCGCAGCCGCCTGCTGCAAGCAATTAAATTGCCGCAGCTCGCGGGCTGATAAAAGGCAAGAAAAAAGCGGCCACCGGAGACCGGTGGCCGCTTGTTCTGTCGGGATTATCAGCCGTTGCTGGCCAGCATGGAAATCTTGCTGCCCATCGCCTCGCCGTTCTTGTCGAGGAGGCGGGTCGGATAATCGCCGGTGAAATAGTGGTCGGTGAACTGCGGCCGCGCCGGATTGCGGTTTTCACCGCCCACCGCGCGATAAAGCCCGTCTATCGACAGGAACGCCAGCGAATCGGCGCCGATATATTTCGCCATCGCCTCGACATCCGCATACTGGTTCGCCAGCAGCTTGTCGGCATCAGGCGTGTCGATGCCGTAGAAATCCGGATGGAAGATCATCGGGCTGGCAACGCGGATATGCACTTCCTTGGCGCCGGCCTCGCGGATCATCTGCACGATCTTGACCGAGGTCGTGCCGCGCACGATGGAATCGTCCACCAGCACCACGCGCTTGCCTTCGATCATCGCCCGATTGGCGGAATGCTTGAGCTTGACACCGAAGGCGCGGATCTGCTGGGTCGGCTCGATGAAGGTGCGGCCGACATAATGGTTGCGGATGATACCGTATTCGAAGGGAATGCCGCTCTCCTGCGCAAAACCGAGCGCTGCCGGCGTGCCGCCATCGGGAACCGGAACCACGACGTCGGCGTCGAGCGGCGCTTCCTTGGCAAGGTTCATGCCCATGTTCTTGCGCGTCGTGTAGACGTTGCGGCCGCCAACGACGGAATCGGGGCGGGCGAAATAGACATATTCGAACAGGCAGAGACGCTCCGGCTGCGGCTTCGACGGCTTGCGCGCATCGATGGTGATCGAACCGTCAGGCTGGATCTCGCAGATGATGACTTCGCCGTTTTCAACGTCGCGCACGAATTTCGCGCCGATGATATCGAGAGCACAGGTCTCCGAACAGAAGATCGGCTTGCCGTCCAGCTCGCCCATGACCAGCGGGCGGATACCGATCGGGTCACGCGCGGCAATCAGCTTGGTGCGGGTCATCGCCAGCATCGAATAACCGCCTTCCATCTGCCTGATGGCATCGATGAAACGGTCGGCGGTGGAGGAATGACGGGAGCGGGCGATGAGGTGCAGCACGACTTCGGTATCCGAGGTCGACTGACAGATGGCGCCCGTCGCAATGATCTGGCGGCGCAGCGTCAGGCCGTTGGTGAAGTTGCCGTTATGGGCAATCGAAATACCGCCTTCTTCCAGTTCGGCAAACAGCGGCTGTACGTTGCGCATCGCCACTTCGCCCGTGGTGGAATAACGGGTGTGGCCGATGGCGATGGAGCCGGGCAGGCGGGCAAGCGTTGCCGGATCGGTGTAATGATCGCCGACGAGGCCCATATGGCGTTCCTGATGGAAGCGCTTGCCATCGAAGGAGACGATGCCGGCTGCTTCCTGGCCGCGATGCTGCAGGGCATGCAGGCCGAGCGCGGTCAGCGCCGAGGCGTCGGCATGGCCGAGAATGCCGAAAACGCCGCATTCTTCATGCAGCGTATCGCCGTCGATCTCTTCCTTGAAAGTGGCCTCAGGAAACTTGGAATGCGAAAGCGGCTCAATCATGCGGCTTGCCCTTGCTCTCTACCGAGAAAAAAGAAAGACCTCGCCGGCGAGTATCTCTCCCGGTCGGTCCGTCTGTGTCGTGCTTGATATTTAGCACAAATAGCGCGCCTTGCATGCATTGCAAGACGCGACACTGTGTCAATTATTCGTTGCCGGCAGATTTGTTGCCGGCACATCTTCGGCAGGCGCCTGCGTGGTCGTCTGTTCCTGCGGTTTTCCAAGGATGCGAGCGCGAATCTGCGGCTCGATATCGTCAGGCAGAACCGCCTCCAGCTTGCCAACCAGCCCGTCAAGGAAGGGCTTGGACTTCGCCTGCGTCACCCATTCCGGCTGCGTCTTCACATCCACCAGCCAGTTCCAGAAGGCGACCGCAACCACTAGAAGCAGGATGCCGCGCGCCGCGCCGAACAGGAAGCCCAGCGTGCGATCCAGTGCGCCGATGCGGCTGTCGATGATGAAATCGGCAATACGCGAGGTGATGAAGGAAATCACGATCAGCGAGACGAGGAAAACGACGCCCGCCGAACCGGCAATGGCGATCTTGTCGTCATCGGTATAGTTGCGCGCATAGGGCAGCAGGACCGGATAAAGATAATAGGCGGCGGCGACCGAACCGGCCCAGCTCGCAATCGACAGGATTTCGCGGGAAAAACCGCGGACCATCGCGAGAATGGCGGAGAAAAGAACAACGGCGATGACGATGCCGTCGAAAATTGTAATGGGCATATACCAACTCCGGAGGTGCGACGCCCTGTCAGGCGCTGCCTTGCCAATTTTGCGATCCTCTTACACCACTGTTTCCTTTGGCGAAAGGATCAATATTCGTAGTCCTCAACCTGTTTGAACCGGTTGCCGGAGCCGGCGATGCGGGCCACGAGGTCCGGAAGGCTTTCGATTTCCGTCCAGCGCCCCTTGCCGCCTTTCGGCAATTCAGCCGAAGCAGAAGGCAGAAGTGCGGCGGAAAAGCCGAGTTTTTCAGCTTCTTTCAATCGCTGGCCCGTATGCGAGACCGGGCGCACCGCGCCCGACAGGCTGATTTCGCCGAAATAGACGCAATCGGCGGGCAGGGCAAGACCGGCAAGCGAGGAAACCAGCGCAGAAGCAATAGCCATATCGGCGGCCGGCTCGGAAATCCGGTAGCCTCCGGCGACGTTGAGATAGACATCGTGCTGACCGAGCTTCACGCCGCAATGGGCCTCCAATACCGCGAGAATCATGGCGAGTCGCGACGAATCCCAGCCGACCACCGCGCGGCGCGGTGTACCGAGCGAGGTTGGCGCGACCAGCGCCTGCACTTCAACGAGCACGGGGCGTGTCCCCTCGATGCCGGCAAAAACCGCAGCGCCCGGTGATTTTTCGTTGCGTTCTCCCAGAAACAGTTCGGATGGATTGGACACTTCCCTGAGGCCGCGATCCGACATTTCGAACACGCCGATTTCATCGGTCGGCCCGAAGCGGTTCTTGACGGTTCGAAGGATGCGGTAATGGTGGCCGCGGTCACCTTCGAAATAAAGGACGGCATCGACCATGTGCTCCACCACGCGCGGGCCAGCGATCTGGCCTTCCTTGGTGACATGGCCGACAAGCACCATGGTCGCGCCTGTCTGCTTGGCGAAACGGATCATCGCCTGCACGCCGGTGCGCACCTGTGTCACCGTGCCGGGGGCGGAATCGGCGGTATCGCTCCACAATGTCTGGATGGAATCGATGATGACGAGATCGGGCCGCTTGCCTTCGGAAATCGTCGCCAGAATATCCTCGACATTGGTTTCCGCCGCCAGAAGCACATCGGTTTCCGCAGCCCCCAGACGTTGCGCACGCAGACGCACCTGCGCCACCGCCTCTTCGCCGGAGACATAGATGATGCGATGGCCGCGCCGCGAAAGGGCGGCGGCCGCCTGCATGAGGAGCGTCGATTTGCCGATGCCGGGATCCCCACCGATCAGAACGGCCGAACCGCGCACGAAACCGCCGCCGGTCGCCCGATCAAGTTCGCTGATGCCGGTCGGGATGCGGGGGGCTTCTTCGATTTCACCGGAAAGCGAGGTGAGTGTGACTGGCCGGCCCTTCTTGGGAGCCTTGCCCGGGCCGGATCCGATGCCGCCCATCGGGTCTTCCTCGACGATGGTATTCCACTCGCCGCAGCCTTCGCATTTTCCCGCCCATCGGGTATGAACCGTGCCGCAGTTCTGGCACACGAATTGAGTCTTGGCTTTGGCCATCTATGTCAGTTTTCTTCTTGTTTGAAATGTTCTGCGGAGATGTCTTGGTGGCCGTGGAGGACGCGCAGGACCGTAAGCTCATTCTCGTTGATGCGGAAGAAAATCACGCGGCCCCGATAGGCAATGCTGCGAAGCCCTGCTCCATAGCAGCTTCGTGAGACGCCGGACAGGCCGAGCGCCGCTAGCGATTCGACCTTGTCAAAAATTTCAAGCGCGAGACGGTCGGCCGCGGCCGGATTTTCCACTGCGATATAGGCGTGATCTTCAGCGACGTCCTGCCTTGCCCGCGCGGTCCAGATAACGGTCCGGATATTAATGATCGGTCCCCGTTTTTTGTTGCGCGGACAGGTTCTTGATGTCGCTCAGGAAAGCATCTCGCGACCGATAGCTGTGAACACGGCCGGCGTCAGCATCATCAATTCCTTCCTGCAGCAGCAGCTTGAGTGCCGCTTTCTTTCCCTCATCGCTGCCCAGCAAGCGAAGTCCAGCAGAAATCACTGCATCCGCATCGCTATAGACGCCAGCCGCCACCTGCTCCTCGATGAATTTCTCGTCCTGCTCGCTCAAATGGATTTCGGGCATTTCGATCTCCCTTTGTTCTCTTTTAACACAGGTCGCGTGAGCTTTCCAAGCGCTAAAGGCGCGTCTCAGTCATCCGCCATCAGATATTGCCGCTCATATCGCAGACCAAGTCCTGTCAACATCTCATAGCCGATCGTTCCTGCCGCCCGTGCACTCTCGTCTACGGGCACATTGGGACCGAAAAGCTCGACATAGTCTCCGGTTCGAATGGCATTGGCCGGAACATCCGTCACGTCGAAGATGGTGAGGTCCATGGTGACGCGGCCAGCAACCGGCACCTTGTAGCCGTTGACGACACCGTATGCGCCGCCATGGCCCATTTCGCGCAGCGGAATGCCGGAACCGGACAGCGAACGCTGGTATCCGTCCGCGTAACCGACAGTCGCGATGGCGAGGCGGCTTGCGCGTTTCAGCAGAAAGGTGCCGCCATAACTGACGGTCTGGCCTTCGCCCGCATCGCGGATCTGGATGATGCGCGCTTCGGCTTTGGCGACCGGCCGCATGGGATTTGCAACGTCGTTGACCGCCTCTCCGCCATAGAGCGCTATGCCGGGACGGGTAAGGTCGAAATGATAATCCGGGCCGAGAAAGATACCGGCGGAAGCCGAGAGGCTTGATTCGATACCTTCGAAAGCAGTGCTAACCGTCCGGAATGATTCGAGCTGAGCCCTGTTCATCGGCGAGGAGGGCGTGTCGGCACAGGCGAGATGGGACAGCACCAGAACCGGGTCAAAACTTGCCGGCCGGGTCACGTCGTCGGCCAGAAACAGCGCATCGTCGAGCGGCAGTCCGAGACGGTTGAAGCCGGTGTCCACATGCAGTGCGCAGGGGTGATCGCCACGCTCGGCCACCGTCGCCATCCAGAAGGAGAGTTGCTCCTCGGAGGCGAGAACCGGCACCAGATCATTGTCGAAGACCTGCCGTTCCTGGCCCTGCCAGATGCCTGACAGGACGAAGATGCGTGCTTCAGGTGCATAGGAACGCAGGGTCTCACCCTCGGCAACCGTTGCCACGAAGAAGTCGCGCGCGCCGGCGTGGTAGAGCGCTGCGCCGCAATCCTCGATGCCGAGGCCATAGGCATCGGCCTTCACGACGGCCGCTGTCCGCGCCTTACCGGAGCGTCTCCTCATGTCCCGCCAATTATCGGCCAGCGCACCGAGATCGACGGTCAGCCGCAGTGGCGCGTGTTCGAAAGCGTCGGTTTCGGTTTCAGCGAATGTATCCTCGAAGTCGTCTGTCATGCCATGCGTCCGGTTGATTTTGGAACCGACCAGACCCTAGCACTTTTGTTCAAGACGGTAAGGATCGAATGCTCTAAACTTCGCTCATGCACAATGTTTCGCAGGAACAGGCCCTCGATTTCATGCCCGTCGCCACGACGGAAACCACGCGTTTCTGGCGGGACGGACGTTTTGGCGGCATGGAATGCCTGAGTGCTACGTTTCTCACCCATGAATATTCGCCTCACGCCCATGACACGTTTTCGATAGGCGCCATCGAAAGTGGCTCGCAGATTTCCACCATTCAGGGCACTACCGAACAGACGGGGCCGGGGCATCTCTATCTCATCAATCCCGACGAGATTCACGATGGTGCACCAGGCGGCGGCGGTTACCGTTACCGGATGATCTATCCCGACACCGCACTGCTGCGCGATATCATCGAGGATGTGACAGGCAGGGCCTTCCACGGTACGCCTTCATTCCCGAAGTTTCTGCCGCGCGATCCGCAGATGGCGGCCGCCTTTCAGATGGCGCACCGGCGTCTGGAGGAGAAATCCGGTGCCCTCGAGGCGGATGAGGGCATGTTCTCGGTTCTCGCCGCCCTTTTCGGCAGGTATGGCAGCGCCATTATTCTGCCGGTCGAAACGCGCGAGAAAACGGCGGTTTACACCGCCCGCGACTACCTTTCCGACAATTACGAGACCGATATCGGCCTTGAGGAACTGGCTTCCATTGCCGGTCTCAGCCGCGCACACCTTATCCGTGCTTTCAGGAAAGAGTTCCACATCACCCCGCACGCCTATCTGACCGACGTGCGCATCCGCAGGGCGCGTCGGCTTCTGCGCGCCGGCGAGATGCCGGCCGAGGTGGCGGCGATGTGCGGTTTTGCGGACCAGGCGCATTTCACCCGGCATTTCAAGGCGCGCACCGGCATTACCCCGGGCCAGTTTCGCATGGGGTGATGCCGGCACACGCATTCCTGTGTGACGTCACTTTCGTACAAGACCGGTGGATGTCTTACGCGTAATCGCTCTCCTGAAAGGGAGAAAGCGATGTCGATATGGGACAAAAGGACGGAATTCGTCGCGGGATTACGGGCCGCCGCGCCATTGCTCGTGGCCATGGTGCCGATCGGCGTCGTGTTTGGCGCGGTCGCCATCGGCAAGGGCCTGTCGCCGCTCGAAGCCTCGCTGATGTCGCTGCTGGTCTTCGCCGGCGGCTCGCAATTCGTGGCGATGGACTTATGGGCCCATCCGGCTAGCTGGAGCGCGCTCGGCTTTGCGGCGCTGCTCGTCAATCTGCGCCACGTGCTGATGAGCGCTTCCATCGCTGGCAAGCTGGACGATTTCCGGGGCTGGCGGAAATATGCGGCCATGCTGGTGCTGACGGATGAATCCTGGGCGTTGTCGGAGTTTCGTGTTATTGCAAACAGGCTGACGGCGGCCTTTTTCACCGGCGCTGCGCTCTCGATCTATCTCGTCTGGAACCTCGCAACCCTTGCCGGCGCGCTGCTCGGCTCAGTGGTGGGGGATATGTCGGTCATCGGTCTGGATTTCGCCTTTCCCGCCGTCTTCATCGTGCTGCTCATGGGGTTCTGGAAGGGCAGGGAAACCGGTTTCGTGCTTCTGGCAAGCGCCGCCGCCGCCTGTCTCACCCACGCGCTGGTTCCCGGCGCCTGGTATATCGCCGCCGGCGCGCTGGCGGGTCTCGCAGTCGCCGCCTTCGGCCACGAGGAACAGGCGGAGCAGCCGGCATGACGCTCGACCCGAATACGCTGCTGACAATCCTTGCCATGATGGCGGCAACCGTCGCCACGCGCCTTGGCGGCCTGTTGCTGGTCACTCATTTTACGCTGACACCGCGCTTGAAAAAGGCGCTTGGCGTGGTGCCGCCCGCCGTCCTGATGGCCGTGGTGACGCCGACGGCGCTCGCCAGCGGGCCGGCGGAAACTATCGCCTGCGCAATTACCGCGGTTGCGGCGCTGCGCCTCAGCCTTCTGCCGGCCGCAACGCTCGGTGTTGCTGGCGTGGCGCTGATGCGTGGAATCGGATTGTGAGAAAAGGCCACCAACGTCTTGAAAGGACTCGAGCCTTGTTTCGGGAACGTGGGAAATAGCCGAGACGGTAAACATACCCTCCCGGCCATTATTGTCGCCTCAATGTTCTTCGTATTGGCTGAAGCTTGGATCGGCCAGGTCCGTAAAGCGGGTGAATTCGGACTGGAAGGCAAGCTTCACGGTGCCAGTCGGTCCGTGACGCTGCTTGGCGATGATGACGTCAGCCGTGCCTTTTACCTTGTCGAACAGCGCTTCCCACTCGGCATATTTCGGATCGGCAGGATCGCGCGGCTCCATGTTCTTGACGTAATATTCCTCGCGGAACACGAACAGCACCACGTCGGCGTCCTGCTCGATGGAACCTGATTCACGCAGGTCGGAAAGCTGCGGGCGCTTGTCTTCGCGGCTCTCCACCGCACGGGAGAGCTGTGACAGCGCGATGATCGGAACATTGAGTTCCTTGCCCAACGCCTTCAGGCCCGTGGTGATCTGGGTGATTTCCTGCACGCGGTTTTCGCCGCTCTTGCCGGAGCCGGTCATCAGCTGAACGTAGTCGACCACCAGAACATCGAGGCCGCGCTGGCGCTTCAGGCGGCGGGCGCGCGCGGAAAGCTGGGCAATCGAGATACCACCGGTCTGGTCGATGTAAAGCGGCACCTTCTGCATCATCTGTGAGCAGGCGACGAGTTTTTCGAAATCGGCCTCGGTGATGTCACCGCGACGGATTTTCGACGAGGAAACTTCGGTCTGCTCTGAAATGATACGCGTTGCCAGCTGTTCGGAGGACATTTCGAGCGAGTAGAAACCGACAACGCCGCCATTTTTCGCCTTGAACGAACCGTCTGGCTGCACTTCCTGCTCATAGGAAGCGGCGATATTGTAGGCGATGTTGGTCGCAAGCGAGGTCTTGCCCATACCCGGACGACCGGCAAGCACGATAAGGTCGGAACGCTGCAAGCCACCCATGCGGGCGTCAAGCGAGTGGATGCCGGTGGAGATGCCGGAGAGGTTACCGTCGCGCTCGAAAGCCGCGCCCGCCATGTCGATCGCCAGCGCCACCGCGTCGTTGAACGACTGGAAGCCGCCGTCGTAACGGCCGGTTTCCGCCAGTTCGAACAGGCGCCGTTCGGTGTCTTCGATCTGTGCCTGCGGCGGCATGTCGAGCGGCGCGTCATAGGCGATGTTGACGACATCCTCGCCGATCTGGATCAGCGCGCGGCGCAGCGCCAGATCATAGATCGCCCGGCCGTAATCTTCCGCGTTGATGATCGACACGGCTTCTGCCGCCAGACGCGCGAGATACTGCGCCACCGTCAGGTCGCCGATCTTGTCGTCGGCCGGCAGGAAGGTCTTGATCGTCACCGGATTGGCGGTCTTGCCCATGCGGATGATATCGCCTGCCACCTCGAAAATCTTGCGGTGCAGCGGTTCGTAGAGGTGCACGGGCTTCAAGAAGTCCGATACGCGGTAATAGGCGTCGTTATTGACGAGGATGGCGCCGAGCAGCGCCTGTTCGGCCTCGATATTGTTCGGCGCTTCGCGGTAATGCGGTTCCGCCGGTTGCGCGGGGGTGATCTTTCTCACAGCGTCGTTCATGGTTTGCGCGATCTCCCTTTGCCTGTTCTTACACCTCGGGTTTGGCTTTCTGTGCCATTGCAGTCAATGATATTGTTGCAACACTCCATGGCAGGCCGACGTCCGCTGAGCGAAGTCGGATCACATCTTCAGTTGTCCCCAGCAATCCACAGGCGGGATGGGGACAAAGCGGGAAATTTCCCGGCAACGTGATTCGCCGCCATGAGTTTACCGCATGGCAGACCCGGCACGAAAGAAACTTGAAAATCGTCAGCCTTACGAATAAATAGGCAGAAAATAAGTAGTGTACTAATTATAAGGCTTGCTGACATGTCCCGCGAGACCGACAAGGAACAGCTTCTCGATGAAGTTTCCGCTTTCACCCGCAAACTGCGCGCGTTTTTCGATGCGCGGGTAGGGGAAAGCGGGCTGACGCTGGCGCGTGCGCGTGCGCTTTTCGCGCTCTCGCGGCGCGGACCGTTGACGCAGACGGAGCTTGCCGAGGAAATGGAAATCGAGACGCCGACACTGGTGCGGGTGCTTGATGGCATGGAGAAGCAGAACCTCATCGAACGCCGATCCGATGAGAACGACCGGCGTGCCAAACGTATTCACATGACGGCGGAGGGCGAAGAAACCTCGCAGACGGTGCAGGAAATGGCAAAGTCGCTGCGTTCGGAAATCGCCGCCGATATCTCCTCGCAGGAGCTGGCAATGGCGCTGGATGTCATGCGGCGGCTTTCGGCCAATCTGCAAAATCTTGCAGCGGGGAGGGCGCAATCGTGAGCACCTCTTTACCGCTAACGGCAGCGTCGGACGCCGCCGAAAAGGACAGGCCCGCCAATGGCCCCATAGAAACGACGGGCCCGGCTCAATCACCGGACGCCGGCGCCGGCAGCGGCACGCAGGCTCCGTCTGCCGCAGCTGCACCTCAGACGGTGGAGCGGCCATTGTGGCTGCGGCTGTGTTTCATTTTTGCAGGCCTGTCGTTTTTCATTACGCAGGGCCTCGGCATGAACCTCGTCATGGCCAATATCTACCAGCTGCAGGGCGAGTTTTCGGCGACGGTGGCCGAGGTCGCCTGGTTATCCGCTGCCTATATGGCGCCCTATGCCACCTTTTCCATCGCCTTGTTCAAGGTGCGCGCGCAATATGGCCTGCGGCCCTTCGCCGAACTTTCGATCATCGCCTTCGTGGTTGCTTCCTGCCTCAACCTCTTCGTGACGGACCTGCATTCGGCCATCGTCATCCGCTTCGTCAGCGGCATGGCCGCCGCGCCGATTTCCTCGCTCGGCTTTCTCTATATTCTTGAGGCCTTTCCGCCCGCGCGAAAATTCTCGCTGGGATTCAGCATTGCACTGACAGGTACGCTGTTGTCGGCGCCGCTTGCGCGCATGGTGTCACCCTCGCTGCTGGCGATCGATGGCTGGAATGCCCTTTATTCGATGGAGGTCGGTTTTGCGCTGATTTCCTTCGCCATGATTTACGTCCTCAAGGTCACACCGCCGCCGCGTGCGAAGGTGATCGAGCGTATGGATATCCTCAGCTATCTCTTGTTTGCGGGCGGTCTCGGTTGCCTTGCAGTCATGCTGACGCTCGGCCGGTTCTACTGGTGGTTCGAAACCTGGTGGCTTGGCGCGCTGCTGGCGACATCCATCGCGCTTCTGACACTGATGGCTTTCATCGAATTGCCGCGTAAGAACCCGTTGCTCGACCTGCGCTGGATTTTCTCCAAAACCAACCTGCACGCCATTGCCGTCCTGCTTGTCTACCGGGCGGTCTCGTCGGAACAATCCTCCACCGCGGTCAGCTTCTATCAGCAGCTTGGCTTGCTCAACGACCAGACCACCATGCTTTATGCCCTCGTGCTGCTTGCCACCATTCTTGGCGGGGCGGCCTGCGCATGGCTGATGTTAACGAAATATGTCGAAACCGCCCATGTCATTGCGCTGACACTGATCGCGGCTGGTTCCTTTATGGACAGCCAGTCGACGAACCTCACCCGCCCCGAACAGATGTATCTCAGCCAGATGATGATCGCCTTCGGTGCGGCCATGTTCCTGCCGCCTGTCATGGCGAAGGGTTTCGGCGCAGCACTGGCCCGGGGTGCGCCTTATCTGGTGAACTTCATCACCATCTTCCTGTTTACGCAGATCACCGGTTCCATGCTGATGACGGGCCTGCTCGGCAGTTTCGTAACGCTGCGGGAGAAATTCCACTCCAATGTGCTGGTGGAGAACATTCTGCTCACCAACCCTCTCGTTGCCCAGCGTGTCTCCCAGCTTTCCGGTGCTTACAGCCATGTCATCACCGATCCGGCATTGCTGAAGGCGGAGGGGTTGTCGCTTCTTGGCCAGCAGGTCAGCCGGGAAGCCTATGTGCTTGCCTATAATGACACGTTCCTGCTCATCTCCGTCGTTTCCGCGCTGGCGCTGGCCGCGCTTTTGATCCACCTCGCATGGTTGCGCATCCGCCCCTTCCTTTTCCGGGAGGATATCGATGCCGCACCGGCCCCCCAGTCTTGAACGTTCCAAGAGTGCCAAAATGTTGAAGAAGTTTTTTACTCCCGTTTCCATTCTCGTGCTGCTCGGCGGTTTCGCCGGTGTTGCGCTCGTGCTTTACGCCTGGCGGCTGCCGCCCTTTCTCTCCACCGTGGAAATGACCGACAACGCCTTCGTGCGCGGTTACGTCACGACCATGAGCCCGCAGGTTAGCGGATATGTCGTGGATGTGCCGGTGAAAGATTATCAGGAGGTGAAGCAGGGTGCTTTGCTGGCGAAGATTGATGACCGCATCTATCGCCAGAAACAGGCGCAGGCGGAAGCAACACTCGATACGCAAAAGGCGGCTCTCGATAATTCACGCCAGCAGGAAAATGCGGCCAATGCCCATATTCTTTCCAGCCAGGCCGCGGTCGACAGCGCCGAAGCCTCGCTGAAACAGGCCCAACTGGCATCCGACCGGCAGGATAATCTCATAAAAAGCGGCGTGGGAACTTCCAGCCTTCAGGAAGAAGCCCATGCCGCACTGGAAAAGGCGCGGGCATCGCTCTCGCAGGCAAAAGCCGCCCTTGAGGTTTCACGGCAGGATCTGCAGACCATCATCGTTAACCGCAGTTCGCTGCAGGCTGCGGTCGCAAATGCCGAAGCGGCCGTCGAGCTTGCCCGGATCGACCTCGCCAATACCGAAATCCGTGCGCCCGTGGATGGCAGGCTCGGCGAAATCGGCGTGCGCACTGGCCAATATGTCACCGCCGGCACGCAGCTGATGGCCGTTGTGCCGCATGATGTCTGGGTTATCGCCAATTTCAAGGAGACCCAGCTTGCGGGCATGCAGGTCGGCCAACCGGTGACGATTTCCGTCGATGCGCTGCATCGCCGGAGGCTGACCGGCCATGTGGAGCGTTTTTCGCCCGCCACGGGTTCGGAATTCGCCGTCATCAAGCCCGACAATGCGACCGGCAATTTCGTGAAAATCGCCCAGCGTCTCGGTGTGCGCATCACCATCGACGCGGATCAGCCGCTGGCGGCAGAACTTTCGCCGGGCATGTCTGTGGTGGTGCATGTGGACAAGAGCAAGGCGCCCGATGGGGCGGAGACGGCGGCAAGGTAGTCTGGCGTTGAGTTTGCGGAGGGATAACCCCTCTGCAAACTCAGACCACGCAAACAAAAAACCCCGGATGTCGCCATCAGGGGTTTTCCTTTGACCGTTAGGCCAGATCTTACTCGTCGTCGCCGTCGCGGTCAGCTTCCGGATCGAAGAAGTCTTCCGGACGCAGCGCGTCCTCGTCAACGCCGTAGATGGCGTCAGCGGAGGTGAGGCTTTCGCCCTTGGCCTGACGCTCAGCTTCTTCAGCCGAACGGGCAACGTTCAGCTCGACCTGCAGCTCGACTTCGGCGTGCAGGTGCAGGGTAACGTTGTGCAGGCCGATGGTCTTGATCGGCGTGTTCAGCTCCACCTGGTTGCGGCCGATGTTGAAGCCTTCGGCAGCCAGGATTTCAACGACGTCGCGGGCAGCAACAGAACCGTACAGCTGACCGGTTTCGCCAGCCGAACGGACAACGATGAAGGACTTGCCTTCGAGTGCTTCGGCAACCTTCTGGGCTTCCGACTTGCGCTCGAGGTTACGAGCTTCGAGCGTTGCGCGCTCGGTTTCGAAACGGGTCTTGTTGGCGGCGTTGGCGCGCAGCGCCTTGCCCTGCGGCAGCAGGAAGTTACGGGCATAGCCGTCGCGAACCTTGACGGTTTCGCCCATCTGGCCGAGCTTGTTGATGCGTTCGAGAAGAATAACGTCCATCTTCTTGATCCTTTCTATGGTTTGGTTTCGTTCGTAGTGTCGGTTTTCCGCGCCGGCGTCAGGGAGATCGTGCTGCGCACGTCGCTGAGGCCGAACACGAGAATGATGAACAGCGGAAAGACAAAGACCGCCGAGAGATATGCCAGAATGAGGACCGGCAGGCGCCAGTCCTTGCCGCGGGCGCGCTTGTGCAGCGAGGCATAACCCGCCATCAGGAAGCCCGCGCCAAAGGTGCCGCAGATGACCGCGCCGATCATGGCCGCCACGCCGCCAAGGAACATGGCGAGAATGCCGGCCAGGAAAATGAAGATCGCGTTGCGATGCATGCGCAGTGCCGAGGGAATGTCCTCACGCGGGCGCAGGCCCTTGCCGAAAGAGCCGACCAGCCGGGTCGCGAAATAATAGGCCGCAAACAGAAGGATGACCCAGAGGCCGCCCTGAACGATCGGCAGCATCAGCACCAGCAGCGATTTCGTTTGCGCCAGCGCCTCTGCATTGGGTTCGAACAGCGGTTCGCGGTTCTGCACCGAGGTCATCATGATATCGACCATGCGCGCGACCAGATCAGGGCCGTAACCGATCATCCAGCCAAGAATGACGACGGCGACCGAAACCAGAATGCACAGGTGCAGCACGATGCCGGAGAGCGGATACCAGGCAAGCAGATCATCCGGGCCGCCGATTTCGGAAGCCGGGCGCGCCAGATTGGCGAGATGCGAAAGCCAGCCCGCCGGGATCAGCGTGAAGATCGCGATGGTCAGCGCAAACAGCGGCGACATGACCAGCGCACCGATGATGGCGGTGGTGATGATGGCGACGATGGCGGCGCGATTACCCCAGCCCATGCCTGCGATCAGGATCGGCATGGCGGAACCGGCATAGAGCAGGAAGGAAAAGGACGACTGTGCCGTTGCGCCAAGCGTTAAAAACGCGGCGCATATGCCGGCGAGAACGCCGGAGATCAGCACTGTCTGGTTCAACTTTTGCACTTCGCTGTCCTGCTGAAACTAAGCAGTTAGAGGATCGCTCGTGAGAGCCTCATCCCCAACATGGGATTTAGAGTATCGATCCGCGCCCAACGCGGAAGGATCTGGAAAAGCGAGGCCGCGCTAAACGCAGCCCCGCTTCAATTCATTACGCTACAACGTAGGGCAGCAGGCCGAGGAAACGGGCGCGCTTGATCGCCTGGGCGAGTTCGCGCTGCTTCTTCTGGGAAACGGCCGTGATGCGGGAAGGAACGATCTTGCCGCGCTCGGAAATGTAGCGCTGCAGGAGACGTACGTCCTTGTAGTCGATCTTCGGAGCGTTGGCGCCGGAGAAGGGGCACGTCTTGCGACGGCGGTGGAACGGGCGGCGTGCCTGGGAAGAGGATGCGTCAGCCATTGGTCAATTCTCCTTATGCACGGTCTTCGCGCGGACGGCGCGGACGGTCTTCGCGGGGACCACGATCTTCACGCGGGCCACGGTCCGGACGGTCGCCATCGCGGCGCGGACGGTCGTCACGGTCGCGCTTCTGCATCATCGCGGACGGGCCTTCTTCGTGGGCTTCGACGGCGATGGTCATGTAGCGAAGAACGTCTTCGTTGATGCGCATCTGGCGCTCGACTTCATGGATGGCGGCCGCCGGAGCGTCGATGTCCATGAGAGCGTAGTGAGCCTTGCGGTTCTTCTTGATGCGGTAGGTGAGGGACTTCAGACCCCAGTTCTCGATGCGTCCGACTTTGCCGCCGAACGATTCGATAACGCCCTTGTACTGCTCGACAAGTGCGTCGACCTGCTGGGCAGAAATATCCTGCCGGGCAAGGAAGATGTGTTCGTAAAGAGCCATTTAAGCTTTGCCTTTCTTGCGTTTCGTCCTTCACCCGGCAACGGCGCTAAGCCTCAACGACTGCTCCTGAAAAGGCGTGAGCCTTAAAGCAAGAAAAGCGTTGTTCGAGACGGTCGAGAGCGGAGACACGGGAGGCCGGAAAAACCTTATGGTTCCTGCTGTTCCGTCACCGGAACCAGCCCTCCGTTCAGCCACCAGCCAATTGGACCGGGTGTTGTGAACAGCGCGCTTATACGGATTTTTGCCCGGAATGCAAGGGCAGAGGCGAAAAAGCGCGCCGTTCGATCATCAGATCGGCATTGGATATTGCCGGTGAATGGCTGCGATGCCCTTCAGCACGTCCTCGGAAAGAGTGACATCCGCTGCCGCAATATCAACCTTCAGCTGCTCCATCGTGGTGGCGCCGATGATGACGGATGCCATGAAGGGGCGCGTCAGGCAGAAGGCAATGGCGAGCTTTGCGGGGTCGATACCATGCGCGGCGGCAAGCTCCAGATAGGCCTTTACCGGTGCTTCCTGAAGCGGCTGCAGGCGGCCACCGAGATCCTTGTTGATGGTTCCGCGTGAACCGGCGGGACGGGCGCCGTTCTGGTATTTGCCGGTCAGCAGCCCTGCTGCCAGCGGTGAATAGGCGAGCAGGCCGACATCTTCATGGTGGGCGACTTCCGCCATGTCCAGATCGAAGCTGCGATAGAGCAGGTTATATTCGTTCTGGATCGTGGCGACGCGCGGCAGGCCCTTGGCTTCGGCGATGTCGATATATTTTTGCGTGCCCCAGGCGCTTTCGTTGGAAAGGCCAATGGCGCGGATTTTTCCGGCCTTTACCAGTTCGCCGAGCGTTTCCAGCTTTTCGGTGATTTCGGCAAGCGTGCGCGCCGTGTCCTGACCGGAAGCGTCAAAGCTCCATGCGCCGCGGAAATGATAGGTGCCGCGATTCGGCCAGTGGATTTGGTAGAGGTCTATATAGTCGGTCTTGAGGCGCTGGAGGCTGGTATCGACAGCCTCACGGATTGCGGCTGCGTCGATATCGCGACCGCCACGAATGTAATCGCGTCCTGAGCCGGCAACCTTGGTCGCGAGCACGACCTGATCGCGCTTTCCAGTCTTTTCAAACCACGAGCCGATATAATCTTCCGTCCGGCCCTGGGTCTCCGCGGAAACGGGCGTGGTGGGGTAAAGCTCTGCCGTATCGAAGAAATTCACGCCGTTTTCGACGGCGTAATCCATCTGCGCATGCGCTTCGGCTTCGGTATTCTGTGTGCCCCATGTCATGGTGCCGAGGCAGATTTCAGACACGGAAATATCCGTGCGGCCCAATAGTCTCTGTTTCATGGAAATGTCCCGGTGCTTGGCCAGATAGTTTGGAAGGTGGTGTGAAAGTAATGGGGAATTGCCGCAGTGCAAGAAAAAATATGATGAAAAGAAAGGGGAAAACAGCACGACAAAACCCCTCACACCGGGCCGGCAGGCGGCCTCAAGCCTTGACTTCGCTGGTGGGAATGTGAATGGAAGTCGACAAGAATAAAGGCAAGGCCAGACAAGAAGGACGACATCCCATGGGTATTGCATTCACATTTCCCGGTCAGGGAAGCCAGGCTGTTGGCATGGGCAAGGAGCTGGCGGATAGCTATCCGGAAGCACGCGCCGTGTTTCAGGAAGTCGATGAGGCGCTCGACCAGAAGCTTTCCGACATCATGTGGAACGGCCCTGAAGAGACGCTGACGCTGACGGCCAATGCCCAGCCGGCGCTCATGGCCGTCTCCCTGGCGGTCATGCGCGTTCTTGAGGCGCGCGGATTAAAACTGTCCGATACCGTTTCTTATGTCGCGGGCCACTCCCTCGGCGAATATTCGGCGCTCTGTGCCGCCGGTACTTTCTCGGTTGCCGATACCGCCCGTCTTCTGCGCATCCGCGGCAATGCCATGCAGGCCGCCGTGCCGGTGGGTGAGGGCGCGATGGCCGCAATCATCGGGCTTGAGCACGATGCCGTTTCCGCCATTTGCGATGAGGCTGGCATTCTCGGCGTGTGCCAGGTCGCCAACGACAATGGCGGTGGCCAGCTGGTTATATCAGGCAGCAAGGCGGCTGTCGAAAAGGCAGCGGCAATCGCTTCCGAAAAGGGCGCCAAGCGCGCCATCATGCTGCCGGTCTCCGCTCCCTTCCACTCCGCGCTGATGGCGCCGGCGGCGGAAGCCATGCGCGAGGCGCTGGCCAAAGTCGAAAAGCACAATCCGGTCGTTCCTGTCATCGCCAATGTGCGTGCCGCCCCCGTTTCCGACGCCAACGAGATCGCCGGCCTGCTGGTCGAGCAGGTGACGGGCCAGGTGCGCTGGCGTGAGACGGTGGAATGGTTCGCCGCCAACAACGTGACCCAGCTTTACGAAATCGGTTCCGGCAAGGTGCTGACGGGCCTTGCCCGCCGTATCGACAAGACGGTGAATGGCGTTGCCGTCAACGGTGCTGCCGATATCGATCAGCTTCTCGCCACGCTTATCGGCTGAGGCGGGATTTCTCCCGCAGCCACATTCCTCAGGGCGCAACAACGCTCAACATTTTCAGTCCGAAGCTCTAAAGAAGGAATAGGACATGTTTGATCTGACAGGCCGCAAGGCCCTCGTAACCGGCGCGACCGGCGGCATCGGCGAAGAAATCGCCCGCCTTCTGCACAAACAGGGCGCAACTGTCGGCCTGCACGGCACGCGCGTTGAAAAGCTTGAGGCGCTGGCGGCGGAACTTGGCGACCGCGTCAAGATTTTCCCGGCCAACCTTGCCGACCGCGCTGAAGTCAAAGCGCTCGGTGAAAAGGCTGAAGCCGAGCTGGAAGGCGTCGATATCCTCGTCAACAACGCCGGCATCACCAAGGATGGCCTGTTCGTTCGCATGAGCGACGAAGACTGGGATAACGTCATCGAAGTGAACCTGACGGCGATGTTCCGCCTGACGCGCGAGCTGACGCATCCGATGATGCGCCGCCGTTTTGGCCGCATCATCAACATCACCTCCATCGTCGGCGTCACCGGTAACCCCGGCCAGGCTAACTATTGCGCTTCCAAGGCCGGCATGATCGGCTTTTCCAAGTCGCTGGCGCAGGAAATCGCCACCCGCAACGTTACCGTCAACTGCGTAGCCCCGGGCTTCATCGAAAGCGCGATGACCGGCAAGCTCAACGACAAGCAGAAAGACGCCATCATGGGTGCCATTCCCATGAAGCGCATGGGCACGGGTGCCGAAGTCGCCTCTGCCGTGCTTTATCTCGCTTCCAACGAAGCGGCCTACATGACCGGCCAGACCCTGCACGTCAACGGCGGCATGGCGATGATCTGACGGCACGTAAGTCCGTCATGAAAAGGATTGCGGCGCTGTTTAAGCACCTTCTTGGGTAGCTGGCGCCGCAAGGCCCCGCTGACCGATTTTCGGCGAAATTGCCTGTCATACGCTGTGCTTAGCGCGTTTTCAGGCTTTTCGACCGATTGAAACCATGTTAAGCGGGCCAAGACTGTGAACAGTCGTCCCGGAGAGACAGGAAGCCGTTGCGATTTTGCGTGACGATGTCTAGCTTGGACCGGGTTGAACGGGTTTGCCCGCAGTGCCGGATTTGAACGGCGCATGAGGGCTTCTAACAGGGCAGGGTGCCGCGAGGCATTCCCTTCAAAATAAAGGTCGAGGAAACCGACATGAGCGATATCGCAGAACGCGTAAAGAAAATTGTAATTGATCATCTTGGCGTTGACGCCGACAAGGTTGTTGAAGGCGCCAGCTTCATTGACGATCTGGGCGCTGATTCGCTCGATACCGTTGAACTGGTCATGGCTTTCGAAGAAGAATTCGGCGTTGAAATTCCCGACGACGCTGCGGATTCGATCCTGACCGTCGGCGACGCTGTCAAGTTCATCGAGAAGGCCCAGGCCTGATCGACCCGCATGGGGAGGTGCAATATCCTCCCGTCTTGGCCCGGCTTGTCCGGGCCAATGTTTTATCGGCCGGTGGCACGTGCTCCGACAGGTGCTCGTTTCCCGGCGATGCATGAGGTTACGGCCCGGAACGGTAGCCGCGATTCTCATGCCGTGATTTTGAAATGCTGCGCCATTGCGTGAACACCCCGTGGTGCCCGATGTCGCAGAAGACCGATGATTTGGATAAGGGCGGAGCATTGGCGATGAGGCGTGTCGTTATCACCGGTACCGGCATGGTATCTCCTCTTGGATGTGGAACGGAAGTGACCTGGGAACGGCTGTTGGCCGGCCAGAACGGCGCCCGTCTCGTGACTGAATTCGAAGTCGAAGACCTTCCTGCAAAGATCGCCTGCCGCATTCCCGTGGGCGATGGTTCCAACGGCACCTTCAATGCCGATGACTGGATGGAACCCAAGGAACAGCGCAAGATCGATCCCTTCATCCTCTACGGCATGGCTGCCGCCGACATGGCGCTTGCTGATGCAGACTGGCATCCTGAAACCGACGAAGACCAGATCGCAACCGGCGTTCTGATCGGCTCCGGCATCGGTGGTCTGGAAGGCATCGTCGAGGCCGGTTATACGCTGCGCGACAAGGGCCCGCGTCGCATTTCCCCGTTTTTCATTCCCGGCCGCCTGATCAATCTCGTATCCGGCCAGGTTTCCATCCGCCACAAGCTGCGCGGACCGAACCACGCTGTCGTGACCGCCTGCTCGACCGGTGCACATGCCATTGGCGATGCAGCCCGGCTGATCGCGCTTGGCGATGCCGATGTCATGGTCGCTGGTGGCGCCGAATCGCCGGTCTGCCGCATCGCGCTTGCCGGTTTTGCGGCCTGCAAGGCCCTTTCCACCCAGCACAATGACAATCCGGAAAAAGCCTCGCGCCCTTATGACCGCGACCGCGATGGTTTCGTCATGGGTGAGGGTGCTGGCATCGTCGTTCTGGAAGAGCTGGAGCACGCCAAGGCGCGCGGCGCGAAGATCTATGCGGAAGTGGTCGGTTACGGCCTTTCTGGTGATGCCTATCACATCACGGCACCGTCCGAAGATGGCGAAGGCGCCTACCGCTGCATGTCGATGGCGCTGAAGCGGGCGGGCCTGACGCCTGACGATATCGACTATATCAATGCCCACGGCACATCCACCATGGCCGATACCATTGAGCTTGGAGCTGTCGAGCGTCTTGTCGGCGAATCGGCCTCGAAGATTTCCATGTCTTCCACCAAGTCGGCCACCGGCCATCTGCTCGGTGCGGCGGGCGCCATAGAGGCGATCTTCGCTACGCTTGCAATCCGCGACAACATCGTTCCGCCGACGCTGAATCTCGACAATCCCGATGTCGAGACCAAGATCGATCTTGTGCCGCACAAGGCGCGCAAGCGGCAGGTCAATGTGGCGCTTTCGAATTCCTTCGGCTTCGGTGGCACAAACGCCTCCCTCGTGCTGCGCCGTTACGAAGCGTAAGTCGCGGCGGCTGTGGCCGTCGCGATGGCGTCCGCGCCGAATACCGTCCCCGGCGGTGCGGCGCTCTCCTGCCGGACGCTTTAAAAGAATGTTCTTTCCTTAGAAGAACGTGGTTCGGCTTGCGAAAGCCATTCCGGTTTTCGCGCCGATATTGTAGTCATTGATTGGGAGAGTTTGCCGGTCTGCTCGATTTCGGACCACAGGTATCTTTCCCCCATCGGCTTTGTCCGAGGTGATATTCGTGAGGCAGAACAAGAAGGCTTCACGGTGTCTTTATGTGGTGCAGGAAGCCATTCCGAACCTGTTTTTGCCGCATTACCTGCGCAAAAAGCGCTGACAACGCCGAACTGAAAAGGACCGACGGTGAGCGACACGAACCAGAACAGCCAGGGACCATACGGACAAAACGGCGCGGGCGAAGGCAATCGCGGTCCGATCATTCCGAAATCCCCGACGGAAGCCTTGCGGCCGGAAAAGGTGCCGGCGCCGCCGAAGCGCTCCCGCAAGGCCCATGGCCAGCTTGTCATCTTCCTGAACTTCCTGATGACGCTTGCCGTTGCCGTTTGCGTCCTGGCGATCGCCGCCTTTTATTACATGATCAATGCGTTTCAGGAGCCGGGGCCGCTTGAAACGAATACACATTTCACCGTGCGTAATGGTGCCGGTCTCATTGAGATCGCCAATAATCTCGAGCGCAACGACATCATTTCCAACGCACGCGTTTTCCGTCTGATGGCCGGCAGCTATCTGCAAAAGGACCAGACGTTGAAGACCGGCGAATATGAGATCAAGGCCGGCGCATCGATGAAGGACATCCTGATGCTGCTGGAATCGGGCAAGTCGATCCTTTATTCCGTGTCGCTGCCTGAGGGGTTGACGGTCAAGCAGATGTTCGCCCGCCTTGCTGCCGACGAGGTTCTGGATGGTGAACTTCCCGCCACCTTGCCACCGGAGGGTAGTCTGCGTCCGGATACTTACCGCTTCACCCGTGGCACCAAGCGCGAAGAAATCATCAATCAGATGAGCGCGGCGCAGGACAAGCTGATCGACATGATCTGGGAACGGCGTGATCCCGACCTGCCGATCAAGACCGTCGAGGAGTTCGTGACGCTGGCCTCGATCGTCGAAAAGGAAACCGGCAAGGATGACGAGCGCGCCCATGTTGCCTCGGTCTTCTACAACCGCCTGAAAAAGGGCATGCGTCTGCAATCCGACCCGACGATCATCTATGGTCTGTTCGGCGGCGACGGCAAACCTTCGGATAGGCCGATTTATCAATCGGATCTCCAGAAACAGACGCCGTTCAACACTTACGTGATCAAAGGCTTGCCACCATCGCCCATCGCCAATCCCGGCCGGGCCGCACTGGAGGCGGTTGCCAACCCATGGCGCACGGATGATCTTTATTTCGTGGCCGATGGTACGGGCGGTCATGTGTTCGCAAAGACGCTGGATGAGCACAATGCCAATGTGCGCCGGTGGCGCAAAATCGAGGCCGAAAAGGCGGCTGCCGGAGCGAATCCCGAAGTTGTCGTGGATGGTCAGCCTGGTGGTGCAGAGGCGGAAAAACCGGCCAATAACTAACTGATAAATCACGGCCGGGCCTTGTGACCACAAGGCCCGGTTTTGTACGGCATGACGGGGGGATTCCATATATGACGTTGCAATCGATGACCGGCTTCGCGCGCAGCGAAGGCACCTCCGGCCGCTACCGCTGGGCGTGGGAATTACGCTCGGTAAACGGCAAGGGGCTGGATCTGCGCCTGCGTCTGCCTGCCGGTCTGGAAGCCTTGGAAACCGGGCTGAGGGAAATCGCGGGCGCGCATCTTTCCCGCGGCAATATCCAGGCGGGACTGGCGCTCTCAGTTGCCGAGAACCGGCTCGAGGCGGTCATCAATCGCGATGCTCTCGCCGCGGTTCTGGCGCTCAAGAAGGAACTGGGCGATGTCGTCGACAACAAGCCATTGAGCTTCGATACGCTGCTTACGTTGCGCGGTCTGGTCGATTTTCGCGAGGCGGAAGACGATGCGGAGGCGCTGGCTGCGCGCAACGGCGATGTGCTGGCTGGCTTCGCTGTTGCAGTCGAAAAGCTGAAGGACATGCGCGAGCGGGAAGGGGCATCTCTGTTCGCCATCCTTTCCGGTCATATCGACCGGATCGAGCAGCTTGTGAACATCATTGAAAGCGATCCCTCCCGTCACCCGGAGCAGATCGCGGCGAGGCTTGCTCAGCAGATTGCGCTGATTGGCGATGGCATGCACGGGCTTGATCGTGACCGCCTTCATGCCGAGGCGGCGCTGATCGCCACCAAGGCGGATCTGCGCGAAGAGATCGATCGGCTGCATGCCCATGTGCAGGCCTCGCGAGAGCTTTTGGCCAATGGCGGTCCGGCTGGCCGTAAGCTCGATTTTCTTGCACAGGAATTTAACCGTGAGTCGAATACAATCTGTTCCAAATCGAACGCCAGTGCGGTAACCGCAGCAGGTATAGAGCTGAAAGTGGTTATCGACCAGTTCCGCGAGCAGGTCCAAAATCTGGAGTAGACCCATGGCCCCGGTGAATATTTCTCCCGTCACGATCGCCCGCAGGGGGCTGATGCTGGTGATTTCTTCGCCTTCCGGC
Source organism: Agrobacterium genomosp. 2 str. CFBP 5494 (assembly GCF_900013495.1). Taxonomy (NCBI): domain Bacteria; kingdom Pseudomonadati; phylum Pseudomonadota; class Alphaproteobacteria; order Hyphomicrobiales; family Rhizobiaceae; genus Agrobacterium; species Agrobacterium genomosp. 2. The sequence goes on from NZ_LT009718.1 coordinate 1,450,596, forward strand.
GCGGGCAAATCCACGATCGCGCGCAACCTGCTTGAGAAAGACAAGAATATCAGCCTTTCCGTCAGCGTCACCACACGCGCTCGCCGGCAGAGCGAGATCGAGGGCATTCACTACCACTTCATCTCCAAGCGCGATTTCGAGCGCATGCGTGATAATGAGGAATTGCTGGAATGGGCCGAGGTTCACGGCAATTTCTACGGCACGCCGCGCGAGCCGGTGGAAGATGCCATGGCCGCCGGCCGCGACATGCTGTTCGATATCGACTGGCAGGGTGCCGAGCAGTTGCAGGACAAGATGAAGGCAGACGTGGTCTCGATCTTCATCCTGCCGCCGACCATGACCGAACTGCAATCGCGCCTGCACCGCCGCGCCGAAGACACCGAAGAGGTGATCAAGACCCGGCTTCTCAATTCCCGCGCCGAAATCGAGCACTGGCGCGACTATGACTACGTCATTCTCAATGACGACCTGCAGGCCGCTTTCGAGGCCGTCGAAGCAATCGTCAAAGCCGAACGCGTCCGCCGAGACCGCCGCCATGGCATGTTCGATTTCGTACGGGCTTTGCTGGAGGAAGAGCCGAAGCTCTGATTTACGCGATGAGTCCGCGCGCCAGCCATTGCCGTGACAATCGCTCGTCCGCCGCGTCTTCCGCCCAGCCATGACCTGCATTGATCATTTCGAGCACGGCATCAGCCCCGGCTGAGACCAGTTGCTCGGCCAAATGCGGAGCGTCGGAGGGGTGACGCCGGTCGTCGTTGACGCCTGCAAGCAGAAGTACGGGGTACCCCGCGAGGTTCGGAAGAGGCTGGTCTTTTCTCGGAGACAACGGACGAAGCAGGATGGCGCCTTTCGACAGATGATGCGCCCGGCACATGGTTTCAGCCGCGATGATCGCGCCGTTCGAGTATCCGACGAGAAGGGGTTCTTGCGTCGTCTGCTGACATACAAAGGCAACGAAGCCGCACAGTCTGGTTGCCTGATGTTTCAGATCGTCGATATCGAGTTCTCTGTCGGGTTTTCTGCGAAAAAATGCGAAACCATTCTCCCAGGGAACCGCGCCCCTCGGCGCATATAACGCACCCTTGGGAAAGACGGCGCGGCCAAAAGAAATGAGGTCGTCTTCCGTTCGTCCCGATCCATGCAGCAAGATGACAGCGCAATCCGGCGTTTCAGCGGGAATATCAAGCTTATAGTGAAAACCGGCATTCTCCACGCACTTGCTCCTCCATTCGCAGGTGTCCAGGAACCGTTGCTTCCGTTCGGAACGGCGAACATCTGCCAGATGTTACAGGCAATTCGCCAGTGTCACGAATTCCTCCACTGAGAGCGTCTCCGCCCGCCGCGTGGGATCGATACCAGCCTTTTCAAGCAGCGCCTCGCCGCCGAGGCTTTTCACGCTCTGGCGCAACATCTTGCGGCGCTGACCGAAGGCGGCTTCGGTCACTTTTTCGAGCTTGGCGACGTCGCAGGGCAGCGGCTTGTCCTTCGGCAGCAGATGCACGACGGTGGAGGTTACCTTCGGTGGCGGGCTGAAGGCCTGTGGCGGGACATCGAAGGCCATTTCGGCAACCGTACGCCAGCCGGCGAGAACGCCAAGGCGGCCATAATGGTTGTCGCCTTCTTCCGCCACGATGCGCTGCCCGACTTCCTTCTGGAACATCAGCGTCATGGAGAGCCAGAAGGGCGGCCATTGCTTCGGCAGAAGCCAATTGACCAGCAACTGCGTGCCGACATTGTAAGGCAGGTTGGCGATGATGCGCACCGGCTCGCCGACGGGGACCAGAGCCTCGAAATCGGTCTGCAGGGCGTCTCCCTCTATGACCTCAAGCCGTCCGGGGTAATGCGCCTCGATTTCCGCCAGTGCCGGCAGGCAGCGACTGTCCCGTTCGACAGCGATGACCTTTTTCGCCCCGAGCGAAAGAATAGCGCGGGTGAGGCCGCCGGGACCGGGCCCGACCTCAATGACAGTCACGCCTTCGAGCGGTCCCGCCGTTCTGGCGATCTTCTGGGTAAGATTGAGGTCGAACAGGAAGTTCTGTCCGAGCGATTTCTTCGCATCGAGCCCATGACGCTGGATGACGTCCCGTAGCGGTGGTAGTCCGTCGATGGCCGCCATTATGCGCCGGCCCGGCTGCGGAGGGAAATGTCCGCCGCCATCTTGAGTGCCGCCACGAGGCTCGCCTCATTGGCGATGCCCTGGCCGGCAATACCAAAGGCAGTGCCATGGTCTGGCGAGGTGCGGATGAAGGGCAGCCCGAGTGTGACGTTGACCGAATCGTCGAAGCCCAGCGCCTTGGCGGGAATGAGCGCCTGATCGTGATACATGCACACTGCCACGTCATAACGCTTGCGGGCGGCATCGTGGAACATGGTGTCGGCGGGCAGGGGACCGAACGCATCGATCCCATCCTTGCGCAGCCGCATGGTCGCGGGGTGAACGATATCGCGATCCTCCGTGCCGAGTGCGCCGTCTTCACCCGCGTGCGGGTTCAGCCCGGCAACCGCCAGACGCGGAGCCTCGATGCCGAATTTCCGTCGCAGATCGGCATCGATGATCCGGCAGGTCGTGACGATCAATTCTTCCGTCAGCGCGGCCGGCACATCTTTCACGGGAATATGGATCGTCACCGGCACGACACGGACCTTGGGGCCGGCGATCATCATGACAGGCGTGACTTGTTCACCGGTCTGGCGGAAGGCGAGATCAGCCAGAAACTCCGTGTGACCGGGGAAACCGAAGCCAGCCTCGTAAAGCACCGATTTCGCGATGGGATTGGTGACAACGGCCGCAGCCTTGCCCTCGACCGTCAGCGAAACGGCGGTTTCGATGGCCTTGATCGTGGCATGGGCAGCGCCGACATGCGGTTGCCCCGCCTGCACGTCGAAGCCGACGGAAAGAGGTAGGATCGGAAACGCGTTTTCGAAAAGGCCAACGGCACTGTCCGCATCGCAGGTCTCGATATTGAGCGGCACGCCGATCAGCGCCGCGCGGCTTGCCACCACATCGGGGTCGCCGATGAAGATGAAGGGGGGCACACCGTTTTCCCGGCGCTTCGCCCAGGCGGTAATGGCGATATCGGGGCCGATACCGGCTGGATCTCCCTGTGTCAGGGCAAGCGGCAGGGATGCATATGTCACGGAAAGACCCGGCTCTTGTATCAATATCAGGTGTTGACGATCTGCGCCTTCTTGCGCAGCTCATCCATGTACTTCTTTTCGTTCGGGTTTTCGCCTTCCTTGGCCTTCATCAGGTCTTCGGACTTGAACACCATTTCCGCCGCATAGTCGTCGGAAACCTGGCGCTGCTTGCAGATGGCCAGATATTCGACGCCCTTTTCGGTCACGCGTGTGCCGGTGGTGCCGCCTTCCTTGGTCTTTTCTACCAGAGCCTTCCAGTCTTCCGGCAACTCAGGCGCCAGAATGCGGCCGAGGTCCTTGATTGCCACATCACGCATGGTCGCGGCAAAGCTCATCGCCTGGTCGCAGCCGGGATAACGTTTGCGCGAGGCTTCAGCCTCCGCCTTGCGCTTGCCAGTGATGGCGTTGCGCTTTGCTTCCGGGATAACGAAGATGACCTGCTGCAGGAAATATTCCGTGGTGACCGGTTTGTCGCCTCGCTCCTTCAGGCGGGTGACCAGATCCTGCGTTGACATCTTGCCGCGCGCGCCATAACGGGCGTTCACAAGGCGCGGCCAGCTCATCTGAACGGCGATGAAGGCCTTGAAGTGGTCGGCGCCAACACCCGCCTGCGCCAGCACCTTCGTCAACTGCTCCGGCTTCATCTTGTTGTTGCCGGCAAATCGCGCGAAGGCAGCATCGACATCCTCCGTACTGACCGACATTTTGACGCGGGCGATTTCTTCGCGCTTCAGCGCTTCATCGACAAGCTGCTCACGCGCCTTTTCATTGAGGTTGCCGGACTGGCGCTGCAGCTTCAGGAAGGCGACGCGCTTGGAAATGTCGTCATTGGTGATCGGGGTCTTGTTGACGACGATCTTCACGGTGTTATCGGCAAAGGCCTGACCGGCATAAGGCACGATGGCCATGGGAACGGCGAATATCGCAAAGGCAAAAGCAGCGCCACGCAAAGCCGACTTTCCGAAATTCATCATATCCTTCTCCCTTTCGTCAGGCAGGGTCCTGTTGCCCTGTCCCGCCAATCTGTTCGTCTGGTAACAGGGATTTTGCCTTCCCCCGCCTTTCAGACCTGCACATGTGCATCCGCACCGCGAATTTGCCACGTATATATCATCGTGATCCGCAAAACGGCAATGTGTCGGTTTGTTGAAAGAAACCCGATACTGTCATGCCGGGTCGACACTGGCGCGTTGTTGCGGCAAAACCGTGACTACTACTGGTCTGATAGCAAAAAGGCAGGCCACAATGCTGTGCGGCCCGCCTTTAAACTCAGTAATTGTTCGGCTTCCAGCCAATATCCATGTCGTTCCAGTCTTCGTTCGCGGAGCCGACGCTGATATCGCCAAGGGTACGGAAGGCAAGACGGGCATTGATCGACCAGTCATTGGCGGCCTGGCGGCTGGAGTTGACATTGCCTTCGTCGGAATAGCTGACCGTCAAGATCGTGCATTCGTCCTGATAGGCGATGCCAATCCGGCGTTCGGCGGCAAACTTGCCGTTCAGATCGTAGTTGATCGAGCCGAACAGCGACCAGTTATCGTCCATGCGCAGTGAACCGGATGCCTGGATGATATCGCGGTCTTCGTTATAGCCGTATTTCGGCTGCGCCTTGACCTGCGTATAGCTGAGCCTGCCGTTGATGCGGCGATCCGAATAGCTGATGCCCGTTTCAGACCGGTTGATTTCGAAATTGTCCTTGTCGAGACGCAGGCTCGAGGACAGCGAAAGACCGATAGGTGCATCGAATGCAGCCATGGCGACATAATCCGAACGATCGGATTCGAGGCCGGAATCGGCGCCGACATTCAGAAGATCATAGGAGGCGAAGGAATTATCGCCAGCGAGATGGAAGGACTGGCCAGCAATGGCGCGAACACCGTAACCATTGTCGAAAGTACCGTTGTAACGGAAGCCGAGATTGGCTCGTGTGCCGCCTTCGATCCGGTCGAAGCCCGAAAATTTGTCGCGCTCAAACAGGTTTGTGGCGTCGAACACAAAGGCTTGTGAGTCCTCGTTCGGGAAACGACCGGAATATTGCTCGTTCGGCCGCACGAAAATCTGCGCGATGGGCTCGATCACGTGGCTGCTGTTGAGAGCCGTGAACAGCCAGGGATAACGCACCTCAAGGCCACCGGTGACCATGCCGCGCAAGGCAGCATCGTCATGGATCATGCCTTCATAGGCATAGGATGTGCCGCCGGAGGTGAAGCTTGCCGCAGTCATGTCGGTCCACAACGCGTCGCCGCGCGCCGCAAGGATCGGCGTGATCTGAAGACCGCTATCCATCGTGATGGTGCGCTTCCATTCCGCTTCCGTGGTCCAGCGCGTGTAAGAGCCTTCCAGACCGTTGAAGCGCGGGAAGCCGCCCATCGCGTAGGAATCCTGCGTCGAACGGCTGATGCTCGTGAAGTTCGTAGTCAGCGAGAGCTCGCCGCCATAGATCGGATCCGGCAGGAAGTAACGATAGTCAACGACCGGATGAACGATCGCCTGCTTACGTTCCTTGAGCTCGGAATTATCCGTGTCCTGAACGTTGAAGTAATAACCGCGGGCGTCGAAGCTGTTACGTTCGCCAGTGCCTGTCAGATAAATCTGATTGGTCTGGACGTCGTTCTTGTAGCCTTTCAGGCTGTAGGTACGCGAAAAATTGTTATCCGACTGCACCATGGCGTCCCAGCCGAAGGCCCAGCGCGGGTTGATGCTGAAATCGCCCTTGCTGGCAACCATGCCGCGCTGATCGTTCAGCGCGTCACTCGTTCCGGCAATGAACGTATCCGAGGACTGCTGGCTGATGCCGGCGATCGTCAGCGTGTGCATGCCGGTTTCGAAACGCTGGCGCAACTCAGCCTGAAGAAGCAGGCCCTGTTTTGTGTAGTAGGTCGGTGTGACCGTGAGGTCGGACGTATCGGAAAGAACCTGGAAATAGGGGACACCGATACCGAAGCCGAGCTTGTTGGTCATGCTCATCTGCGGGAACAGGAAGCCCGACTTCCGCTTCACCGTATTGTCCGGCACCGTCAGGAACGGGATATAGGCGATCGAATGGCCGAAAAGCTGCAGACGTGCTTTTTCCAGCCGCACCGTATGGGTCTTGCCGTCCTGAATGACGCGCTCGGCCTTTACCTGCCACAGCGGCGCCTTTTCCGGGCGCTCGGCGCAGGGCAGACACGCGGTGTAGACACCGTTGTTGAGGACCATCAGGTCGCCTTCAAGGCGCTCGGCGCTTTCCCCGGCAATGCGGGTATTGTCCGTGGTCTCGACGCGCAATGCGTTGACGAAGCCCTGACCGAAGTCGTCGGTCACGTCCATCTCGTCGGCATAGATCTTGTTGCCACCCGGCTCGATCAGCTCGATGTTGCCATGGGCGACCACGCGACCGGTCTGCTGGTTATATTCCACTTGCTGGGCCACCATACGGTAGCCCGAATATTTCATGCGAACCACGCCCTTCGCGATGACGCGCTGGGAATCGCGGTTATAGGTCAGTTCATTTGCTGTAAGCAGGAGTTTCGAATCGTCTTGGCTTGCCGACGCAAGCAAACCATCCTGGCCGAAAGCGACCGGGCTGGATGCCAAATACGCGCACACAGCGGCACCTGTCAGAAGGGCCGTCCAAAGCCGCCTGATATTCCCGCGGTCAATTACCGCCACTTAGCCGTCCTCCTGATGAAGCAGAATGGTTGCCCCCAAAGCCAACGCCACGATGACTGGAACCCAGACCGCGACGGTAGGAGGGACAACACCACCACTCCCGAATGCCCTTACGAGCACGGTTACTACATAAAGCACGAAGCCGGAAACGATTCCACCCAGAATCACGGAGCGCGACTGGGCGAAGCGGCTGAACTTTAATGAAACGGTCGCGGCGATCAAGGTCATCGCAACCAGAAGCAGGGGCGTCGATAGCAGGAAATGATACTGCGTCTCAAGCGCCTTTGAAGATAGTCCAAAGGACTTTGCAACTTCGATCTTGTGAGAAAGGTCAAAGAAAGCAACAGTTTCCGTCTGTGTCATGCGCTCTTGGACGAATTCCCGTCTCAGATTGGTACTGATCTGCATGCTCTCTTGCCGAACTGGCACATGTCCGGCCCGCGTTTCAGAAACGCCGTTAAGAAGCCAGTAACCATCTTCCAATTTAGCCGACTTCGCATCCTTCCGCGAGACGATGTTTCCGTCCTTGTCGAGGTCGATGAGAACCACGTCGAGAAGCATCGTTCCGTTGTCTTCGAAGCTCTTGGCGCCGATGATCGTGTCACGGCCGCCGCTCGACTGGCGCATCCACGGAATGATCTCCTGCTGGCGGCCGCCGCCTGCTTCGTTTCGCAGGCCGGCTTCCATGGCGAGGGACTTGTTCTGGCCCCACGCTGCGATGGGGTTCAGGACAGTGACCGACAGGATGCCGATGAGGACCGCGCCGAGCACGAAGGGGAGAATGAACTGCCAGGCGGAAATGCCGGCGGCGCGCGTCACGACCAGTTCGTAGCGCCGGTTGAGCGAGATCAGCGTCGTCATGCCGACGAACAGCGCAATGAATGGTATGGTCTGCTGCAGGATCAACGGCAGGCGAAGCGCTGTCAGGCCAAGCGCGGCCGGAACGGAATAGCCGGGCAGGCCGGACATACGCCGCGCCGTTTCGCTGAAGTCGGCAAGGTAAATGATCGAGGATACGCCGATCACGAACCAGATGGCCGTGATGAGATATCGTTTCAGGAAGTACCGGGCGAGCGTGTTGAAGATCATGCGTTGCCGCTCCCCGAATTGCGCGCCAGCCGGCTGGAGAAGAGACGGCGCAACCGGCCCGCCGCATCGGTTACCATCCTCGGCATTTTCGGTTTACGGCCGGTGATCAGCACGAAGGCGGCCGCAGCACCGCTGAGGCCCGGAACGGCATAGACCAGAGGAATGAAGGCTGCGCTCTGCTTCACCTGGTTCGTGACGTAAAAACCGAGCCAGCGAAGCACGAAAGCCGTCACCAGCGCCGCGACCATCGGATGCATGCGCGCCTCGCGGTGCGAACGGGCGTCGGCGGCGATGACCAGCGATATCAGCGCAAAAGAAAAGGCGAACATCCAGTCCGACAGTCGCTTGTGCAATTCGCTGCGGAACGTCTCCGGCGAGCGCTTGTAGCTCGCATTGTTTTCATCGGGCGAGAGAAGGAAACCGAGGCTGGCGTCGCCCGGAGAGAGCGAAGGCTCCGAATCCTGCTTTTCCGACATGGTCGAAAGGTCGAAGGCATAGGACAGGAACTTGACGATCGAGACCTTGCCGTCAGGCGTCTTCTGCTGCACCTCGCCGTCGCGCATGGTGAGCGACGTACCGCTTTCGTCGATCATGCCTTCCTTGGCATAATAAATGAGATCGAAATTGGGATCGCGGCGGTCGGCAACGAACAGTCCCTTGAGAATACGGCCCTGCCGTTGGGCAATCTGCACGTAAAGGCCGTCCTGGATGGTACGGAACGTCTTCTCCTCGATCACGGAGGAGAGAAGGTCGGCATAGGCCGCAGCCACCATCTGCCGGGCCGAACTGCGGGCAGGCGGCTCGACGAAATTGGTGATGGTGAAGGAAAGCGCGCTCAGGACGGCGGCCAGAATGAGAACCGGGCGATACATGATCGAACGCGGAGATCCGGCCGCATCGATGATCGCGAGCTCGGAATCATTGTTCATCGTCGTGAAAATCTGGGTGATGCCGATGACGAGCGCGAAAGGCAGCACGACGGGAATGAGCGTCGGCAGGATCATCGTCGCGAGCGCCATGAAGGAACCCATCGACTGGCCCGTATCGGTCACGAGATTGATTCTCTGGAGAACCTGGATGGTCCAGATGATGGCCAGCACCGGCAACAGCGCGACCAGAAACATCTGCGTTGTCCGCCGCAGGATATAGTTCTCGAGAAGCTTCATACGGCCCTGTTCGACATTGTTTTTCCCTGCGATCGCTCGCCGAGTTTCCGCCTATCTAATCGCATCGTTTGCAATTGGCTATTCCGGCAGGCTCACAAATATGTTTTGCGCGACAATTTTTCCGCCGCCTGTGTCTTTTTGTGGAACAAGCTGTCGGTTTCATGACGTGAGTTCGCATTCACTAAAAATGCATTTCCTTTAACGGCTGTGGGGCTTTAAAGAATGCGGGGTTGCGCCCGGGGCCGAAAAGGCCATGATCATGCGCATCGTGCAAGTCGTAGAAGAAGAGCAGGAAAACATGTCCGCCAAATTCGATATATCTTTCGCCAATTCCGCCCCGCTGGAAAATGCCCTGACCGTGATGCTGCAGGCCTCGGGTGATGCGAAGGCCGTCGCCGGTGCTTCCGAAGCCGATCCGGGTGGTGTGATCGAAAGGGCGGCGAAGATCGCGGGCTTTTCCGCAAAATCCATGACGACGCTCGATGTTATCGCGCCGCAGGGTTCCGCTGCCGACCGGCTGCTGGTCATCGGAATCGGAAAGCCGTCGAAGCTGGTCGCCCATGACTGGCTGCGTGCCGGCGGTACGGCGGCTGCCCATTTCAAGAAGGCGGACAAGGTCGTTGTCTATCTCGATGCGCCGGGCGTAGAGGTTGGCGCTCAGGCGGCGGCGGATTTCGTGCTTGGTCTTCTGCTGCGCGCCTACAGCTTCGATGTCTACAAGACCAAGAAAAAGTCCGAGGACGAAAAGACGCCGAAGAAGGTGGAGATCATCATCGTCACGGCCGCCCATCAGGAAGCGGAAAAGGCTTTTGCCGTCTCCGAGGCGGTTGCGGGCGGCGTTATACTGGCGCGCGATCTCGTCAATCTCCCTCCGAACGTTCTCGGCCCGGTCGAATTCGCCGAAAAGGCGGAAGAGTTGCGCAAGCTCGGCGTCGAGGTGGAGGTCCTTGGCGAAAAGGAACTGAAGAAGCTTGGCATGAATGCCCTTCTCGGCGTGGCGCAGGGTTCGGCCCGTCCGCCGCGGCTTGCGGTCATGCAATGGAACGGCGGCTCCAAAAAGGATGAACCCGTTGCCTTTGTCGGCAAGGGGGTCGTTTTCGATACCGGCGGCATTTCGCTGAAGCCCGGCCTCAACATGGAAGACATGAAGGGTGACATGGGTGGTGCTGCAGCCGTAACCGGCTTGATGCATGCGCTTGCGGCCCGCAAGGCCAAGGCAAACGTTATCGGTGTCATCGGCCTTGTCGAGAACATGCCTGATGGCAACGCCCAGCGCCCCGGCGACATCGTGACTTCCATGTCCGGCCAGACCATCGAGATCATCAATACCGACGCCGAAGGACGGCTGGTTCTGGCCGATGCGCTCTGGTACACCAAGGAGCGTTTCAATCCGAAATTCATGATCAATCTCGCAACACTGACGGGCGCGATCACCGTGGCGCTCGGCAATCTGCAGGCCGGATTGTTCTCCAACGACGATGAACTGGCAACGCGGCTTTCGCAGGCCGGCGAGGTGACAGCTGAAAAACTGTGGCGCATGCCGCTCCACAAGGATTACGACAAGATCATCGATTCCAAATTTGCCGACATGAAAAACAGCTCGGGCCGCCTGGCGGGCTCCGTCACCGCTGCGCAGTTCCTCAAGCGCTTCGTGGGTGAAACACCGTGGGCGCATCTCGATATCGCCGGGACAGCCATGGGCTCGCCGCTCACCGAGATCAACCAGTCCTGGGGATCGGGTTACGGCGTGCGTCTTCTGAACGAACTCGTTCGCGCCCATTACGAAGATTGAGACGAGCGGAGCGGCACGCCAGCGCATGACTGAAATTCTGTTCTATCACCTGACGGAATCGAAGCTGGAGGACGCGCTGCCGCCCTTGCTCGAGAAATCGCTGGAACGCGGCTGGAAGGTCGCGGTCCAGACAGTGGGCGAGGAGCGCCGGGACTTCCTCGACACGCATCTCTGGACGTTCCGCGACGACAGCTTCCTTCCGCACGCCACCGACACTTCGCCAGTACCGCAAAACCAGCCGATTCTCCTGACGGCATCGGACGGGAACGCCAACGCCGCGAGTGTTCGTTTTCTCGTTGATGGCGCCGAGCCCCCGGCAGTGGAGGCTTATGAACGCATCGTCTTCATGTTCGACGGATACGATGCCTACCAAACCGAAATGGCGCGAAACCACTGGAAAAGGCTGAAAACTGAGGGGCATTCGCTGACCTACTGGCAGCAATCGCCGGAAGGGCGCTGGCAGAAAAAGGCATGACCCGTCCCCCGTCTGACTACCTTTGCAACGGGAAAATGGCCGGTAAGAAATCGCATGTGGTGTCGCCCGTGGCGGTTGTTTTATGAACGCATGCAACATGTACGCTTTCAGACGCGTTATCAGCAGACAGAGGGGATATGCGATGGGACAGATGATGCCACGACCGGATCTGGAGCTGGAACGACTGGTAGCAGTGCGGTCCGTTGTGGCTTTCAAGAATGCGGAAACCGCTGAATTGAAGGCGATCTCGCAACTGGCGCAGGGCGTATTCGGGGTGGCACGCGCGGCCGTGCATATTCTGGATGAGGACTGGCTCCACATTGCCGAGCAGGCAGGGCTGCAGTTCCAGGAATGCCCCCGTGACATCGCGATCTGCGACCGTGTGGTCGTCACGCAGAATATTCTGACTGTTACGGATCTGAGCGCTCATCCTGAATTCGGCTCTTTGCCTTATGTAAAGGGCGCGCCCGACCTGCGGTCCTACGCCGGCGCCCCGATCGAACTCGAACCCGGTCTGGTGGTCGGGACTTTTTGTCTGCTCGACCCGCACGTTCGGGAGTACACCGCTGCGGAGGTCGATAATCTCCAGTATTTTGCGACACTCGCGGGCGCGCTTTTGAGATTGCAGAAAGCGAACTTCACCATGAGCCTTGCCGCCCGGGAACTGCGCGATGCGGCCATGACCGATCCGCTGACGGGCTTTTATAATCGCAAGGCTCTGGACGCGATCGTTGATCTGGAACTTGGCGCCGCGCTTTGCGAGAAAGACACTTTCGGTGTTCTCTATCTCGATCTCGACGGCTTCAAGACCATCAATGACACGCTTGGCCATGCGGCAGGAGACAGGGTGCTGGTCGAAGCATCCACCCGAATCCGCGATGCTGTAAGAGAAGATGATGTGGTGGTGCGCATGGGGGGCGACGAATTCGCAATATTCGTGCCGCGTCCGGATTCATCCACGCTCATCAACGGCCTTGCGGAAAAACTGCTCCACGCGTTTCGGCAACCGTTTCATGTGGAGGGTGAGAGCGTGCTTGCGCGCCTCAGCATCGGCGGCGCCATCGCGCCGCAGGCGGGCGCGGATCGCGCGACGCTGCTGCGGAGCGTCGATGAAGCCCTGTATCAGGCCAAAAAATCGGGGCGCGACCGGTTTGTCAGCCGCGCCCTCTGAAAGATTGCCTTGAGAAGCGTTTCGCTGCTCAGTCGTAGAAAGAATCCACGAATTTGTGGCGGCCGAGCAGGAAAGCATCGGCCACATGGGTCAGCGGCGCAAGATCGACGTCCGAGCGGCCTGACTTGATGATCTCGGCGAAGCGCTCGTAAAGGGCCGGATATTCCCGTTCCGGCTGGGATAGTTTTTCCTCACCATTGATCGAAAGCTTCGCCCCGCCTTCCGAAAGCACCATCCGCCCCGCGGCGGTCTCGGCCACGATGTCCCAGCTCTGCTTGCCGGTCTGACGCCAGTCGAACTCGGCATGGACGGGCATTTTTGTCACGTCCGAGAAATGCAGGTCGGCCGCGATCGGCGCGTCGCGGTTTTCCGGGAATTCGAGCGTCGCCCTGGTCAGGAACAGCGCGCGCGGCAGGATATGGGTGATGATGGAAAGCGCATTGATGCCGGGATCGAACACGCCGAGACCACCCGCCTGCCAGATCCATTCCTGGTTCGGATGCCAGTGGCGCACATCTTCTTTCCAGATCACATGAACGCTGTTGATCGTCGTGGAGGCTAAAAACGCCTTGGCAGCCTCGACGCCAGGTGCATAACGCGAATGCCAGCTTGCAAACAGTGACAGGCCTTTAGAATCCGCGAGGCGGACGAGATCCTGTACCTCCGAAAGCGTCGCGCCCGGCGGCTTTTCGAGGAAGACGTGCTTGCCGGCATTCAGTGCCGCATAGGCTGCCTCATAACGATATTGCGGCGGCATGCACAGAGAGACGGCGTTGATATCGGGTACGGCCTCGAGCATCGCCTCGATGGTGCCGTAGGATGCGACGCCATCCACCGTGCCATGGCGGCTTGCGGTGCAGATCAATTCAAAATCCGGATTGCCTGCAATGGCGGGAAGATGCTGGTCGCGAACGATTTTGCCGACGCCGACGATGGCAAGCTTGGTGGCTGACATGAAGTGGAACCCGTGTGTGAGTGCTGCCTAAGATAAAGTGTGATTTTTACAGGTTTTTAGCAGAAACGCCCGCAGGAGCAAGGCGATCGTTTCGGCGCGACGCGTCTTTTCAAGACGATGACTTCACGGAAACTTTCGATACACATTATCGACCGTGCAATGCTTGATCATGAAAATATTTCTTTGTAATTTTCAGTGATGTTTTCGATGGCCGGGCTGTCTTAATCCAATTTTTTAGGTATATTCTCGTTTTGTTAGAGTTTTATGTATTTTTAACTTGAGTATATTTTAAAGAGCGGGTCGTGGTGGTTTTATTCAAGGCTGACCGTCTGTCTGGCTTCGTTCAGAAAGTCAACGAAAGCAGCCGGCAATTCAATACATACGGATTGATCTTCGGCATCATCCTCTACAATCTCTACGTATTCGTGGACATCAGTCTGGTGCCGGAAATCATCTGGCTGGATCTGACAGTCCGCCTGATGATCATCACACCGCTTCTCTTTCTTTATTTCCCCGCCCGATATTATGCGATCAGGATGCGGCCGGACGGCGTGGCGCATGAGGTCCTGCACGGACTGGGTTGCATGTTGGTCGTCGCCTCGATCATGTTCATCTATGCCAATGCGCAAACCTCGTCGGCGAGCGAATATTACGTGGGTATCGTCACCGTCGTCCTTTATATGAATACGATACATCGCAAACCGTTTCCGCTTGCGGTCATGGGCACGGTTGGCTGCATGGCGGTTTTCATCGTCGGCATGGAATATGTCACGGTCACGAGCGAGGTGGCCAAGCTACCGGCCATCATGTGTTCCGCTGGCATCAGCGCCGTCTCGCTGTTTGCGGCCTACCGCATCGAGCAGGTGGAAAGAAAGGACTATCTGGCCTCTCTGCGGGAGAAGACCCTGCTGCAGCGGATTCAAAGTGCAAATCACGAGCTTCAGCAGCTTTCCAATACCGACCAGCTCACCGGAATTCGCAATCGCCGCAGCTTCGACGAGGCGGCGAACGAGGTATCGGTCGGTAGCGGCCGGCCGCGGGCGCTCATCCTTCTCGATGTCGATTATTTCAAGAACTACAATGACGCAGAAGGCCACGTCGCCGGCGATGACTGCCTGCGCAGGATTGCCGGCAGGCTGCGTGGCGCCCTGCGCAGGGACGATGGCGACAGAAGTTTCATAGCCCGTTACGGTGGGGAAGAATTTGTCGTTCTGCTTGCCGATTGTACCGCTTCCGCTGCGCTTGCCGTTGGCGAAAGACTGAGACTGGCCGTAATCGACGAGGCCATCCCCCATCTCAACCGTCCAGACAGACAGAAAATCGTCACCGTCAGCCTCGGCATTGCCGTTTCCGGCGACGGCAGGGAAATCATATACGAGATGGTGAACCGGGCCGATATGGCGCTTTACGAGGCAAAGCGCCAGGGCCGTGACCGGCTGGTGCTGGCCTCCGGGCATATGGGAATGCCGGCGGAGCTGTACGGGGTCGAGGCCATGATGTCCGGATAGGGCTGATGGCTTGGCGGCGCCATAAATTTTGCCCCGCGCAAGCGGGATTGTTGAAGGCCGGCCACCGGAATTCCGGGGCAAGAACACATAATAATCGGGGAATGCAGATGATGGAATTGATCGCCGCACAAGCGGCAGCGTCCGCTGCCGAACTTCCATTCCTGCTGCTTCAGGCGGCCGCGGTGGTTGGCATGGTGTCCGTGCTGATCCTTCTGCGGCGGAACATCGCCCTCGAGGATCCCCGCTATAAAATCTACTATGGCCTCGTCTTCGGAATGACAGGTTTTCTGCTGACGCTGCTTGTTTCCGAATTCATCAAGCTGCCCTCCAAGCCTTACATCCGCTCCGATCTGCTGTTTCTCGCGGGGGTGCTGGGCTCATGGCAGGGCGGGCTTATCAGCCTGTCCCTCGTCGCGGCCGGGCGTTTCGTGTTCGGCGGCCCCGTGCTGTTTTTTGCGGCCCTGCAGGACATGGTCGTCATTTCGGCCTGCGGCATCATCATGTATGGCTGGATGCGCGACCGACGCCTCGCCGATCTGGGAACTCGGGATATTCTCACCGTCTTCGCCGTCAGATTCATGGCCGCGCTGCTTGCCATCACAATCTCGTTCGTGTTTGGTCTGATCGACCAGACGCTGTTCTTGAGCGCAATAGGCCGCCGAACGCTGGGAGCTGTCGCCGTTGGCCTGCCGATGATCGTCTGCCTGTTCATCCTGCTGCGCAGCGAGGCGCGCGCGCGCGACGAGGCAAAGAAACGCGAGTTGGCGGCGCGGACGGATTCATTGACCGGACTGCCCAACAGGCGCGCCCTCAAGCACCATATGGAAACGGTCATGCGGCAGGAGCCGGCCGTTTCGCACGCCCTCGTTCTGATCGAGATCGTCAATATTGCCGATGTCGCCGCCTGCGAGGGGGAGGACTGGAGCGATATTTTCTGGCCCAGGCTGGCGCGGGAAATCTGCGATGGGGAATACGGCCTGCTGTGCAGCGCCCATGCACCTTGCAGCTTCATGTTCGGCGATACGACACTTGCTATTGTCATGCGGGAGATTTCGCTGGAGAAATCCGAAGGTACGAAACTCATGATGCATCTGCATGAGGGGTTGAGCACCTTTTGCCGCTCGGCGGAGGCGGGGCCGGTACCGCATCTCAAAATAGGCGCGGCAAGTCTGGACAGGCTTTCCCGGCAGAACGTGGCCTCGTTCTTCAGACATCTCAGCCTGGCGCTCAAGGGAAGCGATCATCCCGTGCAGATTTTCCCCTTTTCCTTTGCCGAGAAGGCGACACGGGACGAGACGGTGCGGCAGATGCTCGTCAACTGGATCAAATCCGGCAGGCCGCCCATTTGCTATCAGCCGAAATTCGAAATGCGCAATCGCCGCATGATCGGTGCTGAGGCGTTGCTGCGCGCGGTCGATGCGCGGGGGCAGGCGCTTTCGCCCTATTATGTGCTGGAGATCGCCGAACGTCATCGGTTGCTGGCGGAATTCGAATGGTCGACGATCGAAGCCGTGGTGCACGACCTTCGTGATCTGCATGATCTCGATGCGGATTTTCATCTCGCGGTAAATATTTCCGCTTCGTCCTTTGCAACCGTGCACTTTGCTGACCGGGTCGTGGCGCTGCTGCAGGAAATGGCGGTGCCGGCGCATCGCCTGGCGATCGAAGTGACGGAGATGAGCAGGATTCCGACCAACGACGTCGTGCAGCAGAATTTCGATGCGCTGTTCGCCGCCGGCGTGCGGCTGGCGCTCGATGATTTCGGGACCGGTTATGCCGCGCTCACTTTGCTGGCGCGGTTCCCGTTTGAAGAGGTCAAGATCGATCACTGGATGACGTCGAGGCTGGATCAATCGCGGTTCCGGGAGGCCATTGCGCTCGCCTTCGAGAGCGCGGAGCGTTATGGCGCTAAGCTGGTGACGGAAGGTATAGAAACCGAGGAGCAGAGCAGGCTTCTCATGCAGATGGGCATTCGCTTCGGGCAGGGTTATCTTTATTCCCCCGCCGTGCCGCTCGCGCGGCTGCAGTCCCGCAGGGCGTGTGCCTAGCGCCAAGGGCACCGCCCACATCTTCCCGCGCCAATGATAATCAGGGGTAAATTCGGCTGGGGCCGGATTGAATGTTCTCACTGTCTGTGCTGAGAAAAGTCACCTGTTAAACGAATGTCATGATCCGCTCTGTCGGTCATGCGGGCGAGCCGATGCTTGAAAAAAACGATGCATGGAACGACATGCCCGGAACGCCGGTCGAGCGCCGACCGAACGAAGCGGCCAGGGGCGCTGCTGCGGCCGGCCGCTCACTTGATGCCACCGCCCATTCCCTTTCCGGCAGCCGGCGCATGGCGCACGCGCCATGGCCGCTGTCGGGGCGGCCGTTTCTCAAGTTGTTTCTGGTCTGGGCACTGCTTATGGCAGCCGTCGTGTCCGGACTGGCGGCTTATCAATATGTCAGCCTGCTCGGCGAATTGGCACGGCAGAGCGATGCGTTGCAGGCTGAGGCATCCCGCCGGGCCGATCAGCATGATGCCCATGTGACGGCGCTTTCGGCGGTGGCGCAGGCGCAGCAGGGGGCGGATTATCGCCTCTTGCTCGATGTCGCGGCACCCATTCTGCAATTTTACCCGCGTATTGACGAGGTCCAGCTGGTTTCCCTCAACGAGGCGGGGCCTGTTGTCGGCACACGGCCGCTGGAGAGCGAGCTGGCAGCGACGATCCGCGAGGCGGCATCGGTCTTTACCGGCCGGCCGGCTCTGGTGGCGAGCGATCTCAGACCCGGCCATTACATGATCGTCAAGCGCAGCCCCAATAGCGGGTCGGCCTCGAAGGTGCTGGTGCTTGCCGTCGATGCCGGGCGGCTTCTCGCGTCCGACGCTGCGTTCTGGTCGGAAAAACAGGCGGTGATCCGTCTTAAAATGCCTGGCGGGACAGTCCTTCTCGGCCCACCCACGATGCCGGAAGCGCCGCAATATGTCCGGCAGCTCAGCAGCGCCAGCCAGCCTCTGACACTGGAAGTCGCGCTCGCAATCACCTGGCGGGACCTTTTGCCCGGCCGCGCCCTGCTGGCGGGCGTGGCTGGCGCAAGCGTCGTTTTCGTGCTCGGTATTGTCATGACAAGACAGAGGACGCGCATGCGCGCCGCCGAAAGACGCGCCGAACTGAGCGGCATGGAAGCGAGACTGACCCACGCCTCGCGGGTTAACGCTCTCGGAGAAATGGCGAGCGGCCTTGCCCACGAGCTTACCCAGCCCCTGACGGCGATATTGGCGCAGGCGCAGGCGGGGAGGCGGCTGCTTGCCCGTCAGGATGTCACGGCTCTTTCCGGTGCTCTCGACGATATGATCGATCAGGCGCGGTGCGCCGCGAATATGCTCGACCGGTTCCGCAACTGGTCGCTGCCGCACCGCCAGCCGGTCGCGGCGCATGACCTG
This sequence comes from Agrobacterium genomosp. 2 str. CFBP 5494, assembly GCF_900013495.1. Taxonomy (NCBI): domain Bacteria; kingdom Pseudomonadati; phylum Pseudomonadota; class Alphaproteobacteria; order Hyphomicrobiales; family Rhizobiaceae; genus Agrobacterium; species Agrobacterium genomosp. 2. The sequence continues at coordinate 1,468,968 of NZ_LT009718.1, forward strand.
CGCGCCGCCCTGCGCAATGTCGATGCGCTGCTTGCCGGCGAAGCGGCCCGGCATGAGGCCAGCATTGATATCGCGATGCCGGAAGTACCGCTTCCGGTGCGGGTCGATCCCGTCGAAATAGAACAGGTCATGTTCAATTTGCTGCGCAACGCGCTTGACGCACTCACTGCCATTGAAGGCAGACGTGCGATCACGGCAGGATTGAGCCGGAACGGTGATTTCGCCGTTCTCGATGTTGCCGATAACGGCCCCGGCGTAGCGCCCGAGCTGCGCGACCGGTTGTTCACACCTTTCACCACCACGAAAAACAACGGAATGGGGCTGGGGCTTGCCCTCAGCCAGAGGCTGGTGGAACGCGCCAGCGGTGAAATCCGATACGTCGCGAGTGAGAATGGTGCCCATTTCCGGGTTGTCCTCCCGCTTGCACCGGAGGCACGGGACCCATGACGCTGCCCGTCTATCTGGTTGATGACGATGACGCCGTGCGCAAGGCGCTCATCCTGCTTCTCTCCACCGTCGGCATAAAGGCGAAGGGCTTTGCTGATCCCGTGGCGTTTCTCAGCCAGCTTGCCGCCCTCGAGCCGGGCTGCCTGATCCTCGATATTCGCATGCCCGCCATAACCGGATTGAAATTGCAGGAGAAACTGACGGAAGAGGGGATAGACTGGCCGGTCATCATCATTTCCGGTCACGGCAACATCGAAGCCTGCCGCCGAGCCTTCCACAATGGGGCGGTGGATTTTCTCTCCAAGCCGGTCGACGAACAGGATCTCATCGATGCGATCCAGAAAGCGCACCGGATATTGGCCCGCACGCTTGACGCAAAAGCGCTGCAGGCGGAGAATTTGGCACTCCTGTCACTGCTGACCGCGCGGGAGCGGGAGATACTTGAACGCATCGCGCTCGGTTATACCTCGCGCCAGATCGCAGACGGACTTGGTCTGTCGCCACGCACGGTGGACAGCCATCGCGCCGCCATTGGCCTGAAGCTCGGCACAACCTCGCAGGCGGAAATGACAAGACTTTGGCTGGAAGCGGGTGCGGATCGGTAGAACTACCGAGCAGCCGGAAAGTCTTACGGATTCGCGGCTCAACGCCATCCGCTTAAACTGCAGTCCTCATCAAGCAAGAGGACCTTTTCATGATCCGCAACCTTCTCGTTGTTTCCACTCTGCTCGCTCCTTCGGTCGCCCTGGCGCAGACGCTGCCGACCGCACCTTACCTGCCACTCGAATTGGCGGAAAAGGCTGCCAGTGCGGCACTTCAGGCCTGCTCGGCCAAGGGCAACGCTGTCACCGTTGCCATCGTCGCCCGCGACGGCGCCGTAAAGACCGTCCTGAAAGCAGATGGTTCAGGTCCGCACACGGTCTCCAGCGCCACCGGCAAGGCATTCGCTGCCGCATCGCTCGGCCGTGACATTGGCGAGATCGCCGAATTCATCGCTTCCAAGCCCGCCAATGATGGCCTCCGCAACATGGATGAGCGCATGGTCATTCAGGCAGGCGGGCTGCCGATCAAGATCGGCGACGCGCTCGTCGGCGGTATTGGCGTTGGAGGCGCGCCGTCGGGTGCAATCGATGCCGAATGTGCGCGTGAAGGTCTGAACACGATCGGTGCGAAGTAAGTTTCGTCAATGCGATACGGCGGCTTCGCAAGAGGCCGCCGCTCCTGTGCCGTCGCGCATCAGCCGGCCATTGCTTCCTCGTATTCACTGGAAAGCATCAGCCATTGCTCTTCCGCATCCGATAGCCTGGCAGCGGCTTCGCCACGCTCCTTGACTTTCTGAGCGGCTTTGGCAGGGGCTTTTTCATATAGTGCCGGGTCGGCCAGTTCGGTGTCGAGCGTCTGAATCAGTTTCTCAAGCTTTGCCGTCAGGGATTCGATTTCGTTGATCTTTTTCTTCAACGGCGCGAGTTGGGCACGCTTTTCCGCGCTTGCCTTGCGCTGATCGGCCTTGGAAGCCTGATCGGCAACGGCGTCGCTCTTGTCGTCCTTCTTTTTACCGGAGGAAACGACGAGATCGCGATATTCCTCCATGTCGCCTTCAAACGTCTTGACCGTCCCGTCGGCCACCAACCACAGCCGGTCAACGGTCGCCTCAATAAGATGGCGGTCGTGGGAAATGAGGATCACCGCGCCATTATAATCATTCAGCGCCTCGATCAGCGCCCGGCGGCTGTCGATATCGAGATGGTTGGTCGGTTCGTCGAGGATCAAGAGGTTGGGTGCGTGGAAGGCAGCAAGGCCCATCAGCAGGCGAGCCTTTTCGCCACCGGAAAGGTCTTTGGCAGCCGTCGCCATCTTTTCCGTCGCAAGCCCCATCTGCGCCACGCGTGACCGCACCTGCGCCTCCGGTGCCAGCGGCATCAGCTTGCGCACATGTTCGACCGGAGTTTCATCCGGCACCAGATCGTCGAGCTGATGCTGCGCGAAGAAGCCGATCTTGAGGCCGGGCGCGACGCGAAGATCACCCGCCTGCGGGGCGAGACGGCCGGAAATGAACTTCGCAAAAGTGGATTTGCCGTTGCCGTTGGAGCCGAGCAGCGCAATGCGATCGTCATTGTCGATGCGCAGGTTGAGGTGTTTCAGAATGGACTTGCCCGGTTCATAGCCGACAGCGCCGCCATTGATGGCAACGATCGGCGAGGCCGGCTGTTTTTCCGGCTCGGGAAACGTGATCGGCTGCACATGATCTTCGATCACGGCGGCGACGGTGCCCATGCGCTCCAGGGCCTTGATGCGGCTCTGCGCCTGACGGGCCTTGGTGGCCTTGGCGCGGAAACGGTCGATGAAGCTCTGCAGGTGCTTGCGCGCGGCGTCGTTTTTCGCCTTGGCTTTCATCTGCAATTCGTCGGCCTCGGCCTTCTGCCGCTCGAACTGATCGTAGCCGCCGCGATAAAAGGCCAGCTTCTTCTGGTCGAGATGCACGATGGAATTGACGGCGTTGTTCAGCAGATCGCGATCATGGCTGATGATGATGACGGTGTGCGGATAGCGGCGGATATATTCTTCCAGCCACAGCGTGCCCTCAAGGTCGAGATAGTTGGTCGGCTCATCGAGCAGCAGCAGATCTGGCTCGGCAAACAGCACCGAGGCGAGCGCCACACGCATGCGCCAGCCGCCTGAAAAGGAGGAGGCTGGGCGGAGTTGCGCTTCATGATCGAAACCGAGACCGGCAAGAATGCTCGATGCACGCGCTTCCGCCGAATGGGCATCGATATCGACAAGCCGCATCTGGATCTCTGCGATACGATGCGGATCGGTTGCGGTCTCCGCCTCCGCTAAAAGCGCGCTGCGCTCCTTGTCAGCGGAAAGCACGATGGAGATGAGAGATTCCTCCGTGCCCGGCGCTTCCTGCGCCACCTGGCCGATGCGGGCCTGTTTCGGAATGGTCACCGAACCGCCCTCTGCCGCGAGATCGCCGGTGATGATGCGGAAAAGGGTGGATTTGCCGGCACCGTTGCGGCCGACGAGGCCCGCCTTCACACCGGCGGGAAGCGTCACGCTGGCGTGGTCAAGGAGCAGACGCCCGGCGATGCGGGCCGAAAGATCGGTAATCGTAATCATGGCGTCGTTTTGGCCGAACTGTGTGACCAAGGCAAGAGCAGGCACGCCACACCGCGGCAGTTATGAGGTCGGAAATGAAGAGGCGGCAAACGGGGACAAGGCGCGGGATGGCAGCTCGTTTTCCGGATATAAGCCCATCCTGAAGGCTTGCCGAAATGTCCTAGCAACCCAACTGCGCGAGATAGCTGTCGCGATTGTGCTGCGCGAGGTCCCTGCAATAACCGACGACGCAGTTGCGGGTGCCGCACCGGGCGCAAAGCAGGGCCAATTCAGCCTGGCTGAAGAATTCCGCGGGCGTTGCGGTGCCGTCCACCGAGGCGACGCCGATTGAAACCGTCAGATGCTCGCCGCCGCCCTCACTCGTCACGAAGCGCAAGGCTTCGACGCTTTGCCGCAGACGTTCAGCGATCGCCTCAGCCGTGTTTTGCGCAACGCCTGCAAACAGGAAAGCAAATTCGTTGCCGCCGATGCGGGCGACAAAATCATCCTTCTTGATCGTCTTGCGAAAGAGCCCAGCAAGCCGCCGCAGGGCCTTGTCTCCGGCGGCGGGGCCGTATTTGGCGTTGATCTCGCGGAAATGGTCGATATTGAGGAGCATCAGCGATGTCGCGGAGGCGGCCCTGTCTCCGGCAAAAAGCTCTCCGAGTTTTTCGAGGAAAGCCGCCCGGTTGGGCAGCGCCGTCAGCACGTCGCGCAGGGAACCGGCCTGCAGTTCGGCGCGCCGCCTTTCGACGTCATGTATTTTCATCAGCCCCATGGAGATGAAATGCCTTAGGCTGGTCTGTTCCTCGTGGATGTCGTCCAGCAATCGGGCGACGCGATCGGTGGCCGGGGACCCAACAGTTTCGTCTTCGCCAAGGCGTCCGATGAAGGCTTCCGTGCGCCTCTGGCCAGCTTCCAGCCTTGCGGAAATCTGTTTCAGCGTTCCAAAGGCCTCGCTGGCCATCTGTTCCGCTTCGATGCGGGAGAAGCCGGGCAAATTGTGCCTCTGGCCAACCAGATCGATCTCGTGCTGTTGCGGCGCATTACCGAGCGCCAGGATGTCTCGGCCCATGGCCGGGTTATGGCCCGACAATATTTCATAGATCAATTCGTAATTGCGCGGCAATGGTGCAATATTCATCCTGGCGATGAACTGCGCGACCTTGGTAAGGACAAGACTACTTCTCGCCTGTTCGCGTTTTTTATCGCCAGCAGATGTCATCGCTGTCAGCTCCAGTATCGATGGTCTTATCAATCGAACGAAATAACCGTTTTCGGAATGGCCAAATCATAGGCGAGACGGCTTAAAATTGGCTAAACCTGCGAGCGAAATTCATCATCTCCAGGTTTTATTTCGGCCCTTGGCGAACGGAACCTTTCAAACGTCCTTTGATTGATAACATGACAAATGCTGATTTGATTTCCGGCTCCCGCCGATTTTATATCGCTTGGTCGTTATTGCAGAGAAGGTGCAGCCCATGACGAATTCCCGAACCCTCTATTCGCTCTGCGGAAGCGATGTCTCCAGGCCATTTTCCCCCCATTGCTGGAAAACCGTGTTTTCGTTGGCGCATAAGGGACTGGATTTCGAAGAGCGTCCGTTGCCCTTCACCGTCATCCCGACCGTGGAGGATGGTTTTTCGAAGACGGTGCCGATCCTGCGGGACGGCGACCGCCTGGTGAGCGACAGTTTCGAGATTGCCCTTTATCTGGACGAGGCCTACCCGGAGCGGCCGTCATTGTTCGATGGGGAGGGCGGCAAGGCCATGGCGCGCTTTGTCGAAAGCTGGTCCCAAACACAGCTGCATCCGGCCATCGTCCGTATCGCCGTGCTGGATATCCACAATATGCTGGATGAGCCGGATCGTCGTTATTTCCGCGAAAGCCGGACAAGGGCGCTTGGCCGCCCGCTCGAGGATGTCGTCGCCAACCGCGAAGACGAGATCGCCGCCTTTCCTGCCTTGCTCGCTCCCATCCGCCGGATGCTGAGTTTTCAGCCCTTCATCGGCGGCACGTCGCCGCTTTTTTCGGATTACATCGTTTTCGGCGCGCTGCAATGGGCGAGGATCACCACCGGTGCTGATCTGTTTTCAGATAATGACCCTGTGCGCGACTGGTTCGAAGGGTGCCTCGATCTTTACGATGCAAGGGGCCGCAGTGTGACAGCGGCGTGAAATGTCTGCCGTCAGTGCCGCAATCTCATTGATCCCCCTTGTTTTCGGGCCTTTGGGCGGGTAAAGACCGCCCACTTTCTCTGAAGGAAAAGGAAACGGACACATGGCGATTGAACGCACATTTTCGATGATCAAGCCGGACGCAACCAAGCGTAACCTCACGGGCGCGATCACCAAGGTATTTGAAGACAACGGCCTGCGCGTCGTCGCCTCCAAGCGCGTCTGGATGAGCAAGCGCGAAGCCGAAGGCTTCTACGCCGTCCACAAGGAGCGCCCCTTCTTCGGCGAACTCGTTGAAGGCATGACTTCCGGCCCGACCATCGTTCAGGTTCTGGAAGGCGAAAACGCCATCCTCAAGAACCGCGAAATCATGGGCGCCACCAACCCGGCCCAGGCCGCTGAAGGCACCATCCGCAAGACCTTCGCGCTTTCCATCGGCGAAAACTCCGTTCACGGTTCCGACGCTCCGGAAACCGCCGCTCAGGAAATCGCCTACTGGTTCGCCGAAACCGAAATCGTCGGCTGATTCAAAGTCTCAACGGCTTGAATCGCTCTATCAGGCGATTGCTCGAAGCCGCTGAAAAGACTCGAAGAAGCGGAGCCGAAAGGCTCCGTTTTTTGTTTTTTGTTGCGATAAGGGGACGCCGCACCCGCCTTCATCATCATTCCTGTGACAAGCACAGGCACGAGGAGAGGTTGCACTCGCTCCGTCAGTCCCTACGACGCCGGGCACCCCTGAGCCGGCCGCATATCAATCGTTCCGTCAGGTTTAAACACCTCCGGATTGGGCGTATAGAGCGGGCCGACGACCAGCGGCTTGGCGGGGAGAGCTGACTGGTCGGTATCGGAGCGGATGGTGGTCTCGATCGTCTGCAGAATATCGCCATCCGGCCCTTTGATGCGGACGGTGACCCTGTAGGGCCGATCCTGCTTCACACATTCGACCGGCGGGCTCTGAACGGTGATCCTTTCGTCCTTCGGAAAAATCTTCTCGCGGGTGGTGAGGTCGGGCCCTCCGCGAGGGTTTTCGAATCTTGCTTCAACGCTGCTGCCATCGCGAATGGGGGCAATACGCTGCAGCGTCACCAGATAGGTGGCGATGGCCACGCGATAGTTGAAGACGAACATGCGGCCGGAAACTTTCGCCACCTCGCGCGGTTCTTCGCGCTGACAGCCGGAAAGGGTGAGTATCGCCACCATTGCCAGCAATGGCAGGCCGGTTCTCTTCATGACCGCGTCTCCTTCGTGCGGTGATAGTGCCGGCTGGCTTTCTGCCGGTTGCCGCACACCGCCATATCGCACCAGATCCGGCTTCTGTTCCTGCTGCGGTCGATGAACAGCCAGCCGCAATTGCCGCAGATTCTCAACCGCTGCCGTGGTTCGTCCGCAAGCAGCGACAGTGCGGAGTGGGCGGTGGCATTGGCGAGATGTTCTGCCTTCGGGAACATGCGCAGGGCGGCGCCGCAAGCGAAGAGAAACTGCGCCAGTTTCCCGTCGTCCTCGCCGCCATCGGCGATGGACGAGCGAAAATAATCGTCGATTGCCTCGCGCAGATCGAAAAGAACCGGCCGTCTCTCTTCGTCGGGCGCGACGAGGGGGGGAAATCTTTCTCGCTCCGCACCAAGCCGTGTCGCCGCTTCGGCAAAGGTGGCGATCTGCTCGGGCACGGCGAAGCGGTCTACCGATCTAGCGGCGTCTGAACGCAGGATCACGCTGTTGGCAACATCCAGCGCCAATGCGCCGCCCGCGAAACGATGTTCTGTCCAGCGAAAGGTCATGCCGCACATTATAACTATCAAAACAGGTTTTAATAGTTATAATCACACCGGGAGGACGCGCTTGGCTTATTTCCTGCAACAATTGCTGAATGCCGTGCCGGTCGCCGCGCTTTATGCGGTTCTGGCCTTTGGTTACGCCATCGCCTTTTCAGTCACCAGACGCGCCGATGTCACCTATGGCGCCATATTCGCCTTTGCTGGCCAGACCTGCCTGCTTTTTGCCGATTTCGGCTGGAGCCGCCTGTGGCTTGTTCTGCCGGCGACATTGGCGCTGGGGGCAGGGGCGGGCCTGTTCGGCGGGCTGTGGGCGGCGGGTTTCATCGGCAGGGTGGTGATGCGGCCGTTAGCGAAAGCCTCTCCCAACGCGGTGACGGTCGCTTCCATCGGGGTGTTGATAGCGCTGACGGAAAGTGCAAGGCTGGCCGCCGATACACGGCAATTATGGCTCCCGCCGCTTTTGTCGGAGCCGATACGTTTCTGGGCCGATGGCGGCTTCGCCGTGACGCTGACGCCGATGCAAATGCTGAATACGATGGCCTTCAGCCTGCTCATTCTCGCCGGATCGTTTTATCTTGGCCGCTCCGCTTTCGGCAGGCGCTGGAAGGCAGTGTCGGACGATGCTTTTGCTGCAGCCTTGTGCGGGGTAAATGCAGGCCGGATATTTCTCATGTCCTATTGCGCGGCGGGTCTCGTCGCCGCCATCGCGGGCGTGCTGGCCACATTTTATTACGGCACCATGGATTTCGGGGCCGGTCTGGTCTTTGGCCTGAAGGTGGTGCTGATTTCTGCGGCGGGCGGTTATGCCAGTCCGCTCATCTGTGGGCTTGGGGCCGCCGCCGTCGGTTTTGCGGAAACTCTCTGGGTCGGTTACGGACCGGCCGCCTGGCGGGATGCGATGGTCCTCGCGATGCTGGTCGGCTGGCTGGTTATCATGCGCAGCAGGGTTGAAGCGCCTTAGGGCATTGACGAAAGCGGTGCCCGCTTCAACCGGACCATGCGGGAAGAGCAAGGCGTTATCGCCACTTTTCCCTGGCCGTATCGTCGGTTGTCTTTGCCGCAACCCACTCGCCCGCCGTTCCATCCTTGCCATGTTCCTTTTTCCAGAACGGCGCGGATGTCTTCAAGTAGTCCATCACGAAATTCGCGCCATCGAAGGCCGCCTGTCGATGCGATGAAGCGGCGATAACGAGGACGATATTTTCGCCCGTGGCGATCTTGCCGTGGCGATGGATGGCGGTGAGGCCAAGCAGGCCGAAGCGTTTCATCGCGAGCTTGGCGATGCGCGTCATTTCCGCTTCCGCCATGCCGGGATAATGTTCCAGTTCCAGCGCCGCGAGCGTGCCGCCATCATCCCGGCAGAGCCCGGTGAAGGCGACAACCGCGCCGATGCTCCTGTCACCTTCCGTCAGCCGGCGGGTTTCTTCCGCAGCGTCGAAATCCTCTGCCTGGACACGGACGGTCGGCTGCATTCGCTCATCCCCCCGTCATCGGCGGAAAAATGCCGATCTCGCGCGCGCCGACGATGCTTTCATCATGCTCGACGTGTTCCTGATTGACCGCAACGCGGATGACATTGGGAAATTCGAAGGCAGCCTCGTAATTTTCACCGCGCGTCGCAAGCCAGGCAATCAGCTCGCCGGCCGTAGTGATGGAGGAAGGGAGGTCCAGCTCCTCTTCATCCGTGCCGATCTTCTCGCGAACCCAGGCGAAATAAACGATCCGTGTCATCATTCTTCGTCCACGATGTGCTTGAGGCCAGCCTTGAAGTAATCATAACCGGTATACATGGTGAGCGCTGCGGCCAGCCAGAGAAGCGTGATGCCCATCTCGGTCGTGTATGGCAGAACCTTGTCGCCAGCAGGACCCGCGAGCAGGAAAGCGATGGCGACCATCTGGATGGTGGTCTTCCATTTGGCGATGCGGGTGACGGGAACGCTGACCTTCAGCGCCGCCAGATATTCGCGCAGGCCGGAAACAAGAATTTCACGGCAGAGAATGGTGATGGCCGCCCAGAGCGACCAGCCGGCAATGGTACCGTCGGCCGCCATCAGAAGCAGGACGGATGCGACCAGCAGCTTGTCAGCGATCGGGTCCAGCATGCGGCCGATATTCGACGTCTGGTTCCAGATGCGTGCCAGATAACCGTCGAGGAAATCGGTCAGCGAGGCGATGATGAACAGCCACAGTGCCGTCCAGCGCGCAAAATCCGAACTCTCCAGTTTTCCTTCAACGTAAAAGCAAAGGACAATGACCGGAACAGCGAGAATCCGGCCATAAGTGAGGAGGTTGGGAATGCTGTATGCGCGCGAAGCCATGGGGAAACCTGTCAGTCTGAGATCAGCTGCCTTGATGCCGCCGCTAGGGCATAGCGTCAACACGTGATTATGTTTTTTTAGCAGGTCAGCCCCGCCGTTCTGCGTCAATCGCTGCCGCTCTCGTGGAAGTGATTGTAAATTTGTCGCGCCACCGTCTCGGAAATGCCGGTGACGGCCATCAGGTCATTGAGGCCCGCGCGGGAAACCGCCTTGGCGGTTCCAAAATGCTGCAGCAACGAACGTTTGCGCCCCGGTCCGATTCCCGAGATTTCGTCCAGCGGATTGCGCACCATTTCCTTCTTGCGCCGGGCCCGGTGCGATCCGATCGCGAAACGGTGCGCCTCGTCACGCATGCGCTGAATGAAGTAGAGCACGGGATCACGTGGCGGCAGGGAAAAATCGCTGCGCCCGTCCGCGAAGAAACGTTCACGGCCCGCCTCGCGGTCCACGCCTTTGGCGACGCCGATGGCGGTCACGCAGTCGCGAATGCCGAGTTCGTCGAGGATGGCCCGCACCGCCGTCATCTGCCCCTGACCACCATCGATCAGGATCACATCCGGCCAGGCGGGGAAGGGCATGTCGGCAGCTTCTTCTGCTGTCGGTATGCGCTCGCGATCCGGCTTTCCTTCTTCTTTCAGCAGGCGTGAGAAGCGGCGGGTCATCACCTCCCGCATCATGCCGAAATCGTCGCCCGGCGTGATGTCGGTCGATTTGATATTGAACTTGCGATACTGGTTCTTCACGAAACCTTCCGGCCCCGCCACCACCATGCCGCCGACCGCATTGGTGCCCATGATGTGCGAGTTATCGTAGATTTCGATCCGCCGAGGCACGTAGGCAAGGCCGAAAGTCTCGGCAAAGCCCTTCAGCAGCCGCGCCTGAGACGATGTTTCCGCGAGCTTGCGGCCGTGCGCCTCGCGGGCGTTGGCAAGCACGTGATCGGTAATGTCCTTCTTCTCGCCGCGCTGCGGCACGCTGATCGTGACCTTGTGCCCGGCTTTCTCCCCGAGGGCGGCCGCCAGCAGTTCCTGTTCCTCCACCGTTTCGGAAAGCAGGATCTGTTTCGGCACCGGCTTGTCGTCGTAGAACTGCGCCAGAAACGCGTTGAGAATTTCCGAGCCGGGCAGGGACGGATCGGCCTTGGGGAAATAGGCGCGGTTGCCCCAGTTCTGGCCGGTGCGGAAAAAGAACACCTGAATGCAGGAAATGCCGCCTTCGTGGTGGATGGCGAAGACATCCGCCTCTTCAATGCCGGCGGGGTTGATGCCCTGGTGGCTCTGTACGTGCGAAAGTGCCGCCAGCCGGTCGCGATAGATGGCGGCGCGCTCGAAATCGAGGTCTTCGGAAGCCTCGTTCATTTGTCGCGCAATTGCGGTCTTGACGCTCTGGCTCTTGCCGGACAGGAAATCCTTGGCTTCCTTGACCAGTTCCGCGTAGCCCTCGTCGCTGATCTCATGCGTACAGGGCCCGGAACAGCGCTTGATCTGGTACAGAAGACAGGGACGGGTGCGGGTTTCGAACACACTGTCTGTGCAGGTGCGTATCAAGAAGGCGCGCTGCAGCGAATTGATCGTGCGGCCAACCGCGCCGGCGGACGCGAAGGGTCCGAAATAGTCGCCCTTGCGCGCCCTTGCTCCCCGGTGCTTGAAGATCGCTGGGGCACGGTTGTCGGCGGTGATGAGAATATAGGGGAAGGACTTGTCGTCGCGCAGAAGTACGTTAAATCGCGGCCGCAAGCGCTTGATTAGATTCGCTTCCAAAAGAAGCGCCTCGGTCTCCGTGCGGGTGGTGACGAATTCCATGTGCGTTGTGTGACGCACCATCTGGGCGATGCGGTTGGAATGCACGCGGCCCTGCGCATAGTTGCCGACGCGCTTCTTCAACGAGCGTGCCTTGCCGACGTAAAGCACGTCGCCCGCCTCGTTGAACATGCGATAGACACCCGGCGCATTGGGCAGGTGTTTGACGAATTCGCCAATGAGGTCCATGCCCTTCAGGCCGGATTCGTTCTTCCATCCCGCATTCCAGTCCATGCCGGCGACGTCGCGCGGAGCCTCGGCCGTTTCCGTTGCGACAAGGCTTGCATCGTCATCTTCGTCGTCGGTGTCATCGAAGAGAATACCGCCATCAGGCAGCTTCTTTCCGTTCATTCAGGTATCTCCGCCACGTCAGGGGTTTCCCAGCCAAGATGCTGGCCGCCGTCGAGCGCGATCATTTGTCCGGTGACCGACGGCGTGTCGTAAAGAAAGCGAATCGTCCGCCCGAATTCGTCCGGCGCAGGACCACGCTTTAATATAAGGCCGTCGATCTGCGCCTGAAAGTCCTCGGGCGCCTGTCTTTCGCTTTTGAAGGTGGGCCCAGGCCCGATGGCATTCACCCTGACGCGCGGCGCGAAGCTCTGCGCCATCGTCCGTGTGGCGGTCCAAAGCGCTGATTTCGAAAGGGTGTAGGAATAAAAGCGTGGCGTGAGCGCAAGCACACGCTGGTCGATGATATTGACGATCAGCCCGGATTTATCGGCGGGCAATTGCTCGACAAAGGCGGCGGCGATGAGGGAAGGCGCCCGCACATGCACGGCAAAATGCGCATCGAAGATATCAGGGTCAGGCGCTTCCGCCGTGTCGCCGAGAAAAACAGACGCATTGTTGACGATGACGCCGATGGGGCCGAGGGCGGAAGACGCCTTTTCGATCAGCGCCGCTGTCGGGGCTGATTGTGTCAGGTCCGCCTGAACGGCTGCAGCCCTGCCACCTTTCTGCCTTATTTCGTTAGCGAATTCCTCCGCCTGCGCGATCGATTCATTGGCATGGACTGCGATCGCAAAGCCGTGGCTGGCCAGATCGGTGGCGATAGCGCGCCCAAGCCGCCGCGCGGCCCCGGTAATCAAGACTGTCTTCGGTATATCTTCTTTCACAGCGGACCTGCATTTGCTCATACACGCCCTATTTGCTGGATATAAATGCAAATCGCAAGCTGTCACTCGGCCCGAAAAGAATTGGGCGATTTTTTATTCACAATGCAATTTCGGTTTAATTTTAATATAACGAAGTTTAAAGGCGATCTATTTTTGTTTAGCCTTCTGTTAGGGTTAATAAAACCCTTGTGGCAATTAGGCAACGTCTAATTCTAGTCACGCGTCTGCCCCAAACAATTCACATTTTGGCTCTTTGATCTCCGCATTCTCCCATCAAATTCGGTTTCCAGAGGGGCGATCAACCCGACGAATTATGCCGCGTCTGAAAACAATGTTTTGAGTGCAGAGCGGTCCTGAAAGGAGAATAACATGCGTATTTTCGTAGCAACCCTTATGGCTTCGACCATGGCCGCCGCTGGCTTTTCGGCTGCTCACGCCGCTGACGCCGTAAACGAAGTGCCGCAGGCACCGGTTTCCTACGACCAGCCAGCACCGGTCAAGGACTGGTCCGGCGCTTACCTCGGTGGTACCGTCAACTACGACTGGGGCCGTTTCAGCTCCAGCAACGACGGCCGTGACGCCAAGGGCGCTGGCGGCGGTCTGTACGGCGGTTACAACTGGCAGAATGGCCAGATCGTTTACGGTGCCGAAGCTGACGTCAACATGGGTGACGAGCGCGGTTCCGCCGGTACGGTCGCAGGTCGCTCGGTCGAAGGCAAGCAGGGCGTCAACGGCTCGCTGCGTGGCCGCGTTGGTTACGACATGAACCCGTTCCTGCTCTATGGTACGGCCGGTCTTGCTGTCTCCGACAACAAGGTTCGTGACGGCGTCAACAAGGACAGCGCCACGGCTCTCGGTTACACGGTTGGTGCCGGTGTAGAAGCTATGGTGACCGACAACATCACCGCCCGTCTGGAATATCGCTACAGCGATTACCAGAAGAAGGACTACACGCTCGGCAACGACGCCTTCTCGCGCGGTTATGACGACCACTCGGTCAAGGCCGGTATCGGCGTCAAGTTCTGATCCTTTCCGGATCGGTCAAAGAAAAGCCGGGGTCATGCCCCGGCTTTTTTGTGTCTGTAATTTGCCGTTGAACGCCCGGCAAAAAGCCGGGTGTTCTGCGCGGTCACGTCAGGCGGCGGCCTTCATTTCCGTATAGGCCTCGAAACGCTTGCCGAAGGTTTCCGGCCATGCCGCCAGCGCATCGTGCCCTTCGGCCCACTCGCCCGCAAAACGCAGGTCTAGATAACCGATCATCGCAGCCAGCGCGAAATGGCCGCCGTGCAGCTTCTTGCCGGTCTTCGGCAGGTTGGCGTTGAGATGGTCGAGCCCGCGCACCACCTTGCTCCACTGCTTGTCGATCCAGGGCTGGTGAATTTTCTCTTCCGGTCGGAAACGGCGCTCGTAGACGATGGCCAGCAGGCAATCCATGATGCCGTCGCACAGCGCCTCCAGAATTTCCACATCCGTGCGCTTGCCGCTCTTTTTGGGGTAGAGTTTGCCGCCTGAAAGACGGTCGAGATAATGCATGATGGCCACGCTGTCGTAGACCGATTCGCCATCATCAAGCAGCAGCACCGGAATCTTTCCCAGCGGATTATTGTCCATCAGCGTGGCCGGCTCGGCGTTGGTGTCAACGCGAACGGAGGTTATGTCGATGTCGAGATGACGGGCCGCCATGCGCACCTTGGCGGAGTAGGGGGAGGCGGGCGAATAGAGCAGTTCCATGGTTGGGTCCCTGTGGGTTGATCAGCGAATGGGGATGATTTCGGTTGAACTCGCGCGGCAGCCCTTGCGGTCAAGCTCCGGGCAGTCGCGGAATGTCATGTCACGGTTAAGGCAGATGCGCACTTCTTCGAGGCGCTTGCCATCGCAGCTGATGGAAATGCCGCGTTTCGACAGGCCGGGATTGGCATCGGTGAAGGCGGTTTCTATCGCATCGGCTGAAAGCGCGGCTGTTTCGGCGCCGGAAGCGATTCTCTCCGGCAGCCGGATGGCCTCGAAGGCGGCCCGCGTCGCCGAGAAATAGTCTCGCTGCGACAGGCCGGAACAGGAGCCGTGTTTGCGCCACTGATGGCCGATCAGGCCCATGGAGGGCATGATGTCGAACATGGTGCGGCCAATCGCGTCCGGAACACGCTCAGGCTCGTCGCTTCGGCAGAATTCGGGATAGCCGTTTTCGTTCTGCGGCCACAGCCCGTGCACCACGAATCCGTAACGCCTGTCGCTGCCGCACTGCTGTCGGTTGCCAGAGCCTTCGGAACTGGCGCAGAATGCCGGTGACCATGAAAGCGAGAGCACATAAAAATCGAAGCCGCTTCCGCGTGGCGGAGGCCTCTTATCCGGCTTCGCTTGAGAAACCGCGCGGCCTGGAGCGTCCGGCCCGGAATTGCCGGCGGTCTCCGATTGGGATTGTGTCTGCCGGTCGGCCGGTGTGGTTGGGGCCGGATTTTGCTGCGCGAACCATAAGGCGCCGAGCGACAGAAGGCCCAGGGCGATGAAACCGGCATAACGCTTCATTCCGTGTACGTTCCCCGGAAAATGGACGACCTCATATCGCCGGCAGGCGACGATCCGGTCTTACATCAACTTGTGAACGGGGCAAACCGCCAATCTTTGATGAAAAGGTTGAAAGCTTCGCCGCATAACGAATAGAGTCGAACGAATCTCCGCAAAAGACGGAACAGGCTGGGGTGAAGCTGGAGGAAATAGGCGGGCATGACCGCATGAAATTCAAGAAATATATCTGGCCCGTCGTTGGCTTTGCGACGATCGGTTTTTCCGCCTGGTTGCTCTTTCACGAATTGCGCGGCCTGTCGCTCGATGATCTCTGGGACAGCCTGAAGGCCATTCGGGTGCGGGACTGGTTGTGTTCGGGTCTCTCCACCCTGCTGGCCTATGCCGCGCTTGCCGGTTATGACCGCATCGCGTTGCAGCATCTTGGCCGCAAGGTGAACTGGCTCTTCATCACGCTCACCTCCTTCACCACCTATGCGCTGTCCCACAATGTCGGCGCGTCGGTGTTTTCGGGCGCCGTGGTGCGATATCGGGCGTATACGTCGAAGGGACTAAGTGTGGCGGAAGTGGGCGTTCTCGTCGGCCTCTGCTCTTTCACCTTTCTCATCGGCACGATCATGCTGATCGGACTGGTGCTGCTTTACGAGCCTGACATCACTGAACGGTTCACGGGCATACTGCCGGTCGAAGCCTCGACCACGACAGGCGTCGTGCTGCTCTTTTTCGTCAGCCTTTATGTTCTCGGCAGCCTGCTCAGGCTGAAGCCTCTGAAGATCGGCTCCTTCGTGTTGCCATACCCGGCGCCGAAGCTTGTGGCGCAGCAACTGGTCATTGGCCCCATCGAGCTGATCGGCGCGGCGGGCATCATCTATTTCGCGCTGCCGGAAGCCGGCAATCCCGGCTATATGGTCATTCTCGGCATATTTCTGGTGTCGTTTTCCGCAGCGCTCATTTCGCATGCGCCGGGCGGATTGGGCGTGCTGGAACTCGTCTTCGTCACCGGCCTGCCGGACATGAACCCGGCCGACGTCATCGCGGCGCTCCTGGTCTTCCGCCTGTTTTACCTCATCATCCCCTTCATCATGGCGCTGTTCGTGATCCTCTTCTTCGAAAGATCACAGCTGGCCGCGGCGCAGAAAAGGGAAGGGTTGAGGTAACTCAGCCGTCTTCCGGCTTTTCCTCGCCGCGCAGCCAGAAGGCGCGTTGCGAGGCAAACCTGTCCTGCGCCAGCCTTGTCTTGAGGTAAGGCAGCAACGTGTGCAGCTCTTCTTTCAGCGTGTAGGGCGGATTGACGATGATGAGGCCGGAGCCGCTCAGCCCATCCAGCCGGTCGCTCCTGACGGAAAGTTCCGCGCATAGCATCTTCGGAATCTCGAAGGATTGCAGCCGCTCGTGGAAATCCTTGATCGGCGCGCCTTTCTTGAGCGGATACCACAGGCAATATGTGCCAGTGGAAAAACGTCGGTAGGCTTTGTTCAAACCATCGGCCAGGCGCTGATATTCATTCTCCAGCTCGAATGGCGGATCAACGAGGATGAGGCCGCGTTTTTCTTTCGGCGGCAGATGCGCGCCAAGCGACAGCCAGCCATCGAGCTCGGTCACCCGCACCTGATAGTCACCTTCGAATAGCCGCGCGAGCGCGCGGCTGTCATCCGGGTGCAGTTCCATGGCCGAAAGGCGGTCCTGCGGGCGAAACAGCATACGCGCGAGTTTCGGTGAGCCGGGGTAGAATTTGACACCGCCTTCAGGATTGAGTTCCTTTACGGCGGCAAGATAGGGCTCCAGCAGCTCGGCGATAGGGTCGGGCAGATCACCCTCCATCAGCTTTCCGATGCCGGTCTGCCATTCGCCGGTTTTCTGCGCCTCTTCAGACGCCAGGTCGTAAAGACCAATGCCGGCATGGGTGTCCAGTACCCGAAAGGCCTTGTCCTTGTTCTGCAGGTAACGCACGAGGCGGGCGAGAACGGCATGTTTGAGGACATCCGCGAAATTGCCGGCGTGATATATGTGGCGGTAGTTCATGGATGTGCCTCGCTTGCCGTTTATCCGGATGAATGGCCAGGATGAATATTCTTGATGGACGTCACTTCGGCCTTTTTGCCGCATCGTTGATGCAATATACAAAAGACATGAACGTTGCGACCCCGATTTCCGCTGAAAAAGCCGCCCTGAAGGCCGAAGTCCGTATCGGACACACGGTCTGCCCGCATGACTGTCCGAGCGCGTGCGCGCTGGAGGTCGATATCAATGCCGATGGCCGCATCGGTCGTGTGCGCGGCGCCAATGCCAACACCTATACCGCCGGCGTGATCTGCGCCAAGGTGGCGCGGTATTCCGAGCGCATCTATCATCCCGGTCGTCTGCTGACCCCGAAGCGCCGCAAGGGCGCAAAAGGGGCGGGTGACTGGCAGGAAATTTCCTGGGAAGCGGCGCTGGACGAGATCGCCGACGCTTTTGTGAAGGCAGAAGCCCGGCACGGCGCGGAGGCCATCTGGCCCTATTTCTATGCGGGCACCATGGGGCAGGTGCAGCGCGACTCCATCGAGCGGCTGCGCCACGCCAAGAAATATTCGGGCTTCTTCGGCTCGATTTGCACCAACATGGCCTGGACCGGCTATGTGATGGGCACGGGCGCCTTGCGCGGCCCCGATCCGCGCGAGATCGGCAAGGCCGATGTCGTTGTCATCTGGGGCACCAATGCGGTCGCCACGCAGGTCAATGTCATGACCCATGCGGTCAAGGCCCGCAAGGAACGCGGCGCGAAGATCGTCGTGGTCGATATCTATGACAATCCGACCATGAAACAGGCGGATATGCGCCTCGTCGTCCGACCCGGCACGGATGCGGCGCTGGCATGCGCCGTAATGCACATCGCCTTCCGCGACGGTTACGCCGACCGTGGTTACATGGCGCGCTTCGCCGACGACCCAGCCGGGCTCGAGGCGCATTTGAAGACGAAGACGCCGCAGTGGGCATCAGAGATCACGGGCCTTTCGGTCGACGAGATCGAGGATTTCGCGAGGCTGGTTGGTGTCACGAAAAAGACCTTCTTCCGGCTCGGATATGGCTTTGCCCGACAGCGCAACGGCGCGGTCGCCATGCATGCAGCGCTTTCGATCGCCACGGTGCTCGGTTCCTGGCAATATGAGGGCGGCGGCGCGTTCCACAATAATGGCGACATCTTCCGGCTCAACAAGGCGGAGCTCATGGGCACGGCCTATGCCGACCCCGACGTGCGCCAGCTCGACCAGTCGCAGATCGGCCGCGTGCTGACGGGCGACGCCGAAGCGCTGCGCCACGGCGGCCCGGTGACGGCGCTGCTCATCCAGAACACCAATCCGGTCAATGTCGCGCCCGAACAGAGGCTGGTGAAGCAGGGCTTCCTGCGCGATGATCTCTTCGTCGCCGTGCATGAGCAATTCATGACGGAAACGGCCGAGCTTGCCGATATCGTGCTGCCCGCCACCATGTTCCTCGAACATGACGATATTTACCGCGCCGGCGGCCAGAATCACATTCTGCTTGGGCCCAAACTGGTGGAGCCGCCCGAAACGGTGCGTACCAACCTCTTCGTCATCGAGGAGCTGGCAAAGCGTCTCGGGATCGACCACATGCCGGGCTTTGGCCTTTCAGCGCGCGATCATGTCGATCATATGCTGAAAGTCAGTGGCTGGGGCGACTTCGATACGCTCGCCGAAGAGAAATGGATCGATGCGCAGCCACCGTTCGAGGTCGCGCATTATCTTGAAGGCTTCGGTTACGGTGACGGGAAGTTCCGTTTCAGCCCCGATTGGGCAACAGGGCCGTCTCCCAACAAACCGCCGAAGAACATTGGCGTGATGGGGCCGGTGTCGGAATTTCCGAAATTCCCGGATCAGGTCGATGTCATCGAGGTTGCGGATGCTGACCATCCCTTCCGACTGGCGACATCGCCGGCGCGCAACTTCCTGAATTCCACTTTCGCGGAAACCAAAACATCCGTGCAGAAGGAAGGTCGCCCGGAAGTGATGATCTGTCCTGAGGATGCCGCCATCAACGGCATTTCTGATGGCGACATCGTCCGCATCGGCAACGGGCGAGGCGAGGTCCGGCTCCACGCGAAAATCGTGGAAGGTGCTAGGCCGGGAGTGCTCATTGCCGAAGGGCTATGGCCGAACAAGGCGCATCTGGACGGCGAGGGCATCAACGTGCTGACCGGTGCCGACGCCGTCGCTCCCTATGGCGGCGCGGCATTTCACGACAACAAGGTTTGGCTGCGCAAGAGCTGACGGAAGATTTTGAATGACGAAGTTCGACAACGTGAAAATTGAAATTCTGAAAGACGAAACGCTTTCAAAGAACTGGTATCACCTCCGCAACATAACCTACAATTACACCAATTCCCGTGGCGAAACGAAAGTCATCAGGCGCGAAGCCTATGACCGTGGCAACGGCGCGACGATCCTGCTGTTTGATCCACGACGCCAGACGATTGTTCTGGTACGGCAGTTTCGCATGCCGGCCCATGTGAACGGTCATCACGGCTGGCTCCTTGAAGCCCCGGCCGGCCTGCTGGACGGCGATAATCCGGCCGAAGCCATCCGCCGCGAGGTGACGGAAGAAACGGGCTACGTCGTGAGGGACGTGCGGTTCCTCTTCAAATCGTTCATGTCGCCCGGTTCTGTCACCGAGATCATTCATTTCTTCGCCGCGATTGTCGAATCTTCGGATCGTGTCGAAGAAGGCGGCGGTGCGGCCCATGAGGACGAGGATATCGAGGTCGTGGAAATCCCGCTGGACGACGCCATGAAGATGATCGAGACGGGCGAGATATGCGATGGCAAGACGATCATGCTGCTGCAATGGGCGGCCTTGAACCGCGCCTCCCTGACAGCCTGAGATTTCATCATCTTTCGGAGACTCTTATGAACGTGTCGCTCTTAAAGTCGCCCGCTGCCGCGACTGACCGGATCCGGCTGGTGGAAAAGGAAACCGTCTGGAAGGGCTTCGTGCATTTGCAGAAGCTCGTTTTTGACCAGCGCATGCCTGACGGCAAGACGATCCGTATTGTGAGGGAGGTCCATGATCACGGCCTCGCCGCCGCCATTCTCCTTTATGACCCGAAACGCGACAGCGTGGTAATGGTACGCCAGTTTCGCCCCGCCGCCTTCGTCAACGGCGACCCGAACTTCATGATCGAAGTTCCGGCAGGGCTTCTCGATGGCGACGATGCCGCTGATGCAATCCGCCGCGAGGCGATGGAGGAATCCGGTTACGCCGTCGAAAAGGTTGAATACCTCTTCGACATGTATGCCAGCCCTGGCACGCTGACTGAAAAGGTCAGTCTCTTCGTCGCCCGCATCGATCTCGACGTGCAGGCCGGCAGCGGCGGCGGGCTGGAGGATGAAGGCGAAGATATCGAGGTTCTGACCTACGGTCTCGACGAAGCCTTCGGAATGATCGCCTCGGGTGAAATCACGGATTCGAAGACGATCATTCTGCTGCAATGGGCGATGTTGAATCGCGACCGTCTTCTTTCCAGAGCGTAATTTTATCCGCGGTTACGTTTGAGCGCCCTGAGCGCCCTGAGCGCTCGGCCCGTATAGCGGCATTGAGCTTGGGAGGGGTCTGAGGGGTGTTGACTTTGACCAGACACTCTACGACCTCATCTTCGAGCTTAACCACCAACTCGTCCCCGCCTTCAACCTTGGTGATTAAAACCGGCCTTTGACACCAGCGCCTACGAAAAGAGACTGCATATCGCCGCCCCCCGCGTTATTGTAGACGAGGCCGGCTGAGCTTCCGAATGGCGTAGCGGTTTTATCGCCGCGAGAAAAACTGGTATATTCGTAAGCGCCGTCGAGATAGAGGGAGGCATTGTCAGTCAGGTCATAGGCTATGCCCGCTTTCGCTCCGAACATCCCGCCTATGTCGAATTTATCGGCAAAACGTAGCGAACGCATCCAATGATCGTCCGTGGCTTTTGCATAGACCATTGCGCCGCCTTCAAGACCCGCATTCAGCGACCAGTTGCCGAATTTACGTCCACCGCTCAGGTTGCCGTAAAACACCGGTATTTGCTGTCTGTAAGTAATCGCTTTTTCGCTGTTTCCGAACTCACCGACATTATCGCGGAAACCTCGGGAGCTGTAGATGTAGTTTCCGCCATATGAGGACCATTGCACATCGGTGTAACGAAAGCCGATGCCGGCGCTGAGATGTTGCAGCGGGTCCTCCAGCAGGGTGCGGTTTAATTCTATACTTCCAGTCAGGTAGTGGTCCAGCCGCGTGTCGCCGTGCTCTGAACGGTGGCTCCATCCATTCTTCGATGTATCTCTGTAAAACGGGCTGAGCCAATCGTAGTCGGTCATGAAGCCATCACCTGCAAAGCCGATACGACCTTCCGTTTTGATGCGCCAATCGGGTGAAAGCTCAAATCCAAGCGATCCGCGCAGAGCCATTGCGTTTGTCGTTTTCCAGTCGAGCTGACTGTTTTTATGGCTGCCGCTATAGAATTTTTCCGTTGCCTTAATGTTGAGAACGCCGGCATCCAGTGAAGCCGTAATGCCGTTTTGTTCGGCGGCGAGTGGCAGGCAGGTACCCATCAGTAAAGCCGCAGAAAGCGACAGGGGAAATCTCGAAAATCGCATAATCGCTCCTGAACGTCCGGAGGGCCTGAAGTAGAGGCCGTTGCGGTCATTAAAGACGATTATGGTAAATGATCGGTTTATTTCACCGAAGATACCAATTCTGATTTATCTATGTACTTTAGAAATAGCTACATCACGAGGCAGAAACAAGGATGGAATACTCTGCTTTACTTTCGCTCTTGTCGAAAACGGCTTTTCCGCCTTCCATCCGTACCTTGCCTTCGGCGAGTAATTTCAGCGCCAGTGGATAGAGCTGGTGCTCGACGGTGAGGATCCGCGCAGCCAGGGTATCGGCCGTGTCGTCGGAAAGAACCGGCACAGCCCCCTGCGCAATCGTCGGCCCCTCATCCATGCCTTCGGTGACGAAATGCACCGTGCAGCCGGAAATCTTCATGCCGCTGTCGATGGCACGCTGATGCGTATGCAAACCGGGGAAAAGCGGCAGCAGGGAAGGGTGGATATTGATGATGCGGCCTTCATAGGGGGCAATGAAATCCCCCGAGATCAGCCGCATATAGCCGGCGAGACAGACGATGTCAGGCGCAATCTCCCCAAGAGCGGCCAGAATGGCGCCCTCATGTTCCGTCTTGCTCGCATAGGTCCTGCGTTCGAAGACGAGGGTCGGAATGCCGAAACCCCGTGCCTTTTCCAGCCCGCCGGCAGTTGCCTTGTCCGAGATCACGCAGGCGATTTCCGCCGGAAAATCCGCCGTCTGGCAGGCCTTTACCAGCGACACCATGTTGGAGCCGCTGCCGGAGATGAAAACGACGACACGTTTGCGGCCGGACGACAGGGCGGCGGGCATCATAGGGCGAGGGCGCCCTTGTAGATGGTGCCATGCGCGCCTTCTTCACGGGCGACCATGCGGCCGAGCGGGAAGACGGTCTCGCCTTGGGCCGTCAGAACTTCGGTGACCTTTTCGGCATTTTCAGCCGAAACCACGACGATCATGCCGACGCCGCAATTGAAGGTGCGCAGCATTTCCTTTGCTTCGACACCACCGGTTTTCGCAAGCCAGGAGAAGACGGCAGGAACCTCTATCGCTTCGAGGTCGATCTCGGCGGCGAGATGTTTGGGCAGAACGCGCGGAATATTCTCCGGGAAACCGCCGCCGGTAATATGCGCCAGTGCCTTCAGCGCGCCGGTCTCGCGGATCGCCTTCAGGAGCGGCTTCACATAGATGCGGGTTGGAGTCAGCAGCGCTTCGCCCAGCTTCTTGCCATCGGCGAAGGGAGCAGGTGCATCCCAGTCGAGTCCGGAGATCGATACGATCTTGCGCACCAGCGAGAAGCCGTTGGAGTGGACGCCGGATGAGGACAGGCCAAGAATGACGTCGCCCTCGGAAATGTCGCCGGCGGGCAGAAGCTGGCCGCGTTCGGCCGCGCCCACGGCAAAGCCCGCGAGGTCGTAATCGCCATCTGAGTACATTCCCGGCATTTCAGCGGTTTCGCCGCCGATCAGCGCACAACCGGATTCGCGGCAGCCGGCGGCGATGCCGGAAACGATCGCAGCGCCCTGGTCGGGATCGAGCTTGCCGGTGGCAAAATAATCGAGGAAGAACAGCGGTTCTGCACCCTGAACCACGAGATCGTTGACGCACATGGCGACGAGATCGATACCGACGGTGTCGTGATAGTTTGCGTCGATGGCGATCTTCAGCTTGGTGCCGACGCCGTCATTGGCGGCCACCAGAACCGGGTCGGTGAAGCCAGCGGCTTTCAGATCGAACAGGCCGCCGAAGCCGCCGATTTCGCCGTCCGCGCCGGGACGTCGCGTGGAACGCACCGCCGGTTTGATCTTCTCGACCATCAGATTGCCGGCGTCGATATCCACCCCTGCGTCACTATAGGTAAGACCGTTCTTGCCCGACTGGCTCATGGCTCTCGTCTCCGCTGGTTCCTTTGGCGTCGCCATTCGCACGGGACGGGGCCTGATGCAAGGGTTTGAGTGGCAAAACCTCCGGTTTTTACCGGCTTTGACGTTCCGCGATGGCCGCTCTCGGCAGCATTTGCCGCAATGCGGCGAAGGTGGGACCGGATATTCTGCGTTGTCGGCTTTTTCAGCCCCCCTTATCCCTTTGCCGACGCAGTCTTGACCATGTGCCCACGCCCATCCTATCTCCATGATGCGGGATGACGATGCGGTGACAGAAGGATGAACGGATGCAACCCCATGTAAGCGGTACCAGCCTGCGCCGGCAGGTGTTTTTCTGGATCGGCGTGCTTGCCGTCTTTATCCTCTTCCTGATGGTCTTCAGCTCCATTCTCCTGCCTTTCGTGGCTGGCATGGCGCTTGCGTATTTTCTCGATCCGGTGGCCGACTGGCTGGAGAGGCGCGGCCTCAGCCGGCTGATGGCCACGGTCGTCATTCTCATCTCCTTCGTGCTGGTCTTCGCGCTGTCGCTCATCATCATCATTCCGCTCATTGCCGCCCAGGCCTCGGAATTCATCACGCGCATCCCGCAATATATCTCATCGCTGCAGCAGCTGATCGCCGGCGCGGATACCAATCTCCTGCCGGACTGGGTGAGCAGCCAGATCGATGCGGTAAAGGAGAACTTCTCGAAACTCCTCACCGAAGGTGCAGGTTTCATCGGCACATTGCTGACGCAGATATGGAATTCCGGCAAATCGCTGGTCGATGTCGTGTCGCTCCTGGTGGTCACCCCCGTCGTCGCCTTTTACCTGTTGCTTGACTGGGACCGGATGATCGACAAGGTCGACAGCTGGATACCGCGCGATTACGTGCACACGGTGCGCCAGATCGCCCGCGACATGGACAAGACCATTGCCGGTTTCGTGCGTGGGCAGGGCTCGCTCTGCCTCATTCTCGGGGTTTATTACGCCGTCGGCCTGTCGCTGGTCGGGCTTAATTTCGGCCTTTTGATCGGCCTTTTTTCGGGCCTCATCAGCTTCATTCCCTATATCGGCTCCATGGTCGGCCTGATCCTGGCGGTTGGCGTCGCCATCGTGCAGTTCTGGCCGGATTATCTCTATGTCGTACTGACCCTGGTCGTGTTCTTTTCCGGCCAGTTCATCGAAGGCAACATCCTGCAGCCGAAACTTGTCGGCAGCAGCGTCGGCCTGCATCCTGTCTGGCTGATGTTTGCCCTCTTCGCTTTCGGCGCGCTTTTCGGCTTCGTCGGGCTTCTCGTCGCGGTGCCGGCTGCGGCGGCGGTCGGCGTGCTTGTCCGCTTCGCCTTGTCACGGTATCTTGAAAGCGATCTTTACCACGGGCACGCCGCCAACCTTCCCTGGGAAGCCAACCTCACCCTGGAAGAAAGGGAAACGTCCTCCGGCAAGGTTGACTCTCAGAGCTGACAATGACTGACCCAATCAAAACCGACAACGCCCGGTCGAAGGCCGAGCAGCTGCCGCTCGCATTTTCGCATCCGTCCGCCTCCGGCCGGGACGATCTCCTCGTGTCGGCTTCGCTGGAGGCCGCCGTCAGCCTCGTTGACGCATGGCCGCACTGGCCCTCGCCGGTGGTCGTGCTGGCAGGGCCGCCCGGTTCCGGAAAATCGCACCTTGCCAATATCTGGAAAAATATCAGCGAGGCCCGCGAGATTCATCCGCAAGCGGGCGCGGATGCCGCGCGCGCGGCCGAAAGGGGGGCGGTGCTGTTCGAGGACGCTGATCGGCGTGGTTTTGACGATACCGAACTCTTCCATGTCATCAACAGCGTACGCCAGAATGGCACAACGCTTCTGATGACCAGCCGGCAATGGCCGTCGGCCTGGCCGGTCGCGCTGCCGGATCTGCGCTCGCGCCTCAAGGCCGTGACGGTGGTGGAAACGGGTGAACCGGACGAGGCGCTGCTGGCGCAGGTGCTGGTGAAGCTCTTCGCTGACCGGCAGCTTTACATGGATGACAAACTCATAGGCTACATCGTCAACAGAATGGAACGTTCGCTCGATACGGCGCAGACGATCGTAGAGCGGATCGACAGGCTGGCGCTTTCGCGCGGAACGAGGATCACCCGCCCACTGGTCGCGGAAGTCCTCAACGCGATGGACAATGCCGAGAGACATAACGGACCGGACGACGATTGACTGTCACAGTTCCGTCGTCAAACTGTTATACGGGCAAGAAGGACGATCGCGGGATGCAGCAGGATCACGGATTGGAAATTGGTCAGGGGATGGAACAGGGCATGGACGCTGTCGCGCAGGAAGATTTCAATAAGGTTCAGCCGCAGACCGAGGGCGAGAACCTCTGGGATAGCCCCGCGCGTTTCATCAACCGCGAGTTCTCCTGGCTCCAGTTCAACCGCCGTGTCCTTGAGGAAACGCTGAACACCGATCACCCGCTGCTGGAGCGGCTGCGTTTCCTGTCCATCTCGGCGGCCAATCTCGATGAGTTCTTCATGGTTCGCGTCGCCGGCCTCGAAGGCCAGGTGCGCCAGAAGATCACCGTCAGGACCCCGGACGGCAAGACCCCGGCAGAACAGCTCGAAGATATTCTGAAGGAAATCGACAACCTGCAGATGGAGCAGCAGGCCTCGCTTGCCGTTCTGCAGCAATATCTTGCCAAGGAAGAAATCTACATCGTACGCCCGGCTGCGCTTTCGGATGAGGATCGCAACTGGCTGGAGACCGAGTTTGAGGAACGCATGTTCCCGGTGCTGACGCCGCTCTCCATCGATCCGGCGCACCCGTTCCCCTTCATTCCCAATCTCGGCTTTTCCATGGGGCTGCAGCTGGACAGCGTCAACGGCCGCGAGCCGATGACGGCGCTTTTGCGCCTGCCGCCGGCGCTCGACCGCTTCGTGCGGCTGCCGGATGAGAAGAACGCCATCCGCTACATCACGCTCGAGGATGTGGTCGGTCTGTTCATTCACCGGCTCTATCCCGGCTATACCGTTCGCGGTTCCGGCACGTTCCGCATCATCCGCGATAGCGATATCGAGGTGGAGGAAGAGGCCGAAGATCTGGTGCGCTTCTTTGAAAGCGCGCTGAAACGCCGCCGCCGCGGTTCCGTCATCCGCATCGAGACCGACAGTGAAATGCCGCAGTCGCTGAGGCAGTTCGTGGTGCACGAACTCGGTGTGCCGGATAATCGCGTCGCGGTTCTGCCCGGTCTTCTCGCGCTCAACACGATCTCGGAAATCGTGCGTGCCCCGCGCGACGACCTGAAATTCGAGCCCTACAATGCCCGTTTCCCGGAGCGCGTTCGTGAACATGCCGGCGATTGCCTCGCTGCTATCCGCGAAAAGGACATGGTGGTTCACCATCCCTATGAAAGCTTCGACGTGGTGGTGCAGTTCCTCCTGCAGGCTGCGCGCGATCCCGAAGTACTCGCCATCAAGCAGACGCTTTACCGGACCTCCAACGACAGCCCGATCGTTCGCGCGCTGATCGACGCCGCGGAAGCAGGTAAATCCGTCACCGCGCTGGTCGAGCTCAAAGCGCGTTTCGACGAGGAAGCAAATATCCGCTGGGCGCGCGATCTGGAGCGCGCCGGCGTGCAGGTCGTGTTCGGCTTCATCGAACTCAAGACCCACGCCAAGATGTCGATGGTGGTGCGCCGCGAGGATGGCAAGCTCAGGACCTACTGCCACCTTGGCACGGGCAACTATCACCCGATCACGGCGAAGATCTATACCGACCTGTCCTTCTTCACCTGCAACCCGAAGATCGCCCACGACATGGCGAATATCTTCAACTTCATCACGGGTTACGGCGAACCGGAGGAGGGCATGAAGCTGGCCGTCTCGCCCTATACGCTACGCGCGCGCATCCTCAAGCATATTCACGAGGAAATCGAGCACGCCAAGCGCGGCGCGCCGGCGGCGATCTGGATGAAGATGAATTCGCTTGTCGATCCAGAGATTATCGATGCGCTCTACCATGCCAGCGCCGCCGGTGTTGAGGTGGACCTCGTCGTGCGCGGCATCTGCTGCCTGCGCCCGCAGGTGCCCGGCCTGTCGGACAATATCCGCGTCAAATCCATCGTCGGCCGCTTCCTGGAGCACAGCCGCATCTTCTGCTTCGGCAATGGTTTCGGCCTGCCGTCGGACAAGGCGCTGGTCTATATCGGCTCCGCCGACATGATGCCGCGCAATCTTGACCGCCGCGTGGAAACGCTGGTGCCGCTGACCAATCCCACCGTGCATGAGCAGGTTCTTTCACAGATTATGCTGGGCAATCTCATTGACAACCAGCAGAGCTACGAGATACTTGCGGACGGAACGTCGAGGCGCATCGAGGTGCGTAAAGGCGAAGAACCGTTCAACGCGCAGCACTATTTCATGACCAATCCCAGCCTTTCCGGACGTGGTGAAGCCCTGAAATCCAGTGCGCCCAAATTGATTGCCGGGTTGATTTCGTCCCGCAAGAAACAGGCTGAATGACTCGATCAGAAGCACAGGGGCGGCTGACCGGCCTTGCCCCCGTTTCCGTCATAGATATTGGCTCGAACTCCGTTCGTCTTGTCGTATATGAAGGTCTTTCCCGCGCGCCTGCGGTGCTGTTCAACGAAAAGGTGCTTTGCGGGCTTGGCAAAGGTTTGGCGCTGACGGGGCGCATGCATGAGGAAGGTGTGAGCCGCGCGCTCCTGGCGCTCAGGCGTTTTCACGCCCTCTCCGAGCAGGCGCAGGCGCAGCAGCTTTATGTGCTGGCCACGGCCGCGGCCCGAGAAGCGGAAAATGGTCCCGATTTCATTCATGAGGCCGAAGCCATCCTCGGCTGCGAGATCGAGGTTCTGTCGGGTGAGAAGGAAGCGCTTTATTCGGCCTATGGCGTGATCAGCGGTTTCCATGATCCTGATGGCATCGCCGGCGACCTCGGTGGCGGCTCGCTGGAACTGATCGACATCAAGGGCAAGAGCTGCGGCGAAGGCATCACCCTGCCGCTT
The DNA here is from genome assembly GCF_900013495.1 of Agrobacterium genomosp. 2 str. CFBP 5494. NCBI lineage: Bacteria > Pseudomonadati > Pseudomonadota > Alphaproteobacteria > Hyphomicrobiales > Rhizobiaceae > Agrobacterium > Agrobacterium genomosp. 2. Next base: position 1,497,701 of record NZ_LT009718.1, read on the forward strand.
GGCGGTCTGCGGCTTTCGGAGCAATCGGACGGCTCGCTGGAAAAAGCGGCGACCATTGCCAGAAAGCACGTCAAATCCTTCGCCAAACTTCTGGCGGCGGGTGAGGGGCGCACCTTTTACGCCGTCGGCGGCACCTGGCGAAATATCGCCAAGTTGCATATGGAGATATCCGGTTATCCCCTGCACATGATGCAGGGCTATGAATTGCCGCTGGAGGAAATGCTGAATTTCCTCGAGGAGGTCATCGTCTCCCGGGATAGCAAGGATCCCGCCTGGCAGGCGGTCTCCAAGAACCGCCGCTCGCTCCTGCCATTCGGTGCCATCGCCATGCGCGAAGTTCTGAAGATGATGAAGCCGGCCAGGATCGCTTTTTCCGCACAGGGCGTACGCGAGGGTTACCTTTATTCGCTGCTGACGGAGGCGGAGCGCGAATCCGATCCGCTGCTGGTTGCCGCCGACGAACTTGCCATTCTGCGCGCCCGTTCTCCGGAGCATGCGCGAGAACTGGCGGACTGGAGCGGTCGCACCTTCCCGGTTTTCGGCATTGACGAGACGGAAGAGGAAAGCCGCTATCGGCAGGCCGCCTGCCTGCTGGCCGACATCAGCTGGCGTGCGCATCCCGATTACCGCGGTCTGCAGGCGCTCAATATCATCGCCCACTCGTCCTTCGTGGCGATCACCCATCCCGGGCGCGCCTATATTGCACTTGCCAATTATTACCGCTTTGAAGGCCTGAACGACAACGGCACCACCGAGCCGCTTGCCGCCATGGCGGGGGAGCGTCTGCAGGAACTCGCCAAACTGCTGGGCGGCCTGCTGCGCGTCGTATATCTTTTTTCAGCCTCCATGCCGGGTGTCGTGGATCACCTGAAATTCCGCAAGACAGATAATCCGGATCTCGATCTGGAATTTGTGGTGCCGCATGATTATTGCGATTTTGCCGGCGAGCGGCTGGACGGACGTTTGCAGCAACTGGCGAAGCTGACGGGCAAGCGGCTGGCCTTCGTGTTCGAATAAGGAGCGGCGGAGTTTCTGTTCACGACAGAAACGACATTGGCCCCGTGCTAGGACCAGCGCTCGCAGAACGCTTCGATATCGTTTGACTGAAAGTCGCCAAGCCGCGCCATGATCGTCTCGAAGGGCCAGTCCCACCAGGCAATAGCGGTAAGCTTCTGCGCAATCGATCGTGAAAAGCGCTCGCGAATGATTTTTGCGGGTACGCCGCCGACGATGGTATAGGGCGGCACGTCCCTGGTCACCACGGCGCCGGCGGCCAGCACCGCGCCGTGTCCCACCTTGACGCCCGGCAGGACGATGACCCCGTGCGCGATCCAGACATCGTGACCGATAACGGCGCGATCCTGCTTCCGCTGCGCGAAAAAGGCATCGTCGCGCACTGCATCGACCGAGTAATATTCCGGGCAGTAGCTGAAACGGTGCATGGATGGCCGGTCCATCGGATGGTTGGGAGCGCCTATCCTGACCTCCGCCGCGATGGCGCAGAACTTCCCGATGATCGCATCCCCCACCATGCAGCGGGGACCAAGATAAGAGTAGTCTCCGAGCTCAACATTATGCAGCGAGGTATCGGCCAAAATCTCGCAGCATCTGCCGATGCTCGAGTCTCTTGCGCTGGCTGTTGCATGAATGACGGTCTCTGCGAGCTTAGGGCGCTTGATCTGTGCGGTCGAATCCATTGCAGTCTCCCGATTCTGCGCCTGCTTAACCGGGCATGATGAAGGCCCTATGACGTGAGACGGCGGAGCAGTCCGTCCGTGACCGGCATACCCTCTCAAGTTCAGACCACGTCTCTGCTTCGTGTGACATTCTCTCCTTACAGATCGGCGTCACCTGCCGGCGACATTCGGGCGCATTATCGTTTCCAATAGTGCTCCGTTATGTTTTGAGCATTCCGAATGATGTGACCGGCGATTTCTGGGTCGCCGCCCTCAAAGGTCTGCGGGTCGGCCCCGCATAACAACAAAAAGAGCTGTTGATGCGCGACCGCGGCAAAATAATCCCGGGGTGGTGGCTGCATGTCTGACCCGGTCGCCTCGAATGCTTCGGCGACTTCTTTGCTGGCGCGCTCAACCGCTGCATGAACACTCGCCATCATCGCCGCTTCGTTGCGTTCCAATATATCCTGAACCTGCCGTTCTGCCGGTGTCAGAACCGGACAACTCTCGCTCATTAAATGTCTCTCCTGTCGGTACAGCCATTTCGCCAAGCAATATTATCGCGTGGATTGTGTCCGCTTTGCGGGAAACATAAATCTTGGTCTTGAAGTGTAGCGCGCCGGTTGACCTCCATGCCGTGCGGATCGACAGCAATGGGCTGTCCTTTTTGCAAGCCGTTCAGCCGTGGCCGAGTGCCTTTCGAATGCAGGCGCTGAGATAGGCATATTGCAGCGGCGTTATCGTCGCCATGACTTCGGTCCGATTGGCGGGATGATCCTGATAACCCACCGGCAGATCAAATTGGGTGAAGGTGAAATCCCAGCGGACGCCATCAATGATATTGTAGAAGTGTTGCGCGCCGCTGACAGCGGTTTTCGCAAGTTCGCCGCCGAAAATGTCCTGAACCACCAGGGCAGTGACGCTTCCTTGCCCCCTGGCTGGATTTTCGCGCGACCAGAGGCCGCTGGTCTCGCCCGACCAGCTTCTCTTCAGGGCGTAGTACAGTCTTTCGGCATGGTCCTGCATGAAACGTCTTCTTTTCCGCAAGCATGTTTCTGTCGCGGCCGGAAAATCGGAAAGGAGCGCCGCGCAGACGTTCGTGTCTGCCAGCGCTCCGTCCGGATCATTGGTGACCGTCAATGCAAATGACGGCAGCCGTGGCCTCACTTCGCCTCGAGCAGGTCCTTGACCTCAAGCAGAACGAATTCGTTGTCATCAGCCTTGTCCAGCGCCCGCCCGGCAGAGAAAGGCAGGTTGTTGTCATTGCCGACGATGATATGAGTGGCATCGACGCGGTCGACATTCTCGATGGTGACGAAAGGCATGTCGTAGAAACCGTTGCCGCCGCCCTGGCGCTTCTTGTTATCAGGGTCGGAGATCTTCATCAGGTCGATATAGCCGATCTTGCGGGCGGCCTTGCCGACATTGGCGTCGTTGAATTCGATCTTGTAGATGCGCTTGACCTTGGCTGGGCGGGCGAAGCAGTCCGCAGTGGGAGCCTTCGGGTCGGCGCAGGCCTTGTCGGCCGTGCCGGCGCCGTTGTCGCGTTCGATGACGAGGGCAGTGGTCTCGTCCAGCATGTTGAAGTCACCGATCGCCTCGCCGCCTTCCGCCAGCGGATAAAGCCAGCTGCGACCGGTCCACTCTTTCCTGGCGGTGTCCAGTTCGATGATGCGCAGCGCGGTCGCGCCGTCTTCGGTCTTTTCTACCTGCCCGTCCGCCATATAGAGCGGTCCTTCGAGAAGGCCGTAGAGCTTTGAGCCGTCCTTGGAGAGCGCCATGCCTTCATAACCGCCGGAGCGTTTCAGGTTGAAAGCGGGCATTTTCTGAGTCGGGTTGCCAGGCAGTGCGAGAGCCGGATGGTCGGGAGACTTCACCTCGATATCGCCGGCCTTGGTGGAGATCACATCGGTCAGCTTGCCGTCGCGGGTGAATTTCAGGATGTAAGGACCGAATTCCTCACCCACCCAGAAACCGTCGGCAACAGGCTGAATGGATTCGACATCGAAATCGGCGCCCGTCAGGTAGCGCTTTTCCGTGCCTTCCAGAACGATGGGGAAGGGCGATTTCATGTCAGGGTCGGAGAGAAACACGGTTTCAAGCGCATTGACCTTGCCGGCTTCCCAGTCGAACTTCAGATGGTGAAGCATCAGCATGGCGTCGCTCGAATTGAGCTTGGAGCCGAAACCGTTGTCGGAAAGGCTCCAGAAGCTGCCGTCCGGCATGGCCTTGATGCCGGAAAAGCCCTGCATGGGCTGGCCGTTGAACGGCATGGAAAGGCCCGTCAGGCGCACGCCGTCCTTGCCGGGCACGGTGCCGAGGCCTTCGGCGCGCTTGCGGTCGGCTGTGGTGAACTTGGCGGAGGTCTTGAGATGTGCCGGCGCATCGGCAGGCGCGGCGATGATGGTGTTGGCCGGCAGAATGGCATGTGAAACCAGCTTTGCCGGAAACTCCTTTTCCGCTGCCTGCGATGCGGAAGCGAGCGCGAGAACCGCGCAAGAGGCGAAAAGAACGTGCTTCATGTTGAGACCCCTGTCAGTACCTGTTGAAGACAGGATTGACGCGATAGGGGCAGCACATGACAGAGAGGTGATTGCCGTTTGAAGCTTTGATGAATTTTGATGACGGCGGCCGCTGGCGAAGGTGACGGCGACGTTGCTTCGCCCTAAGCGGCGGGGGCCTGATACTGGCTGAGCGTGCAGACACCGAGCGTCTGACCACGGCCCTTGACCGCGTGCTCGCCGAGATACTCGCTGCGCACGCCCTTGGGAAGCACCAGCTGATGGGCGAGGTCGGCGGAAATCAGCACGGGGTGGCCAAGCATCTTGCTCAGCGATTCGAGTCTGGAGGTCGTGTTCACCGTATCGCCGAAATAGGTGATCTTGTGATGGTCGACGCCGATTTCCGCAGTGATGACAGGTCCGCCATGGATGGCGAAGCGCAGGCGCGGCACTTCACCGAAGCGGGAAAGCCACATGTCGCGCTTTTCCTCGATGGTCGCCTGAATATCGAAAACGCAGCGCACGCAGGCCGCGCGCCTTATCGCCCTATGGTATGGCCAGGTGATGATCGCGGCGTCGCCGATGTAATCGTCGATGACGCCGCCGTGTTTCCTGACCGGTGCGGCATAGCTCGCGAAGATTTCGCCGAGAAACTCCTGTGCCTTCAGGTCGCCATGGGTTTCGGCGAAGGAGGTGGAGCCGACAAGGTCGATGAAGATGAAGACGCGGTCTTCGCTCACCGGTCGGCGATAGCGCCCGAGAATGAGGTCGATGAAGATATCGCGGCCAAGAAGTTCACGCACGCGCATGATGAAGACGATGATGCCGCAGACGATGAGCGTGAAGACCAGCGTCTGTACTTCGGCATGAACGGCGCGTTTCCAGGTGCCGGGAAAGATGCCGCTCAGCCACAGGATCGTGCCGCCCAGCCCGAACCCGCAGAAGACGAGAACGGCATAGATGACAAGACCGACGGCAATGTAAACCGGTGTCGGCAGGGCGCTGACCTGCCGCGACAGGCCGGGCATGATGTAACCGCGCTCGAAGGCGAGGATTGGCGCGCAGGCAAACAGCGCATAGGTCGCGCCGATGAGCGCGCCACCGCCATATTCCAGGAAGGCGTAGGCCACGCCGCTGCCGGCCACGGCAACGAAGAGCACCACGTAATCCAGAATGGGCAGCAATTTTCTCATGTCGATTCTTGATCTCGGGAAGGGCAGGCCCGTCGCTCCTTGCGGGCAAAGCTTCTGTTCAGGTCATATGCGACATTAATGTGGAAAAAGCGCTGGAAAAAGTGAGCAATCGGTAAGGTTGCATAAAGGATCGGAAAGCCTGTTGCCCGGTTGCCGCAACGGGCGGGGCCCGCACCCCGCCTAAGTTGATATCGTATAGTCGATGGCTTCACCGATTTTGTCGCCCGACGCGCTGTCGGGCGATTCGGGTGTTCGGCCAGCGCCATTCAGATGCAGCGCTAGCGAATGAGGCGATACGCGGTATGAGAAGGTCGCGGAAAGAGCGAGGGTTACGACTCGTTCGCCGCAACCTCTACAGCTTCGACCTTCTTGCCGGCAAAACGCAGGGCGACCTCACCATTGATGAGCTTCAGCGCCACATTGCCGAAAAGCTCCCGCCGCCAACCGGTCAGTGCCGCCACCGTTGCCTTTTCGCCCTCGGCGGCGATCTTGTCCAGATCGTCGCTATTGGCGATGACCTTGGCGGCGACGCCGTGCTTGTCCGCCGTCAGCTTCAGCAGAACCTTCAACAGTTCCACGGCAGCGCCCGAACCTTCCGGCGCGTGGCTGTGACGCGGTGCCTTCGGCATTTCTTCTTTCGGCAGCGCCAGCGCCGCATTCACCGTCTCGACGATGGCGTTGCCGGACGCGGAGCGTTCCCAGCCCTTGGGAATGGTGCGAAGCCGCGACAGCGCCTCGGCATCCTTCGGCTGCTGCTGGGCGATTTCGAAGATCGCATCGTCTTTCAGCACGCGCGAACGCGGCACATTGCGGGAGCGCGCCTCACGCTCGCGCCAGGCGGCGATGAATTTGAGGATGGCAAGCTCGGTCGGCTTGCGCAGGCGCGATTTCAGCCGCAGCCAGGCATCGTCGGGATGCATGTCATAGGTGTCGCGAGACTCGAGAATATCCATCTCTTCGGTCAGCCACAGCGAGCGGCCTTCACGCTCGAGCTGGGCTTTCAGCGAGAGATAGACATCCCGCAGATGGGTCACGTCGGCCAGCGCGTAATCCAGCTGCTTTTCGGTCAGCGGGCGGCGGCTCCAGTCGGTGAAACGCGAGGATTTGTCGATCTGCACGTTTTTGATCTTCTGAACCAGCTGGTCGTAGGAGATCGAATCGCCGAAACCGCAGACCATGGCGGCGACCTGCGTGTCGAAGATCGGATGCGGAATAAGCCCGCCGAGATGGTAGATGATTTCGATGTCCTGTCGCGCCGCGTGGAAAACCTTCACGACGTCGGGATTGGCCATCAACTCGAAAAGCGGCGTAAGATCGAGGCCCTTCGCCAGCGGATCGACCAGCACCTCGAGAGTCGGGCTTGCCATCTGCACGAGGCAGAGTTCCGGCCAGAAGGTGGTTTCCCGCAAAAATTCGGTGTCGATGGTGATGAATTCCGATTTCGCCAGTTCCGTGCAGGCCTCGGCGAGGGCGGCAGTCGTTTCAATCATTGCAAATGGCCACTCGTGAAAATTATCCGTCTTACTTTCCCTTTGCCGGGCGCATGTCAATACAAAGCCCGTTTTTGAAGGCCTAAGGATCGTTTTTCTCCGGCGGATTGGGCTCCGACCCATTCTTTTTAGGTGGTGCGGGTGCGGCGAGCTTCTGGAAATAGGCCGAGGTGCGCAACAGCGAACTGAAACGCCAGTTCCTCTCCTCAAGCGGAACGCCCTCGCGCACCTGCAGCCGATATATGGTGTAGGCGATGAAAACGATCTGGATCGCGGCGGTATAGCTGAACAGCGCCTTCGGACCGAACTGATCGATCAGGACGGAGGCGAGAAGCGGCCCCACGGTTGCGCCCACCGACCAGAAGAACAGCAGTCCGGCTGACATCATCGCATGTTCGCCTTCCTTGGCGTGGTCGTTGCCATGCGCCGAACTCAGCGAATAAAGCGGCAGGGCGAAGGCGCCGAAGATGAAGACGCCGATGATATTGCTCCATTCATCAGTACCGGCGAAGAAAGCGAGAAACAGCCCGACGATGACAGAGGCCGCCGTGGTGGCGAGAATGATGATGCGCCGGTCGTAACGGTCGGAATAAACGCCAAGCGGATATTGCAGCACCACACCGCCAATAATGCCCGCACTCATGAATGTGGCGATGGCGGTAACGGAAAAGCCGATCTGTTCGGCATAGATCGGGCCAATGTTGCGGAAGGCCGCCATGCTGAGGCCGACTGCCACGCAACCGACGACAGCAAGCGGGGAGATTCGCCAGACGGCGAAAAGGTTGAAGGGAATCTGCTTCGGCGGGGCAGGGTTGGATTTGTCGGCAAGCGAGATCGGCACCAGAGACAGCACCAGCGCTATCGCGATCAGCGAAAACACCACCGGGCCTTCGACACCCATCACGGCAATGACATATTGCGCCAGCGTCACGGAGCCGAGATCAACGAAACGATAGATGGAAAGCGTGCGCGCGCGATTGGAATTCGTCACCTGGGCATTGATCCAGCTTTCGATGGCCGCAAAAAGACAGGCGACGGCAATGCCGATGACGAAACGCATCAGCATCCAGAATAGCGGGTGGATGATGAGCGGCATGGCGATGGAAGCGGCCGAGGCGACCGCTGCCATGGTGGCAAATGTTCTGATATGACCGATCTTTCGCAGAAGCCGCGTCACTGAAACGCAGCCGAGTGCGAATCCGATGCTGTAGGCGGCGCTGATGACGCCGATGGTGCTGGCGGAAAAACCTTCGGAGATGCCACGCAGGGCAATATAGGTTCCCTGCAGGCCGTTGCCGCCGATCAGGATGCCGGCGGTGACGAGAAGCGGGATGAGGGGTCTGATCTGGCTCATTGCGGGCCGACTCGGTTTGGCGGGCTGAATATGCACTATCTAAAGCCAAGGCGGGGGAAAGGACAGGCTGAAGGCGACATTGTTGCGCTTTGCCTTGACAAATCGGGCTGGCCATGCGCTTTTCCGGCAAATTTCGACAGTGCCGCCCATCTGGCCTCCAACGGGCCCACGACACGTTCCAGGATAAAAAAATGCATCGTTACCGCAGCCACACCTGTGCCGCTCTCCGCAAGTCCGACGTCGGCGAAACCGTTCGCCTTTCCGGTTGGGTTCATCGCGTGCGAGATCATGGCGGCGTTCTCTTCATCGACCTTCGCGACCATTACGGCATCACCCAGGTGGTTGCCGATCCTGACAGCCCGGCTTTCAAGGTTGCGGAAACCGTGCGCGGCGAATGGGTCATCCGCATCGACGGCCTCGTCAAGGCGCGTTCGGAAGACACCGTCAACAAGGGCATGGCGACCGGCGAGATCGAACTTTATGCTCAGGAGATCGAGGTTCTCGGCGTCGCCAAGGAACTGCCGCTGCCGGTCTTCGGCGAGCCTGACTATCCGGAAGATGTCCGTCTGAAGTACCGCTTCCTCGACCTGCGCCGCGAAACGCTGCACAACAACATTGTCAAGCGCACGCAGATCATCTCCGCCATGCGCACCGGCATGGCCGATGCCGGCTTTGCCGAATATACGACGCCGATCCTCACGGCCTCCTCGCCGGAAGGTGCACGCGACTTCCTCGTGCCGTCGCGTATTCATGAGGGCAAGTTCTTCGCGCTGCCGCAGGCGCCGCAGCAGTACAAGCAGCTTCTGATGGTGGCGGGTTTCGACCGTTACTTCCAGATCGCGCCGTGCTTCCGCGATGAAGACCCGCGCGCCGACCGCCTGCCGGGCGAATTCTACCAGCTCGACGTCGAAATGAGCTTCGTGACCCAGGAAGATGTCTGGACCACGATGGAGCCGATGATGACTGCTGTCTTCGAAAAGTTTGCCGAAGGCAAGCCTGTCACCAAAGAGTGGCCGCGCATTCCCTATGATGAAGCGATCCGCAAATACGGCTCCGACAAGCCGGACCTGCGCAACCCGATCGTCATGCAGGCCGTGACCGAGCATTTCGATGGTTCGGGCTTCAAGGTCTTCGCGAACATGATCGCCTCCAACCCGAAGGTTCAGGTCTGGGCAATTCCGGCCAAGACCGGCGGTTCGCGCGCATTCTGCGACCGCATGAACGCCTGGGCGCAGTCTCAGGGTCAGCCCGGCCTTGGTTACATCTTCTGGAAGGAAGAGGACGGCAAGGTCGGCGGTTCCGGCCCGCTTGCCAAGAACATTGGCGAGGAACGCACCGAGGCGCTGCGCCAGCAGCTCGGCCTTGAGGCAGGTGATGCCTGCTTCTTCGTCGCCGGTGATCCCGCCAAGTTCTACAAGTTTGCCGGTGAGGCGCGCACCCGCGCCGCCGACGAGCTGAACCTGATCGATCGCGACCGCTTCGAAATGTGCTGGATCGTCGACTTCCCCTTCTTCGAATACAACGAAGAAGAAAAGAAGATCGATTTCGCCCACAACCCCTTCTCCATGCCGCAGGGTGGTCTGGAAGCGCTGGAAGGGCAGGACCCGCTCTCCATCAAGGCCTTCCAGTATGACGCCGTTTGCAACGGCTTCGAAATCGCCTCCGGTTCGATCCGTAACCAGTCGCCCGAGTTGATGGTCAAGGCTTTCGAAAAGGTTGGCCTGTCGCAGACCGACGTTGAAGAGCGCTTCGGCGGTCTCTACCGCGCCTTCCAGTATGGCGCGCCTCCGCATGGCGGTTGCGCTTTCGGTATCGACCGTGTGGTCATGCTGCTGGTCGGTGCGAAGAACCTGCGCGAAATCACGCTGTTCCCGATGAACCAGCAGGCGCAGGACCTCCTGATGAACGCGCCGTCGCCGGCAACGCCGACGCAGCTTCGCGAACTGGCGCTGCGCGTCGTTCCGTCGAAGAAAGACTGATCGTGTTGAAGACGCTGCTCGACCGTGTTCGCGCAGCCTTCACCCGTGCATTGGCGGCCGCACTTGCGGCCGCTTTTGCGTTCTGGGTCGCGCATGGCTGGCTAGGCCATCCGCAACCCGTCTTCGCGGCGATCAGCGCGCTCATCTGTCTGGCGCCGGGAATTCCAAGCCATGTTCGTCAGGGCCTCGGCTTGATGGTGGGCGTCACCGTCGGCATTCTCGTCGGGGAAATAGCCCTCCTGGTCCCGCATGATTTCGCCGAAATCAGGCTGGCCTCGGCGACCTTCATCGCAATGATCCTCGCCTCCATGTTCGGCCTGCCGCCAGTCGTACCGATACAGGCTGGTGCTTCCGCCATGCTCGTGCTCCTCATGGGGCCGCAGGTTGCCGGCCTTGTCCGCTTCATCGACGTGATCGTGGGTGTCGCGACCGGGGTCACCGTAGCGCTGGTCTTCTTTCGCGAGCGGCTGAAACTCTAGCCGTCACCACTGGTGGATGAGGAATTTTCCGTCTTTTTCTCGCGAACGCGGCAAAGACACAATTTTACCGCGAGTCGAACCCACTTCCGCACATAATCAGCCGAAATCCGATCCCAGTATAGCCCTGCGTCCACCAGGGGGATGCAAGTCTAACGCAGATTTTAAACTTGGGGCGGCGCCGACCGAACGTTGAATCCGGTTCGCGCGATAATATTGGTAAGGATTTCAGAATGGTTCATCAAACGGAAAAAGACCCTGCCATCGCGGCCGGGCATATGCATCCGGCCACGCACCGCACTCATTTCGCGGCCGGGCTGCGCTCGCCGGGCGCGAAATTTGTCATGATCGGCTTCATTTCGATGGTCTTGCTGGTGCCGCTCCTGCTGGTCTGGGCATTGACGGAAGAACGCGCCTCGCGTGCACAAGAGGTATCCGGACGGATCGCCCATGGATGGGGTGGCGATCAGGTGGTGAATGGACCTTATCTTGCCGTGCCCTTCGATGTGGAACGCCGCCGCGAGGTCAATGGCCAAAGCGTCGTTGATCGTGTGACGGAATGGGTGCTTGTCATGCCGGAAACACTAAAGGTCACGGCTGATCTCAAGACCGAGGAAAAGCAGCTGTCGATCTATAGCTTGCCCGTTTATAAAGGCGATCTCGCGCTTGCCGGTCGCTTTGGTTCCGGCATCCTGACGGATCTCGCCCGTTTTGCTGGCACGCCCCGTCTCGATAACGCCGTCCTGGTTCTCAATATCGCTGACATGACAGGCATCCGGTCCAGCGCAGGGGTCCGGATAGACGGCGGGCCCGTTCTGCCATTTGATCCCGGCATGCGGGACATGTCCGCAACGGCAACGCATGACGACCCGCAGGCGCGAATGATGTCCGATGCCGGAGTGCATAGGCAGATTGACAGAAGCCTCATTGAAACCGGCTTTGCCTTCGATATCGCCTTTTCGCTGAACGGGTCGGGCAGTTTCGCCGTCGCGCCGGCAGGTCAGACGACGAGTTTTGCCGCAAAAGCCAATTGGCCACATCCGGGTTTCGAAGGCCTGTTTTTGCCGGAGGAAAAAACGATCACCGCCACGGAGTTCAATGCCAGTTGGACCATTCCGTATCTCGCACGGGGCTTGGATCGGGTTGTTGAAGGCCCGCGATTGCCGCTCTCCAACAGTCTGATGACAATCAATCTCGTAGAGCCAGTGAAATTTTACCAGATCATCGCGCGGACACTGAAATATTCGATCGGGTTCATCTCTCTCGTTTTCCTTGCCGTCTTTATCGTCGAACTCAAGGGCGGCACCATCGTGCACTGGCTACAATATGTGCTGACAGGGCTGGCGCTGATCGTTTTTTATGTACTTCTCCTGGCGCTTTCGGAGCACACGGGATTCACCATTGCTTATGTCGCCGCCGCACTTTCAACAGCGGTCCTGATCTCCTTTTATCTCGGCAGCGCAACCCGTAGCCGAAGGAACGGCATTGCCCTGTTCGGCGTGCTCTCACTCGCCTACAGCGTCATGTATCTGGTGCTGAATGAAGATGAATATGCGCTGTTGGCCGGCGCGGTAATCTCGTTCATCGCCATAGCCGCCACAATGTTTGCGACGCGCCGCGTTGACTGGTCGGGAGCGGGCACTGCAGGTGAGGGCAGGATAATCGCACAGGGCGAAACGGCCTGAGCGCCACTGCCGCCCCCAAAAGCGGGACGCAAGCTGCGACCCGCTTTTGGCGTTGATCGTGAGATAAGTTATCGGGAGCTGACGACATTCCCGGATGTTAATTGAGCACAAAAGGAAAGCCCCGGTGCAATGGACCGGGGCTCTTTCGTCTTATTCGTTTGCCGTCACCGTGACGCCGAGCATTTTCGGCAAGGTGTTCGGCGCGCCCATGGCAGCGCCCATGATCATGGGGAAAGGGACCGGCTTTTCCGGCGCTGCCGTGATCGAGAAGTTCTTCGGATCGTCGATATAGGTGTTGATCGCCGCCGACACCATGTTCTGCAATTCGGGAACGTTGAGCGAGGCCATCATGATCGGCGCCATGCCCTTGATGGTCTGTGCAAGCTGGTCGCCCGTCATACCCTGCTGGCTTGCTGCATAGTCAATCGCGCGCTTGGTGATGCTGGCGTCTTCGAAGCTGATCTCGGCGTTGACGAAGGAGAGTTGCTGCATCAGGCCGAGCATGGCAAGGCTCGCGGCCTGGTCTGCCTGTTCCTTGTTCGGGTTGGCGGCCTGCGCCTTCACCGTTTCCTGCATCGACTTGATGAAGGCGAGCGTGTAGCCGGAGAAACCGAACGACATGTTCAGGCGGCCGACATCATCGAGGTCGATCGCGTATTCCTCGACATCGACAGTCCCGGAAGCCACTTCCCAGCTGCCGCTCATGGTCATGTCGCCGGAAAGCGCCTGCAGCTTCAGTTTTTCGATTGCGTCCTTGGTGGCGGGGTCGGTGACGTCGCTGAGGTCGGCCTTGAAGCCGGAGGCGTCGAGGTCAAAGCCGATCGAGTTCTTGTCGTCGCTGACCGACATCGTCGCACTGGTTTCCTCGAGCGAGAAAGCCTGCTTGCCGTCGACGGACACGGAAATCGGGCCGCTATGGGCTTCGTCGTAGAACATCAGCGCATCGACGGTGCCGGTGGTGGCATCAGCGGGGATGACAAGGCCGGACATGTAGATGTCGCTGGCCTTGATCTCGACCTTGTCCTGCTTGTAGTCGATATTGTCGAAGCGGGCGTTCTTGATCTTGTAGCCGCCGTTGTTTTCCTCGACGCCATCAAGCGTGATATTGCCAACCGGGATTTTCTTGGCCGGGTCGGCAGCGGCGCTGAGGGTCACGTCGTTCAGCGTCACCGTCGAGCCGTTGACGGCGACGGAGCCTGCATCAATTTGACCGCCCTGCGCGGCATAGGCCGCATTGATCTTCTTCAGCACATCCCCACCATCCAGCGCGAAAGCCGGCGCGGAAAGGGCAAGAAGCGCGGCGCTCGCAAAAAGAACCTGCCGGGTGGATTTCAGTCTCATGATGTTTCTTCCCTCAACGTACGGCTGCAAACCGAGCCTTAATGCTAATGGTGATACTTATATTCGCTGATAATCAAAGGTCTAGGGTATTTAGATCGATTCCCATGACGGCGGCATTGCGGCATTTGCAGCGCGGTTAACAAAAAACCGCATGGAAGGGATGGTTTCATCCACAGCCGCGACCCCTGTGTTTCTTGCCGGGAATCGCCATTTCCGCTAGTCAAGCACCATGGGAAAAAATCTTGTACCTCCGTCCGGCGGAGACGATAATATTCATCCGGTCGATTTGAAGGCAGCGCTCGAAGAGCGCTACCTCGCTTACGCCTTGTCCACGATCATGCATCGTGCGCTTCCGGATGTCCGCGATGGCCTGAAGCCGGTCCATCGCCGCATTGTCTATGCGATGAGCGAAATGGGCCTGAGACCCAATTCCGCCTTCCGCAAATGCGCGAAGATCGTCGGTGAGGTGATGGGTAACTACCATCCCCACGGCGACCAGGCGATCTATGATGCGCTGGCGCGTCTGGCGCAGGATTTCTCGCTGCGTTATCCGCTGGTCGACGGGCAGGGCAACTTCGGTAACATCGACGGCGACAGCCCCGCCGCAATGCGTTATACCGAAAGCAAGATGACGGCGGTGGCCGAGCTTCTGCTGGAAGGTATCGGTGAGGACGCGGTCGATTTCCGCGACACTTACGACGAGTCCAATTCCGAGCCGGTCGTTCTGCCCGGTGCGTTTCCGAACCTGCTGGCGAATGGCGCTTCCGGTATCGCTGTCGGCATGGCGACGTCGATCCCGCCGCACAATGCGCATGAACTGTGTGACGCAGCGCTTTACCTCATCAAGCATCCCGATGCGACCGTTGAAAAGCTGGTGGAATTCATTCCCGGTCCCGACCTGCCGACCGGCGGCGTGATCGTTGAAAGCCGCGAGAATATTCTCGACGCCTACAAGACCGGCCGCGGCGGTTTCCGCGTGCGCGCCAAATGGGAAACGGAAGACCTCGGCCGTGGCGGTTATCAGATCGTCATTACCGAAATTCCGTTCCAGGTGCAGAAATCGCGGCTGATCGAGAAAATCGCCGAGCTGCTGATTGCCCGCAAGCTGCCGCTTCTCGAAGATGTCAGGGACGAATCCGCCGAGGATGTGCGTATCGTTTTGGTTCCGAAGAGCCGCACCGTCGATGCGACGCTGTTGATGGAATCGCTCTTCCGTCTCTCCGATCTGGAAAGCCGCCTGCCGCTCAACATGAACGTGCTGTCGCTCGGCAAGGTGCCAAAGGTGATGGCGCTGAACGAGGTGCTGACGGAGTGGCTGGCGCACCGCAAGGACGTGCTGGTCCGCCGCTCCCGCCATCGCCTTGCCGCCATTGACCGCAGACTGGAAATTCTGGGCGGCCTGCTCGTCGCTTATCTTAATCTTGATGAGGTGATCCGCATCATCCGCGAGGAGGATGAGCCGAAACAGGTGATGATGGCGAAATGGTCGCTGACGGACCTGCAGGCCGAATCCATCCTCAACATGCGGCTGCGCAACCTGCGCAAGCTCGAGGAATTCGAAATCCGCAAGGAATTCGACGAACTGACGAATGAGAAGGCCGAGATCGAAGCGCTGATCGCCTCTGATGACAAACAGTGGCAGACCATCGCCTGGGAAATCGGCGAGGTCAAAAAGAAATATGCCAAGGCGACCGAACTCGGCCGCCGTCGCACGCAGTTTGCCGACGCTCCTGACGCCGATATCGAGGCCATTCAGCAGGCGATGATCGAGAAGGAACCGGTCACCATCGTTATCTCGCAGAAGGGCTGGATCCGGGCGCTGAAGGGTCACATGTCCGACACCTCGACCCTGACCTTCAAGGAAGGCGACGGTCCAAAGCTTGCCTTCCCGGCGCAGACGACCGACAAGCTGCTGCTGCTGACGACAGGCGGTAAGGCCTATACGCTCGGCGCCGACAAGCTGCCGGGCGGACGCGGCCATGGCGAGCCGATCCGCATCATGGTCGATATGGAAAACGATCAGGATGTCCTCACCGCCTTCGTGCATGATCCGTCGCGCAAGCTGCTGCTCGTTTCGACGGCCGGGAACGGCTTCGTCGTGGCGGAAAGCGAAATGGTCGCGAATACCCGCAAGGGCAAGCAGATCATGAACGTATCCATGCCCGATGAGGCCAAGCTCGCGGTTCCCGTTACCGGCGACCACGTCGCTGTCGTCGGCGAAAACCGCAAGCTCCTGGCGTTCCCGCTGGCGCAGGTCCCGGAAATGTCGCGCGGCAAGGGCGTGCGTCTGCAGCGTTACAAGGACGGCGGCGTCGTGGATGTGAAATGTTTCGCGCTTGCCGACGGCCTCAGCTGGTCCGACACGGCCGGGCGTCTCTTCAACAAGGTGGGTGAAGAACTGCGCGAATGGCTTGCCGACCGCGCCACCGCCGGCCGCACCGTGCCGAAGGGCTTTCCGCGCAGCGGGAAATTTGGTGGGTAAGAGTTACGGGTATGGAACGATATGATCTTTGAGGAACCGGCTCACGCCATCCTCATCGATCTCTCCAGAAGCGACGGCCATAACGAATTGGTAGAGATGTGCTTCTTCCGTTTGGATCATGAAGCCGTTTTCCATCAGGAAAACACCGGCGGTCACGATAGCGATCCGCTTATTGCCATCCAGAAACGCATGATTTCTCGCCAGTCCAAAAAGATAGGCCGCCGCGAGATCGCAGACGTGGTTGCTGCCATGGCCAGCTTTGTTGATGGGTCGGTTTAAGGCTGAATCCAGCATGCCCTCATCACGCAGTCCATGAATGCCCCCGAAATTGTCGATTTGCATTTTGTGGAGCTGCTTGACGGTCTTGACGTCTAGGAAAATAAACTCTGTCATTCAGCAAGTTTCTTCAAGGCTACCTTGTATTTATCCATGAAGATACGTGCATGTTCTAGTTGACGTGCGAAGGCTTCGTCTGCAACGCGCACACGCAGTTCACCGTTGCTTTCGTTAAGATCAAGCGTGTCGCCTGCCTTAACGCCCATGCGTTCCAGAACTTCCTTGGGGATAATGATGCCTTCGGAATTACCAATTCTGCGGACCGTCACGTTCATAGCTAGAGACTCCATGTTATAACGGCGTTATAACATTGCTTAGTCTCTGTCGCAACGGAGTTGCAATACTTCGATCAAACTGGATCCGGCGTATAAACCTCCCACCCGCGCGGCGTCAGATGCTCCTGCGGGTGGTAGCGGGTCTTATAGCCCATCTTTTCAGAGCCATCGACCCAATAGCCGAGATAGACGTGTGGCAGGCCGAGCGCGTGGGTGCGGGTGATATGATCGATGATCATGTAGGTGCCAAGCGAGCGCTTCTCGAGTTCCGGATTGAAGAAGGAATAGACCATCGACAGGCCGTCGCTCATCACGTCGCTGAGCGCCACGGCCAGAAGCTCGCCGCGTTTGCTGGAATCGATGCCGGAGCCGGGCTCGCGGACGCGGTATTCGATGATGCGGGTGTTCACATGTGTGTCTTCCACCATGATCGCATAATCCAGCGCCGACATGTCGGACATGCCGCCAGACTGGTGGCGGTGGTCGAGGTAGCGGCGAAACAGGGCAAACTGTTCGGTGGAAGGCTCGGCCGCATGCACCGTGGCGACGACATCCTTGTTGGCGGCAAGAACGCGTCGCATCGATTTCGTCGGTTGAAACTGCTCGGTCAGGATCCGCACGGAAACACAGGCGCGGCAGTTTTCGCAGGCCGGACGATAAGCGATGTTCTGCGAGCGCCTGAAACCGCCCTGGGTCAGAAGGTCGTTCATTTCCGAGGCGCGCGGGCCAACCAGATGGGTGAAGACCTTCCGCTCCATCTGGTTCGGCAGATAGGGGCAGGTGGCCGGCGCCGTAAGATAGAATTGTGGAGAGGGCGTCGCCTGCGTGTTCATCGAACCGTGATCGCCTCCTGCGTCTGTTATAAAGCGCGCCGCGATTTCACGGGGCTGACGGCGGCGCTTCAAGCGACATGCATAATGTCACAGAATGGCAAAATGACGGAAAACGTCAACTGCGGGATGAGGTATTTGGCGGCGTGAAAGCCACGTTTCCGTGGCATTCCGTAATATTAGCGTGTTCTGACGATGACGGTGCCGAGCAGGAAGTCGTGAACAAGGCGCGAGCGCTCCGTAAACAGGCCGGCAAGCAGGATCAGCGGCGTCAAAACCGAGTTGATGACCCAGAAAAGCACGATGTGAACGGTGGACAGCAGGAAATCGATTCGCCGCCCGTCCATGCGCGCCATCGCAATCCCCATCGCCCGCATACCGGGGGTGGCCTGCGACGGGCCTCCGAGCGTCATGCCAAAATAGAGTACCGCAACGATAATGAAGAGCGAAGGCAGGAGAATGAAGCCGAGACCCAGCGTGATAATGCCGAGGAAGATGACAATCACGGCGGCCGGGATGCACAGGAGGAGAACGATTGCGTAATCGATCAGGAACGCAAAGACCCGCCGGCTCAGGACGCCGCTATAGGCGCGCCAGTCATCCGGTGCGGCATAGGTGGGGTTCTGGTCGAGGCTCATCGGTCGTTTTCTCCTGAAAGAACTGACAGCTCGGCATGAGTGCCGTGTCAGCAACAATATGGGTAAGGAACCACCGAATACAATAAGCGCTGGCCTTAGCCCCTGTTGAGTTTGCGTGCGGCTTCGATGGCGAAATAAGTCAGAATGCCGTCGCAACCTGCACGCTTGAAACAGAGAAGCGTTTCCATCATCACCCGCTCGCCGTCGATCCAGCCGTTCATCGCCGCAGCCTTGATCTGGGTATATTCGCCGGAGACCTGATAGGCAAAGGTCGGCAGGCCGAAATTCTCCTTCAGCCGCCAGCAGATGTCGAGATAGGGCAGGCCGGGCTTGACCATCAGCATGTCCGCGCCTTCTTCCACATCGAGCGCCGCGTCGCGGATGGCCTCCATGCCGTTGGCAGGGCTGATGTAATAGCTTGCCTTGTCGCCCTTCAGCAGGCCGGCGGTGGAAATCGCCTCGCGATAGGGGCCGTAATAGCCGGATGAGAACTTTGTCGCGTAGGCCATGATCCCGACATTCTGGTGCCCGGCCGCATCAAGGCCGCGGCGGATGGCGCCGATACGGCCGTCCATCATCTCAGAAGGAGAAATAATGTCCGATCCGGCTTCCGCCTGCAGGATCGCCGCCTTGACGACCTGTTCCACGGTCTCGTCGTTGACGATCTCGTTGCCGCGCAGAATGCCGTCATGCCCGTGGCTGGTGAATGGGTCGAGCGCCACGTCGGTGATCATGCCAATATTGGGAACGGCTTTCTTGACGGCGGCTGTCGCCTGATTGATGAGGTTATTGGCCTCAAGCGCGTTCGAGCCGGTCTCGTCCCGCAATTCCATCTCGACATTCGGGAAGGTGGCGATTGCCGGAATGCCGAGATCGGCGGCTTCCTTCGCCGCTTCGACCAGTCTGTCGACGCTCATGCGGTTGACGCCAGGCATCGCCGGAATGGGCTCCAGAATATTGCTGCCCGGCACGATGAAGACCGGCCAGATCAGGTCGTCCACAGTGAGGCGGCTTTCCTGTACCAGACGGCGCGTCCAATCCGCCTTGCGATTGCGACGCATGCGGCGATGGCCGGTGATCTCGTCGACCAGGTGGGTTTTGTCCTGCATGTCAGAATGTCCTTCGATCAAATTTGGAAGGCTGCATACCATGAAGCGCGGCGCATGCGAATGCGACAATCTTCCCTCATTGCCGTCCGGCAATGACGATGATGCTTTGACAAGGCAGGCGGCGGAATTCAATATGGGCTGGTCGCCCGTTCGTCGAGACCGTATCTTCCGGCCATGGAACCTGATTCTCAACCTTTGCCGAAGCGCCCGCTCACTGAAATCCTGTTTCTGGTCTTCATGAGGCTGGTCGCGGTTTCGTGTTTCTGGTTCGGGCTGCAATATTGGGCAATGCTGACGGGCTATTCTCTGGGCGGTCACGGCAGGTTCGATATGCTGAACCTGCCCTGGCGTGTGGCCGGCAGCGCGCTTGCCGTCATTTTCCCGGTCGCGGCGCTCGGCCTTTGGCTCGGCGCCTCCTGGGGCGCTGTCATGTGGGTGATGGGCGCGGGCACGCAGATCGCGATGTACAAGGTGTGGCCCCACATCTTCGGCGCCAACACGCTGGTGCCCGTCATGCACGGTCTCGTGGCAACCATTTATATACTATTCCTGGTCGCTTTCTGGCTGGATCAGCGCCAGAATGAAGAACGGGCAAGAATTGATTTACCATAAGAATAAAGCAATTCGGCCTGATTTGCGGCCGAATTTCATATTTAACCCATTGATTTATAACGATCGCCTGTCAGGCATTCCCGCTTCGCCACAAGTTGGGGCCTCCAGGCAAAATGCAGGTAACCATTTGTTAATCGTAGCTTTTAAGTAGAATTTTATGCGCATTGATTAGGTTCTCACTCAAGGCGGGAGACAAACAAACACACCGCCAAACAAAACAGTGAGGCAGTCATGATCAATAGCAAAGTTAAGCCCCAGGCCGTTGTTGCCGATGCACATGAAGATACCATCCGCTCGCTCTACATGGAGTCGCTGCATCTGGTGGAACGTCTCCACCGCCGTCTCCTCGATGTCATCAAGGATGAGTTCGACCGTCAGGGTCGCGATGACGTCAACGCCGTTCAGGCCCTGCTGCTGTTCAACATCGGCAATTCTGAACTGACCGCCGGCGAGCTTCGTTCGCGTGGTTATTATCTCGGCTCAAACGTTTCCTACAACGTCAAGAAGCTGGTCGACCTTGGTCTCATCAACCACCAGCGCTCTCGCGTCGATCGCCGCTCGGTTCGCATCAGCCTGACCGAAAAGGGCCAGGAAATCGCCGAAACGGTTGCCCGCCTTTATGAACGCCACGTCGGCTCGATCGAAAAGGTCGGCGGCATCGGCACCGGTGAGTTCTCCGAAATGAACAAGCTGCTGCAGCGCCTCGATCGCTTCTGGAACGATAGCATTGCATACAGATTGTGAAACACTAGTATGTTGTTAATGCTACAATATTAGAATGTCCTAAGTGGCGCGCAAGTGCACAAAGGGGCACCAAAACTCACCCGGTGGCGCATGTTTGCGCGCCACCTGCGCGCCAGCAGTTTGCCGACCTCCAATGGCAAAAAAAAGCGCACCACGGCTTTCCCTCCGTGATGCGCTTCTTGCGTTACGCCGGTCGGACCTCGATGCGTTTAGAGCCTTCACGCTCCATGTCGCGGGCTATGGCTCTCGCCACCTCGCGGTCGGAGTAAATCAGGCCAGTGGCCTTTCCATTCTCGTAGATTTCGTATGCCATCTCTTTTTCCTTTGGGCGGGATGCCCGCCGTCGGAAAAATATAAGATGATTTACACTTGTGCCCTCCGAGTACTTGAAAGCCCCACAAGCCGCTCCCAAATCGGAATCGTCAAACAAAGGAGGTTATTTTGGCCAACATTTTGATTGACCCGGCAAAGTCCCTCAAAGGGAGATAACCATCGCTCTCCGGGAATCGCACTTGGTAGGTGCGTTAGAGCTTCAGGGCGAAATCCTGATGGGTAGAACCGTAAAATCGGGGAAGGGGCGTCTGTTATTTCGGCGACAGGCAGGGAAGATGGTCTACCATACTCTTCCAGCCTCGGGATCGAACCATCGACCGGGTTCGTGATGTGAATAGGCGCGGACCACCTCTGGTGAGACCTACATCAAGGTGGTCCAATGCGTCCTAGCACTCCAGCTTCGGTTATGAGAGGGCTCGGCGCTCCAATTGTTCGATGTACCGCAATAACGCGTCAGCGTAGTCGATTGGTGCCGCTAATCTTTTTACCGCGTCCTGCAACTGCTTGACGGCTGTCCGACTGTTATCGTCAGGGTAGTGGTCACGAACATTGTCGCCGCGTACCACCTTGAGAGTGTTCAGCGCTTGGTCAATCTCATCATCCTCCAGGCGAGCAGTCGCATACCCAATTGCTGTCCGCAGCCGCTCCACGTCCGCCGCAAGCGCCGCCTCTGCGGAGCGGGGAACCATATCGTAGAGCGCATTCCACCGGTCAGACATGTGCTTTCGCTCCTCGCGAATGCCTTGTCGAATCATCGGCATCACCCGGCAGTTGTTGCTTTCATCCTCGTTTTCAAAGTTCGGACAATACAGAACGTCATGCTTATCACCGGGGTCTCGCATAAATTCAAATACTGGCTTTGTTTTGCACCACGGACAGGCAACGCAGCTTGGTGCAGGGTCTTGTTTACTCACTTCTCATTCTTTCATTATTCATTCTCTGCACCTGCTCCTCCAGGAACTCGGTGCGGTCTACAGCGCCCATGCGGTGACGCTTAGTATTCTCCTCCAGCCAAGCCAGCTTCTCATTCCGCGTCATTGCGGGAGGAGGGGGAGCCAGCGCCTTCCCCTCTAGTGTGAGTAGGTGGAAGAAGCTGGCGTCGTTCATGGCCTAAGCCTTCAAATAGCGGCTTGTGTCGGCGTCCCACTCGAAGCACTCGACAACCATCTGGTCATCTTCGGCGCATTCGACCACATCAAGCTCGTCGCCGTGGAAGGTGATGAGTTGTTGGATGGCGGCAACCGCGTCTTCTTGGCTAGAGAAAGGCTTGTTCAGAACGTCGATGATGGTGACGTTGCCAGCGCTTCCGGCTTTGTAGTCGGCAACAATAAAGCTGACCTCGGATACGGGGTAGTTGTTTGGATTACGCGGGTCGATGTTGGCTTGGTCTGGGCAGTACATGGTGGGTTTCTTTCCTTGGTGAAAGGATAGTGAGACATATACTTTAAGTTGTAAAGAAAAAAGAATAATAAAATATCCACAGTTGTACCGGGCAGGCACAAGCAAGAAGCACGCGCCCTCCATAGCTGGCGTGTTTCTTGCGCTCTCAGGATTCCATGATACCTATAAGCAACGATTCATAGGGAGCCGCCCAATGGCAAGCATCGACCTTTCCGGCCTTGGTCTGGAAGAACTGAACGACCTGATCGAGAAAGCCACCCGGCTCCGTGACCAAAAGGTAGAGGAGAAGCGCGCCGCGCTCCTGAAAGAGCTTTCCGCACTCGATGCTATCTCGTCCTCCAAGCCCGCTGCGAAACGCTCTTCACCACAGGTGACGCATCGTGGGCCGGATGGGGAAACGTGGATGGGTCGAGGTGCAGTGCCGAAGTGGGCTGAGAAGTACGGCGTTAAAGACCGCGCCGGAATGGATCGATTCAAGCTCAAAGCTTGACGGTGCCACCAGACACGCGGCTGGCGGCTAATAACTCGGGGTAGCCCCGGACTCTGCCCACTGCGCCCGCTTGGGCGGTGTGGGTGGGTGCCCAAAGGGCACGGGCGCATTAACCCGGTGACAGATACATACCTATCAAGACGAGCACGCTAATCACGATAAGCAGCCCCCATCCTTCAAGGGCACCTACCAGAATGGCTGCGGCCTGCACGAACAGGTAAACGGCCAACAGGCCAAGAATAAGCTCCATCATGAACCTCGTGGAATCAGAAAGCCCCAACTTGCTTCACTCATAAGGTGGGCAGAGGATGGGGCCTTAATCAGATGCACTATCCGGTCGTTACTCCGGCAAAAGCTGCCTCTACGGTCGGTGCGTACGACACCATCGCCCGCGCATATAAACTCTGCGCCACAGTGCGTCCGCAGAATCGCAATTGTCTGACTCGCCGTCAAGGGTATAAGACGACAGAGTTAAACCCTTTAAGGCTTCCACTCCTCCTTATTGTAAAAGGCCACAGTAAGCGGTCGATATTCCGCATAAACGCTTTCAAGCCTCACAAGGGTCAATTCTTGCTGGTATGTTGGAAACTCATCAGTTCTATGCTCCAAAACCACTTGCATCAAGTCGCGCTTTATAACGGGTGACGGGCTTTTCGACATAAGGTCACCTTCCGCTGTGATGAAGAACTCAAAGCCTCTGGGAAAATCTTTCCTGCTATCATAAAGCTCGATAATCATTGCCGCGCTCCGAGAAAAGAAGCCAGAAATACCCCTCAACCGAATCTCGGTAAAGGGGTATTAAAGGGGCGATCAGAACATCACCTCGCCTTGCATATAGAAGGCCATGAAGTTCTTCTGGTTAATGCCGTGTTCCCGCATCAACTTACCAAGGGCGTCCACCTGAGCATAGCTCGGAAACTCAACCGGGCCACGTTCAAGTATGACCTGTATGATGCCGTCGTCCTCGCAGAACGCCGCAAGCTGCTCCAGTGCCTTTCCTTCGTGGGTGATGAACACATCAAAGTTGCGCGGGTAGGGACGCCAGGAGTCGAACACCACGATAATCATGGGTATGTCCGGCTATACCAACCGTCCTCACTGTCCTGCATTTCATAGACCGTGGGACGAAAGGCATAATTGACCTCGTGACGGCACAGGCTCAGCATTTGACGGAGAGCGTCCTGCTGAGGCGGGAATGGCTGTTGATCTTCGTCAGCCTCCAGCATTACCGTCACTTCACCACCCATCGGCAGACCATCCGGGAGGGCAGGAGTAAAGATCCCCATGCGGGACAGGTAGTAGTCATACCTTTCCGGCTTCATGGCACCTTCTTTGTCGAGATAGAGAAACATTCGCATTTGTGGCTCCTTAAACGAAAAAGCCCCACAGCATTTGCGCTGCGGGGCAGGTTAGCCCGCCTCATCGGGAGGAACAGGGCGGGGATCTGGCCGCATTGATAACCCCCAACGCGGAAAGGGACAGGTATAGGCGTCTTTCCTGTTGCCTAGATCAGATCACGCTCCTTTCGATCCGCCTTGCATATAATACGAGGACGGCGGGGGCATTCGTCGCAGGCTCCGGGACCGGGAAAGCAAGTAAAATCCTTCGCGCGGTTCTTCGTAAGTGGGGGAGGTAGGTATGGAAGCTCGAACTGAGCTTCTAGATCATCGCGTATTGCTTCGCGGAAAAGGGTATTCATGATGCGTCTCCTCTAAAGGATTACATCGTGATTCTGCGCTTTAGGGAGCGTACAGTCAAAAGGTTTAGCGATGCTTAGTGGTTCGTAGTGTTTAGCGTCTTACCAAAGTTGGCTTTGGGTAATGCGTCTCGAACAATACGATAACAAGTAAATAGAAAGGAACACCCGAACAAGATCATGACCCCGGTGCCAAATAGGTAGGACGAGAAGCTTTCATCACCCTTGAACATCGATCCGTGGAGCGTGGTCAGCACGAATACCATCCCTATAGAGAGAATGATCACCATAATCGCGACTGGAAGGGAAGTCGCAGCTTGTGATAGTTCTTTTGCAACAGGTTCTTTAGCGCCTATCAAGATACCAGAGAACGCGAAATCCTTTGGCGATGCAGTGTGGAGAATCTCACACACGAAACCTTGGCGCGGCTCAATGTACTCGAAGGTAAGGGATTCAGAAGCTTCATCGCCATCGGTAAGGCTGACGTCCATCGCTTCGTGGGCAACTTGCGAGATCTGAGCGCGCAAGAAAAACTCACCTCCCGGAACGGAAACCACCAGCGGGAATTTTGGCGCGATGTCCCCGCGTCTAATTGTTTGGTTGCCGTCATTCCAAATGTAAAGGCGAGTCAGCGTTGCTCGCGTGATCGGGGCACCGCGATAGGTCACCTCTAAATCGCCAGAAAACGCGGTCTGGTTTCGACCGATGATGATGGAGTGTTGCATGTCATACGCCAGTCGGGACCTTGGGAGCGATATGTAAGTCCAGAGGGCAAGCCCTGCGGTTACCAAGAATCCAAGCAGTGCCGCGTAGTTAAAGCCCCAACTCGATGAAAACGTCTGCCAGTCCAAAGCACACCCCGCGAAGCCACCTTGTTTTATTTAGCATATTAGTTCGGCGTTGCGCCTGTGGATTGTTTTCTATTGCCGTAATCCACAACCTGAATCATCGTGACGGGCAAGGGGTGCGGACCCGAACCCGCATCCCGCCTAATTGACTGCCGTTCGGGAGGCAAAACAAAGAAAGTATCGGGATGTGGAACGATCCATCATTCTTAAAGCCCACGACGTTCGTGGCATCTTAGACGGCAGACAAACGCAGCTCCGCCGTATCATCAAACCTCAGCCATTCTGCAAAGAGGTGTTCCAGCGCCGCCTACGCTCCGGTCGCATGGCATGGACGCAAGGTGGCCACGGACCGGACATGGTCGTTGCAGTCGGCCATTTCGATTGTCCGTTCGGAGAAGTAGGCGACCGCCTGTGGGGGCGGGAGACTTGGAGTTGGATGCCGCAGCAGGGCACCTTTTCAATTCAAGACACGCAAACACTATTCCCTGGAGCGTTCATTTACCAGGCTGATGAGCGCGTGAACTTTCTTGGGGAATGGGACTGGTGTTCAAGCTCCCAAATGCCACGCTGGGCCTCCCGCATCCTGCTTGAAATCGTCAGCGTGCGGGTGGAGCGGTTGCAAGATATTTCAGAGAAGGATGCCCGTGCAGAAGGGTGCCCATACCCCGCAGAATGGGCCGGACGTTATATCGACCGAGACGAAACAGCCAAGACGTGGTTTGCCACTGAGTTAAATTGCGCAAACGGCCAAGGAAGCTGGGACGCCAACCCATGGGTATGGGCGGTCGAATTCAAGCGGGTAGCCGCTGATGAATAAGCTGACCAAGCAGAGGGCACCGTTCACTCAGGTGCCCAACAACCTCCTGACTGACGCGTGCATCAGTTTCAAAGCAAAGGGTCTCTATGCCCTCATGTACAGCAAGCCGGACGGCTGGACGTTCTACGAAGGCGCTCTGGCGAAGGAGAGCCGCGACGGCAAAGAAGCTGTTCGCTCTGGTCTCGATGAGCTGGTTAAGGCTGGCTGGCTCCGCCGCTCGGGTGGCCGGGAGGAGGGCACCAATCGCTTCACCGCCTACGATTACGAGCTGATGACTAGCCGTGACGTAGGAGCCGTAGCGGAAAACCCGTCACGGGAAACCCGCGACGGAAAACCCGCCACTAGTAATACTGACCAAAACAATACTGACGAAGATCCCTCTGTATCTCCCAAAACGAAAGCATCCTCCCGTGCAATGCCTGCAATCCGCCTTAGCCAGTTTCTCCAAGACACTGGAGGCCTCCCACCAGCCGAATGGGCAACCTATCCCCGCAACGAATACGGATGGGACGCTGCCCGCCTCAACGTCGTCTGGCGTGCCTTCTCCCGCTACTGGAACAGCGTTGATTGCCGCAAACCCCTCAAGAAAGACTGGCGTGGCACTTGGGAGAATTGGTGCGATAGAGAAGCCCAGAACGGCGGAGGAAGCCGCCAAGCTGGCGGAGCTGCTGGTGGGGGACTTGCTGCCGCCCTCGGTAGCTTTGTGGCTCGCGGCGGAGGAAACCAAAGCCCGGACGGGGATGGAGGTATTTCCTCGCGTTCCCAAGCCGGAGGCGACAGCGGAGTTGATGACCATCGTTTCGACGGCACTGAGATCCCTTTCTGAGCTTATGGAACCTGCTGGCAAGCGCCGGCCTGAACTCGGCGTAGAGATCGCGAAGCTGTTTGCCGCCTTCAACATCTACACTGGGGACACGGCCAAGTCCGTCGCCCAGGTTGAGGTGTGGGGCGAGCAACTGGGCGAATTCCCCCTGTACGCCATCCGCAAGGCTGCTAGATGGGCGATTCGGGGCGATTCGAAAATGCCGTCGCTGGCTGCGTTCATTACCAGCGTGCGGCAAGCGGCGGGTAGCCAGGTGATGGGCCGGAGGCTGTTGTTGCAGCAGTGGGTTTCGGCGGCTTAGTGCTTGGGCAGTGACTCGATCCAAGCCGCCAGCGCGGGTATCTTGCGAAATGTGGGCGCACGATATCCGAACTTCTTGTCCACTTTCTCGGCCCGTTCCATGATCGTGCGAGTTAGTTCGCCGATTAGTTCGTGGTTAGTCTCGATGATTTCAGCGGTGTCTTTCCAGATATCGTCGCTAAGTGTCTGTAGCTGCTTGTTGGCCTTTGTTTCATCGGAGGGCGGGGCACCAAAAGTCATGCCCCGCAGAACGCGCAGCAATTCCCGGATGCCTTTGTGGTCGTTTTGAGCGCCACCAATTTCAAGTTCTCTCGCAGCATATTGGTTGTTGACCTTTCCGTCTTCGCCTAGCGATTCCGCGAGCGCTCCTGCGAATAACGTACTGATGCGGCGCCGAAGGTAGCTGTCGAGCAGTTCAACGGATCGTAGGTCACAATCGGTCTCAATTTGAGCGCTTCCACGGTGCCCGTCCCCACGCAGCATTGTGATTTCAATAGGACCACTCTTGAACCCATGATACTGGCCCACAATCCAGTGACCCACCTCATGCCGAACCACTCTTACAGCACGTTCGACGGGGAATCCGCTTGCCATCAAATCAAGGTAGCTTGTTATCAATGCTCATCTCCTCCGCTCAGCGCGAGATAAGATGGAAATACGCTTTGTACAAGGTCCAGAGAGTATTGACTAAAAGAACAAAAAGTGAACAAAGAGGAGGATGAACAGACGCAAAGGTGAACTCACCGCCAGCGCCATTGATCGCGGCTGGCCCCATCAAATCGCCCTCCGGGAATCCCTCTCTTCGCGAAAGCGGTGGGCGGAAATGGCCGAGTTCTGTCACAAGAACCGCCTGATGCGGTGCGACAGAGGGCATTCGGTCTTCTTTGAAGATGAGCATTACAACATTCACTGTTTTGCCACGAAGCAGGGGGCTGAAGCTTTCCTCGAAAAATACGGTGGAGAATGGTTCGATCCACGCGAACGGGGTAAAGGCGTCAACTGGAATAAATGGTATAAAGGGAGCGCTGGGAGGCGCCCTTGAAACACCATTACATTCCGCAGTTCTACCTTGAGCCATGGGTAAATCGGGAAACCGATAACAAGCTGACTGAATTTAGGCGGCTAAAGTACCCGCACGAGCAGATCCCAAGGCTTGAAATCAAGCGGCGCGGGAAGATGGAAACCGGCTTCGTGGAGAACCTCTACCGTGTGCCCGGTGCAACCAAAGCGACCCAACAAAACGTTGAGCGCATCTTTATGGGCGCCGTTGACAAGCACGCTGCGACCGCGCGGGACATGATGCTGGCCGGGAATATCCCCACGGAGCCGCACATTCGCCATGCCTGGGCGCGCTTCCTACTCTCCCTCGTCATGCGGACGCCGGAGGCGGTGAAAGCCTTCAAATACAAGGTGCGGTCGGATTTCCTCTCCCCGGACCCTGAGTTCCAAGGAAAATACGAAGAGCTGAAGAAAGACGGCTGGCCGCCGACGCTTGAAGAATACATGCTTCAGCGCAGTCCAACACTACCGGAGAGGCAGGCCGTCATCATGATTACCAAGCTTATCCAGAACCAGAATGTGTTGAAGTTAATGAGCGGCGCCGACTGGTGGTTACTCGACACATCCACGAGGCCGAACAGGAAAATTCTCACCTCCGACCATCCGCTGATCATGAGCAACGGTCTTGGTCGGCCTGATGGCCATTTTGCCCTGCCACTCAGTCCTCGGCTCGTTTTCGTGGCTTTTATGAATCACGGAATAGGGCGAGGACTCCAGCGAATACCGCTCAGCCGCCTGATGCGCGACATAAATGACGCCGTGATCGGGCAGGGCAGGCGCTCTGTCTACGCCTTTGATGAGGACGAAACCCGCACGGTGAAGCGGCGGATGGGCAAACGAGACTATATGTCTCCGCTCCCGCGCAACATGCTTACGCTTGACGATCAGAAGGAACTCGTCAAAATCCTTGGGTGAAATCCTCTAAAGCCCACTTCGAACGCGTCGCCGCTTTGGCGTGTGCGGTCGCGGAGGATTGGGGGCATGAGTGCGGTGGCCGCATAACCTGCCATCATCCCATTGGAATTGAGTGGCGCGGTATGGGGCAGAAGGCTCCCGACGATTGCGTCATTCCGCTGTGCGACAATCACCACCAACACTCCCGAAACGCCATTCACATGATGGGCAAGAAACCGTGGGAGAAAAAATATGGCTCCCAGCGGGAGTTGTTGGAAGCCACGCGGGAGAAGCTAGGCGCGTCCGGTTTGAAAGTACCTGGCTCGACCTAAGTAAATCTCTGACTTCTTATTTGGTAAGGCAGGCGCATCCAGTTTGGGCGCTATTTCGTCCACACTGCATCGTAAGACTTCGCAGATACGGACAACTGTTTTCGGACTAGGTTTCTTGCCGTTCAAGAACCAATCCTGCACACGGTAATTAGCCACACCAATGTCTCGCGAAAACCCGTAAAGACTATTGTATTTTTCATCAATCAGACGGGCCAACGCCCGACGCTCAAATCGGCGTTTGAACAGTGTGTATGTGTCGCTCATCGCACAACGACTCCCAGTTTTGTAAATCGTTCGCGTAAATCCGGGAAAAGGCTGCAAGCGTAAGAAACCTTGCGCCAGTTGAAATACTTTTCTCCGGCGTGGGCGGTCGCCATCCATAGCTGCCGATCATTTAGCGACATTGGGGCCAAGGTCTGCAAAGCAGTCTCGGCCCATTCGCGGATCTGAGCGGATTTGTCCATTATTCGTCCTGCGCTGCACGGGACAGGTTGAGGAACTTGCGGTCAAACAGAACCTTGTAGACCGTGCTCCAGAAGCGGTCGGACAATAAACCCGCCTCGAAATGCTTTTGCTTGATGTTGTTCAGTTCATCGATGTTCGCGGCAGACGAAAGCTCACGCAAAAGCTTCTCCAGCGTGTAGGAGCTAGAATCCGCATTGTCGTCCTCAGTCACCATGCCAAACAGGCAAAGGAGCGAATAGCGGCGTCCATAGGTCATGGCCGCACCATATGCCTGCGGGTCGTTCTGACGCTGCATGGGGATAGTGATTGTGCTGACGATTTCTTCGCTGGTTGGTGCGTGCCGCAGAATGGTTTCCAGCGTGCAGCTTCCTGACGGGCTTGCGACGGGCCGTTGAATAATTGCCAGCTTATGTTCGACTAGGTGCGGTTGAAGTGCTGCCATGACCCCTTGAAGGTTGGCGAAAGCGCCGTGGTGGCTTTTGGCGTTGGCACGGAGTGGTTCGAGTTTCGCCTGAATGGCAATCAGGGCCTCTGTGACGTTGGCGGTTCCATTAGTGAACGCCTCTGCTGTCTTGCTCACATAGTATTCTTTCCTTGGTTTATTGGGGTGTGCGCCCGGCACGAAAGTATATTGCGCCGGGTTGATGTATTGTTCAACTAAAAAAAGAATAAAGAAAGATTTACAACTTAAAATATACGTGTGAGGATTCATCCATAACCAAGGAAAGCCTCACGACTATGTACGACATCAACCAACCCATCTTCACTTATGCCGGAGCGTTGCGCCCAGCGACGAAGAAGAACCGCACCGGCATCATTCTGGCTGTGTGCGCTGGCCTGCTGCTTGCGGCGCTGGCCATCTAATCAACCCCAAGAGAAAGAGAGGACATGAATGAAGCACAAGCCCTGACGTTAGAAGCAGGGAAGTTTTACCGGACGCGTGATGGGAGGAAGGCGTTTGTATCGGGGATTAACCCATTCCCAGACGGAAGCCATATACGCGCCATCGGAGTAGTCGTTGATGAGGGCGTTCAGGGTTGGGATTTGAATGGCGCCTTTACTTTAGAACTCGAACACCGTCTTGACCTCGTAGCAGAATGGGTCGAGCCGAAGCGGATCAAGGGGTGGGTAGCGATTTGGGCAAAAGGCGGTGATCACTCTTTGGTCGCTTGTTGTTCACATATCTACAAGACGCTTGAGGCCGCTAAAGCTGATAATTTTAGCAATGTCGCATGTTATGCTGAAATCGACGTTCTCGAAGGCCACGGCCTGAACGGGGAGCTGGCGTGATGACTACCACACACACTCCGACGCCTTGGTTTCTGAACGAAGCTCAGGATTTCGTAAAAGGAGATGGAAGACATATTGCGGTTCTTTTTGATGGAACACCAACGTCTCCAACAGTTAAAGAGCGCAAGTCTAACGCTGCGTTCATCGTCCGTGCCTGCAACGCGCATGATGAATTGCTTGCTGCGCTAAAGGCCGCGCGTGATTTCCATGACTGGAATGAAAGCAGTGTATCTGCAACTGCGCGTCAGGTCGTTGTCGCCATTGCTAAGGCTGAGGGCAAGTAGATGAAACTCAAATCCCTCCTGAGCATCTTCTTCCATAAGCCCCAGCGCTGCCCCAAAGACTACGCGGCAGGCGAGGCGGAATCCCAACAGCGGGTGCGCTCCTTCTCTGCCAACAGCCAATGCGGCGTCATCCTGGACATGCTGAAAAAGGGTAAGCGCGTCACAGCTCTGTCAGCCATGGGAGCCGATCGCCGACTCCGCGAAGTGCGCAAGCACCTCCGCCAGCAAGGCGTCACGGTGAAGTGCCGCACCTTTAAGTCCAAGAGCGGGGGGCTGGTCAAAGAGTTCTGGCTCGACCCGGAAGACCTGCGCGGCGACTGGCTGAAATAATCAACGAAAGACCAAGACTTGAAATTCCAAACTATCAAATGCACCAGCGCCGAAGATGTGGCGGCACACGTCCGCGCTATGGTGGAGAAGAACGGGAAGGGCGGCACGACCGCGACCGCTAATGAGATGGGCGTCCGCTACCAGGCTGTGTCCCAGCTTGTGAATGGCCGGGAGCTGCCAAACCCGCAGATCCTCGACCACCTCGGCCTCGAAAAGCGCATCGTCTATGTGCGCAAAGACAAATTTATGGAGGGGAAGTAAATGGATAAGCAACCGCTCCTCATCGCCAACACCCCGCGCCTCGCCGTGTGCTGCTGGGTTCTTGACTTAGCCTGGTCACTCTACCGCTCCCATAAGCCTGCCGGATGGTAGGGCGATAAAAGGGCCGCATCGCGATAAGGCATTAATCTGATGCACACGAAGGTTGTGCATGGTGCCGCCTATTACGCTTACTCAGGGGTAGATAATAGTGCAAATCATCATTGCTTACATAGCCTTGGCGTCAGTCGCCATTGGCGCCGTTGCGGCCGTCGTTTTTGCGTTTAAGCGTGTAGGCGAGGCAATGTTTTATCCGACGGATAAAAATTACCGTCCATTCCTTCTATTCTTTTTTGTATTTGCGGGGTGTCTGGTCATTGTTATGCTTTGCGTCACAGCAGCGATCACTTTAGCAGGCAGGGAGCCCGGTCAGTTTGGTGATTTCTTTGGTGGCGTAACGAACCCGATTCTGAGCTTCCTTACTATTGCTGGTCTTCTCATCACCATCGTCATGCAGCAGGACGCGACCAGGGAGGCGCGGGACCAGGCTGCTCGCCAAATGTTTGACGCGTCCTTCTTTCAGATGGTGACCCTGCTTAATTCAATGGTGAACGAATTTGAGATCGTTGATGAAGATCATAAGCGGGTCGCGAAAGGCAAAGACTGTTTCCGCGACATGCACATCATACTTCGCAACAATTACGGCCCGTCGATGGTTTCGGGCGAGTTCGAGAAGGTCGGCCGTGCCTACGCAACAGTGTACGGAGTCTTCTCGCACATCCTTCCGCATTATTTTCGGGTCGTGTTCAACATCGTTAAGTCGATTGATGCGAGCACACTGACGGATGACGAGAAGAAACATTACGTCCGGCTTTTGAGGGCGCAGCTTTCTAACTACGAGACCGGCATCATCTTTTACAACAGCCTTATGGAAGAGGGGCGGGCGTTCAAACCCTTGATACGGAAATACGACCTCATGGATAACTTTCCGACCAAGCTGTACCTCAGACCAGATCACCTCAAGCTTCTGGGCCATAAACCATACGTCACCGTTGAATACTGACCCGCTCAGGACATGCCCAGCGAATCTGCATGAATCCTGGTTCCACACCTAGGGCTCCATGAAGGAGTCTTATTTGATTCAGGAGTTACTATGTAGGATCTCGAAGGATGCGATGGCTTGTGCCCCAATGGGAATTAGGCTGCAGTGGAATCGAGCTGATTGGGCAAAGATATGAAGCAAATTGTTGCGTTGGGGTTCGTCGCCATTGCGCTGGCGGGATGTGAAACCAGCGGGGAGGCGCGGCCAAAGGTCAGCGTCAACTCCCTGCCGGAGTACGCAGAGCATCAAAAGTGCCTTGGGCGCCAGAGCGCAATTTATTCTAAGGCTGAAGGCTCGCCGCTTGAGCTGGGAATCATCGCCTCATCTGCCTGCAACTCCACTCGCTACGCGCTCTACGAGGCTATTTCCAAAATAGAAAGCCGGGCGTTTGCGCAAGGCTATTTGAACGAATCCCAGAAGGAGGAGCCAAAGATGATTGCGGGCGTCATCGCCAAGGTAAAGGCAGGCCAAGACCCCTTCTGAAACAGGCAAGGGTTTGCCCATACAATCCTGCCTCACGGCGAGTAGCGGGTGGCAAGCGTCAAGTTACTTTGCGGGGAACCGCTTGCGGGCGAAAGCGACTTGATGCGAGCGCAGGGCAGCGCCCTAGTGATCGAACTCAGGATTCTTGGCGCGGAACGCGGCGCTTTTTTCATCTCGGATCTTTTTAGCGGACACCCGATCCTCCGTAATTGTAACCGAGATGCTGGCGTAGCTGACCTCGTTCACCGCATCCATGATTTCTCCAATCGGGGTGGTGGCGGGAAATGCCCAAGTTTCTCGGGTCTTGTAGGCCATTTGCAGGGGGCTTCCGTCCTGCGGATCTTGCCCATCCTGTTCGACGTTTATGAATTCAGCGGTAACGACATACAGACGTTCGGTCATGCTGGCTCCTGAGCGTGAATCAACCCGTGAACAATATAGGAACCTCAATCGAGATACGAGGGGGCAGCGCGTTTAATCCAGTGTAGAAATGACATCACCTCGCGGTGGTGGAAACAAGGCACTGTAAGCCTGTGCTGCCGTAGCGATGCCCACCATAGCCGTGACAATAAGCATCCATCTTTGAACAGACATTGTTCCGCCGTGTCGCCGCTCGTCTTCGTTGAAGGAATGTAGAGTATTGAGTGCGGTCGCAGCGACCTCCAACCTGCCGCCCTGACCCATCGTCAACTCTCCAGCCTCTACGAACGACGCCAACATCAGTTCATAATATCTGTAAAGCTGCGCCTGTTGTGGGTGGTGGTGCCACCTGTGCCCATAGAATTCAGACATCACGTCGAGTGCCGACCCAAGCGGATTACCGTTCAGGTGACGGTCGAGCATGAGTCGGAGAACCAGTATCCGCCGCGTTTCATCCAACGGCCTCCGGTTAAAGAAGAACCGCGCTGCACGTTCGCGCCAGTACGGAATGTATTCGTACCGGATGGCATGTTTCAGAATAAACTCAATAGCCGAAGTGTACCGGATTTCCAGTTCCCCAAAGTAATGGGTGATCCTGATTTGGTATAGGCGCAGGTCTGAGTTGGGGATCGTTCGCTCTTCGCTTTCTGAGCCGCTTCCTAAGAACCATAAGCCGCCAAAGCCTTGGGGAAGAACTTCGCGCACAAGGAAGCGCTGATTATCTCCCTTCGGGCCGAAATTCACCACAAAATAGTCGCGTTGTCTTACGCGCTCCATGTTGGACAAAGGAATACGATCAGGCGCTGGCTTCAGCATGGCAAACTTAATGGCAAGCCGCTTCAAATAGTTGCTCATAAAAAGTACCTCGGCAGTCAGTTCTATCCCAATTGACCAGAAAGGACGCCTGTGATCAGGCCAAGTAAGAAACCCATGATCTGATTAAGCGTGCGCTCCATGAATGGGTACTTCGTCTTGTCTTTCATCAAACCGTACATGACGAGCGTAACGACATAGACAGTGGCAACGAAGCCAATCAGTCCGAATGCGATCCAGCGCAAGGTCGCGTCTTTGGTAGCACGCTCCGCCGTTGCCTCCGCCTGCGCATAAGCGGTAGACACGAAGGACGGAATAATCTCCGCACGCCGTTCGACATACGGTAGCGACCTCAATACGCTGATGGAGTCTGCGACGTTCAGACGCGATGCTTCCAATAGCTTCAACGCGTCAGGGTTTGACTGGAGCATAGGAGCAAGTTCGCTGAGTGCCTTGTTGGTCGCATCCAGCTTCGTCAGGGTCATTTCCCATTCTTCGTTCGGCAACTGCCAGAACTTCTCAGCTTCGGTTGTCCGGTCGACCAGGTAATTTCCAACCGTGAAGACGGTAAAAGCAAGCGCGAAGGTAGTGAGGGTCGATGGTAGAGTCCTCTGGAGCAGGCGCACTATACGCTGCCATGGGCTTTCCGGTGGCAACGGGAAGATGTAATCGGAATTATTGTCGTCGCTCATGGTGCCCCGCCCGCTGTACTGAATCACTGTAACTTATCAGAAGTTGTTGCCAAGTATCGAGGGGTGCGGCATCGTTATCCTGTGAGTAATGAGACCGCTGCTGCTGAGGAAAACGCCGTTGGGCGTCCTGCGGTCGTTCTCGATGACCTGATCCCCAATTGGCGAGACGTGATGCACGCCATCTACGGTGACGGTGGCTCTGATGCCGAGGTGAAGGTTGCTTTAGCCATCCCTCCTGCTCGTGCCATGAGCAATGATTTGTTTGACGCGCTTCAGAAGCGTGAGCCCCTCTTTTCGGAAGCCGTAAAAGAGGGGAGGCTGCTTGCCGAAGCGTGGTGGGCGGCCGCAGGTCAACGTGGCATCTTCCTCGGTAAGGACTTCAACGCCACCACTTACATCTTCAATAAGAAGAACCGCTTCCATAACTGGAAGGACAAGCAAGAGGTTCAGCACTCTGCCGATAAGGACGCGCCCCCGGTCTTCACGCTGAAAATCGACAACAGCTAGTCCGGCCCCGTGGCCGCATTCACCTACGAACGCCCGAAGCTCTACAAGCTCCAGTCGGAGGCTTTCTTCAACGACTTCCGCTATGCGTGGATTGAGGGCAGCACCAAGTCCGGCAAGACCGTGTCCTGCATGGCGTGGATCGTGGAGCAGGCGGTTTTCATCGGGAAAGAGGGGCGGGAGTTCTGGTGGGTGGCGCCGGTGTCGGCGGTGGCGTCCATCGCCTTCAAGCGCCTCAAGCGCGGCATTCCCCCGTTCTACATCCGCAGCATCATCGCGTCAGAGGGGAAAGAGTGCATCACCCTCATCAACGGGGCGGTCATCCGGTTCAAGTCAGGGGAGAAGACCGACAGCCTGTATGGGGAAGACGTGTGGGCGGCGGTGCTGGACGAAGCCAGTCGTATGCGGGTGGAGGCCTTTCACGCCATCCGATCGACCCTGACCGCCACGCGCGGCCATGTCCGCATCATTGGGAACGTGAAGGGCCGGAAGAACTGGTTTTTCATCGGGTGCCGGAAGGCTGAGGCGAATGAGCCGGGTCACATCTACCGGAAGATCACCGCACTCGATGCCGTCGCTGCCGGTGTTTTCCCTATGGAAGAGCTGGACGATGCCCGGCGCGCGCTGCCGGAGGCGGTGTTCAAGGAGTTGTACCTGTGCGAGGCGTCCGACGACGGCGGCAACCCGTTCGGGCTGAAGTTCATCCATCAGAATATTGCACTGGAATCGAACAAGCCACCGGTGGTGTTCGGAGTAGACTTGGCCAAGTCGGTGGACTGGACCGTGATCATCGGCCTGGACGAAGATGGGCGGGTTTGCTTCATCGCCCGCTTTCAGCTGCCGTGGAAGGAAACCATGGGCCGCATCCGCATGATCTGCGGCAAAGTTCCCACGTTTATCGACAGCACCGGCGTCGGCGATCCCATCGTGGAAGAGCTTCAGCGCGACACGGGCGGGGAGGCCAGCAACTTCCAAGGGTTCAAGTTCAGCTCCGCCAGCAAGCAGATGCTCATGGAGGGGTTATCAGTTGCCATCCAGCAGGGGACCGTGCAGTATCCTGATGGGGTAATT
Organism: Agrobacterium genomosp. 2 str. CFBP 5494; assembly: GCF_900013495.1. Classification (NCBI taxonomy): domain Bacteria; kingdom Pseudomonadati; phylum Pseudomonadota; class Alphaproteobacteria; order Hyphomicrobiales; family Rhizobiaceae; genus Agrobacterium; species Agrobacterium genomosp. 2. Next base: position 1,535,127 of record NZ_LT009718.1, read on the forward strand.
GTCTCCGAGCTGGAAAGCTTCGAGTACGAGTACACCCGGACAGGCGTGAGATACAGCGCACCAGAAGGCAGTCACGACGACTGCGTCATGTCGCTCGCTCTGGCAGTCTATGGCTACAGCCGCCGTCCCGCCCAACCACAAGTGATTGTTCTATAGCGTGAGATTTATTGACCGGCTGTTTGGAAAAGCTGCACCGAACCTCTCTGGCACTTCCATTTTCATCGACGGTCTATTCGGCACGCTCCCACAGGAGCTGAAAGCATATGCCACCGAAGGCTATGCCCAGAACCCCATCGTATTCGCCTGCGCCGCCAAGATTGCGGAGGCCGCCGCCAGCGTGAAGCTGGAGGTTCATACCCTCAGCGAGAAGGGCGAGAAGGATGTCGCGCTGAACGGCCCGCTTTTGAAGCTGCTGGCCAAGCCCAACCCCATGCAGACTTGGGAGGAATTCTCCAAGGCCATGGTGGCTTGGTATCTGGTCGCCGGTGAGGTCTTCATTGTCCGGCTGCCGGAAAAGGGGCCGACGAAGGAGCTGCACATCCTCAACCCCTCCGTCATGGGGGTCGAGAAGTCCACCATGGGCAATGTGCCGAAAGCCTACGTGTACGGGAGCGGGGAGGCGAAGAAGCGCTACCCGGTGAACATCGTGGACGGCACCAGCCAGATCCTCCACATCAAGACCTTCAATCCGAATGACCCATGGCGTGGCCTGTCGCCTCTCAGCCCGGCCGCTCGTGACGTGGACATCCACAATTCGGGGGCCAAGTGGAACAACGCCCTGCTTGAGAACAGCGCGCGGCCGTCCGGTGTGCTAGAGGCCACCGGAACCGTGAACGAAACCACCGTGGACCAGCTGCGGAAGTGGTTTAAACGCTCGTTCCAAGGCGGCGCGAATGCTGGTGAGATCCCGTTGCTGACCGGAGGGGTGAAGTTCACGCCCCTGTCGCTCAACCCGAAGGACATGGATTTCCAGAACAGCATGTCAGCCGCTGCGAAGAACATGGGTCTGGTCTACGGCGTGCCTCTCCCGTTGCTCACCATGGAAGCGGCCACCTTCTCCAATATGGACGCCGCTCAAGAGCGGCTATGGACGGATACCGTCCTGCCGCTGCTGAACGTTATGATCGGCAAGCTGTCGGATTTCCTTACGCCGCTGTTCTATCACGGCAAGGAAAACATCAGCCTTGAGTACAACGCCGATAGCGTTCCAGCGCTTGAGGCAAAACGGGAGCGTATGTTTACCCGAATGAAGAACGCGGTGGGTGGTGGGTTACTCACCCCGAACGAAGCCCGCGCCGAGATGGGATATGATGCCCTCGACGGTGGTGACGTTCTGTATGTGCCTGGCTCCCTCAAACCCATGGGGGCAGAGGAGGGGAAAGATGCCGACGAGCTGGTGAAGGCCATGAAGGCGGCGGGCTTCACTGCTCAAGAGGTGGCCGACTGTCTCGCTCTCGATTTTGGCGGCAAGAAAGCCGCCTGAATTGATCCTCTTTTGTCGCAAGGCTGGTGACCCGCTCGCACGGTGGGACAAGCTCATGCGCGCCGTGGAGGGACCGTTCGCCAAGGCGGTGGAGGCGGAGAAGGATCGGTACATCGCCGAAGCTTCCGCGAACTTCCCCATTACCCGCCAGCTTTCCGACATCGGTTTCGACACCCACGCTGGCAACATGGCCAGCATCGCCGCTCGATATGACGGCATAGCCATCCGGCTCGCGCTGAAAGAGGTGCAGGGGGGCATCAAGTCCTCACGGCCACTCCAACGGAAAGAGGATTGGGAGAAGCTGTGGCTGTTCCTCATTCGGCGCTGGATCACCGAGTTCGGTGCGCAGCGAGCGCGGGAGACGGCGGCCACGACGCGCAGCGACATGCAGCGCATCATCCAGCAGGCTCTCTCAGCGGAGGAAGAATTTAATCCGGTGCAGGTTGCTGCCAGGTTGCTCCGCGTCCAGGCCCTCAGCGCCTACCGTGCCGACACAATTGCCCGCACCGAGATCCACGGCGCCATGATGTTTGCAAGTGAGGAGGGGGCGGCGAAGCTCGGCCGGGATAACGGGCTGGTTTTGCTCAAGGCTTGGCTCCCGGTGCATGACGAACGAACGCGCTCCAACCACGCCGTCATGTCATCGCACCCACCCGTGCCACTTGATGGTGACTTTCGTGTAGGTAGCGCGCTCATGAAGCGTCCCGGCGACCCTCGGGGTGGTGCAGCCAACTGCATCAATTGCCGGTGTGTCCTCACGTATCGGGAAGAAGAATAGATGTTGCCAGAAGTTGAGCGTTGTGTGCGTAATACACCTATGAATAAGCATAAGCATCTCGAACTCGACGCCAAGATCAAGGCCATTGGCGGTGATAACAGCGGTGAGTTTGAGGGCTACGGCTCCGTATTCGGCACCGTGGACAGCTACCGCGATGTTGTCGAACGTGGCGCTTTTACTGAAAGCCTTGAGAAACATGGGATGCCGAAACTACTGCTCCAGCACTCTAGCTGGATGGTCGGCGGCATCTACGTTGAGGTTCGCGAGGACGAGCATGGCCTGTTTGTCAAAGGGCAGCTTAACCTCGAAGTGCAGGCGGCGCGCGAGGCTTATGCGCTCCTGAAGCAGGGCGCCATTTCCGGCCTGTCCATCGGCTACCGCACGCTAGAGGAAGAGGTAGACCGCGAAACCGGCGTAAACCACCTCAAGAAGGTGCGCCTTTACGAGGTGTCCATCGTGACATTCCCGGCGAATGAGGACGCCACAGTTTCCGCCGTTAAGTCGGCCCCCGGAAATATCCGGGACTTTGAAGATTTCCTGCGAGAGGCAGGCAAATACAGCCAGTCGGAGGCGAAATTGATCGCTTCGAAAGGCTTCAATGCATTGCAGAGACACCGTGAGGGTGGGGAAGCCGCATTGGCTCAGGACGCGCTGCAAGGCGCTATAGACCAATTACGAAAGTTTCTTCCTCGTGGACATGGAGAAGATTGCTCAGCTCGGTAATGAGCTGAAGACGGGCTTTGCTGCACTCCAGCAAGCCCAAGAAAAAGCTGCGGCTGACACGGACGCCAAAATCAAGGGTGAGGTCGATAAGGCCGCGAATGCTATCGCGGACCAGATCATCGAGCTGCAAAAGAGCCAAGGCGTCCTTCAGGCCGTTCTTGAGCGCGTAGGCGGTGAGCTAGAAAGCGGGCACAAGGGCGAAGACGCCGAAACCCGTGCCAAGCGCGAAGCCTTCAGCGACTTCCTCCGCAAGCGCGGCGACACCAACCTGATGACCCCCGACATGGTCAAGGCAATGTCTACGGACAACCTCGCCAGCGGTGGTTATCTGGTTCACACGCAGATGCTCGGCATCATCCAGACCCGCGTGTTCGAAACCTCCCCGATGCGTCAGGTTGCCAACGTCGTAAAGACGAACAACAAGAGCGTCGAGATCATCATTGATGATGATGAGGCTGGCGCGACTTGGCTGGGTGAAGGCGATGTCATCACCGAGACCGGTACTCCGAGCCTCGGCCGCCTCGAAATCGTTGCCAAGAAGCTCGCCGCCTATCCGCGCATCACTAACGAAATGCTGGCTGACAGCTCCATCGATGTGGAAGCGTGGCTTGCCGGTAAGCTCTCCGACAAGTTCGGTCGCGCCGAGAACACCGCCTTCATCACCGGCGACGGTGTGAGCCGCCCGCGCGGGATCCTGAATTACCCGAACTGGAGCGTTGCTAGTCAGTATCAGCGCGGCGCCATCGAGCAAATCGCCAACGGCAGCACCACCAAGGTGACGGAAGAGGGTCTTATCGGCCTGATGGGTAGCTTGAAGGAGAAATACCAGGCTCGCGCCTCGTTCATGATGAAGCGCTCGACCTTCGTGGAAATCCTGAAGCTGTCCGGCACCAACGTATTCCGCTTCTTCAACCTTCAGCCGCACACCGGCCCGCAAGGCACCGTCCTTGGGCCGACGCTGACGCTGCTCGAAAAGCCAGTGTATCTGGCCGACGACATGCCGGTCATTGCGACGAACGCTCTGGCTATCGCCTATGGTGACTTCAGCGCAGCGTACACCATCATCGACCGCACTGCCGTGTCCATGATGCGCGACCAGGTGACGGCTCCAGGTACCACGAAGTTCTACTCCGAGAAGCGCACTGGCGGCGAAGTGACCAACTTCGAAGCGATCAAGCTCCTGCGGATGTCCGTCTCCTAAGCCTCCCGCAAACAATAACAGCGAAAGTCTCGAATTATGCAGTTCGATCAAGCTAGCGCAGTGGCCCCCCGTGTTGCTCTCAACACGGCGGCCATCGCGTCCAATGTCACCACTAACGGCATCATCATCGACACCCAAGGGTTCAACGCCTTGACGTTCCTCCTGAACGTCGGCGCCCGTACCGATGGGACGTTTGCTGGATCTATCCAGCACGGTGACACCGCTGATCTGTCCGATGCCGCCACCCCGGCTGCTGACGACCTGATCGCGCCGACTGGCGGCAACTCCATCAACGCCGCCCAGACGATCAAGAAGTTCGGCTACGTCGGCAACAAGCGCTACGTGCGCCTGAACGTCACCAGCACCGGCGTCACCTCTGGCGCGACTGTTGGTGCGACCGCACTGCTCGGCCGCCCGACTGTCGGGCCTGTCGCCTAAGCGGGGTAGGGGCGGGAAACCGCCCCAGCTTTAACAACGAAAGCATCATGCGATGAACATGAAAGTGAAAATGCTGACCGGGAAGCTCGGCAGCAATGACGGTGTGACCACCAAGTTCTACGAGAAGGACGAGACCTATGAGGTGTCTGAAGCTCTCGGCAACGCCTTCATCGAAGAAAAGGTAGCCGAGAAGGCCGGCGATGACGCTACCACCGTGGAGCCTATCGTGGCCGGCCAGCTCTACACCGACAAGGACGGCGCCGTCTTCATCGGCGAGATCCCGACCGGCAAGACCGAAGCTGAACTCCTGCCGATTGAGAAGGTGAGCGACGAGAAGCGCGCCGAACTGATCAAAGAGGGCAAGCTGAAGGAAGACGGCACCGCCGTTGACGCCAAGGCTGTCCCGGTTGCTCCACAGAACAAGGCGATTCTCGGCGCTCCGAAGAACAAGGCCCGCTAAACTTGTTCAATGCCCGTGCCTACACGTTGCTAACGCCACCCGCCCTTGAGCCGGTGGCGTTGGCTGACGTGAAGACGTACCTCCGCATCGACGGGAACGAAGACGACGGCCTTATGTCGATGCTCATCAAGTCCGCCCGCCGCATGGGCGAGGAATACACCAAGCGGTCCTTCATTACCCAGAAATGGCGCCTGACCATGGATAGCTTTACCGCTGAGTGCAGCGTTCCGGGCCTGCCGCCGTACCTTAGCGCCGGGATGCGCGCCATTGCGCTCTCGCGCGGTCCCATCCAAGAGATTTCCAGCATCGCCACTACCAACTCCGGCAACGTGGCCGCCCCCGTACCTGCCGCCACCTACACACTGGCCGACAATGAGATTTTGCTGAACGAAGGCCAGAGCTGGCCGACCAGCCTCCGCGATCGTGCGGCCGTCGCCATTGAATTCGTCGCTGGTTGGGAGAGTGCTGAAGAGGTGCCCGAGCCGATCCGCCAAGGCATCCTGCAGCACGTCGCCGCCAGCTACTCCAACAAGGTGTGCGCCGAGATCCCCGAGGGCGCCAAAGCGCTGTATGACCCGTTCCGGGCGGCTGGGGCATTCGGCGCCTACTAATGTGCAAGTGCGGTGCCGATTTCGCTTCATCCGCCAACACGCGAATTGCGGTGCAGTCGTTCGTTGCGACCGACGACGACGCCGGTGGGCGTGAGGAAACGTGGCAGGACGCCTTTTCCGCTTGGGCGGTTGTTGAGCCCATGGCGGGGCGCGAAATCTACGTAAACGCGCAGCTGCAAAGCCGCGTCGACGCCCGCATCACCATCCGCTACCGCGCCGACCTGTCCGACACGACCCAAGCCGCCAAGAACCGGGTGAAGGTCGGCACCCGTACCTACAACATCACCGCCGTCCGCAACCTGTCCGGCGACATGAAGACGGAAGGCACGGAATTCCAGCAGCTGTTCTGCGTGGAGGGCGAGCCGTCATGACCGTCCGCAACGCCGTCAAGCTGATCCGCAAGCTGCAGCAATTGCCGCTAGATGCCCGCTCGGGCATTGGCGCCGCGCTGGCTGGCTCCGTCATCGCCCTTGATGCCCACGCCAAGCAGAAGATTCAGGGCGGTGGGCGCGGTGGCCGGGTTTACCGGCGCCGGACGGTGAGCCATCAGGCCTCTGCACCAGGGGAGTTTCCGAAGAGCGACACCGGCCAGCTGGTTGCCTCGCTTTTTTTCAAGCTCTCGTCCGACAAGCTGCGCGCCTTCTTCGGTACCAAGCTCGCTTACGGCCGGTACCTCGAATACGGGACTAGTCGGATGCAGGCCCGCCCGTGGTTGCGGCCGACATTCAAGGCCAACGAAGAGAAGATGGTGGCGAGGGTGAAGGCGGCGGTTGACGAAGCGCTGCGAAAGGCCGCCCGTGGCTGATACCGCTCTCGCAGTCATAAAGGCCGCCATTAAGGCACTGAAGGAAGCACCGGCCGTCGCCGCGCTGGTCAGCGAGCGTGTCTTCGCCGACGTGCCGCAACGGGAAGAATTCCCGTACATTGTCGTGTCCGTCCAGAGCGAGCCTTTCGCCGCCAACGATTTTAGCGGACAGACGCACCAGCTCCGCATTCAGGCTTTCAGCCGCAAGCCCGGCTCCAAAGAGGCGCTTCAGATCCGCAAGGCTGCGGTCGAATTGCTCGACCGCAATGAAGCGGTACTCGTGCTGGAAGAAGGCGACCTCATCAAGTGCGAGTATTCAGGCCTGAGTGATGCCTTCATCGAAGATGACGGGAAGACGTGGCAGTCCGTCTGCGAGCTGAAAGTTGTCGTGATTTAAGTTGCAACCAAGGGTGTTTGCGCCTTAATCTACAACCATAACGAAAGTATATTTCCAGTGCCTGCACAAAAAGGACGGCTGCTGCTCGTCAAATTCAACACCACCGGCACCACGTACGTGACCATTGGTGGCTCCCGCGAAGTTACACTCACCATCAATAACGAGCCGGTAGACATCACCAACTCAGACGACTCCGGTATCCGTAAGCTGCTGGAAAATGCGGGTGTCAGCTCCACCAGCATCAAGTTGCAGGGCATCTATATCGAGGACGCCGCTGCCACCGCCATCCGCGTCGCCGCCAACACCAACGTCCATAAGAGATTCCAGGTCGTCGTGCCGGGCACCGCCGTGAAGACTTATGAGGGGGAATTCATGATCGCCTCCTTCGAAGAGGCGGGCTCTTACAACGGCAGCGTCACTTATAATCTGACGCTTGAATCCGCTGGCGTGGTGACAATCACCTAATGGACAACGCTCTTCGCAACGAAATCGAAATCACCCTCGCCGGTGAGAAGCGCATCATGCGCGCATCCTTCTCCGCCATCCTCGCCATCGAGAAAGCGCTGGGCAAGAGCATGACCGCCATCATCAATCAGGTGGCGGCCGGGGACATCTCGATCACGGATTCTGCCTTGATCATCTACCACGGCCTGGTCGGCAACAAGGACACCCGCTTGAGCTTCGAACAGGTTGGCGACGCGATCCTCGAAGCTGGCATGGGTGCCGTCAGCATTCCGGTGGTGGAGTTTGTCAGCCGTTCGCTGAACGGTGTAACCGTGGGAAAGCCGGAGGGGGCGGCGGCGCCCCAGTAACGGAGCTACCGTGGGAGGACATCATGTCCACCGCCCTCGGCATCCTGAAGTGGCCGCCTGACGTGTTCTGGAACGCAGTGTTCTACGAATACACCGCCGCCATGAAGGGACACCTCGAATCCACTGGCGTCGACATGTCTGAGCCGGTGACGCGCGACGAGTACCTGACGGCGAAGGCGGCTGAAGAAGCCCGGATACAAACCAATAGAATGTCCGATGCGTGAGCCAAACCTTAGAAGCCCTCGTCGTTGAGCTTCGGGCCGACATCAAGGGCCTCCAGACCTCCCTCCAGACTGCCGCGAGCGACGTAAGCCGTTTCAGCAACAAGGCCTCGTCCGATGTTGACGGCTTCCAAGCCGCAATCATCCGCGCCCGTACGGCGATCATCAGCCTCGGCTTGGCATGGAAAGCATTCGAGATCGGGAAGGGTATAGTGGATGCCGGTGTGCAACTGGAGGCGATGCGCAGCCGGATGCTTGCGGCCACGGGTGACGCCAATGTCGCGGCCGACGCTCTGGCCTACGTCGCTGCGGAAGCCGACCGGCTTGGCATCGACATCCAATCCGCCTCCAATGGTTTCGCTGGCTTCTCAGCCTCCGCGCTCCGCGCCGGCCTGACGCTCCAGCAAACGAAAGACATTTTCACCGGCGTGACCGAAGCCGCTGTCTCCCTGCGCCTGCCGACCGAGCAGGTGAATCTGGTGTTCAAAGCGCTGGAGCAGATGGCCGGTAAGGGCGTGGTGAGCATGGAAGAGCTGCGCGGACAGCTCGGCGACGCACTGCCTGGTGCGTTTGAAATCGCAGCAAAGGCCATGGGCAAGACCGCTGCGGAATTCTCAAAAAGGGTCGCTGACGGCCAAGTGATCTCTGCAGATTTCCTCCCCCGCTTCGGTGAGGCGGTACGGCGCGAAATGGGTGGCGCGGTAGAAGAAGCCAGCCAAGGGGCGCAGGCTGCGTTCAACCGGCTGGGCAATGCGTTCTTCAAGATGCAGACGCAGATCGCCTCAAGCGGCCTGCTCGATGTCGTCGTTGAATCGGTCAACAGCCTCACCGCAGCGATAAGCGACCCGGAACTTGCATCCGGTCTGGGCACCCTCATCAGCGGGATGGCGAAGATCGCGGAGTTCGCGTTGAAGGCCGCATCTGCAATCGGCAGCGTGGTCGCCGCCGCCAACCGTATGATTGAGGCGGTGGGCAACTCCGCCTTCGGCGCACTGTTCGGTTCGGCCGGGACGCAAGCGATCCAGCAAGCCCGGCAGCAAACCGAAAAGGCTGCGGCGGCTGCTCAGACGCAAGTGAAGGCTCCGGCCGTAAGCGGAAGTTACACGCTTGGCACGGTCGCGCCGATAGGCGTATCCGAGAATGAGAAAAAGGCCCGTGAAAAGGCAGCGAAGCAGCAAGAACAGATGCGTGATCGCCTGCGCGGGCAGGTCGACTCCATGGCTTACGGGTTCGCTGACCCTGAAGAGCAGTCCGCGCTCGATATCGAGAAGCAGCAGAAGGTCTTGGAAGAAGCGCTCGAAGCCAAAGCCATCACCGAGCAAGAGTACCGCGACCTGAGCCTTGAAGCTGAGATCGCCTATCAAGATGAGCTGACGCGCATCCGTGAAGACGCGACCCAAAAAGAGATCGAGATGCGGGAGCGGGCGGGCCAGCTCGAAGTCAGCATGCGGGAGAACGTGCTGAACAGCACCATGGCGCTGCTTCAGGTGTTCGCCGGGAAGAACAAGGCCATCGCCATGGCTATGCTGGTGTTTGACAAGGCTCGCGCGATTGCTCAGGCCACCATCGAAACCCACGTCGCCGCCGCCGCCGCGCTGAAGTACGACCCCACCGGCGCCACGTCGGCGCGCGTGACCGCAATGGGGTATGCCAACGTCGCTTTGATCGCCGCTACTGGTATTGCCCAACTCGCTACGATGGGGAGCGGTGGTGGCAATTCCGGGAGCGGTAGTAGCTATGGCGGTGCATCTGGAAGCGGTTATACGTCGTCCTCGGGTAATGGCTTTGAAAGCTCAGGCCAGAACAAATCGGTTTTCATCACCTTGAATGGTGATGATGCGACCTACTACTCGAAGAATAATATCCGCAAGCTCCTCGAAAGCATCAACGACGCCCTCGGTGACGGCAGCAACCTCAAGATCGCGGTTGGTGCATAATGCCAACCTCCAACGCCATCTTAGCCTTCGAAAACCTGCTGGAGCGCGGGGCAGTCGTGGCCTCCAGCCAGAACCCATCCTTTCCGGTTGCGAACCTCTTTGACTGGATTACCTGCGATTTCTTCCGGCCTGCGGCGGGCGGTACGATCAATATCGACTTGACCTTGGCCACAGCCGCCAGCGCCGATTACTTCGCCTTCTTCAATCACGACCTTCCTTCAGTGGCCGGAACCATCCGCCTTCAATACTGGACGGGTAGTGCTTGGGCTAATTGCTTCGCTGCTATTACGCCGACCGACAACACGCCGCGTCTGGTGACGTTCACCAGTCAAACATCGAACCGCTGGCGGATCGTTATAACTGGCACGGGTGTGTTCAACCTCGCCTGCGTCTCATTCGGGGCACGTCTGTCGCTGGAATATGGCATGTACCTTGGTTGGACGCCGCCAAAATTCGGGCGAAACACCACCGTCACCAACAGCGTGTCAGAGGGTGGCGCCTTCCTTGGCCGGAGCATCGTATCCAAGGGCGTGCGCAGCTCGGTGAACATCGCTTATGCGTCGGATGCGTGGATGCGCGCGAACTGGTTCAAGTTTGTGGATCATGCAGAGAGAAAGCCTTTCTTCTTCGCGCCGAACATAGTGACGCAGTCTAACGAGGCTGTCTTCGCGTATGTGGAGGATGGCAATCTTCCGTCACCGTCCCATAACGCCTATGGCTTCATGGGGGTCAGCATTCCGATCTTGGGGATGGTCGAATGACGAATTTCGACACCCTCCGCGTTCGTGTTGGCCGCCGTCCGGTGACGGTGGTGGAACTCGATCTGGATTTCTGCACCAATGTCTATGGGGTGGCGCCTTGCGCCGCTGCGGTCGGCTTCACCGGAACCCAGAAATGCTTCAACACCTATCCGACCTGTCAGGATACGGCTCATTATGCCAAAGGGCTAAAGACTTACCGTTTCGCCTCCGAAAGCTCATTTTTGCCGATTGGCGAAACGATCTTCCCCTGCATCACCGATATCGACCTTGCGCCGGTACAGATCGACACCAAAGGCTTCGCCGTCAGCGGTTCCGTGTCCGTCGAACTGCGGGATTTCCCATACCATGATCGGGGTATCGACCCTTATGTAGGTGAGCGCACCTATGATCCCTCCGAGCGCGGCACTTTCTTTGGCAAGCTGCGCGGTCGGAACAAGTACGCCGAAAACCGGGTCATGCGCATCAAAGAAGGCTATGTCGATGACGACCGAACCATCTACAGCCGGACGCGCACCTACTTCATTGACCGGATAGAGGGGCCGGACGCCAATGGGCGAGTGCGCATTTTTGGAAAAGACGCACTGCGCTTTGCCGACGCCGAGAAAGCGAAGGCTCCTGCCGTTAGCAAAGGCGTGTTGTCGGCCAAACTCCCCGGCGATGCCAGTGTACTCACCCTAGTCCCGGCAGGCGTAGGATCGGGCTACCCAGCTTCCGGGACTGTTCGGGTGAACGATGAGATCATCACCTACGACACGAAGAGCGGCGACATCCTCATGGGGCTGGGGCGGGCGGCGGAGGGCACCGAAAGCGACGAACATGATGCTGGCGATACCGTTCAGCTATGCGTCCGGTACGAGGATAAGGGCATCCCCACAATCCTTTATGATCTGTTCGTGACGTACGCCGGTCCTGATCCGCAATACATTCCGCTCGCCGAATGGGAAGACGAAGCCGTTACATGGCTTGGTAGCTTTGTACCCTCCGTCCTTCTGAGCAAGCCGACCGGGGTGAAAGAACTGCTGAAGGAGATCATTGAGGGCGCTGGGTTTGCGCTTTGGTGGGACGACATTGGCGCCCAGATCAAGTTCAAAGCTATCGTTCGACCATTGCCCGGAGCGTTACCGCCAATGCTTAATGAGATGGAGCATTTCCTCGCCGGTTCCATCACGGTGAAGGATCTGCCAAAGGAACGCACCAGCCAGGTCGCTATGTACTTCCTGCCCACGGGTCGAACTGTTGACCTTAAAGCAGAGAACTTCCGCGCCGTGTCGCTTCAGGTTGACGCGACCGGGGAGGGTGAAGACGCCTACGGCACATCCAACGCCCGGACCATCCTCAACCGCTGGGTGCCGTCGCTGCAGATCGCTGACGAGGTGGGCCTACGACTTCTGCGTCGCTATCGCGAGACACCCCGCCAGATAACCGTTGATCTCGATGCCAAGGACGCCACGCTCCGCACGGGCCAATTGGTGGATATTTCATCCCGTCTTGTCCAAGCGGAGGACGGCGCACCCCGCCTTATTCGCTGTCTTGTGACCGAGTGCAGCCCGAGTAAGCAGGGGAGTCACTACAGCTATACGCTCTTGCAGGTCGCAGACACAGAAGGGGTTGCCCGTCTTATAGCGCCGGACGCGACGCCTGACTGGCCGTTTGCCACCACTGAGCAGCGAAATACCTACATGTTCATCAGTAATGACGCTGGGCTGATGAGTGATGGCAGTGCTGGGCCGTCCATTACGTAATTGCCGCATATGAACCAACTGAAGTAAGATTCTACCGTGACGACCTTCACCAACATCCCCGACACCACCCTCGCGCAGGACAGGCCGTTCACGCAGTCCGTCGCTCGCGGCCTTCGTGATAATCCAGTCGCTCTGGCTGAAGGGGACGGGACGGCGCCGGAGGTTGTCGGCGTGTCGCCATATCGAAAAGCAACAGCGAGCAATTCGCCTGTTCTTCTGTTCGACAATCTCCCGGACAATCACAGTATTCTCGAATTTGATATCGTCGGCATTCGACCGATGGCGTCCGGCTCAAACGTCTTCGTTATGGAATACTCCATCAACAACGGAACGTCGTGGATCAATTCCGGCTACCAGCAGGCGGACGATTCCGGGCAGGCCTCCATCGCGTACTTGGCGCTAACCCATAACTCTGGCAGCCCATTCAACTCCACCGCGGCGAACACTCTCAACGGCTGGATTCGAACCTACAATTTCGCGTCCACGACGAGCTTCAAGCAGCTTGAAAGCCGGGCATTCTGGATGAACGCGACGCCGTTGATGAATGAGCGGCGCCTTTGGGCTCAGTTCGACCAGGCAGCAAAAATCAACGCTGTGCGGTTCCGATTCTTAGCTGGGAACGTTGCCTCTGGTAATATTACTCTACGTCGCGTGCGCGCATCTTAAGATCGTTGCGCGAAACGCGGTTGCGTGCGTAAATTGCGTAACGAAAGTACCACACCATGTTTGACCGCCAACAATCCATCCGCGAAGCTTCGCCGGTGGACCTTTCCTCCGCTGATCAATCCATGCCCACCAATAAGCCGACGCGGACGGTTTACTGCGGCAGCGCGGGCAACCTCGTGGTTGAGCTGGTGGGAAATCCTGGAGTGTCAATCACCTATGCTGTATTGGCTGGAACCCGCCACGATATTCAAGTGAGCAAGTTCATCAAGACCGGCACCACCGCCACCGCAGGCTTGATTGCCGAGTTCTAATGAGCGGCGTCGGCATCAGCATCTGGTATCCTGAGAACCCGCAGGCTGGGTCTGCTCTCGATCCGGACGCGGCTGCGTTCGTTGCGAGGATGACAGTCCAGCCTAGCCCCGCGCGCGCTGGTTTGATCGAAACGCTCATCAAGACGCTGAAAAGCGGCGGCGTGTGGCCAAAGCTGGATATTCTTTACCTCACCGCTGCCCATGACAGCCAAGCAGCTAGGCTTAATTTGCTCAATGGCAGTTCCACCTTGGCACCTATGAATAGTCCTGCGTTCACGGTGGATCGGGGCTACACAGGCGACGGCTCAAGCAGCTATCTTGATACTGGCTACGACACGCTCGTTGGACCTCAACTCCAACGAGACAGTTGCAGCATCGGCGTTTACACGAACACTGACCCTGGCGCGGCTGATACCCGTGAGTTCGGATCTCGCTTGCACAATGTGGGCGCTTACGACCTGACCCAGAAAATGATCTTCCGTTCGTCGGCGACGAACTCCAACAGTACCGTCACCACCATGGCGAGCGGCCTAGGTTTGTCATCCTCCACACGAAACAGCGCAGGGTCGTTCTCAGCCTATAGGAACGGAGCTTTCGTGGAGTCAGTCTCTCGGCCAAGCGTAGTGCCGCTGTCAACTACGGCGGTCATGTGTGCGTGGAATAACAACGGCACTATCTCCAATTTCTCAAACCGACGCATTGCGGCAGCTTTCGCTGGTGCGGGAATGACAGATGCCGAAATGCTGGCTCTGTGTAATGCCATCAAAGACTACCTGACGGCAATTGGTGCAAACTAACGAAAGAACTCACGATGCCAGTGCAAGCTTTCATCGTCCTGGATGCCACGGAACGTGCTGCGGCCATGCTACTCAACTACGCCGACGCGGGAGTAAATCCGCGCAAGATCGACAATCCTCTGTCGAACCTTCTCGGCTTTGGTACCCTTCTTAACATGTATGTGGTCCCGGCCCGCCTTCTCAATGATGAGCCATATGAGCGCTGGTATGAGATGTTCAGCGATAACGCTATTCACATCCTCGATACAGACATGCTGTTCCTGCCCCCGCCGCCGGAAGAAGAATAACCCATAGCAAACTGAGCAATGAACACTCGCAACGATCCATCACTGATCCACGTCATCCTCGAAGAGGTGCGCGCACTCCGCAATGAAATGCACATTCAGACTGCCGCCATCCGCGCCGATATGAATCGCACCAAAGAGGACACCGACGACGAACTTGAGGAAGTGCGGGTTATTGCCCAAAGCGCTCATACCAGGATCGACCGCTACGAAAATCGGTTCTGGGGATGGATGGCAGGGATCGGCGGTGGGGGTGCCATCACGGGCGCTTCCATCGCCAACCCGTCATTCTTGAAAGCCATTGGACGGGCTTTGTTCGGATGAAGACCCTTAAGCTTACCCGACACATCACCGCCAATGGAGCGGTGGTCGGACGTTTGGATGGCTTGTCTAAACTGATTTACACGCTTGAGGACGAATGGCGAAACAACGCGCGGGGCAACAGCGCAATCCCGGTCGGAACATATCGCTGTATTCCCCATGGCTGGGAGCCTAACAGTCCGGTTAAGTTTAAGCGCGTCTGGCAGCTCCTAAGCGTTCCGGGACGCGACGCCATCCTAATCCATTCGGGGAACACCCACAAAGACACGCTGGGCTGCATCCTGCCTGGCCTCGGCCTTCAGATCACACAACTACAGTCGATGGTCACCGACAGCCGGATGGCGATTGACCTAATGCGCGCCGAAATCGGCCAGAACGAATTTATGCTGACGATTGCCTAAAGCTGTGTCAGGGTTTGGATGTTCCGGCGTCATTAACCGGAACGTCCTTGGGGTATCAGGGCGGCAGGGGTGTCGCCCTTTTTGTTTGTCAGCGATTCCACCTCGTGTTCTAGTTGTACCCAACGAAAGGGTATGACTATGAAAAAACTGATCCTCCTACTGGTTGTAGTTGGTGGTTTAGGTGCAGGCGTGTACATCCTCAAGGCTGTTGGCCAGCCAGACGCCGCCAAGTTCCTTGATGCAAAGGCTGCGGCGTTCACGGCGGAGTATCACGCTGCAAAGGCTGAAATCGCAGCAGAGGAGGCCGCTGAGGTCGTCGAACAAATCTCCCCGACCACCGCTGAATAATGCCGTGGCAATCCGTCCTCGACTCTCTCCGCGTTATCTGGCCGTCGCTCGTCGGCGCGTTCAAGATCCTCATAGCCGGGAAAGTCGCCCAGGATCTCCAGAAGGGGCGGCAGGCGCGTGACGATCTTTCCAAGCTGGACGATGTGGCGCGGGCTGTTAGCGACAACCTCTCTCGGCCTATTGATGAGCGGCTGCGCGACGCACGCAAGCGGCGCCTGTATCGTGTACGCGCAAAATCGCCCCACGATTAGCGAAGATGATACGGTGGAAACGCAGCTATCCGTTCAAAATCTCGATGTTGCACTTCAGCGGGAGTGCAAAAATAAATGAACAGATACAATAAGATGCTGGAGGTGGTAGTGGATCGCTGTGGATTAGCGCTTAAAGTGCAGTTTTCGCACAAAAAGGGGCGACAGTTATCCCCAAAACTCAATAATTCTTTTATCGTTTAAAATCATGCGTATAGGCCCTTTTTCGGTGCCAGTTTCCCCCTGTTATGTTCTCGACTTGTTTTATAACGCTATTGCACCGAATCGGTTGTTTGGTCAGTATGCGCAGCAGGCAGCAGCACTTCTTGTTTTTTTAAGCAGAGGTGCGCCCATGGAAGACCCAAGAGACTCCCTAAACTTTCAAATTGGCTGGTTCAAGGCGACTGCAAGCGGTCGCTTTACGATTGTTGCCGTATTGACCTTTCTTCTGGTCCTGGCGGTATCAACATTGATGATCTGGCCAAAGCAAATCGAAAGCGTCTTGCCGAAACACATCAGCTACCAGCAATAAACCCCGCATGAGCGGGGTTTATCTCGTTACTCTGCCGCTTCTAATGACGGCTGATCGGTGTGCGCTTGGTTCCAAAGCCATTCGGCAGCTTGTCCAGCATGACTGGCGGCGCTGAAGATCACGCGGTTATCCGCCTTCAGCACTTTGAGCCAACTTGCCAGGTAGGATGAACTGCGGAAAGACGGCGCGTAGCCCAGACGGGCGCAGAGGTAAGCCGAACCGAGTTCAGCTATAAGCTCCTCCACCGCATACTTTTCATCACCGAACCGCTTGCCGTACTGCCGATTAAGGCGGCTGGCGTGGCCGGAGCCGTGCACAAGCTCATGGCAGAGCGTTCCGTGATAGCCTTCCTCGTCCTTGAAGGCTGAGAAAGCCGGAACCACCACAACGTCCTGCGCAGGGCTATAGAACGCCTTGTTGCCCTCGTGACGAATGGGAATCCCCGTCCGTCGTTCGAACTGCACCGCTACCTCATTCTTAGGCACCGATACGCCCTCATCCGCCTGTTGCGGGTGGAGGTACTTCGTATCCAGATTCTCAATCTGGGATGTGTGGAAAACGGCATGAGACTTCACGAAGGTACTTGGCTTGTCTTCATCATCCTTCCTCGCAATGTGCTTGGTGAAGATGATGTGCGTCGCCCGCTCTCCCTTCCGCACCGAGCCACCCATTTCCTGGATTTGCTTGAAGGTGCAGAATTGGAGATTGTCGTATCCCCGCTGATGAGCCGCCATCCACAGCAAGAGGACATTGCCTCCGCTGTAGAGCCGACCTGTCACGAGGTTCGACGGTATCATGCCGACGCCGTGTATGCGGCTGTCCCTCCACGGGCGCACCCATGGTGGTACTCCATTCTCAAGCTGCTTGATGACGGTCGCCGTGACTTCTTTGTAGAGCTTATTAATATCCATCTAAGGACTCCGAAAAAGAAGGGCCAATCCCTTTGGAGGATTGGCCACGTTGTTTCAGGAAACGGCCCATGGAGGGTCAGTCAACGCCCCGAAGCCGAAGGGCAGGGCTTGACGGACACGGTGGGTCGGTTATCGGCCTCTGCTGTCGTGCCCGTAATTCCCGGAGTTCATCCGGCGCTCGTCTTCGCGTTCTCTTTCATCGTCTGGGAGAGGTTCGCGAAGAACCAGGCGGCCCGTCATTGGGAGCGCGAAAAGCTGGAGGGTAAAACCCTTCCCGTCGCTATGTGCCCAAGCTGCCCCGATTTTCCGAAGATGGTCATTCTCCTCACGCCTGCGCTTATTCAGGTTGGAGGCGGTCAGTACATCGTGTGTAGGTTTCTCACTCATTGTGTCCTCGCTGAAGGCGCACAGGATTGTCCAGCCCAAGGTTATCCCGTGGGCCTGCGAAAAGGTTGAAGATTGTTGGCTGAACGAGTTAAAAGTAACCCATGGGGGAGCATATGGCTATTATTTCATGGCCCATCACAGTGGTAGGTTGGGCTTTAGCGTTGCTTATCTGGGCGCTAAAACTGATATTTATTACTCCATCGATGCTTTGGAGCACGATCAAAGATGCTCGTGACGCTGTCGGACGGCTACAGTCGTGGTTTCGTAAGCGCAAGCCGGTTCATGGCGATGCGAGCTTTGCAAACTGGAAAGCATTGAAGAAGACTGTTCATGCGGTCGCTGGCGGTTGGTATATGGGGCTGGTGGATGGAAAGAGGGTCTATACCGACCCCGAAGCCTGCGTCATCGGTGTGGCGCCTCGGCGCACCGGGAAGTCCAACATGGCGAAGGCACAGCTCCTCTCGCTGGCGCAGCTTGAAGATAAGCCCGATGTGATCGTGTTCGACCCGCATGGGGACTTGAGGCCGGCTGTTCTGCAAAAGTACCTCGACGAAGGCTATGAGGCGCAGTTCATCAACTTCACCGATGCGCCGAATAGTGATCACATGAACCCGCTATCGTTTATTCGCAGCGACCCTTTCCACCAGGCGCAGGACTGTGACCAGTTCATGCGGCTAGTTATGCCGGATGAGAAAGGCGTCAACGCCCACTTCTCGGACTTCCCCCGTATTGTCGTGGCGGGGATTATCGCCTTCAAACTCCGCACCGATCCGCTGAATGCCACGATGAGCGAGATCGTCAGGATGATGATCGCCGACGAAGCCAGTCGGGATAAGACATTTAAGGATATGATGGCGGCTGGTGGGCCTCTGGAAATCGCGGCCGTCACAGCATTCCGTAACGCGAGCGAGAAGGAGCGGGGAAGCTTCAGCACCACCATGACTCGGAAGATGGGCGTATGGCTGCGGCCGAACTTCGCCCACATCACCGGCACCAATGGGTTTACGTGGGAACGGAATTACCTCGATACAAAGCCAGTTGTGACGTTCGTAACGACAGGAGGTACGGCAATCGAATCCGCTGCCGCCCGGCTGCTTATCGGGAACGCCATCAATACACGCGTGCAGATGTGGCCACGCATCGTGCAGATGCATAACGGTGAAGGTCAGCCACGTTTCCCAAAGGATCTGCGCATCCTGATTGATGAAACCCGCCTGCTCGGGAACTGCGAGGCGGTGGTTACGGCCATCACGGAAACCGGCAAGATGGGCACGGCTATGATGCTCTGGACGCTGGGCCTGCGGGACGTGTTTGAGGTCTACCCGGAAGCCTCGGTCATCGTGAACAGCAGCAACCTCGTCATCTTCGGGGGGGGGACGGAAATGAGTACCTACGAAGACATCAGCCGCATGATCGGTGAGTATACGATTGAGAACCGGGGCTATTCGCAAGGCGAGCGAGGCACAAGCGAAAGCCGTAACGAACAGGCCCGGCGCGTGGCAAAAAGTGACGAGCTGCGCAACATGCCGGTCGGAAAACTGGTAGCGATTATGGGCACTACGTCCATTAAGGCCGAACACCCGGTAAAGATCGTCGGTAGCGGATCTAAGAAGCGGCTAGTCTTCCGATAGCTCCATGCCTTCATCATAGGCGGCAAGGAGTTCTTTTTGCCCGGAAGCAACAAGGTAGGCCCGGAACTCCTCTAGCGTGATCTCTTCGTTATACATGGCCTCGACCGCATCGTTGACGGTAATATCCCTTTTCTCGATTTCTCTCAGATTATGAGTGATGGTGTTGTTGAAAACACTTTCCGCTTGGGTAACGTCCTGACTATCTCCATACAGGTCGCGCAACGCATTCCGCTGCATGAGGGCATCATGCTCGGCGGCGCGTTCTTGTGCGACGGCAACATTGGCCTGACGATCATAATCCTTCTGATCCTGCTGGAAATAGTGGAGGCGGAAGTCTGCGGATTGCGCGCGGGCCTGCGCCTGCTCCGCCTGCTTGCGGGTTGATGTCTTCCAACCAAAGAGTTCAAAGCCACGCAGTTTCCCGTTGTCCTTTTGGTATTGAGAAAGAGCTTCGTGCGCCTGGTAGGCGTTTTGCTCTGCTGGCTGCAAGGTAGTTGAAAGATGTTCGCTTGCCTTTAGTTCGGCGGCTTCTCTGACTTTTGAAGCGACTTCTAAAGCCTTTTCCGCCTGAGCAAGCTTATGCTTTGCATCGCTCAATGCGGCTAGGTCTGCCGTCGCTTCATAGAGCTTCTTGATGTGATACCCAATATCTGAGCCTTGGTATTGCGCGCGGTCTTCCTGCTCGAGGTGAGGCATATCATAGTCGTCCTCTTGGACGCCTTCTTCTACGAGGGTGGGGATTGCTTCGGGTCCGTCAACCGGAATTCCGGCTGCGGAAATGTCTTCGACGGGGTTGTCGTTAGCGGCCACCATCTCGGCGCCGTCATGGACCTTTATTTGCACATCGTAACCAAGGTCGGCGAAGCGTTCGTTGGCGATCCGCTCCCATTCCAGCTTAATGCCACGGGTACTGTTTCGCTCGGTCGTGCCATAGACCCGCTTACCGTCTTCATCACGGTCAACGAAGACGAAATGGGCGTGGTGGTTGGTCGAATCAAACCCCTGAAGGGTGAACATGAAGGGCGCGCGTCCTTGACCCAACCAAAGGCCAAAGGCGTGTAAAACTTCTTCGGCGTGTTCCTTGGATATCTCATGTGGGATAGAAAGCGTGAACTTGTCGATAACCCGGCCATTCTTCCGCAGACCGTTTTCGTGGTCATAAAACCACCGCTGCCGCTCGTTGTAGTTCTCCGGCATAAGGTGGGTGCGGACGGCGTGCGTGGCGGATGCGCGCTGGATGTAACGGCTATGCGCACGGGCAGTGTATGGCTGCGCCTGTTTGGCCTTGCTCACGAAGGTATGTTTGAGGAATACCGGATAAGTTGCAGCCATTTAACCCACCATAGCATGAGCGAAGCTAAACGGGTTTGGTCACAAACCCATATCTTGCACTACTACGATCAAGCTACAGCTAACCCGTACCATGCGCCTCCGGCTTATCAGCGTTTACCGGGGCGTGGGTGGGTGAGATGGAATTGCAACTAGGGGAAATCGGCAACAAGTGGCTGGTGCGTCACTAATCTCGATTATCCATCACAAACGTCTCGACGCCATGAGGAGGGGTTAATACCGTTCTTATGATATGTTGGACTTCATTAATACTGCGATCATGAACATAGGCCACGTTGGACACATGGTAAGGGGTATCAAGGGAATAAATCACTAATTTGGGTGTCACAATGACAAGGTGCGGCAAAAGGTCTGCATCTGAACGGGTAGAGACCGTGGTGAAGCTCCCTCCGTGTTTGGTGGCTCCTTTAACTAGCTCTTGCACAAGGGCGCGGCCAATGTCGTCTGTAGGTTCAGGAAAGGAAATGTGAAAGCGGGGCCCTACATGCGATAGGCTTGTAATAAGATTCCAGTGAAAGCCCTTGTAGCGAAACGCTGCATAGTCGCGGATGAAGATGTAGGTCGGATATGCATCTTCGAAATAGTCGGTGAAATCAAAATCCCGAAAATCTTCGATCACGTCGACCAAGCCAATACTGTCGGCAGGAGATAGGTTATGAGATCCTTTTCGGTCATATACGCCGGCTATGGAGGGATCTCGAACAAAGGCTTCCACCAGTTTTACTACGACGTCTTGCTGCTTTTTCCCGACAGTTATTTCATTGAATTTCGTTTTAAGACGTTTCGGGATTGGGTAGTTAAATTGACCAGTCTCTTCATTAGGCATCTTCAGTCCTAGAAATATAGATTCGCTTCTAGATTACTATGATTAGACTAAAAAATCCTTGATGGCAGGATCGCTCCCATACCCCTGGCCTAGAGGCGTCAAGTCGTCGCCAGCGGGGGTGATGGAGGCTCATATGAGTAAGGAATTGACGTTCAACCGCCAGCCGAACAAGAGCTTCGGCATCGAGAAGCCAGCGGGGGAGAAGCCACGAGGCAACCGTCAAGAATGCCCCCCATGGCTTTTGAAGAAGTATAAGGCATTCAAGGTCTGGTACGAATATGCAGGGAACACCGGAGACGAAACGCCCTCATCATTGGAGGGTGTAAAACGTCTATCCACTGGAGAGTGGGCGGGGGTTTACATCAACCACATTCACCTTGTTGAGAATCGTTCTGTTCAGTGGAGCGAAAAGTTTACATGGGTCTGGCGCGCCGGCAAAATGGTTGAGTTGTCGCAGAGAGGATTGCGGAGGAGCACCGGAAAGCGCCGTGTTCTGGTTAAGAGGTTCGCATGAGCTTCGCCCGGCGCTTCATCACACTGCTGGCGAAGGTGGCTTCAAAGCTCGCCGTCTTCAGCTTCCAGCTCTTGCTCTGGTTGTTCAACAAGGTTCTACGCAAGGCGGCTTCGTTGGCCTCCCGGCGCAGGCCAAAATCTCGGAAGAGGTCAGCCGTTATCCGCAAACCATTCCGACAGAGGAGGGGGCGGAGATGGCAAAAGTACCGCACATAGGTCTGGAGCACGTGGCCTTCGCGTTCGGCGTTCTCTATACCGCAAACTACCTTTCGGTCTGGATGTGGTCATATCCCTTTGTCTACTGCCTGGCCTCGCCCGTTGCGACTGCATTCTACATCGCATTCGGAACGGCAGCTCTTTACTTCGTTGCCCTGATGATCGCCATTAGCCTTTTCGCAAAGTCGAAATGGGGTTTATTAAAGTGGTGCATTATAGGTATAGCGGTAATTGAAGTTCCCATGTTTTGTGTGTACCTATTTAAGTTAGGAGCGTCCTGTGGCTGAAGAGGTTAAAGGTATGCGAGAAGCTATCGCCAAAGAGTACGGGTTTGCCCTCTTCCGGCAATATGGGGAGGAGCAAGCGGCCCACATCATCAACATAGATCCAAGCACCCTCAAGCGCTGGCGGCGGGATGGGCTGACACAGTTCGTCGCGCTAGGGCCCCGAAAGATCCGCTACCTCGGCATCCATATCGCCGACATGCTTCTGCGGGGTGTGAAGGATTGAGCCGTTACGCGAAGAAGGAATATCGCGTGGGGGACTTCTGGCTTGGTCAACGGGCCGGAAGTCCTGCGTGGTATCGCTGCTTTTACGAAGAAGCTAGCCGCCGCACTAAGCGGGCAAGCCTTGGCACCGACGATTTCGAGGAAGCCAAGCGCCGCCTCGATGCGTGGTATATGGAACAGAGGATGCGGACGGCGCAGGATCTGCCGCCGTCTGAGGTCACGCTGAAAGAGGTGTTTCAAGATTACCTCGACCATCACGCCATCAAGCTGAGGTCTTACGAGTCCACGAAGATCGTACTTCGCTACTGGCGGGAGTTCTATGGCGAAAAAGCCACCGTTGAACATGTTCGGAATGTGCGTAAGCAAGAGGAATTCCGCGAACACTTGTTGCAGAAAAATCTAAAGGTCAGCAGCGTGAACCGGGTTCTTGAGGCTGGCCGCACGGCTATCAACCGGGCTTATAAGCGCAACGTGATTTCATCCGTGCCGTTCATCCAGTCGCTTCCCCGCGAAGAAACGCCTCCGAAGGGTAGGCCGCTATCGGTCGCAGAAATCCGGCTGCTCTACACGCACGCCGCCGACCACATCCGCCTGTTCCTCATTCTCATGCTCGGCACGGGTGCCCGTAAC
Source organism: Agrobacterium genomosp. 2 str. CFBP 5494 (assembly GCF_900013495.1). Lineage (NCBI taxonomy): Bacteria > Pseudomonadati > Pseudomonadota > Alphaproteobacteria > Hyphomicrobiales > Rhizobiaceae > Agrobacterium > Agrobacterium genomosp. 2. The sequence goes on from NZ_LT009718.1 coordinate 1,558,377, forward strand.
GAAGCCATTTGCCACCTCACTTGGGAGCAGATCGACTTTGAGGAGGGGCTGATCTACCTCAACCCACAAGGGCGCAAGCAAACCTCAAAGCGTCGCGCAACGGTGAAGCTCGTTCCCTTTGTTCGGGAAGTGCTCGACGGAATGGATAAGACCACGCCCTATGTCATCATGTGGAGAGGCCAGGGCATCGACAAAGCTATTAATGGCATCCGAAAGGCGGTGGGTCGGGCAAAGATGGATAGGAAGGTCACTGCCTACTCATGTAGGCACACCGTGGCCCGCTGGCTTCGCCGGGAAGGTGTTTCTCCGTGGGAGGTTGGCGCACAGCTCGGACATAGGATGCCTTCTTTTAACATCACTGAAATATACGCTTCGGCCTCACCCGACTATCTGGAGAAGAGCGCCGCTGCGATTGAAAAGCTGCTACGCGCTGCTATACCTCTTGACGCGCCACCAATCCCAAGCGCGCGATAACGCGCCACCTGCGCGCCAGTCATTGGAAATCACACAATTTTATCAAGTGTGGAACATCCGTGGAACGACTCGATCGCTTACCGCCTGTAATACCGCGACGGTTTCACTGTTTAGGCCGGGGGCATTCTTGCTCCCGGCCTGCGGATTCGGCGGCTACATCTCTGCCGTTTCTTCATGTCAAGCCCAACCTGCAAAGCTCGTAGGAACCCTGTTTTGTGGGGCATACACAGCTTCGTGAGAAATGGCCCGTGACACGAATTGGCCATATTGATATGAGACCCGCAAAGCTTGAGGAGCCGGCTGTTTCTCCTGCTGTCGCGGCAAGTCCCGACCGTTCTGCCAGACAATAGCGCCCAGGCGATGGGTGTCGAGTATTCCAGGCCGGCAGGCACGTTGTACGTGTTTGTTAATCATATTGATTTAGGCATTATAGAGAATGCCGAATAGAGTGGCTGGTAGGTAGAATGACAAAGACATCCGTTTCCAATTCCGTATCGCGCCGCACGCTTCTGCGCTCGGCCGTTTCCGCTGGTGTCGCCGCGCTCGCTGCGCCGGCCTTGGCGCAGGACGCGTTTAACGATCTCATGGGTTCCTCGCGCCGCGGCAACTGGGATGACCAGTTCGACGCCAATACGTCGCGTTCGGCTGTGGGCGTCGTTTCCAACAATCCGGTCCTCGGCCGCGAAGCCCCCGTCTATATGCAGCAGGCGATCATGCAATATCAGCAGATCGTGCAGAATGGCGGCTGGCCGGAAGTTCCGGCGTCGCAGCAGCGTCTGCAGATCGGCGTCTCCGATCCCTCCGTTCAGGCACTGCGCCAGCGACTGATGGTATCGGGCGACCTGCCGCGTGAAGCCGGCATTTCCAGCGCCTTCGACTCCTATGTCGATGGCGCGCTGAAGCGTTTCCAGGCCCGTCATGGCCTTCCGGCTGACGGCGTCAGCGGCGAATATACCACCAAGGCTCTCAATGTGTCCGCGCAGATCCGTCTCGCGCAGCTGCAGACCAACCTCGTGCGCATCCAGTCCATGTCCGGCGATCTCGGTCAGCGTCACCTGATGGTGAATATTCCGGCCGCCGCCATTGAAGCCGTTGAAAACGAACGCGTCGTGCTGCGCAACACTGCCGTTGTCGGCCGCGCCAGCCGTCCGACGCACGTTATCAATTCCAAGATTTACGAGGTCATCCTCAACCCTTACTGGACTGCTCCGCGCTCGATCGTCGAAAAGGACATCGTGCCGCTGATGCAGAAGGACCCGACCTATCTGGAGCGGAACAACATCCGCCTTATCGACGGCAAGGGACAGGAAGTCTCGCCGACCACGGTCGACTGGTTCGCGCCGAAAGCGCCGAACCTGATGTTCCGTCAGGACCCCGGCAAGATCAACGCCATGTCCTCGACGAAGATCAACTTCCACAATCCGAACAACGAATACATGCACGACACGCCGCAGCAGGGCCTGTTCAACAAGCTGATGCGCTTTGAGTCCTCCGGTTGCGTCCGCGTGCAGAACGTGCGCGACCTGACGTCGTGGCTGCTGCGCGATACGCCCGGCTGGTCGCGCCAGGAAATGGAACGTGTCATTGCCTCGCGCGTCAACACGCCGATCAAGCTCGCACAGGAAGTGCCCGTCTACTTCGTCTACATCACCGCATGGTCGGCGAAGGACGGCGTGGTTCAGTTCCGCGACGATATCTACGGCAAGGACGGCAATGCCGAACTGGCGCTGAACACGACGGCGGGCATGGAACAGCCGGCCGGTGCCGTGGACGACGATCTGCTGCCGCGCAACTGATCGGGCTTTTGCCATAAGCTTTGAATTGTGAGCGAGGGGAGAGGTGATCGCCGGAAACCGGCCAGTCCCTCCGCCGTCATCCTCGGGCTTGTCCCGAGGACCTAATCACCTATCGTAAAATAGAGCATTGCAGATCCTCGGGGCCATCCCGAGGATGACGCAGGTGCGCGGCTTGGCCGCGCATCATCGCAGCGCCGCCTTTAAGTTTCCGTCGCGCTCTGCTTTTCCTGAAAACAACTGCCACTTTTCGTCGCGACGTCGCAGTTTGACGGGCAAATCTCGCTCTCCGTATTGCTCTTGTTCGGGCAGGGCGCTAAGACGCCATCGCATTACTGTTTCAGGAGCCTTCACCATGTCGAACACAGATGCTTTCTTCTCCAGTCCGCTTGCCGATGTCGATCCGGAAATTTTCGGCGCGATCGAGAAGGAACTGGGCCGCCAGCGCCACGAGATCGAACTGATTGCCTCGGAAAACATCGTTTCCCGTGCCGTGCTCGAAGCACAGGGTTCGATCATGACGAACAAATATGCGGAAGGTTATCCGGGCAAGCGTTATTACGGCGGCTGCCAGTTCGTCGACATTGCTGAAGAACTCGCCATCGAACGCGCCAAGAAGCTGTTCGGCGTCAACTTCGCCAACGTTCAGCCGAATTCCGGCTCGCAGATGAACCAGGCCGTGTTCCTCGCGCTGCTGCAGCCGGGCGACACCTTCATGGGTCTCGATCTGAATTCGGGAGGTCACCTGACGCATGGTTCCCCGGTCAACATGTCCGGCAAGTGGTTCAACGTCGTGTCCTACGGCGTGCGCGAAGGCGATAACCTGCTGGACATGGACGAAGTGGAGCGCAAGGCCAAGGAACATAAGCCGAAGCTCATTCTCGCCGGCGGCACCGCCTATTCGCGCGTGTGGGACTGGAAGCGCTTCCGCGAAATCGCTGACGAAGTCGGCGCTTACCTCATGGTCGACATGGCCCACATCGCCGGTCTCGTGGCTGGTGACCAGCACCCGTCGCCGTTCCCGCACTGCCACGTCGCAACCACGACGACGCACAAGTCCCTGCGCGGCCCGCGTGGCGGCATGATCCTCACCAACGACGAGGATCTGGCGAAGAAGTTCAACTCCGCCGTCTTCCCCGGCCTGCAGGGCGGCCCGCTGATGCACGTCATCGCCGCCAAGGCTGTTGCCTTCGGTGAAGCGCTGAAGCCCGAGTTCAAGGATTATGCCGCACAGGTCGTGAAGAACGCCAAGGCGCTGGCCGAAACCCTGGTTGAAGGCGGTCTTGATGTCGTTTCCGGCGGTACCGACAACCACCTGATGCTGGTCGACCTTCGCAAGAAGAACGCCACCGGCAAGCGTGCGGAGGCAGCCCTTGGTCGCGCCTACATCACCTGCAACAAGAACGGCATTCCCTTCGACCCGGAAAAGCCCTTCGTTACCTCTGGTGTCCGTCTCGGCACGCCGGCCGGCACGACGCGCGGTTTCAAGGAAGCGGAATTCCGCGAAATCGGCAAGCTGATCGTTGAGGTTCTCGATGGTCTTAAGGTCGCCAATTCGGATGAAGGCAATGCCTCCGTCGAGGCTGCGGTGCGTGAAAAGGTCGTCGGCCTGACGGACCGTTTCCCAATGTATCCGTACATGTAAGGAAAGAAGACGATGCGCTGCCCATTCTGCGGTTCCGAAGACACACAGGTCAAGGACTCGCGTCCGGCGGAGGACAACACCTCCATCCGCCGGCGGCGCATCTGCCCGGATTGCGGCGGCCGCTTTACGACCTATGAGCGCGTGCAACTGCGCGAACTGATGGTCATCAAGAAAAGCGGCCGCAAGCTTCCTTTCGACCGCGAAAAGCTGGTGCGTTCCTTCGAGATCGCGCTGCGCAAGCGGCCGGTCGATCGAGACCGGATCGAACGGGCCGTATCAGGTATTGCCCGTCGTCTGGAAAGCTCCGGCGAGACGGAAATTCCCTCGGAAGAAATCGGTCTTCAGGTTTTGGAAGCGCTGAAAAGCCTCGATGACGTCGCCTTCGTTCGTTATGCTTCGGTCTATCGGGATTTCAGCCATGCCGAGGATTTCGAGAACGTGATTGCCGAAATCAACGCCAAGATCGCGCGCGATACCGACGCTGGAGCATAGACGTGATGAGCCGTGCCGATGACGAAAGGTTCATGGCGCGGGCCATCGAGGTTTCGCTTCGCCACCAGGGCCAGACGCTGACCAACCCCTCGGTCGGCTGTGTTCTCGTCAAGGACGGACAAATCATCGCCGAGGCCGTGACCGCCATCGGCGGACGCCCCCATGCCGAACGGCAGGCGCTGGAACTGGCCGGCGAGGCGGCACGTGGCGCGACCGCCTACGTGACGCTCGAACCCTGTTCACACTGGGGTAAAACCCCGCCCTGCGCCAACGCGCTGGTGGAATATGGCGTTGCCCGTGTCGTGGTCGCGGTGGACGATCCGGACGAGCGCGTCTCCGGCCGTGGTTATCAGATATTGCGCGATGCTGGTATCGTGGTGGAAACCGGTCTGCTGCGTGCCGAAGCCCAACGGGCGCTCGCCGGTTACCTCACAAGACAGGTGAAAAAACGCCCGCATGTGATTCTGAAGCTTGCGGTTTCTGCTGACGGAATGATCGGCAGGCAAGGTGAGGGGCAGATTGCCATTACCGGCCCTGAGTCACGCCATGCAGTGCACCAACTTCGGGCGCGCTGCGACTGCATTCTCGTTGGTATCAGGACCGCTATCGCGGATGATCCTGAGCTGACCGTGCGCATTGCCGGTCTGGAAAACCGCTCGCCTGTGCGGATCGTGCTGGATCGGCAATTTGAATTGCCATTGACGTCGAAACTGGTGCGGAGTGCGCGGGAAGTTCCGGTGGTGGTTGCCGCCTTACCCCCCTCTGCCCTGCCGGGCATCTCCCCCTCAAGGGGGAGATCGATGGAGCGCTGCTCCGCCCTGCATCGACGGCTGGAGGGGTGCGTCTAGGGCGCAATTTGAACGAGCGGACAGCCCCTTGCCGATCTCCCCCCTTGAGGGGGAGATGCCCGGCAGGGCAGAGGGGGGTAACCTCGACCTCCGCCGCCAACTCCTGACCAACGCCGGCGTCCAGGTCCTCGAAGCCCCCACGCTCGAAAACCTCCTCCACATCCTTGCCGAAAGCGGCATGTCGGAACTTCTAGTTGAAGGCGGCGCTTTTGCCGCAAAATCATTCCTTGAAGCTGGATTGGTGGATCGTATCATGCTGTTTGAAAGCCCCGTCGTGATCGGCAAGGGCGGCATTGAAACGCCGCTCAGCCGTGCCGACATCAAGGGCGACTATGCTCTGATCAGTGAAACCGCCTACGGGCCGGATCGCTGCTTCAATTATGAAAGGCCGATTTGATGTTTACCGGAATTGTCACCGATGTCGGAACCGTTTCCGAACTGGAGGCCTTGGCCGAGGGTGTCCGCCTGCGCGTGGCGACCAATTACGATCCCAAGACCATCGATATGGGCGCGTCCATCTCCCATGGCGGCGTCTGCCTGACGGTGACGAGACTGCCTGATGATGGCAGCAATGAGCGCTGGTACGAGGTCGAAGCATGGGAAGAGGCCTTGCGCCTGACGACGATCGCCAGCTGGCAGAAGGGCACGCACGTCAACCTGGAGCGGGCGCTCAAGATCGGCGATGAGCTTGGCGGTCATATCGTCTCCGGCCATGTGGACGGCAAGGCGGAAATCCTGTCGGTCGAGCCGGAAGGCGAGGCGGTGCGTATCCGCCTGCGCGCGCCGGAACATCTGGCGAAATTCGTGGCGCCCAAGGGTTCCGTGGCGCTCGACGGCACGTCGCTCACCGTCAACGCCGTCGAAGGCACGGATTTCGACGTTCTCCTGATCCGCCACACGCTTTCCGTCACCACCTGGGGTGAGCGCCAGCCGGGCGATTTCGTCAATTTCGAGGTCGACACCATGGCGCGTTACGCCGCGCGGCTTGCGGAATTCCCCTCTGCGTAATGTGACGATGCTTTGGAGAGGAGGACGCACCGACGCCTCCTCCGTCATTCCGGCCTCGAGCCGGAATCCAGTCAGCCCAAGTCTTTGGGTTGAAAGAACTTTTCCCGCCGCGCAGACGCGCGTCGACTGATTCCGGCTCAAGGCCGGAATGACGGAAAGGGGAGTGGCCAACACCTGAAATCGCGGCCTATAGCAGTTGTTCTCAAGCACCCGCTTCCGATGAAGCTGGAAACGCTATAGGACTTTTTGGCCGTTTGAAATCGACCGCGAGCCAAACGGGGTAGGGGAAATACATCATGCCTTCCTTCGAACTGCTGACCGCCTCTTTCATAACCACCGCACTGTTCGCCTATATCCCCGGTCCGGCCATGCTTTACGCGGCGGCGCAGACCATGGCGCGCGGCCGGTTTGCCGGATTGATGGCAGTGCTCGGCATCCATGTCGGCTGCTATGTCCACATCTTCGCCTCTGCGGCCGGTCTCTCGGTGCTGTTTCAGGCGGTTCCGTGGCTCTATCTCGCCGTGAAGCTCTGTGGCGCGCTTTATCTCGTCTGGCTCGGCTTCTCGATGTTGCGCAGCAAGATGGAAGGCGAGGCGGTCAATCTGACCATCGAGCCGAAATCGGCACGCCGCGCCTTCATCGACAGCATCATCGTTGATGTACTCAACCCGAAGACAGCGCTGTTCTTTCTGGCTTTCCTGCCGCAATTCGTCGATCCGGCCGCCGCCTTTCCCGTCTGGCTGCAGTTCCTGATCCTTGGCATCGCCGTCAATTTCATTTTCTCCTCCGCCGATCTCGTCGGCGTGCTTCTTGCGGGCGCGATGATCGGGCGCTTGAAGCGTTCCAGCGCGGTGCAGGTGTTTGCCCGCCGCGCTGCCGGAACGGTGCTGATGGGGCTCGGCGTCCATCTCGCTTTCCAGAAAACCTGATTCACGGGGAGCCGCGCCGGGAGCGCAAAACCCGGCCAAATGCCCTGCAAACGCGGCCGCTTGCGCCGCCGACACATGAAATTACTTGCCAAAAACGGCCAGCCGTGGTTTGACCGCCGCAAATGCCGGTGTGATCCGGCGTCAAGCTTTTCGGGAAAATCCCCAGGAACCCTCACATGTCCAAACCCCATCTTCTTATCGTGGAAGCACGTTTTTACGATGATATGGCCGACGCTCTTCTCGAAGGCGCGAAGTTCGCGCTTGATGAAGCCGGCGCCACCTATGACGTCATCACCGTTCCCGGCGCGCTCGAAATCCCGGCCGCCATCGCCATGGCGCTTGATGGCGCCGACAATGACGGCACCGAATATGACGGTTTTGTCGCGCTCGGCATGGTCATTCGTGGCGAGACCTATCACTTCGATATCGTCGCCAACGAATCTTCCCGCGCCCTGATGGATCTGGCCGTCAGCGAATCGCTGCCGATCGGCAACGGCATCCTCACCGTCGAGAACGACGAGCAGGCCTGGGCGCGCGTGCGCCGCTCCGACAAGGATAAGGGTGGTTTCGCTGCCCGTGCGGCGCTCACGATGATCGAGTTGAAGAAAAAACTGGGTGGCTGAACGCATGTCTAATGTGGAAAATGGCGGTGAACCGCGCCAGCCTTCGGTAAAGCCCGCCAATCAGCGCGGCGCAGCCCGCCTTGCGGCCGTGCAGGCGCTTTATCAGATGGATGTCGGCGGAACCGGCGTTATGGAAGTCGTCGCTGAATATGAAGCGCATCGTCTCGGCCAGGAAGTCGATGGCGATACCTATCTCAAGGCCGACCCGTCGTGGTTCCGTTCAATCGTCTCGGGCGTCGTGCGTGACCAGACGAAGATCGACCCGCTGGTGCGCTCCGCCCTTCTCGAAGACTGGCCGCTGTCGCGACTCGACGCCACCGTCCGCGCTATCCTGCGTGCAGGAACTTTCGAGATTCTCGAGCGCAAGGACGTGCCGGTCGCCGTCATTGTCACGGAATATGTTGAAATCGCCCGTGCTTTCTTCGAGCATGACGAGCCGAAGCTAGTGAATGCGGTTCTTGACCGCATTGCCAAGCAGGTGCGCGGCGAGGCAAAACGCTGAACTAAAAGCAGATGAGGAAGAGATGAGCGCCGTTTCCGTCCCCGGACTTGAAGGTCAACTGGACGAGGCGAAGCGCAACGTCTTCCTCCTCACCATGGCGCAGGCGATCATGGGATCGGCCGCGCCCATGAGCTTTTCCGTCGGCGCGCTCGCAGGGTACCAACTGCTTGGCGCCGACAAGTCGCTGGCGACCGCACCGCTTACCGGGTTTAATATCGGTGTGGCGCTTGGCGCGATCTGCGTGGCGGCCGCATCCCGTTTCCTCGGCCGCAAGGCTGGCTTCATGGTCGGCGCACTGATGTGCTCGATCGGCGGCGGAGTTGCTGCGGTCGCGCTCTTCCGGTCGGATTTCTGGCTTTTTGCCGTCGGCCTGCTGCTGATCGGCATTTCCGGCGGCTTTACGCAGAAGATCCGATTTGCCGCAGCCGACGCATCGCCGTCCTTCTACAAACCCAAGGCTATCTCCTGGATACTTGCGGGCGGTATCATCTCCGCCATTGTCGGACCGCAGCTCGCCATCTTCGGCAAGGACCTGCTGGCGCCGGTCACCTTTGCCGGCGCTTTCATGGCGCTCGTGCCATTGGGGCTCGTTTCGATCGCCATTCTGGCGTTTTTGAAGTTGCCCGATCCCAAGGCCGCCACCCATGTTGAATCGGCAAGGCCGCTTTCTGAAATCGTCCGCACGCAGCGTTTCGTCACCGGCATGATCTGCGGCATCGGCTCTTATGCGCTGATGACCTTCATGATGACCGGCGCACCGCTTGCCATGGTGGTCGGCTGCGGTTTCCCGACCGAACTCGCCACGCTCGGCATCCAGTGGCACGTCGTTGCCATGTTCGGCCCGAGTTTCTTCACCGGGATGCTGATTTCCCGGTTCGGCGCGGAAAAGATTGTCGCTTCCGGCCTCATCGTGCTGATGGCCTGTGCCATCGTCGCCCACATGGGCATCGAATTGTGGAATTTCTGGACGGCGCTGATTCTGCTCGGGCTTGGCTGGAATTTCGGTTTCATCGGTGCGACCGCCATCATCACGTCAAGTTACCGCCCGCATGAAGCGGACAAGGTGCAGGGATTTCACGATATCATGCTGTTCGGCACGGTTGCCCTGTCATCCTTCTCCTCCGGCAAGGTCTTTACGGCATGGGGCTGGTCGGTCATGAACCTCGTCATCTGGCCCGTTTCAGGGCTTTGCCTCCTGCTGGTGCTGTCGCTCATCTACACGGCACGCAGAAAAGCGGCCTCAGTCGCATAGCCGGCGCTACGCCTTTCAAGTTTCAGGCAAATTTGTGGGCTTGACGCGAGACGTCGCGCCAACGCAATCTCCCGTCGAGGACATTTTTCCTTGGGAGGGGAACAAATGCCCAATAGGGGACTTCGGACAGGCCGTCCGCGTCCCGCTGCACATGGTTTCGCCACGCCGGGGTGGGAGTGAGGCCCGGCCTTTTGGGAGGTAAGTGCGCATGACCGTAATACCCATAGTCATTTTATGCGGTGTCCTGTCCGTGGTTTACGCGGTATGGGCAACGAAGAGCGTCCTCGATGCCGATCAGGGCAACGAGCGCATGCGTGAAATAGCAGGTTATATCCGTGAAGGTGCGCAAGCTTATCTCACCCGCCAATATCTCACCATCGCCATCGTCGGCCTGATCGTCGCCGTTCTGGCCTGGTATCTCCTGTCATCCATGGCCGCGATCGGTTTCATCATCGGTGCCGTCCTTTCAGGTGTTGCCGGTTTCGTCGGCATGCATGTGTCCGTCAGGGCCAATCTGCGTACGGCGCAGGCCGCGTCACACAGCCTGTCCGCCGGACTCGACATCGCGTTCAAATCAGGCGCCATTACCGGCATGCTGGTGGCGGGCCTCGCGCTGCTCGGCGTATCCATCTATTATTTCATCCTCACCTCGGTGATGGGCCATGCGCCCGGCTCGCGGGAAGTGATCGATGCGCTGGTGTCGCTCGGATTCGGCGCGTCGCTGATCTCCATCTTCGCGCGTCTCGGCGGCGGCATCTTCACAAAGGGCGCCGATGTCGGCGGCGATCTCGTCGGCAAGGTCGAGGCGGGCATTCCTGAGGATGACCCGCGCAACCCCGCAACCATCGCCGACAATGTCGGCGACAACGTTGGTGACTGCGCTGGCATGGCGGCCGATCTTTTCGAGACCTATGCCGTTTCGGTGGTGGCCACCATGGTTCTCGCCGCGATCTTCTTTGCGGGAACGCCGATACTCGAAAGCGCAATGGTCTATCCGCTGGCGATCTGCGGCGCCTGCATCCTGACCTCGATTGCCGGCACCTTCTTCGTGAAGCTCGGCACCAACAATTCCATCATGGGCGCGCTCTACAAGGGCCTGATCGCCACCGGTATCTTTTCCGTCGCGGGTCTTGCCGTCGCCACTTATGCGACGATCGGCTGGGGGACGGTGGGCACGGTGGCCGGCACGGAAATCACCGGCACCAATCTCTTCCTGTGCGGCCTTGTCGGTCTCGTCGTGACGGCGCTGATCGTCGTCATTACCGAATATTATACCGGCACCAACAAGCGCCCGGTCAATTCCATCGCCCAGGCCTCGGTGACGGGCCACGGCACCAACGTCATCCAGGGGCTTGCCGTTTCGCTCGAATCGACCGCATTGCCGGCCATCGTCATCGTCGGCGGCATCATCGGCACCTACCAGCTCGGTGGCCTGTTCGGCACCGGTATTGCCGTTACCGCCATGCTTGGTCTCGCCGGTATGATCGTCGCGCTCGATGCCTTCGGGCCGGTCACGGACAATGCCGGCGGCATTGCTGAAATGGCTGGTCTTGATCCAGACGTTCGCAAGGCGACAGACGCGCTGGATGCCGTCGGTAATACCACGAAAGCCGTGACCAAGGGTTATGCCATCGGCTCAGCCGGTCTCGGCGCGCTGGTTCTGTTTGCCGCCTATGCCAACGACCTTTCCTATTTCGCAGCCAACGGCGACACCTATCCCTACTTCAAGGATATAGGCGAGATTTCCTTCAGCCTCGCCAACCCTTACGTGGTTGCCGGCCTGCTGTTCGGCGGCCTCATTCCTTATCTCTTCGGCGGCATTGCCATGACGGCGGTGGGCAAGGCGGCAGGCGCCATCGTTGAGGAAGTCCGTCGCCAGTTCCGCGAAAAACCCGGCATCATGGCCGGCACGGAAAAGCCTGACTACGGCAAGGCCGTGGACCTGCTCACCAGGGCGGCGATCAGGGAAATGGTCATCCCGTCGCTTCTGCCGGTTCTGGCGCCACTCTTGGTCTATTTCGGTGTGCTGCTGATCTCCGGTTCCAAGGCCTCGGCCTTTGCCGCACTCGGCGCATCACTGCTCGGTGTCATCATCAACGGCCTCTTCGTGGCGATTTCCATGACGTCTGGTGGTGGTGCGTGGGATAACGCCAAGAAGAGCTTCGAAGACGGTTTCGTCGACAAGGATGGCGTGCGCCACGTCAAGGGTTCGGAGGCGCACAAGGCATCGGTGACGGGTGATACCGTTGGCGATCCCTATAAGGATACCGCGGGTCCGGCGGTCAACCCGGCCATCAAGATTACCAATATCGTGGCGCTGCTGCTGCTGGCGGTTCTCGCCCACTGAAGGCTACCGTTTCGACAAATTGAAAAGGCCCGGGGAGCGATCCCCGGGCCTTTGAATTTTCCGTTCCTGCTGAGGTCAGGGCGTATTGCCGCCCTGGCCGAGAATGCTCTTGGCGATATTGGCGCCCGAGGTGCCGCCGGAAAGCAGCTGCTGCAGGAAGGTGAGGTCCTTGCCGCCTGTCGGCGTGGTGCGCGAAATCGTGTCGAAGACCTTGCCGTCCTGCAGCGTGTAGTTGGCCTTGCGCTCGATGACGCCGTCCTTGTTGAAATAAATGGCGAGAATGTTCTGTTCGACCAGCGACGGCTTCATGAAGGCCGCACGGCGCACACGCTTCTGCGAGATGTAATAGAACACTTCATTGCCGAAGGTCGCGGTCGTGGAGGGCGTGCCCATGGTCAGGAGAACCTGCTCACGGCTCGAGCCTTCCGGGATCAGCTGGAGCGACTGCTCGTCCATGACATAGCCGTTATGGAATACATCTGTCGTGCTGGTGCAGGCGGAAAGCAGGCTGGATGCGAGCACGATTGCGATGGCGGTCTTGCTCAGAATTTTGCCGTGACTTGCGGATTTCTGCTTGCTCAACTGCTTTTCCCCGACTGCGATCATGAATGGCACCTTCCGGCATTGCGTGGTGCACAGTGTCTGTGCACATGATTGTGTCAATCCGGGGACGGAAAATCCCGATCACCCCCCAAATTCAATGCTTTCCCGGCCTTTTGGAACTCCTCCGGTTCTCTTCGACTGTTTCAGCGCAAAGACGAACGTGACCGCGACAGCATTGCAATTCGTGGATGCTTCGGTAAACCAGCTTTGACGATCATGCAACAAGTGCGATGGGCGGTAAGCGCATTCACCCGTCCCGTTCGGAAAAAAAACGATGATATTCGGGCTGTTCAAGAAGAAAAACAACAATCGCGCCATAGTTGACAGGCAATATGCGACCTTGACGGCAGCAGCCCGCACACCCGAATTTTATCTCGATCTCGGGGTCCCCGACACTGTAATGGGCCGTTTCGAGATGCTGTCGGTCATGATGATTCTCTATTTCCGCCGCACCAAATCCTCCGGTGTCAGCGGGCAGGAGATTGCCCAGGAGATTGTCGACGCCTTCTTTCAGGACCTTGATCACTCCATCCGTGAGCTTGGCATTGGCGATCAGGGCGTGCCAAAACGCATGAAGAAATTCGCCGGCATGTTTTATGGCCGTCTCGAATCCTACGCGGCGGCGCTGGATACGTCCGACCTTGCGGCCCTTGTCGCGGCACTCCGGCGCAATATATATCCGCAGGCAGACGAGAACGCGCCGGCGCTGGATGGGCTGGCGGGCTGGATGATGGAGGCTTCTTCCGTCCTTGCCGCCTGTTCCGAAGAAACAATCGCAACCGGAAGCCTGACGCTGCCCTTGCCTGGACGATGAGGTTCACATGAACGCGCGACACGCCGCAAATGACGACCTGCCTTTCTCCTATCCCGTGAAGGTAGGCCATATTTCCGCCAATCCCGTCAGGATTGGTCTCGAAGCCGATGCCGAGGAACTCAAGGCGCTGGCGAAATTCTGGGACGTGGTTTCCGTCGAATATCTGAAGGCAGAGCTGCAGGTATCCCGCTGGAAGAAGGATGGCGTGAAGGTAAAAGGCGAGGTGCATGCGGCCGTGACCCAGTCCTGCGTCGTGACGCTGGAGCCGGTGTCGAGCAAGATCGATGAGACTGTCGAGCAGATTTTCGTGCCGGAAGGTTCGAAACTGGCGCGGATGGTCACGAACGAAGAAGGCGAAATCGTGCTCGATCCCGATGGTCCCGACATTCCCGATCAGTTCACCGGCGACAGCATCGATGTCGGCGCTGTCGTTGCCGAATTTGCCGCCCTTGCCATCGATCCCTATCCGCGCAAACCGGATGCGGCGTTCCCCGAAACGGCCGAAAAAGAACCTGAAGAAGAGAAGCGGCCATCGCCCTTTGCCGTGCTGAAAGATTGGAAAAAAGACTGAATGGCCCAGCCGGGCTGAAATAATTTTATTGTAACGAAGGCCGGAAAAGGTATTTTCGCGCAAAATCCGCTTGATTGGCGGCAAGTAAGGATAAGGGACGAGTGATCAGAATTGCAATTGACGTCATGGGCGGCGATTTCGGCCCAGATGTTGCCATCCCGGGTGCCGCCAAGGCGCTCGAACGGCACAACGATGTAACTTTTCTGCTCTACGGGCAGAAGAGCAAATGCGACCCCATTCTGGCACAATATCCCGCACTTCGGGAAAAGTCGGTCTTTCACGATTGTGAAGTCTCTGTCAGCATGGACGAGAAGCCCAGCCAGGCGCTGCGCCGCGGCCGCTACGTCTCCAGCATGTGGCGCGCCATCGAGGCCGTGAAACTCGGCGAGGCTGACGTCGCCGTTTCCGCCGGCAATACCGGTGCGCTGATGGCCATGGCGAAATTCTGTCTGCGCACCATGGCGCGGGTGGAGCGCCCGGCAATCGCCGGTATCTGGCCGACACTGAAGGGCGAAAGCATCGTGCTCGACATAGGCGCGACGATCGGCGCCGACTCCCAGCAGCTTCTGGATTTCGCCCTGATGGGCGGCGCCATGGCGCGCGCGCTCTTCGATATCGACCGTCCGACGGTCGGCCTGCTCAATGTCGGCGTCGAGGAGGTGAAGGGTCAGGAAGAGGTTCGCGAGGCCGGACGGCTGATCCGCGAGGCAGATCTCGGCACCATCGATTATCGCGGTTTCGTCGAAGGTGACGATATCGGCAAGGGCACGGTTGATGTCGTGGTGACCGAAGGTTTCACGGGCAATATCGCGCTGAAGGCGGCCGAAGGCACCGCCCGCCAGATCAGCACGTTGCTGCGTGAGGCGATCTCCCGCAGCTTCTTCGCCAAGATCGGTTATGTTCTCGCAAAGAGCGCCTTCGACGTGCTGCGTGAAAAGATGGATCCGCGCAAGGTCAATGGCGGCGTGTTTCTCGGCCTGAACGGCATTGTCATCAAGAGCCATGGCGGTACGGATGCCATCGGTTTTGCTTCCGCCGTCGATGTCGGCTACGACATGGTTCATAACGGCCTGACGGCCAAGATAGAAAACGATCTCAAGATTTACCACGCAAGACGGCTTCCGCCCCCGGCGCCCGAAGCACTCGTGGCTGACGAGGAATAACGGAATGATCCGCTCTATAGTTCGTGGTTTCGGGGCAGCGCTGCCGAAGCGTGTGATGACCAACAGTGAAATCGAAGGCGTCGTGGAGACGTCAGACGAATGGATCGTGCAGCGAACCGGCATCAAGCAGCGCTATATCGCCGGCGAAGGTGAAACCACCGCGTCTCTCGGCGAAGCGGCGGCGCGTGCGGCTCTCGACAATGCCGGTCTCACGCCCGACGATATCGATCTCATCATCCTCGCCACCTCGACGCCGGATAACACCTTCCCCGCGACGGCAGTGAACATCCAGAACCGCCTCGGCATGACCCACGGCTTCGCCTTCGACATGCAGGCTGTCTGCTCCGGCTTTGTCTATGCCGTCTCTACCGCCGACCTCTATATTCGCGGCGGCATGGCCAAGCGCGTTCTCGTAATCGGCTCCGAGACCTTTTCGCGCATTCTTGACTGGAAGGACCGCACCACCTGCGTTCTCTTCGGCGATGGCGCCGGCGCGCTTGTTCTGGAAGCTGGGGAAGGCGAGGGTACCTCTGCCGATCGCGGTATCCTGACGGCGCAGCTGCGTTCCGACGGTTCGCACAAGGAAAAGCTCTATGTCGATGGCGGGCCCTCAACAACGGGCACGGTCGGTCATCTGCGCATGGAAGGCCGCGAAGTGTTCAAACACGCCGTCGGCATGATCACCGACGTGATCGAGCAGGCATTCGAAGCCACGGGCACAACGTCTGACGATCTCGACTGGCTCGTTCCGCATCAGGCCAACAAGCGTATCATCGACGGATCGGCGAAAAAGCTCAACATCGACCCGGAAAAGGTCGTCATTACCGTCGATCAGCATGGCAATACCTCCGCGGCCTCCATTCCGCTGGCGCTTGCCGTTGCCGCAGGTGATGGCCGCATCAAGAAGGGCGATCTTGTCATGCTGGAGGCCATGGGCGGCGGTTTCACCTGGGGTGCGGTGTTGCTGCGCTGGTAAAGGTGCGATTTCAGCGTTTGCCGGGGCGGTGAAGCGAAATCCGCTGTGATTTTCGCGCTCACGCCCCGATAAGGCGCGTCTTGACGGCTCGGCCTGTGTCAAAACCGTATCAGTTGCTCTAAGCCCTTGCAGCGATTGCCGAAAGCCGCAAATGAATCTGGAACAGTCCCTTGACCGGCCGCCACAAGGGAAATAATCTCGGCGTCTCCTAGAGAAGAATTCAGACACGGTTTGTGGGGAAAAATGGCCGGGAAGACAGTGACACGCGCAGATCTTGCAGAATCTGTGTTTCGTAAAGTCGGGCTGTCCCGCACCGAATCCGCTGAGCTGGTCGAAACGATTATCGACGAAATATGCAACGCGATCACGCGCGGTGAAGTCGTCAAGCTCTCCTCTTTCGCGACGTTTCAGATCAGGGAAAAGAACGAGCGCATTGGCCGCAACCCGAAGACGGGGGAGGAAGTTCCGATTTCCCCACGTCGCGTCATGACCTTCAAGGCTTCGAATGTGTTGAAGCAGCGCATTCTGAAAGCGCATACCGCTCGTAAAGCCAAGCAGAAGGGCCAGAAGTCCGGTACCTAAGCCTGCGCGCGAAGCGGCGCCATGGCGCGGTTTTGCGCCTCCGTAAGCCCTTTTTCCCATTCTTCCTGTGAACATGCTTGAATTTCAACGCGCAAGCCGTTGAAATCCGGTCGACTCACATCATAATCAATTTTAGTGATTTGTATCCTGCCGCAACCGGTGTCGGCGCGAAGGTCGGACCTGACCTTGCGTGATATGCGGGCCGGCGGGTGAAAAGCGTTCTCGTTCAGTGTCCGGCCGGATGCATGGCGCTCCGGTTCGGATGGGAGTGGAAATTTGGATAAAAGCCCCGACGCGTTTCGGACGATCAGTGAAGTGGCGGATGAGCTGAACCTGCCGCAGCATGTGCTGCGTTTCTGGGAAACGCGCTTTCCGCAGATCAAGCCGATGAAACGGGGCGGGGGCCGCCGTTATTACCGCCCTGATGACATCGACCTGCTGAAAGGCATACGTCATCTTCTTTATGACCATGGCTACACTATCAAGGGCGTGCAGAAGCTGCTGAAAGCCAATGGCAACCGCTTCGTGGCTGCCATTGCCTCCGGTGATCTCGCGACCATGGAAGCCATCATGGCGGCGAGCGGCGAAAAGGAAGTCAACGAGCCGCGGGTTATCGATACCGATGGCGATGAGGTCGTCGGCCGTCCGAAGGCGAAGCCAAGCGGCCGGTTTTTCGGTTTTGGCGGTGGCGGCAGCGACGCTGAAATATCGGTGGGCAAGTCCGGCATTGGCAAGGATGACCAGGCGCTTTTGCAGGAGGCCCTGTTTGATCTGCTCGAATGCAAGCGCCTGCTGGATCAGGTTCGCTAAACCTTTTCCACAGCTGTTTCGGGACGCCAACCTTTCAGAAACCCCTTTGGCCGATAATGCGGCTCCGTAAAAAGGAGTCCGACCGTGAGCAACCGAAAATCGACAGCGCGACGCCGCACGGCGAAGAAATCGAGTGGCGGTAGCGTTTGGCCCTGGGTGCTGATGCTGGGTGTGGTTGCCGGCGGCATTCAGGCCTACGAACATCGCGATAGTCTTTTGCCGCAGCGGGCTGTTGCTAAGGCGACGTCTTCGGCAGCCAACGCTCCTAAAGTCACGACGGCGGCCAAGCGCGAGGCGGTTACCTCCGAGAAAGTCGCGGCCATGCGCCCTGCTGCCCCCGTCCTGCCCGGCAACGCACCGGTTCCGCCACGCCCCATCGCCATGCCGCCTACGGCCTCTCAGAACAAGGTCGCAGCTATCCTGCCGGAAACCCGCCCTTCAGTCGAAAAGGTCTCGCTCGGCGAAAAAAGCGGCACTTTTGCCTTTTGCGGCCGCTCCGGCCTCAACAATTGTGTGGCCGATGGCAACACCTTCTGGATGAAGGGCGTCAAAATGCAGCTCGCCGGCATCGAGGTTCCGCAGATCGACCGGGCGCGCTGCATGGAAGAACGCCAGCGCGGTTTCATTGCGAAAGTCAGGCTTCGCGAAATGCTGAACGCCGGCGCCTTCGATGTCGCATCTACCGGTGCTGCGGGCGGGCAAGCTACGGAACGGACACGCCTTTCGCGTTCAGGCATCTCCTTCGCCGATCAGCTCGTGCGCGAAGGTCTGGCCCATCCGCTCTCGGGAAAAAATCAGTCCTGGTGTGGCTGAGGCCCCGTTGACCGAAACGGCCCGGACTGTGTAGATGGGGCGCGGTCGTGTTTAAGGTCGGCCTTTGCGCCGACCACCTGAACGATGACAGCATCTTTGCAGCGACTTGACCCCAAACGGTTCATGGCGCCGCAATGCGGACGTGGCGAAATCGGTAGACGCAGCAGACTTAAAATCTGCCGACCATTGGTCTTGCGGGTTCAAGTCCCGCCGTCCGCACCATAACCCCGATTAAATTTTCTTTTTTGCTTCCCTGCGGTTTCCCGGCGTCTGGGAGGATTTTATGCCGAATTTTCCAGGTTTTCGGCATGGTTGGCGCTGAGATCCGCAGGATTGCCTTAAAAGTGTGCTTGATCACGCAGGCGGCATTTTTCCGTTGAAATCACCCGAAAGAACCTATTGACCTTGCCACGATGGGAAGCCCTATCTTTTTTTAAATGAGAAAAGAGGGGTCATGCGCATGTCACAAATGGAGATCCGGGCGAGCCATCAGATTGCGATCGATGGCATGACATGCGCCTCCTGCGTCGGCCGCGTTGAAAAGGCGATCGCCAGGGTGCCCGGGGTTCTCAAGGCTTCGGTCAATCTTGCGACGGAACGCGCTGACATCTCTTTTTCCGGATCACCTGACGTGCCGGCCGTGATCGCGGCGGTGCGGAATGCCGGCTATGGCGTCGAAGAAAGAACGATAGAGCTTGATATTGAGGGCATGACATGCGCCTCCTGTGTGGGGCGTGTTGAAAAGGCCCTGAAGGCTGTTTCCGGTGTTTCGGAAGCGAGCGTCAACCTGGCGACCGAGCGCGCCACCATCCGCGTCGCCGGCAATGCCGCTTCTACCGCCACCTTGGGGGAGGCGATCAGACGGGCGGGTTACACGGCGAAGGAAATCGTCGCCGACAGGGCCGGCGAAGTGGAACAGGACCGACGCGCCGTGGAGTTGCGCAGCCTGAAAATCAACCTGGCCGTGGCCGCTGCTTTGACCCTGCCAGTCTTCGTTCTGGAAATGGGCTCGCATCTTGTCCCCGCGATCCACGACATCGTGATGGAAACGGTCGGCATGCGGGAAAGCTGGTATCTGCAATTCGTTCTGACGACGCTGGTACTCTTTGGACCGGGTCTGCGTTTCTTCAAAAAGGGCATACCCGCACTTCTGCGGCTCGCGCCGGATATGAATTCGCTTGTCGTGTTGGGCACCGCCGCCGCCTGGGGATTTTCGGTTGTCGCAACCTTCCTGCCCGAAATATTGCCGCGCGGCACGGCGAATGTCTATTACGAGGCCGCTGCTGTCATCGTCACGCTCATCCTCCTTGGCCGGTTCCTTGAAGCGCGCGCCAAAGGCCGCACCAGCGAGGCGATAAAGCGATTGCTCGGGTTGCAGGCCAAGTCGGCGCGGGTGTTGCGCGACGGTGAAACCGTGGATGTGCCGTTGCAGGATGTGCGCGCCGGTGATGTGATCATTGTCCGTCCTGGCGAGAAAGTGCCGGTCGATGGCGTGATCCTCAGTGGCTCGTCCTATGTCGATGAATCGATGATAACCGGCGAACCCGTGCCGGTTACGAAAACGGCGGGTTCCGAGGTCGTGGGCGGTACGGTGAACCGCAACGGCTCTTTCACCTTCCGCGCCACCAAGGTGGGCGCCGATACGCTGATCGCCCAGATCATCCGCATGGTCGAGGAAGCACAGGCCGACAAGCTGCCCATTCAGGCGCTGGTCGACAAGGTCACCAACTGGTTCGTGCCGGCGGTGATGCTGGCCGCAGCCGCCACCTTCCTCGTGTGGTTCGTCTTCGGGCCGGATCCGGCTCTGACCTTCGCGCTCGTCAATGCGGTTGCGGTTCTCATCATCGCCTGTCCCTGTGCCATGGGCCTTGCCACGCCTACCTCGATCATGGTCGGCACTGGCCGCGCCGCCGAGATGGGCGTGCTGTTCCGGCGCGGCGATGCGTTGCAGACGCTCCGCGATGCCGAGGTGATCGCCGTCGACAAGACCGGCACGTTGACGCTCGGCAGGCCGAAACTGGTGCATTTTACAACGACCGAGGGCTTCGGTGCCGATGAGGTGCTGCGCCTTGTGGCATCCCTCGAAACCCGATCCGAACACCCGATTGCGGAGGCGATCGTCGAAGCCGCGAAACATGGCGGCCTGGCGCTTGCCGATGCGGAAGGTTTCGAGGTAACGCCGGGTTTTGGCGTGGCGGCGGTGGTTGAAGGGCGCAGGGTTGAAGCGGGCGCGGACCGGTTCATGGCGAAGCTCGGTTACGATACCGCGATGTTTGCGCATGAAGCAGACCGGCTGGGCAGGGAAGGGCAGTCGCCGCTTTATGCTGCAGTCGACGGCAGGCTGGCCGCGATTATCGCAGTGGCCGATCCGGTGAAGCAGACGACCCCGGAGGCGATCGCGGCGCTGCATGCGCTCGGCCTCAAGGTCACGATGATCACGGGTGACAATCGCCGCACCGCAGAGGCCATCGCCCGTCGCCTCGGCATTGACGAGGTGGTGGCGGAAGTGCTGCCGGACGGCAAGGTGGAAGCCGTCAAAAGGCTTGCCGCCGGTGGGCGCCGGGTCGCCTTCGTAGGCGATGGCATCAACGATGCACCGGCGCTTGCGGCAGCCGATGTCGGCCTCGCCATCGGAACGGGCACGGATGTCGCGATTGAGAGCGCCGATGTGGTGCTGATGTCGGGCGATCTGCGGGGTGTGGCCAATGCCATCGCCCTGTCCAAGGCCACGATCCGCAATATCGGCCAGAACCTGTTCTGGGCCTTCGCTTACAACGCCGCGCTCGTTCCCGTGGCGGCCGGAATATTGTATCCTGTCAACGGCGTGTTGCTGTCACCCGTCCTTGCTGCCGGCGCAATGGCACTTTCCAGCGTCTTTGTCCTGACGAACGCGCTGCGCCTGAAAAGTTTCCGTGCGCCGCTCACGGACAGACCCGCGGGCTTGCAGCTCGCAGCAGCGGAATAGGAGGGGACACAATGGCGCTCCCCCGGTCCATCCACTTGCCGCAGATTGATCGCAGCATCGCGGTGGCGGAGGGCGAGACTGTCCTTCAGGCCGCCCTGGCAGCGGGCATCGCTTACCCGAACGGCTGTCGCATGGGCCGCTGTGGGGCCTGCAAGTCGAGGCTGGTCTCCGGTGAGGTCGACCTTCTCAAGCACACGCCTTTTTCGCTGACTGAGGAAGAGAAAGCAGATGGCCTGACGCTTGCATGCCGAGCCATACCATTAAGCGACGTGGTGATCGGCTGGCTGAATGGCGCTGACGCGCTCTCCGACAGTAATGCAGATCTGTTGTCCACCCCGGAAAGATAGGAGCAGGATCCATGAACATCGGCACAGCCGCCACCGCATCCGGCGTTTCTGCAAAGATGATCAGACATTACGAGACGATCGGCCTGATCAAATCGGCGAGCCGCACCGATTCCGGCTACCGGGTCTATACGGCCAATGATCTGGAAACACTGCGCTTTATAAGGCGCGGCCGCGACCTCGGTTTTTCAATCGAAAAGATAAGGCAGCTCATGACCTTGTGGCGTGATCCCGGCGGCGCCTCCTGCGACGTCAAACGCATCGTCATGGAACACGTCGTCGATCTCGAAGCCAAGATGCAAACGCTTCGCGACATGGCCGATACGCTCCGCCATCTGGCGACCTATTGCCCGGATAATGGCGAGCCGGAGTGTCCGATCATTCAGGATCTGGCGCAATCGGAAGATCCCGATTTCATCCCGGCGGCGGTGGTGCCGAAACGGTCGGGCATGTTGAAGGGCACGTCTGGCCCGGTAGCGGAACTACAGCGCCTTGCGAAATGAGCGGCCGTTCCAATCGTGGACGTCGTCGATTGCGGTAAAAATGCTAATGCGGTGAAGGAGACCAGCCATGTGGATACAGATATTACAGCGCTTCCTTATCCTGTGCCTGATGTTGGCGATCGTTTCCGTCATCGCGTTTCTTTTGCCCTATATGGCCGGTGGCGATCCGGCCCGTACCATCCTGTTTTCGCGCATGCGTGATACGGCGCTTGATCCACACGCCGTTGAAGCGCTGAGAACCAGCCTCGGGCTCGACCGTCCGCTCTATGTGCAATATTTCGCCTGGCTGTCGAACGCGTTACGCGGTGACCTTGGCTTCTCCTTCACCAGCAGCCAACCCGTCGCCGGTGAGCTTTTGCGTTCCCTCGGCGTGTCGGTGACACTGGCGCTGACGGCGCTGGCAATAGCGGTGGCCGTTGCCCTGCCGCTCGGCACGCTTGCCGCAATGCGTCCCGGCGGAAGGCTGGACAATTTCGCGACGTTGATGATCCAGACCTTCGTCGCCACGCCCGAATACTGGTTCGCGCCCATGTCTGCGCTCGTCTTTGCCCTCTATCTTGGCTGGCTGCCCTCCGCGGGATGGGACAGCTGGCGTTCGCTGGTCCTTCCTGCGCTGACGCTGACCCTGCGACCGCTCGCCTATTTCACGCAGGTGACGCGCGCGGCGATGGCCGAAGTTTTACGCGCCCCTTATATCACAGCGGCGCGCAGCCGCGGGCTGGGCATGCATGGCACGGTCATGCGGCACGGCATCCGCAACGGCTCGCTTCCGGTAGTCACGTTTTTTGCCCTGTGGCTTGCGGGCCTGCTGGGCGGATCGGTGGTGGTGGAGGTGATCTTCGCCATCCCCGGAATGGGTCGGCTTCTCTACGATGCGGTGGTCAACCGCGACATCCCGATGCTGCAGGGCGGCTTCATCTGCATCGTCGCGCTTTCCATCCTGATCAATACCCTGGCCGACAGCTTCTATGTCCTGATCAATCCGGCAATGCGAGGTCGCCATGACCATTAGTCACTTTACACAGGCTGCCGCCATGACGATGACCGCGCCCAGACGTCCCTCGACCCTCAACCGGTTCACGGATTTCATTCGCCGGCGGCACTGGACCTTCTATGCGGGATCGGCGATCTTTCTCGCCATCATCCTGCTGCTCATCATTGCGCCGTGGATTTCGCCTTATAATCCGGCGCAGCAGAACCTTCGCCTGCGGCTGAACGCGCCGAGCGCCGCCCATTGGCTCGGAACGGACCATCTGGGGCGTGATGTGCTCAGCCGTCTGCTCATAGGCGGCCGTTTCACTGTCACCATCTCCGCGATCACCGTCATTCTCTCGGTCGTGATAGGAGCCTTGATCGGCATCGTCAGCGGCCGCAGCCGCGGCATAGTCGATCAGATTTTGATGCGCATCGTGGACCTGCTCATAGCCATACCAGATGTCGTGATCGCGATTTTCCTCGTCGCCATCTTCGGGCCCGGATACGGCACGCTGATCGCCTCGCTGACCATCGTTGGCTGGACGCCTTTCGCACGGCTGGCACGGGGACTGACGCTTTCGATCAATTCCCGTGAATATATCCGCGCGGCAGAGGTGCTTGGATGTACGCGGAGCTTCATCATCTTCCGGCATATTATTCCCAACACGATCTGGCCCATTGCCGCTGTCGCGTTCCTGCGGTTCGGCCACAAGCTGATCACGGTGGGCGGACTGTCATTTCTGGGGCTCGGCGTACAACCGCCGGCCGCCGACTGGGCGCTGATGTTGTCCGATGCGCAGGCCTACGCCGAACGCATGCCCGTTCTGGTTATCGCACCGGGTCTGGCGATTTTCCTAGCGGCGCTCAGCGTGACCTGGATCGGCCATGGCCTCAACCTTGAAACCAAGAAAACGAGCGGTCATTGACGCCCGCGAAGGGGCAATGGTCGATTTGACTGCCGTCAAACATAGATGACGCCACGGACAATGAAGGAGAGTAATATCGTCTGAAGCCGCATGAAAATCCGTAAATGCCTCCGATTCAATAAAAATAAGGGGAACTCTTATGAATATCGAAGGACACACGCATGCCAGCACGGCCATGTCTTCCGAATGCGCACCGCTTCTGGAAATTGAGGACCTGCACGTTTCGGTGCCGGCGCAACATGGCCGGAAATTCGTCATCTCCGGGCTGACGCTTTCCGTCAATGCCGGGGAAGTTGTCGCTCTCGTCGGCGAGTCCGGATCCGGCAAGAGCATGACGGCGCTATCGCTGATGCGGCTCCTGCCACAGGGTGCGGAAATCAATTCCGGCCGAATTTCCTTTGCCGGGCGTGATATTCTCGCCCTGTCATCCGCCGAACTCGACGCGTTGCGCGGCGCAGATATCGGTATGCTGTTTCAGCAGCCACAGGCCATGCTGGATCCCACCAGCCGGGTGAGGACGCAGGTTGCCGAACCGCTATGGGTCCATCGCAAGATGAGCCGGCACGCCGCTCTCAATCGGGTCGTCGGCCTTCTGTCCGATGTCGGTATTCCCGATCCGTCTGCACGGGCGCAATGCTTCGCGCACGAACTTTCCGGCGGCATGGCGCAACGTGTCATGATCGCCGCGGCACTCTCGGGCAATCCGCAACTGCTGATCGCCGACGAGCCGACGACAGCGCTTGATGTCACTGTTCAGGCACAGATATTGCGCCTGCTTGATGACGAGCGCCGCAAGCGCCGGCTGGCCACGCTGCTCATCACCCATGATCTTTCGGTTGTCGCCGCATTCGCGGACCGGATCGCGGTCATGTATGCCGGCCGCATCGTGGAGGAAGGGCCCACCCAGGCGATCCTCAAGGCGCCGCAGCATCCCTATACCAAGGCGCTCATCAGCTGCTCGCTTCTGACCACTGACGGCGAGGGGCAGTTGCTGACAATCCCCGGCTCCAGTTCGCAGGCCCACGACATGTCCTGCGGCTGCCGGTTTCACCCGCGCTGCTCGCTCGCCAAATCCGCCGGCATGGGCAGCCGCTGCATGGCAGCCGAACCGAATCTGAATGCCCTGCCGGAAGGACGCAAGGCCCGGTGCTGGGCAGTCGGTGACGAGCAGGTCAACCATGATCATGCTGGCCACGCAATGTGCTGAAGGAGGTGACGATGTTATCGCCAACGATGAAACAGGCCACGCTATCGGCCGGCAGCGACAGCCGACCCTATGTGATTGCCAAAAATCTTTGCAAATATTACCCCATATCAGGCTTTGGTCACCGGGTGGTGAAATCCGTTGACGACGTGTCGCTGACGATCGGCGAAGGTGAGGTTCTGGGCCTCGTCGGCGAATCCGGCTGCGGCAAAAGCACCGTCGCCGGATTGATAACGCGGCTGACGAACGCGACGAAAGGCGAGGTCAGCATCGGTAATCATAATATACTGCAAATCCAGGGCGAAGAGCTTCGGCGGATGCGTCGGGTCGTGCAACTGGTGTTCCAGGATCCCTATTCGGCACTCGATCCCCGTATGCGCATCGGGCAAAGCATGGAAGCACCGCTTGCCCAGCACGGCATCGGCTCTCGCGAGGAACGCGCGACGCGGGTTTTCCGGATGCTGGAGGAGGTCGGCCTTGATGCCTCATTTTACGATCGTTATCCCAGCCAGTGTTCCGGCGGGCAATTGCAGCGCGTCGTCATAGGGCGCGCACTTCTTCTCAATCCGAGTTTCCTCGTTTGCGATGAGCCGACATCGGCGCTCGACGCCTCCATGCGCACGCAGATACTGAACCTCCTGATGGACATGAAGCGTCGCCACGGTTTGACGGTTCTGATGATTTCCCATGACTTGCGTGTGGTGCGTTATCTGTGCGATCGCATCGCGGTAATGTATCTCGGGCGCGTCGTTGAAATCGCCGACCGTGAAGAGCTTTTCCGGGCGCCGAAGCATCCCTACACCAAGGCTCTCATTGCATCGTCGATGCTGGACGAGACGGGGTTATATGCACCTGAAATGCTCCTGGACGGTGATCTGCCGAGCCCTCTCAATCCTCCCGACGGATGCAAATTCCACACGCGCTGCAAATACGCGACCGCAATATGCGGAGAGGTAGAACCCGTTCTGGAAGGCGTTTCCGGCGAGCATTTCGCGCGTTGCCACCGCTGGCAGGAACTGGGTTGAAGGACGACGCAGCTACAGTTCTCTGGTGCTGTAAAAACAGATGAATTGTGTGTTTGAAGCTTAATATCGGAATAAAATTCCGAGTATAAAACGTAAAATAGATGATATTCGAATGGATAATCGAAAGATATCCATAGGGTATTATTGTTGTAATTTTATGGAATAAGCGAATTTTCGAGAATATGTAAGAGATGTGAGCGTTGTCATCAAAAATAAAAGGGGAATCTTCTATGATGAAGCACGCACTTTTGGCGACGTGCGCCGTTGTTGTCTCATTCGGGGCACATGCGGCGACAGCCGGAACGATCACCTATGACGATTATACCGGCGTCAAGACCGGCTGGCAGATGGCTTCCGACGATGCCTATCTCGGCTCGCGGGCGGGATGTTTCGAAAGTCTGGTTCGTGTCGGTTATGACGCGACACTGGAGCCTGGCCTTGCCGAATCCTGGACACAGACCGCGCCGAAGGTCTGGGAATTCAAGCTGCGCAAGGGTGTGAAATTCCAGAATGGTGAGCCGCTCAATGCCGCAGCCGCGGTCAATGCACTCACCAATCTTCTGAAAGCGCCTGTTCCGGCGCGCGCCTTCTCGCCCAAGCTGATCGCCGCTGTTGATGCCGATGGTGACGATATCGTGAAGATCACGACCATCGAGCCATCGGTGCTGCTGCCGGCGCAAATGGGAAGTCCGGCAACGTCGATCCTCGCGCCTTCAGCCTATAAGGATGGCAAGGTCGATCCGATCGGAACCTGCACCGGACCCTTCAAGATTACCAAGGTCGATGCCAACCAATATATGGAGCTGACCGCAAACCATGACTATTGGGCCGGTATGCCGAAGCTTTCGGGCGGCCGCGTGAACTTTATTCCGGACGCCGATACGCGCGCCACCCAGATAAGAAGCGGTGAAGTGCAGATTTCGCGCATGATCCCGCCTTGGACAGTGAAGACCGTTGAAGCGGCCAAGGGCGTCAAGGTTGCGCCGATCACCGTGCCGCGGATCACCGAAATGCTGCTCAATAATTCAAAGGCGCCTTTCAAGGATATCAAGGTTCGGCAGGCGATCCGGGCTGCCATCGATACCGCCGGTATTGCGGACAGCATCTATGAAGGCGTGGTAAAGCCCGCAACGATGCCCTTCGCACCGGGTGAGCCGTGGGCGCCGCAAGACGTCACACCCGCTTATGACCTGGAGAAGGCAAAGGCTCTGCTGAAAGAGGCCGGAGTTGCTCCCGGCAGCCTGAAGTTGACGCTTCTCGCCTACACGGAAAGAACCGAACTCAAGGATGTTGCCGCCGTTATCCAGGCCCAATTGCAGGAAATCGGCATCAAGGTCGATGTTCGCGTTGCCGATTACACAGCGATCGAGCCCGATCTCCTGTCCGGCAACTTCGACATGGTTCTTCTGTCGCGCGGTTACGCCACTGACGTTGCAGAGCCGATCGGTTTCCTGAACGCCGACTACACCTGCACAGGCGGTTACAACATCTCGCATTATTGCAGCGAAGAGACGGACAAGCTGATCAAATCGGCCTATGCGGTGGCCGAGCCGGCCAAGCGTTACGCCATCTATGCCGAGGCGGCGAAGAGGGTTTACGATGAAGCGGTCACCGTCTACCTCATCCACGAGACGGCTTTCGATGCCTATTCGGACAAGGTCGAGAACTTCAAGCCGCATCCGATCAACTACTTCATCATGACCAAGGATCTGGCGGTGAAATAAGCCAATGTCACGTTGCTGACGGGGTGTGGCCCGGTTCGCAAGAGCCGGGTCTCTTTTATGAGAAGGCCCCTGAACCTCTCCGCCGTCATTCCGGCCCTGTGCCGGAATCCAGCCAGCCCAGGTCCTTGGACTTAAAGGAGTCTTCCCGCCGTACAGACGCACGTCAGCTGGATTCCGACTCAGAGCCGGAATGACGGAGGAGGGCAGATTCGTTTCATTAAACTTGGAAAACCTCCTCCGTCACCCTTGATTGAAAGGGAGAGGGCGTTTGCCGTCCGGGAGGAGAGAGGGACGGATGCCGTCCAAACCCGTCACGCAGTTCAGCGCGAAGCGGGGCAGGCAGTTCGATCCGGCGGCGGCTGTATGAAAGCGCCGCCGGTATCTCGTCTGATCAGGCGCGTGCTTCCGGCGTGTATCCAGCCGCGGTGATGATTTCTGCGATACGTGCCGCATCGGAGATGCCGCCAACCACGACTGTGCGGCTTGCCGGATCGGCATGTACGGCAGCGCCGGGAACGGTCTTCTCGATCGCACCCTTGATCACACCGGCGCAGTGCCCGCAGGTCATGTCTTCAACGTGGAAAGAAAGGTCGGCATTGACGGGTGCGGCAGTGGTTTCCGGGTGATGCTGGTGAGCGGTGCACATAGGCGGTTCTCCGTGATTGGGAATTCGTAACAGGGAGAGCCTGGACTATTCCAACGTGGGAAGGTCAAGCGCTTTATTCGCCCGAAGCCCGTGATTTCAGCTCTTCCAGAAAATCGGCATCAGCAGCACCAGAACCGTCAGGATTTCCAGACGCCCCAGCAGCATCAGGATCGACAGGAGATAGAGCGCCGGTTCGCTGATCGTGGAGAAATTGCCTGCCGGGCCGATGATCGGGCCGATGCCGGGGCCGACATTGGCAAGCGAGGTCGCCACAGCCGAGGTGGCGGTGAGGAAATCATAGCCCATCAGGCTCATGGCCAGACTGCCGGCAATCCAAAGTGCGATGAAACAGCTGATGAAGAGAAAGATGGTGCGGATGGTTTCCGGATCGACCACCTGCTGGCCGTAGCGCACGGAATAGACGGCGTTCGGATAGATCAGCTTCTTGAGTCCGGCCCGCGCCACGTTGAAGATGATGAGAAAACGATAGGCCTTGATGCCGCCGGCCGTCGAGCCCGAGCAGCCGCCCATGAAAGTGGCGAAAAAGGCGACGACGACGACGAAGGGCCCCCACAGCGTGTAGTCATCGCTGGCAAAGCCGCCGGTCGACAGGATGGAAGTCATGTTGAAGAAGGAATGGCTGAGCGCATCATCCAGCGGCACGCCGTTCCTGAAATGGTGGTAGACACCAACGGCAACCGAGATCGCACAGAGGTAGCCGAGGAAGACGGCGATCTGCGGGTCGCGCAGCGTCTCCAGCCGGCGCCGCACGGCGAGCAGGATCATGACCGAGAATGGCAGGCTGCCGAAGATGAGGAAGATGGTGGCGATCCACAGCAGGGCCGTATTGTTGAAATAGGCGAAGGACGCGTCATGGGTGGAGAAGCCGCCCGTCGCAACCGTGGACATGGCATGGTTCAGCGCATCGAAATGCGACATGCCGGCAAAATCATAAGCGATGGTACAGGCGAGCGTCATGACGATGTAGATCGCCACGAAAGCCCGGGTGAAGCTTGCCAGCCGGGCGAAGGGGCGGTCGTTGCCGGTGTCGGAGGATTCCATGCGGAAGAAGGTCATGCCGCCGACGCGCAGCAGCGGCAGGATGAAGAGGCCGAGTGCGACAATACCGATGCCGCCGAGCCAGCACAGCAGCGACCGCCACAGGAGAATACCCTGCGGCGCATTGTCGAGACCCGAAATGGCTGTGGATCCGGTCGTCGTGATGGCGGAGACGGACTCGAAAAGCGCCTGGCCGGGCGTCAGGCCGAGTTCGGACAGATAAAGCGGCACTGCACCGACGATGGAAAACACCAGCCAGAGCAGGTTGACGAGCAAAAAGCCGAAACGTTTGTTGAACGAAGCGATCGGCCCGCGCGTGGCGAGCGCGCAGGCAAGCGCGAACCCACCACACATGAAGCCGGAAAGCGCGAACACCATCCAGTCGTCATTGCCGTAATAAAGATCCGTCAGTGCGGGCAGGAACATGGCCGTGGCGAGATAGAGCCCGAAGATGGACGCTACATATATGACCGAGCGCAGAAGGTTACTGTTCAAGAAATGAAACCCGGAGTTCGTGGCCGCGCTGAAATGAGTCTTTGTCTCGGACGCCTTCCTATGGCATAGCGGGTGCCATTATGAATTTCAATGGATTGACTATCGTGGACAAGCAGCTTGTGGAAGCAGCGCGGCGGGAAGTGCGGGAAATATTCCCGGAAACGCCGCTGCAGTTGAATGAACATCTCAGCCGTCGGTATGGCGCGTCGATTTGGCTGAAGCGTGAGGATCTGTCCCCGGTTCGTTCCTACAAGATTAGAGGCGCATTCAATTTTCTTCGCAAGGCGGTGGCCAAGGCCGGCAAGGGCAAGATTTTCGTCTGTGCTTCGGCTGGAAACCACGCCCAGGGTTTTGCTTTCGCCTGCCGCCATTTCGGCGTTCATGGCGTTGTTTTCATGCCGGTGACCACACCGCAGCAGAAGATCGAAAAGACCCGCATCTTCGGCGGCGAGTTCATCTCCATCCGTCTGGTGGGCGATATATTCGACCAGTGTTACGCTGCTGCCCGCCAGCACGTGCAGGACAATGACGGCTACATGGTGCCGCCGTTCGACCATGAGGATATCATCGAGGGCCAGGCGACGGTTGCCGCCGAGATCATGGACCAGCTCCCGGATGGCACTAAGCCTGACATCGTCGTGATGCCTGTCGGCGGTGGCGGTCTTTCGGCAGGCCTGTCCGGATTTTTGGCCGGGACGGTCCGCAAGGAAAACTTCGTGTTCTGCGAGCCGGAAGGCGCACCGAGCCTGAAGAAAAGCCTCGAACGTGGCGAACCGGTGACGCTGAACAAGATCGATAATTTTGTCGATGGCGCCGCCGTCGCCCGCATCGGCGACCTCAACTTCAAGGCGCTGAAGGATTTCCCGGCCGATCAGGTCCAGCTCATCCCGGAAAATGCCATCTGCGTGACGATCATCGAGATGCTGAATCTTGAAGGCGTGGTGCTGGAGCCCGCAGGCGCGCTCTCGATCGCCGCGCTGGAAAAGCTCGGCCGCGAAAAGCTGGAAGGCAAAACGGTCGTCGCCGTGGTTTCCGGCGGCAATTTCGATTTCGAGCGCCTGCCGGATGTGAAGGAGCGCGCCATGCGTTACACGGGCGTGAAGAAATACTTCATCCTGCGCCTGCCGCAGCGTCCGGGTGCGCTTCGCGATTTCCTCAACCTGCTTGGGCCGGATGATGATATCGCCCGTTTCGAATATCTGAAAAAATCGGCCCGCAACTTCGGCTCGATCCTTATCGGCATCGAAACCAGCGCGAAGGAGAACTTCGCCGGCCTGCTGGAGCGCTTCGAAGCGGCCGGTCTCGGTTATGAGGACATCACCGAAAATGACATCCTGTCAAACCTGATCATCTGATCGGAAGAGGCAGGGAAGGGCGGGGTGTCATCCGCCCTTCAAACGTGACACGAATTGAGGGAGTGCAAGCCATGGCATCGTTTTTTTCCAAAATCCTCTCGGCCTTCGGCTCCGGCCAGCCGTCTTCCGACGCCCCGCAGAAGACGGCGCAGGCAGAACCGCATGCGCATGGCGACTATCTGATCTATGCGACCCCGATCAAGGAAGGTGGCCAGTTCCGCCTGGCTGGCCGTATTGAAAAAAAGGCCGGTGACGAGGTGCTGGTGCATGAATTCGTGCGGGCCGACGTCTTCACCAGCCTCGATGATGCGGTGGAGTTCACCATCCGCAAGGCGAAGCTGATTATCGATCAGAACGGCTCATCTCTCTTCCCGGGAAAATGATGACGGCTGCATTGAGTGCCTGAACGCTACGGCCTTCAGGGACGGGCAGCATTTCTGTGCTTTGTTATCTGAATCTGTTGCGTGGCCTACGTGGCAAAGAATAACGGCCGGGACAGGGTCCACGGCCGTTACGGAACGGAGCTCGGTCAATACCCGGCGGTCATGCCGGGATTGCCTTTGAATGAATGCCTCAGGCGGCCTGTGCCAGTTCTTCCACCTTGGCTTCGGCAGCGGCTACAGCCTTTTCGACGGCTTCGGGGCCGAAAGCCAGACCCTCGACGTAGATCACTTCCACATCGGTCATGCCCATGAAGCCGAGAACGGTCTTCAGATAGGGAACGGCATGGTTCATCGAAACGGCCGGGCCTTCGGAGTAAACGCCGGCAGCCGCCAGGACGATGTACACCTTCTTGCCAGTGGCGAGACCGACCGGGCCGGTTTCGGTGTATTTGAAGGTCTGGCCAGCGCGGGCGACGTTGTCGATCCACGACTTCAGGCCGGAATAGATGTTGAAGTTGATGAGGCCGGTGCCGATGACGACGGTGTCGGCGGCCAGAAGCTCTGTAACGAGCTTGTCGGAATAATCGGCTGCAACCGCTTCTTCAGCCGTGCGCTGATCGGGTGCCTTGCGGATTGCGGCTGTCTTGACGGTGTCGAGATGCGGGATCGGGTCAGCTGCGAGATCGCGGTGGACAAGGGTGTTGGAAGCCGACTTGGCCTTCAGCTTGCTGGCGAGCTCACCGGCGAACTTGTTCGAAACCGATTCGTCGCCGCGCGGGCTGGAGGTGATGAGAAGAATGTTGGACATGGTCTTTTCCTTGCATATGCGATGAATTGACGGGCGCCTTGGGAGGGCGGGAGAGCACGATGCCCTGCCTTTGCGCTCTATATGAAAAATTACTGCCATCAAGAAAACTGTGATAATGTGGAAGCAATCTATCGATGAAATGGATGGGACATGGACGCGAACCCAACGCTCGATCAATTGCAGGTATTCTTGACGGTTGCCGAGACCGGCAGTTTCTCCGCCGCATCGCGGGCGCTCAATCGTGCGCAGTCGGTGGTCAGTTACACCATCGCCAATCTCGAAGCGCAGCTTGAGGTTACGCTTTTTGAGCGCAACGGGGTGCGCCAGCCGAAGCTGACGGACGAAGGGCGCGCCATGCTGGAGGATGCAAGGCGCATCGTCGCTGGTCTGCAGGAAATGCGTGCCCGCGCCAAGGGGCTGAAACAGGGGCTGGAAGCGGAACTTTCCGTAGCTATCAGCACCATGGTGCCGGCGGAGGCCGTGGTGGCTGTGCTGCGGGATTTTCGCACGCAATTCCCAACCGTAGCCCTCAGCCTCAATGTTGGCGAGCTGGGCATGGTCATGGACATGGTGCTCTCCCGCAAGGCAGGCATCGGCATTGGTGGGGCGATGCTGCGCCAGGATGATGAGCTCGTCGTCGAAAAGGTGGGCCATTCCTTCATGCTGCCGGTCGTCGCGTCGGATCACCCGCTGGCGCAGATCGAACGCCCGCTGGTTCTCGCCGACGTGCGCGAGGAGGTTCAGCTTGTCGTCACCGATGCCTCCGGCCTGACCAAGGGCCGCGATTTCAATGTTCTCTCCTACAAGACATGGCGGGTCAGCGACATCGCTACCAAATACCAGCTCATCAAGGGCGGTCTCGGCTGGGGCGGTCTGCCCGCATCGATCGTCCGCAACGATCTTACCAATGGCAGCCTCAAGGTGCTCGAACTCGAGGCCTATGAGCAGGGGGAATATCCGCTGTTTGCACTGCGACGGGTGGATTCGCCTGCGGGTCCGGCGGGGCAATGGCTCGCCGAGGCTTTTCAGCAGCGCCTGTCCGCCTGCCCGAACCATAAGGATTTCAACGGTATGCTTGCTGCCAGCAAACAGAGGACCATTGCTGTCGCCGCTGAGTGATACTGGCTAATTATATGTGGACCGGCCGGGCCTGCTTCTTCGCCCCGGCTGGGAGAGGAAACGCGCGGCAACCTGGGCGCTATGCCGCAGAGGCCAATTGACGTGGGCGGATCGCCTGCCTATACCTAATCACGGTCTGCAGTTCACCGAGGCATCGCCGTCCCGCATGGGAAGCTAAACCTGCATATTTATGGTTTGACAGCACTTATCCCGTGCCTTGTCGGAAGCCGGCGATCAGCGACACCTTTTCGGAATGGCACTTGAGGGTAAGTCATGCCACGTTCGATCCTTTCCATTGATATCGCCGATCTCTCGACCTTTGCCAAATCCGTGCGCGAGCAGATCGGCAGGCTGGACCGCCAGCCGAGCCATGTGGAGATGCTCAATCTTCTGAGCCGGGCCGCCGGTTTTCGAAATTTCCAGCATCTGCGCGCTGACCGCATCTCTTCCGCCGAAAGTACAACCGCTCAGCCTGAGCTGCTGCCAGCCGTCAATGAGGGCAGGGTGCTGAAGACCGTTCGTGTCTTTGATGCCGCCGGCCGGCTGATGCAATGGCCGGCCCGTCGGTCGCATCAGGAACTGTGCCTCTGGTATCTCTGGGCAAAAATTCCCGCCGGGCAGAGTTTTTCCGAGCGAGAATTCAGCAGCTTTCTGGATAGCCTGCACCTGTTCGGGGATGCGGCCATGCTGAGGCGCGACATGGTTGGCCTGAGACTCATCCGCCGTAACCGTGACGGCAGCGACTATCGGCGTGTCGAACAGAAGCCGCCGCAGGAACTGCCGATGCTGTTACGCACGTTGGCTGGGCGCGACTAGGAAAATACCTCCCGGCGACAGGTCGCCGGGAGGGCACGGTCGTTAAAGAATCAGGCGGAACTTCGCGAAACCTTCCGAGCCGTCGCCGGCATCCTCGATCCTGGCGCCCTTGATGTCGGCTGCGTAATGGCGTCCCTTGGGCCCGGTCTCGAAGACGGCGGTGGTGTTTTCCACCGGTGCAAAGGACCAGTTGGCATCCGCGGACGGGTTGATGGTGCCCTGATCGATGATATAGCGCACGATCACGTCGCGGTTTGTATCGGGCGCGACGAAGATCACCTTGTCGCCGGCGATATCGGGGAATTTGCCGCCGCCGCTTGCACGGTAATTATTGGTGGCAACCACGAATTTCTGTTCGGGATCGATCGGCTTGCCATTGAACTGCAGATTGACGATGCGGTTGCTGTCCGGGTTGACCGCCTTGCCGTCCTTGTCAAATTTCGCCGGTTTGGAAATGTCGATCTGATAAGTCACGCCATCGATCACGTCGAAATTATAGGACGGGAAGTCTGGGTTGAGCAGTGGCGCATCCTTGGCACCGGCCTCAACCGTATTGAACATGCCGGCGGACATTTCCAGCCAGTTCTTCACCTGCGCCCCGTTGATCAGCACTGCCTGCACCGTGTTGGGATAAAGATAGAGATCGGCGACGTTCTTGATGGCGATGTCACCGGCGGGGACATCGGTGTAATAATCCGCGCCGCCACGACCGCCCGATTTGAAGGGGGCCGCTGCCGAAAGCACGGGCAGATCCTTATACTGCCCTTCCTTCAGCATGTCCTTGATGTACCAGGTCTGGGCGTTGGAGACGATCTGCACGGACGGATCGTCTGCCACCAGCGCGAAATAGGAATAGAGCGGCGCGGATGTCTTGCCGACCGGGCGGCGCACATAGGCAAGGGCCGCTTCGTGATCCACCTTGGCTGCGGCGAGAACCTCCGGCTTGTCAGTATAGTCAGCAACGACCTTGCGATTTTCATCGCGATGGTAGATCGGGCGGGCTTCTGAGGTGAAGTCGACGATCTTCCAGCTCTTGCCATCCTTTTCAAGCAGCAGGTCGATAAGGCCCATATGGGAGCCCCAGAAGCCGGCCATGACCGCCGGCTTGCCCATCAGCGTACCCTTGACCGCATCAGCACCCTCGATGCCGTCCCAGGTCTTCGGACCGGGGAAAACAAGGTGCTGGTGGCCGGTGAAGATCGCATCAATGCCTTCAACAGCTGCGAGATATAGCGATGCGTTTTCCATGCGCTCGGTCTGGCCCTTGCCGTCGATGCCGGAATGGGAAAGGGCGATGATGATATCCGCGCCTTCCTCCTTCATGACAGGCACCCAGGCTTTCGCCGCCTCGACGATGTCACGCGTCTGCGCCTTGCCCTCGAGATTCTTGGAATCCCACATCATGATCTGAGGCGGCACGAAACCGATGATGCCGACCTTGACCGGGCTGGTGACGCCGCCGCCATCGCGGATCTGTTTTTCCAGAATGACATAGGGCTTGAAGAACAGCTCGTCGTTCTTCGGATCGGAAGCCAGCTGCCCCTTGGTGAGGTTGGCGCACACATAGGGGAAACCGGCGCCCGCAAGCGTGTTCGACATATAGTCGAGGCCATAGTTGAATTCATGGTTGCCGAGCGTGCCGCAATCGTAACCCAACACGTTCATGGCATTGATGACAGGGTGCTTGTCGCCGGCCTTCATGCCGCGCTCATAGGCGATATAGTCGCCGAGCGGGTTGCCCTGCAGGAAGTCGCCGTTATCCACCAGCATCGAGTTCCCGGCTTCGGCGCGGATGGTGTCTATGATCGAGGCGGTGCGCGCCAGACCCATCGTGTCGTTCGGTTTGTCGGCGTAATAATCATAGGGAAAGACGTGAACATGGATGTCGGTCGTTTCCATGATGCGCAGATGCGCCTGGTTGGCCGCCGCACGCGCAGCAAAAGGGTGCAACATCACGAGCGCCGAAGTGGCTGCAATGCCACCCAGAAGTGAGCGCCGGGTAATGGGGTGTAGGGCGAGAAGCGACGACATGGGAACTCCTTCGGATGAAGCTTGCTCTGTCTTTAAAGACGACAGGGTAGAAGCAATCGCAGAGGAGTCCATCACCAAAATGACAGGCCCATGACAGATGGGCCGGTTTTCAACCGTTTGATAAATTTTTTGTCAGTGACGTGCGGCGCAGGTCCCGCCGCACTGGAAAATGCGCGTCATTTGTTCCGCGCATTGTAATGCTCCGGATCAGCGGGCCAGTGTCGGTTTCACGTCTTCGTGGAAGAAACGGAAATAGGAAGAGAGCTGCGCCAGCGTGTTGGTGGAAAGCTTGAGCTGCAGGCCAAGACGGTTCATGTGCTGCCACTGCACGACGCCCTCGATGAAGCCCAGATCCTCACTCTGCACCTTGACCCGGCTACCCTTGGCGGCAGCGAAAGGCCCGTCCAGCTCGAGCGCCATTCCGGTTGCCGACAGATCGACGACACGTCCTCTGGTCGACTGGCTGAAATAATGCACAGTCGCAAAGATCCTTGTCTTGCTGCGAGGCGCGGTCCGGGTCGCCATATTGAGGTTGTTTGTCATTTTGCTACTCAAATCAATTGTTTCCGATGGGTGCAGATTAACCTGTAAAAGTTTGAAACCCGTTTAGCCGTTCGGTTAAAATTCTAGACAATGCTGTGATTATGCTTTGGCGATACGGCATTGGTAACAATTGTTTCGTGCGGAACGGACGTGGACATAGGCGACGTCTTCGCGCCCCAGAAGTGCCCGCGCCCGCGAGACGATCTCGCCGGTGGCCGTTACCGCACCCGTGCCGTAGACAATACGGTCATCGTCGCCATATCCGCGCACGATATAGTCGGGGCTGTCCAGCATCGGCGGAAGGATATCTGTCAGTGGATAACGATCGCAGGCTTCGGCATGCAGGAAGACCGGCCCCGTCTCGGCGTAGGGCTGCAGCGAGGGAAACGGCCGGTAGGCGAGTACGAGCATGGCTTCACCCGCGCCGATCTGGTCGAGGCAGTGGCGACACGGCATGCCGCCGGGAGACACGGCTGTTTCCGGTCGATTGCCATAGGCATCGGCGGCGCCCGCGCGGAAATCCTCGGCGTCCTTAGCCGGCATTGCGGTGAAAACGATATTGGTCATGGCGGCCTCTTCTGGCTGGGATCGGCGTTGCTTCTTTGCAGCTATGGTCCCGAAACGCGCTGCTATCCACCCGATTCTTGACAGCTGATGCAACCAGCCCATTGCGTGACTCGTTAGGTTCGGGAATCAGTGACGCTCCTCGTTCCCGGAAGGTCTGATTTTATGTTCCGTCGTTTTCTGGCCGCCGTTCCGCTGGCTTTCGTATCGTTGACGGCTCCGATTGATGCCGAGGCGCAGGTCGCCTCCGGTCTCGACGGCCTGTCCGACGATCAGCTCCAGCAGGCGGTCAATTTCGTCATCGGCAACGCGATTTTTTCGCTCTATCACGAGGGCGCGCGCATGCTGATCTCGGATTTCGGCACGGCGGACACGGCAAGTGTACAGGCCCCGGCCGACCAACTGGCAGGAACGCTGATCCTGCAGGCCAATGAAGAATGGCTTGACACCGCGCTCGTGAACGCCACCGACAGCTGGTATCTCGCACGTGAGGCGGAGACGCTTCCTGAGCACGAAGCCCCTGTCTTCTCCGCGCTGGTGCCCGACAGGAGCCGCGACCGCAACATGGCCTGCCTGATGGTGGGCCGCGACAAGGACGGTTATGGCGACCTCGCCGCCATGATGGGGCTTCCCAATGCCGAATTTGACAAATGCGCCGCGGCCTATCCGGCGGTCGCTTCGGCCTGGGAGAATTTTCTCGCGCCCCACCGCAGTCAGACGCCTTCCAGGTTCTCCGTCAGCTACGTGCCGCCGCGCGATCCGGAACTTGAACCCTATGCCATCATGATCAAGGAATCGAAGGTCCTCGATCTCATCAGCCGCAGCTTTGGTGGTTATGGCCTGAAAGGGGACGTGAAGCTGACGGCCAAGTCCTGCGGTCGCCCGGATGTCTACTGGTCGGCGGAAAAGCGCGAGATCACCTATTGTTATGAACTCGGCAAGTTCCAGGCGGAACTCATTGCCGATCATCTATTGAACACGGTCACCGAAGACAAGGGCGCAGCCGGCGGGCAGATCCCGACTGCCGCGGTTAATCTGGAACGGGAAATCTGAGGCCAGGGTTGCAGTCGCGGATAGCCTGGCCTCCTCATGATGGAGGAGAGTGCCGTGCCGAAGGTTGTCGTTCGCAATTTCGCCATCTCGCTTGACGGATATGGGGCAGGACCAGATCAAAGTCTGCAGAACCCGCTGGGTGTGAAGGGTGAAGAGTTGCACCAATGGGCCTTCAAGACCCGCACCTTTCACCGCATGTTCGGTAAAGACGGCGGCTCGACCGGCACCGACGAGGATTTTTCCGAAAAGAGCTTTGAAAATATCGGAGCATGGATTTTAGGCCGCAACATGTTCGGGCCGGTGCGCGGCGCGTGGCCGGATGAAAACTGGAAAGGTTGGTGGGGCGACGAGCCGCCTTATCATGTTCCAGTCTTCGTCCTGACGCATCACGCGCGACCGTCCTTCACGATGCAGGGCGGTACTGTCTTCCATTTCGTGACCGACGGCATCGAGGCGGCGCTCGACATGGCGCTGGCGGCGGCAAATGGCAGGGATGTCCGCATCGGCGGCGGGGTTTCCACTATCCGGCAATATGTGACGGCGCGCCTGATAGATGAGCTGCATCTGGCGCTGGCGCCGGTTTTTCTCGGGCGCGGCGAACAACTATTCGAAGGCATGGATTTGCCCGCCCTCGGTTACCGCTGCACGGGAGCGGTGGCGGGCGAGGGCGCGACACATCTCATTATCGACAAAGCGTGAGGGCCGCGTCCCTTTTTACCATCCCTCCCGTGAACGACACGGGATGATAAGGCGCGTAAACCGCTACCCCTCAATTGCGTAGCGATATCTCCAGGAGCTCCGTGTCGGCCAACGGCTCCACCCAGGCCTCATAGGTGCCCACGGGCGAAAAGCCCATCATCTGGTAGAGCTGCAAGGCGCGCGGATGGTCGAGCGTGTTGGTCGTCACCGTCACCCGCTGCGGATTGTCCTGCCAGGCGGCGTAAAGCGCCTGCAACAGGAACCACTTGCCGACACCAGCGCCGATCGCTTCTTCGAGCAGCCCGAAATAAGAAAGCTCTGTCACCTCGTCGCTTGTCTTGTTCAGCTCGAAGAAACCGGCGGGCGCACCGTTCATATAAAGAACCGTAACGCTGTTTTTCGGATCGCGCAGGATGGCGGAAAGTTCAGTATCGCTCATGCGCATGCGCTTTTGCCAATGCCATCGCTTTCCAACCCGCCAGTACAGATAGCGGTAAAAATGCAGGGGAATATTGTTGACCCGCATCAGCGCCGTCTGGATGTTGACGGGGATCGGCAGGCTGACCTTCGGCGGTGCCGTCATTTCGAGCTGCGTCACGTGCGCCTTCAATGGGCCGTGCGACAGCGTGGGGATCGCATCCACCGGACCGGTAACCACCGGCGTGTCCTGTAATCCGCCCCATTCCGACCATGAGCCGTCATAGAGAGAATTGTCCTGATGACCGAGCGATTCCAGCGCCAGGGTAATGACGGCTGCCGTCACACCCGAACCGCAGCTCGTCACGACGGGCTTCGTAAGATCGATGCCAGCATCGGTCACCATTTTGCGGATTGCAGTAAGGACCTTGAAGTGGCCGTTTTCGGAAAAGGCTGTCGCCGGCAGGCTGCGTGCACCGGGCATATGGCCCGAACGCATGCCCGCACGCGGCTCGGCCTCCTCGCCGGTAAAGCGGCCGGCACCGCGGGCATCTGCAATCTGCTTTTCGCCGCTGTCGACAATACCGCGCATGGTGCCAAGCGAGGTCACACGTTTTTCGTTGAAATCGGGTGTGAAGGTTGTGGGCTCAATTTCCGGCGCGCCGGTTTCCAGCGGCCGGCCTTCGCGCTTCCAGCCGTCCAGTCCGCCATCCAGCACATAGGCCTTGCGCACGCCCATTACCCGCAGCATCCACCAGACGCGGGGTGCGGAAAAGAAGCCCGGACCATCATAGACCACGATCGTATCGGTCTCGCTGAGGCCGAGCGCGCCGGCCTGTTCCGCGAAAAATTCAGGCGAGGGCAGGGAGTGCGGCAGGCCGGTTGTGTGATCGGCGATTTTATCCTGGTCGAAGAACACGGCGCCAGGAAGGTGACCTGCCGCATATTCTTCTGCGCCGTTGCGCTTATGCGCCGGCAGATACCAGGAGGCATCGACGATGCGAAACCCGGGCGTGCCGAGCTGTTTCTCAACCCAGTCCGCCGAAACGACGAAACGGCTCTTATCCGTGCTCACGATGTCTCTCCCGATCTCAGGCAACAGCTTCAGGCGCGCCGAAACGAATGCGGAACCGCCTGTTCTCCTTGCCCTTCTTTTCTATCTTGGCAATGTGAATATCGCCCACTTCCTGCGTTTCGGATACATGGGTGCCGCCGCAGGGCTGGCTGTCTATGCTGGAATTTGCGCCGATGCAGACGAGGCTGACCCGACCGAGGCCCATTGGCGGACGCACATTCTTGGATTTGACAATGCCGGGATTGGCCTGAAGCTCCTCGTCCGTGATCCATTGCAGGAAAACGGGATGATTGGCTCTCACCAGTTCCATCAGCCTGGCGGTTACGTCGTCTTTGTCAATAGTCTCCGACATGTCGAAATCGACACGCGACTCGTCCTCACCAACGGCTGCTCCCGTGATCGGCCATTGGCAGACGACGGAGAGCAGATGGCAGGCCGTGTGCATGCGCATCAACTTGTAACGACGCGGCCAGTCCACATGCAGCGTCAGCTTTTCCCCGACTTCAGGAGACGGCTGATCCTCAAGCGGGACATGGATGATGACGCTCTTGTCGGTGCCATGCTTTGTAATGCCGAGCGCGATGCGCGAACCATCAGCGCGCTCGAGAAAGCCGGTATCGCCAGGCTGGCCGCCCGAGGTGGCGTAAAAACAGGTCTGGTCGAACTCGATGCCGCCGTCCTCATGCACCGCCGTGACGATCGCTTCTGCGGTGGAAAGATAAAAATCGTCACGGAACAGGGCATTCACAGGCATTTCGGCATGTCCTCAAACGGTTTCGTACGGAACCGAAATATCGGTTTTCGTTGCCAGCCACTGCGGAACGGGAAGGCCCTTGGACCGCAGGAACTCTGGATTGAAGAGCTTCGACTGATAACGATTGCCGTAGTCGCAAAGTATCGTCACGATTGTATGCCCCGGACCAAGCTCACGGGCAAGCCGGATTGCGCCGGCGATATTTATGCCGGTGGAGCCGCCGAGGCACAGGCCTTCCTTCGTTACCAGATCGAAAAGGATGGGCAACGCTTCCGCATCCGGAATGCGATAGGAGAAATCCGGTGTGAAACCCTCGAGATTGGCGGTGATGCGCCCTTGCCCGATGCCTTCCGTGATGGAGGTGCCTTCCGATTTCAGGACGCCATTCTTATAGAATTCGTAGAGGGCCGCTCCCTCGGGATCGGCAAGGCCGATCTTGATGTCGGGATTGAAATCGCGAAGGCCGTCCGCCACACCCGCCAGCGTTCCGCCGGAGCCGACCGCGCAGATGAAACCGTCGACCTTGCCATCCGTCTGGTCCCATATTTCGGGAGCAGTGGTCTCGATATGAGCCTGTCTGTTGGCGATATTGTCGAACTGGTTAGCCCAGATCGCGCCGTTCTCGTCCGTCGCCGCAAGCTGTCTCGCTAGCCGGCCGGAGACTTTCACGTAATTGTTCGGGTTGGAGTAGGGAGCTGCCGGGACTTCGACCAGCTTTGCGCCGAGAAGCTTCAGCGCGTCCTTCTTTTCCTGGCTCTGCGTTTCGGGAATGACGATGACCGTCCTGTAACCGAGCGCATTGGCGACCAGCGAAAGGCCGATGCCGGTATTGCCCGCCGTGCCTTCCACGATGGTGCCGCCCCGGCGCAATTGTCCGCGCCTTTCGGCGTCGCGGATGATGTAGAGCGCGGCGCGATCCTTTACGGACTGGCCAGGATTGAGGAATTCCGCCTTGCCGAGGATTTCGCACCCCGTCGCTTCAGAAGCAGCTTTCAGACGGATGAGCGGCGTATTGCCGATGGCACTGAGCGCAGAGGGGTGAATGGTCATGATTGAGCCTTCTTGTCTGAGCGGAAATTAGGTGCCGTTATGTCCCGTTACAACCGCTTCAAGGCAAGAAATTATCTTCCCGGCTTCGGCTTCGCCACGCAAAATTTTGCCGATACCCAGTTTTATGTCTTCTTCTTCACTCTGGCATAGGCAGCAAGTGCTCTCTCCCGCGCCCTGCCATGGTCGACAATGGGGTTCGGGTAGGTTTC
Source organism: Agrobacterium genomosp. 2 str. CFBP 5494 (assembly GCF_900013495.1). Classification (NCBI taxonomy): domain Bacteria; kingdom Pseudomonadati; phylum Pseudomonadota; class Alphaproteobacteria; order Hyphomicrobiales; family Rhizobiaceae; genus Agrobacterium; species Agrobacterium genomosp. 2. The sequence goes on from NZ_LT009718.1 coordinate 1,601,364, forward strand.
CCCGAGCGTGATGCCCGCTTTGGTCAGCACCTCTTTCGGGGCCTCGAATGGTTGGTGAATATATTTGCGCTCTAGCCTTGCAAGCTCCGGTACGAAACGGCGGACATAATCGCCGTCCCCATCGAATTTTTCGCCTTGCAGGATAGGGTTGAAGATGCGGAAAAATGGCGAGGCATCCGCTCCCGAACCCGCCACCCACTGCCAGTTGGCGGCATTGGAGGCCGGATCGGCGTCCACGAGCGTATCGCGGAACCATTTCTCACCCTTGCGCCAATCGATCAGCAGATGCTTGATGAGGAAGGACGCCACGATCATGCGGACGCGGTTATGCATCGTGCCGTGGCGCCATAGTTGCCGCATCCCGGCATCCACGATCGGATAGCCGGTCATGCCGCGCGTCCAGGCCGTGAAGGACTTGTCATCGTCCCGCCAGCTGAAGGCGTCGAAACTGTCGTTCCAGTTCTTTTCGTCCAGCTCGGGAAAATGAAACAGGAGGTGATAGCAGAATTCCCGCCAGACGATTTCCTTGCGAAAACGGCTGATATCGTTTGAGGCGATGTGGCGGGAAAGTCCCTTCGTCGCATGCCAGACGGTGGCGGGTGAAATTTCTCCTAATGCGAGGTGCGGTGAAAGCCGGGAAGTCGCGTCCTTCGCCGGCAGGTCGCGGCCCTCTTCATAACCTTTAAGTGCGCCGTCAATGAAATCGGAGAGCTTCTCCCGGGCCCCGTCTTCGCCAGGCGTCCAGATATCGCTAAACTCCCTTGCCCAGTCAGGCCTTTTGGGCAGCAGCTGCCATTCGTCGAGCGTTTCCGATCTTGGCCAGTTCCTGGGCGCGTTGAGTCTGTCTGGCGTATCCGCAGGCGCGTGAGGCTCTTCGCCGCCCTCCAGTGCGCGCCAGAACGGTGTATAGACCCGGTAGGGACCACCGGATTTCGTCTGCAGCTTCGATGGCTCATGCAGCAGATGTCCGGAAAAGCTTCGTACCGTCAGGCCTTCATCCCGGAGCGCGCGTTTTAAGGCCTTGTCGGTCGAAATACCTTCAGGATCATAGCGGCGGTTCCAGAATACGGTGTCTGCGCCGGTTTCCGCGATCAGCCTGCGCAAAACCTCCTCGGCGTCGCCGCTGGCGAGCACGAGGCGGCTGCCTGTTTTCTTGAGCGCGGCATGAAGCGCAGTGAGCGAGTGGTGAAGCCACCATTCCTGCGCACGCCCCAGCGCGCCGCAACATTTTTCCCTGATATAGACGGGGATGACGGGACCTTTATGGTCGGCCGCCGCAAGCAAAGCGAGGTTGTCCGAAAGGCGCAGGTCCTTGCGGAACCACACGATGACGGGAGAGGCTTTTGTCTGCATGGGAGGGCCCGGTTCACTTCCGTTTGAACGAGTGTTGAAACGCTTTGTTCCGCAAATCGGCTAGAATGGAAAGATGGGGCACATGGTTTCTCGAGGGTTATTTTTTCGCTCTTGAAACCACAGGTGAAGGGAACCAACTGGAGGAGCCGGCGTTTGTCGCGGGTTAATAGAGCATGGAAGTGCAATCAATGTTGCTGAATGACGTTAAGTGGGAAAAGCCCGTTACCATCTCCCTTGAAAACGGTGCCCCTCGAATTTTCACAGGCGTTTACGAAGCCTTCGATTTTCTCCAGCATGAGTGGCCCGAGCGGGGAGACAAGGCGCACGAACAGGCGCTTCGCCTGTGCCGCGCCTCGCTCATGGGCGATGTGGGGGGAGAGATAGCCCGCACGGCCTTCGTCGCCGCCAGCCGGCAGGCGCGCTGCCTCGTTGAGGAGCCGGAAAAAATCGCATCCTGAGCTGATTTTGGAACTGATGTGTGAAAGGCCACCCGCCTAAAACGGGTGGCCTTTTTTGTTGTGCGGCAGGAAACGGGTTGTTTCGAATGCGGGATATGGCATCGTGCAGGCGAAAAGGCGAATGAGTGACGGTGATGGGCAGCCACTACGGCTATATTGTTTTTCCAACGGCGCTTGGCCATTGCGGCCTCGCATGGGCGGGGCGAGGTATCGTGCGTCTGCAATTGCCGGGAGCGGACGCCGGCGAAACGGAAAAGCTCCTTCAGAAGCGCCTGCCGTCCGCCTCCATCGCCGTTCCCGAGACGCGGACACGTGAGGTGATTGCGATGATCACCCGTTATTTCGGCGGTGAGGCAATCGATTTTAAGGCCGTGGACCTTGATCTCGCCGGGCAGGAACGATTTTTTCTCGACGTCTATGCCGTTGCGCGACAGGTCGGCTGGGGCAACACGACGACGTATGGCGGCATCGTGAAGACACTCGGTCTTGGCATGGAGAGAGCACGCGACGTCGGCCAGGCAATGGCGAAAAATCCGGTGCCGCTGATCATTCCGTGTCACCGGGTCCTTGCCGCAGGTGGCAGGCTTGGCGGCTTTTCTGCACCGGGCGGGACCACTACCAAATTGCGGATGCTGGACCTTGAAAATGCCGGCCGTAGCCGTGCGGATGATGCGCAGGGCAGCCTGTTCTGAAGCAATGACAGATCAGCCCGCATGAATAGGCGTCTGATTTCTGCCCATTTCTCGTCAAATTGTCGCTAAATTGTCACAATACACGAACGCCCGCTAACATAAGGGCGAGACGTTTGAGAGTATCCGCGTTAATTCTATCAGTTGCCTTGTCTTTTACAGTCGTGGCACCGGCCTCGGCTGGCATGCTGAACCAGGCTGAGAAATACACTGGGCTGCATGAGTCCAAGAACAACAAGAGCCTCAAGAACATTCTTGGGGCAAATCCGAGAAGTACGCCGTGGTGCGGCCTTTTCCTGCATGCCGTAGCCAGCAAGGCCGGCCGGCAATCACCCAAATCCTACGGATTTGCGAAATCCTGGAGTTCCTTCGGTTATGCCGTCCCGGTTGGCCAGGCAAAGCCCGGTGATGTCGTCGTCATCCGCAACGGCCGGGGATATCATGCTGGTATTCTAAAGAGCATGAGCGGCAAGACCGCACAAATTCTGGGCGGCAACCAATCGGGCAGGGTGCAGGTCTCGAATTTTAACCGCAAGGCCATCGTTTCGGTTCGGCGATAAATTCCCTGCATTTCCTTGATAAAGGCGGGCCTCGACCCGCCTTTTCCTTTTAAGGCTGTTCTCTCGTGCCTGGCGCCGCCTCGCGCTGGTCGTCGTCCTCCAGATCGGTGGCGACAATGAAAGCATCCTCGTGCTGCCTTGCAGCCTGCCGGCGTGCACGTAGGTTCATGCTCTCGTCCGGATAAATCTCGCCTTCCTTGTCTTTCAACTCGCTGTCTGTCTCGAAACGCGCAACGTCGTCGTCTTCAATATCAAGCGGTTCGGTTTTCGGCTTCTGCGGGGTGTTCATGAAGCGATCTCCTGCTGGTTTCTGCAGGCCAAACGCTCGGCAGCCGATGCCGGTTCCCTTTCTCGCCAAAATGCTCAATCGTCACAGGTCGATGCGGAACTAACTCTGGCTTTTTTGTTTTTCAATGGCACAATTGAAGCTGGTGCAACGCAAAGAGGGAGGTCCGTAATGAGCCACGACCGCGAAGCCGCAATCCGTGAAAAAGCGCGCGCAATATGGGAGAGGGAAGGAAGACCCGACGGGCATCATGAAAGACACTGGATCGAGGCGGAACGGGAAATCTCCGCGGAGGCGGAACCGGCAAAACCCAAAAGCGGAAATGGCGTGAAGAAGTCCGCTTCCGCCGCCGCGTCAGGGGAGAAGGGGCCTGCAAAAAAGTCGCCCACGAAAAAAGCCAATTCGACAAAGGTGAAATCTCCTGCGGTAAAATCGCTGGAGAAAGAGCAGAAATCCACGGACAAGAACAAGGAAGACGATTTGACCGAAAGCCTTGAGGAGAGTTTTCCGGCCAGCGATCCACCGGCATTGACCAACGCCACGAAGGCAACAAAACGGGCGGTCAAGAAAAGCTGATGGCCTGACGGCCGCAGAGAAGGAAGTCACGAAAACTTCCAGGTCACGTCGGGCGAATTGCAGCTGCACTTCGCTCGGCTGACACGCTTTTGAGAAAAATGGCTCCCCGGGCCGGATTCGAACCGGCGACCTGTCGATTAACAGTCGAATGCTCTACCGCTGAGCTACCAGGGAACGTGCGCTGCTTGGCGCGGTGTGAGCGGGGTAATACAAATGCTTTTCCGATTTGCCAAGCGCTTTTTTCAAAAAAAACGCATTCCTCTTGTTTTATCCCTCCGGAGTCCCGATTTTCCGGGCTTATCGACGCTGAAAAAATTATCCACAGGCGAGATGCTGAAGGGCGGATTGGAATGAAATTCGGAATCGACCACAGAACGGGTCGTCTCAATCTCGGAAAATGGAGCCTTGCCATGCCGCGTTCGCGCGTCGGCAGGATCGCAACGGGTTCGGCGCTGGTCGTGGGCGGTACGCTGGGCTTTTTGCCCATTCTGGGTTTCTGGATGGTTCCCGTCGGCCTTGTCGTGCTTTCCCACGACCTGCCGGCTGTTCGTCGCCAGCGGCGAAGGCTGGTGATCTGGTGGGCATCGCGGCGGAACCGGCGGGAGCCCCGCGACCGGGGCCGACAGTAGTCCTGCTACGCCCCGATTGAGCTGCTGATGCCCTGGCCTGCCCAGAAGGCGGCATAGGCGAGTGCAGCGAAATAAATCGTCGTCAGCCCCAGAAAGAGGTAACCGCCCAGCACCGTGACGCCGTCCCGCTGGATCATGCCCGCTGAGAAAAGCAGGATCGCAATGCCCGGCAGGGTGTTGGAAAAGGGAATGAAGCCGAGCGGCATCATCAGAAGCACGCCCGCCGTCATCAGGGCGAGGCCATTTATCCTGTTGGCGATGACGCCCGTCGTCAGCGCCGGAATGCGTGGACGGATAAAGCGGTCCAGTCTCGATACGATCGCCACACCCTTTTGCAGCGCCGGGACCAGCTTTGCCGTTTCCATCTGCCGGTCGAGAATTTTCGCGGGCAGCCATGGCAGGCGATTCATCGTGATCGCGAGACTGACGAGAATGATTGCGGCACCGAAAACGGTGCTGACTCCGGGAATGGAAACCGGGATCAGAAAGGGCAGGGAGGCTATGGCACAGATGAGCAGCAGGCCCTGTTCACCGATCGCTTCCATCAATTCGCGCAATGTGATCGTCTGGCCCTGCAGTTTTCCTATCAGCTTTTCAAGCGTGGTGCTGAGCTTTTCAGACGTATCAGTGAATGCGAATTCGTTCGACATGCCGCTTCCCGGTAGTTGTTCAACTCCGGGATTGATACCATTCCTCTGGCCCGATGCCTATCACAGATGGAAACGGGCCTCTTCACATTTGGTCATGCCGTCCGAAAGATTTAATGCGAAACCCAGTTGCTATAGGCACCTGCAAGAAGAACCACCAGCAGAATGACAAGTATGACCGGATTGATTGATGTAACGAAGTTGACATAGTCCATGATAACTTCCTCCTCTTCCCGCCACCTCTTATTCTACAGCAAAAAGGCGAGTTCATCTACCTAGAGATGAAATTTCGCATCGCAGCAACTAGTCTCAGGTATGGATTGGAATCGTGGGACTTTTTCATTTTCCGCGATGCAAAAATAAATCTTCCAACATTTGCCATTCTCTTGAGTTGTCTCTAATCCTGCTTCGTGGAGGGTTTCCGGACCCGCCGCCTGCCGTTGATTGACCGGGTGAAATTCCGCCTGTGTCTTGCCTCCGTCTGCCTCCTGACCATTCTTCCCCGGGGACATGAAAATGCTGAAAAACATCTATGCCTGGACGATGGCGCTTGCTGCGCGCAAAACCGCCGTGTGGTGGCTGGCAATCGTGGCTTTCGTGGAAAGCTCCGTTTTCGTTGTTCCCGCCGATGTGCTTTTTTTGCCCATGGTATTGGCGAAGCCGAAAAAAGCGATGTTTTACGCGCTCGTGGCCACGGTCGCCTCGGTTCTGGGCGGCATAGCGGGCTGGTTCCTCGGTCATTATGCATTTGAGAGCATTGCCCGGCCGATTCTTGAATTTTACGGCAAGCTCGACAGCTTCGAGCATCTGAAGAACTCGGTGGATTATGAAACCATCGTTCTTCTGCTGGTGACATCGGGCCTTGCGCACCTGCCGCCAATCAAGGTGGTTACCATCCTGTCGGGCGCGGCCAATATCAGCCTTGGCCTGTTCATTCTGTCGGCGGTCGTCACGCGCGGCGCGCGCTTTTTCATCCTTGCCGGTTTGCTGAAAAGATACGGTGAATCGGTCCGCCATTTTATCGAAAAACGCCTCGGCGCCATCACGGCCGCGGCGGCGGCGGCACTTATCGCCATCTACGCGGTTTACGTTTTCGTGCGTTGATCGAAAGCAATTTTTCTACTCTTACAATACTGTCGCATAACTTTCAGCCTACTGTCAGAATCCACCTGTATCGGTTCCCCTGTCCAATCAGGGAACCGTTTTATTATGCGAAGATTCTGGAAGTGCTCCTTTGGGGGCATGGGCCTCGTCGTGCTTGCGGCAGGCGGATATCTCTATGCCATTCAACTCCTCGGCAACTTCCACGAGGTGATGGCCGGGCAGCTTTATCGCTCCAACCAGCCGAGCAGCGAGCAACTTGTTCGCTACACCAAGGATCACGGAATAAGGACTGTGATCAATCTGCGCGGGTCAAATGAATCCCAGGCGTGGTACCGGGATGAGGTCGAGACCTCGCGCAAACTCGGATTGAATCACATTGATTTTGGCATGTCCGCGAGCCAGGAGCTCAACATGAGCCAGGTAAACGAGCTGGTCGCGATCATGCGCGACGCGCCGAAACCGATTCTCATTCATTGCAAGGCGGGTGCAGACAGGACGGGCCTCGCGACCGCGCTTTATCTCAGTCGCATCGCGCGTCTTGGAGAAAAGGAAGCAGAAAGTCAGCTCTCGGTTCGCTATGGCCACATCGGCATTCCCTATCTCTCGCAAACCTATGCCATGGACCGGACCTGGGAAAATGTGGAGGATATGCCGATCACTGACGACTTTGCCATCGCTTCCAATGAATATTGAGCAAGGCTTCGACCGGTCGGGAAGTAACTGATAACGCCCCGTTTCTGAAGCGCCATTGGCTGTAATGCTTCTGTGAATTGTCCACCCGCGCTTCGGCCCGCTGTCTGTAGGGGAAGCTCTTATCGGAGCGTGGAATCTGTGCGACTTGACCGCGTCATGGGTATCGGAGACCAACTGTGGATAAGGCGATTTCTAATCGCGCTCCATGTCCGGCGTCCAGCCGCGCGTATATCCTTTTCCCATGATGGCGACAGCAAGGGACAGCTGCTCCTGCAAATGCTCGATTTCGCCGAGTAGCGCCTCGACGGCCGCCCTTGCATCACCGTCATGACACTGGATGACGTATCCCGCTATGTCGTCAGGCCGTATGGGAGTGATCTTTTTAGCGTCGGACATGGTAGGTGACCTCTCTTTTGTTCACTAAATGTTCTAATTTTAGCAGAGAGTCAACACGGCAATGCACATCGTCGTTTGACGGAGGGCGACGGCATATCGCGCCCGCTTTTTTTGTAGAATTTGCCGGTGAGCACCTAAGCAAAATAGGCCGGTGGGCCTGGGGTCCTACAGGAGCTTTAACCCAACCCAAGCGCGGCGTCGCCCGTTGGGTTAATGGACCGAAGGATCCTCGCTATCCAGAAAGCTGCGAATACCGTCTTTTTCGCAAGTAGCCAGGAATTCTTCCCATGCGTCTTTATCGGTTGCGAAAGGTTCGTCCCACGTGGTGACATCGTCGTGCTCGCTGATAACTTCCAGGGTCCAGTCTTGCTGGGTGCCCGCGGGCCGGTAGATGTCAACAAGGACAGTGATACCCTCGTCTTCAAACTCGCCTGAAAATTCCGAGTGTTCTATTTTCGGTTTTTTTGCCATCTCAGCACACTTCGTTTTCAAGGCTTGAATAAATGCACACCCGAACGGGATGTTTGAAACTTGCGCATAACGCTCGCTACTGGAGCGCTAAAACAAATATAGCCAGCTCTGGGGGAACTGGCTATCTATCTGATTTAATGGTCGGAGCGGCGGGATTCGAACCCACGACCCCTTGACCCCCAGTCAAGTGCGCTACCGGGCTGCGCTACGCTCCGAACCTGAAAGCCGTTTATATAGAAGCCTGTTAGGGCGCAAGCGGAAAATGGCCTTTTCTAAAAAAAACGAACAAAGGATGTGGACTGCGGGAATGGGATCAATGGAGCACCGCGTTTTGCCGGCTGCGTGGCTGTCAAACACCTGACACATCATCTTTTCATCATGGCCGGAACCTGCCGCGATCTTTAACGTTCATTCGCAGCGGAATTGAAACTCAGGGAGACAAACAATGTCCGAACTTGTCGTTGTCGGTTTTGACGGAACGGAAGAGGCCGACCGGGTCCTTCTGAAGCTTGCGAGCCTGAAGAAGGAGTATCTGGTCGATCTGGAAGATGCCGTTGTCGTGGTTCGCGATGAAAATGGCAAGGTTCATCTCAAGCAGAGCGTCAACCTGACAGCGATCGGTGCAAGTTCCGGATTTCTGTCCGGTGGCCTGTGGGGCGGACTCGTCGGCCTGCTGTTCCTCAACCCGCTGGCGGGATTTGCGATCGGCGGTGCCATTGGCGCGGGAACGGGCGCGCTTGCGGGCTCGCTGACGGATTACGGCATCGATGACGATTTCATCAAATCCCTGGGCGAGACCATTCCAAACGGGTCGTCGGCTCTTTTCGTATTGATCCGAAAGGTGCAGCCGGAAAAGGTTCTGGCGGAACTGGAAGGGCTGCGCGGCAGGGTTATCAAAACATCGCTCTCGCCGGAGCAGGAAGCCGAACTACAGAAAGCACTTTCGGGCGGGAGCCATCAGCCTGCTACACCGGTTGCCTGAAACGGATAAAAGCAACGCTGCGGCATCATCGATGTCGCAGCGCTTCTCCGTCAGCCGTTGCTGTCAAACGGTGAGTGTGCCGTCCTTAGCCTGCGGCCAGGTGAGATAATAATAACGGCTGCCGACACTGCCAAAAAACGCGTTGTCGCCGGAAATGCCATCGATATAAGCCCCGTTGGCGCCCTTTGCATAGGCCGCTCCATCGCGTTTCAGATGATCCTTCAGGAAGTCGCTCCAGCCCGCCGTTGCGATCGCTGTGGCGGGTTTCGAGGCGGTCTTGGGGTCGTCTGTCACATCCCACGCTTTGATCTTTACGCCGTCCGCCGGGTTGGACACCGTCAGCGTGCCGGCAGCCAATGCTTCCAGCATCGACTTGGCCTGCGCCGCCTTGGCGGGATCCCCGGACAGTTCGTCGAGCGTCGCTTTCAGATCCTTCATGAAGTCCGCCTGGGTGATGTCCCCGGAAGCGGCCGTCTTGTCCGTATCACCGCTCTCCGCCTCATTGCCCGAGGTTTGCGCATATTGCGCCAGAAGCTGCGTCAGCCGCGTATTGCTGGAAGAGGTGGAGGTGGTGGTGTCGATGCCATAGGAATTGAGGAGCGTCGTCCGTGATGATGTGGAAGTCGCGGCGGAGTTGTCTTCCTGTTCCCTGATGGCCTTGAGGGCCAGTTTGGTGGCGGTGAGACGTGTGGAAAGGTCGATGGAGGAGACCATTGCGTGGGATGTCCATGATCGGACCAGATACGCATCATCCGTACCGGGCCGGCGCGGCGTGAATCTGCGATTCCCGCCATTTGTCCTCTTTCATAAGAAGACCGGGTGCGTTCCAGCCGTTTTTTTTGGAGCTGGAACGCACCCGGTTTAATGGTCGGACTTTGCGCGACGCTTGCGGCTCAGTTTTCCTGAACGGAAACACCATTCGGGCCGATATTCATCTCGATCCCCTTGGGCTTGCTTTCTTCATGCCAGACGTAAATGCCAAGGCCTGCGATGACGACAATCAGCGCGCCGATGATGAGATAGAGATTATTGGTCTGCGTCATAAGATGTCTCCCCGTTTGACAATCAGAATCGGGGGCTAAACGCATGAAATCGTGGAAGGTTCCGTAAGGTCAGCTGTTTATGCGCCAACCGCACGCCGGCGCAGGCCTTCGCGTTTTTCCAGTGCCATGCAACCCCACAATATGCCGAGCAGCAGGAAGAAGTGTCGCCAGTGGTCGGTATCGATGACAGCACCAATCATCACATGCCCGACGAAAGCCACCCACGAAATGATCAGGAAGGCCTGCCACGGGCGCGGGCGCAAGAGATGTCTGAAACCGGCGGCGATGGTCCAGCAGATCAGGACGAGATAGATGACGAAGCCGAACCAGCCATGTGTCGTCAGGCTTTTCAGCCAGATATTGTGCTCGGCTGCTGGAAAGATATTGTCGAACACCATCGGGCCGATACCGAGCGGATGTTCCATCGCCAGCAGGAAACCGAGATAATGGCGGGCGAACCGTCCCAGATGGCCGCCATCATAAGATTGCACGGCCGAGGCGCGGCTGGAGAACAAATCGGCCACCTGTTTGAACTGCAGCGCGATGAGGACAGCCGCTACCATCAGTCCGGCGGCGATGAGAAACAGCACGAGGATTTTCAGGCGAAACGCCGCCGTACGTTCCTTCAGCATCATGACGAAGACGAGCAGTACGGTGGCAAACAGAAACAGCCCCCAGGCCGCACGCGAAAACGACAGGAACACGCCAAGCGACAGGATCAGCAGGCCGAGGATTCGCCAGGGTGCGTGCATCGTCTTGCCGGTCAGCAGGCCGTAGATGAGATAAAGCGATGGTGTCACCAGAAAGGGACCGAAGACGTTCGGATCCTGAAAGGCGCCCTTGGCGCGATCGTAAAGGGTGAAGACTTCGAAGCCCGGAATGGCATGAAAATAGCCGATGATGCCGAGCAGGGAGGTGATCACCGCCGCCGCCAGCCACGCCCGGAAAATCAAAAGCAGCCGCTGATATCGGTCCTCGATGATTGCCGCGTAAAACACCGAAGTCAGCGCCAGAAATGTCGAAACGGCGAGATAAAGCGGACCCTCATCCAGGTCGGCCATGGTGGTGAGCGAGAGATATCCGCCGATATTGAAGGCGAGCAACAGGCACAGCAGCAGGACGACGGTGCGTGAAAGTCGCAGGCCAAGCAGAAACCACAGGGCCACTTGCCCGACCATCATCAGCTCATAGGGCGCTGGCTCGGAGATAACGAAGCCGGAAAGAAACACGCCGAAGGCAATGAAGAACGAACCGATGAGCCGCATGGCAGCCAAAGGCGCATCGAAATCCGGGGCGTGCTGGTAACCGGTGTGGGTCAATAGGCGTTTTCCGATTTGAGCAGCCGGATCGGCGTCAGGAACAGGATCTTGAGATCGAGAAACAGCGACCAGTTCTCGATGTAATAGAGATCATATTCGGTGCGGAACTTGATCTTGTCGCCATGGTCGATTTCTCCGCGCCAGCCATTGATCTGGGCCCAGCCGGTTACGCCGGGCTTGACCTTGTGTCTTGCGAAATAATGCTCCACCACTTCGGTATATTTCAGGTCGCCAGTCTGGGCATGAACCGCGTGCGGGCGGGGCCCGACCAGCGACAGGTCGCCATGAAGAACGTTGAAAAGCTGCGGCAGTTCGTCCATCGAGGACTTGCGCAGAAAGCGGCCAACGGGCGTTACGCGCGGATCGTTCTTGGTGACGGCCTTTTTTGCGGTCGGATCGCTGAGTTCCGTATACATGGACCGGAACTTCCAGACGTTGATGGTTTCATTGTTGAAGCCATGGCGCTTCTGCTTGAAGAGCATGGGCCCCTTGGACGTCGTTTTGACCGCGATTGCCGCGCCCACCATGACCGGCCACAGAAGGGCGATGCCGATGAGGCTGAAGGTGATGTCGAACAGCCGCTTCGCGACGGAATCCCAGTCCCGGATCGGTTTGTCGAAAACGTCAAGCATCGGCACCTTGCCGACGTGGGAATAGGCACGCGGGCGAAAGCGCAGCTTGTTGGCATGCGCCGCAATGCGGATATCGACCGGGAGCACCCAAAGCTTGCGCAAAAGCTGGAGAATGCGTGCCTCGGCGCTTAACGGCAGGGCAATGATCAGCATATCCAGTTTGGTCAGACGGGCGAATTCCACCAGTTCGGCGAAAGTGCCGAGCTTGGGATAACCCGCGACGACGTCGGGAGAGCGCGCGCTTTGCCGGTCATCGAAGATGCCGCAGATGCGGATGTCGTTGTCGGATTGCTGCTCGAGCGAGCGAATGAGATCCTTGGCAGCATCACCACCGCCGACGATGACCGCCCGGCGTTCCATAACGCCATTGCGGCCCCAGTGGCGGATGGCGAAGCCAAGGATCAGTCGTCCGGTGAAAATGGCGATCGCGGCAATTGCATACCAGATGCCGAAGGCTTGCCAGGAATGCAGCGCATCGGGAAAAAAGAGCAGAAGGAAACAGGCTGTGCCAACGAAGGACAGGCAGACCGCGCCCTGAATGCGAGCGAACATCGACAGTGGCGTGCGTAGCGTCGGCAACTGATAACAGTCGCCGGCCTGAAGAAGAAAGACGCAGAGCGCGGCCCCCAGTACGCCGCCGCCAAAAACCGCCAAGAAGGTCTCAATACCCCGATCGGCGGCGACGCCGTTGATGATGGCGGCGATCACCACGAGCATGGTGAATTCCAGAAGCCGCAACTGGCCTATCACCATGTTCGGGGAGTGATTGCCGCCGCGAAGCTGGTTGGCAATCTGCCGTGCGAGGGGGTTGAGAACGACGGCTTCCGATGTCGAAGGCCCGTTGGCCTCTTGCTCGGAAATCTGTTTGCGCAACGACGCCAGATCGAATTGCAGTCTATCCTTGTCAGCCTTGGTCATTGCCTGGTCCGCACCCTCCAGCGCATCGGCGCGAAAATCGGCATCGATTTCCGACCGGACGATACGCAACTTCAAAGTGGTGGAGCGGGCCTGATGCATCCGGACGGACGCACGGCGCTCCACGATCTGGAAACTAGCCGAAACATGCTAAGAAACGTTTATGATGGGTTTCTTGAGGATGACGGAATATACAATCAAAAATCGTGTTTTTGAAATGATTTTAGAGCAACAGCAGGTCGCGATAGAGCTTCATCATGTCATCCGCCATGACCGGCGTCGAAAACTTCGCCCTGAAGCTGTCGGGGTGGGGCATGATCCGTTTCGCCCAATCGGCATCTTCGGCATCCTTGGCCATGGCCCTCGCCAGCGCCTCGACGTCGCCGGCCGGGACGAGCGCGTCGCTTTCTTCTCCCAGAACTTCGGGAATCCCGCCGACATGGGAGGCGATGACCGTTTTCCCCGCCGCAAGTGCCTCCAGCACGATATAGGGCATGGCCTCCGCGCGGGAGGGGACCACCACCGTCGTGGCCAGGGCGAAGGCCTGTCTGGCGGGCATGGCGGCATGCATGGAAATGCGCCGGGAAAGACCGGCCTTGTCGATCATCGCCGCGTATTTGTCCCTGTCCGGCCCGTCGCCGACGATGACACCGGACATCGGCCGGCCGATGCCGCGCTCCATTTCCGCGAAGGCCTTGATGAAGAGGTCAGGCCCCTTAAGGTCGCGGAGCATGCCGATATAGAGAAAATGCGCCGCGCCCTCTTGCGCGGGGACGGGCTCGAACTCGTTTTCCTGTACGCCGTTATAGATCATCGCGGTACGGGTGCGCGGTTTGCCAACCTTGGCTTCATAGGCCGCCCGCTCGAACTTGCAGACGAAACAGAGCGCATCGGTGAACCGTTCCTGAAACCGCTCCAGCCGCAGGAAGAGCTGTCCTTTCAGGGTGTTGCGGGCATAATGCAGGCTTCCGCCGTGCGGTGAATAGAGGCGGGCTACGCGATACCTGTTCGCCCGCAGCAATGAGCCGATCAGCCGGGCCAAAGCGCCACCCTTGGCGCTGTGCCCGTGCAGAATGTCCGGCCGCAAACTTTTGATGTGTTTGTAGGATTTCCAAAGCGCCAGCAGGTCGCCCGGGGTAATGGAGCGCCGGATGGGCAGGCGCGTCAGGCCGAGCTCCAGCATCGGCGCAATCTGCGCGAAAAGCCTCTCCTCATGCGCGCCGCCGGTGGAACTGTCGCAGACGATGCCAACCTTGTGGCCCTGCCTGACATGTTCTTCGATAAGATCACGCACATGGCGGAAAACGCCGCCCACCGGCGAGCGAAAACAGTGAATGATGCGCAGGGGAGGGCCGTCGTCCGACACGTTCGCCGCGCCCCTTTCAGAAGAATCGTTCACGCACATAGACGGTATCACCCGCAAGAATGGGTGCGGTGATACCGATCCGGCCCGTCATCACTTCCGCGTTTATCTTGCGGGTGACGTCGACATCTGCCTGATTGGCGCGCGGGCTGAAGCCGCCGGCAATGGCGATGGCGTTCTGCACCGTCATGCCCGGCACATAGGAATATTGGCCAGGACGGCCCACTTCGCCCATGATGAAGACGGGGCGATAACGATCTATCTCGATCGTGACATCGGGATCGCGCAGATATCCCTGCCGAAGCTTGGCCGCGATTGCGGCTTCCAGCTGCGGCAGCGTCTTGCCCCGCGCGGGCACCTGGCCGACGAGAGGGAAGGCGACATAGCCCGCCTGATCGACCGTATAGGTATTTGTCAGCCCGGCCTGTTCGAACACGTTGATACGCAGTCTGTCGCCGCTGTCGACGTGATAGGGTTGCAGTGCGGCCTCATTGAATGACCGTGGCGCAGGCTGATAGGCCGAACAGCCGGAAAGGGCCGTCAGAACGGCAAACGTCAGTGCGGTGACATGTCGTGATCCGGCGAGCGGCATCTCATCTGGCTCCGAGTCGAACTTTGATCATTCTTATCGTTCTGTTAGGGTTAATGCACGGTAAACGCGCAGCGTCAGGCCCGGTAATATCGGCTTTATTTCGTCGGAGTCTCGGTGATTAACGGTTGTGTTACCCGCAAGACTTAAACTCCGCGAAAATTGACCATCTTTATTTGAGCGCCCGAGGTTTATCTCGGTTACGGAGCCCGTATGAACGGCGATCGCATTGACGACAGGGATGTGGATATTGATCTTGCGCAACTCGTCGCGGCCATATGGCGGCGTCGGGGAAGAATCGCGGCCATAACGCTGCTGGCCGGCGGCGCCGCCTTTGTCGTTTCCAGCATGATGTCGCCCGCCTATAAGGGCGAGGCGCGCGTGCTCATTGAATCCCGTGCTGCTTCCTTTGGCGCTTCCCAGCAGTCCAACGCGCCGGCCGAGCCGGTGCTGGACGAACTGACAGTATCCAGCCAGGTGCAGATCCTGCAGTCCGTCGACCTCATCAAGCAGGTCGCCAGGGACATGAAGCTCTATGAACTCGAGGAATTCGATCCGGAGGCGCATCCTTCGCTGGTTTCGAGCCTGCTGGTTGCCGTCGGCGTCAAGAAGGATCCACTCCAGGTTCTGCCTGAAGAGCGGGTTCTGAAGGCGTTCCGCGAGAAATTGCAGGTCTATCAGGTGGAAAGTTCTCGTGTCATCACGGTCGAGTTTTCTTCAGAAGACCCGAAGCTCGCTGCGGCCATCCCGAATGAGATGATGAAGGCCTATCTCGCGCTGCAAAGCGGCGCGAAGCTCGATACCAGCACAGAAGCAGCGCGCTGGCTTGAGCCGGAAATAGCCACGCTGCGGGAAAAGGTGCGGGAGGCGGACAAGAAGGTCGCGGATTATCGTGCCTCCTCCGATCTTTTGTCGGCCGGGCAGGGCGAGACGCTCGCCACACGTCAGCTGAGCGACATCTCCACGGAACTCGGCCGTATCCGCGGCGAGCGCGCCAATGCGGAGGCGCGCGCAGAAGGTGTGCGCAACGCGCTTGCCAGCGGTCGTCCTCTCGATACCTTTCCCGATGTCGTCGCTTCTCCCACCATCCAGAGGCTGAAGGAAAACGAAACCAACATCCGCAGCCAGATTTCCGATCTTTCGTCTTCGCTGCTGGAAGGCCACCCCCGCATAAGGGCGCTGCGCAACCAGCTCGATGGCATCGAAAGGCAAATTCAGGAAGAAACCCGCAAGGTGCTGGCAAGTCTCGAAAACGAGGCCAATGTCTCACGCCTTCGGGAGCGGCAACTGGTGCAGCAACTGAACGTGCTGAAATCGGAAAGCGTGCGTGCCGGTGAGCAGCAGGTGGGCCTTAACGACCTGGAGCGGGAAGCATCCGCGCAGAGGCAGCTTCTGGAAACCTATCTCGCCCGCTATCGCGAGGCGACGTCGAGGGCTGGCTCTGCGGATTCCACGCCGGCCGATGCGCGTGTGATTTCGACGGCAGTTGAGCCACGCGAACCCTATTTCCCGAAAACCGGTGCCATCACCATCGTTGTCACGCTCGCAGCATTTCTGCTGTCCTGCATTGTCGTCATGCTGGTGGAACTCTTTACGGGTAGGGCGCTGAAACCGGTCGGAAGAAGTCAGGTTCCACCGCTTTCCGATCCGCCACCACCTGCACGCGGGCCGGTTGAAGCGGATGAGACGACGGATGCGCCTGAGCAGCCGGCGTCGGCACCTGCTGAAAATGTGGCGCCGGGCGTCCGCGCCATGCCGGTTGCGGCACAACAGCCCGTCGCCGTAGAAGAGAAACGGCGTGACCCGCCCGCAGCCACTGCCATGCCGCCGGCATTGGCGGCAGAAGATGTCGCGGCTGCGAAAGAGGCGGTGGTGGATGAGGATGCCGATGCCGCCAGTGACTTTTCGATCGACGCCGTGGCGGGCTTTCTGTCCACACGGCTCGCCAAACCCGTCGCCGCCATTGTATCTCCGGCCGGTGACAGCGGTTCGACCACGAGCGTCATGCTGGCGCGCGCATTGTCTGAAATGGGGCGTTCGGTCGTTCTCGTCGACATGACGGCATCTGCCTGCCCGACGCGGCTGATGTCGCCCGAGGCCGGACTTCCCGGTGTCATGGACCTTCTGGCAGGAGCGGCCGCCTTCGGTGAAACCATTCACGGCGACCGTCTGTCAGATGCGCATATCGTCCCACGCGGCAATGCGCAGCCCCGCGAGGCGATGCGTGCTCTGGACCGCCTGACGATGATCCTCGGTGCGCTTTCCGACGCTTACGATACGGTGCTTGTGGAGTGTGGAGCGGTGCAGATTTCGAGCCTCGAAAAAATGCTGCGCAATCTGCCGGCAGAAATCATTGTCTCGGTTCCAGGCAAGGACGGGGAGATGCTGGAGAAAACGCTCGGAGAACTGGTTGCTCATGGCTACGAGCAGGCTCTGCCGATGACCGGCATGCGAAAGCCGGACCACCTGAGCGCGGCCTGACCGGCTGTTCAGTCGAGACCCCTTGTCGAGGCTGCTGTCGGCCGGCCGGCGCGGAAACGCTGAATGAGCGCATAGAGAGCCGGATTGGATTTGATCAGGCTTTTCGTTCGGGCGATCGCGACATAGGCTGCTGCGGCGACGCGACCTTTCACCGTTATCGGCAGGAATATATCGTGCTGCACGGTGAAAAGCGGGCACCAGCTGCGCTTGTAGAGCTGGTCGCCGACCCCGAAATCGAAGATCGCAGCCCTTTGGTGGCACGCCCTTTCAATCATCAGCCAGAACAGCAATTCCCCGGGGCTGAGTTCTGAAACGGATTCATCGATCGAACCGAACTGGCAGATGATGTGGTCCTGCTTGCGCGAAAGACCGGCTATTGCGGCGATGACGCCCTCGTTCTCGCCGTGCAGGCGAATGGCATGCAGCTCCAGCAGACTGTCTGTGCCCGTCTCGGGAACATTGGCCAGGTCGTAAAAGAAATCTTTTACCGATTGGTCGCGAAAGACATCCGGAATGCCCTGCGATGCAAAACGGGCGGCTTTCTGCCGGAAGAAGGCCTGCAATAATTCACATCTTTCCTGTGGAGAATGCGCGATCACATGGCTGTAACCGCCCATTTCCTCGGCTCTCCGGCTCTGGATCCGGAATTTCTTCCGCCGTCTCTTGGCATTGACCTGCCGGAGCGTGGCCTCGAAACTTTCGAGCAACGGAAGCTGGAAGGCCGGATTCTGGTTTTCGACCGAAGCTAGATGCGACAGGGGGTTGGTCCTGCCGCGCCACGTCAGCGGTATATTCTGCAAAGCCAGAATGTCGGCCCGGCCATGCAGCAGCTTCCCCGCCTCGCGGGCAATCGCCGCCGCGATTTCCTCTCCGGCCTGTGCGGCAAAGGAGGGGTCGAAAAGCCCGGTATTGATATTGTTGAAACGGCCGCCGGGGAAACGCGCCTTGCGAATGCCACCCTCCAGCACGATTTCAAGCGGAAGCACGAAGATCGTCTTGCCGCCCTGCCGGCCGCGAAGCGTCAGGAGCGCGCTGTCCTGCGTTTGTGCCCAGATGGAGCACCACCCAAAACCCTGATGCAGGGAGTTGAGCGGATCGTTTTCCAGCCGCTTCCAATCGACATGGATGGTGGAAGCGTCATCGACGAGATCGACCGACAGACGGTCAGCGCCCCGCCGCTCGTTTTGCACGGCGGTCGGCGCTTGCTCGTCGCTGGTAAAGACCGGCCCCTCAGCCGCCATCCACTCTCTCCGGTTGTTTCGGTTGGACTATATCTTTGAGCGGCAAACAATCGGTTTATAAAATTGCGACCTTAAGGTGTCACGCGGTGGTCCCGCATTAGCCCTGTTTTTTGGCCCGGCCATCCATTTGATGATCAGCATCGCCGGCAAAATCCACAAAATTCCTGTCAGCACGAAATAAGCGAGATGTACCCACCAGGGCGATTGCGCCAGCGCCGCCGATGCAATGGCCGTCGCCACCACGGCGTAAACGACGACGAGGCAGATGATGACGATGGTACCGATAAGCGATCTGAGGCGAGGGTGCATGAAATCTTCCGTGATTGAACAGGTGCATGACTATAGCGCCGCGACCGGATGCCGCAAACCCTGAGGCCTTGTTTTGTGGTGCCGGTTGGGGCTAATCAACATGGCTGTATGAAGGAGACTGAAAGATGAGTTCGAGCGGCATGACGATGGCCAATGGTTCCGCGGAAATGGTGGTGCAGGCTGCCCTGCAGAAGCAGGAGAAGGACCGCCGCCTGCTGCGCGTCTGGCTGCGCCTCGTGCTTTTCACACTCTTCTGTCTGGTGCTCGTTGGTGGCGCAACCCGCCTGACCGAATCCGGCCTGTCGATTACCGAATGGAAACCGATCCATGGCGCGATACCGCCGCTCTCCGTTGCGGAATGGGAAGAGGAGTTCCAGCTCTACAAGCGCATTCCGCAATATCAGGAAATCAACAAGGGCATGTCGCTCGACGAGTTCAAGACGATCTTCTGGTGGGAATGGGCGCATCGCCTGCTTGCCCGCGCCATCGGCCTCATCTTCGCTTTGCCGCTCGCCTTCTTCTGGCTGACAGGCCGCGTCGAAAAGCGCCTCCGGCTACCACTGGTCGGTCTACTGGCGCTTGGCGGCTTCCAGGGCTTCATCGGCTGGTGGATGGTCTCTTCCGGCCTCGTCAACCGCACGGATGTCTCGCAATATCGTCTTGCCACACATCTGACCATCGCCTGCCTCATCTTTGCGGGCTGCATGTGGATTTTGCGCGGCCTGTCCCATCATTCCCCCGAGGCCACCGATGAAAAGACGGGCAGGGGCTTTGCCGCGCTGTTAACGGTGCTCTGTCTCTTCCAGATCTATCTCGGCGCGTTGGTGGCGGGGTTGAATGCCGGCCTGTCCTATAATACGTGGCCGCTGATGGATGGTTCGCTGGTGCCGGGCGATCTCTTCCTGCAGCAGCCCTGGTGGATCAACCTCTTCGAAAACCCCAAGACGGTGCAGTTCATTCACCGCCTGGGCGCCTATACGCTGTTTGCCGCCACGCTGTGGCATATGGCATCGATGGCGCGCGCCTTGCCGGGTACGCCGCACGCCCGCCGCGCGGTGCTGTTCTTCGTGCTCGTCTGCATTCAGGCGGCGGTGGGAGTAACCACGCTGCTCATGCATGTGGATATTCATGTCGCGCTCGCCCATCAGGGCATGGCGCTGGTCGTGCTCGGTTTTGCGGTTGCCCACTGGCGCGGATTCATCGGAGAATATCCGCCGCCAGTTGCGGTTGAAGTCAGGGACTGAACTCGCTCAGAACTGTTTCAGGACGGCCTTAATGGTTGCCGCGACAGCGAGTTCGTTGTCGCGTTCCTCCGCATTGCCGTCCTCTTCATGCCACGCGGCAGAAAGGCAGCCATAGGCAAAGGCATATTGCAGCAATAGCCGTTCGTCCCGTTGGAGAGCCTTCGCAAAAATCGCCGCCATGGAGGCGATGCGCGCTTCGCTGCGGGTGAGGTCAAAACGGTCGAGCGGATTGGAGAACATGTTGGCGACATCGAGCGCCGCATCGCCGATCAGGCCAGCCGGATCGATGATGATCCAGCCGCGATCGCTGCGCATGATATTCTCATGGTGCAGATCGCCATGCAGCGGCTTGATATCGCGCTGCTGGCCGATCAGTTCCTGCGCAAGCGCGGCGGCCTCGATATAGGCGCTGTCGATCCCGTCGGAACGATCCTGTTCGGCCTTGCGGAACAGGCTTTCGAAATAGAGAGGCAGCGTCAGCAGACTTGAGGGCGGCGGCTGCTCGGACGGCTGGTGATATCGAAGCAGGACCTCCGCTGCGATTTCCGTGGTGGAATCGTCGTCACCGTCGCGGAACAGCACGTCGCGCAGGGTCTCCGTGCCGGCATGTTCCATCAGAAGAATATCATCGGAGCGGTCAAGCAACTCCACGCAGCCGATCCCGGCGCGCCATTCGATGAAATCCGCGCCGCGAAGGCTGTCCGTCAATATTTTCTTCTTCAGAACCTTGGCGACCGCAAGGGAACCGTCATCGCGCACAAGCTCGTAGACCACCCCGGCAGGCGTATCCGCAATCTGCTTTACGGCCTCGATATTCCACGAGGCCGGAAAAGAGGGCGTGGTCATGGTCATGAGCAACGTCTCATGCAGAGAGCATCAGTTCCATGTTCTGCACAGCAGCACCGGAGGCACCCTTGCCGAGATTGTCGAGCAACGCGACGAGGTTGATATGCTCGCCGCCCTCGGTGCCGAAGACGAAGAGCTTCATCGTATCCTTGCCAGCCAATTCCTCGGCATCGATACGCGCCAACCCCTTGCTCTCGGCCAGAGGCACGACGCTGACGATATCCTGTCCAGCGTAATGGGCGGTGAGTGCCGCATGGATCGTTTCGATATCAGTGCCTTCCTTAAGGTCGGCGGCGAACAGCGGCACCTGGACGATCATGCCCTGCGGGAAGCGACCGACGGAGGGCGAAAACAGCGGCGCGCGGTCAAGCTGGCCGTGAATGGTCATTTCAGGCACATGCTTGTGCTTGAGCGTCAGGCCATAAAGGAAATTATTGGCACTGATGGCATCGTCGCGGCTCTGGTCTTCCATTTGCGCAATCATCTGCTTGCCGCCGCCAGTATAGCCGGAGACCGCATTGACGCTGACAGGATAACCGTCGGGCAGGAGGCCAGCGGCCCGCAGCGGGCGAATAAGGGCGATCGCACCGGTCGGATAGCAGCCGGGATTGGCGACGAGGCGGGCAGAGCGAACCTTCTCGCCCTGGTCCTTATCCATTTCGGCAAAACCGTAAGCCCAGTCCTGATGAACGCGATAAGCGGTGGAGGTATCGATGATGCGGACATTATTGTTGCCAGCCACCATGGAAACGGCTTCCCGGGACGCGTCGTCCGGCAGGCAGAGGATCGAAATGTCGGCGCTATTGAGCATATCCTCGCGCATCGCGGCATTGCGGCGCTCGGCTTCCGGAATGGACAGCAGCTCGATATCGCGGCGACCGGCAAGGCGCGTGCGGATCTGCAGACCCGTGGTGCCGTGTTCGCCATCGATGAAGATCTTCGCTGTCATGTCCTTGTCCTGACTTTTCAGAGGGTTGCGAGGGTAGTCGGAATCAGTTTGGCAAGCGCCGTCGTCGTTGTCAGCCAGCCTTGGCCAGCCGTTCGGCACGCAGGCCAAGCATATACATTGCAACGGTCGCTCCGGCAATGGCGGTAATATCCGCATGGTCGTAGGCGGGTGCCACCTCCACGACGTCGGAGCCGCGAATATCGAGCTGGCCAAGCCCACGCAAAACGGAGAGAATTTTCGCGCTGGTCGGCCCGCCGGCGACGGGTGTGCCGGTTCCCGGCGCGAAGGCGGGATCGAGGCAATCGATATCGAAGGTGAGATAGGTGGGCATACCGCCCGTGTGCTTGACGATCAGCGACGCGATATCGCTGGCCCGCATGTCCTCCACCTCGTAACCGTGGAGAATCCGAATGCCGAAATCGTCAGGCGCGTGGGTGCGGATGCCGATCTGGATCGAGCGGTCGGCATCGATCAGCCCGTCGCGCACGGCGCGGGCCACGAAGGAGCCGTGGTCGATGCGCTTGCCATCGTCGAACCATGTATCCTGATGCGCGTCGAACTGCACCAGCGCGAGTGGGCCGTGCTTGGCCACATGCGCTTTCAGCAATGGCCAGGTGATGAAATGATCGCCGCCGAGCGTCAGCAGGTAATCCGTCTTGGAGATGATCCTGCGCGCTTCCTTTTCGATCGTGTCAGGCGTTTTCCAGTGGTTGCCGTAGTCAAGCAGGCAGTCGCCATAATCAATGGTCGGCATATGGACGAAGAGATCGCGCGCGAAAGGATATTGCGGATCATTATCAAAGATCGCCGAGGCGCGGCGGATCGCCTGCGGCCCGAAGCGAGCACCTGGCCGGTTGGAGGTCGCCGCGTCGAAGGGAATACCCCACACGGCAGTCGAAACGCCTTTGAGGTTCTTGGTATATTTGCGCCGCATGAAGGAGAGGACACCGGCATGGGTCGGGTCCGTGGCGGCCGATGTCAGGGACATTGCGGTGAAGGCATGGTCGATGGTTTTGGCCGGCATTGATCACCCCATTGCGATTTGCGCCGAGGTTGCTGTCTTCCCGATGAAAAAACAAGGGAGGAGGCCATGAAAAAAGGCGGAGCCGAAGCCCCGCCTTTCGAAGTTCTGAACGAACCGTTCCTGGAAGCGATTAGCGCTTCGAGAACTGGAACGAACGGCGGGCCTTGGCCTTACCGTACTTCTTACGCTCGACAACGCGGCTGTCGCGGGTCAGGAAGCCACCCTTCTTCAGAACGGAGCGCAGGCCCGGTTCGAAGTAGGTGAGGGCCTTGGACAGACCGTGACGAACGGCGCCGGCCTGACCGGACAGACCACCACCGGCAACGGTGGCGATGATGTCGAACTGACCCGTGCGGGCAGCGGCAACGATCGGCTGCTGGAGGATCATCTGCAGAACCGGACGTGCGAAATACGTGGTGAAATCGCGGCCGTTGATGATGATCTTGCCAGAACCCGCCTTGACCCATACGCGGGCTACGGCGTTCTTGCGCTTGCCGGTCGCGTAGGAGCGGCCGAGGGTATCAACCTTGCGGACATGCACGGGAGCCGAAGCTTCCGAAGCCGGGGCGAGGTCTTTCAGAGAGGAAAGATCGGCCATTATCAGGCGCTCCTTACGTTCTTCTTGTTGAGCGCGGCAACGTCGAGAACGACCGGCTGCTGTGCTTCGTGCGGGTGGTTGGAACCGGCGTAAACGCGCAGGTTCTTCATCTGACGACGGCCGAGGGGACCGCGCGGGATCATGCGCTCGACGGCCTTTTCAACGACGCGCTCCGGGAAGCGGCCTTCGATGATCTGGCGAGCCGTACGCTCCTTGATGCCACCCGGGTGACCGGTGTGCCAGTAGTACTTCTTGTCGGAATACTTCTTGCCGGTGAGGGCAACCTTTTCCGCATTGATGACGATGACGTTGTCGCCATCATCAACGTGGGGGGTGTAGGTAGCCTTGTGCTTGCCGCGCAGGCGGGTTGCAACGATGGTGGCGAGGCGACCAACAACGAGGCCTTCGGCGTCGATGATGACCCACTTCTTCTCCACCTCAGCGGGCTTCTGAACGAAAGTAGACATGAATTTCACTTTCTAACGTGGACCCGTCATCCTCTTCATGAAGAGCATACGGGCGTTTCTTGTTGCTTGGTTTGGTTGCCGATAAGGGCTACCGCAAATGACCCTATTCCGGCTGGAATCCGATCTGGCGCGCTTATACGGTGCGCGAACGAAAGCGTCAATATGATCGATTTTGGAGGTCGCAAAAATAATCAAGTAAAAACAAACGGTTGATGATGGGGTATTATTTTACCCCATCATCTGACCTCGTTTTACCCCAGCCGCATCACCAGAACGCCCGCTGCAATGATGCCTCCGGCAAGGTAGCGCCAGATGCTGGCGCGTTCTTTCAGGATCACCACTGATATCACCAGCGCGAAAAGAATGGAGGTTTCCCGGAGTGCTGCGACGACGGCGACAGGCGCTTTGGTCATGGCGTAAAGCGCCAGCCCATAGGAGAGTATGGAGCCGCCGCCACCGATAAGGCCACGCCACCAGTTGCGCCGGACATGCTGGACGACGGGGCCGGCGCCCCGCTGGTAAAACGCGAAACCGAACAGCAGCACGGGTGGCAGCAGAGACATCCAGAGCGTGTATGAGATGGCGTTGCCGGAAAGCCTTGCGCCGACACCGTCGACGAAGGTGTAGGATGCAATCACGAAAGCGTTGAGCAGGGCGACCATGATCGCCTTTCCGCCCCCGCGCCTTGCCTCGAAAGCAAGCGTCAGGATCCCCGCGGAGATGACGCCGATGCCCGCAATCGCCAGCGGGCTCAAAATCTCGCTCAGGAACAGGCTGCTCGTCGCCGCCACGATCAAGGGTGCCACGCCGCGCATGACGGGATAGACAAGGCCGATGTCGCCGATCGTATAGGCGGCGGCGACAAGGCGGAAATAAGCGAATTGCAGGACGGCTGAGGCGATCAGGAAGGGAATGGCGACTGGCGAGGGAAACGGCAGGAAAGGCAGAAACGGCAGCGAACAGGCTGCAGCCCCCGCCGCAATCAACGAGGCGTCCAGCGATTTATCGGAACCGGATTTGACCAGCGCATTCCATCCGGCATGCAGCATTGCGCCCAGAAGCACCAGAATAAGAATGTCGAATGTCACAGTCAGAGACTCGCTCACGGGCTTTTCGGGCAATCTACAGCATTGGCCTCAGAAACTGGAAGTCATTTTCCGG
The DNA here is from genome assembly GCF_900013495.1 of Agrobacterium genomosp. 2 str. CFBP 5494. Taxonomy (NCBI): domain Bacteria; kingdom Pseudomonadati; phylum Pseudomonadota; class Alphaproteobacteria; order Hyphomicrobiales; family Rhizobiaceae; genus Agrobacterium; species Agrobacterium genomosp. 2. Next base: position 1,626,389 of record NZ_LT009718.1, read on the forward strand.
ACGGGCAGGTGTACGCTTTCAATCGCCTCGCCGAGGCCGTCCCCAATCCGGTGCCTAGGGGCTTTGTTTTTATGGATTATGACACGCGTCAAATTTTTGATTTCTATGCGTCATGAAAAAACGAGATCCAATATCGCGCATGAGACACGCTTTCCTGCTTCTGATTTAATCCGGAAAATAACGCCTGATGCACGGCTTGCGGCTCTGCCTCGCGCTGCGGATTTCCTTGAAAAATGACAGAGCACACGATTTATCCCAGTTGTTGGTATTGCGCCTGGCGTTTCAAATGAGCGTGCGGGCGACTAAAATCGTATGATCACCAATGAAAATAAATTTCAGAATCCCCATCTAAACTCCACTATAACGTTGCAGACTTATAGAATGGTTGGTTTACGAAATAACTTTTTGAAAATTAGTCGCGGCTAAATAACCGGTGAACGGAATGAAAACAAACAGGAGACGAAGAGCGCATGAAATGCACGCTAATGTTGTTTCGGCCTGTTTCGATGGCCGTTCGGCGCAATTTTTGAAAAGTGGATGAAAATACTCAATACATCCGGTGTGTGCGCGATTTTGTGAAATCATTTTGCGTCGATGAAAACGGGGTTGCAGAGTGCCGATCCGGCGGAAATATTGATTTTTGCGCTTTCGGGGTTCCGGAGACGACCGGAGCGTCCTAGATGAGAATGGCATCGCATGAAACGGCGTGAAGGTTGCCGGCGCTGGAACCATGCGGGAGAGGAGAGGCTGGTGGGCATTAAAGCAACGCTCCAGACGCCTGCGCCTCTCTGGATCAGGTGGTATGCCAAAGGAATAAGTTGACATGCAGCATGATACTTACGAAGCGGATTACCTCAGGAAAATCCTGACGAATGTCAAAACCATCGCCCTGCTGGGAGCTTCGCCCAATCCGGATCGGCCGAGCCATGGCGTCATGCGCTTCCTGCTGTCCAAGGGCTATCGCGTGTTTCCGGTCAATCCGGGTCAGGCGGGCAAGGAGATACTGGGACAGGCGGTCTATGCCCGGCTGGCCGATATTCCCGAGGCTGTTGATATGATCGATGTGTTTCGTGCGCCGGAATATCTTTCCGCGATTGTCGACGAGGCGATCTTGCTGCCGCAACGCCCAAAGGTAATCTGGGGTCAGCTATCCGTGCGGGACGATAATGCCGCCGCCAAGGCCGAGGCTTATGGCATTGACGTGGTGATGAACCGTTGCCCGGCAATTGAGTATCCGCGTCTCAATATCGCACGATAGTTGGTACGGATTGGACTTATCATTTGGCGCCAAGGCATTATGATCCCTCCAGAATTCCATTGGAGGAAACATCATGCCGAGCAGCAATCCCGGTTTTTCGACGCTGGCCATCCATGCGGGCGCGCAGCCTGATCCTACGACCGGCGCACGGGCGACACCCATCTATCAGACGACGGCCTACGCTTTCCGTGATGCGGATCATGCCGCCGCCCTGTTTGGGCTGAAAGAGTTCGGCAATATCTACACCCGCATCATGAACCCCACTCAGGCGGTTCTGGAAGAGCGTGTGGCCGCGCTTGAGGGTGGTACCGCAGCGCTTGCCGTCGCCTCCGGCCACGCCGCACAATTGCTGGTTTTTCATACGCTGCTGCAGTCCGGTGACAATTTCATCGCCGCCCGTCAGCTTTACGGCGGATCGATCAACCAGTTCGGCCACGCCTTCAAAGGTTTCGACTGGCAGGTTCGCTGGGCCGACGCCACCGATCCCGCCAGTTTCGAACAGCAGATCGATGAGCGCACGCGCGCCGTCTTCATAGAAAGCCTTGCAAATCCAGGCGGCACCTTTGTGGATATCGCCGCAATTGCCGAAGTTGCCCATCGGCACGGCCTGCCGCTGATCGTCGACAACACGATGGCAAGCCCATATCTGCTGCGACCGCTGGAACACGGTGCAGACATCGTACTGCATTCGCTGACGAAATTCCTCGGTGGCCACGGTAATTCCATGGGCGGCATCATCGTTGACGGCGGAACGTTCGACTGGTCGGCGACTGACCGGTTTCCGGCCCTGTCACAGCCCCGGCCCGAATATTCCGGCGTCGTGCTCCACCAGACTTTCGGTAATTTCGCCTTTGCCATCGCCTGCCGCGTGCTTGGCCTGCGCGATCTCGGCCCGGCGATTTCGCCCTTCAACGCCTTCCTCATTCTCACGGGAATTGAGACCCTGCCGCTGCGCGTTCAACGCCATTCAGACAATGCGCTTGCCGTCGCCAAATGGCTTAAGGCACATCCCAAGGTCGGCTGGGTGAATTATGCCGGCCTGGAGGAAAGCGACAATCACGCCCTCCAGCAGCGTTACTCGCCGAAGGGCGCGGGTTCGGTCTTTACATTTGGCGTCAAGGGCGGTTATGCGGCCGGCAAGGCGCTGGTCGAAGGGCTGCAGCTATTCTCCCATCTCGCCAATATCGGTGACACGCGCTCGCTCGTCATCCACCCGGCTTCCACCACCCATGCCCAGCTGACGCCGGAACAGCAGACGGCGGCCGGCGCCGGTCCGGATGTGGTGCGTCTGTCCGTCGGAATCGAGGATGTTAACGACATCATTGCCGATCTTGAACAATCGCTTGCAAAAGTCTGAGAGGCCGGCGTCGCGATGAGCAACCTACTGACATTCGAAGATGCTCCCCTCGAAGCAGAGCATGGTGCGCCAGCGCCGGAGCGATTGATCTCCGGCGACCCCAAATTCACCACATGGAATCTGGAGGAAGCGCCGGGCGGAATTTATGCCGGCATCTGGCAATCCACACCCGGAAAATGGCGTGTCGTCTATGACGAATGGGAATATTTCAGCATCCTCGAGGGCCATTCCATCCTGACCGAGGATGGCGGGCCCCCGCGTGACCTCAGACCGGGCGACAGGCTTGTGCTGCGGCCCGGCTTTACCGGCACCTGGGAAGTCGTGGAGACAACACGAAAAGACTATGTCATCAGGCTGTGACGGCGGAAATCCACTCGGTCACGCTATTGCTGGTCGAACGAGATGATGGATTGAAGGAGCCCGGGAAAGCGGGCTTCCAAATCGTCGACACGGACGACGCTGATATTCTCGACACCCTGTTTGTGGGTTCGAATCAAGCCTGCCTCCCGCAGGATCCGCATATGGCTGGACAGGGTTGAACGCGGCATGTCCTGGCAGGGTGCTGCGGCACCACAATTCTGTCCGGTCTCGGAGCCCCATAATTTTCTGATGATGCCCATGCGTGCCGGTTCGCCAAGAGCGGCGAGCACGGCCGTGAGCGAAATGTCTTCGCGTGCGGGATGAAAAAACTGAGCCATGGACCGCCTCTAGCACATGGATTGACAAGCTTCAATATTTCAATAAAACCGAAATACCGAATTATGGTTATTCGGAAATTACGACATTCATGGAGTTTGCAATGTCTGGATTATTCAGTGGGCAGGTCGTGGTCGTCACCGGTGGGTCGACTGGCATCGGCTTTTCCGTCGCGAGATTGGCTCTGGAAGGCGGAGCCTCCGCCGTTTACGTGACAGGCCGCAATACCGCCAATCTCGAGGCAGCGGTCGCCAGGCTCGGGCAGGGGGCGATCGGCTTCGCGTCCGATGTTGCCAAGCTCTCCGATCTGGAGCGGCTCAAGGCGCGCATTGAAGCAGATGGCCGGAAGGTGGACGTGCTGGTCGCCAATGCCGGCATCGCCGAGAACAATGACCTCGGTGATACCCACGAGGCGCTGTACGACCGGATTTTCGACATCAACGTCAAGGGCGTTTTCTACACCGTGCAGACATTGCTGCCGGTCCTGCGCGATGGCGGCTCGATCGTGCTCACCGGGTCGATCGTCGGCAACAAGGGCCTGGAGAGGTTGAGCGCCTATAATGCTTCCAAGGCGGCCGTTCGCTCATTCGCCCGCAGTTTTGCCAACGACCTCAAGGCGCGGGGCATCCGCGTCAATACGGTTAGCCCGGGCGTGACCCGCACGCCGATCATGGAAAACGGCCTGAAGCTTGATGAAGAAAAGATCGCCGGTTTCGAGGCCTATCTGAAGGATGCCGCGCCGATCGGCCGGATGGCCGACCCCGACGAGATCGCTGAGGCCGTTCTGTTCCTGGCCTCTTCAAAGGCCAGTTACATCACCGGCGTCGAGCTTTCGGTCGATGGCGGTCTGGCCCAGATTTAAGGCCTGCACACGCTACCAGCTGAGATCGAGCCGCTCCAGCCCATGGAAATGATAGACATCCTTGACCTTGGGCGGCTCGGCAATTTTCAGGCGCGGCAGGCGTTTGAAAAGCAGTGGCAGGGCAAGGTTCAGTTCCAGTCTTGCCAATGGCGCGCCGATACAGAAATGGATGCCGGCGCCGAAGGAGACATTGGCGCCTTCGTTGCGCTCCGGCCGGAAGGTCAGTGGATCAGGGAATTTTGACGGATCGAGGTTGGCCGCAGCCAGGATCAGGCTCACCTTGTCGCCGCGCTTGAACTGCACGCCGTCAATCTCGACCGGCTCCAGAACCCATCGCTGGAAGATGTGCACCGGCGCGCAGATCCGCAGGGTTTCCTCCACCGTGCGTTCCGTGGCGGCCTCGTCGCTGAACAAGGTCTGCGGCGATATCCCGCTCTCCAGAATGATACGCACGGAATTGCCGATCTGATGAACGGTCGCTTCATGGCCCGCGTTGAGCAGGACGATGGTGGTGGACACCAGCTCGTCGTCGGTCAGATATTGACCCTTGTGCTCGGTATGGATCATGTGGCTCAGCAGGTCGTCCTCGGGCTTGGCCCGCCGCTCGGCGATCACGCTGCGCACATAATCCGAAAATTCCTTCGCAGCCATGTCGGCCAGAAGCTCGTCTTCCGGTGTGCGCTTGAACATGTACATGCCGACATAGGCATGCGACCACTTCAGCAGCTGCGGCCCCATTTCCTCGGGAATGCCGATCATCCGGGCGATCATCGTTACCGGGATGATATCGGCGTAGGAGGAAAGCAGTTCCGTCTCGCCCTTCTCTTCGAAAGCGTCAATCAGCCGGTTGGCGAGTTCCTCGATCTCCGGCTTCATCTTGTCGACATGCCGTGACACGAAGGCGCGGTTGATCAGCGTGCGCAGCCGCGTATGCTCCGGCGGCTCCAGTTCCAGAAGCGAATGCTGCTCGGCTAGGTCGAAATGCTTCACATGCTCAAGCGGCTCTGGCAGGCCGATCTCTTCACGACTTGCCACATGCAGAATCTGTCGTCCAAACCGGCGGTCGCGCAGCAGCGAGCTGACATGGTCATAAGAGGTGAAAAACCATTGCCGCTGCTCTTCCCAGTAGAAAGTGGGACATTGCGCGTGCAGGGCGGCGTAGACGGGGTTCGGATCGTTGTAAAAAGCTGGGTCGCGCGCATCGAGTGAAACGTGGCGGGTGGCGGAATCGATTTTGAGAAAGGGAAACGTCGCTGTCATGCTGATGGTTTATTCCGCGCTTGGCGCTTTGGGAAGGGCGGCAGGCGTTCCTTCATATGTCACCAAATGGTTACACCTTCACCGGCTGGCAATTGCGGATATCCGGTTCAGCGCCGCGACCTGCCGGTCGGCATTGTTATCCATAGGGTTTTCGTCACGGTCTGAGGCGGGCACGACGACATTGGCCGAATTTACGTGGATTACGGTCCGATTGCGCCCGGCTTTCTTTGCGGCATAAAGCGCTCGGTCGGCCTCGGTCATCATCACATTCAGCTCGGCGTCCTTGATCATCGCTTCGGATATGCCGACGCTGGTCGTCACCTTGATGGGTTCGCCGCGTGAGGTGATTTTCGAAAGAAGCAGATTGTTACGGATGGATTCGGCAAGCGTGACGGTGCTGGAGGGGCTTTCGACCTCCGCCACCAGCGCGAACTCCTCGCCGCCCATCCTCACGAAAAGGCCGCGGTCGCCGATCGCGCGTTGCGCGATTTGACAGAAATGCACGAGTACGGCGTCGCCGGACTGGTGGCCGTATCTGTCATTGATCTTCTTGAAATGGTCGATGTCGAAGAGAACAAGCGCCACATATCGGCTGGAGCCGTGTGAGCGCTTCTTGATGCGGTCGAACTCCTCCAGCAGACCACGCCGGTTAAGGACACCGGTCAGGTGATCGGTCATGGCGAGCCGGTGGAGACGAAGCTCCGTATCCTCCATGATGATCTTGGCGCTGATCATGATGATGGCCGTGAAGCCGAGCATGCCGGAAAAAGCGAGCGCCGATGTCAGCGGAATGGCGTTGGGCGCGGCCGCATTGGCCGGGATGACAATGGAGGCAACGACGGCGCCGGCAAAAGCCTGCAGGATCAGAATCGTCGCCAGAACTTTTCTGCTGCGCGACCTGCGCTCGCCATTTGCCAGAAGCACACCGGCGAGCATGAAATAGCCCGTGGCCGCACTGGCGTGATAAAGCAGGATCCGGGCCACCATGTTTTCTCGCACGGGTGGGACGAACATTCCGGCGATCCACAGGAGGGCCGGAATGGCAATCCAGCCAGCGAGCTTGCGCTTCTCCAGGGACAAGAGGCCCGCGAGCCAGAAGCCGAAGGCGGAAAGCGCCAGCGCGTTGCCGACCTGAATGGACAGGAAACTGGAAATATCTCCGCGAAACGCCACCATGACGGTGCCGAAGCCGGTGGCGAGAAAGCCGGCGGCGAAATAGAGATTGTGCCGGCGGGAAGGGCGGTGCAGCCACAGCGTTCCCAGAAGCACGGCAAGGGTGAACGTCTCCGCCGCCCATAGTAGCGTGCTCGTCTTTGCATCCAGCATTGCAAAATCCTATCTGCGCCATCATGCGGCAAAAGCGGAGAAGCTCGCACGACGTGCGTTATTCCCGCTGAATTGTTGAGCTGCCATTTCGCCCGGATAGGGCTGTTCGCCGATGGGAACCGAAATTCGTTTTTCAGTATCAGCAGCAAATACTAACGAGTTCTTGCCGGTTAGAAGTTATATCTGTGCATGAAGTACATTTTTTTGGTCCTCGCCAGTCTTGGTAAAAAATTGATGGCGGGGAGACAAATGGCTGCGGCCGGGACGAACGGGTGCAAAAGCCCGCCGCGGCCGGCCTCCGAAGCCCTGCAAACGCTGTTGAGCCGTTAAGGATATGCGGCTTCGTGTCTTGAAGTACGGGGCAGGGACACTCTATGTAGGGAGTATGAAGGTTAGAAGTGATTCCGGGGCGGTTTCCGCAACGGGCAGAGTTGACAAAGGACGGACATGAAAAATCCAGTTGATACCGCCATGGCTCTGGTGCCGATGGTCGTTGAGCAGACCAATCGCGGCGAACGCTCCTACGACATATTTTCCCGTCTTCTCAAGGAACGCATCATTTTCCTCACCGGCCCGGTGGAAGACCAGATGGCGTCGCTCGTCTGCGCGCAGCTGCTGTTCCTCGAGGCCGAGAACCCGAAGAAGGAAATTGCGCTCTACATCAATTCGCCAGGTGGCGTCGTGACCGCCGGCATGGCGATCTACGATACGATGCAGTTTATCCGCCCTGCGGTCTCCACGCTCTGCGTCGGCCAGGCTGCCTCCATGGGTTCGCTGCTTCTCGCTGCCGGTGAAAAGGGAATGCGTTTCGCCACCCCCAACGCACGCATCATGGTGCACCAGCCATCGGGCGGCTTCCAGGGTCAGGCTTCGGATATCGAACGCCACGCCCGCGACATCATCAAGATGAAGCGCCGCCTCAATGAAGTCTACGTGAAGCATACCGGCCGCACGCTCGAAGAGGTTGAAAAAACCCTTGATCGCGACCATTTCATGGATGCAGACGAGGCGAAGGACTGGGGCGTGATCGACAAGATCCTGACCTCGCGCCAGGAAATCGAAGGCGCCGTCGCGAATTGAGGCGCGACGCTTTTTGACGTTTGTTTGACCCCGCAAAAGTAATTTCGGGGCTTTCAACCGGAACAGAAAGCGATATTAGTATATATAAAGGCTATGTTGATTTTTTATGACGCGGCCTTTGGTTTAATGGGGAATTCGTTGCCGCCGGTTATCAGCTCCTGTATCTGATACGGTTAGTACCCCGGGAAACGAGGCGGATACGGCAATGCACCCCAAGGGCGGCCGTATCTGCGGGCGGTAAGTTGACCGCGATCCGTTTGACGGACCTGCGGCGTGCTGGAAGGAAAGAGATATGAGCAAAGTCAGCGGCAGCAACGGCGGCGACTCTAAGAATACACTCTATTGTTCATTCTGCGGCAAGAGCCAGCACGAAGTCCGGAAACTCATTGCCGGACCGACGGTATTCATCTGCGATGAATGCGTCGAATTGTGCATGGACATCATCCGCGAGGAGAACAAGACGTCTATGGTGAAGTCGCGCGAGGGTGTGCCCACCCCGCAGGACATCATCAAGATCCTCGACGAATACGTCATCGGCCAGAAGCAGGCGAAGAAAATCCTGTCCGTGGCCGTTCACAACCACTACAAGCGCCTCGCGCACGCCTCCAAGAATGGCGATGTCGAGCTGGCGAAGTCGAACATCATGCTCGTCGGCCCGACGGGCTGCGGCAAGACCTATCTTGCCCAGACGCTCGCCCGCATCATCGACGTTCCCTTCACTATGGCGGACGCAACGACGCTGACCGAAGCCGGTTATGTCGGCGAGGACGTGGAAAACATCATTCTGAAGCTGTTGCAGGCGGCGGATTACAATGTCGAGCGCGCCCAGCGCGGCATCGTCTATATCGACGAAGTCGACAAGATTTCCCGCAAGTCGGACAACCCGTCCATCACGCGCGACGTATCGGGCGAGGGCGTTCAGCAGGCGCTTCTGAAGATCATGGAAGGCACGGTCGCTTCCGTACCGCCGCAGGGTGGCCGCAAGCATCCGCAGCAGGAATTCCTGCAGGTGGATACGACCAACATCCTGTTCATCTGCGGCGGCGCTTTTGCCGGCCTCGACAAGATCATCTCGGCCCGGGGCGAAAAGACCTCGATCGGCTTCGGTGCGACCGTCAAGGCGGAAGACGACCGTCGTGTGGGCGAAGTGCTCCGCGAGCTGGAGCCGGAAGATCTGGTGAAGTTCGGCCTCATTCCGGAATTCATCGGCCGTCTGCCCGTCCTGGCGACGCTGGAAGACCTGGATGAAGATGCGCTGATCCAGATACTGTCCGAGCCGAAGAACGCTCTGGTCAAGCAGTACCAGCGCCTGTTCGAGATGGAAGACGTCGAGCTGACCTTCCACGAGGACGCGCTGCGCGAAATCGCCCGCAAGGCGATCACCCGCAAGACCGGTGCCCGTGGCCTGCGCTCGATCATGGAAAAGATCCTGCTGGATACCATGTTCGAACTGCCGACGCTGGAGGGCGTGCGTGAAGTGGTCATTTCCAACGACGTCGTCAGCGGCGTTGCGCGTCCGCTCTACATCTATGCGGACCGTCAGGAAGAAAAGACCAACGTCTCGGCGTAATCCGGCTGCTGTGATGTTTGACGAATCAGAGGCCCGCATCCGTGCGGGCCTTTTCTATTAGATGGGCCTTACGAAACTTGCGGCTAACTTGACGAAGCCCGATTTTGCGTTTGGAGCGGATTGCGCTTTGCTGATAAAGTCTTACAACTGATTTGCAGCGCGATATGACGGAAATGTGAATTTCGTCGGCGACCCGGTTCCTGAGCCCTCGAGGATAACCGGAAATGTCGGTAGTATTAGCCAGCGCTGAGTTTTGTTGAATTTCACGGTCCTGCCGTCGCGTAAGGCCGTCTGCTCCGACGACTTGAAATCGGTGTTTCGAAACTCCACTTTCAGTCTCGAGAAATGAATATGCCGGACGCCCCCAAGACGTTCGGCAAAGTGTCCCGAGAGGGACCATGGAAAGGAAATGATATGACGAACATCACGTCTGCGGCATCTGGCGGTACCTATCCGGTACTTCCCCTGCGCGACATTGTCGTTTTCCCGCATATGATCGTTCCCCTGTTCGTCGGGCGGGAAAAATCCATCCGTGCGCTCGAGGAAGTCATGGGCTCCGACAAGCAGATCATGCTTGTTACCCAGATCAACGCCAGCGACGACGATCCGGCGCCTGAAGCCATCCACAAGGTCGGCACGGTCGCCAATGTCCTGCAGCTTCTGAAGCTTCCCGACGGCACCGTGAAGGTGCTGGTGGAAGGCAAGGGCCGCGCCCAGATCGACAGCTACACCGGTCGCGAGGATTTCTACGAAGCCTCGGCCACGCCTTTGCAGGAGCCTGCCGAAGATCCGGTCGAGATCGAGGCGCTCTCGCGTTCGGTCGTTTCGGAATTCGAGAGCTATGTGAAGCTCAACAAGAAGATTTCGCCCGAGGTTGTCGGCGCTGCCGGTCAGATCGATGATTACTCGAAGCTCGCCGACACGGTCGCTTCGCACCTGTCGATCAAGATCACCGAAAAGCAGGAAATGCTGGAAACCGTCAGCGTGAAGCAGCGGCTTGAAAAGGCGCTTGGCTTCATGGAAGGCGAGATTTCCGTTCTTCAGGTCGAAAAGCGCATCCGCTCGCGCGTCAAGCGCCAGATGGAGAAGACCCAGCGCGAATATTACCTGAACGAGCAGATGAAGGCGATCCAGAAGGAACTCGGCGACGGCGAGGACGGCCGTGACGAGATGGCCGAGCTGGAAGAGCGCATCGCCAAGACAAAGCTTTCCAAGGAGGCCAAGGAAAAGGCCGAAGCGGAAATGAAGAAGCTGCGCCAGATGAGCCCGATGTCCGCGGAAGCCACCGTCGTGCGCAATTATCTGGACTGGCTGCTTGGTCTGCCCTGGGGCAAGAAGTCCAAGATCAAGGCGGACCTCAACAATGCCGAGAAGATTCTGGATCAGGACCATTTCGGTCTGGACAAGGTCAAGGAGCGTATCGTCGAGTATCTGGCCGTGCAGGCCCGTGCGACGAAGATCCGTGGCCCGATCCTGTGCCTCGTCGGCCCGCCCGGCGTCGGCAAGACCTCGCTCGCCAAGTCGATCGCCAAGGCGACCGGCCGCGAATATGTGCGCATGGCGCTGGGTGGCGTTCGTGACGAAGCGGAAATCCGCGGTCACCGCCGCACCTATATCGGCTCCATGCCGGGCAAGATCGTCCAGTCGATGAAGAAGGCCAAGAAGGCAAACCCGCTCTTCCTGCTCGACGAAATCGACAAGATGGGCATGGATTTCCGTGGCGATCCGTCGTCGGCACTGCTCGAGGTTCTCGATCCGGAACAGAACTCCACCTTCATGGATCACTACCTGGAAGTGGAATACGACCTGTCCGACGTGATGTTCGTGACCACGGCCAACACGCTGAACATTCCCGGCCCGCTGATGGACCGTATGGAAGTGATCCGCATCGCCGGTTACACGGAAGACGAAAAGCGCGAAATCGCAAAGCGTCACCTGCTGCCCAAGGCGATCAAGGAACATGCCCTGCGTCCGGAAGAATTCTCGGTCACCGATGATGCCCTGATGGTTGTCATCCAGCAGTACACCCGCGAGGCGGGCGTGCGCAGCTTCGAACGCGAGCTGATGAAGCTGGCGCGGAAGGCTGTCACCGAGATCATCAAGGGCAAGGTCAAGTCCGTTGAGGTTACCGCTGCAAACGTTCCGGATTATCTGGGCGTTCCGCGGTTCCGCCACGGCGAGGCCGAGCGCGAGGATCAGGTCGGTGTCGTCACGGGTCTGGCCTGGACGGAAGTCGGCGGTGAGCTGCTCACCATCGAAGGCGTGATGATGCCGGGCAAGGGCCGCATGACGGTTACCGGCAACCTCAAGGAAGTGATGAAGGAATCCATTTCGGCGGCGGCATCCTATGTCCGTTCGCGCGCCGTGGACTTCGGCATCGAGCCGCCGCGCTTCGACAAGAGCGACATCCACGTGCACGTTCCGGAAGGGGCAACCCCGAAGGACGGTCCGTCCGCTGGTGTTGCCATGGCAACCGCGATCGTCTCCATCATGACCGGTATTCCGGTCTCGAAGGACGTGGCGATGACGGGCGAGATCACGCTTCGTGGTCGCGTTCTGCCGATCGGTGGCCTGAAGGAAAAGCTGCTTGCAGCGCTTCGCGGCGGCATCAAGAAGGTGCTGATCCCGGAAGAAAACGCCAAGGATCTGGCGGAGATTCCGGATAATGTGAAGAACGAGATGGAAATCATTCCGGTGTCGCGCATGGGCGAGGTTATCAAGCACGCCCTCATTCGCCAGCCGGAGCCCATCGAGTGGGATGGCAGCATCGAGACGCCGGTGATTGCAACGGTCGAAGGCGTTGATGACGGCAGCCAGACCATCGCGCATTGAGACGCGTCGTCGCGAGGGCCGGAATCGGTGCTCGCGACAGGTCCTGCGTAGATTCAATGCGTTAGGCTTCACGACGAAGGTACGGCTTCAGGTCGGCGCAAGTGATGCGAAATTGGCACGATTATGGGGAAGGCCGGCAGAAATGTCGGCCTTTTTTGTGAAAAAAACCGCAGACCCCTTGTTTTTCAGGCGATTCCAGCGCTTTTGAGTTGCTGCGCGCGGATACGAACGTATTCTGCGCCGGCTTAATTTGAGTCGTTTCAAACCATTGAAAGGGGTGGAAACATGAACAAGAACGAGCTCGTCTCTGCTGTTGCCGAAAAGGCTGGTCTCACGAAGGCAGATGCTGCTTCCGCTGTTGATGCCGTATTCGAAACCGTACAGAGCGAACTGAAGAACGGTGGCGATATCCGCCTCGCCGGCTTTGGCAGCTTCTCCGTCAGCCGTCGTGAAGCCTCCAAGGGCCGTAACCCTTCCACGGGTGCTGAAGTCGATATCCCGGCTCGCAACGTTCCGAAGTTCTCCGCAGGCAAGGGCCTGAAGGACGCCGTCAACTCGTAAGGTTTCCGGAAAGCCGTAACGCCCGCGGCGGGCGGCGGCTTTTCAGGTTCACGAGGAAGCATGTTTTGACGCGCTCACGCCATCAACCGGTCTAAGGAGCGTGCCTTTCGAAAGTTCTTTCGAGCGGCGCCGTTTATGCCGAATGGTATGGAATGAAAGTCGGGCGTGCCTGTGTAGCCTCCATCCGGACACACGGCGTTTCGATATACGGAATATGCGCATAAACACGAAAGCCCGGCCTTTGCGGCCGGGCTTT
>NZ_LT009718.1:1639466-1933214 GCF_900013495.1 Agrobacterium genomosp. 2 str. CFBP 5494
GTCCGCTCTTCCCGGCATGGGCAAGCGCATTGCGCATAAAGTGGACCCGGCACCTCTGCCATGTGGCGGACAGCACCTTCGACACCGCTGCCTTGATGCCCTCATGCGCATCGGAGACAGCAAGGCTTCACGCCGCGCAGGCCTCGCCTGGTCAGCTTGCGCAGGAACTCAGTCCAGATCGCTTCTGCTTCTGAAGTGCCGATCTCCATGCCGAGCACCTCGCGTCGACCGTCGGTGTTGACGCCGACAGCGATGATGACAGCGACAGAGACGATGCGTCCGCCGCGACGAACCTTCAGATAGGTGGCATCGATCCAGAGGTATGGCCACTCGCCCTCGATAGGACGGTCGAGGAAGGCCTTCACCTTCTCGTCGATCTCCTCGCAGAGCCGCGATACCTGGCTCTTGGAGATGCCGCTCATGCCCATGGCCTTGACGAGATCATCTACGGATCGGGTCGAAACGCCTTGGATGTAAGCCTCCTGATGACCGCCGTCAGAGCCTTCTCCGCCATCCGGCGCGGCTCCAGGAAACTCGGGAAGTAGCTGCCTGTGCGAAGCTTGGGAATGCGCAGCTCGACGGTCCCTGCTCGTGTCTCCCAGTCTCGATCGCGGTAGCCGTTGCGCTGGGCAAGTCGAAAGCCGTTCTTCTCGCCATATCCCGCGCCAGTCTTCGCCCCGACTTCCAGTGCCATCAACTTCTCGGCAGCAAAGCCGATCATATCCCGGAGCAAATCGGCGTCGGCACTCTTCTCAACGAGTGAGCGCAGGTTCATCATATCGTCGGTCATCGGTGGTGTCCTTCAGGTTGGATCTAAGCAACCCGACCCTACCGGAAATCACCGATGGCTATGAAATCCAGCTACACCACGCGCTGGGACACGATCCGGGCTTTTTGATTCCGGGCCATGAAGTGTCATGCCACTGTCATGTCCGTGACGCAGAAGCCTTGGGATATTTCTGAACCCAAGGGGGATAAAATGGCGTTCCGATTTTCTCAGATGGCCTTGACCGCGGCTCTGCTTACATCTGCAGCCTTTCCGGCGGCCGCAGAGCCGGTTTTTAACCGCATTGCTTCTTTCCCGGTAGCGAAGAACCTGCCCGCGGACAAGGACGCCAAGTCCGTGACCTCGGCTGAAATCATCACCGCCAGCGAAGACGGCAAGACGCTGATCTATTCGGACAGCCCGCTCGGCGGCATCGGCTTCATCGACATCACCGATGCCAAGGCTCCCAAGGCCGGCGGCGCATTGCTGCTGGAAGGTGAGCCGACCTCCGTTGCCGTTGCCGGTCTCAAGGTTCTCGCCGGCGTCAATACCTCGGAAAACCGCGCCAAGCCCTCCGGCAAGCTCGTGACTGTCGATATCGCTGCCAAGAAGATCGAAGCGAGCTGTGATCTCGGCGGTCAACCGGATTCAGTCGCGGTGTCTCCGGATAAAACCTTTGCCGCCATCGCTATCGAAAACGAACGTGATGAAGAGGTGAACGAAGGCGCTCTGCCGCAGATGCCAGCCGGTTATTTAGTCACTGTCGGCCTGAAGGACGGCGTTGCCGACTGCGCGACGCTGAAGAAGATCGACGTTACCGGTCTCGCCGAGATTTCCCCTGAAGATCCGGAACCGGAATTCGTCTCGATCAATGCCAATGGCGAGATCGCGCTGACGCTGCAGGAAAACAACCATATCGTCATCATCGACGGCAAGACCGGCACGGTGAAGACGCATTTCTCTGCCGGCACCGTCAATCTGGAAGGCATCGACACCAAGACCGATGGCCAGCTGAAATTCACCGACAAGCAGGAAGGCCGCAAGCGCGAACCTGACGCCGTCAAGTGGCTGGACAATGACCGTATCGTCATCGCCAACGAGGGCGACTGGCAAGGCGGTGCACGCGGCTTCACCATTTTCGACAAGACCGGCAAGCTCCTTTATGAAGCCGGAGCTTCGCTCGAGCACGCGGTTGCCGCCATTGGCCATTATCCAGAAAAACGCTCTAAGGCCAAGGGCATCGAGCCGGAGGGTCTGGAAACGGCGACCTTCGATGGTCAGAAGTACTTCTTCGTGCTTGCCGAGCGCGCTTCGATTGCCGCTGTTTACAAGGATACCGGCGCAGAGCCGCAGCTCACGCAGCTCCTGCCTTCGGGCATTTCGCCGGAAGGCGCTGTCGCCATCCCCGCGCGCAACCTCTTCGTCACGGCCAATGAGGGCGATCTGGTGGAAGACGGCGGCGCCCGCTCGCATGTCATGATCTATGAACGCGCCGAAGGTGAGCCGGCCTATCCGCAGCTGGTATCCGCCACTGTCGATGGTGCGCCTATCGGCTGGGGCGCTCTTTCGGGTCTGGTAGGCGATGCCGAGAAGCCAGGCATCCTCTATGCCGTGTCCGACTCGGTCTATGGTAACCAGCCGTCGATCTACACCATCGACGCGACCAAGAAGCCCGCCACCATCACCAGCGTGCTGCGTGTCAAGCGCGACGGCATTGCCGCGCAGAAACTCGACATCGAAGGCATCACGCTGGATGGCAAGGGAGGGTTCTGGCTGGCCTCCGAAGGCGACAGCGCCAAGCTTGTTCCGCATGCGCTCTACAACGTCAATGCCAAGGGTGAAATCAAGGCCGAAATCGCCTTGCCAAAAGAACTGCTCGCAGGCGATACCCGCTTCGGTTTCGAAGGCGTTACCATGATCGGCAAGGGCGATGACGCGACGCTGTGGATGGCCGTGCAGCGCGAATGGGGCACGGACGAGAAGGGCTTCGTCAAGCTCGTCTCCTATAATCCAAAGTCCAAGGAATGGGGCGCCGTGCGCTACCCGCTCGATAAGACCGAAGCCGGTTGGGTCGGCCTGTCCGAAATCACCGCACAGGGCGACAATGTCTATATCGTCGAGCGCGACAACCAGATCGGTGACAAGGCCAAGATCAAGAAGCTCTACCGCGTGGCGATTGCCGACCTGAAGCCGGGCAAGATCGGTGGCGAATTGCCGCTGGTCACCAAGCAGGAGGCCCATGACTTCCTGCCCGACCTCAAGGCCCAGACCAACGGCTATGTCGTCGACAAGCTGGAAGGCTTCACCTTCGACAAGGCGGGAACGGCCTATGCCGTGACAGATAATGACGGCGTCGATGATTCTTCCGGCGAGACGCTGTTCTTCAAGGTCGAGATGAAGGCGATCAACTGATTGCACACGACAGCGCCGCAACGGAAAAAGCCGGGCATAGCCCGGCTTTTTTAATGCGGTATGGGTCTGAATGCCGGGCGTTTATACGATACGTCATATGCAAGCCCTCAAAAGGCATTGCCGCTTCGCATCGGTGATCGAAAGTTCTCTCCGGAGGTCGTCCGGGATAATGGTGCGATCCCAGCGCCCGGATCACCGCCCCATGGAATTCTTGTTTTTGGAAATATCTGGTTTTTCCGAATCCTGCTGGACCCAGCGGAAAAAAATGTAAACAGGCAGCGCAATAAGCGCGAGTGTAACAAACGCGTCGAGTGACATGGTTTCATCCATCAGTTCCACCGCTCATCATGAAACGGCCTGAAAACAATGCCCGAAATCTCTTTAAAAATTCTAAATCTGCTTATTTTTCGGTATGTTGCGGGGTGAAACAGGGATGGCTGCGGCTGTGCGAATCTGAAACGAAAGTCCCGGTTTGGCACGGCGCGGCAACTGGGAAATGTGATTCTACACCGCAGTAACGCGCGACCATGGCCCTTCCATGCCACCGAGGGCAGGGGTTGCGCATCGAAGCCAAGCATACATGGTGAAGCGCAACCGCGTACGGTTCAAACCGCGATCGGCGAGGCTGCTTTAAATCACTGTGAGAAGGAATGGTGGGCGATGAGAGACTCGAACTCCCGACATCCTCGGTGTAAACGAGGCGCTCTACCAACTGAGCTAATCGCCCTTCGCGTCTTGCGGATCATGTCCGCCGCGTCGGTGGCCGTGATGTATTCGGATCGGAAAAAAACCGCAAGGGCTTTTGTGAAGTTTTTTTGTTTTTTTTCGGGGAGGTTTTTCCCTCCACCGAAGGGGAGGGCCAAAAAGCCGGGAACTGCGGGCTTTTTGGTAAATTCAGAAACCAATGACGTCATGACGGCCCCGTAGAAATGACGTTGATAAAGCGGCTGGCTGTGGACAAGTTTTTTGTTTTCGTTGGGAAAAGCCCGCAAAACAGGGCATTTGCTGGAGCGTCGATAAAAGGCCCCAGGGTTTTTCCTGATCAAAATGAAAAAGCTTATTCTTTTGTCGTGAAACCTGCTTGACACCCCCGCACGAACGCCGTAGTTAGCCGCTCAACGAACAGCCGAGGCTGGTTCGTACGGCGGAACCAAGGTTCTGTCCGTCAGGATAAGCGGGTGTAGCTCAGTTGGTTAGAGTGCCGGCCTGTCACGCCGGAGGTCGCGGGTTCGAGCCCCGTCACTCGCGCCATCCTGTTCCTCGGAAAAAACGCAGATGAATGTCTGTGGAGCGCGGGTGTAGCTCAGTCGGTTAGAGTGCCGGCCTGTCACGCCGGAGGTCGCGGGTTCGAGCCCCGTCACTCGCGCCATTTCTCTTTCTTGAAATGTCTTCATCTGAACAATCGATGCGCGGTCTGCGCGGCTTTGTCTTCAGCGATTCAGGTCTCTGATTCCGGCCGTTTCCCGCGGGATTTTTCCTGCTTTTATCAGTCAAGTTTCGATTTCCCGATATCGTCACTTCGCCAACGTTTGGGCGTAAAAATCGTGTGACTTTTTTGCGGTTGCGTCCTTCAATCGATTATTATTGTATTTGAGGGGCTTAGGTCGGAAATGTGGCCCAAATTTGCGTCAATTCCGGCAATATTGTTGCCAATCAATGCGGCAGGTGTCTTGAAATGGTGCCTAAACTCTTGCAGAGAGGGCGCGGCTGCGCTAACCACTTTGGCGTTGCAACATATTTGTCCGCTCTTTGAGACTAAGGTCACAAAGGCAGGCCCGGCACCCGGCCGGGCAGGGAAGAGACCATGACTGAACTCCTCAGTTCCTACATTCCGATCGCAATATTCATCGGTATCGCTCTTGTCATCGGCCTGGCGCTTCTGATCGCGCCTTTCGCTGTCGCTTACAAGGCGCCGGACCCGGAAAAGCTCTCTGCTTTCGAGTGCGGTTTCAACGCCTTCGACGATGCCCGCATGAAGTTCGATATCCGCTTTTATCTGGTGTCGATTCTGTTCATCATCTTTGACCTTGAAGTCGCGTTCCTGTTCCCATGGGCGGTGTCTTTCGGTGAGATGGGCTGGTTCGGTTTCTGGTCGATGATGGTGTTCCTCCTCGTTCTCACCATCGGCTTTATCTATGAGTGGAAGAAGGGAGCGCTGGAATGGGCATGAGCCAGAACAACAGCACGCTCGTCGCGCCGCAGCCGAAGGGGATCATCGATCCCTCAACCGGCAAGCCGGTTGGCAGCAACGATGCCTACTTCACTGAGATCAATGACGAGCTGGCCGACAAGGGCTTTCTCGTCACCTCGACAGACGAACTCATCACCTGGGCCCGTACCGGCTCGCTGATGTGGATGCAGTTCGGTCTTGCCTGCTGCGCCGTCGAAGGCCTGATGCAGGCTTCCGGTCCGCGTTACGACATGGAGCGCTTCGGTGTCGCCCCGCGCGCCTCGCCGCGCCAGTCGGACGTGATGATCGTCGCCGGCACGCTGACCAACAAGATGGCTCCGGCTCTGCGTAAGGTCTATGACCAGATGCCTGAGCCGCGTTACGTCATCTCCATGGGTTCCTGCGCCAATGGCGGCGGTTATTACCATTATTCCTACGCCGTCGTGCGCGGCTGCGATCGCGTCGTGCCGGTGGATATCTACGTTCCGGGCTGTCCCCCCACGGCCGAAGCGCTGCTTTACGGCGTGCTTCTGCTGCAGAAAAAGATCCGGCGTACCGGTACGATCGAGCGCTAAGGGCAAAGGACGGATTTAGAATGAGCGAAGCTCTCAACGATCTTGCTGCTTACGTTAAGGAAGCGCGCGGTTCACTCGTGGTGTCGGCCGATATCGCCTATGGCGAGCTGACGCTGAACACGACGCCTGAAAGCGTAATCGCGCTTCTGACCTTCCTGCGCGACGATGTGCAGTGCGGATTCGTCAATATCATCGATATCTGCGGCGTTGACTGGCCGCAGCGCGAAAAGCGTTTCGATGTCGTCTATCATCTGCTGTCGCCGCGCCAGAATCTGCGCGTCCGCGTCAAGCTGCAGGTGGAGGAGGACGAGGGCGTTCCTTCTGCGACCTCCGTCTACATGGGTGCGGAGTGGTTCGAGCGTGAAGCCTGGGACATGTATGGCATTCCGTTTGAGGGCCATGCGGACCTTCGCCGCATCCTCACCGATTACGGTTTCGAAGGCCACCCGCTGCGCAAGGATTTCCCGGTTACCGGGTTTGTTGAAGTGCGTTACGATGACGTTCTGAAGCGCGTGCTTTATGAGCCGGTCGAGCTGAAGCAGGAATTCCGTAACTTCGACTTCCTTTCCCCTTGGGAAGGGACCGATTACGTTCTTCCTGGCGACGAAAAGGCCAAGCAATGAGCCAGGTCTCCGCGACAGAGCATGGGCAATGTCTTTGCGGCGCCGTCGGCCTTGAGGCCGTCATCGGCGCCCGCGAATTCGGCGTTTGCCATTGCTCCATGTGCCGCCGCTGGTCCGGCGGCGCGTTTCTGGCTGTCGAATGCGCTGATATCTCCGTCGAAAACGAAGAGAGCCTCGGCGTCTATTCCTCGTCGGAGTGGGGCGAGCGCTGCTTCTGCAAGAATTGCGGCAGCACGCTGATGTGGCGTTCCAAGGATGGCAAGCATTTTGCCGTGTCGCTGCAGGCTTTTGACAACCCTTCCAGTTTCAGGTTCGCGTCGCAGATTTTCACGGATGAAAAGCCTTCGAGCTATTCCTTCGCTGAGATCACGCAGAACATGACCGGCCCCGAATTCATCGCCATGATCACCTCGGCGGAGCACTAGAATGACTGAGCATAACGTCCGCAACTTCACGATCAACTTCGGTCCGGAACATCCCTCCGCGCACGGCGTGCTGCGTCTGGTTCTGGAACTGGACGGCGAAATCGTCGAGCGCGTTGATCCGCATATCGGTCTTCTGCATCGCGGAACCGAAAAGCTGATCGAGACGAAGACCTATCTGCAGGCCGTTCCTTACTTCGATCGTCTCGACTACGTCGCGCCGATGAACCAGGAGCACGCTTTCGCGCTCGCCGTCGAAAAGCTGCTCGGCCTCGAGATCCCGATGCGCGGCCAGCTGATCCGCGTTCTCTATTCGGAAATCGGCCGCATCCTCTCGCACATCATGAACGTGACCACGCAGGCCATGGACGTGGGCGCGATGACGCCGCCGGTCTGGGGCTTCGAAGAGCGCGAAAAGCTGATGGTGTTTTATGAGCGGGCCTGTGGCGCGCGCATGCACTCGGCCTATTTCCGGCCGGGCGGCGTCCACCAGGACCTGCCGCCGGAACTGGTCGACGATATCGGCAAGTGGTGCGATCCCTTCATCACCGTCCTCGACAATATCGAGGGCCTCCTGACGGATAACCGCATCTATAAGCAGCGTAACGTCGATATCGGCGTCGTCTCGCTGGAAGATGCCTTTGCCTGGGGCTTTACGGGCGTGATGGTGCGTGGTTCCGGCGCTGCCTGGGATTTGCGTCGTTCGCAGCCTTATGAGTGCTATTCCGATCTGGAATTCGACATCCCTGTTGGCAAGAACGGCGACTGCTATGATCGTTACCTGATCCGCATGCAGGAAATGCGCGAATCCGTGAAGATCATGAAGCAGTGCGTCGAGCTTTTGTCCGGCAAGCACCGCATCGGCCCGGTCTCCTCGCTGGATGGCAAGGTGGTTCCGCCCAAGCGCGGTGAGATGAAGCGTTCGATGGAAGCGCTGATCCACCACTTCAAGCTCTACACCGAAGGTTACCACGTTCCCGCTGGCGAAGTTTACGCCGCCGTCGAAGCGCCAAAGGGCGAGTTCGGCGTCTATGTGGTTGCCGATGGTTCCAACAAGCCTTACCGCTGCAAGATCCGCGCTCCGGGCTATGCCCATCTGCAGGCCATGGATTTTCTGTGCAAGGGCCATCAGCTTGCCGACGTTACAGCCGTGCTCGGCTCTCTCGACATCGTGTTCGGGGAGGTCGACCGCTGATGCGTCTGCCGCTGGCCATTCCGGCTTTTCTCGCAGCGATGACGGCACCCGTTCTTGCCCAGACGGCAACGGACGAGGGTGCTGTAGCGCTGTCGAGCGGCGGCTCTTCGACCATCAAGCAGCTCCTGTCGTCGGGATACGAGATCAAGGCCTCGGTTCCCAATGGCAGCAAGTTCATTGTGTTCATGCAAAAAGACAAGGCGGCTTATGCCTGCGAATTCGTCACGGTGGCGAGATCGCGGTGTGAGACGTTAAACTGAAAAGGCGTGAGGAAGTATGTCCGTTCGTCGACTAGCCGAAGATCAGTTCCAGCCCGTGGCATTTGCCTTCAACGCGGAAAACACCGCATGGGCTGAAAAGACGATCAAGAAATATCCCGAGGGGCGCCAGCAATCAGCGGTCATCCCGCTGCTCATGCGTGCCCAGGAGCAGGATGGCTGGGTTACCCGCGCCGCCATTGAAAAAGTCGCAGACATGCTGGACATGGCCTATATCCGTGTTCTTGAGGTCGCGACCTTCTATACGCAGTTCCAGCTGAAGCCGGTCGGCACGCGTGCCCACGTTCAGGTCTGCGGCACCACGCCCTGCATGCTGCGCGGCTCCGAAGCGCTGATGGATGTCTGCCGCAAGAAGATCCATCACGATCCGCTGCACACCAATGAGAGCGGCACGCTTTCCTGGGAAGAGGTGGAATGTCAGGGCGCCTGCGTCAACGCGCCGATGGTCATCATCTTCAAGGATGCCTATGAAGACCTGACGCCCGAGCGTCTGGAAGAGATCATCGATGCTTTCGAGGCAGGCAAGGGCGACACCGTCAAGACCGGCCCCCAGATCGACCGTCACCAGTCCGTGCCCGTTGGCGGCCTGACGACCCTGACGGAAGAGATCAAGCCTGACCGTTCCAATCTCGACAAGCCGGCTGAAGTGCCAGCGGATGCCGCACAGGTTCCGCCGTCCAACGCCGCCAAGCCGAAGACGGATGCGCCGGAAACCGATCCGAAGCTGAAGACGCCGGCCAACGAGCCCAAGGCTGCTGCTGAAAACGCAAAGGCTGGCGAAAAGGAATCGGTCGGCAAGGAAGCGGCAGCATCAAAGCCGTCGCTGGATTCCGCGGATCGTCCGGCAGGCATCGAAAAGCCAGCTGCCCCTGATGACCTGAAGCTCATTTCCGGCGTCGGCCCCAAGATTGAGGGTACGCTGAACGAGCTCGGCATCTTCACCTATGCGCAGATCGCCGGCTGGAAGCAGGCCGAATGCGACTGGGTCGATGGATATCTGAATTTCAAGGGCCGTATCGGCCGTGATGACTGGGTCAAGCAGGCCGAGGCGCTCGCCAAGGGTGGCGAAGCCGAGTATATCAGGGTCTTCGGCAAGAAGCCGCGGTAAGAGGTGAAGCATGTTAAAAGATCAGGATCGCATCTTTACCAATCTCTACGGCCTCAAGGACAAGTCCCTGAAAGGCGTGCTGGCGCGCGGCCACTGGGACGGCACCAAGCAGATCATCGAAAAGGGCCGTGACTGGATCATCAACGAGATGAAGGCTTCGGGCCTTCGCGGTCGCGGCGGCGCTGGCTTCCCGACGGGTCTCAAGTGGTCCTTCATGCCGAAGGAAAATGACGGCCGTCCTCATTATCTCGTCGTTAACGCCGATGAATCCGAGCCCGGCACCTGCAAGGACCGCGAAATCCTGCGCAACGATCCGCATACGCTGATCGAAGGCTGCGTGATCGCCGGTTTCGCCATGGGCGCGCACACCGCTTACATCTATGTTCGCGGCGAATATATGCGCGAACGTGAGGCTCTTCAGGCGGCCATCGACGAATGTTACGATGCCGGTCTGCTCGGCGGTAACAACAAGAATGGCTGGGATTTCGACATCTACGTGCATCACGGCGCGGGCGCCTATATCTGCGGCGAAGAGACGGCACTGCTCGAAAGCCTTGAAGGCAAAAAGGGCCAGCCGCGTCTGAAGCCGCCGTTCCCGGCCAATATGGGTCTTTACGGCTGCCCGACGACCGTCAACAACGTTGAATCGATCGCGGTTGCCCCGACCATTCTGCGCCGCGGCGCTGCCTGGTTCTCGTCCATCGGCCGTCCCAACAACGTCGGCACCAAGCTGTTCATGGTCTCCGGCCATGTCGAACGTCCCTGCACCTTCGAAGACGCGCTCGGCCTGTCCTTCCGCGAACTGATCGAACACCATTGCGGTGGCATTCGTGGCGGCTGGGACAATCTGCTCGGCGTAATCCCCGGCGGCGCTTCCTGCCCCATCGTTCGCGGTGAGGACATGAAGGACGCCATCATGGATTTCGACGGCATGCGCGAAGTGAAATCCTCCTTCGGCACCGGAGGCATGATCGTCATGGACAAGTCCACCGACGTCATCAAGGCGATCGCTCGCATCGCGGCCTTCTTCAAGCACGAAAGCTGCGGCCAGTGCACGCCGTGCCGTGAAGGCACGGGCTGGATGTGGCGCGTGCTGGAGCGCATGGTCAAGGGCAATGCGCAGAAGCGCGAAATCGACATGCT
This sequence comes from Agrobacterium genomosp. 2 str. CFBP 5494, assembly GCF_900013495.1. Lineage (NCBI taxonomy): Bacteria > Pseudomonadati > Pseudomonadota > Alphaproteobacteria > Hyphomicrobiales > Rhizobiaceae > Agrobacterium > Agrobacterium genomosp. 2. Next base: position 1,650,159 of record NZ_LT009718.1, read on the forward strand.
GTTTGAAGTGACGAAGCAGATCGAAGGCCACACCATCTGTGCGCTCGGCGACGCCGCAGCATGGCCGGTACAGGCGCTGATCCGCAATTTCCGTCCGGAAATCGAAAAGCGCATCGACCAATATACCTACAGGGCCATGGATGATGGCGCTGTTCTGGAAGCCGCTGAATAAGCACCAAGGCTTCGGGCGGAGCCGGAGATTTCCGGCCTCGCGACACCATGAAGCGCCTGGCAGATGATTAAGAGTGCCGGGCGTGATTAAGGATTTGTTGCGGACCGTGTGAGACATGGGACGAACAGGCAACAGGACGTAAGTAGAACCATGGCAAAGCTCAAGGTTGACGGTAAAGAGATCGAGGTTCCGGATCATTTCACGCTGTTGCAGGCGTGCGAGGAGGCTGGCGCCGAAGTTCCGCGCTTTTGTTTTCATGAGCGCTTGTCGGTCGCGGGTAACTGCCGCATGTGTCTCATCGAGGTAAAGGGCGGACCGCCGAAGCCGGCCGCTTCCTGCGCCATGGGCGTGCGCGACGTTCGCGGCGGCCCGAACGGCGAATTGCCTGAGGTTTTCACCAACACGCCGATGGTCAAGAAGGCCCGCGAAGGCGTGATGGAGTTCCTGCTCATCAACCATCCGCTGGATTGCCCGATCTGCGACCAGGGCGGCGAATGCGACCTGCAGGACCAGGCCATGGCCTTCGGTATCGCCGGTTCGCGTTACGCGGAAAACAAGCGTGCGGTTGAAGACAAATATATCGGACCGCTCGTCAAGACGGTCATGAACCGCTGCATCCACTGCACGCGTTGCGTCCGTTTCACCACGGAAGTGGCTGGCATTGCCGAACTCGGCCTCATCGGCCGTGGCGAAGATGCCGAAATCACTACCTATCTCGAGCAGGCGATGACCTCGGAGCTGCAGGGCAACGTCGTTGACCTTTGCCCCGTCGGCGCGCTCACCTCCAAGCCTTTCGCCTTCACGGCCCGTCCGTGGGAACTGAACAAGATCGAAACCATCGACGTGATGGACGCTCTCGGTTCGGCCATCCGCGTCGATACCCGCGGCCGCGAAGTCATGCGTGTCATGCCGCGTGTCAACGAGGCCATCAACGAAGAGTGGATTTCCGACAAGAGCCGCTTCATCTGGGATGGCCTGAAGACTCAGCGCCTCGACCGGCCTTACGTCCGCAAGGATGGCCGCCTGCAGCCCGCAACCTGGGGCGAAGCCTTCGGTGCGATCAAGCAGGCTGTGGCTGCGACCTCAGGCAACAAGATCGGCGCGATTGCCGGCGATCTGTCGTCTGTCGAAGAAATGTTCGCGCTGAAGTCGCTTCTCGCGTCGCTCGGCTCGGCCAATGTTGATTGCCGCCAGGATGGCGCAGCGCTTGACCCGTCTCTCGGCCGCGCCAGCTACCTGTTCAATTCCACCATCGAAGGTATCGAACAGGCGGACGCCCTGCTGATCGTCGGCTCCAACCCGCGTTACGAAGCAGCTGTCCTCAACGCCCGCATCCGCAAGCGCTGGCGTCGCGGCGGTTTCCCGATCGGTGTGATCGGTGAAGCCGGTGAGCTGCGTTACAATTACGAATATCTCGGCTCGGGCGCTGAAACACTGTCCGATCTCGCCAATGGTTCGCACAGCTTCGTTGACAAGCTGAAGTCTGCCAAGAATCCGCTGATCATCATCGGTCAGGGCGCATTGTCCCGTGCTGATGGCGCTGCTGTTCTTGCCGCTGCTGCCAAGCTCGCCACCTCGGTCGGCGCTGTCACCGAAGAGTGGAATGGCTTCTCGGTCCTGCACACTGCCGCTGCCCGCGTGGGTGGTCTCGATATCGGCTTCGTGCCGGGTGAGGGCGGTGTTGCTGCAGCCGACATGGTCTCCTCGATGGATGTTCTCTTCCTGCTCGGCGCCGATGAACTCGACCTGTCGAATAAGGGTGCGAAGTTCACCGTCTATATTGGCAGCCATGGCGATCAGGGTGCAATGAACGCCGACGTCATCCTTCCGGGTGCGGCCTATACGGAGAAGTCCGGTATCTGGGTCAACACCGAAGGTCGCGTTCAGGTCGGCAACCGTGCCGGTTTCGCACCGGGCGAGGCCCGCGAAGACTGGGCGATCCTGCGTGCGCTGTCCGACGTCCTCGGCAAGAAGCTGCCGTTCGATTCGCTGTCTGCCCTGCGCGGCCAGCTCTACGTCGCGCATCCGCATCTGGCGGAAACCGACGAGATCGTTGCCGGCAAGGCTTCGGATATCGAGGCTCTGGCTGCTAAAACCGGCTCGCTCGTGAAGTCGGCGTTTGCTTCGCCGGTAAAAGACTTTTATTTGACGAACCCGATTGCGCGCGCCTCTGCCGTCATGGCCGAGTGCTCCGCATTGGCCCGCAACAATTTCCAGGCTGCGGCAGAGTAAGGGTAGGGGATTATGGAATCGTTTTTCTGGAGCTACGTCTGGCCCGCGCTGATCATGGTCGGCCAGTCCCTGCTGCTTCTCGTTTGCCTTCTGGTGGCCATCGCCTTCCTGCTGCTTGCTGACCGCAAGGTCTGGGCGGCCGTACAGCTGCGCCGTGGTCCGAACGTCGTTGGTCCCTTCGGTCTTTTCCAGTCCTTCGCTGACCTCTTGAAGTTCATCCTGAAGGAGCCCGTTATCCCGGCCGGCGCCAACAAGGCGGTCTTCCTGCTGGCGCCGTTGGTTGCCGTGACGCTGGCGCTCGCCACCTATGCCGTCATTCCCTTCAATGAAGGCTGGGTCGTCGCCAATATCAATGTCGGCATTCTCTACATCTTCGCGATCTCGTCGCTTGAAGTGTACGGCATCATCATGGGCGGCTGGGCTTCGAACTCGAAATATCCGTTCCTCGGCGCGCTGCGTTCGGCGGCACAGATGGTGTCCTACGAAGTCTCGATCGGTCTCGTCATCGTCACCGTTCTGCTTTGCGTTGGTTCGCTGAACCTCACGGATATCGTTCTGGCGCAGCGTACCGGCCTCGGCACCATGCTCGGCTTGCCGGCATCGTTCCTTGACTGGCACTGGCTGTCGCTGTTCCCGATGTTCATCGTGTTCTTCATTTCGGGTCTCGCCGAAACCAACCGTCCGCCCTTCGACCTTCCGGAAGCGGAATCGGAACTGGTTGCCGGTCACATGGTGGAATATGGCTCCACGCCGTACATGATGTTCATGCTCGGTGAATATGCTGCGATCGTTCTGATCTGCTGCCTGACGACCATCCTGTTCCTTGGCGGCTGGCTGCCGATCGTCGATGTATGGTTCCTGAACTGGGTGCCGGGCATCGTCTGGTTCGCCATCAAGGGCTGCATGGTATTCTTCATGTTCGCTCTGGTGAAGGCCTTCGTTCCGCGTTACCGCTATGACCAGCTCATGCGCCTTGGCTGGAAGGTGTTCCTGCCGCTGTCGCTCGCCATGGTCGTTATTGTTGCATTCGTATTGAAGCTGACGGGGTGGGCCGGTTGATGTCTGAACTCCTCGCTCAAAGATCTGGAGACTGAGATGGCAAGCCTCTCCCAAGCCGTCAACTCGCTGTTCCTCAAGGAATTCGTCGGCGCGATCTTCCTGACCATGCGTCACTTCTTCAAGCAGAAGGCGACGATCAACTATCCTTTCGAGAAGGGTCCGGTGTCGCCGCGCTTCCGTGGTGAACATGCGCTGCGCCGTTATCCGAACGGTGAAGAACGCTGCATCGCCTGCAAGCTGTGTGAAGCGATCTGTCCTGCTCAGGCAATCACCATCGAAGCCGGCCCGCGTCGCAACGACGGCACCCGCCGCACGGTGCGTTACGATATCGACATGGTGAAGTGCATCTATTGCGGCTTCTGCCAGGAAGCCTGCCCGGTGGACGCCATCGTTGAAGGCCCGAACTTCGAATTCGCGACGGAAACCCGCGAAGAGCTTTATTTCGACAAGCAGAAGCTTCTCGACAATGGCGACCGCTGGGAGCGTGAAATCGCGCGCAACCTCGCACTGGATGCACCTTACCGTTAAGGTGCAACCGTCTTTCCGGGGAGCAACCCCGGAGAGCGATGAAAAGTAAAATGCCTGCGCGGTTTTCGCCGGCGGGGACGAAACGGGCGAGGGGGCTTCCGGCCATTTCTCCCGATGAGGACAAGAAGGCACCAAAATGGGTCTGCACGCTGTATTCTTTTATATATTCGCTTTCGTCGCCGTGGCGTCTGCGTTCATGGTCATCGCATCGAAGAACCCTGTTCATTCGGTGCTGTTTCTGATCCTGACCTTCTTCAACGCAGCTGCGCTGTTCCTGCTGACGGGAGCCGAATTCCTCGGCATGATCCTGCTGGTGGTTTATGTCGGCGCCGTGGCGGTGCTCTTCCTCTTCGTCGTCATGATGCTGGATGTGGATTTCGCCGAGCTTCGCTCCGGCGTGCTGCAATATGCGCCTGTTGGCGCGCTGATCGGCGTCATTCTTGCGGCTGAGCTGATCGTCGTCGTGGGCGGCAGCGTGCTCAACCCGCAGGCGGCCAAGTCCATCACCATGCCGATCCCGCCGGTTGCCGAACGCACCAATACGGCCGCGCTCGGCGACGTGCTTTATACCAATTACGTCTACTTCTTCCAGCTCGCCGGCCTCGTGCTGCTTGTGGCCATGATCGGCGCCATCGTGCTGACGCTGCGTCATCGCACCGACATCAAGCGGCAGGACATTGCCACGCAGGTCGGCCGTGACCCCAAGACTGCGGTTACCACGGTCAAGGTCAAGCCGGGCCAGGGCATCTGAGGCGCGAACGGATCCAAGGAAACAGAATATGGAAATCGGTCTTTCCCACTACCTGACGGTCAGCGCGATCCTCTTCACGATCGGCGTCTTCGGCATCTTCCTCAACCGGAAGAACGTCATCGTCATCCTGATGTCGATCGAACTCATTTTGCTCGCGGTCAACATCAACATGGTGGCCTTCTCGGCATTCCTGAACGATATCGTCGGCCAGGTCTTCGCCCTGTTCATTCTGACCGTTGCAGCCGCTGAAGCGGCGATCGGTCTTGCAATACTCGTTGTCTTCTACCGCAACCGCGGATCGATCGCCGTGGAAGACGTCAATATGATGAAGGGCTGATAAGGCTATGATCTACAAGGCTATCGTCTTTCTTCCACTGATCGGCTTCCTGATTGCGGGCCTCTTCGGCCGCTCCATCGGCGCCAAGGCATCGGAATATGTCACCACCGGTCTGATGATCGTGGTCGCCATCCTGTCCTGGATCGTGTTCTTCAATGTCGCACTCGCCCATGGCGAGCCGGGCGAGGTGATCAAGGTCACCGTGCTGCGCTGGATCCAGTCGGGCGGTATTGACGTCGAATGGGCGTTCCGCATCGACACGCTGACGGCCGTCATGTTCGTCGTGGTCAACACCGTCTCGACGCTGGTGCACCTCTATTCGATCGGATACATGCACCACGATCCGCATCGCCCGCGCTTCTTCGCCTATCTCTCGCTTTTCACCTTCGCAATGCTGATGCTGGTGACTTCCGACAACCTGCTGCAGATGTTCTTCGGCTGGGAAGGCGTGGGTCTGGCGTCCTATCTGCTGATCGGCTTCTGGTTCAAGAAGCCGTCCGCATCGGCTGCCGCGATGAAGGCCTTCATCGTCAACCGCGTCGGTGACTTCGGCTTCATCCTCGGCATCTCCGGCGTCTTCGTGCTGTTCGGCTCGATCAACTTCGAAACCATCTTTGCTGCCGCCGGCACTTATCTGCCGGCTGAGGGCGCTGCCTCGACCGAAACCGTCATCAACCTGTTCGGCATGCAGCTGGACAAGGCCAATGCGATGACGGGCGTCTGCCTGCTGCTCTTCATGGGCGCCATGGGTAAGTCGGCGCAGTTCCTGCTGCACACCTGGCTGCCGGACGCGATGGAAGGCCCAACCCCGGTTTCGGCGCTTATTCATGCCGCAACCATGGTCACCGCCGGTGTCTTCCTCGTCGCCCGCATGTCGCCGCTGTTTGAACTCTCGCATGATGCCTTGACCGTCGTGACGCTGATCGGCGCGATCACCGCCTTCTTCGCGGCGACCGTCGGTCTGGTGCAGAACGACATCAAGCGCGTTATCGCCTATTCGACCTGCTCGCAGCTCGGTTACATGTTCGTGGCGCTTGGCGTCGGTGCTTACGGTGCTGCCGTGTTCCACCTCTTCACGCACGCCTTCTTCAAGGCCCTGCTGTTCTTGTGCGCCGGCTCTGTTATCCACGCCGTCGATGGCGAGCAGGACATGCGTTACATGGGCGGTCTGCGCAAGCATATCCCCATCACCTTCTGGACCATGACTGTCGGCACGCTGGCGCTGACCGGCGTTGGTATCCCGGGAACGATGATCGGTTTTGCCGGCTTCTTCTCGAAGGACGTCATCATCGAATCCGCTTATGCCTCGCATTCGGTTCTGTCTGGTTTCGCCTTCACGCTGCTGGTCATCGCCGCGCTGTTCACCAGCTTCTATTCCTGGCGTCTGGCCTTCATGACCTTCTTCGGCAAGCCGCGTGCGTCTGCCGACGTCATGCACCATGTGCATGAATCGCCGATGGTCATGCTGATCCCGCTCTTCATCCTCACCGTTGGCGCGATCTTCGCCGGTGTTGCCTTCGAAGGTTACTTCTTCGGCCACGAATATGCCGAATTCTGGAAGGGCGCTCTCTTTACGCTCCCGGAAAACGAAATCCTTGAAGAGTTCCACCACGTTCCGCTGTGGGTGAAGTGGAGCCCGTTCTTTGCCATGGCCCTTGGTTTCGTGACCGCCTGGTACATGTACATCAAGTCGCCGGAGACGCCGAAGCGTCTGGCCGAGACCCATCGTGGCCTCTACCAGTTCCTTCTCAACAAGTGGTATTTCGACGAACTCTATGACTTCCTCTTCGTTCGTTCCGCAAAGGCGCTCGGCCGCTTCCTGTGGAAGAAGGGCGACGTCGCCGTCATCGACCACTATGGACCCAACGGCATTGCAGCGCGTGTGGTTGACGTGACCAACCGCATGGTCCGCCTGCAATCCGGTTACCTCTATCATTATGCCTTTGCGATGCTGATCGGCATCGCGGCGCTTGTCACCTGGATGATGCTCGGGAGTGCCCTCTGATGACCGATTGGCCCATTCTTTCAACGGTCACCTTTCTGCCGCTCGTCGGCGTGGTGCTCCTGCTTCTGACGAATGAGAACGGCCCCTATGGTCGCCGCAACATTCTCAATGTCTCGCTGCTGACGACCGTTTTCACTTTCATCGTGTCGCTGTTCATCTGGATCGGTTTCGACAATTCGAACCCCGGCTTCCAGATGGTCGAGAAGCATGAATGGTTCGGCAACATCGCCGCCTATCATCTCGGCGTCGATGGCATCTCCATGCTCTTCGTTATCCTCACCACTTTCCTCATGCCTTTCTGCGTGCTGGCAAGCTGGGATTCGGTCGAGAAGCGCATCAAGGAATACATGATCGCCTTCCTGCTGCTGGAAGTTGTCATGATCGGCGTCTTCGTGGCGCTGGATACCGTTCTCTTCTACGTCTTCTTCGAAGCGACGCTGATCCCGATGTTCATCATCATCGGCGTGTGGGGCGGCAAGGATCGCGTTTACGCCTCCTACAAGTTCTTCCTCTACACGCTGCTTGGCTCGGTTCTGACCATGCTCGCGATCATGGCCATGTACTGGCAGGCCGGCACGACCGATATGACGGAACTGCTGAAGTACGGCTTCCCGGCCGGCATGCAGACCTGGCTGTGGCTCGCCTGTTTTGCCGCCTTCTCGGTCAAGATGCCGATGTGGCCGGTGCACACCTGGCTGCCGGATGCCCACGTTCAGGCCCCGACCGCAGGTTCGGTCATTCTGGCTGGCGTCATGCTGAAGCTCGGCGGTTACGGTTTCATCCGCTTCTCGCTGTCGATGTTCCCGCTGGCGTCGGACTATTTCGCACCTTTCGTCTTTACGCTGTCGGTTCTCGCCATCATCTACACCTCGCTGGTGGCGATGATGCAGGACGACATCAAGAAGCTGATTGCCTACTCGTCTGTTGCCCACATGGGTTACGTCACGATGGGTATCTTCGCCGCCAACGTTCAGGGCGTGCAGGGCGCTATCTTCCAGATGCTGTCGCACGGTATCGTCTCGGGCGCGCTCTTCCTCTGCGTCGGCGTTGTTTACGACCGTCTGCATACCCGCGAAATCGCGGCCTATGGCGGTCTCGTCAACAACATGCCGAAATATGCGGTCGCCTTCATGATCTTCACCATGGCCAATGTCGGTCTGCCCGGCACATCAGGCTTCATCGGTGAATTCCTGACGCTGGTCGGTGTCTTCCGCGCCAACACGCTGGTTGCGCTGTTTGCCGCCACCGGTGTCATTCTCTCGGCCGCTTATGCGCTATGGCTTTATCGCCGCGTGATCTTCGGTGCGCTGGAGAAGGAAAGCCTGAAGAGCCTGCTCGATCTCTCGACCCGCGAAAAGGTCATCCTTTATCCGCTGGTTGTGCTGACCATCTTCTTCGGCGTCTATCCGGCTCCGGTGTTCGATGCGACAGCCGCATCGGTCGATCTTCTGGTAAACAACTATACGGCTGCATTGCAGGCGGCGCAAAATGTTGCGCTCACTATGAATTGACGACAGGACCCGTTGGACATGACCGCTGAAATCCTTTTTGCCAGTCTGCACATTGCGACGCCCGAGCTGATCCTCGCGATCGGCGCGCTGGCGCTGCTCATGATTGGCGTCTTCTCGGGCGACAAGTCGACAACGACGGTCACCGGCCTTGCCGTTGCCCTCCTGCTCGTCGTCGGTCTCTGGATCATCTTTGCCCCCGCATCGGGTGTGGCTTTCGGCGGTGTCTACATCGCCGATGCCTTCGGTAATTTCATGAAGGTGCTGGCGCTGATCGGCTCCATCACCGCCATGATCCTGGCCGTTGGCCAGGGCCGCTTCGAACCGATCGGCCGTTTCGAATATCCGGTGCTGCTGGTTCTCGCGACGCTCGGCATCCTGCTGATGATCTCGGCCAATAACCTGATCTCGCTCTACATGGCGCTGGAACTGCAGTCGCTCGCGCTCTACGTCGTCTGCGCCATCAACCGCGAGAGCCTGCGCTCTACGGAAGCGGGTCTGAAATACTTCGTTCTCGGTGCGCTCTCTTCCGGCATGCTGCTTTACGGCATGTCGCTGGTCTACGGCTTCACCGGCAATACCGGCTTCACGGAAATTGCCCAGGTTCTGGCCTCGGAAACCCGTTCGCTCGGTCTGGTCTTCGGCCTGGTCTTCGTTCTCGCTGGTCTCGCCTTCAAGATTTCGGCCGTTCCGTTCCACATGTGGACGCCGGACGTTTATGAAGGCGCGCCGACCCCGGTTACGGCCTTCCTCTCGGCCGCACCGAAGATCGGCGCCATGGCGATCCTCGTTCGCATCGTCATCGAGGCCTTCCAGCCGGTCTTTGCCGACTGGCAGCAGATCGTCGTCTTCATCTCCATCGCGTCCATGCTGCTCGGTTCCTTCGCCGCAATCGGCCAGAAGAACATCAAGCGCCTGATGGCCTATTCCTCCATCGGTCACATGGGTTATGCGCTGGTCGGTCTTGCTGCTGGCACGCAGGCTGGTGTTGCTGGCGTTATCCTTTACATGGCCGTCTACATGGTCATGACGCTTGGCACCTTCGCCTGCATCCTCGCCATGCGCCGCAAGGAAATCGGCAATGTCGAGAACGTCGAAGATCTCGCCGGTCTTTCGTCTTCCAATCCCTTCATGGCGGTTGTGCTGACGATCCTGATGTTCTCGCTTGCCGGCATTCCGCCGCTCGCCGGCTTCTTCGGCAAGTACTACGTGTTCCTGGCCGCCATCGAAGCGAAGCTTTATCCGCTCGCCATTATCGGTGTGATCGGCTCGGTTGTCGGCGCCTATTATTACATTCGCGTCGTCAAGGTCATGTGGTTTGATGAAGCCAAGGACAAGTTCGAGCGTCCGTCGGGCGAACTCAAAGTGGTTTATGCGCTGTCGGCCTTCTTCACCGTCGCCTTCATCGTCTTCGGCGGTGCACTTGGCAACGCGGTCACTGCTGCGGCGAAGACCTTCTTTTGAGCAGTACACGAAGGAATACGGGCCGGATGTCCATCGACGATATCAGGCACGAGGCGATGGCGGAAACGCCATCGACCAATCTGGAATGTTTCGCCCGGGCGCGGGCGGGCGATGGCGGCAACCTGTGGGTTACCGCCATCCGACAGACCGGCGGCCGGGGCCGCCGTGGCCGGGCCTGGGTGTCAGAGCCCGGCAATCTCTACGCTTCCCTTCTTCTGATCGATCCCGCGCCGATTGAGCGCATCGGCTCCCTGCCGCTCGCTTTTGCGCTCGCGGTCTATCGCGCCATTCGCGCGGTTTTGCCGCCGGGTGGTGAGGCTCTTGAGATCAAATGGCCAAATGACGTGCTGATCGGCCGCCGCAAGACCTGCGGCATTCTGATGGAAGCCGAGCTTTTGCCTGACGGCCGGCGCGCCATCGTCATCGGCATTGGTATCAATATCGCCCATAAACCTGATAATCCGCTTTATCCCGTTACTATGCTGTCGGAACATGGTGCGTCTTGCTCGCCCGAGGAACTGTTTGCCCATCTCTTCCGTGAAACGGCCGAGGTTCTGCGCGAATGGGATGAGGGCAGGGGCGTATCCGCCATCATCGCCAGCTGGCGGGCAGCGGCCTGCGGCATTGGCGAACATATCACCGTCAATTTCCCGGATCGTTCGATCGGCGGGCGTTTTGTCGGAATTGATGATAATGGTTATCTGCTGCTGGATGAGGACGAGGGCGCAAGACGCTCCATTGCCGCTGGCGACGTGTTTTTCGGATGAGGTGCACGGTGCGGGTAAAAAAACCGCGCCGAACCGGATCCCATAGGTTGGAGCTTTCCTGCAGCTCATGAAATGCAGGGTGACAAACCGGCTCCGCATCGGCCCGGTCGATCAGATGGTTCAACAGGTCCGATGCTGATAGCAGCGGCATGGCGCGGCGTGATGCCGTCCTGCGCGCTTTTTTGAATGGATAAGAAAAACAATGGCTCAACAGGACGAACTGGTTTTTGTGCCGCTTGGCGGCGTGGGTGAAATCGGCATGAATCTGGCGCTTTACGGCTACGGGCCGGCGAGCAAGCGCCAGTGGATCATGGTGGATTGCGGCGTGACCTTTGCCGGTCTCGATCTGCCTGGTGTCGATCTCGTGCTGCCCGATATCAGCTATATCGAGGCGCAGAAAAAGAACCTCAAGGGCATCATCATCACCCACGCGCATGAGGACCACTATGGTGCGCTGAACGATCTCTGGCCCGGCCTCAACGTGCCGGTCTATGCGTCTGCCTTCACCGCCGGCATGCTGGAGGCGAAGCGCTCTTATGAAGGCAGCCGTGCGGAAATTCCGATCACGCCGTTCAAGGCGGGTGACCGCATCAATGTTGGTCCCTTCGAAATCGAAGCGGTTGGCGTCAATCACTCCATCCCCGAACCGATGTCGCTGGTCATCCGCACACCGCTCGGTAATGTCATCCATACCGGTGACTGGAAGATCGATGAGGCGCCTTCACTTGGGCCGTTGACGGATGAAGCCCGCTTCCGCGCCATCGGCGAAGAGGGCGTGCTGGCGCTGATGTGCGACAGCACGAACTCCGTGCGTGATGGTGTATCGCCTTCCGAGCATGAGGTTTCGGAAGGTCTGCGCCAGATCATCGAAAATGCCGAAGGCCGCGTGGCCGTTACCACCTTCTCCTCCAATGTCGGGCGCATCCGCTCGATCGCGCAGGCGGCTGAGGCTGCCGGTCGTGAAGTGCTGCTGCTCGGCTCGTCGCTGAAGCGTGTCGTCAACGTGTCGCAGGACCTCGGCATTATGGAAGGCATCAAGCCGTTCCTCGCTGAAGATGAATTCGGTTATATTCCGCGTGATCGTGTGGTGCTGATCCTGACGGGTTCGCAGGGGGAACCGCGTGCCGCTCTCGCCAAGCTTTCCCGTGATGAGATGCGCAATGTGGCGCTCGCCTCCGGCGATACGGTCGTCTTTTCGTCACGCGCAATCCCAGGCAACGAAAAGGCGATCATCGATATCAAGAACGGCCTGATCGAACAGGGCGTCCACATCGTCACCGACAATGAGGCGCTCGTTCACGTCTCCGGCCATCCGCGCCGTAACGAGCTTCTGAAGATGTATGAATGGACGAAGCCGCAGATCGTCGTGCCTGTGCACGGCGAGGCGGCGCATCTGGTGGCGCAGAAGGAACTGGCCGAACAGGCCGGCATTTCGCAGGTGCCGAAGGTGCGCAACGGCAACGTTCTGCGCCTTGCACCCGGCCCGGCGGAAGTAATCGATGACGTGCCGCATGGCCGCGTCTTCAAGGACGGCAATCTCGTCGGTGACATGGACGAGATGGGCATCAGCAATCGCCGCAAGCTCTCCTTCGCCGGCCACGTCGCCGTCAACGTCGTGCTGGACAGCCGTTACGACTTCCTCGGCGATCCCGATGTCGTGCCTTTCGGCCTGCCGGAATTCGATGATGAGGATGAGGCGATGGAGGACACGCTTTATGACGCCGTGCTCGGCGCCGTCGAGAGCATTCCGCGCGCCCGCCGCAAGGATCTGGAACTGCTGCGTGAAGCCGTGCGTCGCGCCGTACGCGCCGCCGCCAACCAGAGCTGGGGCAAGAAGCCGATCGTGACGGTTTTTGTAACCAAGGTCTGAGCCGGCCGTCCGGCCGATTGGCCGGCCCCCCTGTCTCTTCCTCGCTGATTTCTGAGCCGCGCCGCAAAGCGCGGCTCTTCTCTTTTTCTTTTAGGATTTCTTGCGGAGAAGTGATTCCGATCTGCGGATGAATGCGTTACAAGAAGCCCATTGTGCAGGAGGATCACATGCCGCTTCTTTCGGCCTTCGCCGTTTATTTCATCGTCTGGTGGACGGTGCTTTTCATCGTGTTGCCGATTGGCCTGCGCACCCAGGATGAAGACGGAGATGTCGCACTGGGCACGGTCGCCAGCGCACCCTCCCGCTTCAAGGGCGGGCGGATCGTTTTGTGGACGACCCTGATCTCGGCTTTGATCTGTGGCCTATGGTATGGCGGAACCTGGTGGTTCGGTGTCAGCCTTGATGATCTGCCGAGAATTATTCCCGTTTTCGACTAAAGACAGCGGGGCGGTATCCGCCCCAGTCGCGTCTTGAAGGGTCGGCCCGAGAACGAACCCCGGAACTGCCTAAGCATCGGGCAGTCCGCCATCAATCCGGCCAAACACTGTCATATGGATGTCATATCTATCGTGCACACAGCAGGAGCTTGCTGATCTCGATTCATAGCGGAACTCTGCGGAATGACGAAGCGAGCGGGGCAATTTGCCAGGGCAAAAAAAAACAAGGCCTTTCAGCCTTGTTTTCCAGTTTTCGCGTGATCTGTAACCGTTACCGGGGCTGCGAACGAGCGCGCCTAAGATCTGATCCTCCCAAGACTGACCGCGAAAATGACAAGAATTTAAACTTCCTGCCTCTTTTGTAAGCTAAAGCTAGCTCAAACCCCCAGCCTTGTCATCTCATTTTTTGCATATTTGTTACAGTCGGCAAAAAATTCCCTGTGGTGCATTTTGTCGCACCCTATCCAGAATAATATTTCGGCCAAAGCGTTTTGACGCGAATTAACTATCGCGAAAATACAACGAAATGCCCATTAAACGCTCTTTTCATGGCGGGTTTTCATCCGCCCCGGAAACGGCTATATCCGGCGCCAATATCCCTCTATTCGGGGCGATTCCCGCAGCTTCGCGCGCTATCGTCCGCATCAATGGAAGCCGTCATGCGTCTCAGCCGTTATTTCATGCCCATCCTGAAGGAAAATCCCAAGGAAGCGGAAATCGTTTCTCACCGTCTCATGCTGCGCGCCGGCATGATCCGGCAGCAGTCGGCTGGCATTTATTCCTGGCTGCCGCTGGGCAAGCGTGTGCTGGACAAGGTCAACAAGATTATCCGCGAGGAGCAGAACCGCTCCGGCGCCATCGAGCTTCTGATGCCGACCCTGCAATCCGCGGAACTCTGGCAGGAAAGCGGCCGTTACGACGACTACGGTAAGGAGATGCTGCGCATCAAGGACCGTCAGGATCGCCAGATGCTCTACGGCCCCACCAATGAGGAGATGATCACCGACATCTTCCGTTCCTATGTGAAGTCCTACAAGAACCTGCCGCTGAACCTCTATCATATTCAGTTGAAGTTCCGCGACGAGGTGCGTCCACGCTTCGGCACGATGCGCTCGCGCGAATTCCTGATGAAGGACGCCTATTCCTTTGACCTGACCAAGGAAGACGCGATCCATTCCTATAACAAGATGTTCGTGGCTTACCTGCGCACGTTCGAACGTCTCGGCCTGCGCGCTATTCCCATGCGTGCCGACACAGGTCCGATCGGCGGCAATCACAGCCATGAATTCATCATTCTGGCTGATACCGGCGAATCCGAAGTCTTCTGCCACAAGAGCTTCCTGGACCGCGCCATTCCCGCCGAAAACACCGATTTCGATGATGTTGCAGCGTTGCAGGGCGTGTTTGACGAATGGACAGCCGATTACGCCGCCACCTCCGAAATGCATGACGAGGCCGCCTATGACGCCATTCCCGAGGGCGAGCGCCTTTCGGCACGCGGCATCGAAGTCGGCCACATCTTCTATTTCGGCACCAAATATTCCGAACCGATGGGCGCGAAAGTGCAGGGCAAGGATGGCAAGGAACATCCTGTCCACATGGGTTCCTATGGCATCGGCCCGACACGCCTTGTTCCCGCCATCATTGAAGCATCGCATGACGAGAACGGAATCATCTGGCCGGCTTCGGTCGCTCCTTTCGACGTCGTGATCATCAACATGAAGGCTGGAGACGCGGCCTGCGATGCTGCTTGCGAAAAGCTGTATTATTCGCTCTCCAACGCCGGCAAGGATGTTCTCTACGACGATACGGACGACCGTGCAGGCCAGAAATTCGCCACCGCCGACCTCATCGGTGTGCCGCTGCAGATCATCGTCGGTCCGCGCTCCGTCGCGAATGGCGAGGTCGAGGTCAAGGAGCGCAAAACCGGCGAACGGGAAACCGTGACGATCGAGGCGGCGATGAACAGGGTGCTCGGCTAAGCGAGCGGAAACCGGAGCGGCTTCACCAGAAGTCCGCTCCGGTTTCGTCGCACAGCCGCAGAAAGAGGGGCCGGTTTTAGGAAAAGACCGGCCTTGCAGTTTGAGATCAGGGAGACGACATGGCACAAGCCGAAGCTGAAAAGGGTGCGGCTGTTTCCGCCGGGGCAAAGACCGCCCGGCCGTTTTCCGCTTTTGAACGTATGGTGGCCTGGCGTTACCTGCGCTCGCGGCGCAAGGAAGCCTTCATTTCCGTCATTGCCGGTTTTTCCTTTGTCGGCATTATGCTGGGCGTGGCGACGCTCATCATCGTCATGGCCGTCATGAACGGTTTCCGCACGGAATTGATCTCCCGCATTCTTGGCATCAACGGCCACATGATCGTTCAGCCGATCGACCAGCCCTTGAATAATTACGATGAGCTGGCGAAGAAGTTCGCCGCCGTCCCCGGCGTTACCATGGCCTTGCCGCTGGTGGAAGGCCAGACGCTTGCCTCCGGCCGCGGTGGTGCGGGCTCCGGCGCGCTGGTGCGCGGCGTGCGCCAGGAAGACATCGACAAGGTCAAGGAAGTAGCGACCAACATCAAGACCGGCGATCTCGTTGGCTTTATGGCCGGAGACGGCGTCCTCGTTGGTTCCAGGCTCGCATCGCAACTGGGTGTAACGGCTGGCGACGATATCACCCTCATATCACCGGAAGGTGACGTGACGCCGATGGGTGTCAATCCCCGCGTGAAATCCTACAAGATTTCCGGTGTCTTTGAGATCGGTATGTCCGAATATGACGCCTCGATGATCTACATGCCGCTCTCCGAGGCGCAGCTCTATTTCAACGCTGACGGCGTCGTGCAGTCCATCGAGCTTTATGTAAGCCGCCCGGATGACGTCGATGGCATCCGCCCGCTGGTGGAGCAGGCGGCCGAACGGCAGGTCTACATCACCGATTGGCGGCAGCGGAACCAGACCTTCTTTTCCGCCCTGCAGGTGGAGCGGAACGTGATGTTCATGATCCTGACCCTCATCGTTCTTGTGGCGGCGCTCAACATCATTTCCGGCCTGATCATGCTGGTAAAGGACAAGGGCAGCGATATCGCCATTCTGCGCACCATGGGCGCAAGCTCAGGTGCCGTCATGCGCATCTTTTTCATGACCGGCGCGGCGATCGGCACGGTCGGCACCTTCGCTGGCGTGGCGCTTGGCGTCATCGTCTGCCTCAATGTCGAATCCATCCGCCAGTTCTTCTCGTGGATTTCGGGCACGGTGCTGTTTGATCCGCAGCTCTACTTCCTCAGCCAGCTTCCGGCCGAAATGGATGTTGGTGAAACCATCACCGTCGTCATCATGGCCCTGACGCTCTCTTTCCTGGCAACGATCTTCCCGGCCTGGCGTGCTTCCAAGCTCGATCCGGTGCAGGCCCTGCGTTACGAATAAGGACCGCTTCGCAATATGGCAAAAAAACAGTGCTGCGGCTTACCGACGTCGAGAGAACCTATGGTCAGGGCGAGACGTCGCTTTCCATTCTGCGCAAGGCGGATTTCCAGCTGAAAAGCGGTGAGATGGTGGCGCTGGTTGCCCCCTCCGGTACCGGCAAATCCACCCTGTTGCATCTCGCCGGGCTTCTCGAACATCCAGACGCCGGCGAAGTCTATATCAACGATGCGCCCTGCAACGGCCTGCCGGATGAGACGCGTACGGCGATCCGCCGCAGCGACATCGGCTTCGTTTATCAGTTCCACCATCTGCTGCCCGAGTTTTCGGCAGTTGAGAACGTGATGATGCCGCAGCTCATCGCCGGCCTGTCACAGGCGGAGGCGCGTAAACGCGCGAGTGCGCTTCTGGATTACATGCGGGTGGGGCATCGTGGCGAACACCGTCCGGCCGAGCTCTCCGGGGGTGAACAGCAGCGCGTCGCCATTGCCCGCGCCGTCGCCAATGCACCGCTCCTGCTGCTGGCGGACGAGCCGACTGGCAATCTCGATCCGGAGACCGCCTCTTATGTCTTCGACGCACTGGAGGCGCTGGTTCGCCAGTCCGGCCTCGCAGCGCTGATCGCGACACATAACCACGAGCTCGCCGGCCGGATGGATCGCCGCGTAACGCTCGCCGAGGGCAAGATCGTCGATTTTTGATCTGACCGAGCCTGTCCCGCCATCCACCGACCCCGAACGGCGAGCAAGGCGAGGGATCGGATGCGCCCTCGACGGTGGCTAGCCGCTTGGCTGCCGCGAGCAGGGATTTTTCCAAGTTTCATTTTTTGAACCCGGAGGATTTTTCTTCCGGGTTTTTCGCTTTGGAGTCAGCGGCTTGCGGTCTTCGAAGCGGGAACCGAAAGCGATTCTGCCACGTTGGCAAGGAGAACATCAGCAGAACCCTGTTGACAATCGAACGAAATGAGAACAAAGTTGGAACATAACGAGTAAGGAGAGACCAATGACTGATTTCATCCGTGACGTTGCCGCTTTCACCTCCATTGCTGTCTTCGTTGCCAGCTTTTCGGTAATCCTCACCGCGCTGTGAAGAAGATACCGGCGCAGAAGCCTGTATGGACGTCGCAAAGCGGTGGACATCAAGCGCCGGAAATCGGAAAATCGCCCCCGTGATTCAGAATGACAGGATGATGATATGGGCGATACGGTTGTGCGGGCAGAAACCTCTGACGAAAACCTGAACACCCCGGGTTTCGTTCATCTCCGGGTTCATTCCGCTTACTCCCTGCTTGAAGGGGCTCTGCCCCTCAAGAAAATCATGTCCAAGGCCGTTTCAGACGGCCAGCCGGCCATTGCCATTACAGATACCAACAACCTTTTCGTTGCGCTGGAGTTTTCCGAAAAGGCGCGGGATGAGGGTTTGCAGCCCATCATCGGCTGCCAGCTGTCGATCGACATGCAGGATGCGGCGGAGGATCGCCGCAATCACAACAGCCACCTTCAGAAACTTCCCGCTATCGTTCTTCTCGCCGCCGATGCCGAAGGGTATGAGCGGCTGGTGGATCTTGTGAGCCGTGCCTATCTTGAGGGCGAGGGCAGTGGCCATTCCGTGCACATTACCCGCGCATGGCTGGAAGAGGACTCAAATGCGGGCTTGATCGCGCTGACCGGCGCTTCCGGCGGCCCGGTGGATATGGCCTTGAGGGAAGGTCATGCCGCCCAGGCGAAGGAACGGCTGCTGACACTGAAGTCACTCTTCGGTGACCGGCTTTATATCGAATTGCAGCGCCAGTCCGGATATGACCGTTCGCATGAGCGGCGTATGATCGGCCTCGCTTATGACCATGATATTCCGCTGGTTGCCACAAACGAGGCGTTCTTCCCGTCAAAGGCCGACTACGAAGCGCATGACGCGTTGATGGCGGTGGCGCATAATGCCATTGTTTCGGACGACAGCCGCTTTCGCCTGACGCCCGACCATTACCTCAAAAGTCGAGAAGAAATGACGGCGTTGTTTGCAGACCTGCCGGAGGCGCTGGACAATACCGTCGAGATTGCGTTGCGCTGCTCTTATGTGCTGAAGAAGCGCGGGCCTATCCTGCCACGTTTCACCGGCGCCAGCGATGATCCTGAGGCGGCGGAACGCGCCGAAGCGGAAGAGCTTCGACGTCAGGCGGTGGAGGGGCTGGATCAGCGCCTTGCCGCGCTCGGTATGGCGCCCGGTTATACGGAACAGGATTATCGCGAGCGGCTCGATTTCGAACTCGGCGTCATCTCGCGCATGAAGTTCCCCGGTTATTTCCTGATCGTTGCCGACTTCATCAAATGGGCCAAGCAGCACGATATCCCGGTCGGGCCGGGCCGTGGTTCGGGCGCGGGTTCGCTCGTCGCTTATGCGCTGACGATTACCGATGTCGATCCGCTGCGTTTCTCACTGCTGTTCGAACGCTTCCTTAATCCTGAACGCGTGTCGATGCCCGACTTCGACATCGATTTCTGCCAGGATCGTCGCGAAGAAGTGATCCGCTACGTTCAGGCCAAATACGGCCGCGAGCAGGTGGCGCAGATCATCACCTTCGGTTCGCTCCAGGCGCGCGCGGCCCTGCGCGACGTCGGCCGCGTGCTGGAAATGCCCTACGGGCAGGTGGACAAGATCTGCAAGCTGGTGCCCAACAACCCGGCCAACCCGACGCCGCTTTCGAAGGCGATCGAGGAGGAGCCGCGCCTGCAGGAAGAAGCGGACAGGGAGCCTGTTGTCGCCCGCCTGCTGGATATCGCCCAGAAGATCGAGGGGCTTTATCGCCACGCCTCAACCCATGCTGCCGGTATCGTCATCGGCGACCGCCCGCTGTCGAAGCTGGTGCCGATGTATCGCGATCCGCGGTCCGATATGCCGGTCACCCAGTTCAATATGAAGTGGGTTGAAAGCGCCGGCCTCGTCAAATTCGACTTTCTTGGCCTGAAAACGCTGACGGTGCTGAAGGTGGCCGTCGATTTTGTCGCCAAGCGCGGCATCAAGGTGGATCTCGCCGCCATCCCGCTCGATGACGCCAAGACGTATGAAATGCTGTCGCGCGGTGAGACCATCGGCGTGTTCCAGGTGGAAAGTGCCGGCATGCGCAAGGCGCTGATCGGCATGCGGCCGGACTGCATCGAGGATATCATTGCTCTGGTGGCACTATATCGTCCCGGCCCGATGGAAAACATCCCCGTTTATAACGCCCGCAAACATGGCGAAGAAGAGCTGGAGTCGATCCACCCGACCATCGACCATCTGCTGAAGGAAACACAGGGCGTTATCGTTTATCAGGAACAGGTGATGCAGATCGCCCAGGTTCTGTCGGGTTATTCGCTTGGCGAAGCCGATCTTCTGCGCCGCGCCATGGGTAAGAAGATCAAGGAGGAAATGGACAAGCAGCGCGAACGCTTCGTTGATGGCGCCATCAAGAACGGTGTCTCGAAACCGCAGGCCGACACCATCTTCGATCTCCTCGCAAAATTTGCCAATTACGGCTTCAACAAGAGCCATGCCGCGGCCTATGCCATCGTCTCCTACCAGACGGCCTATATGAAGGCGCATTATCCGGTGGAGTTCCTGGCGGCCTCCATGACGCTCGATATGGCCAATACGGAAAAGCTCAACGATTTCCGTCAGGACGCCGGTCGTCTCGGCATTGAAATCGTCGCGCCGTCCGTCCAGACCTCGTTCCGCCAGTTCGAAACGGGCGAGAACCGCATTTATTATTCGTTGGCTGCCATCAAGGGTGTTGGCGAAGGAGCGGTCGAACATATCGTCGCGATCCGCGGCGACAAGCCGTTCACGAGCCTCGAGGATTTCTGCCTGCGCATCGACCCCAAGCAGATCAACCGTCGTGTGCTCGAGAGTCTCATCAATGCCGGGGCTTTTGATTGTTTCGGCCGCGACCGCGCAGAGCTGATCGGCGGGCTGGACCGTATCATCGGTTATGCTCAGATGGCGCAGAACAACCGCACCATCGGCCAGTCGGACATGTTCGGCTCGGGCGGCGGCAATGGCCCGGAAAAGCTGGTGCTTCCTGCCTTCCAGCCCTGGCTTGCCTCGGAAAAGCTGCTGCGCGAATATCAGGTTCTCGGTTTCTACCTCACGGCCCACCCGCTCGATACCTATCGCCCCGTACTAGAAAAATTGCGCGTGCAGAATTTCGCCGATTTTTCCGCGGCTGTGAAACAGGGTGCGACTGCCGGGCGTCTTGCCGGCACGGTTACCGGCAAACAGGAGCGAAAGACGCGCACCGGCAACAAGATGGGTATCGTCACCTTCTCGGATGCTTCAGGGCAATATGAGGCGGTATTGTTTTCCGAAGGTCTCGGCCAGTACCGCGACCTGCTTGAGGTCGGCAAGTCGTTGGTGATCACGGTGCAGGCGGAAGAGCGCCCTGAAGGTATCGGTCTGCGCATCCAGACGGCGCAGTCGCTGGAAGAAAAATCCGTGCAGATGCAGAAGGCACTGCGTGTTTATGTGCGTGATTCCGGCCCGCTGAAAACGGTTGCCCGCCACCTCAACACCAGGGGTGACGGCTCGGTCTATTTCATCGTTATCAAGGATGAGGGGAGCCGCGAGATCGAGGTGGAACTGACGGAGAAATACCGTATTTCGCCTGAAATAGCCGCTGCTCTTCGGTCAGCCCCCGGTGTCGTTGATGTGGAACTGGTGTGAGGCGCAGCGCCTTCGCGCCTCGCTCAGACCGGCCCTTCCTTCGTCACGGTGATGAAGTCCGTTCCCGTTCCTGTCTCCATCTGGTGACTGAGGTCGGAAACGGTGATGGAGCTTCCGCTTGAAAGTTCCTGCTCAATCCGGGCGCGTATGTCCTGCGGTATGTCGAGACGGCTGAGCACGGCACTCAACTGGTCGAAACCGCCGGGCGCTTCGGTAACGGTGATGCCGAGCCGCTTGCGGGCAGCGGCTGGCAGATGATTGTCGAGCGTTACGCCGTTCCATTCCGCGGTTCCGGCAGCGCGATCCACGGACACCGCCTCGAAAAAATGGGTTCCGAGCGCGACTTCAGGATCCTTGATGTCGATGGCGGCCTCAAAAAGCGGCTTGAAGTCCTGCCGCACCATGATCTGCCCGGTTGGCGGGTGGTCTTCATCGGCGGAGGCATAAAGCGCCGCCACGAAAGCGTCGGTCAGAAGGGGCCCTGACGTTTTCAGCCCCTTCCACCGCTTGAAACCGTTGATGGCGCTGATCGTCATCTCCCCGGCATAACCGTCGGCCGAACCGGCATCGAAGCCGAGACGGGTAAGCACGGTCTGAATATCCATTACCCTTTCCCGCTCGCCACGTCTTGTGATGAGAATGCGCAGCGGTGAAGGCTCTCTCGCCTTCGCCGTCGATTTGATCGCCTGGGTTTTTTCATTGACGGCGACCTCGACCGCGCCCAGAGCCGCATCGAAGCTCGCGGGCCGCAACTCTACATCCGACAGAAGCAGCTTGCCGTCATCTGCGTCGTCACGCGGCGAAAACAGCGCCGGATGTTGCACAAAGCGCAGCGAGACCGGGCGGTCGGTGATGATGACATGCACCCCTGTACGCGTATCACCGAAGAGTGACTTCGCGAATTTGGAAGGCAGGCGCACACAGCCGTGGGAAGCCGGATAGTTCGGCACCTTGCCCTCGTGCAGCGCGATGCCGGACCAGGTCAGTCGCTGCATGAACGGCATGGGGGCGGCCGAATAGATATTCGACTCGTGGTATTTCCGCTTCTCTAGAATGGAGAATATGCCGCTCGGTGTCTCATGCCCGGCCTTGCCGGTCGAGACTTTGGAGGTGGCGATGATTTCACCATTTTCATAAAGCGCGAGCGACTGGTCACTTTTCGATACAAGTATCTGGAGGGACCTGCTGTCAGCGGCGAGCGCCGGAAAGGCGAGAATGCTGGCCGACAGCATGCCGGCCATAAGACGGAGGCGAAGGGACATGACGCAATACACCACATGCACAAAACTTCCCTCACTCAACCACGCTAAGTTTAATGAAGTTTAAGGGCGGCGCTGCCGCGCTATCACTAATTTGTGTAAAATCTAAAATAAATAGTTCGGGAGATCGATGCGCCGATATGTCGGCCGAAGGGCTTAACGGGTTCGGTTATTTCCGCGAGCCAAACGTATAGCCGGTCTCGACGCTGCCCTTGCCGAACCTGTCGCGCAGCTTGTCCATTGCCGCTTCCGCCGCGGCCCGGCGCCCCGCCTGTCTGTCGACGAGATCGGGAGGATCGGCAAGGCCGGCATCGCGCAGATCGCTGACACCGATGCCGAGGAGGCGAAATCTCGTGCCGTCGGTTTCCTTTTCGAGCAATGAGAGGCCGGTGCGGAAAATTCGGTCGGCTAGCTGCGTGGGGTCGTCTAGCTTGCGATTACGGGTGCGAATCCTGAAGTCGGCCGTCTTCATTTTCAAGACAACCGTATGGCCGGCAATGCCATTTTTCTTGAGCCTCCAGGCGACTTTTTCCGAGAGCGACCGCAGGATCGGCACAAGGTCCTCATGGCGGGAAATATCGTTGAAGAAGGTGGTTTCGGAGGAGACGCTTTTGGCAGGGTCGTTATTGTGCACATGCCGCTCGTCAATGCCGCGCGACAGCCGGAAGAGCCGCTGGCCCATCACGCCATAACGGCGCATCAGCTCGCTTTCCTGCATCTCCTGCAGCTGTGCGATCATGCGGATGCCGTCGGCCTCCAGCGTCGCCGCGAAGGCCTTGCCCACGCCCCAGATGGTCGTGACCGGCCGCGCCGCAAGAAACGACAGCGCTTCCGCTTCGCCAATCACGGAAAAGCCGCGGGGCTTTTGCAGGTCGGACGCGACCTTGGCGAGAAATTTACAGTAGGAAAGCCCGGCTGAAACCGTCACCCCCACTTCCTTTTCCACGCGCCGGACAAATTTCGCCAGCACGCGCGCAGGTGGATCGTGATGCAACTTCTCGGTGCCTGAAAGATCGAGAAACGCCTCGTCTATGGAAAGCGGCTGCACCAGCGGCGTCAACTCCTGCATCATCGCCCTGATTTCGCGCCCGACACGACTGTATTTCTCCATGTCAGGTTTGATGACCACGGCGTCTGGACAGGCTTCAAGCGCCTTGAACATGGGCATAGCGGAGCGCACGCCCTGAATACGGGCAATATAACAGGCCGTGGAAACCACCCCGCGCTTGCCGCCGCCAATGATGACAGGTTTATCGGCCAGTTCCGGATTATCCCGCTTTTCAACGGAGGCATAAAAGGCATCGCAATCGATATGGGCGATGCTCAGACCGTAGAGTTCGGCGTGATAGACAAGCCGCGGGCTCCCGCAGGCACGGCAACGTCTCAGCCCCTCTGGCTGGCCGACCAGACAGTCGCGGCAAAAACCGGGATCATAAGGATGCGACGTGGACATGGGCCGAAAACAAAACCAGAACGTCGCCGACCATACTCCGGTTGTAACAACGGCTCAAGGGCTCTTCCCTTAATACACACCCGAATCCAGCCCGGGTCCGGAAAAGTGGTGCCAGGCCGCAGCCACCGTTTCGGGCGACGTGTCAGTCGCGGCGCAGAACGCCATGAGATCGGGTTCGTGGCTCATCAGGAAATCGGTGAGTCCCGCCAGAAAACCTGGATCGCTGACGGCCTGGCGCAGCATATTGGCCTGTAATCCGCTCAACGCCAGAAAGCGTCCCAGCATTTCCGGCTCGTTTGCCAGCCAGCCAAGTATGGCGGCCGCCGTTTCTTGCGGATCCTGGCTGGCATTGCCTTTGTTTTTTGTATCGCGCAGCATTTCTCACCTGAAGTTACCTATTTTGAAACCAAATCCCTCTAGCCTTGCGCAACAAATGGACGATGGAATCGGTTCTCAGCCAACTTATATGTCTGGGTGAAGGTTTCAAAGCGAAACGGGGACTGCTCACCATGCCCAAGCAGGTCATGATAGTCGAAGACAACGAGCTGAACATGAAGCTCTTTCGCGACCTGATCGAGGCGTCTGGTTATACGACGATCCAGACACGCAACGGCATGGAAGCGCTCGATCTCGCCCGCAAGCACCGGCCGGATCTGATCCTCATGGATATCCAGCTGCCGGAGGTTTCGGGGCTGGAGGTGACGAAGTGGCTGAAGGAAGATGACGAGCTGCATGTCATTCCGGTCATCGCGGTCACCGCTTTCGCCATGAAGGGAGACGAGGAGCGCATTCGCCAGGGTGGATGCGAGGCCTATGTGTCGAAGCCGATTTCCGTCCCGAAGTTCATTGAAGTCATCAAGACTTATCTGGGCGATGCGTGAGGCGACTGGGGAACGGTTATGACGGCGAGAGTTCTGGTTGTTGACGATATTCCGGCCAATGTGAAGCTTCTCGAGGCCCGGCTGGTGGCGGAGTATTTCGATGTCGTTACCGCCGAGGATGGCTTCAAGGCGCTTGCCATCTGCGATAAAGAGCAGGTCGATATCATCCTCCTCGATATCATGATGCCGGGCATGGATGGTTTCGAAGTATGCGAAAGGCTGAAAGCCAATCCGGATACGGCGCATATCCCCGTTGTGATGGTCACGGCGCTGGATCAGCCCTCGGATCGCGTGCGGGGTCTGAAGGCTGGAGCCGATGATTTCCTGACCAAGCCGGTCAATGACCTGCAGTTGATCGCCCGCGTCAAAAGCCTGGTGCGCCTGAAGGCCGTTAGC
The DNA here is from genome assembly GCF_900013495.1 of Agrobacterium genomosp. 2 str. CFBP 5494. Taxonomy (NCBI): domain Bacteria; kingdom Pseudomonadati; phylum Pseudomonadota; class Alphaproteobacteria; order Hyphomicrobiales; family Rhizobiaceae; genus Agrobacterium; species Agrobacterium genomosp. 2. Next base: position 1,675,379 of record NZ_LT009718.1, read on the forward strand.
GACGAATTGCGCGTGCGCGCTGAAGCGGCCCGTCAGATTGGCATCGAAGAGATGCTGCGCAGCGATGGGCTGATGCAGACGCCGGGCCGGATTCTGGTTGCGGATGGCCGCGCCAGCTCGCAGGAGCGCATCGTTCGGGCGCTGAAGCCGGTGGCAGAGGTGGATGCCGTCACGGAGCCGCAGGCGGCCCTGCTCAAGGCGACAGGCAATCCCTTCGAGCTTGTCATCGTCAATTCGAATTTCGAAGATTACGATCCGCTGAGACTGTGCTCGCAGCTTCGCTCGCTGGAGCGGACCCGTTTCCTTCCGTTGCTCCTCGTGGCGGAGCAGGGGGCCGACGACATGGTGGCGCGCGCGCTGGATCTCGGCGTCAACGATTACATCCTTCGTCCGATCGATCCCAACGAACTCGTTGCCCGATCGCTGACGCAGATCAGGCGCAAACGCTACAATGAACATCTGCGGCTCAATCTCCAGCACACCATGGAGCTCGCCATCGTTGACGGCCTGACCGGCCTCAACAATCGTCGTTATCTCGACAATCATCTCAAGATACTCTTCGACCGCGCCGCTGTCCGCGGCCGCCCGATCTCCATCTGCATGACCGATATAGATCGCTTCAAGCTGGTCAATGATACCTATGGTCATGATGTGGGTGACGAAGTCCTGCGGGAATTTGCGGCACGCATCCGCAGCACGGTCCGCGGCGCCGATCTCGCCTGCCGCTACGGCGGCGAGGAATTTGTCGTCGTCATGCCGGACACGCCGATAGAGCTTGCTGCGAGCGTTGCCGAACGCCTGCGGACGATCGTGGAAGACAAGCCTTTCTACGTCCGTTCCATCGATCGTGAACTGAGCATCACGGCATCGCTCGGCATAGCATCCGGCAGCGGCGCCTTTGGAACGCCGGACGAACTGCTGAGGCAGGCTGACAGGGCGCTTTACGAGGCTAAACACGCCGGCCGAAACCGCGTCGTATCGGCGGCCGCCTGAACGGCTTTGCGAAGTAGCGGTGCGGGAGAATTGCACCGCCGTCCAAAATAATTTCGGACGTCTCAAGAAAACGGTAAAGGAAAGCCCGGCCTTTAGGAGCCAAGTCCCTGACTTCGCCTGTATTTTAACTTCATGCAATGAAAAGGCGAAATCGCGCGAGGCAACTAGATTTCAAGTTGAAAAATATATTGAATTCAATCTCGTGAAAAACTATAGTGTGCCAGCGTTGTATATTTAACCATGTTTTTCAGGTGACTTGTCGCTGGCTTAAGAATTTGTTGATTTTTATTTTACTTCTGCGCACACTCCTTGTTGAGAGTAACAGTTCTTCCGGCGGTTCTTCCGTCTTTTGATGATGGAATGAGAGCGGCGTGTGCCGCTGCGGTTTCGCTTGTCAGGGGCTGGTATTGCGTAGTTTGAATGCCCCATGATGCTCAGGTCCGCCGCATCTCCTGAATCGTGGGGTCGGTCGGCTGACGATGTTCGATTCGGTTCCTCGTGCCGTAACGCATCGTTGGCCGGCCGCCTTATTCCCTGCTTGATGCGTTGGAGCATCGCTCGCTTTGAAAAGATCGGCGGGATTCCCAACGCCGTGAAGTCGACACGCCGTCGCTTTCTCTTACAATCACGTTCCGCATCGTCGGGGTAGCCGTCGCGTTTTCCGTTGCCCCGCCGGGCAATCGGACGGCCTGTGGCCGCTGACGGGGGGCAGTGGTATCAAACCTGCAACATATGTTGTCGCCGGCGCGGCGGAGAGAATCAGGTGGGGCAGCCGGCCAGGCGTGAAGCCGTGTCGACAGGGCGTTCTGCTGAGCGAATGGCCTGTATCCGCATAAACAAAAAACGCGCCCGTGGGGGCGCGCTTTTGCCGGAACACCGATCAAGAAATTACTTGATCTTGGTTTCCTTGAATTCGACGTGCTTGCGTACAACCGGGTCGTACTTCGTCTTCGTCATCTTGTCCGTGAACGTACGGCTGTTCTTGGTGGTGACGTAGAAGGTACCGGTGTCGGCTGTCGACAGCAGCTTGATCTTGATTGTTGTAGCTTTCGCCATGGTCGTCCTGCCTTTAAACAAAAGAGAAGCCGCAGGCGCTTCTCACCTCGGCTAAATCTGGCGCGAAACTACGTATCGCGCCTGAAAAGTCAAGCCTGTTTTGCCCGGAAAACAAAACGGACGGCATAAAGGACCACGTAGAGCCCGAAAAATACCGCCAGCGACCAGGCGAAGCCGTCGGTTCCGGCGACGTCCATGGAAATGCCCACGGCCTGCGGCCCCGCGATCGTACCAATGGCGTAACAGAAGATGAAGGCGGCATTTGCGGCCACCAGGTCGGCACCCTTCAGACGCGACCCGAGATGGGTAAGGCCGACCGTATACATGCCGGAAACGAGGCCGCCCCAGAACAGCAGCAGTGCCGCCACCAGGATCCAGCTTTCCACCAGGAACGGCAGGGCCAGCGTGCCGCAGACGCCGGCAAGGGCCATCAGGCCCAGCATCGTCCGCCGGTCCTTCATCCTGTCCGAAAGCAGACCGATCGGTATCTGGAAGACCATGTTGCCAATGCCCATCACGGTAAGGAGAAGGGCCGCCTGCGATTCGTTGAAGCCTTCCCTGGTGGCATATATCGGAAACAGCGAAAGGCCGCCTGCCTGTACCGAGCCGAAGACGAAAGCGGCGGCTGATGCCATCGGCACCAGCCAGACATAACGGACGAAATGGTGGTTGGGCCGCTCGTCCAGTTCCGGGCTCTCACCACGCGCCATGAAGATGGGAATTGCCGCGAGCAATATGATTGCCGCCCCGACGAGGAAAGGCAGGATGCCTTCGCTGCCAACCGCCGAAAACAGAAGCGGACCAACGGCAAAACCGACCGCAAGTCCGGTGGCGTAGATGCCGAGAACCATACCGCGCTTCTTCGGCGGCGCCGTCATGTTGATCCAGTATTCGGAGAGGATGAAGAGCGTGGTGGTTGCGCCATGGAAGACGATTCGCAGCGGAAACCACATCCAGAAAGCATCGGCGAAATAAAAGCCGAGCGCGCTCAGCGCGGAGATGAAAACCGCAAACAACATGGTGCGGGCCACGCCAAAATCATGGGCGATCTTGGTGGTCACCGGGGCCGCCATCATGGCCGCGACGCCGGCCATGGCCGAGTTCACCCCGATCATGGTGGAGGAGATGCCGCGTTTCTCAAGGATGATCGACAGGAGCGGCAGGCCAAGGCCGATGGCGACGCCGACCGCACTGATGGCGGAAATGGCGGCGATCAGTGAGGGCCAGTGAATGGCATCCGCTTCTTCGCATTTCATTTGTGACATGACGGCCTTTATACAAAGTCTCGAATGAACCGGCCGTGGCGCGTGACATAAAGCCGCGCGGGGCTTTCATAGGGCAGTGAGGGATCACCTATCATGAAATTTGTGACATCTTCGAGAACCGTACGCGTGATTTTCGGCATGTTCAGACCGGAAAGGTCTGTCATGTCAAGCCATTGCACGTTCTGAAGCTCTTCGGAATCCCGGGTTAGCCGGATATCCAGCCGCAATTCGTCGGCATAACAGCAAAAGAATCGCGTGTCGTAACGCCTGACATTGCCGGGCGGTGTGATGGCGCGCGCCACATAGCGGAAACAGGAGAGGTCCGGACCTTCAGTGGCCGGCCCAAGCTCGACCCCGGTTTCCTCCACAAGTTCGCGCGCGGCGGCAAGCGCCAGCGCCCTTGCCCCGGCGACGCTCAGGCGCCGCGAAGCCGACGCCGTCAGGCTGTCAAGGACAGCGGGATGCAGATCGCCGGAAAAGGGCAGCGCATGGTCGCGCGGGTCGCGTTTGCCGCCTGGAAAGACATAAGTGCCGGGCATGAAGACGTGGGCGCTGCTGCGCTGGCCCATCAGCACCCGTGTCGTCGGGCCGGATCGGTCGAACAGAATGAGGGAGGCGGCATCGCGCGGCCGCAATGGCGCGCTTGCCGCTTCCGCCTTGGTGGAATGCCGGGGCATGTACAAGACCCGCGCGCGTCAGTGCGAGGAGCCGTCTATCTGTATCTGCGGTTTTTTCCCGTCGAAGCCATGCATGCGCAGCGCCCATTGCAGACCGATGACGCCGCCCTTGATGGGCTGCAGCGTCAGAAGCGCGGCCAGAATTGTGATCGGTACCCAGATGGCGAAATGAGCCCACATGGGAATGTTTAGAACCGTGTCCGTCATCATGAAGCCGCCGACCGCGATGTGGCCGATGATGACGATGGAGATATAGGGTGGCAGGTCGTCCGACCGATGATGGTGCATTTCCTCGCCGCAGGCCGCGCAGGCGTCCACCGGCTTCAGCCAGGCGCGGAAGAGGCGGCCGCTGCCACAGGCCGGGCAGCGATTGGCCATGCCGCGCATGATGGACCGGCCAAGCGGCCGCTCGGCGCTATCGTCTCCGAAGGTAACTGTCTCCGAGCCCTGATGTGCACTCATCCTTAAGTCCTTCCCGTCCGTTCAACCGCTGAGGCGGCTTTGTTATCGTCGCCTTCTCGGCGGCCGTGTTCCGGGCTTGGCGGCAGCCCGTACTGTCCGCCGTCCGGCCTTGTGGAACGAGCGCACGCCCACCGGCATCTTCCGCCCGGGACTCAGCATATCGAAGCTGAGCGCACCCGCCAGCCTCACCGCTTCCGCGAGCCTTACCTGCACCGTGTCGCCAAGCTGATAACCAAGACCGGTCTTTTCCCCCGTGAGAGCCTGATGGGCTTCGTCATACAGGAAATAATCCGTTCCGAGTGTAGATATAGGAACGAAACCATCAGCGCCAAACTGCGGAAGCGCGACAAATAGTCCCGCCTTGGTGACACCGCCGACCCGGCCCTCGAATTCCTCGCCGACCCGCTCGGAAAGATGATGGGCGATCAGGCGGTTGACGGTGTCGCGCTCGGCCGCCATAGCGCGGCGCTCGAAGGTCGAGATTTCAGCGGCGATATCGTCGAGTGTCGCTTCTTCCTGTGGCGTGATACCGCCTTCACCGAGCCCCAGAGAGCCCACCAGCGCGCGATGCACGATGAGGTCGGCATACCGGCGGATCGGCGAGGTGAAATGGGCATATGTCATGAGGTTCAGGCCGAAATGGCCGATATTTTCGGGGCTGTAAATAGCCTGGCTCTGGCTGCGCAGCACCATCTCGTTGACCATGATCTGGTGCGGCGTGTCGAGAGCGCGTGCCAGAATGCCGTTGAAGGAATTGGCGCGCATGGCGGCACCCTTGGCCATGGTAATGCCGATCGTGCCGAGAAATTCGCGCAGCACCTCCTGCTTGGAAAGCGTGGGCGCATCGTGGACACGGTAAACCAGCGGCTGTTTCTTTTTTTCCAGCGTCTCGGCGGCGGCGACATTTGCCTGGATCATCATTTCTTCGATCAGCTTGTGCGCATCTAGACGTTCGGGAATGACCACGGAGTCGACGGTGCCGTCAGGGCGAAGCTTGATCTTCCGCTCGGGCATGTCGAGTTCCAGCGGCTGGCGCCGGTCACGGCCTCGCTTCATAACCTCATAGGCGTGCCACAGGGGCTTGAGGATCGGCTCCAGCAGCGGTCCGGTCTTGTCGTCGGGCTTGCCGTCGATCGCCGCCTGTGCCTGCTGGTAGGAGAGCTTGGCGGCGCTCTTCATCATGATCCGATGGAAGGTGTGGCCAGCCTTGCGGCCTTCCTTCGAGAAGGTCATCCGCACCGCAAGGGCAGGGCGGTCGACCCCTTCCTTCAGCGAGCAGAGATCGTTGGAAATACGCTCCGGCAGCATCGGTACGACGCGATCCGGGAAATAAACGGAGTTGCCGCGTTTCAGCGCCTCGCGGTCCAGTGGCGAACCCGACCGAACATACCAGGAGACATCGGCAATGGCGACGGTGACGATGACACCATCGGGATTGTCGGGCGATGTGTCCGGTTCGGCATAGACCGCATCGTCATGATCCTTGGCATCGGCCGGATCGATCGTGATGAGCGGCAGGTCGCGCCAGTCCTCGCGGTGGGACATCGTCGCTGCCTTGGCCGCATCCGCTTCGGCAAGAACATTCTGCGGGAATATATGCGGGATGCCGTGGGCGTGGATTGCGATCATGGAGATCGCCTTTTCCGAGGCCACGGAGCCGATGACCGAGAGAACCTTGGCACGCGTCAGGCCGTAACGACCGCTGTTGCGCGAGGTTTCGACCTCGATCAGATCGCCATCCTTGGCATCGCCGACGCCATCAGGATCGATGACCATTTCCTCGCCGCGGCGATCGATTGGCATCAGCCGTCCGCCGCCGCCAGGCGTCTCCTTGAACACGCCGAGCAGTGCATTCTGGCGGCGGTCGATCAGCTTGACGACGCGGGCGGTGTAGGCGGGACCGGTGCTTTCCTTCGAGGGGAAGATTTTCGCGAGAATACGGTCGCCGAGACCGGCGGCCGGGGCCTTCTTGCCACGGTCCTGCGAGGACTGGCGGATCAGCACGGCCGGCGCTGCGCCCAAATCCTCAGGCCATTCCGCCGGGCGGCCGATCAGCTCGCCGTCCTTGTCGCGGGTCGTGATGTCGAGAACCGTCACAGGCGGCAGGCCGCCCGGTCGCGTCAGCGACTTGCGGCTCTTGTGCACCATGCCGTCGACTTCAAGTTCCTTCAGCAGCGCCTTGAGGACAACGCGGTTTTCACCCTTCAGCCCGAAAGCCTTGGCAATTTCGCGTTTGGAGGCCTGTTGCGGATGGTCTGCGATGAATTTCAGCAGCACTTCGCGCGAAGGCACCTCGCCGTGGATGATGCCTTCACCTTCGGTCACCCGCTTGCCGCGCCCGGTGCGTCCGAAACCGTCGCTGGCGGAACCCTGTCTCTGACGCGGCGCTTTGCTCACTCTGCTGCCTTCTTGGGTTTGGCCGCTGCCTTCGGCTTGGCGGCCGTCTTGCTCTTTGTCGCCGCCTTGGCCTTGGTCGCCTTCGGCTTTGCAGCGGCGTCACCATCGGCCTTCTTGGCGGTTGTTTTCTTGGCCTTGGCGGGCTTGCCGCCGGTGCCGGTCTTGGCAATGCGCTCGGCGATCAACACGAGCGCCTCGTCCAGCGTCACGGATGCCGGATCCTGCCCCTTGGGAATGGTGGCGTTGACCTTGCCCCAGTTTACATAGGCGCCGTAGCGCCCGTCACGAACGGTAATCGGGCCGCCATCAGGGTGGTCGCCCAACTCCTTGAGAGCAGCTGGCGTGCCGCTACGGCCGCGTCCCGGACCCTTGCTCTGCTTTTCAGCAATCACGGTCACGGCGCGGTTGAGGCCGATCGAGAACACGTCCTCGATACTCTCCAAGTTCGCATAGGAACCATCATGCAGCAGGAAAGGTCCGTAACGGCCGAGACCAGCCGAGATCATCTTGCCGGTTTCCGGGTGCTTGCCTATATCGCGCGGCAGGTTGATGAGCGCCAACGCCTTTTCGTGATCGATATCCTCAGGCTTCCAGCCCTTCGGCAGCGAGGAGCGCTTGGCTTCCTTGCCGTCACCGCGCTGGATATAGGGCCCGAAACGGCCGGAGCGAAGCGTCAGCTCCTCGCCGGTCATGGGATCAGCGCCCAGCGCCTTCGGCTCGTTGAGAGCAGCGGCTTCGGCTTCCGCGCCATCGGAGGTCAGCTGGCGGGTATAGTTGCACTCAGGGTAGTTCGAGCAACCCACAAAGGCACCGTATTTGCCGAGCTTCAGCGACAGATTGCCGGTGCCGCAAACCTGACAGATGCGCGGATCGGAACCATCCTCGCGCTTCGGGAACACCAGCGGCGCCAGAACCTCGTTCAGCGCATCCAGCACGTTGGTGACGCGCAGTTCCTTGGTATCTTCGATCTGCGCGAAGAAATCCTTCCAGAAATCGCGAAGAACCTGCTTCCAGTCCAGTTCGCCGGCGGAAATGCGGTCGAGCTTTTCTTCAAGGGCGGCGGTGAAATCATACTCGACGTATTTGGTGAAGAAGCTTTCGAGGAAAGCCGTCACCAGCCTACCACGCGAATGCGGCACCAGCTTGCGCTTGTCGATGACGATATATTCGCGGTCGCTCAGCGTCTTCAGCGTCGCCGCATAGGTGGAAGGACGGCCGATGCCGAGTTCTTCCATCTTCTTGATCAGGGACGCTTCCGAATAACGCGGCGGCGGCTCGGTGAAGTGCTGGCTGGCATTGATCTTCTGCTTGGCGAGGTTCTCGCGCTCATTGATCGGCGGCAGACGGCCTTCGTCGTCACCATCGTCGCTCTGCTCGCCATCTTCCTTCTGGTCGGTATAAGCGGCGATAAAGCCGTCGAAGCGGATGACGGAGCCAACGGCGCGCAGGCCAGCCTTCTCGCCGCCGTTGCTGGCGAGAATTTCAACCGTTGTGCGCTCGATTTCGGCTGACGCCATCTGGCTCGCAATACCGCGTTTCCAGATCAGCTCGTAAAGGCGCAGCTGGTCGGCATCGAGGTAACGCTTCACCTGATCCGGTGTGCGGTTGAAATCGGTCGGGCGGATCGCCTCGTGCGCTTCCTGCGCATTTTTGGCCTTGGTAGAGTAGAAACGCGCTTTTTCCGGCACGTAACGGCCACCGAACTGCTCGCCAATAGCCTTACGCGCAGCATCGATCGCTTCCGGGGCCATCTGCACGCCGTCGGTACGCATATAGGTGATCAGACCGACGGTCTCGCCGCCGATATCGATGCCTTCGTAAAGCTTCTGCGCCACCTGCATGGTCCGCGAGGCGCCGAAGCCCATGCGTGAGGAGGCCGCCTGCTGCAGCGTCGAGGTCGTAAAGGGAGGGCTGGGATTGCGTTTGACGGGTTTCGCCTCAACGCTATCTACCACATAGGTCGCGCCTTCGAGCAGCGCTTTCAGCCGGTTCGCATCGTCGCCGGTCTTGATGGCGCGGTTCTGCAATCGCTTGCCATCGGCCGAAACCAGCCTAGCCTCGAACTCGTCACCGCGCGGTGTCTTCAAAAGTGCACTGATGTTCCAGTATTCTTCGGAAACGAAACGCTCGATTTCGGATTCGCGATCGCAGACGAGGCGCAGCGCCACCGACTGCACCCGGCCGGCCGAACGTGCACCCGGCAGCTTGCGCCACAGAACCGGAGAGAGGTTGAAGCCGACGAGATAGTCGAGCGCTCGGCGGGCGAGATAGGCGTCCACCAGCGGCACATCGATGTCGCGCGGGTTCGCCATCGCGTCCAGAACCGCTTTCTTGGTGATGGCGTTGAAGACGACGCGCTTCACCGGCTTGTCGCCGAGAACCCGCTTCTTCTTCAGGAGATCGAGAACGTGCCAGGAAATGGCTTCCCCTTCGCGATCCGGGTCGGTTGCCAGAAAGAGGCCGTCGGAGGATTTTACCGCATCGGCAATATCCTTCATGCGCTTGGCGGAGGCGCTGTCAACTTCCCAGGACATTTCGAAATCCTGGTCAGGCAACACCGATCCGTCCTTGGCAGGAAGGTCCCTGACGTGGCCAAAGGATGCAAGAACCTTATAGCCCGAGCCAAGATACTTGTTGATCGTCTTGGCTTTGGCAGGAGATTCTACGACGACGACATTCATATTGTTCTTCTCTGGAACTGGTCCGCTAACATGGCACCGGTTGCAGCCTATTGCCGCAATTGGCCTTCTTTATAATTCGACATGGACAGGTAATGCCCGCTGGTCAAGAGGCAAGCCCGATTTTCTCGCTTCCAGGCGACTACAACCTATGGATAATCTATCGTTGTATTGCAGTCTTTGGTAAATTGGTTATGATGGGCAACATCATTTGAACAGACTTAATGCTTCCCGTTTCAGGGTGAATTTTCAGGATAAATATATGGTCCCGAACGCAACAAACAATAATGCCGATAATGAAGGGACCAGAGAGAGCTTGGCATACATCCGCCAGATGCTGGCGGAACTGCGGCAGGTGGCCCACCGGGAAGGTGCCGATATGCTGTGCTATCTCATCGAGATGGCCTATGTCGAAGTCGGTGATATCCAGAGCGGAAGGCGCAAACTCTCAATCCGCGATGAAGAGCGACACGCGCCCCCCGGCATGCCGGTTTAGACGCCCGGCAATATCGAGCTCCAGCAGCACCAGATGAACGGTGGCGGCGGAGAAACCCGTGTGTCTGATGATGTCGTCGATCTCCACAGGCGAGGGACCGAGAGCAGCGGCGATGATGCTGCGCTCGTCGTCTCCCGGTGGTGACATTTCCGCGTCCTGCTGCGGTTCCTCGATCTCCCGGTCATTGGGCAATTGCGGCTCCATCAATGGTCGCAGTGCATCAAGAATATCGGCCGCTCCCGTAGTCAGCATGGCACCTTCCTTGATCAGCCGGTTCGTGCCTTCGCAGCGCAAGTCGAGCGGCGAGCCGGGCACGGCGAACACCAGTCGTCCCGCTTCACCGGCAAGCCGCGCTGTGATCAGCGAGCCCGAACGCTCCGCCGCCTCGACGATGACGACGCCGAGTGACACGCCCGCGATCAACCGGTTGCGCCGCGGGAAATCCCGGGCGCGCGGCTCCCAGCCGAAAGGCATTTCGCTGATCGTCGCGCCGCCCTGATCGTATATCTCCTGCAAAAGTCCGAAATTTTCCTGCGGGTAGGGCCGGTCGAGACCGCCTGCCAGCATTGCTACAGTGCCCGTTGAAAGGCTCGCCCTGTGGGCCGCCGCATCGATGCCGCGCGCCAGCCCCGAGGCGATCGTATAACCGGCCCGACCACAGTCGCGCGCAAGCATGGCGGCGAATTTTGCGCCGTTGATCGAAGCGTTGCGCGAACCGACGATGCCGACGCAGGCTCTCGTCGCCGTATCCGCCGATCCTTTCATGGCGATCAACGGCGGCGCGCCATCCACATGCCGCAGGGCCGGTGGATAATCCGGTTCGCCGATGCCGACGAAACGCGCGCCGAAATTCTCGGCCGCCTCAAGCTCCCGTTCCGCCTCTGCCTGTGTTGCGATGCGCGGACTGCGCGACGAACCGCCACGGCGCGACAGTTCGGGCAACGCATCCAGCGCTTTTTCAGCGCTGCCGAAATGATTGATAAGTTCGCGAAAGGTGACGGGACCGATATTATCGCTGCGGATCAGCCTTAACCAGGCAGTCCGCTGCCGCGCGGAAAGCTCTATGCCCTGCCGTGTCGTTTCCTCATGCGGCATGGCATATCCCCCGGGACGGCCTCAGCCCTTTTGACCGATCCTGCTTTCGGTGCCCGCCAGCAGCCGGGCAATGTTCTCGCGATGTTTCCACCAGGAAATCACGCTGAGCAGCGTCACGAGCAGCGCTGTTTTTTCTGGTCCGAGGACCCAGAGGGCAACGGGGATGACCAGCATTGCCACGAGCGCAGAGAGCGACGAATAGCGGGTGATGAAGGCGGTCGCGAGCCAGATCAGCGCGAAGGCCAGCATCATCAGCGGAGCGGCGCCCAGCAGCACCCCGATATAGGTTGCCACGCCCTTGCCGCCCTTGAAGCCCAGCCAGACTGGAAAGAGATGGCCGAGAAAGGCGAAGAAACCGGCTACGAGGGAGGCCTCATAACCCCAGAGCGCATTGGCGACCAGAACTGCCGCCGTGCCCTTGAGTGCGTCCAGCAACAGGGTCGCGGCGGCGAGCTTCTTGTTGCCGGTGCGCAGCACGTTGGTCGCGCCGATATTGCCGGAACCGATCTTGCGCACGTCGCCCAGCCCGGCCATGCGGGTCAGGAGGAGGCCGAAGGGAATGGAGCCCAACAGATAGCCGATCAGCGCCGAAAGCGCGAGAAGGGCAGGCGCGGTCTGCCAGTCAGTCAAAGCACTCATTCAATGTCCCCTCTGTCCCGCCTGCCGCGTGATCTGTTGATGATCTTATGCCAAGGAATGAACGGCTTTGCCAGCCACATAAGTGGCGATGGCGCGACCGCTGAACCGGGCATCCTCAAACGGCGTGTTCTTGGATTTCGAGACCAGCTGTTCCTTGGCCACGAGCCACGGTTCGTCGAGGTCGATCAGGGTGATATCGGCCTTGGCACCCTCTTTTAGCGTTCCTGCATCGAGACCGAAAATCTTGGCCGGGCGGGTGGAGAGCGCATCGATAAGCCGCATCAGCGGAACTTCACCACTGTGGTGGAGGCGCAGCGCCGCCGCCAGCATGGTTTCGAGCCCGACCGCACCGCTCGCAGCATCCGAAAACGGCAGGCGCTTGGTATCGACATCCTGCGGGTCGTGCGAAGAGACGATGATATCGATGGTGCCGTCCTTCAGCGCTTCCACCATTGCCTTGCGGTCGTCTTCGGCGCGCAGCGGCGGGGAGAGCTTGAAGAAAGTGCGATATTCGCCGATATCGTTTTCATTGAGCGTCAGGTGATTGATCGAGATGCCGCAGGTGGCCTTCACGCCCCGCTGCCGCGCAGCCCGGATCGCCTCTGCCGATTCCGGCACGGAAATCTTGGCGGCGTGGTAGATCGCCTGCGTCAGGCCGGCAATGCGCAGGTCACGCTCCAGCGGAATGATCTCGGCTTCCTTGGGAACGCCTGACAGGCCGAGCCAGCTCGCGAAAAGCCCCTCGTTCATGTCGCCGCCGCCGATATATTTGTCGCGGGTTTCGAGCGCGATGACAGCGCCGAGTTCACGGGCATAGGTCATGGCGCGGCGCAGCACCAACGTATCGGACAGCGCCTTGCGGCCGTTGGTGAAGGCCACCGCACCGGCTTCCTTCAGCATGCCGAATTCGGTCATTTCCTCGCCCCGCAGACCCTTGGTCAGGGCGGCTGCCGGATGCACATTGACGATTGCCTTGTCACGCGCCGTCTTCTTCACATATTCGACAAGGGCGATGTCATCAATCACGGGATCCGTATCAGGCATCATGATGATGCTGGTGACGCCGCCGGCCGCTGCCGCACGCGATGCGGATTCGATGGTTTCGCGGTGTTCGGCACCGGGTTCACCAACGAAGATGCGGGCATCCACCAGACCGGGAACGGCCACGACACCCTTGCAGTCGCGCACCGTCGCACCATCGGGCGCCCCCTGATTGTGAGCGTCTTTTCCTGAAGCAAGAATGGTACCATCGGCGCCAATGACGATGCTGCCGTTCTCGTCGAGATTACGGGAGGGATCGACGATGCGGAGGTTCTTGAGAACGGTAACGGCACTCATACGCGCTCACCCTGGTTTTGCGAGACAAGCAGGGTTTCCATGACGGCCATGCGCACGGCGACCCCCATTTCAACCTGGCTTTCGATGACGCTCTGCGGGCCATCGGCCACTTCGGAGGCGATTTCCACGCCGCGGTTCATCGGGCCGGGATGCATGACAAGCGCATCTTCCTTGGCCGCCTTCAGCTTTTCGGCATCCAGACCGTAATAATGGAAATATTCACGCACCGAGGGCACGAAGGAGCCGGACATGCGCTCACGCTGGAGGCGCAGCATCATCACCACATCGGCATTCTTCAACCCTTCCTTCATATCGTGAAAGACTTCCACGCTCATGTCGCGAATGCCCGAAGGAAGAAGCGTGGCCGGGGCGACGACACGAACCCGCGCGCCCATCTGGTTGAGAAGGATGATATTGGAGCGGGCAACGCGCGAGTGCAGTACGTCGCCGCAGATCGCTACGGTGATACCTGAAAGCTCGCCCTTGGCGCGGCGGATGGTCAGCGCATCGAGCAGCGCCTGCGTCGGGTGCTCGTGCTGGCCGTCGCCGGCATTGACCACGGAGCAGGCGACCTTTTGGGCGAGAAGCGCCGCGGCACCGGCCGAGGAGTGGCGCACGACAAGCACATCCGGGCGCATGGCATTCAGCGTCATCGCCGTGTCGATCAGCGTTTCGCCCTTCTTCACCGAGGAGTTGCCGACCGACATGTTCATCACATCTGCACCAAGCCTCTTTCCGGCAAGTTCGAAGGAGGATTGCGTCCGCGTCGAAGCTTCGAAGAAGAGATTGATCTGTGTCAGGCCCCGAAGCGTCGAGGTCTTTTTCTCGCGCTGGCGGCTGATTTTCACCGCCTCATCAGCCTTGTCGAGAAGCAGGGTAATATCCTGATGGGAAAGCCCCTTGATGCCGAGGAGATGGCGATGGGGAAAAAAGACCATGGAAATTGTCCTCCGGGTCGCAATAGTCAACGGGTCTATAAAGACAGGTGGCGTTGCGGGCAAGCATGCGATAAGCCGGGTTTTGGCATATACACGCAATAAAGCACGAATCCCGATAGAAGGATGCGAATGACAGGCATGAACCGGACAGAAGAACAGCTCGCCGAACTGAACCAGCCCAGCCTCTGGTCCGGTATCAACGCCTATCGTTCCGATCCGCTGATCGTCGATCTGACCTCCGGCCTGTCACGCAATCTGAGGGACGAGTTCGATCAGATCGGCCGCTATGTCACCTCGCATGAGGCGCAAGAACTGGCGCGTATGGCGAACCAGGGCGTGCCACAGCTGCACACACACGGCCCCCGGGGCGAGCGTCTGGACCAGGTGGAATTCCACCCGGCATGGCACGCGCTGATGCGCCGTTCCATGTCCTCGGGCCTGCATTCCAGCGTGTGGGAAAACTCGCCCGACACGCGCGGTAACGAGCACAAGGCCCGCGCGACGAAGTTCTACCTGACCTCGCAGCTGGAAGCCGGTCATCTCTGCCCGCTGACCATGACCAGCGCTTCCGTTGCCGCCATCATGGCGTCTCCGCGTGTGCAGAAGGAATGGGCGCCGAAAATCCTCTCGCGCAAATATGATTCCGCACAGAAGCCGGCCTTGCAGAAAACTGCCGTCACCATCGGCATGGGCATGACGGAAAAGCAGGGCGGCACGGATGTGCGCGCCAACCGCACCACGGCAGAGCGGGTGGGCGAGGGCATCTACCGTCTCTCAGGCCACAAGTGGTTCCTGTCTGCGCCGATGAGCGACGGTTTTGTCATGCTGGCCCAGATGGGCGACGGCATGGGCTGTTTCCTTGTGCCGCGTTACCTCGAGGACGGTTCGAAAAACGGCCTGCACTTCCAGCGCCTGAAGGACAAGCTGGGCAATCGATCCAATGCATCCGCTGAAGTCGAATTCACCGATGCCTTCGGTTATCTGCTCGGCGATCCCGGCAGCGGCATTCGCACGATTCTCGACATGGTGACGCTGACGCGGCTCGATTGCGCGCTGGCGTCGGCCGGCATGATGCGCGCCTCGCTCGCCGAAGCCGTGCACTACGCCCGCGGTCGCTCCGTTTTCGGCAAGATGCTGGTCACCCAGCCGATCATGACGCGCGTGCTCGCCGACATGGCGCTCGATGTAGCAGCCGCGACCGCGCTTTCCTTTCGGCTGGCGAGTGCTTTTGATGCCGCCCGCAACAACCCGGCCGAAGCCGCCTATGCGCGGGTTATGACGCCGATCGTCAAATACTGGTGCTGCAAGATTGCGCCTGCACTCATCTACGAAGCCATGGAATGCCTTGGCGGCAACGGTTACGTGGAAGAGCGGCCGATCGCCCGCCACTATCGCGAAGCGCCCGTCAATGCCATCTGGGAAGGCTCCGGCAACGTCATGGCGCTGGATGTCCTGCGGGTTCTCCAGCGTGGCAAGGACCTGTTCGATCTCGTCTTCCAGACGCTGGAGCGTGATCTCGGACCTGCCGGGAAGAAGACAACGGACGTGCTGCGCGCCGCAATCGCACTTGCCGAACGTGATGAGGGGGCAGCTCGCCTTTTGGTGGAGCAGTTCGCGCTTGCGGCCGCTGCCGCCGAGCTTTGCCGCCTCGGCGCCGGCAAGATTGCCGATGCCTTCCTCGAAACCCGGCTTGCCGGTGGCTGGCGGCATACTTACGGCATGCTCGATTCCCGCTTCGATCCGACTTATATAATCGATCTTCTTTATCCGCCTGCAGCTTGAGCGATGGATGCGGATGAAGGTTTTACAGTTCCGGCGGGAGGGGTCTCGGATTTGAAGAACAGCAATGGCCTAGGACGTATTCTTGTCTGTCACGATAGCTTCGCACATCGAGGCGCGGCAATGGAGGATGGCGGCCGATGCTGACTTTTCGCTCCGCTCGTTCCGAGGATGAAGACGCGCTCTATGCCATAAGCCTCGCCACCGGCGATGCCGGCCAGGATGCCACGCCACTTTACAACGATGGCCGCATGGTGGGGCATATCTATTCCGTGCCCTATCTGCATCTGTGGCCGGATGCTGTATTCGTTGCCGAGGATGAGGAAGGCGTCTGCGGTTACATCGTCGGCGCGCTCGATACGGCCCTGCATGAAGAGCGACTGGAGCGGGAATGGTGGCCGCATCTGCGCGCCATCTATGCCGATCCTGGGGGCGACCAGCAGACATGGGACGCCGACCAGCGCCGCGCCCATTTCATTCACCACCCACGCCGCACCCCGGCCTGGCTCACCGACCCGTTCCCCGCCCACATACACATGAACCTTTTGCCACGCACGCAGGGTAAGGGCGGCGGCACCCGGCTCCTGTCGCGCTGGCTGGATATGGCCCGACAGAACAACGTCTACGGCATCCACCTCGGCGCCAGCGAACGCAACCTGGCCGGAATGCGTTTCTGGGAAACCCGAGGTTTCAAGCGTCTGGACAGCCACGAAACCCCCGGCAGCGTGTGGTTTGGCATGGGGTTGGAGTGAGCGGCTCACGCTGGGAATGCGGGGCGATATTGTTGGCCCTGCCACGTCATCCACAGGAACCTTCCGTCCAATCTTCCCATCACATTGTCCTTGCCTTCATGCTTTGTTAACCCGTGTAGTCAGGCTTTCAGAAAACGGGTAGGGAATCATGCTGGCGACCGCAGAGGCGATTTCAGCCGACAGACCGGAAAAGCGCATCAAGGATCGCGCTCAGACCGAGAAGGCGATTTTTAATGCGGCGCGGTCGCTGCTTGCCGAAGAGGGATTTCAGGGCTTCGGGATCAATGCCGTTGCTCGCCGTGCCGGCTGCGACAAGCAGCTGATCTACCGTTATTTCGGTGGCCTCGATGGTCTGATTGAGGCGATCGGTGAGGATCTCGGGTCTTGGGTGAAGGATCGCATTCCGGAAGATACCGGCGGCATGTTCCTTTTGACCTATGGTGATCTGATGGAAAAGCTGGCGCTCTACTTCATGGATGCGCTGCGCAGCGATCCTCTTGTCTGCAAGATCATCGCCTGGGAAGTTTCCGACGGCTCGCCGCAGGTGCGCCAGCTGGCGGAAGCCCGTGCCAAGTCGCTTGGCAAATGGCTGGAGCGCATGCGCGGTTCGCTGGCGGCGCCGAAGGGTGTTGATACCGCCGCCGTCAATGCCGTGCTGTTCGCCGCCATCCAGCACCTCGTGATTTCCGCCGCCACCAGCGGCCAGTTTGCCGGTGTTGCGCTCAAATCGGATCGGGACTGGGACAAGATCGCCACTGCCGTCAAAAGGCTGGTGCGGGGCGTTTACGGCTGAACCGGTCTCAGGCACGGGCCCAGGCAGCCGCGCTGGACGCTGGGCATTAAAGAAAAATCAGCCATGTTCTTACCGGGCCGGCAACCGCTCGGCGCGTCCGTCCGTTCAGCCGGTCACGTTGTTTTCCACATGCCGGCCGCCCGTCGTTAACCATAATCACAGCTTTCATTTGCCTCTCCATCGCGGCCGGTCCAGTGTGAATTAACGAAATGTTAACCATGCGCAATGACTGCGCATAAGGGAGCCGCAAGTGAGCCGCTGGACAGCTTTGGGCGTCATGATGACGTTTTTTGCTATGCTGCCGTTGGATATCGACGTGCCGGCGCTGAACCTCTGCCTGATGGCCGTGGCGCGCTGGGCGGTGCTTGCTGGCATCCCCGATACACTGTTTGTGCGGGGGCAGGCGGCATGAAGTGGTTTCTGATCCTGTGGGCCGGTCCTGTCGCGCTGCTGGGCAGCTGGTACTGGCTTTCCTATTACGACATGAGCTTCGGCTTCTACATGCTCACACGTCAGACCCACGATCTCGTCTTCGAGATATACGGGAATATTCTCGGACTTCCGCCGGAAAGCCTGCCGCCGCTGGTGGCGCGTGCCATTGCGGTCGACAGCCTGATCGTTTTTGCGATTCTCGGCTTCCGCAAACGCAGGCAGATTTACGCCTGGTGGCAGGGCCGTCAGTCGGCCGCGCGGGTGAGTGCGGAAAGCCTGTCCAGCGCACCCTGAAGAATGAAACTCGCCGCCGCCGAATCGATGCGTTCGGCCCGCTTGGCGCGAGACACATCCATTTCGAGAAGCGCGCGCTCTGCCGCAACGGTCGAAAGCCGCTCATCCCAGTAAACGAAGGGCAGTGCGGTTTTTTCGCCCATGGTGCGCACGAAGGCGCGGGTTGCCTGCACGCGGGGCCCGGCGGAGCCGTCCATGTTCATCGGCAGGCCGATAATGAAGGCGGCGACCTTTTCCTTTTCAGCGAAGGCCAGCAGCACTTCCGCATCCAGCGTGAATTTCACGCGCTTGATAACGGGGCGCGGTGTCGCAAAACGCCGCGACAGATCCGACATGGCGAGCCCGATGGTTTTCGTACCAAGGTCGAGGCCGGCAATTGCCTGCGCGGGCTGAAGCGTTGCCGCCAGTTCCTCGATGGTGAGTGTTGCCATGTCGCGTGCTGTCCTTATCGCTTGCGGACGAATTCGGTGCGCAGCACCAGACCCTTCACCGCATCATGCCTGCAATCGATTTCTTCCGGATTATCGGTCAGTCGGATCGATTTGATGACCGTGCCCTGCTTGATGACGGTGCTGGTGCCCTTGACCTTCAGATCCTTGATCAAGGTCACGGAATCGCCATCGGCGAGCACATTGCCTGCTGCATCGTGCACTTCCTTCGCGCGTGCCGCTTCTGCGGCCAGTTCGGAAGCAGGGCGCCATTCGCCGGTCGCTTCGTCGTACACATAATCGTCATTGTCAGCGGCCATTGTCGCCCCTCTTAAATACAGGTAGTGCGGTTGTTCCGGCCGTCCTATGTCATATTATACCGGCAATACAAAGGAGAACTTCCCATGAAAATCACCTGGCTCGGCCATTCCGCCTTCCGTCTGGAAAACGGCAGCGCGAAGATTCTCATCGATCCGTTTTTCACCGGCAACCCCGGTTTTGCAGGGCAGGATGGCAAGTCTGCAGCCGAAGGCGTCACCCATATTCTGCTGACCCACGGCCATGGCGACCATGTCGGAGATACCGTGCAGCTTGCCCGCGAGACGGGTGCGACCGTGCTGGCGAATGCCGATCTAGCCGCGTGGCTTTCCGCCAAGGGTGTTGCGAAGGTCGATATGGGCAATACCGGCGGCACCGTTCATTTTGACGGTTTCTCGGTTACCTTCACCAATGCGCTGCATTCCTCCGCCCAGATCACCGAGGACGGCGTTTCCCATTCGCTCGGCAATGCCAACGGCCTGATGCTGCATTTCGAGGACGGTCCGGCCGTCTACCATATGGGCGATACGGATATCTTCTCCGACATGAAGCTCATCAATGAACTGCATCAGCCTGATATCGGTCTCGTGCCGATCGGTGACCGCTTTACCATGGGCGGAGCTGTGGCGGCGCTTGCCTGCCAGCGCTTCTTCAAGTTCCAGCACGTGCTTCCCTGCCATTACGGCTCCTTCCCGATAATCGACCAGACGCCGGAGAAATTCGTGGCCGGAATGGAAGGCGCCGAAGCGCGCGTCCATACACCCAGGGCGGGCGACGTCCTGTCCTTCTAAGCGTCAACGCCGCATGTCGTGAGCGCAAAACCGCCGCCGAGTTAGCCGCGACATGCTTTCTACCGTTGCGAAGGACGGACATGGTCATTATAGCGAATGGGAAATATCCCATCGGAGTAAAACCATGTCCGTCGATCTCGCCACCGTAAAGCGTGTTGCGCGCCTTGCCCGTATCGCTGTCACTGAAGACGAAGCACAGAACATGCTCGGCCAGCTGAATGGCATACTCGGTTTCGTGGAGCAGCTTTCGGAAGTGAATGTGGATGGCGTCGAGCCGATGACGTCGGTAACGCCGGTGGCGATGAAGAAGCGCGCCGACGAGGTGACCGATGGCGACAAGGCGGACGACATCGTCGCCAACGCGCCCGCGACCGATCGCAATTTCTTCATGGTGCCGAAAGTGGTCGAGTAATCGATCCATCTTGCCGCCCGATTTTTCCGAGATTTTCGAAAGCCGTTGCCGACCATGACCGACCTGACGAGCCTGACCATTGCCGAAGCCCGCGAGAAGCTGAAGGCGAAAGAATTTTCCGCCCTTGAGCTCACCGACGCCTATCTCTCCGCCATCGACACCGCCAACGGTGCGCTGAACGCCTATGTGGCGACGACGCCCGAAAAGGCGCGCGAGATGGCGAAAGCCTCCGACGGCCGTATTGCTGCCGGTTCCGCGGGTGAGCTGGAAGGCATTCCGCTCGGCGTTAAAGACCTTTTCGCAACGCGTGACATTCACACCCAGGCCTGCTCGCACATCCTCGATGGCTTCAAGCCGAAATACGAATCCACCGTCACCCAGAACCTCTGGGATCAGGGCGCCGTCATGCTCGGCAAGCTCAACATGGACGAATTCGCCATGGGCTCGTCCAATGAAAGCTCCTGGTACGGCCCGGCCATCAACCCGTGGCGCGCCAATGGTTCCGAGCAGAAGCTGGTGCCTGGCGGCTCCTCGGGCGGTTCGGCCGCAGCCGTTGCCGCGCATCTTTGCGCCGGCGCCACCGCAACCGATACCGGCGGTTCCATCCGCCAGCCGGCGGCTTTCACCGGCACCGTCGGCATCAAGCCCACTTACGGCCGCTGCTCGCGCTTCGGCATCGTCGCTTACGCCTCGTCGCTCGATCAGGCTGGCCCGATTGCCCGCGACGTGCGCGACGCGGCCATCCTGCTGAAGACCATGGCAAGCGTCGACGCCAAGGACACGACCTCGGTTGACCTTCCTGTGCCGGATTACGAAAAGGCCATCGGTCAGTCGCTCAAGGGCCTGAAGATCGGTATCCCCCGGGAATACCGCGTTGACGGTATGCCTGACGAAATCGAAAAGCTCTGGGCCAAGGGCGTCGAATGGCTGCGCGACGCCGGTGCAGAGGTGGTCGACATCTCGCTGCCGCACACCAAATATGCGCTTCCCGCCTATTACATCGTCGCACCGGCAGAGGCCTCGTCCAACCTTGCCCGTTATGACGGCGTCCGCTACGGCCTGCGCGTCGACGGCAAGGACATTGCCGACATGTACGAAAGGAGCCGCGCCGCCGGTTTCGGCAAGGAAGTGCAGCGTCGCATCATGGTCGGCACCTATGTGCTGTCGGCCGGTTATTACGACGCCTATTATCTCAAGGCGCAGAAGGTCCGCACGCTCATCAAGCGGGACTTCGAGAACGTCTTCCACGAAGGCGTCGACGCCATTCTTGCCCCGATCACGCCGTCTTCCGCCTTCGCGGTCGGTGATGAGGAACTCGCTTCCGATCCCGTCAAGATGTACCTGCAGGACGTCTTCACCATCACCGTCAACATGGCCGGTCTTCCCGGCCTTTCGGTGCCTGCCGGTCTTGATGGCAAGGGCCTGCCGCTTGGCCTGCAGCTCATCGGCAAGCCGTTCGAAGAAGAAACGCTGTTCAAGACGGCCCACGCCATCGAGCAGGCAGCGGGCAAGTTCACGCCTGCCAAGTGGTGGTAAGCAGTCTCAAGCTCAGACAGATGAACGAAGCTGATCGCGATGCGGTCGGCTTTGTCGGTTTTGCCGCATGGCGTGCCGGTGAAGCCTTCGACGCCGCCTATCTCGATTCCCATGTCATCGAGCGGGTGAGGGACGAATTCGAAAGCTTCGCCAAGTCTCCGACCGGTGATGTCGTCGTGGCCGAAATCGACGGTGTTGTCGTCGGTTGGGGCGCTTGCGATGCCAAGCCTCATCATATTTCCGATCTGTGGGTGGACCCTACCTGGCAGGGCAAGGGGATTGGCAAAGCGCTGATCCTCCACTTTCTCGACAGGATGCGGGCTGCGGGCCTGCCGCTTGCCACCATCGACACCCATGCGAGAAATCGCGCCGCCATAGGCCTTTACCAGCGTTGCGGCTTTCAGATCGTCTGGCGCGGCATGGAATGGTCCGACATCATGAAAGTCGAACTTGAGAAGGTGAAGCTGGAGCAAAAGCTCTCTTAACTTGTTACACCGTCGCTGCCGCGTCGCGAAATGCCGGGCGACGGCATTGCGCCGCCCGGTCAGTTTATCGGTTGTCCAGCTCACCCCTCACAAGTTCCAGCCCGCGCGTGGTAATGCGGTAGGGCTTGCCACCGGAGGAGGCGATGGCTCGCTTCCGTTTCAGCTTGCGGAAGGTGAGAAGGTCGAGGCCGCTGAAAATCCATCCTTCGCGCGTGAAGAGCGAAAGTTTTTCAATTTTGCGGGCGTCGTCTCGAACGAGTTCAATTCTGCCGCCCTGGGCGAGCAGGTGAAGAATGCGCTGTTCGGCGCGGGAAATGTCCATTGTTTGAAGTCCGGTCGGCGTCTTCTAGACGCGTGAAAGCAAACCCGGGTGCCGTTAGGGCATCCGGCTCGGTTTCATTTGGCCCGGCGCGCAAGAAAATTGCGGGCAGGGCCTTTACCGGGACTCCGATTGAGCGAACATAAAAACTCCGTTCTTGCTCCTTTTGGGTAATGGGCCAAACCGGCGCGGTCAAGTCCGCAGGGAGCGGGAAAACCACGCTGGTCGAATCGCACCCGCAATGGTTTACTTCAAACGGCCAAGGAGGGCGCGGCTTGATCGTCATTCGCAACGCGTATGAGCAGGAAGCGGAGGTTCTGGCGGCCATCGGCCTCAGGGCGTGGCGGCAGGCAACCGCGGCTCTCGGCATCACACCGACGCTTTACGACAATGCGGCGAGCGCCTTTTCTAATTTCACCCGCTCATCGTGGCTTGCCATCCGCGTCGCGGAACTGGGCGGCTCGGTTGCGGGTTGGGCCGCGCGGGAGCATTTTAACGAGGCGATTTCCGACTTCTGGATCGATCCGGAGTTTCAGCGGAGGAGCGTCGGCAGCCGCCTGTTGGGCGACATCGAACGACTGATAGAGGAAAAGGGCTTCGAGACCATACGGCTTGAAACCCATGCCCAGAATGAACCGGCCGTCGCCTTTTTCCGCTACCATGGCTATAGCATTCGCTGGCTCTCGGTTTCCTATGCGCCGAAGCTGGACCGCGAGGTGCAATCGGTGGGCTTGCAGAAGCAACTGGCTGAGGTCGAGAGTGGTCTTTACGGGCCGGCGTTCTAAAACAGGGTTTGTAGAGTGGCCATCAGCCGCATCGGCCAGTCCGGCGTGATAAGGAGCGATGCGACGAGGCCCGCCTGCAAGATGACGATCGATATCAGCTTGCTGCGAAACGGTTCCTTGCGGGTTTTGTGCCGCAGCAACCTTTGCGCCGAGATCGCGCCCGCACTGCCACCCACGAGCGCGAGCAAAAGCAGCGTGCTTTCCCGGATACGCCATCCGCCATTCCTCGCCGCTTCCTTGTCCCACCAATAGACAAGAAAGACGAAGAGATTGAAGGCGATATAGGCCAGAAAGCAGAGAGCGATCGTTTGCATGGCGTGAATTGAAACCTGTAAGGGTAAAAAACGCGTATCCGATGTCTTCGAAAATTCCGGCCGTCGCGCGACGGGGTGCAAGATGTCTTGCGCCAGCGCTTCATTTGTTCTACCCACCAAGGCCAAAGAACCCGTATATCGTGAGCTTGAGATGACCCTTGTAGACGTGCGCACCCCCGACCCGAAACGCTTCATTCCCGGCGCCACCGGCGATTGGGAAATCGTGATCGGCATGGAGGTGCATGCGCAGGTTCTGTCCAATTCCAAGCTGTTCTCCGGCGCCTCCACCACTTTCGGCAACGCGCCGAATTCCAACGTGTCGCTGGTCGATGCCGCCATGCCAGGCATGCTGCCCGTTATCAACGAGGAATGCGTGAAGCAGGCGGTGCGCACCGGTCTCGGCCTCAAGGCAAAGATCAACAACCGCTCGATTTTCGACCGCAAGAACTACTTCTATCCGGATTTGCCGCAGGGCTACCAGATTTCGCAGTTCAAGGATCCGATCGTCGGTGAAGGCACCATCACCATTTCGCTTGGTCCCGACCGCCAGGGCAATTTCGAGGATATCGAGATTGGCATCGAGCGCCTGCATCTGGAGCAGGACGCCGGCAAGTCGATGCATGACCAGCACCCGACCATGTCCTTCGTGGACCTCAACCGTTCTGGCGTGGCGCTGATGGAAATCGTTTCCAAGCCGGACATGCGCTCGTCGGATGAGGCGAAGGCCTATCTCACCAAGCTGCGCTCCATCGTGCGTTACCTCGGCACCTGCGACGGCAACATGGACGAAGGCTCCATGCGCGCCGACGTCAACGTCTCCGTACGCCGTCCGGGCGAAGGCTTCGGCACGCGCTGCGAGATCAAGAACGTCAACTCCATCCGCTTCGTCGGCCAGGCGATTGAATATGAGGCGCGTCGCCAGATCGCCATTCTGGAAGATGGCGGCGTCATCGATCAGGAAACCCGCCTGTTCGATCCCGGTAAAGGTGAAACGCGGTCCATGCGCTCCAAGGAAGACGCGCATGACTATCGCTATTTCCCCGATCCGGACCTGCTGCCGCTCGAATTCGATGATGCCTTCGTCGAGGCGCTGAAGGTCGATCTGCCGGAACTGCCTGATGACAAAAAGGCCCGTTTCGTCGCCGATCTCGGCCTGTCGGTCTATGACGCCTCGATTCTGGTCTCAGAAAAGGCGATTGCCGATTATTACGAAGCCGTCGCCGCCGGACGCGATCCAAAGGCTGCCGCCAACTGGGTCATCAACGACCTGCTCGGCGCGCTGAACAAGTCGGGCAAGGACATTGAGACGACGCCGGTGTCGCCCGAACAGCTCGGCGGCATCATCGATCTGATCAAGGCCGAGACCATCTCTGGCAAGATCGCCAAGGATCTGTTTGAAATCGTCTGGAACGAGGGCGGCAATCCGGCCGAGATCGTTGAAGCCCGCGGCATGAAGCAGGTAACCGATACCGGCGCCATCGAAAAGGCTGTCGACGAGATCATCGCCGCCAACCCGGATCAGGTCGAGAAGATCAAGGCGAAGCCAACGCTCGCCGGCTGGTTTGTCGGCCAGGTCATGAAGGCGACGGGCGGCAAGGCCAACCCGCAGGCGGTGCAGGCGCTGGTGAAAGCGAAGCTCGGAATCGAGGAAGAGTAAGCGACGGCTGCCTCCCGCTCGAGTAACGGCAGAGGGTCTCCGTCATCCCGGCCTTGAGCCGGGATCCAGCCAGCCCAAGTCCTTGGGCTGAAAAGACTCTTTTCACCGCGCAGACGCGAGTCGGCTGGATGCCGGATCATCCTTGGGCTTGTTCCAGGGACCGGCATGACGGAAGTAATGGTTTTAGTCCGGATTATTCCCGATTAAGCCACACGGTGGGACAAGCCCGAGGATGACGTCCAGCAAGGGCGACTGACATCACTTCTGCCGGGATCCACGCCCGGCATTTCTGTTTCAAGACGGAGCCAGATCATGTTTTTCATCCGCACAGCCAGCCTGCGTGACATCGAGCCGGTCCGGGCGCTGCTCGCGACGACATGGCACGCGACCTATGACGCTATCTACGGCGCGGATAAGGTCAACGAGCTGATCGCAGCCTGGCATTCGCCGCAGGCCATGAAGGACCGCGTCGAGAAGAAGGGTGGCGAGTTCCTTGTTGCCGATGACGGCAAGCGGATCGGCGGCATGGCTTACGGCTCCATGTCGACCAAGATGGCAAAGACGGCGCTGCTCCACCAGCTTTACGTGGCGCCCGATCTTCAGCGGCAGGGCGTTGGCCGCGATCTCTTCGCGGAGCTTGAAACCTGCTTCCCGGACGCGGAAATCATGCGTCTGGAGGTCGAGCCTAAAAATACTGTCGCAATCAACTTCTATGAAGGCGTCGGATTTGTCGAGGTGGACCGAATCGAGCGCATGGCGGGTATCGAGGGGTTGCCCGGCATCGTGATGGAAAAGAGCCTGACCCGATGAATGCGACCCTGGAACATCTAATAATTCGAACGGCCCGTGAAGACGATCTGCCGGCACTCGCCGCCATTTTTGCCGCTGACGAGATCGGCGGCCACGGCGATACGGCGGACGAATCGGCACAGCCCGATTATCTTGCCGCCTTCCGGGCAATCGAGGCATCGCCGAGCGAAACGCTTTACGTCGCCGAACTGGATGGCGAGGTGGTCGGCACCTTTCAGACGGCGATCCTCACCAAGCTCGTCGGGCGAGGGGCCAGGTCTATGGTCATCGAAGCGGTGCAGACAAGGGCCGACATGCGCGGTCGCGGCATCGGCGCGATGATGATCAACTATTGTCTTGATGAAGCCCGCCGTCAGGGCCTGAAAGCCGCGCAGCTCACCTCCAACATGGCCCGGCTGGACGCGCACCGCTTCTACGAGCGGCTGGGTTTCGAGAAGCGGCATCTTGGCTTCAGGATGAAGCTGAAATAGCACTGATATATCTTGAAATGCTGGACAATTGGCGTGAGGGGCGGCATAAGCATGTCTTGTGCCGTGCACGGAAAATCGCTGCGGCGCATTCAAGCCCGAGGAACGTAGAATGAAGACTCTCCTGACGCAAATCTTCACCTGGTGGAACGGCCAGACGATCGGAACGCGGTTTCACACCTGGCGTTTCGGCAAGAAGGTGGGGCAGGACGAGTTGGGTAACACCTATTACGAAGGCGGCACCACCTCCTGGGGCATGCCGCGCCGCTGGGTGATCTATAACGGCTACGCTGAGGCCTCTGCCATTCCGCCCGGCTGGCATGGCTGGATGCACTATCGCACCGACGTTCCGCCGAGCCAGGAAAGGTACGTTGCGCGCGAGTGGCAGAAGCCGCACCAGCCAAACCTCACAGGCTCGTCCAAGGCCTATCGCCCTCAGGGCTCGCTGGCTGTGGCCGGGGAGCGCCCGCGTGTGACCGGCGACTACGACGCCTGGACACCCGGCAACTGAGCTATCGCGATGCGCGGTGTTGTGCAAAACGCCGCGCATGCATCCGGCCTCACCGGTTTTTGCCACATTCCGCCCTTAGGCGTTGATCCGGTCGGCGTCCCGACACAGGCAAATTTTGGAGACACATCGTATGAGGAAAATCACGCGGGACCGTTCTTTGCGTGCGCTGACGGTGACGCTGTTCGCGGCGGTTTCTGCTGCCTTCCTCATCTCGCCCGTCTCCGCCGCCCGGCTTGAAAACCGCGTAGCGGTCTTTTCCGGCATCGACAAGATCACGGGTCGCATCACGTCCTTCGATGTCTATATCGATGAGACGGTGCAGTTCGGCGCGCTTCAGGTCACGCCGAAGGTCTGTTATTCGCGCGACCAGACGGAAGCGCAGAAGATCGACGCATTTGTCGAAGTGGATGAAATCACCCTCGACCGTAAAATCCGTCGCATCTTCACCGGCTGGATGTTCGCCGACAGCCCCGGCCTCAACGCCGTGGAACACCCGATCTATGACGTATGGCTGACGGGTTGCAAACAGGACTCGGAAGTGCCTGCTCCCTCTACGGCAAGCAAATAACCCAAGATAACGTCTAGAAATGCAGACTCGGCCGATTGACGGCGACGTCGAGCATTTTCGCATATTCAAGCTTCGGCACATCGATGGCGCCGAACGTTTTCAAATGCTCCGTCGTGAATTGAGTGTCGAGCAGCACGAAGCCGCTTGCTTTTAATCTCTCCACCAGATGCACGAGGCAAATCTTCGATGCATTGGTGCGACGGGAGAACATGCTTTCGCCGAAGAATGCCGCTCCCAGCGAAACGCCGTAGAGTCCGCCGACAAGCTCCTTGCCTTCCCAGGCCTCGACGCTATGGGCATGGCCGATCTGATGCAGTTCGCTATAAAGCCTGCGAATGGTGGCGTTGATCCAGGTACTTGGCCTGTCCGGGGCCTCTGCGGCGCAGCCCGCCATGACAGCCTCGAAAGCGGTGTTGAAGCGTATGTCGAATGGCTTCTTGCGCATCGCTTTGGCGAGGCTTTTGGAAATGTGGAAGGAATTGAGCGGAATGATACCGCGCACTTCCGGCTCGACCCAGAAAAGCTCGGGATCGTCAGCCGAATCGGCCATCGGGAACAGGCCGGCGGAATAGGCGCGCAGCAGGATATCGACCGTTATGTCGTTATTTCTGCTGCGCCGCCCAGCCATATCGTCTTAGTGAGACGCGTCACCGGCCAGATATTTTTCCAGCCAGTGAATATCATAATCGCCCTTCAGGATATCCTCATTCTGAAGAAGATCCTGGAAAAGCGGCAGCGTGGTCTTGATGCCGTCGACGACGAATTCGTCGAGCGCCCGACGCAGGCGGCGAATGCATTCGTCACGGTCGCGGCCGTGAACTATGAGCTTGCCGATCATGCTGTCGTAATAGGGCGGGATCTTGTAGCCCTGATAGGCGCCCGAATCGACGCGCACACCAAGGCCGCCCGGCGTGTGGAAATAGGTCAGCGTGCCAGGCGAGGGAACGAAGGTGCGCGGGTCCTCGGCATTGATACGGCATTCGATGGCGTGGCCATGGAATTCGATATCGGCCTGCGTGACCGAGAGGCCCTGACCCGATGCGACGCGGATCTGTTCCTGCACGAGATCCATGCCGGTAATCGCTTCCGTGACCGGATGCTCCACCTGCAGACGCGTGTTCATTTCGATGAAATAGAACTCGCCGTTTTCATAAAGGAACTCGATGGTGCCGGCACCGCGATATTTCAGCTTGCGCATGGCGCTCGCGCAAATCTCGCCGATCTTCATGCGCTGTTCAACCGTCAGAGCCGGAGAGTTGGCTTCTTCCAGCACCTTCTGGTGGCGACGCTGCAACGAGCAATCGCGCTCTCCGAGATGAATGGCGTTGCCTTCACCGTCGCCGAACACCTGCACTTCGATATGGCGTGGCTTGCCGAGGTACTTTTCCATGTAGACGGCGTCGTTGCCAAATGCTGCTGCCGCTTCGGAGCGGGCAGTCGCAACCGCCTCTTCCAGATCGGCCTCGGTCTTCGCCACCTTCATGCCGCGACCACCGCCGCCGGCGGTTGCCTTGATGAGGACCGGAAAGCCGATCGTGCGTGCGATTTCCAGCGCGTTCTCAGGCTTCACTTCGCCATCGGAGCCGGGAACCACGGGAATGCCAAGTTCCTGCGCCGTCTGCTTGGCGGTGATCTTGTCGCCCATGATGCGGATATGCTCGGCGGTCGGCCCGATGAAGGTGATACCGTGCGCGTCAAGGATATCGGCAAATTTGGCGTTTTCCGACAGGAAGCCGTAGCCGGGGTGAACGGCGTCCGCACCTGTTATTTCGCAGGCCGCAACGATCTGGTGGATATTGAGGTAGCTGTCACGCGAAGGCGGCGGGCCGATGCATACGCTTTCGTCGGCGAGGCGCACATGCATGGCGTCCGCGTCCGCCGTGGAATGCACGGCGACGGTGGGAATGCCAAGCTCCTTGGCGGCGCGCAGGACGCGCAGCGCAATTTCGCCGCGGTTGGCTATGAGGATCTTCGAAACCATGCTGAACCGCCTTTATTCGATGACCACGAGGGCTTCGCCATACTCCACGGGCTGTGCGTCGTTGACGATGATTTCCACGACCTTGCCGGACTTCGGAGCCGGGATCTGGTTCATGGTCTTCATGGCCTCGACGATGAGAAGTGTCTGGCCTTCCTTGACGGTTGCGCCGACTTCGATGAAGGGGCGGGCGCCAGGGGCTGGCGAGAGATAGACTGTGCCAACCATGGGCGAAGACACGGTGTTTGCCGGGTTGCGTGCCGGTGCAGCGGCTGCTGCCGGTGCAGCAGGGGCCGCGATTGCCGGCGCGGCGGGCGCTGCTGCGGGCGCCGGTGCATAAGCGGGCGGTGCTGCGGCATAAACCGTGGCTGCGGGAGCGGCGCGCGAAACGCGGATGCGCAGGTCATCCTGCTCCACTTCGATTTCCGAAAGGTCGGTATCGTTGAGGATATTCGCGAGTTCGCGGATCAGTTCCTTGTCGATACCCTGTTTCTTTTCAGACATGACAAACCCTATTCTTTGTTTCTTTTTATGCCGTGATGTTTTTCAGCGCGTGAAGCGCCATGACGTATCCATATGGTCCGAAACCACAGACCATGCCCTTCGCTGCCGGTGAGACCATCGATTTGTGGCGGAACTCTTCCCGGGCGTGGATGTTGGAAATGTGCACTTCCACGACGGGCGTGGAAATCGCGCGAATGGCGTCGTGCAACGCGATAGAGGTGTGGCTGTAAGCGCCGGGATTGATGACGACACCCGCCGCCCTTTCTCCCGCCTCATGCAACCAGTCCACGAGCACGCCTTCGTGGTTGGACTGGCGGAATTCCACTGCGAAACCGAGATCGGCACCGGCTTGAAGACAATCATTCTCGATGTCCTTCAGCGTCTTGCCACCATAGATACCCGGTTCCCTTTTTCCCAGCATGTTGAGATTGGGGCCGTTGATGACGATGATGATGTTGCTCATTCACGTTTCCATACGAAAATCAGCGACACCTATAGACTGCGCAGCCGCCAAGGAAAAGCCCCTGCAAGCCGTAAACCGGCCGCCAGGCCGGCATCTCACAGGGAATGCACTTGCTTTTTTAGCAATCAGGAGCAGGTGGCTTTACCGCAGCTGCGCATATTGGCGATTTTCTCCTTCAGCGGGTCGGCACCGACGGCGCCGAAAACCGCCTCGTCGCCGACGATATAAGACGGCGTTCCCGTGATGCCGAGGCTGTTTGCCAGCTTGTAGGTTTCCTGCACCTGCGCATCATTGGGGTTTTCCGCCATCGACTTGCGGATATCGGCTTCCTTGAGGCCTAGCGAGGTGGCGACTTCCATGGCGCTGTCCTCATTCGCCCGTCCGCGGCCGCCGAGGAGCGTGCGCTGGAACTCCGGATATTTGGCCGGCGCCAGCAGCTTCACGGCATTGGAGACCCGATGTGCGGCGACCGATTCCGGTCCGAGGATCGGGAATTCCTTGAGCACGACGCGTATTTTCTTGTCGCTCTTCAGGATGTTGTCCATGTCTCCCATGGCGCGTTTGCAATAACCGCAGTTGTAATCGAAGAACTCAACGAGTGTGACGTCGCCATCGGGATTGCCGAGTGCCAGATCGAATTTCGATTCGAAGATCGCCTTTTTGTTGTCGGCGACCGCCTCTGCCGCCTTGGCGTTGCGCGCCGCATATTGCTTGCGCTCAAGCGCATCCTGAACCTCAAGCATGATCTCGGGGTTCTCGATCAGATACTGCTTGATGAACTCGCCCATTTCCTTCTTCTGCTGCTCATCGAGCGCATGCGCGGGCAGGGAGGCGAATACCGCTGAAAGGGCCGTCACGCTGGCAAGAAGGGTGGAACGGAGAAAATGCGCCATATCGGTCCTCATTCTGTGCGGCCGGAGCCTCTTGAAATCTTATGAAGGCAATTACCTTACTTTAAGCCAAATGCCATACGGCAAAAATACTTGTCCGCATTATGGTCGCATGATTGTGAAGATTGTGATTCTGCGGCAAGTCTCTGAAATACGGTTCAGGAAAGAGCATGCCCTTGATTACGATGTCGAAGCGGAGCGCAGTCGAACCCTTTCACGCCATGGATATTCTGGCGGAGGCGAACAGGCGCAGGCAGGCGGGCCGCCCCGTCATTTCCATGGCGGTCGGCCAGCCCTCCCATCCCGCACCGAAGGCGTCGCTGGCAGCGGCTCAAGAGGCGCTGAAACATGGGCGGATCGGTTATACCGATGCGCTCGGCCTGCGCGAACTGCGGGAGGCGATTGCCGGCCATTACCGGTTGCGTCACCAGGTCGCGATCGATCCGGCTCGCATCGCCGTGACAACGGGCTCGTCAGCGGCCTTCAATCTTGCCTTTCTCAGCCTTTTCGACGCGGGCGATCATGTCGCGATCGCGAGGCCCGGTTATCCGGCCTATCGCAATATCCTGAAGGCTCTCGGCCTCAACGTCGTGGAAGTGCCGGTCACGGCTGAAACCGGCTACACGCTGACGCCGGCAAGCCTGGAGCGTGCGGAAACGAAAGCGGGCTGCAAGCTGAAGGGCGTTCTGCTGGCAAGCCCGGCCAATCCGACCGGCACCGTCACAGGCCGCGAGGCGCTGAAGCGGCTTGCGACCTATTGCGAAAGCCGCGACATGGCCTTCATTTCCGATGAGATTTACCACGGCCTTACCTTCGTCGGCGAAGAGACGAGCGCACTCGAAATTACCGACAATGCGGTGGTCATCAATTCCTTCTCCAAATATTATTGCATGACGGGCTGGCGCATCGGCTGGATGGTCTTGCCGGAAAACCTCGTCCGGCCGGTCGAGTGTCTGGCCCAGAGCCTTTATATTTCCCCGCCTGAACTGTCGCAGCTTGCGGCGACCGCAGCCTTTTCGGCGGCGGAGGAACTGGATGTCTATCGGGAGAGCTATCGCACCAATCGCGATTTCCTGATGGCGCGACTGCCGGAAATAGGCCTGCCGCTGGCATCCCCCATGGATGGCGCGTTTTATGCCTATGTCGATACCAGCCGTTTTTCCAATGACAGCATGGATTTCGCAAAGCGTATGCTGGCAGAAATCGACGTGGCAGCGACACCAGGCATGGATTTCGACCCGGAGGAAGGCCACAGGGCGCTGCGCATTTCTTATGCGGGTTCCGTGTCTGACATTGCCGAGGCCGTTGGGCGTATAGCCGGCTGGCTGAAATAACCGGGTATCATACGCTGGGGAGATCAGGCGGGCGTGCAGCCAAAGGTGCTGTTGAACGCCTTTTCACCCTTGGCAGTAAAGGTCAGCACACGGCCATTTCCGCGCCGCAACCAGTCGCGCTGCTGCATCGCTTCAAGAAGCGATGCGCCAAGCCCGCCGCCGAGGTGATGCCGGCGTTCGCTCCAGTCCAGGCAATGCAGGCAGACCGGGCGGCGGGCCTTTTCGAGCGGCGAAAGGTCTATGCCGAAGTTCGAGAAGAAGTCGCGTCCGCTCTCCGTTAAGGCAGGATCATCACCTAACGTCAGGAGACCCTTTGCGGTAATGGCGGCAAGCAGTGCCACGCCGCTTTCCCCGGCCAGATGATCGTAGCAGATGCGCGCCTCACGAAGCGCCTTGTCCTTCGGCCCGGTGCGCACACGTACCGCGCCAGTGCGTTGGGCAAGCCCCATCAACGCTTCCAGAACCTGCGCCACATCCTCATCGGAGAGGCGGAAATATCGATGTCGACCCTGTTTTTCCGCTTTCAGCAATTGTGCGTCCGAGAGCTTTGACAGGTGACCGCTGGCAGTTTGCAGGGTCACACCCGCGGCTTCCGCGAGCTCGCTCGCTGTCAGCGCGCGCCCGTCCATCAGCGCCGTCAAGATGTTGGCGCGGGCAGGATCGCCGATAAGGGCGGCAACATTGGCAATCACGGGTCCGTCTTTCATGCTTCGATGGTAACCGAAGCATCGAGGCATGGCAATGGCGTAGAAGGGAGAGGCAGAACATGAGGAGACAAACGATGCTGACCTGTTTCATCCGCTACGAGATCGATCCTTTCAAGGTCGATGCCTTCGAACGCTATGCCCGCAACTGGGGAGAGGCGATCCCGCGTTGCGGGGCTGATCTGATCGGTTATTACGCGCCGAAGGAGGGATCGAGCACCATTGCCTACGGTGTCTACAACATCGAAAACCTCGCCGCGTACGAAGCCTATAGGGCGCGGCTCGCCGCCGATCCGGCCGGGCAGGAAAATTATGAATTCGCGCGCCGCGAACAATTCATCCGTCGCGAGGACCGACTGTTTCTGCGCCTCGCATCCGCCCCCCATGCGGGAGCCGGACGATGATCGCCGTGATTTTTGAGGTCTGGCCAGCTGCAGGCGAGAAGCAACATTATCTGGATATAGCCGCCGGCCTGCGGGCAGAACTTGAAACCATCGACGGTTTCCTCTCCGTCGAGCGGTTTCAGAGCATCGGCAATCCCGAAAAGATGCTCTCCTTGTCGTTCTTCCGTGATGAGGAGGCGGTGAAGGCGTGGCGTAACACCCTGCCTCATCGCGCCGCCCAGTCGCTCGGCCGGACTGGCGTCTTCTCCGATTACAGGTTGCGTATCGCGCATGTGATGCGTGACTATGGTTTGCAGGAGAGGGAGGAAGCACCGGCGGATAGCCGGTCTGCTCACCCAACGGGTGTCGGCCCGGGCTGACGCATCAGCATCAATTTTTCTGCATGCCTCGACAAGCCTTTCTGGTTCGAACTCGTCTTGGAAACCCGTTAAAGATGAGACAGTTTAAGCTGAAGAAGGACCGCCATACGGGCTGTCCGTCAGACCTGGAATGGGAGAAAAGCGATGTCGGCAGAAAAAGTGGCGGTGGTGACGGCAGGCGGCAGCGGCATGGGAGCTGCCGTTGCGAAACGCCTGGCCGCGGATGGTTACAAGCTCGCTATCCTGTCGTCTTCTGGCAAGGGAGAGGCGCTGGCGAAAGAGTTGGGCGGCATCGGCGTTACCGGTTCCAACCAGTCCAATGAAGACCTGCAACGGCTGACGGATCTGGCGCTTGAGAGATTCGGCCGTATCGACGTGCTGGTGAACAGCGCCGGCCATGGCCCGCGCGCCGCCATCCTCGATATTACCGACGAACAATGGCATACCGGGCTCGATGTCTACCTCATGAACGTCATTCGCCCGACGCGCATCATCGCCCCGGTCATGGTAAGGCAGAGGGCGGGCGCGATCGTCAACATCTCGACTGCCTGGGCTTTCGAACCGAGCAGCATGTTCCCCACATCCGCCGTGTTCCGCGCCGGCCTTGCCTCCTACACCAAGATTTTTGCCGATACCTACGCAGCCGATAATGTCCGCATGAACAATGTCCTTCCCGGCTGGATCGACAGCCTGCCGGCGACGGAAGAACGCCGCGAAAGCGTTCCGATGCAGCGTTACGGCAAGAGCGAAGAGATCGCCGCCACAGTGGCATTTCTCGCATCTGAGGGGGCAGGATATATTACCGGCCAGAATATCCGCGTGGATGGTGGTCTCACGCGGTCTGTCTGAGGGTTGGCCTCTCCCACTCCTCATCCCGTGCCTGTTAAAGAGATCCAGCCCAGGTCTTTGGGCTGAAAGGACGCTCCCGCCGCGGGCATGCGTTGACTGCGTTCCTGTGACAAGCATGGAATGAGGAAATGTCAGTGGCCCTAAACGGGCCCGTTCTTTGCACCGATAAAAGAAAACGCCCGCAACATCGTTGCGGGCGTCTTTTATCCAAAATGTAGCTTCTCTCAGAAGAAGCCGCGGCGCTGCCACCAGCCGCCCTTGCGCGGCTTCGGCTCATCGCCATCGGGATTGGGAGACGACGACGTAACCACCGGCTCCGAAGTCGAAACATTGCTGCCCCTGTTCGCGCGGACCTTTTCTTCGCTCGCCGGTGCTTCCGCCTGCGGAGCGACATCGGCCGACGCTTCGCCTGCTTCTTCAACAGCGACATCCACGACAGTTTCCTCAACGATCACCGGCTCCACCGTTTCAACGGCTTCGGCCTTCGGCGCTTCTTCGGTTTCCGTCTTGGCCTTCGCCTTGCGGGTACGGCGCGGCTTCTTCGGCGCTTCCTCTTCCACGACGTCGGCAACGACACCTTCCACCACTTCGGCTGCGGTCGCCTCTTCGGTTACCGGTGCCTCAGTTACAGGCGCTTCGTCGCTTTCGCTTTCGCCTTCGTCCTCAGCGCCGGAAGCGTCGAGAGCTTCGTCCTCTGCACGATTGCGGCGACCGCCTCGCTTCCCGCGGCGGCGGCGCTTGCGCTTGCTTTCCTCTTCGGAGGTTACAGCTTCCGCAGTGCCGTTTTCGGTCTCAACCCCATTGTCATCGGTGTCGATCCCGTCGTCATCACCCTCGGCATCGTCGCCGTCAGCGTCGTTGCCGGAACCGGCCTCAAGCGAGCCGTTCTGGTCGTTCTGACCGCCCTTGCCACGACGGCGGCGACGGCGCTTGCGCTTGCGCTTGCCTTCTTCGCCATTGTCGCCCTGCTGCTGCTGACGGGGCTGGGCGCTTTCGGTCTTGACGATTTCTTCCTCGTCTTCGTCCTCTTCCACCTCGGCGACAAAATCGTCTTCTTCTTCCACGAAGTTCGGCAGCATCTGGATGAGGCTTTCGATCTTCACGGGATTTTCGACGGCTTCACCGCGATCGATGGCGAAATGCTGGGCGCCGACGCCGGAGTCGGCGGCAATGATGATCGACACGCCGAAGCGGCCTTCATAATCGACAATCGTGCCGCGCTTGTGGTTGAGCAGATAGAGCGCCGTTTCCGGCGTGCAACGCACGGTGATGTTGTGGGTGGTGTTGCGCAGCAGATATTCCTCGACACCACGCAGCACATGCAGCGCGATGGAGGATTCCGAACGCACGTGACCCGTGCCGCCGCAATGCTGGCAGACCTGCGTGGTCGATTCCAGCACCGAAGCGCGAATGCGCTGGCGCGACATTTCCAGAAGACCGAAATGCGAGATGCGGCCGACCTGGATGCGCGCACGGTCGTTCTTAAGGCAGTCCTTGAGCTTCTTCTCGACGGCGCGGTTGTTGCGCTTTTCTTCCATGTCGATGAAGTCGATGACGACAAGACCGGCAAGGTCGCGCAGACGCAGCTGGCGTGCCACTTCTTCCGCAGCTTCCAGGTTGGTCGTCAGCGCGGTTTCCTCGATGGAATGCTCGCGTGTCGAACGGCCGGAGTTGACGTCGATGGAGAC
This sequence comes from Agrobacterium genomosp. 2 str. CFBP 5494, assembly GCF_900013495.1. Taxonomy (NCBI): domain Bacteria; kingdom Pseudomonadati; phylum Pseudomonadota; class Alphaproteobacteria; order Hyphomicrobiales; family Rhizobiaceae; genus Agrobacterium; species Agrobacterium genomosp. 2. The sequence goes on from NZ_LT009718.1 coordinate 1,712,037, forward strand.
CAGCGCTTCGGTCTGGTTGATGATGAGGTAGCCACCGGACTTCAGCGTCACCTGGGGCTGCAGCATGCGGTCGAGCTGCGCTTCGATGCCGGAGCGCGAGAAGATCGGGTGAATGTCGCGGTAAGGCTGAACAACCTTGGCGTGGCTCGGCATCAGCATCTTCATGAAGTCTTTCGCTTCACGATAGCCTTCTTCGCCGGAAACGATGATCTCGCTGATATCCTTGTTATAGAGATCGCGGATCGAACGCTTGATCAGCGAGCCTTCCTCGTAAACGAGGCAGGGAGCCGTGGAATTCAGCGTCAGCGTGCGGACGTTTTCCCACAGGCGCATCAGATATTCAAAGTCGCGCTTGATTTCGACGCGGGTGCGGTTGGCGCCTGCGGTGCGCAGAATGACGCCCATACCCTGCGGCACTTCCAGATCGCGCGCGATTTCTTTCAGACGCTTGCGGTCACTCGGCTGGGTAATCTTGCGGGAAATACCGCCGCCACGCGCCGTATTCGGCATCAGCACGGAGTACCGGCCGGCCAGCGACAGATAGGTGGTGAGTGCGGCACCCTTGTTGCCGCGCTCTTCCTTGGCCACCTGCACGAGAAGGATCTGGCGGCGCTTGATGACTTCCTGGATGCGGTATTGTTTGCGCGGCTTGCGGGCAACGCGATCCGGAACTTCTTCCATGGCGTCTTCGGCGCCGACGGATTCGATCACTTCCTTTTCGTGATGATCGTCATCGTCGTCGTCATCATCGTCATTGCCGCGGCGAAGACCTTCGACTTCCTCGGAAATCGTGTCGGTATCGACCATCGCGGCCATTTCACCGCCGGTGCTACCATCGTCTTCGGAAGACGCGTCTGCTGCCTCGGCTGCGATTTCTTCGGCTGTCTTCTTCTTGGCGCGGGGGCGGCGAACGCGCTTCTTCGGCTTTTCTTCCTCTGCCGGCGCTTCTTCCGCGACGACTTCGACGGCCGCTTCTTCGGAAACCGCTTCCACGACGGGTGCAGCTTCTTCCGTCACAACGGTCTCAGTGGTTTCGCTTGCGGAAACAATGCCGACATCCGGCTGATCCACCTGCGAAAGGTCGATCATCGGGGCGGCGGGCTCAGGCGCATCGGCCGATTCGAAATCGTCGCTGCGGCGATGATCCTCGGCTTCCGCTTTCAGCAGGGCCTGACGATCAGCGAGCGGGATCTGGTAATAATCCGGATGGATTTCCGCGAAAGCGAGAAAGCCGTGACGGTTTCCACCGTAATCCACGAAGGCCGCCTGGAGGGAGGGCTCAACGCGGGTGACCTTGGCAAGGTAGATATTGCCGCGGATCTGTTTTTTGTGTTCCGATTCAAAATCGAATTCTTCGATCCGGTTCCCACGGACAACGACTACGCGTGTCTCCTCTTCGTGGGAGGCGTCGATAAGCATTTTGTCTGCCATGTAAGCTGTGCTCCTCGGCGCAGCCTTGTTTTATACGAGAACAGGCCCGCCACACGGACGAGCCTTTCATATGAGTGCAAGGATGTGCCGGAAATGAAGTCTCCTGCCGGGCGTCTGTAAACTGGCAGCATCCGGACCGACGGCGAGGCGCTTGGCCTGCTCCTGGTATCCGGTTCATGTGAAAACTGCTGCGACATCATTGGCCAGGCGGAACGACAATAATATATAGACCCCTTGGGGTCCGATGAATTTGCTCTCCTCAGAGCGGCGGTGGCAGCGCCACCGGGTAGGTCTCCGGCCACGGCCGGAATTGATCGAGTTTCAGGATAAATGTAACGACGGCAGATGATTGCCCGATTTGCAGCGCCAGCGTCTTTTTCGATTGGCAGCCGGCGGGCATCTATCCCGTCAACACTTTTAACCCTCATCCATGTTGTATGTTTTCTCTGTCATAATAGCAATAGGCTGGCTAAATATGCCATATTGTTGGTGGAATTTCCGGGTTAACAATTGGTTCACCAAGGCCTGCGATGGTGAGGCGCAAACGCGCAAATTGCCGTCCGGCGTGGTTGAAACGGCACCGTTCCGGGTGTTTTGCCGCGCCGGTTATCGAAAATGACTGAAATACGGAATTTCTTGAAGACCATGAATTTCACGCGCAGCGCAACGAAATCAGGTGGGGCAGGGTGGATTGGCGCGCGAATCGCGCGGCTTGCGGCTGTCGTGACAGTGTCTGCCGTCGCCTCGGTTTCCGCTGTCCCGGCCGTCCAGGCCACGGAGCCGCTCGTCGCGCATCAGGCCCGCATCATCGGTGATGAGGCGCGCACGCGCATCGTTCTCGATTTTGCCGAGGAGCCGGAGTTCGACGTTCACTATCTCGATTCGCCCGCCCGCATCGTCGTGGACTTCCCGGCGGTGAATTTCAGCTTTCCCGCATCCGATCTCAGGCCGACCGGCCTTTTTTCCGATATTCGCTTCGGCGGAATGGGGGAAAACAGCGCCCGTATCGTGCTGACGGCGAAGAAGCCGGTGCGGGTGGCGGTCGCTGAAACGAAAAAGGCCGATGACGGGCAGTCCTTCCGTTTCGTCCTCGATACGGAGATCACCACCAGGGGCAAGTTCGCCGAACTTGTGAAGGAGCAGCAGTGGCAGGCGCCTGCGCCCGTTACCACCGCCGCGATTTCTCCCGCGGACAAGACTTCCCGCCCGGCGGAATTCGTCATCGCGGTCGACGCCGGTCATGGAGGCATCGATGCCGGCGCCTCAGGTGGCACGACAGGCACCGAGGAAAAGGTCATCACCTTGATGTTCGCGAAGGAGCTCGCGGAGCGCCTGAACCGCGAGCCCGGCATAAAGGCCTTCCTGACGCGTGATTCCGATACATTTCTTGCCTTGTCCGAACGCGTGACGATCGCGCGGCAGAACAACGCCAATCTTTTCATCTCCCTGCATGCCGATACACTGAAACAGAAGGGCATACGTGGCGCGACCGTCTATACTTTGTCCGATCGCGCGTCGGACCGTATGGCGCAGGAATTGGCGGAGCGTGAAAACAAGTCCGACCAGATCGCCGGTGTCGCCGTTTCCAGCGAGCCGCCGGAAGTCGCCGATATTCTCCTCGATTTCACGCGCCGGGAAACCCAGGCGTTCTCGGTGACACTCGCCGAAAACATCGTTTCGTCCTTCGAGGGGCAGGTTGGCCTCATCAACAATCCACATCGTTACGCCGGTTTCATGGTGTTGCGCGCCCATGACGTGCCATCGGTGCTTCTCGAGCTTGGTTTCCTTTCCAATCCTGACGACGAGAAGCTGCTTCTCGATGCGGAATGGCGCAAGAAGGTGGCCGATACGCTGGCAACAGCCGTCGGGCGGTACCGTTCGAAGGCTCTGGCGAACGGTGGCTGAAGGGAAATGCGCCGTGTCGGCCGAGCTGTTGCCGCGTTGCCATTGATCGCTAAAAATGCTGTTCAATTCGGGACCTTGCGGATGAATAACGGGGCCGAGCCCTATTTTACTCACATTCGCCGCGTTACTCGGAACTCGGATTCGGTGGCGGTCCGCAAAGCGTTGGCGCGGAGTTGCGGGCTGGTGGCCCGGTAACATATCAGCGAATGCTGCCGTATCCGGCTTGTCATCGAAGGTATGGTGTGCAAAACGGCACGCGATATGCAAAGATGCGCCCGTTTCCTCGGGCGTGGATGGTTACGATTCGAATTATCGGTAGCTTGGTATGATCAGACTGATTGGATATTTTTTCGGCTTGGCCAGCGTGCTCTTCCTGTGCGCCGCCGCCGCCGGTGCGATTTATTTGCACGGCGTGACGAAGGACCTGCCGGATTACGCAGTTCTGAGCACCTATGAACCGCCGGTCACGACCCGCGTGCATGCGGGCAACGGGGCGCTTATGGCGGAATATGCCCATGAGAAGCGCCTGTTCCTGCCGATCCAGGCGATTCCCGACCGGGTGAAGGCGGCCTTCCTGTCCGCGGAAGACAAGAATTTCTACAATCACCCCGGCGTCGATGTGTGGGGCCTCGGCCGTGCCATTCTCGTCAATATCCAGAATTTCGGCTCCGGCCGCCGTCCGGTGGGCGCATCCACCATCACCCAGCAGGTCGCGAAGAACTTCCTGCTGACAAACGACCAGACCATCGACCGCAAGCTCAAGGAAGCCATTCTTTCCTTCCGCATCGAGCAGACCTATTCCAAGGACAAGATTCTTGAGCTTTATCTCAATGAGATCTTCTTCGGCCTGAATTCCTACGGCATCGCCGGCGCGGCGCTCACCTATTTCAACAAATCGGTGACGGAACTGACCATTGCGGAAACCGCCTATCTGGCATCGCTGCCGAAAGGTCCGGCCAATTACCACCCGATCCGCCGCGAAAAGGCGGCTCTCGAGCGTCGCGACTGGGTGATCGACCGCATGGCCGAAAACGGCTATATCACGGCCTCCGACGCCGCAGACGCCAAGAAACAGCCGCTTGGAGTGAACCTGCGCCGCGGTGGTGCACATATCTTCGCGTCCGACTACTTTGCCGAAGAAGTCCGCCGCCAGATCGTTGAGAAATACGGCGAGGAAGCACTTCTCGAAGGCGGCCTTTCCGTTCGCACTTCCTTTGATCCCCAGATTCAGATGGAGGCCCGCAAGGCGCTTCAGGATGGTCTGGTGCAGTATGATGAGCGTCGCGGTTTCCGTGGGCCCATCGAAAAGATCGAGACGGCCGGCGACTGGACGGCTGCGCTTGCCAAGGTCAAGGGCTTGAGAGACGTTCCGGAATGGAAGGTCGCGGTCGTGCTTGCGGTTGCCGCAGATGGTGTCGATATCGGCATCCAGGCCGACCCCGATGCGGAAGATGGCGACAAGCGCACGCGCGGTCACATCTCTGCGGAGAACATGCGCTGGGCCTATCGTGACGCGGCAGGCAAGAAAGCCACCGCCAAGTCTCCGGTTGGCGTCCTGACAGTCGGTGACGTCATCTATGCACAACCGCTTTCCAGCTCCGGAAATGAATATCGCCTGCGGCAGCCGCCCAAGGTGCAGGGTGGTATGGTGGTGATGGACCCGCATACCGGCCGCGTTCTGGCCATGGTCGGCGGTTTCTCCTATGCGCAATCGGAGTTCAACCGCTCGACGCAGGCAATGCGTCAGCCCGGTTCCTCGTTCAAGCCATTCATCTATGCAGCGGCGCTCGACAATGGCTATACGCCCGCATCGGTTATTCTTGATGCGCCGATTGAGGTGGTGTCGGGCGGCCAGGTCTGGAAACCGCAGAATTACGGCGGCGGTTCTGCAGGTCCCTCGACCCTGCGCCTCGGCATCGAAAAGTCTCGTAACCTCATGACCGTGCGTCTGGCGCAGGACATGGGCATGAATCTGGTGGCGGAATATGCCGAACGCTTCGGTATCTACGACAAGATGCCGCCGCTTCTCTCCATGTCGCTCGGTTCTGGTGAAACCACCGTGATGCGTATGGTTTCGGCCTATTCGGTCATCGCCAATGGTGGCAAGCAGATCAAGCCGACGCTGATTGACCGCATTCAGGACCGTTACGGCAAGACGATATTCCGCCATGAGGAGCGCGCCTGCGAAGGTTGCAACGCTACCAGCTGGCAGAACCAGGATGAGCCTGTGATCGTCGACAACCGCGAACAGGTTCTGGACCCGATGACCGCTTATCAGACCACCTCCATGCTGGAAGGTGTCGTGCAGCGCGGTACGGCCGCAGGCAAGATCAAGGTCGATCTGCCGGTTGCCGGCAAGACGGGCACCACCAATGATGAAAAGGATGCCTGGTTCGTCGGTTACACCCCGGACATGGTCGCCGGCCTGTACATTGGTTTCGACTCGCCCGCACCGCTCGGTCGCGGTGGTACCGGCGGCTCGCTGTCTGCGCCGATTTTCGGTGAATTCATCGCCGATGCGGCCAAGCATCTCCAGCCGAGCAAGTTCATCGTGCCTGCAGGCATGAACTTCGTTGCCGTCAACCGCAAGACCGGCATGGCGGCAGCGGAAGGCGAACCGGACACGATCATGGAAGCCTTTAAGCCCGGCACAGGCCCGGCCGATAGCTTCTCGGTTATCGGTGCTGAAGGCTACATGTCGCAGGAAGATATTCTGAAGACCTCGCCGCAGGCGCAGCAGGCCATCACCGGCGGTGGCGGCGGCCTTTATTGACATCAGCCATGACGTTTGGCGGGGGCGCGGGTCTTTACATCCGCGCCCCCCGCATTTATTTGAGCAACGAGTTTCAATGAAGGTGAAGAACCAGCGAAATGCGCAATGAAATCGTGAACGTAGTCGACGAAATCAAGCAGGCCATAAGCCTGCTGAGGAGGCATCTTTGACTGGGACCAGGCGATAAGACGACTGGACTGGTTGAACAACAAGGCAGAGGATCCGACCCTCTGGAACGATGCAGCAGAGGCGCAGAAGTTGATGCGCGAGCGCCAGCAGCTCGATGACAGCATCAATGGCGTCAAGGCGCTGGAGCAGCAGCTCCGGGACAATATCGAGCTGATCGAACTCGGCGAGATGGAGGGCGATGATGAAATCGTCAAGGACGCCGAAGACGCGCTGAAGGCGTTGAAGAGCGAGGCAAACCGCCGTCAGGTGGAAGCCATGCTCTCAGGCGAGGCCGACGGCAATGATACCTATCTCGAAGTGCACTCCGGCGCTGGCGGCACCGAAAGCCAGGACTGGGCGAACATGTTGCTGCGCATGTATACCCGCTGGGCCGACCGTGAAGGTTTCAAGGTCGAGGTTCTGGAAGTCCACGATGGCGAAGAAGCCGGCATCAAGTCCGCGACGATCCTCGTCAAGGGACATAATGCCTTTGGCTGGCTGAAGACGGAATCGGGCGTGCATCGCCTCGTCCGCATTTCGCCGTATGACAGCAACGCGCGTCGCCACACGTCGTTCTCTTCCGTCTGGGTTTACCCCGTCGTCGACGATTCGATCCAGATCGATATCAATGAAAGCGATTGCCGCATTGATACCTATCGTTCGTCCGGTGCGGGTGGTCAGCACGTCAACACCACGGACTCGGCCGTGCGCATCACGCATATTCCGACCGGTATTGCCGTCGCCTGCCAGCAGGAACGCTCCCAGCACAAGAACCGCGCCAAGGCGTGGGACATGCTGCGCGCCCGCCTTTATGAGGTGGAGCTGCAGAAGCGGGAAGAAGCTGCCAATGCGCAGGCGGCATCCAAGACCGATATCGGTTGGGGCCACCAGATTCGCTCCTACGTCCTGCAGCCTTACCAGCTGGTGAAGGATCTGCGTACCGGCGTGGAAAGCACCGCGCCCGGCAACGTGCTGGATGGCGACCTGAACGAATTCATGGAAGCCGCTCTTGCCCACCGCATCAGCGGCGGTGCGGATGTGGACGTGGCGGATATCGACTGAGGCCCCAGGCGCGTCGATTGAAAAAGATCACCCCTCGCGAACCCATTGCGAGGGGTTTTTCATTGGAGGAGATGCATGAATCAGGCGCTCTATATCGTCGACGTCCAGCCGAGCTTCAATCCTCCGGCAACGCTGGTTGCCGAGATATCCAGTCTCGCGCAGACCATGCCCAGCCTCGCGACTGTCGAACGCCATGACGAAAGCGTGACGCCATTTGAACGGCAACTGGGCTGGAAGCCGGGCAGGGACGATGAGTCGCTGGTGGTTGCCGATCGCATCTTCATCAAACATGGCTATGCGCCGCCACGGGAGGCCATCGACTATCTTCTGTCGCTGAAGCTCGACCGCGTGCTGGTCTGCGGCATACAGGCCGATACCTGCGTTCTGGCTGCCGGTTTTACGCTCTTCGATGCGGGACTACATCCCACGCTTCTGCCGTGGCTGACGGTCGGCTCGAGTCTCGACCGCAGCGGCGAACTGGGCGCGCGCTTGTGGAAGCATCATTTCGGTGCAGTTCTGCATGGCCCTCATGAGTTGAACAGCCAGACTATCGCATGACGAATGCCCACCGGCCAATCACGGGCTAGTTCGAAGCCTTCTCGACCTTCATCTCACCCAGCTCGTCGATCAGGATCGTCCAGCTTTCCGCTTCCTTGCTCATCGGATCGGTCTTGAGATAAACCGTCACGAAAAGGCCGGGCGAGGCGGGCGCTCCATTCGAGCTTTCGGGACGAATATCCGTGACATAGGACTTCATCTGACTGAATTCCTCAAGCTCGATATTTTCGAGAAGATTCGGCCCCTCGGCGGTAAAGGCGATGCGCTGCAGATAAATTTTCGCCGTACCATCGCCCTGGCGTATGGCGATGACCTTGTAATAGCCGCGCGTTGGTGAAGCAGGTGGGGGCCGCAGCTGCCCGTCAGGCTCCTTCACCGGCTCAAGATTGCGATCTTCCCACATGCCACTGCTGGTGACAAAGATCGCCGAAACCGGCAGCGCGTCAATCGCTTCCGTCTGCGCCCGCGCCGGAAGCACGGCGGCGGCGAAAAGGCAGGCTGCGATGATGGTTCTTGTCAGTTGCATGGCATTGTCGATCGTTGGCTTCAATTGTTGAACTGTTCGGCGAGGACCCGGTCCGACCACGAACGGTCCGGATCCGAGAGAATTCTGGCCGTCCTGTCCTGCGATTGTGCGATCCGTACATGACGAACGGATTTCACCTCGGTGTGGTCGGCCACCGCGTTCACCGGGCGCTTGTCGCGTTCGAGAACATGAATGTCGACCGTGACCTTATTCGGCAAAAGCGCGCCGCGCCAGCGCCGCGGACGGAAAGCGCTGACCGGCGTCAGCGCAAGCAGCGGCGATTCCAGCGGCAGAATCGGTCCATGGGCGGAAAAATTATACGCCGTAGACCCTGCTGGCGTCGCCACCATCATGCCGTCACAGATCAGCTCTTCCAGTCGCACCTTGCCGTCCACCTCGACCCGAAGCTTGGCAGCCTGATGCGATTGGCGGAACAGGCTGACTTCGTTCATGGCGAGCGCCGTAAACTCGTCGCCGTCGGAATCCGTCGTCGTCATGCGCAGGGGGTGGAAATCGTTGCCGCTTGCCACCGCAATGCGTTCGATGAGGCCTTCCACCCGGTAGTCGTTCATCAGGAAGCCGACCGAGCCCCGGTTCATGCCGTAGACACGCTTGCCGGAATTCATCGTCTCGTTGAGAATCTGCAGCATGAATCCGTCACCGCCGAGAGCCACGATGACGTCCGCTTCGTCAAACGGAGTATTGCCATAAGCGCTTTTCAGCTCTTCCAGCGCCGCCTGCGCCTCCGCAGTCGGGGAGGCTACGAAGGATAGTGAATAGGTAGAATGCGACATCCGCTTCCCTCGACAACGGCGAAGACCGGGACCCGGCCTGCGACTGCAATGTAACCTGTTGAAGCGGTTCGCAATCTTCGAAAGTCGTTCAAGACCTCCGGTCGCAAGCCGCAAGACGCACCCTTGGTACATGAAGACGACCGCTGGCGACAAGGCCTTTCGGGCGGGGAGACGTTCTCCCGGCCATGCCATTGAACCGCGCCGTTCCACAGCTTCTTGATTTCCTGTCGCAACAAGGGTTGCGGTGTAAGGCGGCCTGATGCAGTTTGCGCAAGGCAGACGAGGTGTCGAATGGCAGGAGACGGGTGTGGCGCTGCACTACAATATCTACGACGTATTTACCGAGACGAAAATGGCGGGAAACCCGCTGGCGGTGATGTATGAAGCCGATGACCTCGATCAGGGGACGATGCAGGCCATCGCCCGGGAGATGAATCTCTCCGAGACCGTTTTCATCAATCGCTCCAGCAACCCTGCGCACGCGGCTTCCCTGCGTATATTCACACCCTCGGGTGAATTGCCTTTCGCCGGACATCCGACCGTCGGCGCCGCGGTAGCGATTGCCGAGCGCAATCGAGGGGATGGCGATGACGACATCGATATGGTCTGCGTACTCGAGGAGAAGGTGGGGCCCGTGCGCTGCGCGGTGAAAATGCGCGCCGGCGCCGTCAGCTTTGCGGAATTCGATCTGCCGCGCAGATCTTCAAGGGTGGACCTGCCCCTCGATCATGCCGCCCTGGCCGATGCGCTGGGTGTCAGCGAAGGCCATCTCGGTTTTGAAAATCATGTGCCATCGATCTGGACGGCCGGCGTGCCTTTCCTGCTGGTGCCGATGCATAATATCGCCGCAGTGCGTGATATGGATTTCGACGCGGGTCTGTGGCTGCGCACCGCACCGCTGGTTGAGGGGCTGTTGACGGCGGCCTATATTTACTGTCGCGGCGGTGTCAATCACGCCGCAAAGTTCCATGCCCGTATGTTCTCCCCGGATATGGGCATTGCCGAAGACCCCGCAACCGGCTCGGCCGCCGCCGCGCTTTCGGGCGCCATCCACCATTTCGACGGGCTGACTGACGGACATTATCCGCTTCTGATCGAGCAGGGGGTGGAGATGGAAAGACCGTCTCACATCCACCTGCGCATGGACATCAAGGACGGCGAAATCGGCCGCGCCCGCATCGGCGGCCACGCGGTGCGGGTTGCATCAGGCACGTTCGAGATTTGATGCGGGCCATACTGGTCAAATACGTAGCGTGAAAGGATGGCGAAGCAACTGGCTCGCACAAAAGAAAAACCCCGGTCTTCACCGGGGTTTTTCTTTCAGTGTCGTTCAGATCAATTAAACCGACCCGCCGCATGGGCAAGCATCGTATAGACCTTGCCGGTATCGGAGGTGAGGTAGGATTGCGTCACGGTCCGGTCGCGGTCGGTCCGGGCCACATCGGCAAGCAGCTTTTCGAAATCGTTGATATAGCGGTCAACGGCGGTGCGGAACTCCGCTTCACGCTCATATTTGCGCTTGATCTCGTCGAAGGTCGTCTGGCCTTTCAGCGTGTAGAGACGACGGGTAAAGACGTCGCGTTCGCCACGCTGGTAACGGCGCCACAGTTCCACCGACGCATCGTGATCGATGGCGCGGGCGATGTCGACGGAGAGCGAGTTCAGCGATTCCACCATGTGACGGGGATTACGGGTGTCGGCTGCGCGGGTCGGCTGTTGCTCGGTGCTGGCACGCGGTACGGAGGCTGCGGGCGTCTCCTGGGAGGCGCCGCGCAACAGATCGCTGATCCAGCCGCCGCCTTCTTCGCGACGTCCCGCCTGGCTTGGTGCGACTGGCTGCGCCGGAGCGGGTGCCTGACGATTCTCGACTTGCCGGTTTTCGACCTGGCGATTTTCGAGCGGCAACGTGCCGCGCAGGGCAGGTGCTGGCTGCTGCTGCGCCGGGCGCTGCTGTTGAACCGTCGCCGGGGCTGCGGGCTGCGGGCGCGGCTCTACGCGGCGCTCGACGGCCGGCTGGGTTGCGGCGATGGCGCGGGCAACCGGCTCGGACACTTCCATCTGCTGCGTCGAGCGGCCGACGAGCTGGGAAATATCCTGCAGCGCCTTGATCTGCTCGGATACGGCGCGGCGCATTGCGGCCGCACTTTCCTTGGCTTCTTCCGGCAGGTCGAAGGCACCACGCTTCAGTTCGGCGCGGGTCGCGTCAAGTTCGCGGCGGATATCGTGGCTTGAGCGCCGGATTTCATCGGTCGCGCCGGCGAAGCGGCTCACCGCTTCCTCGACAGCCTCGCGCAGCGTTTCCTTGAGGTTGGCTGCGGCCGCATTGGATTTTTCGGAAGCACTGCCGAGAAGGTTGTCGACTTCCGAGAGAGAGGATTCGACACCGCCGCGCAGGCGGTTGACCAACTCGTCGGAGTATTTCTGCGCGTCGGAGAGCGTGCTCTCGATCGAGCGGCTGGCATCCTGACCGGCGGCGAGCAGGGCGCCCCGCATGGTCTGTGCCGCCGAACGGGCGCGCTGTTCGGTTTCATCAAGCGAGCGGCCGATATCGGAGAAGGAAGCCTGCAGATTTTCACGCAGGTTGCCGGCGACGTTTTGCGAACGCTCTTCAGCCTCGTTAAGTGTGGTTTCCACCACGCCAATGACATTGCGCATGGCGCTTTCGATTTCCTCGGAACGCTTGACAAGGCCGACAGACAGGCTGCGCAACGCATCCTGGCGTTCTTCCAGCGTGCCGACGAGGCTCGACTGGGCGGCATTCAGCAGCTCGGATGCCTGGCTCAGCACCTTCGAATGTTCTTCGAAGCGGCTGACGATGCCAGCGACCTGCGCCAGCGTCTGGCCGGAAATATTCGACAGACGGTCGATCTTTCCTTCCAGCAGACGGCTGGAACTGGACACCATGTCGGCGGCCTGCGACGCGGACTCCGAGAAACGGGCTGCAGACGCATTCAGCGCTTCATCCGCTGCACCGAAGCCCTGAGCGGCGCGCTCAACGGCCGAATTGAAGTTGGTTGCCGACTGTTCGACGATTTCGGCCATGCTGTTATGGGTCTGCGACAGCATATCCGTGCTCTGACGGGTGGCGGCAACCAGCTTGTTGGCTGCTTCGCTGCCGGCGCGGGCATATTTGTCGATACCCTGTTCGACGGCGTCCGCCATTGCAGTATGGGTTTCCGACAACATGTCGGTGCTCTGGCGGGTGGCTGCGACCAGCTTGCTTGCCGCATCCGTTCCGGCGGCGGCATAATCGCTGATTGCCTGCTCCACCATGCCGACCATGCCGCTATTGCTCTGCGACAGAAGCTCGGCGCTCTGCTGGGCGGCGGACACGATCTTTTCGGCGGCTTCGCGGCCGATGGTGGCATATTCGTCGACGACAGGCTTTGCCTTTTCCTCGATAAGACGCGACAGCTCCGCGGAGCGGCTGGCCAGCATCGAGTTGAGTTCGCGGGTGCGGTTGTCCAGTGCCGAACGGATCGATTCGCCGCGCGCGTCGAGAGCGGATTCAACACCCGTCAAAGTCTCGGAAATGACACCAACCTGTGAGCGGACAACGGCTTCAGCCTCGGCAACCTTGTCGACGATGATGTTGCCCGCCTCGGAGAAGGTCTGCGCCACGGCGGCAGCCTGGCCGGAGAGGCGCGTCTGTGCATCCGAAATACGGTTGACGATTTCACCCGAGCGTTCCTCGATGGCCTTGGTAAAGGCCTCGTTCTGTGCCTGCACCTGTTCGGCGAACTCCGCGCCGGACTTCGCGAGCAGGGCGGAGGAACGGGCAGCTTCGTCGCCGATGCTTTGCGTGGCAGAGGTAACCGCCCCACGCAGGCCGACAGCAAGATCGGTGGCCTTGCCTTCGATGGTGCGATTGACGTTTTCGAGACCGATCGTCAGTGCGCGGTCCATCGTGCCGAGGCGCTCATCGATGCGGGCCGTGCCGGTATCGAAGGTTTCGGCCAGGCGGCTGGTGCGGCTTTCGAAGGTGTCGGCAACGCGGGTCGTCTGCTCGTCCAGGATGCCGGTGATCCGCTCGGCGGCCTCATCGCTGGTGCGCGCAAAGACGGCTGTCTTGTCTTCCAGCGCCTCGGCGAAGCGGCGGCCGGCATCCTCGATCGACGTGTTCACATTGGCGAGATCGCCGCCGACTCGTGCCTGAAGCGTATCGAGAGAGGTTTCGATGCGGGTGCCCGTTTCGTCGAGACGAGTAGTGACGTTGCCGATAGAGGTCTCGATTTTCGAGGAGAGCGCGTCCGTCGCGCCGCCGATTTCGCGTGCGGCTTCGCCGATCTTGACGGCGATATCGCCGGCGCTGTTGCGAAGACGCTCTTCCAGCGTTGCCGCACTACCGTCAATCGCCTTCTGCAGCGTTTCCTGCTGGGTTTCGAGCGACAGTTCAAGCATGCTGGCGCTGGAGGCGACCGTGGTGCCGATCATCATCGCCTGCTCGGAGAGCATGTCGCCCATCTGGGTCGTGGCGGAGCTGAGCGTGGCCGCGATTTCCGCCTGACGCTGCTCAAGCGTGCTGCGGATGTCCTCGTGCGATTGCGAAAGATTGCTTTCGAGGCGCGAGACGCCTTCTTCCACGGTCTGCGCAAACCGGGTGCTGCCGTCCTCAACGACGCTTTCAATGCGGTTGGCCGCGCCCGAAACGCTCTGCTCGATCAGACCGCTGTTGCGTTCCAGCGATCCGGCAATACGCTCGGCCTGCGAGCCGAGCATGGTTTCGAGCCGCTCATGGCCGCTGGCAAGCGCATTTTCAAGCGTGAAAGCAGTGGCTTCCAGGCGTTGGCCGACGCCGGCCGCCGCAAGCGAAAGCGATGACGCCCTGGCGTCCATGGCTTCGGCGATCCGTTCTTCGACACCCGAAATGGTCATGTCGAGCGCCATGGTGCGGCTGTCGAGCGCATCGGCGATGCGTTCTTCCGCACCCGATACGATACCGGAAAGAGCCGCCGTGCGGGTGTCCAGCGCGCTGGCAATGCGGTCTTCCACGCCGGAAACGGCGCTGTGCAGGGCGGCGGTGCGGCCGTCGAGAATATCCGCGATCTTTTCCTCCACGCCCGAGAAGCTCATGTCGAGCGCCATCGTGCGGCTGTCGAGGACGTCGGTGATGCGCTCTTCCGCGCCGGAGACGACTGACTTCAGCGAATCCGTGCGGCTGTCGAGCGCGCCGGCGATGCGGGTTTCGGCGCTGGCCACCAACTCGCCGAGAACCGCGGTGCGTGTATCGAGCGTTTCGGTGATTTTTTCCTCGACTCCGGAGAAGGCCATATCCAGCGCCATCGTGCGGCTGTCGAGTGCATCCGTGATGCGTTCTTCCGCACCCGAAACCACGGCGTTGAGGGCTGCGGTGCGGCCGTCCAGCGTTTCTGCAATCCGGGTTTCGGCGCCCGCCACCACATCGCCGAGCGCGGCTGTGCCGCTGTCCAGCGCGCCGGCAATTTTCTCTTCGGCGCTCGCCACGATGCCGGTGAGGGCGGAGGTGCGGTTGTCGAGCGTCTCGGAAAGCCGTTCCTCCACATTGGCGAAGGTCATATCGAGAGACAGCGTGCGGCTGTCCATGGTGTCGGCGATACGTTCCTCGACGCCGGAAATGGTGCTGGAAAGCGCAGCCGTGCGGCCATCAAGCGTTTCGGCGATACGGCTCTCGGCTCCGGAGACGACGTCGTGCAGGGCAGCCGTGCGGCTTTCCAGCGTGTCGGAGATGCGGTCCTCGATGCCGGAGACTGCGCCGGTAATGGCTGCGGCCCGCGTTTCGAGCGTTTCGGCAAGGCGACGCTCCACGTCGGCGACGACGTTGTTGATCGCAGCTGCACGTTCGTCGAGCATGGCAGCGAGGCGTTCTGCCGTGCCGGAGACGGAGCCGGTAATAGCCATGGAACGGCTGGCGAGCGCTTCGTCGAAACGGTTCTGGCTGGCCGAAAGCGCGCCGAACAGGGCGTTGCTGCGTTCCGACAGCACGGCGTCGATCTTCTCGTGCGAATTGGCGAAGACGTCTGTGATTTCGGCGGTGCGCTGGCCGATCGCGTCGCTGAAGGCCTGAGTCCGGGCCTCAAGCGCGCTTTCCAGCATTTCCTGACCCGTGCCGAGCGCGGTGGCGAGCGCCAGCGACTGATCGGTCATGGTGGTGCCGATGCGTTCCAGACCGGCGCTCAACATGGTGTCTAGCGCTTCAGAACCGCCCGCCACGGTTTCGTTGATCCGGGCAAGGCTTTCCATCAGCTTGCTATCGAGGCTGCCGGCGCGCTGGTCGAAGGCGCTGGCGAATTGCGCCACGTGTTCATCGAAGGCCGAGTTGACCTGACCCACCGTCGCCTGCATCCGTTCCTCATAGAGGCCGGAGCGGAGATCGAGATCCATGATGGCGTCGTCGGCCGTGCTCTGCAGGCTCTGGCGGAAGGAGAGGCCTTTTTCCTCAAGCGTCGTGGAGAGCTTGTCGAGCACGGTATCCAGCGAACCGCCGATGATCTGCTGGCCGCGTTCGATATTGCGGTTGAGCTCGAGCGTGCGGCTGGAAAGCGTCTCGTTGAGCTGGCGGGTGCGTTCCTCAAGCGCGCTGTTGAGGCTTTCCACGCCGCTGTCGAGCGTCGAGGCATGGATCGCGAAACGTTCGAGCAGCACTTCACCGCGTTCGTCCAGCGTCGAGGTGAGATTATGCAGCCGCATGTCGAATTCGTTGGAAATCGTCGTGCCGGAGGAGTTCAGTGCCTGAAGCAGGTTCTCGGTCTTGGCAGCGATCAGGCTGCCCATCGCTTCCGTCGAAGCGCGCGATTTTTCCAGGAGAGCCGCCGAACGTGTGTCGATCATCGACGCGAAGGCCTCGCCGGTCGTGGCGATCCGCATCGAAAGCTCTTCGCCGACGATGGAGAGTTCTTCCTTGATCTGTTCCTGCGCGCCGACGATAGAGGAGCGGATGCGCTCGGCATGGTTGACGATTGCGTCGCGTTCGGCGGTCAGTTCCTGCACGAGGCTGCGCACGCGCAGTTCATTGTCCGCATAGCTGCGCTCAAGCGCATTGACTTCGGAATGGACGAGGGTTTCGAGTTCCGTCGCACGCGCAATGGTGCGCTCGATACCGTCATTCATGGCCGAGACTTCACGGCGGACCGCCTGGCCAACGGACATGATGCGGTCAGAGGCAACGGTTTCGGGTTCGGCAAGCCGAAGCGCGACTTCCGCCATGGAGCGGGCGGCGTTGCGCAGATCGCGGGCACGCGCCATCATGATGGCGAAGGCGAAGAATAACATGACCGGCACCAGAATGCCGACGACGATCGCCATCAGGCCGGGGATCGCGGCGAGGTCGGAAAGTGAACCGATATTCCAGAGCGCATTGCCATAAAGAAGATGCGCGATGCCAAGGCCGCCGAGCGCCCATATGACCGACATGATCGTGGCGTTGCGAAGCGCGCCGCCGATGGACCCGCCTTCCAGCGATTTGAGGATCATGGCCGGGCTGCGCTTGGACCCGTCATTGGCCGCTTCGAGATTGGGCGATTTCGGCGCCGGTTCGACAGGCGTGCGCGCGACTTCGGGAGCAGGGGTCGGTCTGCTGGCTTCCTTCACTCTGGCCTCCGGCTGCTTCGGCGCTGCAGTCTTCCGCGTCTCCGGCTTTTCTTCGAAAGCGCCAAGCTGCAGGGCATCTTCCAATGCCTGGAAAGCAGTCTCGTCGACAGAGTCGCTGATCTTGTTATTCGCCATGCGGTTACGCCTCGTTACACATACGCCCGGCTTCATGCCGTTGGACCGCCTGCCTATGCAGGCGGACTGCCGCCATCATGCCAGCGGAACATATCCCTCCATGAGAGAACAATCCCGCCACTTACCAAATCCCGAATGCTGGTGATCCAGCTTTCGGGCGAAATTACAACACTGTGCCGCAATAACAAAGCTCGTGCCTAGGCCTCGCAGCAACAGCAGTACCGTAGTGACACATTTAGGTGTTCGAAACAATTAATGCGGATTTGCGGTGGTGGCGAAGTGTCGGCTTTTTAACAGTTTTTAAACCTGAGTTTCACGCTGAACGCCTTGTTTCGCATAAGTTTAACATAAATTAACCATAGCAGAAGATTTTCAGCCGCGTCACGCCGTAATTTAAGCCGATAGCACCGGTTAGGATGCCTGAATACGACACAGATGTGACACGAAACAGGAAACGGCAAGACAGGAATTTGAGACATGGCAGCAGTCAGTATCGCTTTCGAAGCGCCCGATAATTGCGGCGGCGCGCCGGTCACTGGAAAAAAGCCTATCGATTTCGATCATCTGGCCCGTCAGACGATGGGCGACAAGGATCTTGAGATCGAGGTGCTGCAACTGTTCAGCCGCAATGCGCGCGCCGCGCTGCACGAAATGGCGGGCGCCGGCGACACGGGCGTGAAGGCGACAGCGCACCGTTTGAAGGGCGCAGCACAGGCTGTCGGCGCCTTTGATGTTTCTGTGGCTGCCGCCGCCGTGGAGGCTGGTGGCAATGACAGCGTCGCGATTGCAAAGCTTGCGGCCGCCATTGTCGAGGCGGAAAATTTCATCCTGAAACTTTGCCGCTGAGGCGTAACTCATCAAAATTGCGGTTTCGCAAGGCCGGTTGAGGCCCTGGGCGCCCTCCAAGCGGGTTGCCAAGGCGAACCGGCCTTTCTATGTGTTTAGAACAGTTCTTAGATCACATTCTGGATTTCGGCATGACAAAACTGACAATCGTTGCCTTTGACGGCACGCCCCATGAACTCGACGTGAGCAACGGTTCCACCGTGATGGAGAATGCCGTGCGCAACTCCATCCCCGGCATCGACGCGGAATGTGGCGGTGCCTGCGCCTGCGCCACCTGTCATGTCTATGTCGACGACGCCTGGTCGGAGCGCGTTGGCGGGCCGGAGCCGATGGAAGAAGACATGCTGGATTTCGCTTTCGATGTGCGGCCGACTTCGCGTCTTTCCTGTCAGATCAAGATGAGCGACGACCTTGACGGTCTCGTCGTTCACGTTCCTGAGCGCCAGGGCTGAGACGAAACGGCTTTGCGGCAGAAAAAGCCCCGCTCACCAAGGTAGCGGGGAGCGGGGCGAGGCGGGTACGCAGCATGCAGGCGAGGGAGGAAACACCTGCGAGCCCTCAAGTGCGCACCGGGAGAACCGGAGGCGGCTGCGACCATCAAAGCTTTTGAGACAGGATGGTCCGAAACCGTACGTACAACGTACAATGAGTCTCGCCGGACGCACCATCACCAGAAGTCACGGGTGAGATCGGACATCACGTAACGTCAATCGGCCAATCATTCAGCTTTGTCGGAAGAAAGGCGCAGGCCTCTCAGCGGCGGCTCTGTCCCTGTTCGAGCCGGTTTTTCAGGAGCCGTGTCATGCGGGCATCGAAATTTCGCGATTCCACCACGTCGAACCGCATCTGGTCCCTGTCGTGCTCGTCCATCACCGTCTGGGTGATCTTGCCAACCATTTCCTGCAGCGTTTCACAGTTTTTCTGGGGGCGAAGCGCGGTCAACTGCCTTTCGAGCGAACGGGCGTGAGTGCGGGCGATTTCGGCATGCCGTTCCTCGTGGCGCTTGATATCGGCAAGCAGCGTATCCCAGATGAAGGCCAGTTCCGCCGTGGTGCGGCGGCGGTTTTTCCATTGCGGCAGGAGAATACGGGTGTCGAGCACCACTTTGGCGGTTCCGACGCTGCAAAGGCCGTTTTTCTCGACATAGGTGAGTTCGCCGCCGAATTTGATTTCGGTCGCGCCCGGATGGCGCGCGCCGGTATTGCGGGTCAGCGGGCCGTGCCTGGAAAGCTGCTGGTCGAGGTCGGCGGCGGTTTTGCCGCTGATCGAAAAATAGGAATAGGTCTTGCGGACGATGGTTTCGGAAAAAGCCGGTCCGGGGATGGAAAGTGCGACTGCGACCGCCAAAGCGGCGCAAAGAGCACGTGATGATTTGGTCATGACCCGGCCTTCCGGTTGAACTTGAAAAACGTTTGCTGCATAGGCGGAGCGGAACTTATAAGAATTGGCATAACACTCCGTTATTCCGAAAGGCACGTGTTACGTGATAACAGCCGGCAACAACGCGTGGCAAGCGGCCCATGGCCGCTCCCTGAAACTTGATGGGCGTGGCCGTATTATGGCCATCGTCAACGCAACGCCCGATTCCTTTTCGGATGGCGGCCGTTATCTCGCCGTCGATGCGGCTTTTTCCCAGGCGCTGACCTGCGTGGAAGAAGGAGCCGACATCATCGATATCGGCGGCGAGTCCACCAGGCCCGGGGCTGCCGCGGTAACGGAAGCCGAGGAGCAGGATCGGGTGCTGCCCGTCATCGAGAAATTGCGCCGCGAGACGGATGTATTGATTTCCGTCGATACCTACCGCGCTTCGACGGCTCGGCTCGCCATCGCGGCAGGGGCGCATATCGTCAATGACGTTTTCGGTTTGCAGAAAGACGCCGAAATGGCGGGCGTGGTCGCCGCCACCCGCGCGGGCGTCTGCATCATGCATACCGGCCGCGACCGGCAGAAGCTCGCCGATGTCATCGCTGACCAGTTCGAATTCCTCAATCATTCGCTCGAGATCGCCGAGGACGCGGGTGTTGCCCGCGATGCCGTCGTGCTGGATCCCGGTTTTGGTTTTGCCAAGGATGAACGGGAAAATGTTGAGCTGATGGCCCGTTTCAGCGAGCTTGCCGCCTTTGGCCTGCCGGTTCTTGCCGGCACGTCGCGCAAGCGTTTTATCGGGTCGCTGACGGGCCGGGATGCGGCCGATGAACGCGATATCGGAACGGCTGCGACGACGGCGATCCTAAGGCTTGCCGGCGCTTCGATTTTTCGTGTGCACAATGTCGCCGCGACGCGTGATGCATTGGCAATCGCCGATGCGGTTCTGGCCAAAGCGTCGGCAAAGGCCGATGCCTAGATCAATGAGTGCCGGAATGTCATGTCCCGAGGAGGGTGCGGCTTTCCGGCGAAACAGTCCTGCCATGGAGGCGATGCGATGAGCCGCTATACCATCATCCTGAAAAACTGTTCCTTCTTTGCCCGTCATGGTCTTCTTGAACAGGAAGAGGTGTTGGGGCAGCGCTTTTTCGTCGATGCCGAGATGGAGGTCGAGGCGGGCGACGCGCTGGAAACCGACGATATTGAGAACACCGTCGATTATGGCGTGGCTTTCGCGGTCATCGAAAAGATCGTCGTCGGCCAGCGCCGGTATCTCATAGAGGCGCTTGCGAACGACATCGCCAAGGCGCTGCGTGCCCGTTATCCGCAAATCGTCTGGCTGCGCATCACGGTGCGCAAGCCCTCGGCACCGGTTCCCGGTATTCTGGATTATGCACAGGTGAGCGTTGAACACCGAGCCTGAAACGATGACCGTCGCTGCCTTGGGGCTCGGCGGCAATATCGGCGATGCGGCCGCCGCCATGGCCAGGGCACTGCGCGAACTCGATGCGCATGGCGATTGCCGCCTGATGGCCGTCTCCAACCTTTACCGCACACCTCCCTGGGGCAAGACGGATCAGGCCGATTTTTTCAATTGCTGCGCTTTGGTCGAGACCGCGCTTTCGGCGCCCGCGCTGCTGGAACTGTGCCTCAATATCGAAAAAGGCATGAAACGGGTGCGGACGGAACGCTGGGGCCCGCGCACCATCGATATCGATGTGCTGACCTTCGGGAACCAGTCTATCGTCACGGAAAGCATTGAAGTGCCGCATCCGCGCATGACGGAGCGCGCTTTCGTGCTGATGCCGCTTGCTGATATAGCGCCTGATCTCCAGGTCAGGGGAAAGTCCGTCCGGGAATGGCTTCAGCAGGCGGACAAGAGCGGCATTGTCAGCGCAAACGAAAAGCGGGAGTGGTGGACACTCCCGCCTGGCAATGGCTGAAAAACTGTAGTCTTTACGGCTTGATCGAGCCGACAGCCAGCTGGTCGATATCGCGCGCCAGCGTGACGCCGATGACCGGTATCATCTGATCGGCGACCTTCACCGAGATGGTGATGTTCATCGAATTGTCGTTGGAGACGCGGGCAACCATTGCACCGTTGAGTTTGGCGCGGTTGATGCCGACGACGACCTTGTCGCCGCTGACCTGTCCGGAGGTGATGTCCAGACCCTTGCCGGCCGCGCCATCAAGGAACCTGCCTTCGTAGCTGTTGCCCTTCTGGCTGATGACGGCGGACATGGGCTGGCTGAAGACGCCGACGCGGCAGGTGCCGCCGAGCTTTATGCCGGTCTGCTTGTCGTCAAGCGGTTCGCCCGTCAGGTCGCAGGTGAATTTCGTGCCCTTGTATTTGCCGGCGACGATTTCGCCCGGACCCTTCCAGACGCCGGCAACGGAGCGGAAAAACACGTCGTCGCGATCGCGTGATGCGGCATGCACGTCAGACATGCCGAAACCGCCGCTGACGGACAATATGGCGGCAAGTCCGCCCACAAGCGAAAAGAAGCGCGAATACATGATACTTTCCCCGGCGAAGAAGCCTGTTCGATAGGCTGCAATCTACCGGCGGAATGGTTAATGCTTGGTTTATTTCGCTCTCATTTGCGGCGTCGTCCGTAACCTTTTGAACCGCTCAAAGCCGAGCAATCAGGCTTTCTCGCCGCTTTTTCCACTGCTTAAATCGGGCGTGAGGTCGGACATGAAATCGCCGATTCCCGGCCGTTTCACAGCCCTGAACGGCAGCGGGCGGCAAAGATCCATTGCAGCAATGCCGATTCGCGCCGTCATCAGACCATTGATGACGCCTTCGCCGAGACGTGCGGAGAGTTTCGAAGCAAGGCCGTGTCCGAGAACCTGTTGAGCGAGCCCGTCACCGACGGCGATCGAGCCCGTGACGGCGAGATGGGCGACGACATCGCGCAGGAGTTTCAGCATGCCGAGCGTGCCGGGACGGCCGCCGTAAAGCTCTGCCATGGCGCGCACCAGCCGCGTCACTTCGAACAGCACATAAGCGAGATCGACGACGGCGCGCGGACTGACGGCGGTGACAACCGAGACCCGTTTTGATGAATTGAGAATCAGCGCCCGCGCCTGTCGGTCGAGCGGCACCAGCAGTTCACGTTCGGCAAGCTCGATCAGATGCGGCCCGTCGATGACGTCACTTTCCGTTTCCTTCAGCGCCGCGCGCCCCTTGGCCGTTTCCGCCCGATGGGAAAGGACGGCATTCAGGCGGGTGACGATGGCGCGGGCGGGTTTCGGGCTCTTGTCAAGGCTTGCCGTCTCGGCATCCGCCTTGAGAGATTGTACGGCATTCAGCCGCATGATGCCGAAGACTTCGCGGCCGACGAGGGCGAGAACCGCAAAAAGCGCCACGATGAGGGCGGTCGTTGCCGTGTAGCCCAGCCAGTCGGAGCGGGAAAACAGATTGCGGATGAGCTGATCCGCCCAGAGCCCGAAGGCAAGCGAGAACAGGACACCCAAGGCACCAAGCGCCAGCTTGCCGAAGGAGAAGCGGCTTTTCTTCGGTATCGCCACGGGCAGAGCGGCAGCGTCTATGTCCTCAGGTGCCAGAAACGGATCGTCTTCATCTGGCGTCAAAGATATCTCCGCATCGAAACTGCGCGGCGCTCGCTTCTGCGTGGCGGACGGTCGTGCTGTCTCTTCCGTCTCGAGCGTGAAAGCGACGGGGCGGCGCGTCTGCGGATCGTTTTGTGTGGAAGCTTTCATGCGAGCTTGTCTCCGAACAGGAACTGCATGGCGCGGTCGAGCCTGATATGTGGAACGGAAAGCCGAATGCCGCCGCTGCCCGGCTCGTCAATGTTGGGCGGTCGAAAACGCACGACATTGACATCAGGTAGTGTCGCCTTGTCGCCATCCCGGTCTATGCTGCGGAACAATGGCTCCGGATCGTCAGGCAGGTCGCCCGGAAAGATCGCTGTCTTGCGATTGCCGTCAAATGTCTCGCCATTGATGGTTTCGCCGGCCATCGGCGTGCCCACGATGACGGGCAGTTCGTGGCCATCCTGTCGAACGCTTGCCTCTCTCGTGGCGCGAACCGAAGCCAGCGCCATGACTTCGATACCGGCGCCATTCATTCCGATGGTGGTGATGGCGCGGTCGACCAGACGCCGGGTCAGGCGCTCCAGCCGGTCATGGCTTTCGTGATGGAGATGATCGGCCTTCGTGGCCGCAATCAGCACCTTGTCGATGCGACGGCCGATCAGCGACGACAGCAGGCTGTTGGTGCCGGGGCGGAAACAGGCGAGAACATCGCCCAGCGCCCGCTCCAGATCCTGAACGGCTTCCGGACCGCGATTGACGGCCTGCAGCGTGTCGATCAGGACGATCTGCCGGTCGAGGCGGGCGAAATGCTCGCGGAAGAAGGGTTTGACGACAATCGACTTGTAGGCGTCGTAGCGCCGCTCCATCATGGCGCGCAGGGAGCCTTTCGGCGCTTTTTCGTCCGTCAGGCCGGGAAGCGGCGCAAAGGTCAGCGCGGGCGACCCTTCCAGATCGCCGGGCATCAGGAAGCGGCCGGGCGGCAGGGTGGACAGCGATCTCTCGTCGGACTTGCAAGCCTTGAGATAGGCCGCGAAGCTTTCAGCCAAGCGTCGGGCCGTCATTTCGTCGGCGGGCGCGTTGATATCGAGCGAAGAAGCGATGGCCAGCCATTCCTGTGCCAGCTCGGCGCGGACCCCGCTTCCGGCCAGCGAGACTGTGGTATCGCTGAATTGCCTGTAGTCCTGCGACAGAAGCGGCAGGTCGAGCAGCCATTCGCCGGGGTAATCGACGATATCGATAGAGAGCTTGCCGGCCGAGAACCAGCGACCCCAGCCGCTGGCGCTCTGATAATCCAGCGTGATCCTGAGTTCCGAGATCGCCCGCGTCGAATCCGGCCAAAGCCGGTCGCGCACCAGTGCCTGGATGTGATCTTCATATTGGAAACGGGGAATGGCGTCGTCCGGCTGCGGCTCCAGCCGCACGTTAGAAACGCGTCCGGAGCGCATGGCCTCAAACAGCGGCAGCCGCCCGCCGTTGAGAAGATTGTGGACCAGCGAAGAGATGAAAACCGTCTTGCCCGCCCGCGAAAGGCCGGTGACACCAAGCCGCAATGTGGGGTGAGTGAGGTTACTCGCGCGGTCGGCCAGATTATCGAACGCAATGAGCGCACTGTCTGTAAGGGACGTAAGAGAAGGCGGCAATGGCAATTTCCCGGCTGCGTTAAACGGTCACGGCTGCAATATAGGAAGATACGGTTGCCCAAAAAAGAAGCGCGCCATCGGATTTTCAGCGCGCCTTCTTTCCACAATTCATCGCGCGCCGAAGCGATTATTTGCCCGGTGCGAGGAAATCGACCAGCCGCCAGCGGTCTCTGCCGTTGCTGGCACCGCCGTCGTGATCCAGAACCGCGAGGCCCGATGTCGGAAAACCCGAGGGCAGGGCTGCATGCAGCAGGTCCTCGCCTATCATCGCTTCCAGCGTTGCCTCCATGGTGGGGTTATGGCCCACCAGCATCACTGACTGCGCCTCCGTCTGAGCGGCGACAAGGGAGAGATAGGTTTCGCTGCGCGCGTTATACATCTCATCGACATAGAAGATGTCTATGCCTTCATTGAAGGCCCGTTGCCAGGCCTCCGTTGTCTGCCGGCAGCGCACGGCCGTGGAAGACAGGAGAACTTCGGGCCGGTAGCGGCGGTCGGCGGCGAGGTCGGCAATGACCTCCGCCTCGGCAAAGCCGGCCTCGTTCAATCCCCGGTCGAAATCCCGTTCTCCCGGCGCCGCCCAGGCGGCCTTGGCGTGGCGCAGAAGATAAACTCGGCTCGGGGAAGATGCTGTCAAGGGCGGGGACCGGCGTTCGAATGTCAGGGCACGGGCGGAATGCTACAGGATTGGGTTGCAGGACCGCAAGTCCTCTTTCCTGTTGGTAAGTCGCATTGAAGTGATTGAAGAAGAGATCGCTTCAATACGAATAAAGAATAAAAATTAGTCATTTAGATGATTTTTGTGTCAGTTTTAAAAATGCCCGAAAACTGATCTGTAGACTTGAACCGGCCACTATCATTGGAGTATACACCGCCGCATTGAGATGTTCTTCGAGGAGAATCGCGTTGAGTGAGAAGATCGATCTTAGCAAATATGTGCTCTCGGAAGACGATGAGTTCATGAATGCCAGCCAGCGCGCCTACTTTCGCGCGAAGCTCATAGCCTGGAAAAACGATATCCTGAGAGAAGCGCGCGAGACGCTCGGACATCTCGCCGAAGAAAGCGCCAACCATCCCGATCTTGCGGATCGGGCCTCTTCCGAAACAGACCGGGCGATCGAGCTTCGCGCCCGCGACCGTCAGCGCAAGCTGATATCGAAGATCGATGCAGCCCTTCAGCGGATCGAAGACGGCACTTACGGTTATTGCGAGGAAACAGGCGAGCCCATCGGCCTCAAGCGTCTGGACGCGCGCCCGATTGCGACCCTCTCCATCGAAGCGCAGGAGCGCCACGAGCGTCGCGAAAAAGTCTACCGCGACGAATAAGGCTAAGCCGCGTCAGACCGGTGACACTATAAAAGAACAAGGGCACGGAAACGCTTCCGTGCCCTTTTTTATGCAATGGACCTCGGCCGGGTAAATTCGTCCCTTCAGCGGTCGCGGGTCACCGAAAGCTCACCGAAGATGCGTGCCATCTCCTTCTGGACGTCACCATCCGGCGATGCGCCGGTGACTGGTGGCGTGGCCGGCTGCGGTTTTGCCTGCTTTTCCGCTACGGGGAGAGCGTCCGGGTCACTATCGGTTTCCTTGCTTTTGGCGATCTCGGCTTCGAGGAAGCTCTCGAAATCGCTGGCCAGCTCGTCTGAAAATTTCGGCTCGGTGTCATTGGCGGCGACAGCCGGATTCTCAGGCTTGGGTGGGAACGGGACAGACGGTGCGCTCGCCGGGCTCATACCGGGAAGAACCCGCTCCCGCGCAGCGTCGAGAAAATCGGCTGCGATGGATTGATTGATCACCGGCTCGCGCGCAGCGAAAACGGGCGGCGCAACGTCCGCGGGCCCGCCCTCTGCCGTCTTTGCCTCTATAGGTCCCTGGGCCGGGATCGGCGGCGCAACCGGTGCGGGGGCGGGTGCCGAGGGTTCGGCCCGCTTAAACTCCGGCCGCTCCGGGGCGATGGGGAGTGACGCGGCGGCGACGGGCAGAACGGTCGCGCCCGCGGCGGCTACGGTCACCGGTATTGGCGGCGGGGCAGGACGGGCCGCCTCCCGCTCGGAAGGTGCAGGTCTTGCCGGCGCGGCGGATTCACGCGCCGTCGGAGGCGGGGACGCAGGCGGCGGTGGCGTTGCCGGGCGCGGCGACGGTGGTGCTGCCGCTGCTGTCGGCGCGGGACGTTGGGCTTGAGCGGGCGGTTCCGGCCGTTGCGGCTGCTTCACCGGCTCCTCCGCTATCGAAGCGGGCGCAGGGGCTTGAGACGGTTGCTGCTGCGGCAGCACGGCGCGGCGTTCCGGTGAGATGGAAGGCTCGGTCCTTTTCGGCTCGCTTTCCTGACGCGGGAGCGCCTTGAGTTCCGGCTCCTGCACGTCCCTGACGATCGGGATCGCGCCTATGCCGCTCTCGATGACGATATCGGTTGGGCCGCCGATCATGACCAGATGCTCGACATTGTCGCGCCGCACCAGCACGAGCCGACGACGCGCATCGACGGCTGTGGCGTCAAGCACCTGCAAACGTGGCTGCCGGTTGCGGCCGCCGCGGATAAAGGGCGCCGAACCGCTTCGTCTGCGCAGGATCCACAGAGCAATCGCGAGAACGAGGAGGGCCACACCCACACCGACGACGGCGACGATGAGACGGTTTCCATAGGTGCCGATAAAATCTTCCATCATGGAGATCATCCCTTCAGATTTTTGGCTTTTTAATTTCTTGGGCAATTAATATTGCCGTGGTTCTTATAATGTGAACATCAAGCACGAAAAGACGATTTTTTTAGGCGCGACACAAGGTTTATTCATTTCAGCACGGGCATCGCCTTATCGATGGCAACGGCGCCACCAAAGCGCCACATCTCGTCCTTCAATGCCGGGGGAGAGCGAAAGTTGCAATTCTTTCAATAGAAGGTAGCGCTTGCCATGTTTCGATCCCGTCTCGTCGGACCCGTACTGAGGCGCTGCACTGCCGCCCTGTTTGATTTCCTGTTCGGCAGCGGCGGATGATAAGGCGCCAGACAAGGTATTCACGATGGATGAGTTCGTTCGGGACAACCCATCGTGTGTGGACTTTACCGATGGATGTTCGGTCTGCACCGTCAGTGACGGCAGAATTGAGTGCTCCGCGCCGCGGATCCAATGCCAGGTGAGGGAACTCACCTGCACGCGCCATTAGTCTTTTGAGGCTGATATGCGGCTTTGAAGCCGTTTTCGCTGTGCGTTTTAAGCCTTTGTGTCGCTGCGGAGCTTTTTGAGGGTCGAGCGAGTTGCTACAAGAAATTCTGCTGCCCGATTCCGTCTGGAGTGCGGGACTGTTCGAATGACGACCTGCACGACTGCGAGGCCAAGATGACACGGGTGCGCGAGACAAGCGACAACGACCTTCCGCTGGTGGACAGGCGTGCCCGTTCCGGCACGGTGTTGCGCATTCTGCTGCTGGCGCTGGTGCTGATCGCCGCTGCCGCCGCCTTTGTCTATTTCAAGGATTCTCTCGAAAACGAAATCGTGCTCGGCATTCTTGGTGTGCTGGCCATGATGGGCATTTTCTTTCTGGTGTCGTCGATCATCGGTTTCATTGAGGTCATGCCGCAATCGCAATCGGATGGGCTTGCACGCCGGTTTCTCTCTGCCCACCCCGATGGTACGCTGATAACAGATGCCAAGGGGCATATGGTTTATGCCAACGCCACCTATTGCAGGATGAGCGGCACCACCAAGGCGAGCGATATCCAGAGTCTTGAAACATTGCTGTCGCGCAGCCGGGAAGCGACGGAGGCTCTTTACCGTCTCATCAACATGCTGCGCGAAGGCCGCGACGGCTACGAAGAATTTCGCCTGCTGAAACCGCTGGGCGAGGATTCCAATGCGGGGCCACACTGGTACAGGCTGAAGGGCAGGGTGCTGAAGGATTCGGGCGGCGAGGGGCTGCATGTCTTCCAGATTGCCGATATCACGCCAGAGCGCGAAGATCAGGAGCGCTTTTTCCGCGAATTGCAGAATGCCATCGATTACCTCGACCACGCGCCGGCCGGTTTCTTTTCCGCCGGTCGCAAGGGTGAGATCGTTTATCTGAACGCCACTCTGTCGGAATGGCTCGGCATCGATCTCGCACAGTTTTCGCCAGGCGCGATGACGGTCTCGGACATCGTCGCCGGCGAGGGTATGGCGCTGATCGAATCCGTCCAGCCCCAGGGTTCAGCAAAGCGCACCGAAATCCTCGATCTCGACATGCGCCGGGTGAACGGCCAGAGCATGCCGGCCCGCCTCGTCCACCAGGTCACGGCAAAGGACGGCGCGCCGGGTGAGAGCCGTACCATCGTCCTGATGCGGCCCAAGGGGCAGGAGGATACCGAATCTTCCTCCGCCATGCGCTTCACGCGCTTTTTCAACAATACGCCGATGGCGATTGCCTCGCTTGACGGCGATGGACGCATCCTGCGCATCAATGCGCCTTTCCTCAAGCTGTTCTCCGGCGTTGTCGGGCGCGACGATATTGATCGCGGCGTGGCACTCGAGACAGTCCTTCACGACAATGAAAAGCCGCGCCTTGAACAGGCGCTCGCCGAGGCCAAGGACCGTCAGGGCGATATCGCGCCCTTCGATTCCCGCCATCCGAGCGACGAGACGAGGCATTTCCGTTTCTACGTCAATGCCGTCATCGACCAGGACGACGAGGCGCCGGAAGAGGTGGCAATCGTCTATGCGATAGAGGTGACCGAGCAGAAGGCGCTCGAAACCCAGATGGCGCAGACGCAGAAGATGAACGCGGTGGGCACGCTCGCAGGCGGCATCGCCCACGATTTCAACAACGTGTTGACCGCCATCCTGCTGTCGTCCGACCATCTGCTCTTGCAGGCGCGTCCGGCCGATCCTAGCTTCGCCGATCTGATGGAGATCAAGCGAAACGCCAACCGCGCCGCCGTACTGGTGCGCCAGCTTCTGGCATTCTCGCGCAAGCAGACGATGCGCCCGGCAATCCTCAACCTGACGGATGTGATCGGCGATCTGCGCATGCTGGTGGACAGGTTGATTTCCGGCACCAATGTCAAGCTGGAGGTCGATTATGGCCGGGACCTGTGGCCGGTGAAAACAGACCTGTCGCAGTTCGAGCAGGTGCTCATCAATCTCTGCGTGAATGCACGCGACGCCATGCCCGATGGCGGCAAGATCACCATCAGGACACGCAACGTCGACGCAGAAGAGATCGCCGCGCTCGGCCGTCCCGAATTCCCGGCCGAAGACATGGTGATGGTGGAAGTTGCCGATAACGGCACGGGCATCCCGCCGGAGATCATGGACAAGATTTTCGAACCGTTCTTCACCACCAAGGAAGTGGGCAAGGGCACGGGCCTCGGGCTGTCGATGGTCTACGGCATCGTCAAACAGTCCGGCGGCTATATTTATCCCGAATCGGAAGTGGGCAAGGGAACGGCCTTCCGCATCTACCTTCCGCGCCACGTGGTGGAGGCGGTTCCCGGCACTGGACAGCAGCCAGGCGAGGCGGCGCTTGCGCCGGTCGCCGCGGCCGAGCCGGTGAAGGAGGAGCCGCTGGACCTCACAGGCAAATCCGCCGTCGTGCTGCTGGTGGAAGACGAAGAGGCGGTGCGGCGTGGCGGCAAGCGCATGCTGGAAACGCGCGGCTACACCGTGCACGAGGCAGGCTCCGGCACAGAGGCGCTGGAGGTGATGGAGGAACTGGAAGGCAAGGTCGATATCGTCGTTTCCGACGTCGTGATGCCTGAGATGGACGGCCCGTCGCTGCTGAGAGAGCTGCGCAAGTCCTATCCAGACCTGAAATTCATCTTCGTTTCAGGTTATGCCGAGGATGCCTTCGCGAAAAACCTGCCGGCTGATGCCAAGTTCGGTTTCCTGCCCAAACCCTTCTCGTTGAAGCAGCTTGCCATCGCCGTGCGCGAAATGCTCGACGACAAGGAGTGAGACCGGCGCCGTCGAACCGAATTCGGCAGAGCGGCCGCCTGTCGCAGCCGTCCGCATTTGGCGCGAAGGCGCGCCCATGCGGGCGAGGTATGTCTTCTCGGACTTCGGTTACCTCTCATATCCCGCACTTTTCGCGAGGTTTGCCTCTTCGCAAACGCAATAGTGATTGCACCGTCGCGCAAGGGGCTTAAAATCGCTTCTTAACGACCTAAATATGGAGAGGCGAAGTTCTCCCTCCTGGCAATCAGCTGTCGGTTTGAGAACAGTTTGGAGAATGATGAAAGATGATCGCTAAGCCGATCTACATGCAGGGCGAGGGCGAAGGGGAAGACGGGGGCGGTACCAACCGTGGAACGTCTGTTATCACCCGCGTTAAGCCGAAGACGAAAAGACCGAATTTGTACCGTGTTCTTTTACTGAATGACGACTACACTCCCATGGAATTCGTCATTCACATTCTGGAACGGTTTTTCCAGAAAGATCGTGAAGCGGCAACCCGCATCATGCTGCACGTGCACCAGCACGGCGTAGGCGAATGCGGGGTGTTTACATATGAGGTCGCAGAGACGAAAGTAAGCCAGGTCATGGATTTCGCCCGACAGCACCAGCATCCGCTGCAGTGCGTCATGGAAAAGAAATGAGGATCGCAACGTGCCAACTTTTTCCCCGAGTCTCGAGAAGGCGCTGCACCAGGCACTGACCTTTGCAAATGAGCGTCACCACGAATATGCGACGCTCGAACATCTACTTCTGGCGCTGATCGACGACGCGGATGCCGCAGCCGTCATGGGCGCCTGCAACGTCGATCTCGATGCCCTTCGCAAGACTGTCAGCGATTACGTCGACAATGAACTGACCAACCTCGTCACCGGTTACGACGAGGATTCCAAACCCACATCCGGCTTCCAGCGCGTCATTCAGCGCGCCGTGATCCATGTTCAGTCATCCGGCCGCGAGGAAGTGACCGGCGCAAACGTGCTTGTGGCGATTTTCGCCGAGCGCGAGAGCCATGCTGCCTATTTCCTGCAGGAACAGGAAATGACCCGTTACGATGCGGTCAACTATATCTCTCACGGTATCGGCAAGCGCCCCGGCACGTCCCAGACGCGCACGCCGCGTGGCGCTGACGAACCGGAAAGCGAAAACAAGCCGAACCGCAGCAATCCCGAGGAGGACGGATCGTCCGCCAAGAAGCAGCAGGATGCGTTGAAGGCCTATTGCGTCAACCTCAATGAAAAGGCGAAAAACGGTAAGATCGACCCGTTGATCGGCCGTCACGACGAGGTCAACCGCACCATCCAGATCCTCTGCCGCCGCTCCAAGAACAACCCGCTTTATGTGGGTGATCCGGGCGTGGGCAAGACGGCGATCGCTGAAGGGCTTGCCAAGCGGATCGTGGAAGGCAAAGTGCCGGAGGCGCTCGCCAATGACACGATCTTTTCGCTCGACATGGGCACGCTGCTGGCGGGCACCCGTTATCGCGGTGATTTCGAAGAGCGTCTGAAGCAGGTCGTCAAGGAACTCGAAGAGTACCCGGGCGCGGTCCTGTTCATCGATGAAATCCACACCGTCATTGGTGCGGGCGCGACCTCCGGCGGCGCGATGGATGCGTCTAACCTGCTGAAGCCTGCGCTTTCGTCGGGTGCAATCCGCTGCATCGGTTCGACCACCTACAAGGAATATCGCCAGTTCTTCGAGAAAGATCGTGCGCTCGTGCGTCGTTTCCAGAAAATCGATGTCAACGAGCCGTCGATCGATGACGCCATCGCGATCATGAAGGGCCTGAAGCCCTATTTCGAGGATTACCATCACCTCAGATATTCCAATGAGGCGATCAAGGCTGCCGTTGAACTGTCGGCCCGCTATATCTCGGACCGCAAGTTGCCGGACAAGGCGATCGACGTGATTGACGAAACCGGTGCAGCGCAGATGCTGCTGCCCGTTTCCAAGCGTCGCAAGCTGATCACCGAACGGGAAATCGAGGCGACCATCGCGACGATGGCCCGTATTCCCGCGAAGACGGTGTCCAAGGATGACGAGATGGTTCTCGCCAACCTCGAAAAGGAGCTACGCTCCGTCGTTTATGGTCAGGACATCGCCATTGAGGCGCTTGCCACGGCCATCAAGCTGGCCCGTGCCGGTCTGCGCGAACCGAACAAGCCGATTGGCTCCTATGTCTTCTCCGGCCCGACAGGCGTGGGCAAGACGGAAGTGGCCAAGCAGCTTGCCGCCTCGCTCGGCGTCGAGATGCTGCGCTTCGATATGTCGGAGTACATGGAACGTCATACCGTGTCGCGCCTGCTTGGTGCACCTCCCGGTTATGTCGGCTTCGACCAGGGCGGTCTCCTGACCGATGGCGTCGATCAGCATCCGCATTCCGTGGTGCTGCTGGACGAAATCGAAAAGGCGCATCCTGACATCTACAACATCCTGTTGCAGGTGATGGACCACGGCTCGCTGACCGACCATAACGGCAAGAAGATCGACTTCCGCAACGTCATCCTCATCATGACGACGAATGCGGGCGCTTCCGAAATGGCGAAATCCGCCATCGGTTTCGGTTCTTCGCGCCGCACTGGTGAAGATGAAGAGGCGATCAACCGCCTGTTCACGCCGGAGTTCCGCAACCGTCTGGACGCGATCATTCCGTTCTCGCCGCTCCCGACCGCCGTTATCCACAAGGTCGTGCAGAAGTTCGTCATGCAGCTGGAAACCCAGCTCTCCGAGCGCAACGTCACCTTCGATCTGCATGAAGATGCGATCTCCTGGCTGGCGGAGAAGGGTTACGACGAGAAGATGGGCGCCCGTCCTCTGTCTCGTGTGATCCAGGAGAACATCAAGAAGCCGCTCGCCAATGAAATTCTCTTTGGCAAGCTGAAGAAGGGCGGCCTCGTCAGCGTCACCGTCGGCAAGAAGGATGACGGTGCCGATGGCCTCATACTCGAGGTTCTGCCGGAGACCGCACCCGTCAAGCCGCAGCCGGAAGCCGAACTCAAGGCGGCGAAGTCCCCTGGCAAGGCAAAGGCGAAAACATCTCCCAAGGCTGCTAAAGCGAAGGAAGAGGCGGATGTCCTCGTCGCCGAAGCTGACAAGTCCGACGATGCCGAAAAGCCGCGGCGCAAGGCCAACGCCGTACCGAAGGTACCGAAGAAGAAGTGACCGCGGTCTTTGATCGATAAACAGATGCCGGGCGAAAGCCCGGCATTTTTATGCATGAAGCGTGCCGCTCTTTAATGGAATCGGCGGCAAGTCTTCATTTCTCCGTCTGTATGACGTTGCCGCGATGCCACGGCATTTCAGACGACATGCACGAGTGGGTTCGCAATGCAAAATGCCGATAGCGACACCATCCCATTGCGCGGCTGGTTTTTCAGGGGAATGCGGGGCATATTCTCGCTGCCGTCCCTTATTCTCATGACATCCTTCGTCGGTTTCAGCGCTTTTGCACTGGAATCGGGCGTAGCCCGCGGTGAAGCCGTGTTCATGACGCTGTTCATCTGGGCATTGCCCGCCAAGATGATCCTGATCGGCTCCATGGTCGGCGGCGCCAATCTTGCCGCCTGTTTTCTGGCGGTGACATTGTCATCGGTACGTATGATGCCGATGGTGGCCTCCATCGTTCCCGAAATGCGCGGCGCGAAGACGCCGACCTGGATTTTGCTGTTCCTTTCGCATTTCGTTGCGATTACGGCGTGGGTCTTTGCAACACAGAACCTTTCAAAGGTGCCGCGGGAGGCCCGCGCCGCCTGGTTTGCCGGGTTTGGCATCACGCTCACCGTCGTCAATGCCATCATCGTTGGCTTGTGTTACGGTGTCGTCGCCGCGTTTCCGCCGCTGGTTGCTGGTGTCCTGTTCTTCCTGACGCCGGTTTATTTCATCGCGTCCATATGGGCTTCGGCGCGCCACTCCGTCGTCAAGGTCGCCTTTGTCATCGGCGTCATCGCCGGTCCGGCCTTTGCGGTCCTCGCACCCGAATTCGACATCCTTTATGCCGGTATCGGTGGAGGCACGGTGGCTTATGCAATCGATCGCCTCATATTCCGCCGCAGGATGAAACCGGCCTCACCGAAGAGTGAACCATGATGAGCGACCATTGGTGGGCACCCTATCTCTTCATCGCAATCGCAGGCTGGCTGGCGACCGATCTCTGGCGCTGGCTCGGCGTTCTCGCCGGTAACCGGTTGAAAGAGGATTCCGAGGCGCTTTATTGGGTGAGGGCGGTTGCCACGTCACTCGTCATGGCGGTCACCGCGAAGCTGATCGTGTTTCCGACCGGAACGCTTGAGTCCTCGCCGGTGTGGCTGCGTATCGGTGCGGCAGTACTCGGCTTTATTGCCTTTCTGGCCGCCGGCCAACGCGTCATCGTCGGCGTCGCGGTGCCGATCGTGCTCCTGGCAGGCGGACTTTTCGCGCTGGGTTTCTAACCTAGTATTAAAACTCCCTGTTTAGACTGCGCGATCAAAACAGGGATCCAGCGCCATGCGATTATTTGCAGCGGAACGTTTCGTCGTTGGCTTTATCGCTTTATTATTTGTCGTTGATGCAGCCTTGATTGCAGCAAGGGGCATCAGCGTGGATTATGCCGGGTACTTCCTGTGTGTATTCGCGGGTGCCGGCGTCTTTCTTCTTGGTCAATTCTATCGCAGAAGCGGGCGCGATTACCGTATAGCTGCCGCCCTCATGTCGGGAGGGCTTTTTATCCTCTTCACGCTCGCGGCCTCCATCTTCAACTATATGTTCCTGCCAATTGCGTTCCCGACGATCGATAATGCGCTCTTCGCTGTGGACGCGGCATTTGGCTATAGTTGGAAGGACATTGTCATCTGGGCGGCAACGCATCCGTGGATCGGGACAATCCTGTTCTTCGTTTATGCGACATCACTTCCCCAGCTTCTATTGATTGTCCTCACTCTGGGCTTTACGGGCAAGAACCGGGTGCTGCATCATTTCCTCGTCACCGGGGTGCTGGGCGCTTTTGCGAGCATTGTTTTCTGGATATTTTTCCCGACATTCGGACCATCTGCCTATATGGAGCTGCCCCAATGGGTCTCCCAGGCAATTCCTCTGGCGGTGGGCAATGAGTATGGGCAGGAACTGAACCGTCTTGCGACGCAGGGCGTTGACTACCTTTCCCCTAAAAGCGTTCTGGGACTTATCGGTTTTCCATCGTTCCACATCTTCATGGCGGCGATGTCTGTCTGGTTCGCACCAAGGCACTGGTGGGCGATGCTCGTCATCCTGCCGCTTAACCTGTTGATGCTGCCGGCCGTCCTCGTGCAGGGCGGGCATCATCTCTCGGATGTTTTTGGCGGTCTCGTCGCTTTTGCCATCATCTGCGCCGTCTCGGGTCGGTTGCTCCAATGGTTGTCGGCAAAAGAGCGCATGGAAAGGACGGCCGAGGCGGCCGGGCAGGTCATGGTGGCGGAATAGTCCCGGCTTCGCGTGCTTCTGCCAACAGCCAGTTCGCCAGAAGCCTCGCCGATGTACTCATTTCCGCCGTTTCCACCAGCCAGTAATATTTGTCCTTGTCGGCGGCGCGCTCGAAGAGAACGGTCAGTTCGCCTTTCGCAATCTCGTCACGCAGAAGTGCTGTCGGACAGAGACCGACGCCCTGGCCGGCCTTCAGCGCTGTTACGAGAAGATTGAAATCCGCGAAAATCGGGCCGGTGCTATTCGGCGGGACCGTGCCGGCGGCGGCGAACCAGGCCCGCCAGGCCATTTCGTTATCGTCATGCAGCAATTCCGCCTGCAACAGGCTGGCAACCTCGCTGAACGGACCGAATTGGTCGGCGTAACCGGGAGCGCAGGTGGGGCGTGTCTCGGCGCTGAGAAGCGCCACGGCATTTGGCCCGGCAGACACGCCATGCTCTATGGTGAGATCGGCCGGCACGGCCTGCCTGGCGCCGAGATAGCTGATGGACACTTGAATATCGGGATGCATCGCCCGGAAACGCGGAAGCCGCGGCGTCAGAAAATGCGCAATGACTGAAGGCAGGCTGGCGAGGCGGACCGTGATGCGATCGCGACGGCCGCGTATGCGTTCTGCGCCGGAAGCGATCTGCCTGAGGCTTGAGGAAACCGTGCCCCCGAAATCCTTCCCGGCCGGCGTCAGCGTTACGCCCCTGGCATGCCGTTCGAAGAGTGCAACACCAAGCCATGCCTCGAGATTGCGTATATGCTGGCTGACGGCGGTCGCCGTCATGCCGAGTTCAAGGGCGGCCAGGGCAAAACTGCCTTTCCTGGCGGCCGCCTCGAAGGCGCGGAGAGTGGCGAGCGGAGGCAACATCATGAGAAACAAGGGTAAGTAAAACTTGGTCTGAGCGCAAGAAGAAGCCATCTTGTCAGCCGGGCATTCGTACCGCAATTTCCCTCCGACATTACATTGCTCAGAGGATTTCATGCCCCGAACGCCTGTTGCCGAACCCGATGACGCCGCCGCGCGTCGCGCCATTTCGCCTGTCGTCGTTTACCCGAACGGCACACTTGAGACTCCCGACCTTGCGCTTTTGGAAAAAGCACGCGGGAGCATGGAAAAGATCGATGAGGTTATCGTGCCGCCGCGTGACGGCCGAACCTTCAATGTTCCGAAGGGCCATTTTTTCCGCATCGTCAGTATCGAAGGCCCGCAGGTGGGGGATTTGAACCTCTGGAATGCGCATGATCTGAATGAACGGTTTTTCAGCGGCAAGACCCGCGCGCTGCATGCCACCCATGTTTCTGTCGGCAACCGGTTGTGGAGCAACCTGCCATCCCTTCGGTCGATGGCGACCATCACCCATGACACGCTGTCATGGTATGGCTGGGACGAAGACGGCGGCGGTGTGCATGACGTGATCGGCACGCGCTGCGATCCCTACACGAACAAGCTGCTCAGCGGCGGCGATTATCATCATTGTTGCCACTCCAACCTCACGAACGCGCTTGCTTCCGCCAAGGGCCTTTCGTTCCGGCAGGCGGAGCCGCATGTTCATGATGTGTTGAACGTCTTCATGTGCACGGGGTTCACCCGCGACACCCACCAGTATTTCATGAAGGCAAGTCCGGTGCGTCCGGGCGATTATCTCGAGTTCTTTGCGGAAATTGATCTCATCGGCGCGCTGTCCGCCTGCCCGGGAGGCGATTGCAGCGCCACGCATTCCAGCGATACGGCGGCCTGTTATCCGCTGCAGGTAGAGATTTACCGGCCGGATCCGACGATGCTTGAAGGCTGGCCATGGCCGGAGAGGAATGCCTATCGCCCTCCGGCGTGACTGCAAACAATATTGCCGCCGCGCGCGTTCCCGGAACGGGCCAGAGGATGGTGCCGCGTGCAGCCAGGGCGCTTCTGCGCCTTAAAGCTAGCGCGATCGAGAACTTGATCGCGCCAGCCGAGGGATCGGGTCTGTCACAACGGCGTGCGGAGGCCGCGACAAACGCGCAGATGTCTTGGCGCCCGTCACGAGGCGAGCGCCGCCTTTATCTTCTCTGCGTGAGCCTTCAGCACGTCACCATCGGCCATCACGCCCGAGTGCGGCTTCAGCGGCTCGCCTTCCTTGCGCGGAATGACGTGGAAATGCAGGTGGAACACGGTCTGGCCAGCCGCCGGCTCGTTGAACTGGGCGATGAAGACACCATCCGCATCGAAGGCTTCCTTCGCAGCGACGGCGAGTTTCTGTACCACGGGAATGGTTTTGGCCAGCACTTCCGGGTCGGCATCGAGCAGGTTGCGCGAACCGGTTTTCGGAACGACGAGCAGATGGCCCGGGGCCTGCGGCATCACATCCATGAAGGCCAGAGTATGCTCGTCCTCGTAAAGCTTATGGCTCGGAATTTCGTCGCGCAGGATTTTTGCGAAGATATTGTTGTCGTCATAGGCGCTGGCCGTCATTCTGCTCTCTCCGTATGTCGGACTATGCGTCCGGTTCCTGTCTTTCGCCCTTGCGGAAAGGCGTGTGTTCATCAAGGTAATCGCCGATATGCTCGACCTCTTCGCGCTCCCGCTGAAGATAATCGGCAATGGCGCGGCGCAGGCCCGGGTGGACGATGAAATGCGCCGAATGGGTGGTTACCGGCACGTAGCCGCGCGCCAGCTTGTGTTCGCCCTGCGCACCGGCTTCCACTCGTTTCAAACCCTTGGACAGCGCGAAATCGATCGCCTGATGGTAGCAGACCTCGAAATGCAGAAAAGGATGATCCTCGATGCAGCCCCAGTGCCGGCCGTAAAGCGCGTCCGAGCCGATAAAGTTGATCGCACCGGCAATATAGCGCCCCTCGCGTTTCGCCATGACCAGCAGCACGTCATCGGCCATTCGCTCGCCGATCAGCGAATAAAATTCCCGGGTCAGATAGGGCCGGCCCCATTTACGGCTGCCGGTATCCATGTAGAAGGCGAAAAACTGGTCCCAGATGTCCTCCGTCAGGTCGGAACCCGTCAGCCAGTCGATCTCGATGCCGTGTTCCAGCGCTGATCGGCGTTCCTTCTTGAGCCCCTTGCGCTTGCGTGATGACAGCGCATCGAGGAAATCGTTGTGATCGCGATAACCGTCATTGATGAAATGGAATTGCTGGTCCGTACGATGCAGGAAATCGCATGGCAGAAGAGCGGATAGGTCATCCTCTTCCAGAAACGTGACGTGAGCCGAGGAAACGCCGATCTTCTCGGTCACTTGTGCAAGACCGGAGGCAAGGAGCGGCTTGAATCGTCCGACATCTTCGCCGTTGGCAACCAGCAGCCGCGGGCCCGTCGCCGGGGTAAAGGGCACCGAGCATTGCAATTTCGGATAATAATGCCCGCCAGCCCGCTCGAAGGCATCTGCCCAGCCGTGATCGAAGACGTATTCGCCCTTGCTGTGGTTTTTCAGGTAGGCAGGAACGGCGCCAATGAGGGTGCCTGCAGCGTTTTCCAGCAGCAGGTGGTGCCCCAGCCAGCCAGTCTTGGCGGTGGCCGAGCCGGAATCTTCCATGGAAGACAGGAATTCATGCGATATGAACGGGTTGTAAGATTTTCCTGATGCGTCGCGCGATGTTTCGGAAAGCCGTTTCCAGCTTTCCGGATCGATGTCCGCGAAGGACTGCGCAATGCTGATGGAATAATCTTCTGTCATGCCGTGGTGGACGGGTTCTCTCTCGGGTCGAAACCTTCGAATGTCATCTGGTCCGCATATTTATAGGTCGTCTCGCGCGCATTTTCATCCCTGACCGTCCAGGTAATCACCGGAAGCCCGAGTTTTCTTTGCGCTTCGATGAAGCTGTTGGGCAGGTGACCCCAATGATAGGAGATGAAATCGAGCCCCAGCTGCATGGCGTCGTCATGTCTGAAGAAGTCTTCCGGCCTATCGCCTTCGGCCGTCAGCCCGAGCGGCCAGGGCGAGCCCGCAGCCTTCAGGTCCTTCAGCAGATGGTGGTCGAAGCTCATCAGCGCCACGTGGCCGTTATAGCCCTCGAGGTCTTCCAGCACCGCTTCGGCAAAGCCGTCATCGACGCCGTCGCCCTCGCGGCCCTTCAGCTCAATAACCAGCGGCACCTTGCCGGCCACGAGAGCCAGAAGCTGCTTGAGGCTCGGAACGCGATCCTTGGTTTGGCCGACGGAAAGCATTGCCAGCTCCGCCGAGGTGCGTTCACGCACATCGCCCTTGATGCCGGTCAGCCTTTCCAGATCGTGATCATGGAAAACCACCGGCACACTGTCGGCCGCCAGCTGAACGTCGCATTCGATCGCAAAACCGGCCTCGACGGCGCGGGAAAAGGCGGAGAGCGTGTTTTCCCAGACCGCCTTGTTGAGATCATGATAACCGCGATGGGCGACGGGCTGGGCCGTCAGCCAGGAAAGTTTCAGTGTCATACGTCGATTTCCACGATGGCGTCGATTTCGACCGATGCATTGAAGGGCAGGGCGGCCATGCCGACGGCGGCGCGGGCATGTTTGCCGGCTTCGCCGAGAACATTGGCGATGAGGTTCGATGCACCGTTGATGACGAGATGTTGCTCAACGAACTCGGGAACGGAAGCCACAAAGCCGTTCAGCTTGATGACGCGGCGGACTTTCGACAGATCGCCATTCAAGGCGGCCTTGACCTGTGCGAGGATGTTCACGGCGCAAAGTTCGGCTGCGCGCTGGGCGCCTGCCACGTCGACATCGCGGCCAACGAGGCCCGTCACCGCAATCTTGCCCGATTCCATCGGCAGTTGACCCGATACATAAAGCAGATTGCCGCTGATGGTGAACGG
The DNA here is from genome assembly GCF_900013495.1 of Agrobacterium genomosp. 2 str. CFBP 5494. NCBI lineage: Bacteria > Pseudomonadati > Pseudomonadota > Alphaproteobacteria > Hyphomicrobiales > Rhizobiaceae > Agrobacterium > Agrobacterium genomosp. 2. Next base: position 1,752,497 of record NZ_LT009718.1, read on the forward strand.
AACGTAGTTTGCGGCTGGTGCTGCCGCAACAGGAAGCGTAAAGCCTAGTTCCTTGAGGCGGCCTTCGATGACGTCCGACATTTTCGTCTCCGGTTTTGTTGTAAATCCTTCAAGAATCCGGCATTCAGAAGATGTTGATCCAAAAGCCGGGCGGTTGCTTGTACAATATGAGCGGCGAGTCCAACAGGAGATATTGCATGTTTGTCAGGACGCTTGGTTTCGTCGCCGCAACAGGGCTTATGACCGGCCTGTCGAACGCCGCCAGCGCCTTGCCCGTCGCGGTTCCCGATCTCATTGCACATCGCGCCGTCTACGACCTCGAACTCAAGGATGCGTCCGATCGCTCCGGCATCGAAGGCATGACTGGTCGCATGGTCTATGAGTTCACCGGCTCCGCCTGCCAGGGTTACAAGACGGATTTCCGTTTCGTAACGCAGATCAACACGGGCGATGCCGTGCGGATGACGGATCAGCAGACGACGACGTTCGAAGACATTGCCGCCAAGAAATTCACCTTCGAGACCAAGTCCTACACCGATGACAAGCTGGACAAGGAAGTGCAGGGGGCGGCAACCGATAGCAGCGATGGCGTGAAGGTCGACCTGACCCGTCCGGATGCCCGCCAGGTCAGTCTGGTCGCAAGTGAATTCCCGACACAACACATGTTTCAGGTCATCGAGCACGCGAAGCAGGGAAAGCGCATTTTCGAATCCCGTATTTTCGACGGGTCGGATGATGGTGATGAAAGCCTGATCACCTCGACGCTGGTCGGCAAGGCGCAGACACCGAAGGACGGGGACGCGGATGCCGGCAAGGCGGGCGATTTCGCCAAGGCCGCCTTCTGGCCGGTGACCATCGCCTATTACAACGACAAGACCGGCACCGACGCTTTGCCGATCTACCGCATGTCGTTCAAGCTTTATGAAAACGGAATCACCCGCGATCTCACCATGGATTACGGCGATTTCGTTCTGACGGGAAAGCTTGCGAAGCTTGACATTCTCAAGCCCGAAACCTGCGAAAACAAGCCCGTGCGCTGAAACGGGGCCATTTGCGCGGTTTTTTCGCATAATCGCTTGCATTTTTAAGCGGGCGACTGTATGCGGCTCACCATTCCACACGCGAAGCTTGGGATGTTCCGGGAGAAATCCGGTCCGTTCCGCCCGGTGGTGTCGATGAAAATCGGCGCTGTTCGCTTCGCGGGGGTTAAACCGGAAAAGGAGTAACAAGGCATGGCATTGCCCGATTTTTCTATGCGCCAGCTTCTGGAAGCTGGTGTTCACTTCGGCCACCAGACGCACCGCTGGAACCCGAAGATGAAGCCGTACATCTTCGGCGACCGTAACAACATCCACATCATCGACCTGGCTCAGACCGTTCCGATGCTGTCGCGCGCCCTTCAGGTCGTGTCCGACACCGTTGCCCGTGGCGGCCGCGTTCTGTTCGTTGGCACCAAGCGCCAGGCGTCCGAAATCATCGCCGACAGCGCAAAGCGTTCGGCCCAGTACTACGTCAACTCCCGCTGGCTCGGCGGCATGATGACCAACTGGAAGACCATCTCGAACTCGATCCAGCGCCTGCGCAAGGTTGACGAGATCCTGAACTCGGAAGGCTCCGGCTACTCCAAGAAGGAACGTCTGAACCTTGAGCGCGAACGCGAAAAGCTTGAAAAGGCTCTCGGCGGTATCCGCGATATGGGCGGCGTTCCGGACCTGATGTTCATCATCGACACCAACAAGGAAAAGATCGCGATCGAAGAAGCCAAGCGTCTTGGCATTCCGGTCGTTGCGATCATCGACAGCAACTGCGATCCGGATCACATCGACTACCCGATCCCGGGTAACGACGACGCGTCGCGCGCCATCTCGCTTTACTGCGACCTGATCGCACGCGCTGCCATCGACGGTATTGCCCGTCAGCAGGGCGCTTCCGGCCGCGACATCGGCGCTTCTGAAGAAGCTCCGATCGAGCCCGCTCTCGAAGACGAGGCTGGCGCCTGATATAGGCCCTGTCTGGCGGCGATCCCGTATCGCCGTCTCCTCGACCAGGATATGACAAGGCCGTCAAAGACCTTCAATGGGTTGACGGCCTTGTTCGTTTCTAACCGCTCCGCCACGGTTTCTGGAAACCACAGGCGTCCGAGGTGGTTGGAACGGCAGGCAGTCTTCATAACGCTGTCACACTAGAGCGGCACCCATCATTTCGATGTTTGGCGACGCCGCAGCACTTGGGAATGCGCATGCCCCTTGTCGGAACCTCAGGGTTTCAAAGGGTATGCGGCCGGGTACAGTCATCACCCAGAACTTCGGCACGGCAAATTCCGCCGGCTGACCGATCGAACCGATAAGAGGCACACAATGACCGAAATCACAGCCGCAATGGTGAAGGAACTGCGCGAAAAGTCTGGCGCAGGCATGATGGACTGCAAGAAGGCTCTTGCTGAAACCAATGGCGACATGGAAGCGGCGATCGACTGGCTGCGCGCCAAGGGCATCGCGAAGGCCGACAAGAAGTCCGGCCGCACGGCTGCCGAAGGTCTGGTCGGCGTTGCCACCATGGGTCACAAGGCTGTCGTTGTCGAGCTGAACTCGGAAACCGACTTCGTTGCCCGTAACGACGCTTTCCAGGACCTCATCCGCGGCATCGCCCAGGTTGCTCTCTCCACCGATGGCACCGTTGACGCTGTTTCCGCTGCCATCTATCCGGCAACCGGCAAGTCCGTTTCGGACAGCATCAAGGACGCGATCGCAACGATCGGCGAGAACATGACGCTGCGTCGTTCCGCTGCGCTGGAAGTGCCGCACGGCGTTGTCGCGACCTACATCCACAACGCTGCCGGCGACGGCATCGGCAAGCTCGGCGTTCTCGTTGCGCTGAAGTCGGAAGGCGACAAGGCAGTTCTCAACTCCATCGGCCGCCAGGTTGCCATGCACATCGCTGCAACCAACCCGCTCGCCATCCGTGCTGAAGAAGTCGACGCTGCCGTTGCTGAGCGCGAGCGCAACGTCTTCATCGAACAGGCCCGCGAATCCGGCAAGCCCGAAGCCATCATCGAAAAGATGGTTGATGGCCGCATGCGCAAGTTCTTCGAAGAAGTCGCCCTTCTGTCGCAGGCTTTCGTCATCAACCCCGACCTGACCGTCGGCGCTGCCGTCAAGGAAGCCGAGAAGGAAGCTGGCGCTTCCATCGAAGTTACCGGCATGGTTCGCCTGCTGCTCGGCGAAGGCGTCGAAAAGGAAGAAAGCGATTTCGCAGCTGAAGTCGCAGCCGTCGCCAAGGGCTGATTATATTTACCCAATCTTGGGAAAACCGGAGGGCATCGCGTGACAACGCGGTGCCCTTCGTGTATCCGCGTTTCGGTTACATTTCCGAGGAGTCATGATGTCTTCCAAGCCGATCTACAAACGCGTTCTTCTCAAGGCTTCCGGCGAAGCCCTCATGGGTGATCAGGGTTTCGGTATCGATGTGGCGGTGGCCGACCGCATTGCCTCCGATATCGCCGAGGCAAGGGCGATGGGCGTTGAAGTCGGCGTTGTCGTCGGCGGCGGCAATATCTTTCGCGGCGTGGCCGTGGCATCCAAGGGCGGCGACCGCGTCACCGGCGACCATATGGGCATGCTGGCAACCGTCATCAACGCGCTGGCCCTTGCCACCTCGCTCCGCAAGCTCAGCATCGACACTGTCGTTCTTTCGGCAATCGCCATGCCCGAGATCTGTGAGAGCTTCTCTCAGCGTGCCGCCCTTCATCATCTGGCCCAGGGCCGCGTGGTGATTTTCGCCGGCGGTACGGGCAACCCGTTCTTCACCACCGATTCCGCTGCTGCACTGCGCGCCGCCGAAATGGGCGCAGAGGCGATCTTCAAGGGAACCCAGGTGGACGGCATCTATTCCGCTGACCCAAAGAAGGACCCGACGGCAACCCGCTTTGACGAGCTGACCCATAGCGAAGTGCTCGGCAAGGGGCTCGCGGTCATGGATATCGCCGCTGTCGCCCTTGCCCGCGAAAACCACATCCCGATCATTGTTTTCTCGATCCATGAGAAGGGCGGTTTTGCACAGATATTGACCGGCGGCGGCCGCAAGACCATCGTGCACGACAAATAATCCAAAACGATGCCGCCCCTGGGGCGAATACGGCCGCTGGCCGACAAGATGGAGTATCAAGATGAGTGGTGTTGACCTCAACGATATCAAGCGCCGTATGGATGGCGCCATCAATGCGTTTAAGAGCGATATCGCGTCGCTGCGCACCGGCCGCGCGTCGGCCAACATTCTGGACCCAGTGACCGTCGACGCCTACGGTTCGCGTGTGCCGCTCAACCAGGTGGCCAACATCACCGTTCCCGAGCCGCGCATGCTCGGCGTCAACATCTGGGACAAGTCGATGGTCAACGCTGTCGACCGCGCCATCCGCGAATCCAACCTCGGCCTCAACCCGATCGTTGACGGCCAGAACCTCAGAATTCCGCTGCCTGAACTCAATGAAGAGCGCCGCAAGTCGCTCGTCAAGGTCGCCCATGACTATGCCGAAAAATCCAAGGTGGCGATTCGCCATGTCCGTCGTGATGGCATGGACGGTCTGAAAAAAGCCGAAAAGGATGGCGACATCGGTCAGGACGAAAGCCGTGGCCAGTCGGAAAAGGTGCAGAAAATGACCGACGACACGATTTCGGAAATTGACCGCTTGCTTGCCGAGAAGGAAAAGGAAATCATGCAGGTCTGATATCGCCTGCGATAGACCTGTCTTTTCCGTTTAATTCCGCGCTGCCCTGTTACTGGATCGATATGCCGACGACGACACGTTCCTCCATACCCGAGCACGTCGCCATCATCATGGATGGCAACGGCCGCTGGGCAAAGCAGCGCGGCCTCCCGCGCGTGATGGGGCATCGCCGCGGTGTGGAGGCCGTGCGCGAGACCGTGCGCGCGGCCGGTGACTGCGGCATACGCTATCTCACTCTCTTCGCCTTCTCGTCGGAAAACTGGCGCAGACCCGAATCCGAGGTAAGCGACCTGATGGGGCTTTTGAAGGCTTTCATCCGCCGCGACCTTGCCGAACTGCACCGCGAGAACGTCCGCGTGCGGATCATCGGTGACCGGCAGGGGCTGAAGAACGATATTCGCTCGCTTCTGGAAGAGGCTGAGCAGATGACGGCCGACAACAGAAAGCTGACGCTGGTGATCGCCTTCAATTACGGCAGCCGTGACGAGATCGCTCGCGCGACGGCGTCAATCGCCCTTGATGTTGCCGCAGGCAGGCTAGACGCCGCTTCCATCACCCCCGAGATGATTTCGGCCCGGCTCGACACCTCGGGCATTCCTGATCCTGACCTGATCATCCGCACCAGCGGCGAGGAACGCCTGTCTAACTTCCTGCTCTGGCAAGCGGCCTATTCCGAGTTCCTGTTCATTCCGGAATATTGGCCGGACTTCGACCGGCAGCTCTTCTTCTCCGCAATCGAGCAATATGCAACGCGTGACCGCCGCTTCGGTGCACTCACCGAGCAGGTTGCCGTGGCAGGCGCCTGATGAGCCGAGAACTCAGACTGCGGATTGTTTCCGCGATCGTCATGGCCGCGGTCATTCTGGCCGCAACCTGGTATGGCGGCATTCTGTTCCGCATCGTTGCGGGCCTTCTGGCGATTCTCATCTATTATGAGTGGTCGACGATTACCCGGATGTCGGAAAGCAATCCGACCGGCAACGCCTGGGGTTGGTTTTCCGTCGCCGTCATTGCCGGCAACACGATTTTCGGCGAATCCTCGCTCGACCTGCCGCTTTTGTCAGGCTTCACGCTGACAGCGGCGCTGTTTCCGGTATTGCGCGGCAAAAACTGGTGGCTGGTGGGCGGCATTTTTTATGCGGGTCTCAGCGGTATATCACTGGCGGCCATCCGCGGTGACGAACTGACGGGCTTTGTATCCATCCTGTTCATTTTCGCAGTTGTCTGGTCAACGGATATTCTTGCCTATTTCGTCGGTCGCGCCATCGGCGGGCCGAAGCTGGCGCCTTCTATTTCACCCGGAAAGACGTGGTCTGGCGCGATTGGCGGGGCGGCGGCGGCCGTGATCGGCGGCGCGGCAGTCTCCATGGCCTATCACGGACGCATCAGCTTTCTGGTACTGGGGCTTGCGCTCCTTCTTTCCGTGTTCAGCCAGATCGGCGATCTCTTCGAATCCTTCGTGAAACGGCGTTTCCAGGTCAAGGATTCAAGCCATCTCATTCCTGGCCATGGCGGCTTCATGGACCGTGTTGACGGTCTTGTTTTCGCCTGCTTTACGGTATTCCTCATAGCTTTCGTGCACGCGGCGGCAACCGGCGATGTGCCCGGGTCGGGCGGCGGTCTGCTGCCGGGTTTCTAAGCGGCACGAAAGGTCACGACATGAAGGGCAGATTGTCATGAACACAGTAATGGCGGCGACCGGCTTTTTGACCGGCTATATCGTGCCCTTCATCCTGGTGCTTTCCCTTCTCGTTTTTGTCCACGAGATGGGGCATTATCTCGTCGGTCGCTGGTGCGGCATCCGTTCCACGGCATTCTCCGTCGGCTTCGGCCCCGAGCTGCTCGGTTTCACCGACAAGCGCGGGACGAGATGGAAGATCTCAGCCATACCACTGGGCGGCTACGTGAAATTCTTCGGCGATGAAGACGCAGCGAGCAAGCCGGACAGCTCGGGCCTGTCCCATATGACGCTGGAGGAGAGGGCGCAGACGCTTTCCGGTGCAAAACTGTGGAAAAGGGCGGCGACCGTCGCTGCGGGCCCGATCGCAAACTTCATCCTCGCGATTCTCATCTTCGCAGTACTCTTCGGCATTTACGGCCGGATGATCGCCGATCCCGTTGTTGCAGAGGTGCGTGAAAACAGTGCCGCCGCCGCTGCGGGCGTGCGCCCCGGCGACCGTCTGGTGGCGATTGACGGCGAAAAAGTGGTGACCTTCGAAGATGTCCGCCGTTATGTCGGCATCCGGCCCGGCACGCCTATCACGGTCACCGTCGAGCGGGCAGGCGAGGAGCTCAAACTACCGATGGTGCCGACCCGGACAGAAACCACCGACCAGTTCGGCAACAAGCTGGAAATGGGTATCATCGGCATTGTCACCGACCAGACCAGCGGTAATTTCCGTCACATCGAATATTCACCGTCGCAGGCGCTTCTGGAAGGTGTGCGCGAGACAGGCCACGTCATCACCGGCACATTCAATTATATCGGCAATCTCGTTACCGGCCGCATGAATGCCGATCAGCTCGGCGGCCCGGTGCGGGTCGCGCAGGCTTCTGGCCAGATGGCGACTCTTGGCATTTCCGCCGTGATTCAACTTGCAGCCGTTTTGTCGGTATCGATCGGGCTCCTCAATCTGATGCCCGTCCCGGTTCTGGACGGCGGACATCTCGTGTTCTACGCCATCGAGGCCATCCGCGGCAGGCCGCTGGGAGCGGGCGCGCAGGAGGTTGCCTTCCGCATCGGCATGGCGATGATTTTGGGTCTTATGGTTTTTGCAACATGGAATGATATCAGCAGCTTGATTGGCTGAGGATTGTGTTTTAACGGTTTTGTTAGTCGGTTGTTTACCTTGTTTTTATGCCAAAGTGGCGAATGAGCCACTCTGGAGCACGAAGTAAACAGAATTTAACGTTCGCGCTTGCTTGTAGGGGAAAAGCAGGTAAAACGACGCACATGGCCGGAGTCGGGTTCCGCCCGCTGAGGGACAACGTAAAAAGGTAAGAATTGAAATGAAGGCTGGTTCAAGATTTTTGAACGCTGTGTCGGCGGTTGCTCTGTCTGCCGGTGTTTCTTCGGTTGCGGGCCTTGGTGTGCTTGCCTCTGCTGGCGTTGCACAGGCAGCCGTCATCAGCAGAATCGACGTTCGCGGCGCCGAAAGATCGGGTGCGGATTCGGTTCGTTCCAACATCACCATTGCGCCCGGCAAGAACTTTTCCAATTCGGACATCGATGAATCGGTGAAGCGTCTTTACGCCACCGGTTATTTCTCGAATGTTTCCATGCGCGTTTCGGGCAGCACGCTTGTCGTGACCGTCAACGAGAACCAGCTCGTTAACCAGGTAGTCTTCAACGGCAACCGCAAGATCAAGGACGACAAGCTCGCCGGTATCGTGCAGACGCAGTCGCTCGGCCCGTTCAATCAGGCCATCGTGACGGCGGATATTGCCCGCATCAAGGAAGCCTATGCCGCTATCGGCCGCAGCGATGTCGAAGTCACCACCCAGACGGTTTCCGTCGGTCAGGGTCGCGTGAACATCGCTTTCGTCATCAATGAAGGTGAGCGTACCAAGATCGGCCGCATCGACTTCGTGGGCAACAATGCCTACAGCGATGGTCGTCTGGCTGCTGTCATCAATACCAAGAAGTCCAACATGCTGTCATTCCTGACGCGTAAGGACGTCTACAACGAGGACAAGCTGCGCGCCGACGAAGAGGCGCTGCGCCAGTTCTATTACAACCGCGGTTACGCCGACTTCCGGGTCGTTGGTTCCGAGGCTGTGCTTGATGAGTCCAAAAACGAATACAACATCACCATCACGGTCGATGAAGGTCAGCGTTACAACTTCGGCAACGTCGCGGTCGAATCGACCGTTCCGGGTGTTGAGGGTTCGGAGCTTCAGGGCCTCGTTGAGACCCGCCAGGGCGCAAGCTACAGCGCCAAGGAAGTTCAGCAGAGCATGGAGGCGATTTCCAAGCGCGTCGCCGGTGAAGGTTATCCTTTCGCCCGTGTAACGCCGCGCGGCGACCGCGACATGTCCGGCAACACCATTGGCGTGACCTACATCGTTGATCAGGGCGAGCGCGCTTATGTCGAGCGTATCGAAATCCGTGGCAACACCCGCACGCGTGACTATGTCATTCGTCGCGAATTCGATATTTCTGAAGGCGATGCGTTCAACCAGACGGTTATCACCGCTGCCAAGCGTCGTCTCGAAGCGCTGGGTTACTTCTCGAAGGTCAATATCTCGACCGCCGGCGGCAGCGCGCCTGACCGCGTCGTGATCGTGGTTGACGTTGAAGATCAGTCGACCGGTTCGTTCGGTATCGGCGCCGGTTATTCGCAGAACGACGGTGTTCTGCTCGAAGCCTCCATCGAAGAAAAGAACTTCCTCGGCCGCGGTCAGTATATCCGTCTCGCTGCCGGTGCGGGTGAAGACGATGCGCGTAGCTACACGCTGTCCTTTACCGAGCCTTATTTCCTCGGCTACCGCCTTGCTGCAGGTTTCGACCTGTTCAAGAGCCAGAGCCGCAGCGAAGATTATTACGACTACGACGAGCAGGGCTTCTCGCTGCGCGTGACCGCGCCTATCACCGAGGATCTCTCGACGACGTTCAAGTATACCTACAAGCAGATCAACTACGACGGTGAGGGTGACTGGACTAACCTCAACAATCTCGCCGAACCTTATCAGGATTTGATCCGCGGTGGCGATTGGACGCAGTCCATCATCTCCAACACGCTGAACTACAATACGCTCGACGACCGCAACATGCCGCGTGAAGGCTGGCAGGCTGCTTTGACAAACGAATTTGCCGGTCTGGGTGGCGATTCCGAATATTACAAGATCTATGCCAAGGCGCGTTTCTACTACACCCTGTCGGATGAGTACGACGTCATCGGCTCGCTCACCGGTCAGGCCGGTCACGTGATGCCGACGGGCGACAATCTGCTGGTATTCGATCAGTTCAAGTTCGGCGGACGTCAGGTTCGCGGCTTTAAGAACGATGGTATCGGTCCGCGCATCGGTTCCGACTCCATCGGCGGCACGACCTATTTCGCCGCGTCTGCTGAAGTCACGGCTCCGATGCCTGGCGTTCCCGAGGATTTCGGTCTGCGTCTTGCTGGTTTCGTCGATGCTGGCACGATGTATGGTAACAAGGTTTCCACGTCTCAGACCGTCAAGGATGACAATTCCATCCGCGCATCCGCCGGTATTGGCGTGATGTGGGCGTCGCCCTTCGGTCCGATCCGTGTAGACTACGCGGTTCCGATCGCCAAGGAAGACTACGACGAGGAACAGCGTTTCCGGTTTGGCATGTCCAACACTTTCTGATATCGGCAGTCCAGAACTGCAACTTTGAACGTTCTGGAGTTTCCGGCTAATGGAATACAACGCGTTTTTTCCGCCCCACGAGGGACTGCGATTGAAAGACATCGCAGACCGCTTTGGGGCGGAACTGTCTGATGAGGCGGCGGGAGAGCGGATTGTCAGGTCCGTTTCTCCGGTCTATCGGGCAAAACCCGATCAGCTCTGCTATATCCTTTCGCGCAAGAACCGCGATGAGCTGCAGACCTGCGAAGCCGCCGCCGTCATTTGTGACGCTGCCCTTGTGGACATGCTTCCGTCCGACATCCCCGCGCTGATATCGAAAAATCCACACACGCTGTTTGCCCAGGTTGGTGCCTTGCTGCACCCCTCGGCGATGCGTCCCGGTCCGATCGCGCGGATGGAAAGCGAAATTTCTCATGCTGCGCATGTCGATCCTTCCGCGAAGCTGGAAGCGGGCGTCATTGTCGAGGCGCTCGCAGTGATCGGCGCCGGCGCCCATATCGGTGCTGGTACGCGGATCGGGCCCGGTGTCATCATCGGGCAGGATGTACAGATCGGACGCGATTGCACCATTGCAGGCGGCGCAAGCGTTCTTGCCGCGCTCATCGGTAATAATGTGATTATCCACAATGGTGCGCGCATCGGGCAAGACGGTTTCGGTTATGCCCCCGGTCCACGCGGCATGCTGAAGATCGTCCAGATTGGCCGTGTCATCATCCAGGACAATGTCGAGATCGGCGCGAACACCACGATCGATCGCGGCACCATGGATGACACGGTGATCGGCGAAGGCACCAAGATCGACAATCAGGTCCAGATTGGCCACAACGTTCGCATCGGCCGCCATTGCGGCATCGTCAGCAAGGTCGGCATTGCGGGCAGCACCCGTATCGGCGACGGTGTGATGATTGGTGGTGCGGCAGGCATCAATGGCCATATCAACATTGGCGACGGCGTGCAGATCGCTGCCATGAGCGGTGTTGTGGCGGACGTGCCGGCAGGCGCCCGTTATGGCGGAACGCCTGCGCGACCGATGAAATATTTCCTGCGCGACATGGCCGAAATTCTGGCACGCGCTGAAGGGCGTGATAAAAAAACAGGAGAAAAAAACAATGACTGAAGAAACGAAGACGACGCTCGGCGCGGCTGACATTCTGGAAGTCATGAAGCTTCTGCCGCATCGTTACCCATTCTTGCTGATCGACAAGATCATTGATATTGACGGTAACAATTCGGCGACCGGCATCAAGAACGTGACGGTCAACGAACCGCATTTCACCGGCCACTTCCCGGACCGGCCGATCATGCCGGGTGTTCTGATCGTCGAAGCCATGGCCCAGACGGCAGGTGCAATATGCGCCCGCAGTCAAGGTGAGGGCGGCCATCTGGTCTACTTCATGACAATCGACAACGCCCGTTTCCGCAAACCCGTGATCCCCGGCGATCGTCTGGAAATTCACGTCGTCAAGCAGCGCCAGCGCGGCAATGTCTTCAAATTCCATTGCGAGGCGAAGGTGGATGGTGCGCTGGTGGCGGAGGCTGATGTCGGCGCCATGATGATCCCCGAGGACCAGCAATGAGCACGATTGCCGCCTCGGCCAGAATTCACCCCACCGCCGTGATCGAAGACGGTGCGGTGATCGGTGAAAACGTCGTCGTCGGTGCGCTGAGCTACGTCGGCGGGAAAGTCACGCTGCTTGATGATGTCAGGCTGCACAATCATGCCGTTGTATCCGGCCTGACGGTCATCGGCCGTGGATCGGTCGTCCACCCCATGGCGGTCATCGGCGGCACGCCGCAGGCGGTTCGCCACGACGGTTCTGAAACCACGCTCGAAATTGGCGAGCGCTGCATCATGCGCGAAGGCGTCACCATGAACGCCGGCAGCTCTGATGGCAGCGGCAAGACGATCGTCGGTAACGACAATCTGTTCCTTGCCAACTCACATGTGGCGCATGATTGCCGCCTTGGCGACCACATCATCCTGTCCAACAATGTGATGCTGGCCGGCCATGTGACGATCGAGGACCGCGCCATTCTGGGCGGCGGCTGTGCTGTTCACCAGTTCACCCGCATTGGCCGTCAGGCCTTCATCGGCGGACTGTCCGCGGTCAATTACGATGTCATTCCCTATGGCATGCTGAATGGCAATCCCGGCATTCTCGGCGGCCTTAATGTCGTTGGCATGACGCGTGCCGGCATTGAGCGCGCAGATATCCACAAGGTCCGGCGCGTCTTCAAGCAGATCTTCGAGGCGGAAGGCACTATCCGCGGCAATGCGGCAGCGATCGACCGCAACGAATATCTGGATTGCCCGCAGGCGCTAGAAATCATCGATTTCATTGGAGTGGACAGCGACCGCGCGATCTCTTCGCCCAACCGGGGCAAGTGAGCCGTGACAGGCTGCGGGCGTCTCGCCATTGTGGCCGGCAGCGGCCAGTTGCCGCTTTACGTGGCGAACGCCGCCCGTGAGATGGGAGAGGATCCTTTCATCGTGCGGCTGCGCGATGATTCCCGCTTCGACTGGAGCGGTTTCGACAACGCCGTCATCTCGGTTGGTGACGTCGCCGGGCTTGGCCGGCTGCTGCGTGACAATCGGGTGGATCGTGTCGTGCTTTCCGGGGCCGTGGCGCGGCGGCCGGAATGGCGTGAAATCCGCCCCACCGTCGCCATCCTGCTAAAACTGCCATCCATCGTCAAAACGCTGTTGTCGGGCGGCGATGACGCCGTTCTGCAGATGGTCATAAAGATCATCGGCACGCTCGGTGCGAAAGTCATCGGCGCGCATGAGATCGCTCCAGGCCTCCTGGCCACGACTGGCGCTTTCGGCACGCAAAAACCGGCCGAAGACGACTTGAAGGACATACGCAAGGCAGCTGAGGCGGCGCTTGCGCTCGGCAAACTTGATGTCGGGCAGGGCGCGGTCTCCGTCGGCGGCCGCATCGTGGCGCTTGAGGGCGTTGAAGGCACGGACGCAATGTTACTGCGCGTCGCGGCATTGCGCGCGGAGGGACGCATCTCGCCCCGCCGCCGGGGTGTGCTGGTCAAGCTCTGCAAACCGCAGCAGGATATACGCGCCGATCTGCCGACAATCGGGATCGAAACTGTCGAAAATGCCCAAAAGGCCGGGCTTGCGGGCATTGCCGTCGAAGCCGGACGCGCACTGGTGCTTGATCGTGACGCGATGTTGAAAGCTGCCGATCAGGCGGGCATATTCGTCTGTGGCATCGATACGTCACTTCGCGGAGACATGATGGAATGACGGAAAGATTGAAGGTGGCGGTCATCGCCGGCGAAGTGTCGGGCGATCTTCTCGGCGCGGATCTGATCCGGGCCCTCAAGGCCCGATATCCCTGTTCGATCGAACTTGTCGGCGTCGGCGGCGAGGCGCTCGAGGGGCAGGGGCTCACTTCTCTTTTCGATTATTCCGAACTCTCGATCATGGGGTTCACGCAGGTCCTCAAGAAACTGCCCAAACTGATCGGCCTGATCAACCGGGCGGCTGAGGCGGTGATACGGGAAAAACCGGATGTCCTTTTGATCATTGACAGCCCGGATTTCACCCATCGAGTGGCGAAAAAAGTCCGCAAGGAACTGCCGCATCTCCCGGTCGTCAATTATGTGTGCCCGAGCGTCTGGGCCTGGAAAGAACATCGCGCCACGGCGATGTTATCCTATGTGGACCATGTCCTGGCTCTCCTGCCATTTGAGCCGGAGGCGATGCGCCGTCTCGGAGGCCCGCCGACCACATTCGTCGGCCATCGCCTCAGCGTCGATCCGGACGTCCTCGCGGTGCGTCGGAAGCGGGCAGAACGGCCACTTCCAGCGGAGGGGCGGCCGAAGACGATTCTTCTTCTGCCCGGGTCGCGTTCCACCGAGACCACCAGGCTGATGGAGCCGTTCCAGCACGCGGCGAAGGCTTTTGTGGAACGGAATGGTCCGACGCGGTTTCTGCTGCCCACCGTTCCACGTCAGGAACATCGCATCCGCGAACTGGCGGCGTCTTGGCCGCAGGAAATCAGACCCGAAATCGGCATCGATCCTGCTTTCAAGTGGAACTCCTTTGCTGAAGCCGATGCGGCTATCGCAGCGTCAGGCACGGTCATTCTTGAGCTGGCTCTTGCCGGCGTGCCGACCATATCTGTCTACAAGACCGACTGGATTTTCACCATGCTGAGTAAGCGGGTGAAGACCTGGACGGGTGCGCTACCCAATCTCATTGCCGATTATGCTGTCGTCCCGGAGTATTTCAACGAGGTGGTCAGGGCCGGATCGATGCTGCGTTGGGCGGAACGCCTGTCATCCGATACAATTGAGCGGAAGGCCATGCTCGAAGGTTATGCTCTGGTGCAGCAACGTCTGCGCACGGATGTCCCGCCCGGCGAAACCGGCGCGGCTATTCTCCTCGAGGTCGTGAACGCCCGCAGACAGCGAGGTTGAAGCCCCGGCTGTGTCAGGGCCTGTGTTGCCGCCGGTCCCACCGCGTGTATCCCAATCCACAATGGCAAGCAAAAAGGCCGGCGAGTAAAACTCGCCGGCCTTTGATGTGACGTGGTTTGCCGATTAACGCTTGGAAACCGGAACGTAGTCGCGTTTGCCGGCACCCGTATAAAGCTGGCGCGGACGGCCGATGCGCTGCTGCGGATCTTCGATCATTTCGTTCCACTGTGCGATCCAGCCAACGGTGCGGGCGAGAGCGAAGAGGACGGTAAACATGGTCGTGGGGAAGCCGAGCGCCTTCAGCGTGATGCCCGAATAGAAGTCGACATTCGGGTAAAGCTTCTTTTCGACAAAATACGGGTCGGAAAGGGCGATCTTTTCCAGTTCCAGCGCGACCTGCATGATCGGATCGTCGGAATTGCCAGTGGCTTCCAGCACTTCATACATCGTCTTCTGCATGATCTTGGCGCGCGGGTCGTAGTTCTTGTAGACGCGGTGACCAAAGCCCATCAGGCGGAACGGGTCGTTCTTGTCCTTGGCGCGGGCGATGTATTCCGGAATGCGATCAACCGAGCCGATTTCATTGAGCATGTTGAGCGCCGCTTCGTTGGCGCCGCCGTGTGCCGGACCCCAGAGGCAGGCAATGCCGGCCGCAATACAGGCGAACGGGTTGGCGCCCGACGAACCGGCAAGACGCACCGTGGAGGTGGAGGCATTCTGCTCGTGATCGGCATGCAGAATGAAGATGCGGTCCATGGCGCGGGCCAGAACCGGATCGACCTTGTATTCCTCGCACGGCACGGCAAAGCACATGTGCAGGAAGTTGGAGGCGTAATCCAGATCGTTCTTCGGGTAAACGAAGGGCTGGCCGATATGGTACTTGTAGGCCATCGCGGCGATCGTCGGCATCTTGGCGATCATGCGAAGCGATGCGACCATGCGCTGATGCGGATCGGTGATGTCGGTCGAGTCGTGGTAAAAGGCCGAGAGAGCGCCGACCGTGCCGCACATGACGGCCATCGGATGTGCGTCGCGACGGTAGCCGGTAAAGAAGCGGCTCATCTGCTCGTGCACCATGGTGTGGCGCGTGACGCGGGTATCGAAATCTTTCTTCTGTGCCGCCGTCGGCAGTTCGCCGTAAAGCAGCAGATAGCAGGTTTCCAGGAAGTCGCCCTGTTCGGCGAGCTGTTCGATGGGGAAGCCACGGTGCAGGAGAACACCTTCGTCACCGTCGATATAGGTGATCTTGGATTCGCAGGAGGCCGTCGACGTGAAACCCGGGTCGTAAGTGAAGGAGCCCGTGTGTTTGTACAGCGTGCCGATATCGACGACGCTCGGCCCGATCGTGCCTTCCCTGACAGGGAGTTCGACCTGTTTGTCGCCAAGTGTCACTGTAGCGCTTTTTTCCGTCATACTGATCCTCCGAAAACATGCGGGTGGGGGCGTTGAGACACGCCCCGCGGTTAAGCGTCTACCGATTAGCTATATGATCCTGTCGCAGATGCCAAGCTATCCAAAGGTCAAATTGTGCATTGCGGCAAACGCAAATGCGTTGCTTTTGGCCTCGTCGATCGAAGCAATTCAATCTCGGTCAACGCGCGGTTAAAGGAAAGCATTGCAATCTCGGGCGTCCCTCTGCAAACCTGTTTACAGTGCGGCAGGGGCGCGGCGCAGAATGCTTGGTCAAGGGGAAAAACAGCATTTCGGATATGCCGAAACGATGCAGGGAAACGCCCCCAGCACGGTGGATATCCTGTTTCCGCTGCAGCGGACCGTCGCCGTCGCGATCCCTGTTCTGCCGCCTCTGGTCGACAGGCCCGAACCCGGCGTTTCCGTTTCTCGAAAAATTGCCGTCTGGCTGACGGAAGAACGCGCATTCGGGCACGATTTTCTTTTCGTACCCGTTGTCATCGGTTGCGGAGCGATCCTCTGGTTTTCTCTCGACACCGCGCCTTCCTTGCCCCTTCTGATCGTCGCATTTTTAGTCGCGGCCCCACTGGCGCTTCTCAACCGATACCGCCTTGATACGGTGGGAAGGGCGTGCAGCCTTGTCGCCCTCTTGTTGCTCGGCATGCTTTTTGCCGAACTGGAAACCCGCCGTGCGGCGACCATCCTTCTGGACACGCCGGTCACCACCACGCTCACCGGCAAGGTGGTGCGCCGGGAGGTGGATGCGCGGGGCGACTGGCGGTATCTGGTGCAGCTCCACTCCACTGAAGCGCCGTCACTAACGCGTCTGCCGGGGAGGGTGTCGCTCCTTGCGCGGTGGCGGCGACGCCATGCCCATCGGCGCGACCATACGCGGCAAGGCACGGCTCTCTCCACCGTCCGGACCGGCTTTGCCGGGATTGAACGACTTTGCCTTTTCATCCTATTTCCGGGGCATCGGCGCGACAGGCTTTTTTTATCAGCCGCCCCAGGCGGTGGCGACGGCGGACCTTGGGGCCGAGGGTTGGCTGGAGATGGCCGACATGTGGCTTTATCGCCTGCGTGCCGCCATCGCCGAGCGCATTCGCACGACGATCGGCGGCGATGCGGGTGCCTTCGCTGCATCCATCGTCACCGATGAGAGACAAGCCATATCGCCGGAAACCATGGAGGCGCTGCGGGTCTCGGGGCTGGCTCATATCGTTGCCATATCCGGGCTCAACATGGCCTTGGCATCAGGCATCTTCTTTGTCGGCATGAGGCTCGCATTCAGCCTTTTCCCAGCCTTTGCCCAGCGATGGCCGGTCAAGAAGATATCCGCCTTCGCAGCGCTCCTGATGACACTTTGCTACTATCTGATTTCCGGTTTCGCAGTTTCCGCCGAGCGGGCCTGGCTGATGATGTCGGTGATGCTGATTGCGGTGCTCTTCGATCAGCCCTCGCTCAGCCTGAGAAATGTTGCGCTCTCCGCCCTCGTGATACTGGCACTGTCCCCGTCCGAAGTGATGGGGCCAAGCTTTCAGATGTCTTTTGCCGCAACGATCGCGCTTGTTTCTGCCTATGCGGCCTGGAGCCGTTGGCGCATTGACCGCGAGCGTCTTTTTAGGGGGCGAAAACCGGCTTGGGTGACGGTGGCGCAAACGGCAGGTGCCGTGATCGGCGGCGTTATCACAACGTCGCTGATCGGTGGGCTTTCGACAGCAATCTATTCTGCCGAACATTTCCAGCGTGTCACTACCTATGGACTTTTTGCCAATCTCGCCGCCACGCCGCTCATGTCGCTGATCGTCATGCCCTTCGGTCTGATTGCCATGCTGCTGATGCCGTTCGGGCTCGACGCGCCATTCCTGAAGGTCATGGGCCATGGCATGGCGCTGGTCATAGAGGTCGCGGACGAAGTCGCCTCCTGGGGTGGCAGCGCCGCGACCGGACGTCCGCATGGCTGGTTCATCGGCATCGCCTCGGCTGGCTTCCTGCTGCTGACCCTGCTGCGCAGCCGCCTTGCGCTTTTGGGCATTCCGCCTCTGCTGCTTGCCTTCGGCCTCTCGGCAGCGACATCTCAGCGCGATCTGCCCGATCTCCTCGTTCATGAAGACGGTTCTCTGGTCGCGCTTCTGGACGAGAACAAGGTTTACGCCACAAAAACCCGGCCGCATGGCTTCATCTATGACCAGTGGCAGAGGGCGCTGCTGCTTCCGGAGAAACCGCTCGCGCCCGTTATCCTCAGAAAAGACGTTCCAACCGCGTCCGGCATCGCACTCACCAAGAAATCAAAGCTCACGCGGGACGAAATAAAGGCTGTGGGACGAGACATGGCGGCTGCGTTGAAGGATGCAGCGCCTGGAATTTTTACTTGCAAGTCAGGTCGCTGGTGCGTGGCGCGTGCGGAAAGCGGCGAATGGATCATCGTACTGGAAGACGGCCGCCTCGCCGGAAAGGCATGTGACATTGCCGACATCGTCATTGTTTCCCGCAGAACGTCGTTTGCACAGTGTCGCTCGGGCGCGTTACTCCTCAACCGCGACATATTGCGGCGCATCGGTTCCGTGGAGATAGACTTCGCGAGGAGCGATCAGCCCGGCGTTGTCGGTCGGCTACGGGCGTCGACCGCGGGCGCAAACCGCCCGTGGAGTGAACATCGATATTATGACTGGAAAACCGGACGTTTCGACCGTGAATTGCCTGAAACGATCACCCGTCTGCTGGCGGCGTCGCAATGATAGCCACCAGCAAGGATCGTCACGCCTTCGCGCGTAGATCCGTCGTCAATTCGCCGATTCCGGCGATCTCCTCTTCATGTGCCGCGTCACGCCAGGTCGCCTTCAGTCCCGCCTCATACCATTCGCGCATGGAAGGCAGAGCGAGCAGTCGCTCACAATAGGCTTTTGCCGCAGGAGAAAGGTCTGCGCCATACGTCTGGAAACGGAATGCCACAGGGCAGTAGAAGGCATCCACCGCCGTGAACTTCTGACCGGCGAGAAAGGCACCGCCGAAATTCGACAGGCCCTCGCTCCACAACGCATCGACACGCTTTATATCCGCCGCAAGCCCAGCATCGCTGACGTTCGGTCTGACACGAACGCCAACGGACATGGGGTAGAGATTGCGAAGGGACGAAAATCCCGCATGCATTTCGCTTGCTGCCGACCGCGACCATGCTCTCGCATGCTTGTCGCTTGCCCATACCCCTTGATGACGTTCGGCAAGATATTCGGCGATCGAGAGTGACTCCCAAATCGTCACCCCATCATCGACAAGGCAAGGCACCTTGCCAGTTGGGGAAAAGGTGGAGAATGACACGCCTTCACCAAACGGGACGAGTTTCTCCTCGAAGGCGATACCGAGCGTGCGCATCAGGACCCATGGCCTAAGCGACCAGGAGGAGTAATTCTTGTTGGCGATATAAAGATCGTACATTGCGGGTCTCCTGACTGTGAAGCGGGTTTTTATACCAGCGGCCCGGCCCGGAATATCGCAAAGAATCCATCACTCCCATAACGCCAATTGATGGGTGGGGCGCCATCCCTGCCGACGTCCTCTGGCAAAGCCGCCTTCGCCGCCATTAAAAAGAAAAGGCGCATCACTCGAGTGGAATGACGCGCCGTTCATCTTGAAGGCCTGATTTATCGCTCATCGACCGCTCCGGCCTTATCCGGACCGGCAGCAGCATCAATGATACCGGCGGATCAGCCCTACCAGCTTGCCCTGGATTTTCACCCGATCAGGTCCGAAAATGCGGGTCTCATAGGCAGGGTTTGCTGCTTCAAGTGCGATCGAAGCGCCTTTGCGACGGAAGCGCTTCAGCGTCGCTTCCTCGTCATCCACCAGCGCCACGATGATATCGCCGGGATTGGCGGTGTTACCGTTGCGAATGATGACGGTATCACCATCGAAGATGCCGGCCTCGATCATCGAATCGCCCTTGACCTCGAGCGCGTAATGTTCGCCCGAGCCAAGCATGTCCACCGGAACCGCCACGTCATGCGTATTGTTCTGAATGGCTGAGATCGGTACACCGGCAGCGATCCGGCCCATGACGGGCACGGTTGCCGCGCCTGCTATGTCGTTCGCGGGCGCCTTTGGGGCAGGGGCAGGGGCGGGCTCGGGCATCTTGGGCTTGCCGAGGCTGCCTTCAATAACGCTCGGCGAGAAGCCCCGTTGCGGCCTCGCGCCGGGCACATAGGCCTCCGGCAGCTTGATCACTTCAAGCGCTCGCGCCCTGTTAGGTAGCCGGCGAATGAACCCGCGCTCTTCCAGGGCAGTGATCAGCCGGTGGATGCCGGATTTGGAGGCAAGATCGAGTGCGTCCTTCATTTCATCGAAGGAGGGCGGCACGCCGGACTCTTTCATTCTTTCATGAATGAAGAGAAGCAATTCCTGCTGTTTGCGCGTGAGCATGAGGAAAACACCCTTGAGAATCGTCGTTGAAGTCGCGAAACAAATACAGAACGAACACTATATGTTCCATATGTGTTCCGCAATCCCCTAAAATTTCGTGAACTTGGGGCGAGAAAACAAAACGGGAATGGCACGCTAAGAACCCCGGTAGGTAAGCTGGAATGAAAATCATAAGATTTCATTGTTTTTATTGGCTTTTTTCCGAAAATTAGGCGTCGCCAGTCGCTGTATTGGCAAACCTCCATAATGCGTCGTTCTCGCGCAGCAGCTAAGTAGCCGATTACTCAGAATATATTGAGCCCCGTCTTACGATTGAATGCTCTGCGATGTCGTGATTAGGAACCTTATTGGAACACCGATAGCAACCCAAGCTTTTCTTGTCGGTCTCGCCGGGCGGGAGTGCGAGCCCGAGACGGGCCTATCCCACTATCGTTCACGCGCCTACGATCCCTCGACCGGGCGCTTCCTTCAGGAAGATCCGATCTGGTTCGAAGCCGGTGACCTCAACGTCTATCGCTATGTCTGGAACTCGCCCGCCAATTGGACCGATCTGTCTGGCATGAGTGCAGCAAGCGAGCGCGTCGGTCTTGGGGCGATCGCCATTGGGGTGCAGCAAGGGCTTACGATCAATCGCTCGGTTCAGGTTGCGGTATGGGTTCGCCGTTGGAGCGGCACCCGATACGTTCTCCAGCAGGTTGGGAAGGAGGTAACACTTCAAAATAAAGGCTTGGGCTGCGTGATCGGTCTGAAGCTGGCGAGTATTGGCGCGACCATAGAGATCACCCTATAGGGAAAGGACGCCATATTGGCTAGGTTGACCCTGACGGGGCGCATTGGGAAAATTATGGCGATAAATGGTTGCCAAAAAAAGCGGTGATTAATGAACAGTCAGAGAGATACACAGCAACCATCTCAAGATGTCCTTCGATCACTGTCCCGTAATGAAGTAGACGCCGCGCTATCGTATCTAGAGGGTTGGGGGATCGTTTATGACGCAGTTGTAAGTGTAACTCGTCTTCGATCGTTTGATTGTGTTGCCTTCATGAACGATAAGATGGCAAATTTGGAACTTACGGAATATTCGTATCCGCAAATTTATCCGGTGTCGAACTCCGTTTACGATTCGATAAGAGAGTTTTTCTTTGAGAAATTAACATCCAAGAATGAATATATAATGGTCTCCAACTGGAAGATCGGCGCTGAAACACCGAACATCGCTGGTTCCTTAGGTGGCTTCGATATGAACAATGACGGTGTCGAATTTTTTCACAAAGGTGTTACATTTAAAAACGTTGATTTTATGAGAGAAAATTCTTCGACACTGTTTATTGGAATCCATGAGGTATTTGATGAAGTCTCGATTTCATTTGAAGAATATTTATATCGCAATATTAATTCATATTATGTGAATGTAATGGATGATGAGTTGATACTTTATTTCAGCGCGGCCGAATTATGACGCGCTGATCGCCGAGCCCGATATCAATGCTTCGGCGACCCGATCGTGCTGGCCCGGGCGCTTCCTTCAGGAAGATCCGATCTGGTTCGAAGCCGGTGACCTTAACGTCTATCGCTATGTCTGGAACTCGCCCGCCAACTGGACCGATCCGAGTGGAATGAGTGCCTCGGCCGAGTATGGTGCGACCGCGAGCATCGCAACTCGGTCGATGACGTCGATGGCGCTGGTCGGCAACCGTGTGAGCTGTATCTTCTTCGGTATCGCCGGGGTGCTGGATGCGATTAACACCGCGCAACAGGATGGTTTCACCGTCGAGAATGTCGCCATGTATACCGTGGAGGCAGGATTATGGGCGCTGGAGTGCGGTGCAAAAGGTTAAGGCGAAGAAGGCTCCCAAGAGCTACAAGCTCCAGGATGCCGCAAGCATGTTCATAACGAGCGGCGGCACACCGGCAAATCTAGGCTTCATGAACTCGTTCGTTGAAGGAACGAAGGTTCTGACCAAGGAAGGCTACAGGCCGATCGAGGCCGTTCGGGTTGGCGATCTGGTAGCATCGGTCGATGAAAAGACAGGTGGGGAGGTTTACCGCAAGGTTGTTTCGACCTTTAACCGTCAGGCGCCGGGAACGCTTTCGCTGACACTGGAAGACGCAGCGGGTAGTTGCGAGGTCATCGAAACGACGCCGGAGCATCCGTTCCATACGCAGGGCTGGGACGGTAAGGTCGAGACGCTGGTCGCTGCGCTGGATGGCGATGCTCCGGCGGCCACGGTCGTGCCGGCCCGTCTGTTCCCATCCAGCGGCAAGACGCCGTTTGGGGAATGGGTGAAGGCTGGTGCCCTGAAGCAGGGTGATTCTGTCTCGACGTCTGCTTCAATGGTAAAAACCGCGGTGGTCAAGGGTGGTGAAACGCTCAAAGCGGCCAATGACAACGGCTCGCTGACGGTTGCTGAAATTGTCCGCGGAAATCGCACCGCTCGCGTCTACAATCTCGAGGTTGAGTCCAGAGCAGGGGAAATCACGAATAACTACTTCGTTGGGGATGCTCAGGCATGGGTGCATAATGGCAGATATATCCCGACGAAGGTTCGAGATTTAACGCGCAAACGAATTACCGGTCGTGATGGAGTCATGAGATGTGAGTATTGCGGAACTTCTGTGGTTGAAAAATCTGGCTATGTTTGCTCGCTGGAACTCGATCATATGAATCCGTATCACGCTGGAGGTGGCAACGAGCCAGGCAATATCGCCGGATCATGCCGCGCCTGCAATCGTGGGAAGGGTGGAAAGGGCTTCGTGAGGACAATGTGAAACCGGATCGACTAGTATTTTGCTGCGACCACGTTATGGAAAATCAAAGGGAGGTTAAATTAATTACCTTCACCATGGGTGGTGATATTTGTTATCTATGTGGTGAAATTGACCATGATGAGCAATCATTTCGCGGCGTTAGTATCGAGTCTCTACTGATTTTTGCCCCTACGGTTCGGGCGGTCGGTAAAATTAGAGCTGGATACCGGTACGAGCGGCAGGGTGATGGTGTATGGCATGAGGCGCCATATATCGACGACTAAAACATAAAGATGAAAAATAAATAATAGTTAGAATCTTAGCCACGGCAACATCCCATGCAAGCTATACATCGGGTGCCGGGCAGGGGGTCGGCGAAAGGTGAAAAAAATACCCATCGCACTGGGAGTTCGTTTTGTCGACAGAGAAACTTATTATTCAAAGGGTTGCCATCACAAATAAACGAGCTTCAATACTTGTTGGATGAAGGCTAGTTGCCGGTATTTGAGTGGGAAAAATCTGACCTTGCTCTGATACGGGTAGCGGGAGAAGTTGAGCATTTTGTATGTCAATCAATAAGATATTGAAGTGTGTGATGGGCCAGTCTGCGGCTAATTTCCATTGTGACCGAAGGCTGATCTGAAATCTAAAGGAAAAACCAGTGCTGGGGAGGCAACCGGCCTAACTTCTTTCCATGCGTGTCGAAACGTCCGTAACGTCTATCCGCAAAGTCATCGTGGAATGGCGGCGGCAGGAAAATATGCTGTCCCAGCCGGACTGATGGGGGAGCACGATTGGCGCAACGATAGTATGTACCTTTATTCCTTGCTGATGCACTGAATACAGCGATGCAACGGGATACGCAGATTGTTGGGGTAAGAATTGTTGTGTTTTAACGCGATCGATCCCGCCAAATGATCCGCCGTATGATAAATCACCTGATCGTCCCCAGTCGTGGGATTATCCGTGTGCCGCCCAGATGAAACAATGCGATGATGACATCGCTAGTGGATCAAAAAGGGAGTGTATGGGGGCAAAGCAGGTGCATATACTGTGAGCAATTCTGCCGTCGAAATGGATATATTTGGCCGGGGCTGTTTCGGTCGAAGGTAGGAAGCGCTCATGCCAGTATTGGACATTTCGAATATGAACGAAAAAATGGAAAAACTAGAGATTTATATTTCTCGCGAAATCGATAAGATTTTGGTCCATGAGAGAATTTGCAGCTCAGAGGATTTTCTAATGGTGTTCTCTCAGCTTAAAGATACGTTTCCGTCGGCAGCAGAATATGAAATGTCGAAATTGACGAACTTGATGGAATTTTTACGTGGGCGGCGCGATCCACTACTTCTTGTGCATGCAATGGAAATATTCAATGAGATATTCATGCGAAAAGACGCTGGCACAATTCTGTTGTTTGAACGATGGATCGATTTGCGGACATTATTCGTCGACTTTCACCCTGGACATCGGTTCCCCCTTGACAATCATTTCGGATATTTTCTCTCGCATAAAAAAGAATTGAAATACTATTCTAAAATAGTCGAAAGTTTGTCTGGTGTTGTTTGACTTGTTTGCGGCACGAGTTCGAATATGACGTCAACGGCAACCTGATCCGCAAAACCGTCAGGGCGAGCGGATTGACCTGGCGTTATGGCTATTCCGCTTACGACGAGCTTGTTCTGGTAAGTCGACAGGCCTCGGCCTCAACCGGGGCGACAGCTGAGTTGACGGTGAGCTATGGCTACGATGCGCTGGGTCGTCGGGTATGGGAACGACGACAGGATGCCAGCGGAACGGAAACATCGTTCAGGAGCCCTGTATGACGGCGAACATGTTGCGGCCGAAGCTGCCGTTGATGGCGCAGGTGCTGCAAGCGAATCGCGTCGATACAGCCATACCGATAGCGTAGACGATCTTGCCAGCATATCTGTTTATCATCATCATATGAGCGCCAATCCGTTGTCCCATTCCATGCAGCGGACCTCGCCTGGGCCCAAAGGGTGAATAGGACACCCACCAGGCAAGTCCTATAATATCAGCTGTGTCGTCAGATTTCGGATGAACAGTATTCACATTGCGATTGGCATCATCGATGCGACACCATCTTTATACACTGCCTTGCTCAACGCTAGAAAATGTTGACATTCTACGCGTCAAAGCACCAAGCTCAGCTGCTCAAGTTGCAGAAGTCCGCGACTAAGATGCTGTTAGGTCCGATTGATTAGATATCCGGATTCAAATCCGGATATCTATTTACTAGTGGTAATATCAAATCTCTAGAAATATATCCCATAAGATCGCCGACTGATTTATCAAATTCATTTTTTGTATCTTCATCGTGTATTTGATTTACACATAAAAACATGTCACCCAAGATATGATCAATAGACACTGCTAATTCTATTATCTTTTTTGCTGTGTCTTTTTCCATCAAATTCTCATTTTTTTATGATATTTAGTAGTTTTCACCAACGATTCCCAAACATTGGCGAACACATCTCCTGTAAAGTCCTGGTCGCTCATAAGATGGGTATACTCCCTTGTGTTTCCGCTAGGCATTTCTGATGGCAGTCTTCCCAGCCCGGTAGCGAAGCGCATAGTTGAGGCGATTGTTCGGGCTGGCCACGCCATGGCGAAACAGGCCCTTTACTCGCTGCACCTAATCCCATCGGATCAGTATACATCAAAGGATTGTCTTTAACATAAGCCCATCTATTTGGCCCATCGGGCATCCCAAGAGGATCGGCCCGGAGATAGCGGCCTGTCCTTGGATCGTAGCGGCGATGCCAATTATAGTGCAATCAGATTCTATTTGGAAATATTACCCGGAAATAGCTGGTTGAGCCGAATTTTTTTAAAGATTGTGGTTCGATGACGTTGCAGAGTCCAGTCCTTTTCTTACCCATTGGTCAATTTCTTCTTTAGAGTATCCAAGTAGTAATCCTATAATTCGATCAATACCCTCATCAGGGCGTTGAATATTGTCCTGTTGGGCAACCAAGGCTGTCTTTAAAGCAGGAATGCGCCAAGCTTCGTCGGGAAGACTGTAGAAAATGTAAGTCACGCTAAAGCGAGGGTGCTCGGGATTTAGAAGTGTAAATTCTTCCATTAGGATCGATCCCTCATCAACGTATGGCTGGAAGTTATCGACGGGGATTAGGTCCTTATCGCCTACCGACTCAATATAGTAGAACATTGAGAGGGGTTTTTTTCCCTCTCGCATTAGTCTCAATTCATGACCAATGATCTCTTTCATTTTAATTTCAATCAATTAGGAATTGTTGGTGCTAATCCGGAAGGTGGCCATTCTACGATTCGGCAGAGGCATTGATAGCAGGCATTCGGATATTCTGGATTTATATCCGGAGGACGATCTCGTGCTCCACATTCATAGCCATAGACACCGGGGCAATATAGGATCGGTCCCCCGTTTCGATTTTTTTTAGCGCCCGTCCGGATCTACGCCCATCTAAAGTGAATTAGTTACATAGGTCCACCTATTTGGTCCATCGGGCATCCCAAGAGGATCGGCCTGGAGATACCGGCCTGTCGTCGGATCGTAGTGGCGATGCCAATTGTAGTGCAAACCGGATTCCAGTTGAAACCATTGCCCCGGAAAGCGTTGGTCGAGCGTGGTCGATCCCAGGATTGTGTATGCCTCCCCATAAGGCAGGTAGGTCGCGCGCCAGACTACATTTCTTGCGCTGTCGGTCATCATGATGGGACGTTCGAGATGATCGGTATGAACCTGGTAGATTGTAGCTGCTTCCGTACCGGCATCTGCAATCACTGCCAAAGGTCTCTCGTCAAGCCAGATACACTCCCGTCCCAGCGCGCCGTTGCCGTCATATTCCGCGATGATGTTGCCGCTGAAGTCGTAAATATAGTGAAGTGTGGTGGCGCGCGAAAATACAAACGCCTGATATCGGTCAGATGCACAGTGGCCAACAGCCGACCTTGCGTTTTCCCCCCTTAACCAGCGCTACACACCTGAAGTCACTGGCCATCCAAAAACGGTCGCGGCCGATCTCGCCAACAATCCGCAGGCGGATGAAAATTGGTAAACCGTCCGCATTCAGATGAAGCCGGAGGACTGGTGAAACCCGGCAACCTCAGCCCACTGCCGATACCGGCATAGACGCGCAGGCCCGTCATTTGCATTCCCGGCGCTCTTCGTGCTTTTGTCAGCTTCAATACCCGGCATCTGCGCCGGGCGCGTCAAAAAGGCAAGATTTATGGCTGACAGGCATCGCATCGATCATCTCGTTCTGCCCGTTCGGGACCTTGCGGTAGCGGCCGCGCGGCTCAAGGTCCTTGGCTTTACGGTCGCGCCACAGGCTCTCCATCCTTTCGGCACGGAGAATGCCTGTGTGTTCTTCAGGGATGGCACCTATCTGGAGCCTCTGACAGTTGCTGACCGGGTTAGCTATATCGCGTCGGTCGAGAGAGGCGATGTTTTTACCGGCAGGGACCAGGCATTTCGGCGATCGTACGGACAGGAAGGTTTTTCTGCCCTTGTGGCCTCCACCGCTGACGCTCGTGCTGATCACCGGAGATTCGTGGCGTCCGGCGTATCGGCTGGCGAGGTCTTCGAATTTTCGCGGCCCATGCAAATGCCGGACGGATCGTCAGGCGAGGCGGCGTTCCGGCTTGCTTTCGCGGCAAGCGGATCGGCTGCGGATTTCTTCCTCTTCAGTTGTCAACGCCTGCAGGCACTGCCGGGGGAGCGTGCTGCACTGGAACGTCACCAGAACGGAGTTCTGGGCCTTCGCGAGATCGTGCTGTGTTCCGGTACGCGGAGTGACACCCACTTGATAGAAACGGTTTTCGGCTGCAACGGCGTCGTGTCTCCGGATGGTGATGTCGTTTTCGAAACCGGCAATGCAAGGGTGAGGCTGAGTGAAAGACCCGCCCTTTCTGGCGTCGACCCGAAGGCTACGGGAAAAAGCGGTGAGGGCCTGCGCGGCATGGGCGTCGTCTTTTCCGTTGACGATCTTGCCGTGACAGCGACGGTACTTGCTGCTAATGGCGTGTCCAGCGCAGAAGCGGGCGGCCGTCTGGTGGTGCCCCCAGCACCCGGACAGGGCGTCGATTTCGCCTTCGAGGAAAAAAGATGAGCGTCACGAACAATCTCAAAGTCACCGCCGGCCAGGGCGCCAGCAAGGTTTCCTTTTGCAATAGCGAGCGTTTTTCACTGATCGCCGGCCCCTGCCAGATGGAAAGCCGGGAGCACGCCTTCATGATTGCGGGCGTCTTGAAGGAGCTTTGTGACGGGCTCGGAATCGGCCTCGTTTACAAGTCATCCTTCGACAAGGCGAACCGCACCTCGCTTTCCGGCAAGCGTGGCATCGGTCTGGACAGTGCCATGCAGATATTTGCCGATCTCAAGAAGGAATTCGGCTTTCCGGTCCTGACAGACATTCACACCGAAGAACAGTGCGCCATCGTTTCCGAAGTGGTGGATGTGCTGCAGATCCCGGCCTTCCTCAGCCGTCAGACCGACCTTCTCGTTGCCGCCGCAAAAACCGGCCGTGTCATCAATGTCAAGAAAGGCCAGTTCCTGGCGCCATGGGACATGAAGAACGTGCTCGCCAAACTGAATGAAAGCGGCAACCCCAATGTGTTGCTGTGCGAACGCGGCGCGTCCTTCGGCTACAATACGCTGATCTCCGACATGCGTTCTCTACCGATCATGGCATCCCTCGGCGCACCTGTTGTCTTCGACGCCACCCACTCGGTGCAGCAGCCGGGCGGGCAGGGCGGTTCCACCGGCGGTCAGCGGGAATTTGTCGAGACGCTGTCTCGCGCAGCTGTCGCCGTTGGTGTCGCAGGCCTCTTCATCGAGACCCATGAGGACCCGGACAATGCGCCTTCTGACGGCCCGAACATGGTTCACCTGAAGGATATGCCGAAACTGCTCGAAAAGCTGCTGGCCTTCGACGCCATCGCGAAAGCCTGAGCGGCGGGCGCGGCGCGTGCCAATCGATTTTAAATGGCGGTGGTTCCCTTTCTACGGCCTGCCGTCATTGTAATTTCTTCGCCATCGTCTAAGACAGGCGACGGAAAATATCTGTTCCATTCCCAAGGGAGAGACCATGACTGCCATTACCGATATCATCGCGCGCGAAATCCTCGACAGCCGCGGCAACCCGACCGTTGAAGTCGATGTGTACCTCGAAGACGGCTCCATGGGCCGTGCCGCCGTTCCTTCGGGCGCCTCCACCGGCGCGCATGAGGCGGTTGAGCTGCGTGATGGCGGCAAGCGTTATCTCGGCAAGGGCGTGGAAAAGGCCGTTGAAGCCGTCAACACCGAAATCTTCGACGCCATCGGCGGCTTCGATGCTGAAAACCAGATCCAGATCGACCAGATGATGATCGCGCTGGACGGCACGCCGAACAAGTCGCGCATCGGCGCCAACGCCATTCTCGGCGTGTCGCTCGCCATCGCCAAGGCTGCTGCCGAAGCCTCCGGCCTGCCGCTCTACCGTTATGTCGGCGGCCCGAACGCGCATCTGCTGCCGGTTCCGATGATGAACATCATCAACGGCGGCGCCCACGCCGACAACCCGATCGACTTCCAGGAATTCATGATCCTGCCGGTTGGCGCAGAAAACATCCGCGAAGCAGTGCGCATGGGTTCGGAAGTGTTCCACACGCTGAAGAAAGAGCTCTCCGCGCAGGGCCACAACACCAATGTCGGCGATGAAGGCGGTTTCGCCCCCGGCCTCGAAAGCGCGCCTGCCGCGCTCGATTTCATCATGAAGTCGATCGAAAAGGCCGGTTACCGTCCGGGCGAAGACATGTATGTCGGCCTCGACTGTGCATCGACGGAATTCTTCAAGAACGGCAAATACGTTCTCGAGGGCGAAGGCCGCACGCTGGAATCGGGCGCCATGGCTGAATACCTTGCTGACCTCGTTGCCAAGTACCCGATCATTTCCATCGAAGACGGGATGGCTGAAGACGACTGGGACGGCTGGAAGACATTGACCGATCTCATCGGCAATAAGTGCCAGCTGGTCGGCGACGATCTCTTCGTCACCAACTCCGCGCGTCTTCGCGACGGCATCAAGATGGGCGTCGCCAACTCCATCCTCGTCAAGGTCAACCAGATCGGTTCGCTTTCCGAGACGCTGGACGCGGTCGAAACCGCGCATAAGGCCGGCTACACCGCCGTCATGTCGCACCGTTCGGGCGAGACCGAAGATTCGACCATCGCCGATCTCGCAGTTGCCACGAACTGCGGTCAGATCAAGACCGGCTCGCTTGCCCGTTCCGACCGGCTCGCAAAGTACAACCAGCTGATCCGTATCGAAGAAATGCTCGGCCCTCAGGCTGCTTACGCCGGCCGTTCAATCCTGCGCGGTTAATTTGCGTTCGGGTTTCTGGGCCCGCTGTCTTGCGGGCAGAGGTGGTGAAAAACGCATCTACATATGAGATGTCATCCTCGGGCTTGACCCGAGGATCCACCACGGTACGTTTTTGGATCCTCGCCTCAAGGGCGAGGATGACGGTGGGGAGGGCAGGTCCCCCGCCAATCCAGCCCGCCCTCCGGCGGGCTTTTTCATGCCCAATTGCCGATTGGAATTTAAGGTCAACGGATAGTTAAACAATCCGCTCTAGTCTCAGACTCACGTTACGCGTTTTGAGGCATCTCTCCGGCATGTGGACCAGGCATCATAAAAAGAGACGATTCGGTCGGCTGATCGTTCCAGCCATTACCATCGCTTTTCTTTCCTACTTCGGTTATCATTCGATCCATGGCGATTTCGGCCTTCAGGCAACGGAGCGGCTGGAACGGCAGCGTATTACCCGGACGGCGGAGCTTGCAAAGCTGACACAGGCGCGCGTGGCGCTGGAGCGTCAGGTGGAACTGTTGAGTGACGGTTCGCTTGAACGGGACATGATCGACGAGATTTCCCGGTACCAGCTGAACATGTCCCGAACGGACGAAATCGTCATCATGAACACATATTTCTGATTAACCGAGATTAGGTTAATCCAATATTTTTGATTTATTCACAGCATCTTAGCGTGAATATGTGCCATGCGTTTAAAGCATTGCTGCATGGCGCTTTCTTGCATATGGTACGCGCCACTCTATCCATTCAAACGGCAACTCAGGGAGGGATGAATGGCGCCGCGAAAATCAGCGACCGTATCCGGCCGCAAGACAACGGCAAAGTCCGCAACCGAATTCACCGGCAAGAACAGCCCCGACTTCTCGAAGGAAGAAGAGCTTCACGCCTATCGTGAGATGCTTCTGATCCGCCGTTTTGAAGAAAAGGCCGGCCAGCTCTATGGCATGGGCTTCATCGGTGGTTTCTGTCACCTCTACATCGGCCAGGAAGCTGTCGTCGTTGGCATGCAGATGGCTCAGAAAGAGGGCGACCAGGTCATCACCGCTTATCGCGACCATGGTCACATGCTCGCCTGCGGCATGAGCGCCCGTGGCGTCATGGCCGAACTGACCGGCCGCAAGGGCGGTCTGTCTAAAGGCAAGGGCGGCTCCATGCACATGTTCTCGAAGGAGAAGCATTTTTATGGTGGTCACGGCATCGTCGGTGCCCAGGTGTCGCTCGGCACCGGCCTCGCATTCGCCAACCGCTATCGCGGTAACGACAACGTCTCCGTGACCTACTTCGGTGACGGCGCGGCGAACCAGGGCCAGGTCTATGAGAGCTTCAACATGGCCGCTCTCTGGAAGTTGCCGATCATCTATATCGTCGAAAACAACCGTTATGCCATGGGCACCTCGACCGCCCGCGCCACCGCCCAGTCGAACTATTCGCTGCGTGGCCAGTCCTTCGGCATTCCCGGCATTCAGGTGGATGGCATGGATGTGCGCGCCGTCAAGGCCGCAGCCGATCAGGCGCTTGAACATTGCCGTTCCGGCAAGGGTCCGATCATTCTGGAAATGCTGACCTACCGTTACCGCGGTCACTCCATGTCCGACCCGGCGAAATACCGTTCCAAGGACGAAGTGCAGAAGATGCGTTCGGAACACGATCCGATCGAGCAGGTGAAAGCACGCCTTCTGGAGCAGGGCTGGGCCAGCGAAGACGAACTCAAGGCCATCGACAAGGATGTCCGTGATATCGTTGCCGACAGCGCCGACTTCGCCCAGAACGACCCCGAGCCGGATGCGTCCGAGCTCTACACCGACATTCTGCTCTGATCGGGAAAGGGAAACCCATGCCTGTAGAAATTCTTATGCCCGCCCTTTCCCCGACCATGGAGGAAGGCACGCTTTCCAAATGGCTTAAAAAGGAAGGCGACAAGGTCACCTCCGGCGACGTGATCGCGGAAATCGAAACCGACAAGGCGACCATGGAAGTGGAAGCCGTGGATGAAGGCGTCATCGGCAAGCTGCTGATCGATGCAGGCACCGAAGGCGTCAAGGTCAACACCCCGATCGCCGTGCTCATCCAGGAAGGCGAAAGCGCCGACGACATCTCTTCCTCTGCCAAGAAGGAAGAGCCGAAGGCCGAAGCTGCCAATTCCGGTTCTGATGCCGCTGGCGGCAAAACCCGCGAAGCGACCGAAGAGCCGAGCGCCTCCAAGGAAGCCGCGAAGGTTCCGGCGGCGCCCAAGATCGACGTTGCCGCTGACCCGGACATTCCGGAAGGCACCGAAATGGTGATGACGACGGTGCGTGAAGCGCTGCGTGACGCCATGGCCGAAGAAATGCGCGCCGATGAAAAAGTCTTCATCATGGGTGAAGAAGTCGCCGAATATCAGGGCGCCTATAAGATTACCCAGGGCCTGCTGCAGGAATTCGGCGAGCGCCGCGTCATCGACACCCCGATCACCGAACACGGCTTTGCCGGCATCGGCGTCGGCGCAGCCATGACCGGCCTGAAGCCGATCGTCGAATTCATGACCTTCAACTTCGCCATGCAGGCGATCGACCAGATCGTCAACTCGGCAGCGAAGACCCTGTACATGTCGGGCGGCCAGATGGGCGCGCCGATGGTGTTCCGTGGTCCTTCGGGTGCTGCTGCCCGCGTTGCGGCCCAGCACTCGCAATGTTACGCCGCATGGTACAGCCATATTCCGGGCCTCAAGGTCGTCATGCCCTATACGGCTGCCGATGCGAAGGGTCTTTTGAAGGCCGCCATCCGCGATCCGAACCCGGTCATCTTTCTCGAGAACGAAATTCTCTACGGCCAGAGCTTCGAAGTGCCGAAACTCGATGATTTCGTGCTGCCGATCGGCAAGGCGCGCATTCATCGCAAGGGCAAGGACGCAACCATCGTTTCCTTCGGCATCGGCATGACTTATGCGGTGAAGGCTGTTGCGGAACTCGAAAAGCTCGGCATCGACGTCGAACTGATCGACCTGCGCACCATCCGCCCGATGGACCTGCCGACCGTTATCGAATCGGTGAAAAAGACAGGCCGTCTCGTCACTGTCGAAGAAGGCTTCCCGCAGTCATCGGTCGGTGACTTCATCTCCAACCAGGTCCAGCGCGCTGCTTTCGATTATCTCGACGCGCCGATCCTGACGATTGCCGGCAAGGACGTTCCGATGCCTTACGCGGCCAATCTGGAGAAGCTGGCGCTTCCGAATGTCGATGAAGTCGTCCAGGCCGTCAAAACCGTCTGCTACAAGTAAGGGGAGGCGTTTCGATGCCTATCAACATCACCATGCCTGCCCTTTCTCCGACGATGGAAGAGGGCAATCTGGCCAAGTGGCTGGTCAAGGAAGGCGACAAGGTCGCACCCGGTGACGTGATCGCCGAGATCGAGACCGATAAGGCGACCATGGAAGTGGAAGCCGTCGACGAAGGCACCGTCGCCAAGCTTGTCGTTCCGGCCGGCACGGAAGCCGTAAAGGTCAACGCCCTCATCGCAATCCTCGCCGCCGATGGCGAGGATGTGGCCGAGGCGGCAAAGGGCGGCGATGCCGCTCCCGCCAAGGCTGAGGCAAAGACGGAGGCCCCCAAGCAGGACGCCGTCAAGGCGGAAGCGCCGAAGGAAGAGGTTGCCCCGGCGAAGGCTGAAAAGCCGGTTGCCGACCAGCCCGCTGCTTCGTCCACGCCAGCGCCGGTTGCAAAGTCCGGCGAGCGCATCTTCGCTTCGCCGTTGGCACGTCGTCTCGCCAAGGAAGCCGGTCTCGACCTTTCGGCCGTTTCCGGTTCCGGCCCGCATGGCCGTATCGTCAAGACCGACGTCGAAAAAGCTGCGGCTTCCGGCGGTGCAAAGGCTGCTCCTGCCG
The DNA here is from genome assembly GCF_900013495.1 of Agrobacterium genomosp. 2 str. CFBP 5494. Taxonomy (NCBI): domain Bacteria; kingdom Pseudomonadati; phylum Pseudomonadota; class Alphaproteobacteria; order Hyphomicrobiales; family Rhizobiaceae; genus Agrobacterium; species Agrobacterium genomosp. 2. The sequence continues at coordinate 1,786,788 of NZ_LT009718.1, forward strand.
CTGCTGCATCCGCAGGCACACCGGCTCCGGCTCTCGCCAAGGGCCAGTCGGACGATGCCGTTCTCAAGCTGTTCGAAGAAGGCTCCTACGAGCTCGTGCCGCATGACGGCATGCGCAAGGTCATTGCCAAGCGTCTGGTCGAATCCAAGCAGACCGTTCCGCATTTCTACGTTTCGGTCGATTGCGAGCTGGATACGCTTCTGGCGCTGCGCGCCCAGCTCAACGCCGCTGCCCCTGAAAAGGACGGCAAGCCGGCCTACAAGCTTTCGGTCAATGATATGGTCATCAAGGCGCTGGCGCTGGCGCTTCGTGACGTGCCTGACGCCAACGTCTCCTGGACGGAAAGCGCCATGGTCAAGCACAAGCATTCGGACGTCGGCGTTGCCGTTTCCATTCCGGGTGGCCTGATAACGCCGATCATCCGCAAGGCCGAGCAGAAGTCGCTCTCCACCATCTCCAACGAGATGAAGGACTACGGCAAGCGCGCAAAAGAGCGCAAGCTGAAGCCTGAGGAGTATCAGGGCGGCACGACCGCCGTGTCCAACATGGGCATGATGGGCGTCAAGAGCTTCTCCGCCGTCATCAACCCGCCGCATGCCACCATCCTGGCGGTCGGCGCGGGTGAAGAACGCGCTGTCGTCAAGAATGGCGAGATCAAGATCGCCAACGTCATGACGGTCACGCTCTCCACCGACCACCGTTGCGTCGATGGCGCGCTCGGAGCCGAACTGATCGGCGCCTTCAAGCGCTACATCGAAAACCCGATGGGCATGCTGGTTTGATCGGAGAGTAAGATGGTGAAGTCGGTCCTCTGCTTTGGCGATTCCCTCACCTGGGGATCAAATGCGGAAACGGGTGGCCGGCACAGCCATGACGATCTTTGGCCGAGCGTCTTGCAGAAGGCGCTCGGTCCTGACGTGCATGTGATTCACGAAGGTCTGGGTGGTCGCACCACCGCCTATGACGACAACACCGCCGATTGCGACCGCAACGGCGCGCGGATTCTTCCGACGTTGTTGCACAGCCATGCGCCGCTGGATCTGGTGATTATAATGCTCGGCACCAACGACCTGAAACCGTCAATCCATGGATCGGCGATCGTTGCCATGAAGGGTGTCGAACGGCTGGTGAAGCTCACGCGCAACCACATCTGGCAGGTGCCGGACTGGGAAGCGCCTGACGTGCTGATCGTCGCACCGCCGCAGCTGTGTGAGACGGCCAATCCGTTCATGGGCGCGATCTTTCGTGATGCGATCGATGAATCGGCGATGCTGGCGTCCGTTTACCGGGACCTTGCCGACGAGCTTGATTGCGGCTTTTTCGATGCGGGTTCCGTCGCCCGAACGACGCCGGTGGATGGCGTTCATCTCGATGCTGAAAATACGCGGGCCATCGGGCGGGGGCTGGAGCCCGTCGTCCGCATGATGCTCGGACTTTAAGAACAATTCCCGGTCGTGGCGCTGCTCGCGACCCGATAGGACAAGGCAGGATTTCCAATGGCTCAATCATATGACGTCATCATCATCGGTTCGGGACCGGGCGGTTACATTGCCGCGATCCGCGCAGCCCAGCTCGGCATGAAGGTTGCCGTCGTGGAGCGTGAGCATCTGGCCGGCATCTGCTCCAACTGGGGCTGCATTCCCACCAAGGCGCTGCTGCGCACCGCCGATGTCATGCACACCGCCACCCACGCCAAGGATTACGGCCTGACGCTGGAAGGCTCGATCAAGCCTGACGTCAAGGCAATCGTGGCGCGCTCGCGCGGCATTGCAGCCCGCATGAACAATGGCGTTGGTTTCCTGTTCAAGAAGAACAAGGTCGATATCATCTGGGGTGAAGCCAAGATCACCAAGCCGGGCGAAATCGTGGTCGGCAAGTCCACCAAGCCGGTGGTGCAGCCGCAGGGTCCGGTTCCGAAGAACACGCTGGGCGAGGGCACTTACACTGCCAAGCACATCATCGTCGCAACAGGCGCCCGACCGCGCGCGCTGCCGGGCATCGAGCCGGATGGCAAGCTGATCTGGACCTATTTCGAAGCGATGAAGCCGGAAGAAATGCCGAAGTCGCTGCTCGTCATGGGCTCCGGCGCGATTGGCATCGAATTCGCCAGCTTCTACCGCACCATGGGTGTGGACGTGACCGTTGTCGAAATCATGAGCCAGGTCATGCCTGTCGAAGACGCGGAAATCTCCACCTTCGCCAAGAAGCAGCTCGAAAAGCAGGGCATGAAGATCCATCTGGAAACCAAGGTTTCCAAGGTGGAAAAGGGCGCAAACTCCGTCACCGCGACGCTGGAGAAGAAGGACGGTTCTTCCGAAAAGATCACGGCTGATCGCATGATCTCTGCCGTTGGGGTCGTTGCCAATATCGAAGGCATCGGCCTCGAAGCTGCCGGCGTGAAGACCGATCGCGGCTTTATCGTCATCGACGGCTACGGCAAGACCAACGTTCCCGGCATCTACGCCATCGGCGATGTCGCGGGTCCGCCGCTGCTGGCCCACAAGGCGGAGCACGAGGCTGTCATCTGCGTCGAAAAGATCGCCGGTCTGCCGAATGTTCACCCGATGGACAAACTGAAGATTCCCGGCTGCACCTATTGCAACCCGCAGGTCGCTTCTGTCGGTCTCACCGAAGCCAAGGCCAAGGAACAGGGCCGCGATATCCGCGTCGGCCGCTTCTCCTTCGCGGCGAACGGCAAGGCGGTCGCGCTGGGTGAAGATCAGGGCATGGTCAAGACCATTTTCGACAAGAAGACCGGCGAGCTGCTTGGCGCGCATATGGTCGGGGCGGAAGTGACCGAACTCATCCAGGGATTCGTCGTCGCCATGAATCTGGAGACGACAGAAGAAGATTTGATGCACACGATCTTCCCGCATCCGACCATTTCGGAATCGATGAAGGAAAGCGTGCTCGACGCCTATGGACGTGTGCTGAACGCATAAGTGCCGCGTGATGCCCGGCATTGTCTAACCATGCCGGGTGTCCCATATGTCTCGATACAGCCTTAAGGCGGGCTGTTATTTCAGGGAGCGTGGGAATGGAAAGTGTAGGCTGGATTGCAGCAATCATCATCGGCGGTCTCGCCGGCTGGCTTGCCGGCAAGCTCATGGATATGCGTTTCGGCATTTTCATGAACATTGTCCTTGGCATTGTCGGTTCGGTGGTTGCTGTTGCGGTGCTGCGAACCTTCGATGTTTTCGTGCAGGATAGCAGGCTCGGTTATTTCGTTACCGCCTTCATCGGCGCAAGCCTGTTGCTGTTCGTGGCTAAGCTCGTGCGGCGCTGACAAGGCGTCGTGACCGGAAGGGGCTTACGCTTTTTCTGGAATTGTTCTAAAGCATCGCACCAAAGATGTCTGGATCGCCAAGGGCGATGGAAGCAGGTTTTTATGGTCACTATTCTCGACAGGACGTCGTCTGACGAAAAGCGTATCCGCCACCCGGAAAAGGCGCACAAGCCTGATACCGAGGTGATGCGCAAGCCCGAATGGATCCGCGTCAAGGCGCCGACCTCCAAGGGTTACCACGAGACGCGCGAACTGGTGCGCAGCCACAAGCTGGTGACCGTGTGCGAGGAAGCCGGCTGTCCAAATATCGGCGAATGCTGGGACAAGAAGCACGCGACCTTCATGATCATGGGTGAAATCTGCACCCGTGCCTGCGCCTTCTGCAACGTCGCGACCGGCAAGCCCAATCCGCTCGACATGAATGAGCCGGAAAATGTCGCCAAGGCCGTCAAGCAGATGGGACTTTCCCATGTCGTCATTACCTCCGTCGACCGTGACGATCTCGCCGATGGCGGCGCTGAACATTTCGAAAAGGTGATCTGGGCGATCCGCGCAGCCTCTCCGACGACCACAATCGAAATCCTCACGCCCGACTTCCTGAAGAAGCCCGGCGCGCTGGAACGTGTCGTTGCCGCAAAGCCCGACGTCTTCAACCATAATCTGGAAACGGTTCCGGGCAACTACCTCACGGTCCGCCCGGGTGCGCGCTATTTCCACTCGGTGCGCCTTCTGCAACGGGTGAAGGAACTCGATCCCACCATGTTCACCAAGTCGGGCATCATGGTTGGCCTCGGTGAAGAGCGCAATGAAGTGCTGCAGCTGATGGACGATCTGCGCAGCGCTGACGTCGACTTCCTGACCATCGGCCAGTACCTGCAGCCCACCCGCAAGCACCACAAGGTCGAGGCTTTCGTGACGCCGGAGGAATTCAAGTCCTACGAGACGGTGGCTTACACCAAGGGCTTCCTGATGGTTTCGTCAAGCCCGCTGACCCGTTCTTCCCACCACGCCGGTGACGATTTCGAACGCCTGCGTGCGGCACGCGAAAAGAAGCTGCTGGCGGCTGCGGAATAAGCGACGCAAGGTTCGCCAATACGGCGTTGAGATTTGAAGTCTTCATGTTATCACCATCGTCATGCTCGGGCCTGCCCCGAGCATCTGCAACCTATGAAAATGACAATGGGTGACTAGATCCTTGGGAAAGGCCCGAGGATGATGGTGCGTGAGACGCGGCGCCTGTGGATCAATACAATAGTCTTGACCCTCAGGCCGATCACGCCGCAACCTTTTCAGGCCTGTGCGCCCGCATGCAGAGCACGACGCTCAGCACGACCGAGCAGATCGCCAGGACCTCGACCAGCGTCGGGCCACGCCCTTCCCAGAGAAAACCGTAAAGCAGCGCAAACAGCGTTTCAAACAGGATCATCTGCCCAACCATGGTAAGCGGCAGCATGCGGCTCATACGGTTCCAGAAGGCATTGCCGAGGATGGACGCGGTGAAGCCGAGCCCGGCGGCGATGGCGGCGAAATACAGCCAGTCGCCTGTGCTGTGGCTTTCTCCACCCAGTGCGAAGGCGGGGATGGCGAGCGCCAGCGCAAGCCCGCCGGTCACTACACCCGTCATCATGTTCCAGTCATCGGCGCTCACATCGTGAAGGCGCGAAAGCCAGCGGGCATTGCCTACGGCAAAAGCCGTCCATGAAGTCAACGCCCCGAGCGCGCAGGCAAGGCCGATGACACGAGAAATATCCAGACCCGCATCGTTTTCCGTCAGCGACTGCCATGAGATGCCGAGAATGCCTATCGCGCCGAAGGCAAGCGACGGCCACAGCCGCTTCAGCGATACGGCGCCGTGGTCGCGACTGCCGATGATGGTAACGGCAACAGGCAGGAAGCCGATGATGATTGAGGTGAAGGCGACGCCGCTCAATTTCACCGCGGTCGAGATGAAAACATAGTAGGCGATGTTGCCGATCATGCTCAGCCAGCCAAGCGCCAACCATTCGCGCGCGCCAAACCGCGCCGACACTTGTTTGAGGCGTGGCCCGATGATGGCCAGCGAAATCAGCCCATAGGTCAGGTAGCGCGCCGTGGAAAGCTGCAGGGCGGAAAAATCCGGCACGAGTTTCGGAGCGAGAAATATCCCGCCCCAGAGCGCACCCGCCATTATGCCGTAAAAAACACCGAGACCAGTCCTGTTCATGTCCATCACATCCGCATTCACATTTGTCAGCGATGTGCCACAGGCGGTTGCGGCTGTCTTGACAAAAACTCCTGACGAATGTGAACGGTTCTAATGAATGCCGTGGCGGCGGCGATACGCGGCGGGGGTCTCTCCCACCGCAAGGCGCATGGCCCGTGTCAGCGCCGTCTGGTCGGAAAAACCGGCCCTAAGCGCGATTTCGGAAATCGGCATGACGGAGTTGCTGAGCAGGGCGCACACCTTCTCCATGCGCAACCCGGACAGCCACCGATGCGGGGGAAGACCGAATTCTTCAAGAAACAGCGCATGCAGGCGGCTGTCGCTGAGCGTCATGCAAGAGGCCAGCATCTCGATCGTCCACGGAAAGAAGGGCTCGGCCCTCACGACTTCGCTCAGCTTTCGCATGCGCTGGCGCATATCGCGCTTGTTGTTGGCAAGGCTGTCAACCAGCAGCGGCGCCCAAATGGCTGCAATATCGTCACGGCGTCCATCCGTTCCAACCAGGCTGCGCATATAGGCGATCAATTGACGTGTCTCAGGCGCAATATCGAGAAAGGGCGCGTGAGCGAATTTTTCAAGCGTCTGTTCGGGAATCACGCATTCATCGATATCCACCACCAGCGAATGATTGATGGCCGTGGCTTCCTGGGTATGCGGAAGATCGCGGTGGATAAAGACGCCGCGCCCGATGGACAACTCATCTTGCCGTCCTGCCACATCGATACGCAGGCAGCCGGAGACCGGCAGAACGATCTGAACGAATGCGTGTCGCTCCTTCGGTCTTTCCTGTCTGTAGGTTCTGATGTCGGCTGATGCGGCTGTCATGACGCTGTCGTTTCCATTGGGCAAAGAAACGGCCGCCTGGAAAAGCGGCCGGTTTCATTGGGTGATTATGACATTGTCTTGAAGATTGGGCCAGCCGGCTTTATCGGTCGGCCAGGCGCCGGCAATTAACAGTCTTCCTTGGCGGTCGATTCGCCGCGCTTGCGCTTGCGCAGAACCGGCTTGTTTTCTCTCGCCTCGCATTTGGCGACGTCGATCAGATAGGCGAGCACAGGCATGCCGTTCATCGATGCAAGCTGTTTGGCGGATTCGAGAAGGTTAATGATGTTGGAAAAATCGTCCATCGGCTCACTCAGTGGCTCAAAGCGGTTATGTATCGGGTCTGAACCCAAGGATGAATAGGCTGGGCGAAATAGGGAGCTTCCAGCGCCGTTGCATCCAATGGGTGTAATATTAGTCGCAAATAAATAGCAATCCCCCGCAAGGGGTTGCAATAGTCAATTTTCCGTAACTGCCATGCGCCACCCGGATATCGATTGAAAGCAATCGCCAGATGGGAGAGGGGCGCGCAGCGCTCGAATGGGGCTCAGAATATGCCAAACTACCTCGAAAAGGCGGATGATGCGGCCGCCATCATCGCTGGCGCGCAACGCATCATGATCGTCGGCTGTTCCGGCGGTGGCAAGTCCACGCTCTCGCGCAAGCTCGTGCGGCGCTTTGGACTGGAATATATCTCGATGGACCGGGAAATTTTCTGGCTGCCGGGCTGGCAACTGCGCCCGCGTGCGGAACAGCGTGAAAGGATCGCGGACTTCGTTGCGGGCGAGCGGTGGTTGATGGATGGCAGCAATCCCTCGTCGTTTGATCTGCGTCTGCCGAGAACCGATATCGTGATCTGGGTTCGCATGCCGCGCTGGCTCTGTCTCTGGGGTGCCACCAGCCGAATCGTGAAAGGCTACGGCAAGGCGCGACCGGAAATGGCGCAGGGCTGCCCTGAGCGACTGGACCGCGAATTCCTGCGCTATATCTGGAATTTCGAGCGGCGACACGGACCACTTTTCGAGCAGAATTTCGACCTCTATGGGCCGGATGTGCCGGTATGGCAGCTGAAAAGCCGAAAACAACTCCGCCGCCTTCTTGATCTTCTGCACATCGAGGATTAACTGCCGCTCATGCCCAAGTTCGAAACGCATCGTTTTGTAAAACACTCGCCGGACCGCATGTACGACCTCGTCGCCGATGTGGAGAAGTATCCGCAGTTCCTGCCCTTATGCGAAGCACTTACCGTGCGCTCCCGCAAGGAGCGCGATGGCAAGACGCTGCTGGTGGCGGATATGACCGTGGGTTACAAGGCCATTCGCGAGACCTTCACCACGCAGGTTCTGCTCAATCCCGCGGAACGGGCCATCGACGTCAAATATATCGACGGGCCGTTCAAATATCTCGACAATCGCTGGCGTTTCGATGCTGCCGAGGGCGGCTTCAACGTGCATTTCTTCATCGAATACGAGTTCAAGAACCGCCTCTTGGGCGCAGTCATGGGGTCCATGTTCGACCGTGCCTTCCGCATGTTCGCAGAAGCTTTCGAGACCCGCGCCGACAAGATCTACACCAATCCCGCCTGACGGAGGGCGATCAGCATCTCGAGCGCCGTCCTGACCGTTGCAAGACGGATGTCCGTGCGGCCGATCTCGCCATAATGCATTTCCTGATGCAGGCTCCGGCCGTGACGGGCCTTGGCGGCCAGATGAACGAGACCCACCGGCTTTTCGGCGGATCCACCCCCCGGACCGGCAATGCCGGTAACGGCAACCGCGAAATCGGCGCGTGACCGGAACAGGGCGCCGTGCGCCATCTGCAGTGCGGTTTGCCGCGAGACCGCGCCAAAGCCCGTCAGCGTTTCAGCGCCAACGCCAAGCATGTCCATCTTGGCCTCGTTCGTATAGGTGACAAAACCGCGGTCGACCACCGCAGAGGAGCCCGAAATCTCCGTCAACGCACCCGCGATCAGGCCGCCCGTGCAGCTTTCCGCGGTCGAGACCATGAGACCGTCTGCTGCAAAATCAGCAATGATCTGCCGTGCGAGCCCTTCAATATCCGCTGGAAACAGGCTCATAGCGGTCTGCCCTTGTAAACGACCGTGGCGGTGGCGATTGCTGCAATCCCCTCCCTGCGACCAACGAAGCCGATGGTTTCATTGGTCGTCGCCTTCACCGAGCAACGCTCCAGCGAGATGCCGAGCATGTCGGAGAGCGCTTCCCGCATGGCCTGCCGATGCGGCCCGATGCGCGGCGCTTCGGCGATCAGCGAGACATCGGCATTCATGATCGTGCCGCCATTGTCGCGCACCACTTTCGCCGCGTGCTCCAGAAATATGCGGGAAGGAGCTCCTTTCCATTGCGGATCGGAAGGAGGGAAATGGTCACCGATGTCGCCGGCGCCGCAGGTCGCCAGCAAGGCATCCGTCAGCGCATGCAGCGCAACGTCCGCATCCGAATGACCTTTGAGCTTCTGATCATGCTCGATGAATATGCCGCACAGCGTCACGCCTTCGCCGGCCTCCAGCTGGTGTACGTCGTAGCCGTTCCCGGTGCGCACGTCCGGCATTGCAGGAGAGAGCTTTTCATCGGCCATGGCGATATCCCGCTTGAGAGTGAGTTTCACATTATCGACCGAACCTTCGGTCAATGTTACTGCCAGACCCGCCCATTCGGCAATCGACGCGTCATCGGTAAAATCCGATTTTCCCGAGGCGGCAGCAGCGCGATGCGCGGCGAGGATGTCGTCATAGTCGAAACTCTGTGGGGTCTGTGCGGCATAAAGGCCCTGTCTCGAAACCGTGTCGGTGACACGATTGCCCGCGCCGCGTTTCAGCGTGTCAGTGACGGGCAGGGCGGGTAGAACACCGCCCGCACCCTCCCGGTGCAGGGTGACAATACGTTCAAGCATATCGACGGAAACGAAAGGCCGCACCGCGTCGTGGATCATTACGTGGCTCAGGCCATGGCGGGAAAGCGCCTCCAGCCCTGCCAGAACAGACTGCTGCCGTGTCACGCCGCCAATAACCGTGGTGACGCGCTCCCCGGCATCAAGTCGCTGGAGAACCGGAGTGAGCAGCGCCGTATCGTCCGCATGGTGCACGACGACGATATGGGAAGCGTTCTTCCACTGGAGGAACGTCGACAGAGTGTGCTCGATCACCGCCTTGCCGCCGATCGGACGATATTGTTTCGGACCCTCCTCGGGAGAGCCGGCTCTTTCCCCGCGTCCCGCGGCCACGATGACGATGCCGAGTTTCATAGTACGTTCCTGCATTGGTCGTATGCTTTGCGTGCAACCCTTCGTGGTTGACAGTCATGCTCTAGCGTTTCAAAACCCGGATGGCCAGCCCGATAAGGCGGGCATCAGCCCCGCAAAGCGCAGGACATGACGTTGCTGCGCCTTCGAAGCTGCACAATTTGCCGCCGACAGCAAAACAGGCAGGCAGCCGCTCAGCAAATAAAAGGTGCAACCTTCTAAAAGTGCTTGGCAACTGCGCAAACACTGTCTAAAAATAATGCAAATAACCCTTCTGCATGAAAGATCATCATTTGGCCCTTCCGGAGTTGTCAGAACCGTTCAGCATCGGGTCAGTTACGATCCGTAATCGGGCTGTGCTGGCGCCTATGTCGGGCGTGACGGATCTGCCTTTCCGACAGCTCGCCTGGCGTTACGGAGCGGGCCTCGTGGTGACGGAAATGGTGGCAAGCCGGGAGCTTGTTGCCAATCGCGGGGAATCCTGGGCGCGGCTGAAAAATGCAGGCATGGTTCCGCACATGGTGCAGCTTGCGGGGCGCGAGGCGCATTTCATGGCCGAGGCGGCGAAGATCGCTGCTGGCAATGGCGCCGGTATCATCGATATCAATATGGGCTGTCCTGCCAAGAAGGTGACGGGCGGTTATTCAGGCTCGGCGCTGATGCGCGATCCCGATCACGCGCTTTCGCTGATCGAGGCGACTGTCAAAGCGGTCGATGTGCCGGTGACCTTGAAGATGCGGCTCGGCTGGGATGAAAACAGCATTAACGCACCTGATATAGCTCGGCGCGCCGAAGCAGCAGGCGTTCGCCTTATTACCATTCACGGTCGCACCCGCATGCAGTTTTACGAGGGGCGGGCGGATTGGGATGCCATCCGCGCCGTGCGTGAGGTGATCTCCGTGCCGCTGATCGCCAATGGTGACGTCGAGACGGCGGAAGATGCTCGCGAAATCCTGCGGCGGTCTGGTGCGGACGCCGTCATGGTCGGTCGCGGCGCGCAGGGGCAGCCGTGGTTGCCGGCGGTGCTCGCGGGACATGCAGCGCCGCATCGAGAGGATATCCCCGCCATCGCCGTCGAACATTATGAGATGATGCTGGAATTTTACGGAAGGGAAGCCGGCCTCCGGCATGCCCGCAAACATCTCGGCTGGTATCTCGACCGTTTCGCGCCAGGTATCGCCACGACCGAAAAGGCAAAAATCATGACATCGCGCGAGACGGGGGAGGTGGCAGACCTGCTGCGTTCCGCCCTTTGCGAAAATGCGGGCGAAGATGCCGCAAGGAAGGCCGCATGAGCGCTGATAAACACAGCCCTGCAGATGCGAACCCGCTCGCCATGGCGGTTCTGAACGCGGTGCAGAATCCCGTCATTCTGGTGGATGCCGAAGGTTTTATCGCCTTCGCCAACTGGGAAGCCGAAGCCTTTTTCGGCGCCAGCGCCTCCCACCTCGCGCGCTATAGGGTTTCCACTTTCATCCCCTTCGGCAGCCCGCTGCTTGCCCTGATCGATCAGGTGCGGGAGCGCCGCGCGCCGGTCAATGAATATCGCGTTGATCTGAGCTCGCCGCGTCTCGGCCAGGACAAGCTGGTTGATCTTTATGTCGCGCCCGTCGTCAGCGAGCCTGGATCGGTCGTCGTCGTCTTTCAGGAACGGTCTATGGCCGACAAGATCGACCGGCAGCTGACCCATCGCGCTGCTGCCCGCTCCGTCACCGGCCTTGCCTCGATGCTCGCGCATGAGATCAAGAACCCTCTGTCGGGCATTCGCGGCGCGGCCCAGCTTCTGGAGACCTCGGTTGCGGATGAGGACCGGGCGCTGACCCGGCTGATCTGTGACGAGACGGATCGCATCGTTTCGCTGGTCGACCGTATGGAGGTGTTTTCCGACGAGCGGCCGGTGGATCGCGTGCCGGTCAACATCCATTCGGTTCTCGATCATGTAAAGGCGATCGCCAAGGCCGGTTTCGCCCGCAACATCAAGATATCGGAAAATTACGACCCGTCGCTGCCGCCGGTCTACGCCAACCGCGACCAGCTGGTGCAGGTCTTCCTCAACCTGGTCAAGAATGCGGCCGAAGCGGTGGCCAATCAGTCGGATGGCGAGATCGTGCTGACGACCGCCTATCGTCCCGGGATCCGACTATCGGTTGCCGGCAGCCGGGAGCGCATCTCGCTTCCGCTGGAATTCTGCGTGCATGACAATGGCCCGGGCGTACCCGCCGATCTCTTGCCGCATCTTTTCGATCCGTTCATCACCACCAAGACGAATGGTTCGGGCCTCGGTCTGGCGCTTGTCGCCAAGCTGATCGGCGCCCATGGCGGCATTGTCGAATGCGACAGCCAGAACCACCGCACGACTTTCCGCGTATTGATGCCCGTCTCGCCGGAAGTGGCGCTCGACGACAGCACTTTGCCGAACACGACAGGGAATGACCAATGACAGCTACGATCCTCGTCGCCGATGATGATGCCGCAATCCGCACGGTGCTCAACCAGGCGCTGAGCCGCGCCGGTTATGACGTGCGCATCACCTCCAATGCTGCAACGCTCTGGCGCTGGGTTTCGGCAGGTGAGGGCGATCTTGTCGTCACCGATGTCGTCATGCCCGATGAAAACGCCTTCGACCTTCTGCCGCGCATCAAGAAAGCCCGTCCGGACCTTCCCGTTCTCGTTATGAGCGCTCAGAACACCTTCATGACCGCCATCAAGGCCTCGGAAAAGGGCGCCTACGATTACCTGCCCAAGCCCTTCGACCTGACAGAACTGATCGCCATCATTGGCCGGGCTTTATCGGAGCCCAAGCGCAAGCCGGCGAAGCTGGACGACGACATGCAGGACGGCATGCCGCTCGTCGGTCGCTCCGCCGCAATGCAGGAAATCTACCGGGTTCTCGCCCGCCTGATGCAGACCGACCTGACGCTGATGATCACGGGTGAATCCGGTACGGGTAAGGAACTGGTGGCCCGCGCGCTGCATGATTACGGCAAACGCCGCAACGGTCCGTTCGTTGCCATCAATATGGCGGCCATCCCGCGCGATCTCATCGAATCCGAACTCTTCGGCCATGAAAAGGGTGCCTTTACCGGCGCTCAGAACCGCTCCACCGGGCGTTTCGAACAGGCCGAGGGCGGCACGCTCTTCCTCGATGAAATCGGCGACATGCCGATGGACGCCCAGACGCGCCTGCTGCGCGTATTGCAGCAGGGTGAATATACGACGGTCGGCGGACGCACGCCGATCCGTACCGATGTCCGTATCGTCGCGGCAACCAACAAGGATCTGAAGCAGTCGATCAATCAGGGCCTGTTCCGCGAGGACCTTTATTATCGCCTGAACGTGGTGCCGTTGCGCCTGCCACCTCTGCGGGACCGCGCCGAGGATATTCCCGATCTGGTTCGCCATTTCATCCAGACGGGCGAGAAGGAAGGCCTGGAAGGCAAGCGTTTCGAGACCGAAGCTCTTGAAGTTATGAAGGCCTATGCCTGGCCGGGCAATGTGCGCGAGCTGGAAAACCTGATCCGACGACTGATGGCGCTTTATCCGCAGGAAGTCATCACCCGCGAAATCATCGAGCAGGAACTGCAATCGGATGTTCCCGACAGCCCGCTCGACAAGATGGCGGTCCGCACCGGTTCACTCACCATCTCGCAGGCGGTCGAGGAAAACATGAGGGACTATTTCGCCAGCTTCGGCGATGGCCTGCCTCCTCCAGGTCTTTATGACCGCGTGCTGCGCGAACTGGAGTATCCGCTGATTCTAGCTGCGTTGACTGCCACGCGCGGCAACCAGATCAAGGCTGCCGATCTTCTCGGTCTGAACCGGAATACCCTGCGCAAGAAAATCCGCGAGCTGGGTGTTTCCGTTTATCGCAGCTCCCGCCCCAGCTGAGAATGTTGACAAGGCCGCATTTGTCGTTGCATTTTCGCCACATTGTGTTGCTTGGAAAACACTAGGAAGGACAGAGATTCGCGGGACACGCGCGAACCTCGCCTGACTTCATGACTGTGGCGCTGGCTGGCCAGCGATTGGGAGTAGTGCATGCGGAAACCCGCCGCCGAAAACGCCGTTGCCGACGAAGCAGCGGGCATGGTGGTCGCCGATCGCAGGATGTCTTTCGCTCTGCCGGGGCTGGTGCTCGCCGGCGTGGCCCTCGTGTGCGCCATCATCACGCTTTTCGTGCTGCTGGGCGTCACGCCAATCGCGCCGACATCGAACGTGGTCATCGCTTCCGTCGTCATCAACTCGATCTTCGTGATCGGCCTGATCTTCCTGATCGGTCGCGAAATCAACCGGCTGCTGAAAGCGCGCAAAAAGGGCAGGGCGGCGGCGCGTCTGCACGTGCGCATTGTCGTCCTTTTCTCCATCGTGGCGATCACGCCCGCAGTGCTCGTCGCCATCTTCGCCAGCCTGACGCTGAATGTCGGTCTCGATCGCTGGTTTTCGCTGCGCACCCAGTCGATCGTCGATTCATCAAGTAATATCGCCCAGGCATACATGATGGAGAATGCCGGTTACCTCCAGGGGCAGACCCTGTCGATGGCGACCGACCTCGACCGCAACCGCGCTCTCTTTTATCTCGACCGCACCGGCTTCGTTGATCTTATGACCCGCCAGGCCAAGGGGCGCGGCCTTCTTGGTGCGTTTCTCGTGCAGGAGGATGGCGACGCCGTCGCCCAGGCCGACATCAAGACGGAAAAGCCGCTTCCCGCGATACCGCATGACGCGCTCGAAAAGGCGGCTGCCGGCCAGCCGACGCTGATCCCGCCCGGTATTACCAACCTCGTAGGCGCCATCATCAAGCTCGAAGGCATCAGCGGCACATTCCTTTATACGGTGCGTGCGGTCGATCCCAAGGTGATGGGCGCGATGCGGTTGATGGAAGAGAACCGCGCCGAATACAAGGCCATGGAGGCAGGCCGCGCCCCGCTGCAGATCGCCTTCGCAATTCTCTATCTCGGTTTTGCGCTGATAGTGCTGCTCGCGGCAATCTGGACGGCCATTGCGGTGGCCGACCGTATCGTGCGGCCGATCCGCCTTCTCATCAGCGCCGCAGACAGTGTCGCCACCGGCAACATGCATGTCCTCGTTCCCGTTCGCGCCGTCGATGGCGACGTCGGGCGCCTGTCCCGCACCTTCAACAAGATGGTGTCGGAACTGCGCAGCCAGCAGGAGCAGATCATCGAGGCCAAGGACGACATCGATGATCGCCGCCGTTTCATCGAGGCCGTGCTGTCAGGCGTGACCGCCGCGGTTATCGGCGTTGACGAAAACCGCAGGATCACCATCGTCAATCCGTCGGGCGAAGAGTTCCTCGCACAAACGTCGGAACAGCTCATTGGCGCACAACTCTCCGAGATCGCGCCTGAGATCGAACAGGTCGTCAACGAGGCCAACAGCTGGTCGCGCGGCAACTTCCGCAAGCAGATCAACATTATGCGGCGTGGCAAGGAACGAACGCTGAATGTACAGGTAACGCGCGAAGACGCCCGCGACAGCCGTGACAGCTACGTCATCACGCTCGACGACATCACCGATCTCGTCATCGCGCAACGCTCGACGGCGTGGTCGGATGTCGCGCGGCGTATCGCACACGAAATCAAGAACCCGCTGACGCCGATCCAGCTTTCCGCCGAGCGCATCAAGCGCCGTTTCGGCAAGCAGATCGACGAAAGCGACCGCGCCGTCTTCGACCAGTGTACTGACACCATCGTCCGGCAGGTCGGCGATATCGGCCGCATGGTGGATGAATTCTCCGCTTTTGCGCGTATGCCGAAGCCAACGAAGGAAAAGTCGGACCTGCGGGCGATCCTGAAGGACGCAGCGTTTCTCCGGGAAATCAGCGCCGCGGACACCAAGTTCACGACGGAGCTGGGTGACACCCCGCTGGAGGGCATGTTCGATGCCCGCATGCTGGGGCAGGCCTTTGGCAACCTCATCAAGAATGCGACGGAAGCCATCGAAGCGGTGGAAGGCGAAAAGCGGCCGGGCAAGATCCTCGTTCGCGCGTCCTTCGACGAGACCAACTCGCGTTTTGTGGCCGACATCATCGACAATGGCCGCGGTTTGCCGTTGGAAAATCGCCACCGCATTCTCGAACCCTATATGACGATGCGGGACAAGGGCACAGGCCTTGGCCTCGCCATCGTCAAGAAGATCATCGAAGAGCATGGCGGGTATCTGGAACTCCATGATGCCCCGCCGGAGTTCGATCATGGCCACGGCGCCATGATCAGAGTGCTGCTGCCCTATATCGAGGCGGTCGGCGGCGAAAATAACAAGGAAGCAGCATATGGCGTCTGATATTCTGGTCGTGGATGACGAGGCGGACATTCGCGAAATCGTGGCGGGCATTCTCTCCGATGAGGGGCACGAAACGCGTATGGCGTTCGACAGCGACAGCGCGCTGGCCGCCATTTCGGAACGTGTGCCGCGCCTGATCTTCCTCGACATCTGGATGCAGGGTTCGAAGCTCGATGGTCTGGCGCTGCTCGATGAGATCAAGAGCCGCCATCCCGAAATTCCGGTCGTGATGATCTCGGGTCACGGTAATATCGAAACCGCCGTCAACGCCATCAAGCGCGGCGCCTTCGACTTCATCGAAAAGCCGTTCAAGGCGGACCGTCTGATTCTCATTGCCGAACGCGCGCTGGAAAACTCCAAGCTGAAGCGCGAGGTTCAGGAGCTCAAGAAGCGCACGGGGGATGCGGTTGAACTTGTCGGTGCGTCACTTGCGGTATCGCAGCTGCGCCAGACCATCGACCGGGTCGCGCCCACCAACAGCCGAATCATGATTCTCGGCCCGTCAGGTTCCGGCAAGGAACTGGTGGCGCGGATGATCCACAAAAAGTCGTCTCGGGCGACAGGTCCCTTTGTTGCCCTTAACGCCGCGACGATCACGCCGGATCGCATGGAGATTGCACTCTTCGGCACCGAAGGCCTGCCTGGACAGCCCCGGAAGGTGGGCGCACTGGAAGAAGCCCATCGTGGCGTTCTTTATCTCGACGAAGTGGGCGAGATGCCCCGCGAGACCCAGAACAAGATCCTCCGCGTGCTTGTCGACCAGCAATTCGAGCGTGTGGGCGGCGGCAAGCGGGTGAAGGTGGATGTGCGCATCATTTCGTCGACGGCTCACCACCTCGAAAGCCTGATCGCTGAGGGCCAGTTCCGCGAGGATCTCTACCACCGTCTCGCCGTCGTGCCGGTGAAGGTACCGGCGCTTTCCGAGCGACGCGAGGATATTCCCTTCCTCGTCGACATGTTCATGCGGCAGATTTCCGAACAGGCTGGCATCCGCCCGCGCAAGATCGGCGACGACGCAATGGCCGTTCTTCAGACCCATGACTGGCCGGGCAACATCCGACAGCTTCGCAACAATATCGAGCGGTTGATGATACTGGCGCGTCCCGAAGGCGGTGAAGCCCCGATCTCTGCTGACATGCTGCCGTCCGATATCGGCGACATGCTGCCGAAGATATCGGCTCAGGGCGATCAGCACATCATGACGCTGCCGTTGCGCGAAGCTCGCGAAATGTTCGAGCGAGACTATCTGGTGGCGCAGATCAACCGATTCGGGGGCAATATTTCGCGAACGGCGGAATTTGTCGGCATGGAACGCTCTGCACTGCATCGCAAACTGAAATCTCTCGGCGTATAAGGGGCCAGGGCCAGGTCGCCGTAACCGATTATCCGTCAGAGAGACAGCATGAGAGTCATCATTTGCGGCGCAGGGCAGGTGGGTTACGGCATCGCCGAACAATTGTCGCGCGAGGACAACGAAGTATCCGTCATCGATACTGCCGCGTCCTTGATAACCGCCATCACAGAGACGCTTGATGTCCGCGGTTACGTCGGCCATGGCGCGCATCCGGACATGCTGGCCAAGGCCGGAGCGGACCAGGCGGACATGATCATCGCCGTGACGCTGCATGACGAAATCAACATCGTCGCCTGCGAGGTTGCGCATGCCTTGTTCAGCGTGCCGACCAAGATCGCCCGCATCCGCGACCAGAGCTATCTTAAGCCTGAATATGCCGATCTCTTCAGCCGCGAAAACATGTCCATCGACGTGACGATCTCGCCGGAAGTTGAAGTCGGCAAGATGGTGTTGCGGCGCATCGCCTTTCCGGGCGCGACCGACGTGGTGCGTTTCGCGGACGACACGGTCTACATGCTGGCCATCGAATGTATGGAGGATTGCCCGGTCATCAACACGCCGTTGCAGCAACTCTCCAGCCTCTTTCCAGACCTCATCGCGACGGTTGTGGGTGTCTACCGGGATGGTTTCCTCAAGGTGGCGCATTCTTCCGAACAATTGCGGGTCGGCGACCTTGCCTACGTCATCTGCCAGCGGCAACACGCCCGCCGCACGCTCAGCCTGTTCGGTCACGAAGAGCAGGAGGCGCAGCGCATCGTTATTGCGGGCGCGGGCAATATCGGCCACTTCGTTGCAAGCAAGATCGAGGAGTTGCAGCCAAAGACGCGGGTGAAGATAATCGAAGCGGATCGCGACAGGGCAGTTGCCGCATCGGAACAGCTCAGCCACACCATCGTCATGCATGGTTCAGCGCTGGACCAGAAAATTCTCATGCAGGCCGACATTCAGGACGCGGACCTGATCGTCACCCTGACCAATAACGACCAGACCAATATCCTGGCTGCGGTCATGGCCAAGCAACTCGGCTGCAAGTCGAACCTCGCGCTTTTGAACAGTTCCTCCTTTCACGAGGTTGCCGACTCGCTCGGACTTGACGCCTATATCAATCCGAGGGCGGTCACCATTTCCCGCGTTCTCCAGCATGTGCGCAAGGGTCGTATTCGCTCCGTCTATGCCGTGCAGCGCGGTTCGGCAGAGGTGATCGAGGCGGAGGCGCTGGAAACGTCCCCGCTCGTCGGTCAGTCCTTTCGTGACGTTGAAATGCCCGAAGGCGTCCGTATCGGCGCGATCTATCGCGATGGCGTGGTCATCCGGCCGGACGGGAGCACCAAGATCAAGGCGAAAGATCGTGTCGTACTGTTCGCCTCCGCCGACGCGGTGCGGGACGTGGAACAGCTTTTTCGCGTTTCGATACAATATTTCTGACTGTTTCGACGGCAGAAAACGGGTCAATACTCGTACCCATTCGACTGTTTTCGCCGTTGCCGAACAAGACACGATTTGATACCAGAGTTTGAGGTCGGCCAAACGGGGGACGAGATTTGGCCGGCTTATTATTGATTGATTATTTTCCGGTATCCCTGCCGGCAAAAAAGAAAGAAGCGGCGCCATGGCGGAACGTTCTCAAAACCTTCAAGATCTTTTCCTCAACACCGTACGCAAGAAAAAGATTTCACTGACGATCTTCCTGATCAACGGTGTGAAGCTCACGGGCGTGATAACGTCCTTCGATAATTTCTGCGTTCTGCTGCGCCGGGACGGTCATTCGCAGCTGGTTTACAAGCATGCGATCTCGACCATCATGCCCGGACAGCCGCTGGAACTCGAAATCGAAGAAGGTCCGGACCGCTCGCAGAACCTTCAGGATCTGTTCCTCAGCACGGTTCGCAAGAAGAACATTGCGCTGACGATCTTCCTGATCAACGGTGTCAAGCTCACGGGCGTGGTCACGGCTTTCGACAATTTCTGCGAGCTTCTGCGTCGCGACGATCACGCACAGCTTGTCTACAAGCACGCTATTTCGACCATCATGCCGGGTCAGCCGATGCAGATGTTCGAAAACGAAGAAGGCGCTGCACGCGAGGCGTCCTGACCTTCTCGTCTTAATGGAACCAACCGCACCGGGAACTTATTTGCCGCTGGGCGGTTGCTTCCTATTGACGTCCGCGCTGGCGCGGACGAATTCCAACCGTCTTTCCCGATGAGGACTGCCATTTCGACCCGCGACACCTCGAACGAATCGATCATTCCCGAGCAGGAAAAACACCGCGACGACATGCGCGCCGTGGTTCTTGTGCCGGTCCTGAAGCAGCGCGACACCCGCGACACGGCTGCTACGCCCGCCGCTGCTGGCCGCTCGGTCGAGGCGAAGCTTGAGGAAGCGAAGGGGCTGGCGCTCGCCATCGATCTCGAGGTGACCCAGGGGCTCATCGTCGCGGTCAACCAGCCACGCCCGGCGACATTGTTCGGCACCGGCAAGATCGAGGAAATCGGTCATCTTCTGGATGAAACCAATTCCGGCCTGGTCATTGTCGACCATCCGCTGACGCCGGTACAGCAGCGCAATCTCGAAAAGCATTGGAATGCCAAGGTTATCGACCGAACGGGCCTGATCCTGGAAATCTTTGGGCGCCGAGCCTCCACCAAGGAGGGTACGCTGCAGGTCGATCTTGCGCATCTGAACTATCAGAAGGGTCGCCTCGTCCGAAGCTGGACCCACCTTGAACGCCAGCGCGGTGGAGCAGGCTTCATGGGCGGCCCCGGTGAAACGCAGATCGAGGCTGACCGGCGCCTGCTTCAGGAACGCATCGTCAAGCTCGAGCGGGAACTGGAGCAGGTGGTGCGAACCCGCCAGCTTCATCGCGCCAAGCGCCGCAAGGTGCCGCATCCGATCGTGGCGCTGGTCGGGTATACAAATGCCGGCAAGTCGACGCTGTTCAACCGCATTACCGGTGCGGGCGTTCTGGCCGAGGACATGCTGTTCGCCACACTCGATCCGACATTGCGGCGCATGAAACTGCCGCACGGCCGCACGGTGATCCTGTCCGATACGGTCGGTTTCATTTCGGATCTGCCGACACATCTGGTCGCGGCTTTCCGTGCGACGCTGGAAGAAGTGCTGGAAGCCGATCTCATCCTGCATGTCCGCGATATGTCCGATCCGGACAATGCCGCGCAGTCGGCGGATGTGCTGCGTATTCTCGGCGATCTCGGCATTGACGAAAAGGAAGCCGAGCACCGTATCATCGAGGTCTGGAACAAGGTTGACCGCCTCGATCCGGAAGCCCACGACGCCATCATGCAAAGAGCCGAAGGCAGCGCCAATATTCGCGCTGTCTCTGCGATCACCGGCGAGGGCGTCGATGCCCTGATGGACGAGATTTCGAAACGCCTCTCCGGTGTTCTGACGGAGACGACCGTTGTCCTGTCCGTTGAACAATTGCCGCTGATTTCCTGGGTCTACAGCAATTCCATCGTCGACGGGCGGGAAGATCACGAGGATGGTTCGGTTGCCCTCGATGTTCGCCTGTCCGAAGCGCAGGCCGCAGAGCTGGAACGCAAGCTCGGGAAGACGACTACACGCGAGCGGGAGAACTGGGAACGCTGAGCGCTCCCGGCTGCCCCTTATTCCAAGTCATTCTTCCGCGCAAAGCCGAATGTTGACGTTTGCCGAAACGTCTTACGCCGCAGACCAGACCGCCAGTTCATATCCATCGGGATCGGTAAAATGGAACCGGCGTCCGCCGGGAAAGGCGAAGATTGCGACGCTTATCTCGCCACCCGCCGCCACCACCTGCCGCTGGGCATCGTCGATATCAGCCGCATAGAGAATAACCAGCGGTCCACCCTTCGCGGAAACCGGCGCCGTGGTGGTAAAACCGCCGGTAAGACGGCCGTCGGAAAATTCGCAATATTGCGGACCGTAATCCTTGAAAGACCAGCCGAAAGCACCGCCGTAAAAGGCTTTGCTGCGCTCAATATCGCTCACGTTGAATTCGACATAGTCGATTCGCCGGTCGTTGCCATTTTCCGTCATCATTTACTCCATCACGTCTCTTCGAGCAGCGCCTTCAAGGCTTCGAGATCGGCTGTGACAGCCCTCGCATCCCCATTGAAATCCTCGTCCGTCATCCCCTCAAGACGAAGCAGCGTGAAACTGACCTCGGCGCCACTGCCGTTCGGGGTTACCCTGAGCGCGTTATAGACCTTCAGGCCATCGGGCAAAGTGACGACGTGATCCGCGACCCCGAATTCGTTTGCTGGCGCAAAATTCACCCTGACCTCGCCGAGTGGTCCGCCTTCGGCGATCCAGTCTTGGCCATCCGGCCTGAGGCCACCTGCCAGTCCGGCAGCCCAGCGAGCCATGTTGTTCGGATCGGAAACGAAGTCATAGACGTGACTCCACGGCTTCTCGATAGACAGATGAATGATTCTCGACTGCATGACAGACATTTCATCCTCCTCTTGCGGCACGCTCCTCTTGCTGCGCCACTTTGTCGTCACTTGATGCAAGTCAAGGATGTTTCACCGCAGAGATGGGAGAAAGCAAGGAGATAAAAACCGGACTCCTATCATGAACATCTATCGCGCCGGACAGGAACGCCCGCAGCAGCCCGTTGAAAGGCTGGACGCGGAGGCCGTCAATTCCGCAAAAACGCGCAAACCGCTTTACGAAGCACGCAGGAAGATTTTTCCCAAGCGCGCGGAAGGTCGGTTCCGGCGGTTCAAATGGCTTGTCATGCTCGTCACGCTCGGCATTTATTATCTCACGCCGTTCCTGCGTTGGGACCGTGGCCCCTATGCGCCAGATCAGGCAGTATTGATCGATATCGCCAATCGACGCTTTTATTTCTTTTTCATCGAAATCTGGCCGCAGGAATTTTTCTTCGTCGCGGGATTGCTGGTCATGGCGGGGTTGGGGCTGTTTCTCGTTACCTCCGCCGTGGGACGTGCATGGTGCGGTTACACCTGTCCCCAGACAGTGTGGGTGGACCTGTTTCTCGTCGTCGAACGGGCGATCGAGGGTGACCGAAATGCACGCATGAAGCTGGACGCCGCGCCCCTTACAGTCGGCAAATTCCGCAAGCGAGTGTTGAAGCACGCGATCTGGCTGGTGATTGGCGCCCTGACCGGCGGCGCCTGGATTTTCTACTTCGCCGATGCGCCGACGCTGGCGCGGGAATTCGTCACCGGCCAGGCGCCCATGATTGCCTATTCGACCGTCGCCATCCTAACCGCCACGACCTATGTCTTTGGCGGGTTGATGCGGGAACAGGTCTGCACCTACATGTGCCCTTGGCCACGCATTCAGGCGGCGATGCTGGATGAGAATTCGCTTGTCGTCACCTATAACGACTGGCGCGGCGAGCCACGCTCACGGCACGCCAAAAAGGCCGCCGCAGCGGGGGAGAGCGTCGGCGATTGCGTCGATTGCAACGCTTGCGTCGCGGTCTGTCCCATGGGCATCGACATCAGGGACGGGCAGCAGCTGGAATGCATCACCTGCGCGCTCTGCATCGATGCCTGCGACGGGGTGATGGACAAGATCGGCAAGCCGCGTGGCCTGATCACCTATGCCACGCTTGCCGAGTATCAATCCAACATGGCGCTCGCGACCGGCAACGGTCAGCACGCAATCCGCCCAGCCAACGTGCGTGAGGAAGACGGCAAGTTCAGCAAGCGCGTGCGCCACTTCAACTGGCGCATCATCTTCCGTCCGCGCACGCTGCTTTATACTGCCATCTGGGCGGCTGTCGGCATCGGCATGCTGTTTGCGCTGGTGACGCGCGAGCGGCTGGCGCTCAATGTTCTGCACGACCGCAATCCGCAATACGTGCTGGAATCGAACGGATCCATCCGCAACGGCTACACCGTGCGCATCCTCAACATGGTGCCGCAGCCGCGCACGATGAGCCTGACCATCAATGGCCTTCCTGATGCGGTGATGAAGATAAACGGTATGCCCGATGCGGCCGCGCGTGCCTTTGAGGTGACGGTGGAGCCGGATGAAGCGACGACGCTGAAGGTCTTCGTCACCCGGCCGGGCGGGCGCGTCGCTCGGGCCGCGGAAAATTTCGAGTTTATCGTCAGCGATACGGGCGGCCATGAGACGGCCCGCTATGACGCTGTTTTCAACGCTCCGGGAGCGACAAAATGACCGTGAACAATCGTCACACGTCCGGTTTCACTTTCACCGGCTGGCATATGCTGGGCGTCATGCTGCTGTTTTTCGGCACCGTCATCACCGTCAACATGGTGATGGCCTGGAACGCGGTCAACAGCTGGAGCGGGCTTGTCGTGCCGAATACCTATGTGGCCAGCCAGCAGTTCAACGCGAAGGCGGAAGCAGCCAAGGCGAGAGCGGCGACCGGCATAAAGGGTAAACTTGCGGTGGACGAAAGGACGGTCCGCTACGAGGTCTTTCATCCCGATACCGGCCCGGTCGATACCGATCAGGTGATCGCGCATTTTCGCCGGCCCGTTGGGGAACGCCAGAATTTCGACATGGAGCTGACCCCGGTTGCCAAAGGGGTCTTTACCGGCCCGCATGACATGCTGCCGGGTCAGTGGATCGTAGAAATTACAGCCGTCAAGAACGGCCGGATCATCGTGCACGAGGGCACGCGGATCGCCGTTGTCAGGGGGCGCCAATGAGCTGTTGTGCACCGGGGACAGAAGGATCGCTGCAGCTTGCCGATCCGGTCAATCCACCGTCGTCAGAGGAGCTGATGCTGGCAAGCCGTGATCTGGGGCAGGGTCTCCGCCAGACCGATCTCAGCGTGCCGGATGTTTATTGCGGCGCCTGCATCACCACCGTGGAGCGCGCGCTCTGCCGCTTGCCGCAGGTGGAGCGGGCGCGGTTGAACCTTTCGTCCAAGCGTGTTGCGATTGTCTGGAGAGAAGAGGTCGAGGGTGTCAGGACCGATCCCGCCGACCTTGCCCGCGCCATTCTGGCGACGGGATACCGCACGCATCTTTTCGCCAGTGGTCAGGACGCTTCCGACGCGTTGCGTTCGCAGCTGATCAGGGCGGTTGCGCTATGCGGCTTTGCCTCGGCCAATATCATGCTTTTGTCCGTGTCCGTCTGGTCAGGCGCGGATGCGGCGACGCGCGACATGTTTCACTGGATTTCGGCGATGATCGCCGCCCCGGCGCTGATCTACGGTGGGCGTTTCTTTTATCAGTCGGCCTGGAGCGCGCTGAAACACGGCCGCACCAACATGGACGTGCCGATCGCACTGGCCATCACGCTGTCCTATGCCGTTTCGCTGTGGGAGACGATCCACCACGGTGAACATGCCTGGTTCGATGCGACGGTGTCGCTGCTGTTCTTCTTGCTGATCGGCCGCACGCTCGATCATATCATGCGGGACAAGGCTCGTTCGGCGATTGCCGGGCTCGCCCGGCTCTCGCCATGGGGCGCGACCGTCCTCGGTGAGAACGGAACACGCGAATACCGCCCGCTTGCCGATATCGAGCCGGGAATGTCGATTGCGATAGCGGCAGGAGACCGTGTGGCGGTCGACGCGGTGGTCGAGAGTGGCAGCAGCGATCTCGACATGTCGATCGTCAATGGTGAAAGCGCGCCACGGCGTGTTGCGGTGGGTGACAGCCTGCAGGCGGGTACGCTGAACCTTACCGGTTCGCTGGTGGCCCGGGTGACCGCCTCGGCCAGGGATTCATTCCTGTCGGAGGTCATCAGTCTGATGGAGGCGGCCGAAGGTGGGCGAGCGCGTTACCGCCGTATTGCCGACCGGGCCGCAAGCTATTATTCGCCCGTCGTCCATCTTCTGGCGCTGGTGTCGTTTCTCGGATGGGGTTTCTTCGGTGGCGACTGGAAGCAGGCGATGCTGATCGCCATCGCGGTTCTCATCATCACCTGCCCCTGCGCGCTCGGCCTTGCCGTTCCCGTCGTGCAGGTGGTGGCCGCGGGAAGGCTTTTCCGGCACGGGATCATGGTCAAGGAAGGGTCGGCCATGGAGCGACTGGCGGAGATCGATACCGTACTGTTCGACAAGACCGGCACATTGACCATCGGCAGGCCGCGACTGGTCGAGACGGGCGAGGTAAAGCCCGCCACCATGGCAATTGCGGCAGGACTTGCTGCCCATTCCCGCCACCCCCTCTCAAAAGCTCTGCATGCCGCCTACAGTGGCCCTTTGCCGGCGTATGAGACGGTGCATGAAATCCCGGGTTCGGGCGTCGAGGCGAAGACTGATGTGGGAACCTATCGGCTCGGTAACCGCCGTTTCGCGTGCCCGGATGATGAGGGTGCCGACAACGGCAATGCGCGGTCGGAGGTGGTGTTGTCACTCGATGGCCGCCTTCTGGCGAGCTTCGGTTTCGATGACAATCCGCGCGCCGGTGCGGCTGCGGCATTGCGTAGCCTGTCGGTGCGGGGTTTGGCTCAGGAAATCGTTTCGGGTGACCGGGCAGCAGCTGTCAGCGCCATGGCCGACCGGCTGGGGATCGCCAACTGGAGCGCGGACCTGTCGCCGAAGGACAAGGCGGCGCGTTGCGCCTCGCTTACCGGGGAAGGGCACAAAGTCCTGATGGTGGGAGACGGTATCAACGATGCGCCGGCGCTCGCCGCCGCACATGTTTCGATGGCGCCCGCCACCGCGGCCGATATCGGCCGGCAGGCCGCCGATTTTGTTTTTATGCAGGAGGACCTCGATGCCGTGCCTTTCGCGATCGAGACATCGCAGCAGGCCGGAAAGCTCATCCGGCAGAACTTCGCGCTTGCCATCGGCTATAATATCATTGCCGTGCCGATCGCGATTGCTGGTTATGCGACGCCGATGATCGCGGCCATCGCCATGTCGACATCGTCGCTGATCGTCGTCGCCAACGCATTGCGCCTCGCCGGATCGGTTGAATCCGCCGGTCGTCGGAATGAACCAGAGACCGGGTTTGCGGGCGAGGGGGCGCAACTGGCATGAACATGCTGATCTATCTCATTCCCGTTGCGCTGCTATTAGGCGCACTCGGACTTTTTGCCTTCCTCTGGTCGGTGCGTTCGGGCCAGTATGAGGACATGGATGGGGCCGCCTGGCGGGCGCTGGACGATGGTGATAACCGGCCGCGAACCTCGATTTCGAATAGGCCGTGACCTGCCTCAAATATGCAAAGCTGATTTGCGTCATCAAAATTTAATCGTTTCAGTCAAGCCCAGCCTTGCCGTTTGGTGATTACAGTGCCACAACACGACCACCAAAAAGCAAGATGGAGGCACATCCGTGGAACAGGCAGAAATCGGTTTGATCGGTCTCGGCGTCATGGGCTCTAACCTGGCGCTCAACATCGCCGAAAAGGGCAACAAGATCGCCGTATTCAACCGAACCCCTGAAGCGACGAGAAAATTCTACGCTGAAGCCGGCGAGTTGCAGGGACAATTGATCCCTTGCGAAACAATCGAGGAATTCGTTGCCGCCATTCGTCCTCCGCGCCCGATCATCATCATGATCAAGGCTGGCGATCCGGTCGACCAGCAGATGGAAATCCTGAAGCCGCACCTTTCGAACGGCGACATCATGATCGACGCGGGCAATGCGAATTTCCGCGACACGATCCGCCGTTTCGACAATCTGAAGGACAGCGGCCTCACCTTTATCGGCATGGGCGTTTCGGGTGGCGAAGAGGGCGCGCGTCATGGACCGTCCATCATGGTTGGCGGCACCGAGGACAGTTGGAAGCGCGTCGAGAAAGTGCTCACCTCCATCTCCGCCAAATATAATGACGATCCGTGCGTGGCATGGCTCGGCAATGATGGTGCTGGCCACTTCGTCAAGACCATCCATAATGGTATCGAATATGCCGACATGCAGATGATCGCGGAAATCTACGGCATCCTGCGTGACGGTCTGAAGATGAGCGCTGCCGAAATCGCCGATGTGTTCGGTGAATGGAACAAGGGCCGTCTTAATTCCTACCTGATCGAAATCACCGAAAAGGTTCTGCGCGCCGCCGATCCGATCACCGGCAAACCGATGGTCGATCTGATCCTCGACAAGGCCGGCCAGAAGGGCACGGGCAAGTGGTCCGTCATCGAGGCGCAGAACATGGGCGTCGCCGCAACCGCCATCGAAGCGGCCGTGGCTGCCCGTATTCTCTCCTCGCAGAAGGATGAGCGCGAAGCTGCCGAGAAGATCTTCGGCCTTCCGGCCCTTGCAGCCGCACCGGCCGACAGGAAGGCCTTCATCGCCGATCTGGAAAGCGCGCTTCTGGCCGCCAAGGTCGGTGCCTATGCGCAGGGCTTCGCCATCATGTCGGCCGCTTCGAAGGAGTTCAACTGGAACCTGCCGATGCCGACGATTGCCCGCATCTGGCGCGCCGGGTGCATCATCCGCTCGGAGTTCCTCGATGAGATCACCTCGGCCTTTACCAAGGATCCGCATGTGGCCAACCTCATCGTGACGCCGGCTTTCTCCGCCATCGTCAAGGAAACCGATGCGCCGCTGCGCCGCGTCGTTTCTTACGCTGCCCTGTCGGGCCTGCCGGTTTCGGCGCTGGCCTCTGCACTCGGCTATTTCGACGCCTATCGTCGCGGCCGCGGCAGCGCCAATCTCATCCAGGCGCAGCGCGACTTCTTCGGCGCGCATGGTTTCGAACGCACCGACGGCGTGGACAAGCCGCATGGCCCGTGGGGCAGCGGCGCCGATATTTTCTGATCGGCCATTGGATAAAGATAAAGGCCCGCGCAAGCGGGCCTTTTTCATTTCACCGGTGCTTGGAATTAGCGAGCGGCGGCAAGGCCGACGATCAGGCCGCTGACGGCATTGATGAGCAGGAACTGGTTGTCAACGCGCACCCAGCGCTGGTCGCGGCGCGGTTCGGCCAGGCGGTAACGGCGATAATCGCGACGATCGACGAAATGACGACGCTCTGCTGGCGAAAGGCGCTGACCACGATCCCAGCGGTGCTTCTTGACGATGACCTTTTTCGTGACATGACGCTCAACGGTGACGCCGCGGTGGCGATCATCGTGACGGCCCTGCGCCTGAGCCATCGGGGCCGCGAGAACGGTTGCAGCCAGAAGAATGGTGACGAACTTTTTCATGGAAGTTTCCTCTCGTGTTTCAATGAGAAGAACTTACGAATAAACGAATGAACGGAAACTGAATTTAAAATTACAATTATGTAATGGTTGTTAAGGCTTAGAGGCGAAAGTTAATCTTTTGTTTTGAAGTTTCTTGACGCGGTGGGACCGCCCGGAATAACCGGGCGGTCTCTCCTCGGTCAGACGCGTTCGGCAGATTTCGCCCAGAGGTTGATATCAGCGTCCTTGGCGTAGCGGTCGATTTCAGCGAGTTCTTCGGTCGTGAAATCCGGTTTGTCCAGCGCTTTCACACAGTCTTCAACCTGCTCGACGCGGCTGGCGCCGATCAGCGCCGAGGTGATGCGACCGCCGCGCAGCACCCAGGCGATGGCCATCTGCGCCAGTGTCTGGCCACGCCGCTCGGCAATGCCGTTCAGCGCCCGGATGTTCTCGACATTACGTTCATTGAGGAAAGCCGGGTTGAGCGACTTGCTCTGCGATGCGCGGCTGCCATCAGGTACGCCGCCGAGATATTTCGTCGTCAGCATGCCCTGCGCCAGCGGCGAGAAGACGATGGAGCCAATGCCTAGTTCCTCCAGCGTATCAACGAGACCATCTTCTTCAATCCAGCGGTTGATCATCGAATAGCTCGGCTGGTGGATGATGCAGGGCGTGCCGAGGTCCTTCAGGATGGCAGCTGCCTCGCGGGTGCGCTTCGAATTGTAGGAAGAGATGCCGACATAAAGCGCCTTGCCCGAACGCACGATCTGATCGAGCGCACCACAGGTTTCCTCAAGCGGCGTGTTGGGATCGAAACGGTGAGAATAGAATATATCGACGTAATCCAGCCCCATGCGTTTCAGGCTCTGGTCGCAGGAGGCGATAAGATATTTGCGGCTGCCCCATTCGCCGTAAGGACCAGGCCACATGTTGTAACCCGCCTTGGAGGAGATGATCATCTCGTCACGATAACCCCGGAAATCCGTCCTCAGGATTTCGCCGAAGGCGGTCTCGGCGCTGCCGGGCGGCGGGCCATAATTGTTGGCGAGGTCGAAATGGGTAATGCCGAGATCGAAGGCACGGCGGCAGATGGCCTGTTTCGTCTGATGCGGCGTATCGTTGCCGAAATTATGCCAGAGTCCCAGCGAGATCGCCGGCAGTTTCAGTCCGGTCTTTCCGCAATGATTATATTTCATGGACGTGTAACGGTTTTCGGCCGGTTGCCAAACCATGGGTCTTCCTCCACTTGCTGATGATCGGCTGCCGAAGAACCCGGCAACCATTTGAACTGATGAGGGCAGGCCGCGAAGCCTGTCTTCCCGAACAGGATGGTTATGCCTTTCTCCGCATCGTTTCAATGCGGGGACTGGCAGCCATGAAGATCGAAGACACGGAAGTGCGGCTGTCCGCCGCCCGCTTTCGGGGTGAAGATGATACGCCGCGTTTCGCCGGCGGCGAGATCGAAAAGGTTGTCGGAATAACGCCCGGGCTGATCTGCCTCCAGCATGACGAAGAGCGCAAGCCCGCTTGCGGTGACATCTATTTCGAACTGCCCGTTTTTCAGCGAGCTGGTGGTGAATGTCAGACCGGCGGGCAGAAGTTCCAGCGCTTTATAGGTGTCGCGCACATGGTGGCCTTCGCCGGTCATGCCGTTGGAGGCGATGAAGCTCCAGGCAAGGATGGCGCCGTCAGGCAGGCTGCTCATGTCGATGTCGGTCAGCGTAGCCGCCCTGTCGGTCGTGCAGGTGCCGTTGGCGGATTTCAACGGCACTCGGTTGCCGTCCATGGTCAAAGCAACGATATTCATGTCGATCTCGACGTCTTCCGTCGTGTCGTTCACCATGGAGAAGTTTATTCGGCGTCCATCTTCCGCGGGAATAGCCGAAACCGTGACAGGCTGGAAGAAGCGGCGGGCGGCATAATGCAGCGCCTTCCAGCCGCCGCCATAATCGAGGCTTGACCACGAGGCGACCGGCCAGGTGTCGTTCAGCTGCCAGTATAGCGTTCCCATGCAATGCGGCTTCAGCGAGCGCCAGTAATCGACGGCCGTGCGGATAGCCAATGCCTGCTGGACCTGGCTCAGATAGACGAAATTCTCGAAGTCCTTTGGGAAGCGGAAGTAGCGGAACATCGTACCGGCGATCCGCTCGTTGCCGCCGGCATTTTTCTGGTGCAGTTCGATGACGGGGGAGGCGATGTTCATATCCTTGTCTTCCGCATAGGTGCGGATGACCGGCATGGAAGTGTAGGACTGGAAACCGAATTCCGAGCAGAAACGCGGCTTCACCGAACGGTAATTGTCGAATGACTTGTTCTCGTGCCACACGGACCAGTAATGCATGTCGCCGGAACCATCCGCGTGCCAGGCATCGCCATAATCGAGATAACCGGAGGCGGGGCTTGATGGCCACCACAGTGCTTCGGGAGCGGCCTTTTTCAGGGCCTTTTCAATGGTGCGGTTCAGTCGGTCATAAGCCACAAGATATCGGTCGCGATTGTTGCGGGACTCATCGAACCAGGTCAGTGCACCCACCAGCTCGTTATCGCCGCACCAGAGCGCGATGGAAGGATGCGAGGAGAGGCGTTTCACCTGATAATCAACCTCATGTTCGACATTGTCGAGAAAATCCTCGCTGCAGGGATAAAGATTGCAGGCGAACATGAAGTCCTGCCACACCAGCAGGCCAAGACGGTCGCAGAGATCGTAGAACCAGTCTTCCTCGTAAAATCCGCCGCCCCAGACCCGGATCATGTTCATGTTAGCCTCGACCGCGGAGCAGAGGAGGTCTTCGGTCTTTTCCCGGCTGGTGAGCGAATGGAGCGCATCTGCGGGAATCCAGTTGGCACCGCGGCAGAAGATTTCCCGGCCGTTGATGCGGAACGCGAAGCGGCTGCCAGCCTCATCCTTATCGGTCAGAAGCTCGATGGTCCTGAAGCCGATCTGCCGGGTCACAGTCTCATCGGGCAGCTCCACCATCAGCGTGTAGAGCGTCTGCTCGCCACTGCCGGCCGGCCACCAGAGCTCCGGATTTTCCACGAAGAAGACGTGACGCACCACGGTTTCGCCTGCGCCGACGCCGCAATCGAGCCTCAGCCCTTCATCGTTGAGAGACAGATAAACCGGGAGGCTTGCCGGTCCCTCGGCAAAGAGGGTGACGGCCACATGCAGCTCGACGCCGCCGTCGATATGGCGCTGTGAGGTAACGACATGCTCGATCCGGGCCGTATCGAGCCGTTTCAGCAGGATTTTGCCGTAAAGCCCGAGCGGCGCAATCGCGATGTTCCAGTCCCAGCCGAAATGGCATTGCGGCTTGCGCAGCATATTGCCATTGGCGATAGGCGAATTCCCCGGATGATAGGGTATATAAAACGGCTGGCGCGCCTGCCGCTCCGCCCCGGCGGTTATATTGGAGTGGAAATGGATGCGAATGGTGTTTTCACCGGGGCGCACTGCACGGGAAATGTCAGGGCGGTAGCGACGGAAGCAATTGTCCGCGCTGAGCACCGGAACGTCGTTCACGAAGACAATCGCGACGGTGTCGAGATAGTCGATGTCGAGATACCAGCTTGCGTCCGCCTCATCGAGGATGAACGTTCGCTCAAGAACCCAGTCCTGTTGGGCCACCCATTGCACGGCCTTTTCATTGGCTCCGTGGTAGGGATCTGGAATGATGCCCGCATCTTTGAGTGCCGTATGGATATCCCCAGGGACGGTAAGCTCGGTCGTATGATCTCTGTCCACTGATGTCAGGCGCCAGAGCCCTGCCAGATCGATGACGGTTTCGGGCGTGGAGGAAGAAATCATGACGGGACCCTGCATTTATGAATTCAAATAAGGAAGCCGGCATTGTGATGCAGGCTTGTGTCAGAATCTGGGGAGGATGGACGCCGCAAGTGGCTAAACGCCCGCTTGCTCGGTCTCATGATACCCTCCCTTCGGCAACGTTACCGTAAAACCTCCATTCCGTCATGTCTTTCAGGTACAACATATGTCAGGAAAAATTTCTGGAACGGCGCATCAATTGCGGCCGGATGGATCGTTCTAAGTGTTATTTTATTTTTCTATTTTATATCAATAAGTTATTATTATTTTTCAATGTTTATGATTAAATCATGTATTGGCTACGCAGCCATCACGGGCGGGCGAGAGAAAAGCGCAGTAAGAACCGGACATTTTTTCGAGCTACATCGTTATAGCCCGAACGAGGGCTCCCGCGCGGAAAGCGGATCCCGGTTGAGGACCTTTGCCTTTGCAACGACGTAAAAGCTATCTATGATCACCGTTCGGTCAAGCATGGCGAAATGACATGAACGATACTGGTAAATCCGGCGGGAGCGAAGCGCCCGTGACGACGGGCGAGCGCCCGACCCTGAAGACCATCGCTTACATGACGGGCCTCGGCATCACCACCGTTTCGCGCGCTCTCAAGGATGCGCCTGATATCGGCGCGGAGACCAAGGAGCGCGTGCGGCTGATTGCCCGCCAGATCGGCTATCAGCCAAACCGCGCCGGCGTGCGCCTTCGCACCGGCAAGACCAATGTGATTGCCCTCGTTCTCAGCGTCGATGAAGAGCTGATGGGTTTTACCAGCCAGATGGTGTTCGGCATCACCGAGGTTCTGTCCTCGACCCAATATCATCTGGTCGTAACGCCCCATATCCACGCCAAGGATTCCATGGTGCCGATCCGCTACATTCTCGAAACGGGATCCGCGGATGGCGTCATCATTTCTAAGATCGAACCCAACGATCCGCGAGTCCGTTTCATGACGGAGCGCAAGATGCCCTTCGTCACCCATGGACGTTCGGACATGGGCATCGACCATGCCTTTCATGATTTTGACAATGAGGCCTATGCCTACGAAGCGGTCGAGCGATTGGCTCAATGCGGACGCAGGAAGATCGCCGTCATCGTGCCGCCGTCACGTTTTTCGTTTCACGACCACGCTCGCAAAGGGTTTAATCGGGCAATCAGGGATTTCGGCCTTACCGAATTTCCGTTGGACACCGTTACAATCGAAACGCCGCTGGAAAAAATCCGGGATTTTGGCCAGAGGCTCATGCAGTCCGATGATCGTCCCGATGGCATCGTTTCGATCAGTGGCAGTAGCACCATCGCGCTGGTGGCCGGGTTCGAGGCCGCGGGCGTGAAAATCGGAAAGGACATTGACATCGTCTCGAAACAGTCCGCCGAATTCCTGAACTGGATCAAGCCGCAGATCCATACCGTCAATGAAGATATCAAACTGGCGGGCAGGGAGCTTGCGAAAGCCCTTTTGGCCCGCATCAACGGCGCGCCCGCGGAAACTCTGCAGAGTATCAGCCGCCCGGTCTGGTCCTCCATGGCGCCGAAGCCTTAAGGCACACGCAAGACCGAGCCGGCATGGCGCGTTGGCCATGCCGGGCTTGATGAGTGCCCATCAGGACAAACAATTCTTCAGCGACCCGGCGATACCGCGCATCAGCTTGAAGTAAAGCTCCGGGCCTGGCTCCAGCGTTGCCGCTTCCGGATCAAGCGTGGCCGATTTCGCTGCCGTGCCTTCGGTGATGACCGAGACCAGCTTAGGCTCGAATTGCGGTTCGGCAAAAACGCATGTCGCGCCGAGCTGACGAACCTTTTCTTGCATCTGTTTGACGCGATCCGCGCCCGGCAGGGTTTCGGGGCTGACGGTGATCGACCCCGCCGTCTTCACGCCATAGCGATGTTCGAAATATTGGTAGGCGTCGTGGAAGACAATGAACGGCTTGTCCTTCACCGGCTGAACCGTTTTGGCCAGTTCGGCGTCAAGTGTATCGAGATCATCGATCAGTTTCTTTGTGTTGGACTGATAGATCGCGGCATTGCCGGGATCGGCCGCGATCAGCGCGGTTTCGATTGCCTGGGCCATGGCCTTGGCATTGGCGGGGTCAAGCCAGAGATGTGTGTCATAGGTGCCATGCTCATGGTCATCGTGGCTCTCACCGTCGTGACCGGCGTGACCGCCTCCGTCATGCTCGTGACCATGCTCGTGCGCGTCCGGCTTTTCGGCATGACCGTCATTCGCCTCATGGCCTTCTTCACCATGATCATGCGCTTCAAAGGGCCCCCCTTCACGGAAGGGCAGCTTCTCCAGCCCCTTGGCATCTTCCAGTTCCACAACAGTCGCCTTGGCGGCCAGCGCTTCCAGCGGCTTCTCCAGAAATGCTTCCAGTCCGGGACCCACCCAGAAAACCACATCCGCCGTTTCGAGCTTGCGTGCATTCGACGGACGGAGATTATAGGTATGCGGCGAGGCCGCGCCATCGACGATGAGCTGTGGTTCCCCGACACCTTGCATGATGGCTGCAACGAGGGAGTGCACGGGCTTGATCGACACCACGACCTCGGGTGCAGCGGTGGCGCCCGAAGCGGCGACCGCGATTGCCATGGACGCCGCGAGCGGGATCAGGATCGATTTCATGAAATGCACTCCACTTGAAGAACGTTAGTTATGTTATTACATTTATTGCGTAACTCTATAACGTATGCGATAGCGGTAAGCAACATCGCCAAAAGGGACAATCCCATGCTTCATTCTGCCCATCCGGGTAACGAGATACTGGTCTCCCTTGCCAATGCCGGCGTCCAGCGCAACGGCCGCTGGCTGGTGCGCGGCGTGGAGTTTTCCGTCAGCAAGGGCGAGATCGTCACACTGATCGGGCCGAACGGATCAGGCAAGTCCACGAGCGCGAAAATGGCGATTGGTGTCGTCAAACCAACCGAGGGGGTGGTTACCCGCAAGGCTGGTCTGAAAGTGGGTTATGTGCCGCAGAAGCTTTCGGTCGACTGGACAATGCCGCTTTCGGTGCGCCGACTGATGACACTGACGGGACCGCTCGCCGCCCGCGAAATCGACGCCGCGCTGAATGCGACCGGTATCGCGCATCTTGCCAATGCCGAGGTGCAGCATCTGTCCGGTGGCGAGTTCCAACGCGCGCTTCTTGCCCGCGCCATTGCCCGCAAGCCAGACCTTCTGGTTCTTGACGAACCCGTGCAGGGGGTGGACTTCTCCGGCGAGATCGCGCTTTATGATCTGATAAAAAATATCAGGAATTCAAATAATTGCGGAATTCTGTTAATCTCGCATGATCTGCATGTAGTGATGGCGGAAACCGATACGGTGATATGCCTCAACGGCCATGTCTGCTGCCGCGGCACACCGCAGGCGGTGAGCCAGAGTCCGGAATATATGCGCCTGTTCGGCGGCGCGGCGGCGAAGGGGCTTGCCGTCTACAGTCACCATCATGATCACACCCATTTGCCGGACGGCCGGGTGCAACATGCGGATGGCACGGTGACGGACCATTGCCACCCCGAGGATGGTCACCATCACGGGCATGATCTTCATCATGACCACGGGCATGACCATCATGACCACGGCCACCGCCACGATGATCATGGAGAATGCGGCTGCGGCCATGAACATGACGACGACGCCAACCTGAACCAGCGGCAGGGAGAACGCCATGTTTGACGATTTCTTCGTCCGCGCCATGGTCGCCGGCATTGGGGTTGCGTTGACAGCCGGTCCGCTTGGCTGCTTTGTCGTCTGGCGGCGCATGGCCTATTTTGGCGATACCATGGCCCATTCGGCGCTTCTGGGTGTTGCCCTGTCTCTGCTGCTGCAGCTGAACCTCATTGTCAGCGTGTTTCTGGTCGCGTCGGCCGTGTCGCTCCTTTTGATTTTCCTGCAACGGCGGCAGGCGCTGTCCGCCGATGCGCTGCTGGGCATCCTGTCCCACTCCGCATTGGCGATCGGCCTTGTCATTGTTGCCTTCATGAGCTGGGTCCGCATCGATCTCGTCTCGTTCCTGTTCGGCGACATTCTCGCCGTCACCCGCAGCGATATTGCACTGATCTGGGGCGGAGGACTGGTTGTCATCGTCTCCATGGTGTTCCTGTGGCGATCGCTGCTTGCCTCCACCGTCAATACCGAGCTGGCGGAAGCCGAGGGGCTGAAACCGGAACGGGCGAAATTGATCTTCACGCTGCTGATGGCGCTGGTGATCGCCATCGCGATGAAGGTGGTCGGTATCATGCTCATCACATCGCTGCTCATCATACCGGCTGCGACCGCCAGACGTTTCTCCGCTACACCGGAGGTAATGGCGGTGGTGGCCTCGCTGATCGGTGCGGTTGCCGTTGTTGGCGGCCTCTTCGGATCGCTCACCTATGATACACCGTCCGGTCCATCCATCGTGGTTGCCGCGGTGATCCTCTTCGTTATAAGCCTGTTGCCGGCGCCGGGTTTGTCCCGCTCCGCGGATGAAGGAGGCAAGTCATGAATGCGCAGACCCAGCAGAACCTCACCAAGAACCAGTCGCTGGTCATGAACGCCCTTTCAAACGCGCATCAGCCGCTCAGCGCCTATATGATCCTCGACAAGTTGCGCGATGATGGTTTCCGCGCGCCGCTGCAGGTCTATCGGGCGCTGGAAAAACTGGTGGAATATGGCCTTGTGCACCGGCTGGAGAGCCTTAACGCCTTCGTCGCCTGCACCCATACCCAGGCGGAGTGCTGCTCCAGTCACCATGGCACCGTCGCCTTCGCCATCTGCGAGTCCTGCGGGCAGGTCACGGAATTCCACGATCACGAGATCGATCACCGGCTGGAGCGCTGGGTGAAGGACAGCAAGTTCAAAGCGGAAAAGACCACCATCGAAATCCGCGGTCTTTGCGCCGCCTGCTCGGCCTGACGGACGATGGATGGAATGGGTATTGTTGCCCGCTCCCGATCACCTTTCGATGATCGCCAGATCCTGCGAGAAACGCTTCCAGTTTTCGACGTATTTTTCCGCTGAGCGACGAATCCCCGCCACGGCGTCGTCATCAAGCGTGCGGATAGCGCGCGCGGGCGAGCCGACGATCAGGGAATTATCCGGAAATTCCTTCCCCTCCGTCACCAGAGCATTGGCGCCGACGAGGCAGTTTCGGCCGATCTCTGCGCCGTTCAGGATCGTCGCGCCCATGCCGATCAACGAATTATCGCCGATGGTACAGCCATGCACGATAGCGTGGTGGCCAATGGTGCACATTTCGCCGATCGTTGCGGCAAAGCCGGGATCGCTGTGAACCATCACGCCTTCCTGAATATTGGTGCCGCGCCCGACGATGATCGGCTCATTGTCTCCACGCAGCGTTGCACCGAACCAGATGCCGACGTCTTCGCCGAGCGTGACTGAGCCAATGACATTGGCGTCGGGAGCGATCCAGTAGCGATCCGCTGCAGGCGTTTGCGGCACACGGTCGGCAAGGCGGTAAAGCGGCATGTCGATGTCCTCTCTTATGTTCGTGCGTCAGACGACCGTCACCGACAGTGTGCCGACACCCTCGACGCCGCATTCTATGCGGTCACCGCGAACGATTGGACCAACGCCAGCCGGCGTGCCGGTCATGATGACGTCGCCAGCGGCAAGGGTGAACAGCTTGGAAAGCTCGGCAATCACTTCCGGCACCTTCCAGATCATCTGGGCGAGATCGCCCGTCTGCTTGCGTTCGCC
Organism: Agrobacterium genomosp. 2 str. CFBP 5494; assembly: GCF_900013495.1. Taxonomy (NCBI): domain Bacteria; kingdom Pseudomonadati; phylum Pseudomonadota; class Alphaproteobacteria; order Hyphomicrobiales; family Rhizobiaceae; genus Agrobacterium; species Agrobacterium genomosp. 2. The sequence goes on from NZ_LT009718.1 coordinate 1,824,567, forward strand.
ATTGACGTCGAGCCAGATCGCGCCGGTTGCGGGATGCCCGATCCTGTCCGCTGGGACGATGGGGGACACCGGCGCGGAATATTCGAAGGCCTTCGCGCCCTCCCAGGAACGTCCCATCTTCTTCAGCCCGTCCTGCAGGTCGCGGCGTGTCATGTCGATACCGACGGCGTAACCCCAGACATGGTTCAGCGCTTCCGACGCCGGAATATCCGCTCCGCCGCTTTTCAGCACCACGACGCACTCAACTTCGTAATGCACATTCGATGAGAGGGACGGATAGGGAAAATCCTGTCCTGCGGGCAGCAGGTTGTCCGGGTTCTTCTGGAAATAAAAAGGCGGCTCGCGCGAGGGGTCGTGGCCCATCTCAATGGCGTGATCGGCATAATTGCGGCCGACACAATAGACCCGCCGTACAGGGAACAGATCGCTCGTGCCTTCGACGGGCAGGAGAACGGGCTTCGGGGCAGGGATGACGGTAGCGGCCATGTGGATTTCCTGTCGTCTTTTAGGGTGCAATTCTTGTCCCGCGATTCCGGCGCGATTTCCAGTTCAAAATTGCCTCGCCTGCAAAACTGGCTTTTTACGGTCCTTTGCTGTAGAAGCCGGCGCAAAGAGGTTAATCCATGTACAGACAAGCGCTTGCAAGCGGCGAAAAAATCTTCGCCGTGGCCCCCATGATCGACTGGACGGATACGAGGTGCAGGTTTCTGCACCGGCAATTGTCGAAGCGTGCGCTGCTTTACACCGAAATGATCGTTGCCGACGCCATCATCCATGGCCAGCGTGACAGGCTGCTCGGTTATCACCCTCAAGAACACCCCGTCGCGTTGCAGCTCGGCGGGTCTGATCCGGCCAAGCTTGCCGAAGCGGTGCGGATCGCCGGGGACTACGGTTATGATGAAATCAATCTGAATGTTGGCTGTCCCTCGGATCGGGTGCAATCCGGCACCTTCGGCGCTTGCCTGATGCGCGAGCCTGATGTGGTGGCGCAATGTGTGGCCGCAATGAAGGCTGCCGCCAGTGTGCCGGTTACCGTGAAATGCCGGATCGGGGTGGATGAGCAGGAACCGGAAGCGGTTCTGCCTGATTTTCTGAAGAGGGTTGTTGCGGCGGGTGCGGACGCGGTCTGGGTTCACGCGCGCAAAGCCTGGCTGCAAGGGCTTTCGCCAAAGGAAAACCGCGAAGTGCCGCCGCTCGATTATGACCTCGTCTATCGCATGAAGCGGGAAAATCCTGACGTCTTTATCGGCATCAACGGCGGTATCGCCGATCTCGATCAGGCGAGCGGACATCTCCAGCATATGGATGGCGTGATGCTCGGCCGGGCCGCCTATCACAACACCTCCATCCTTGCCGACGTCGACCATCGCATCTATGGCGAGGAGGCCCGCCACCCGGACTGGATGGCGCTGCGTGACGCGATGATGGCCTATGCCGCCGATTATATCGCCGCGGGCGGACGTCTCAACCACGTCACCCGCCATATGGTCGGACTGTTTCAGGGCATGCCCGGCGCGCGCCGTTTCCGGCAAATCCTCTCCAGCGATGCCACGAGGCCCGGGGCAGGGCCGGAGGTCATCGAGGCCGCTTTCGCCAGCATCGATGTCAGCGCCACGAAAGACATGGCGGGCTGAAAGCGCTCAGACCGCCCTTTGCAGTTCCTGCGCACCATTAGGCGCATTGACCTTGCCGCCGGTAATGAAGAAAGCGAAAACATCGCGCGGGGTCTTCTCAACCTTCCGATCCGGCGCGATCAGCGGCAGATCGTCCGGCACACCGCCCCTCGCATAGGTCTTTACCCGCTCAGCCCAGTGCGTGATCTCTTTTTTCGGATAGCAGGTCTCGATGTCGTCCTCGCCCTTCTGCAGGCGGCAATAAACGAAATCGGCCGTTACGTCAGGCAGCATCGGATAATCGTGATGGTCAGCGCAGACGACGGCGACCTTGTGCCTGGCAAGAAGTTCGATGAATTCCGGAACCTGGAATGTCGGGTTGCGCACCTCCACGACATGGCGAAGAGTGAGCCCGTCCTGCTTTTCGGGCAGCAGCGCCAGAAATGCACCGAAATCCTCCGCGTCGAATTTTTTCGTGGGCGCAAACTGCCAGAGGATGGGACCGAGATGGGACCCGAGTTCCGTCAACCCCTGCGTCAGGAACTTCGTCATCGACTCACCTGCCTCGGCCAGAACCCTGCGGTTGGTGACAAAGCGGCTTGCCTTTAGCGAAAACACGAAATCCTCGGGCACTTCGGATGCCCATTTCGCAAAGGTCTCCGGTTTCTGGCTGCTGTAATAGGTGCCGTTCACCTCGATTGCCGTGAGCTGCCGGCTGGCGTGTTCCAGCTGGCGTTTTTTCGGCAGTTTTTCGGGATAAAAAGTGCCTTCCCAGGGCTCGAAGGTCCAGCCGCCGATACCGGTGCGGATCGTGCCTGATGTCGACATATCTAGTTCCTCCTCCGGCCTTCGGCCTTTCGAACCTTTGCGACGAAAGCTGCGGCTTACTCCGCAGCCTCCCGTTTTCCGGCCGGCCGGCGCTCCAGAAGCTCCTTCAGGAAGTGGCCGGTATAGGAACGCTCCACCTTGACGATGTCTTCCGGCGTGCCCGTGGCCACCACTTCGCCGCCGCCCGTGCCGCCTTCAGGCCCGATATCGATGATCCAGTCCGCCGTCTTGATGACTTCGAGATTATGCTCGATCACCACCACGGAATTGCCCTGTTCCACCAGCGCATGCAGCATTTCGAGCAGCTTGTTGACGTCGTGGAAATGCAGGCCCGTCGTCGGCTCGTCGAGAATATAGAGCGTGCGGCCCGTCGAGCGCTTCGACAGTTCCTTGGCGAGCTTGACGCGCTGCGCCTCGCCGCCTGAAAGCGTATTGGCCTGCTGTCCGACCTTGATGTAACCGAGGCCGACATCGAAGAGCGATTGCAGCTTGTCGCGCACGGCGGGAACGGCGGCGAAAAATTCGACGCCTTCCTCAACCGTCATATCCAGCACGTCGGCGATGGATTTGCCCTTGAAGGTGACGTCCAGCGTCTCGCGGTTATAACGCTTGCCGTGGCAGACGTCGCAGGTGACGTAGACGTCAGGCAGGAAGTGCATCTCGATCTTGATCACCCCGTGCCCTGGCAGGCCTCGCAGCGGCCACCCTTGACGTTGAAGGAGAAGCGGCCGGGCGCGTAACCACGAGCCTTGGCTTCCGGCAGGCCGGCGAACCAGTCACGGATCGGCGTAAAGGCGCCGGTATAGGTGGCCGGGTTGGAACGCGGCGTGCGTCCGATCGGCGACTGGTCGATATCGATCACCTTGTCGATGAATTCGAAACCATCGATGCGGTCGTGCTCGGCCGGGATTTCACGCGCGCCCATGACCCTGCGCGCCGCCGATTTATAGAGCGTCTCAATCAGGAAGGTGGATTTGCCGCCACCCGAAACCCCGGTTACGGCCGTGAAAACACCGAGCGGCACAGCGGCCGTGACATTCTTCAGGTTGTTGCCGCGTGCGCCGAAAACCTTGATCTCGCGGCCCTTCTTGGGTTTGCGGCGCTCAGCCGGCACGGCAACGCCGAGTTCACCGGAGAGATATTTGCCGGTCAGCGATTTCGGATTGGCCATCACTTCCTGCGGGGATCCTTCGGCAATCACCTGGCCGCCGTGAATACCGGCCGCCGGGCCGATATCGACCACATAATCCGCCGTCAGAATGGCGTCCTCATCATGTTCGACCACGATGACGGTGTTGCCGATATCGCGCAGATGTTTGAGCGTATCCAGCAGGCGCGCATTGTCGCGCTGGTGCAGGCCGATCGAGGGCTCATCGAGAACGTAGAGAACGCCGGTGAGGCCAGAGCCGATCTGCGAGGCCAGACGGATACGCTGGCTCTCCCCGCCCGACAGCGTGCCCGAATTGCGCGACAGGCTGAGATAATCCAGCCCTACATCGTTGAGGAATCGCAGGCGTTCGCGGATTTCCTTGAGAATACGGACGGCAATTTCATTCTGCTTCGCGTTCAGGCTTTCCGGCAGCACCTCGAACCAGTCGCGCGCCGTCCGGATAGACATTTCGGTGACTTCACCGATATGCAGCTTGTTGATCTTGACCGCCAGCGCCTCCGGCTTCAGGCGGTAACCGGCGCAGGCCGGGCAGGGGGCTGCCGACATATAGCGCTCGATTTCCTCGCGCGCCCAGGCGCTGTCTGTCTCTTTCCAGCGCCGCTCCAGATTGGGCACGATGCCTTCGAAGTTCTTGACTGTCTTGTAGGAGCGGGCGCCGTCCTGGTAATTGAACTCGATCTTGTCGTCAGTGCCCTGAAGAATGGCGTGCTGCGCCTCCTTCGAAAGATCGGACCACTTGCTCGAAAGCTTGAATCCGAAGGCTTTGCCGAGCGCTTCCAGCGTCTGGTTGTAATAGGGCGACGATGATTTTGCCCAGGGAGCAATGGCCCCGTCACGCAGGGTACGGGCCGGCTCCGGCACGATCAGGTTCTCATCCACCTTCTGCTGCGAGCCAAGGCCATCGCAGCTGGGGCAGGCGCCGAAGGGGTTGTTGAAGGAGAAGAGACGCGGTTCGATTTCCGGAATGGTGAAGCCGGAAACGGGGCAGGCGAATTTTTCCGAAAACAGCACCCGCTCATGGGTCTCGTTGAGAGACTTGTTGGCGGAACCACCGGCGGCTGTCTCTTCGGGCGGCAGGGGCCTGTCGGCAAATTCGGCAATTGCCAGACCATCGGCAAGCTTGAGGCAGGTCTCGAGACTGTCGGCAAGACGCGCGGCCATATCCGGGCGCACGACGGCGCGGTCAACCACCACGTCAATGTCGTGTTTGTACTTCTTGTCGAGAGCAGGAACGTCGGCGATCTCGTAGAACTGGCCGTCCACCTTGACGCGCTGGAAGCCCTTCTTCATCAGCTCGGCAAGTTCTTTCTTGTACTCGCCTTTGCGGCCGCGCACGATCGGCGCGAGGATGTAAAGACGCGTGCCTTCCTCGAAAGCGAGGATGCGGTCGACCATCTGGCTGACCGTCTGGCTTTCAATCGGCAGGCCCGTGGCCGGCGAATAGGGGACACCGACACGCGCGAAGAGAAGGCGCATATAGTCGTAGATCTCGGTGACCGTGCCGACCGTGGAGCGCGGGTTGCGCGAGGTGGTCTTCTGTTCGATGGAGATTGCCGGCGACAGGCCCTCGATCTGGTCGACATCCGGCTTCTGCATCATTTCCAGGAACTGGCGCGCATAGGCCGAGAGGCTTTCGACATAACGGCGTTGGCCTTCGGCGTAGATCGTATCGAAGGCGAGCGACGACTTGCCTGAACCGGAAAGCCCGGTCATGACGATCAGCTTATTACGTGGCAGATCGAGATCGATACCCTTGAGATTGTGTTCACGGGCACCACGGATGGAAATCGTCTTCAGTTCACTCATGACAAGGCTCGGACAAAAATAACAGGCTGGATGGCGGCGCGTCCTTATGTAGTGACGCAGCCGGACGTGTCGAGGTCTATTCCCTATCGGTCGCAGCTTTTCACGATGCTTGACTCGAAATCTGCAATTCAATAGAACAAAAAAGGAACGAATTGCAAGCGCGAATGTCTGCCCCCACAGCTTAAGATTATTCTTTGTGGATAGTTCCATCCTTGCGGTGCCCTTTGCGGGCCGCGGCAGCTATTGTGTGCCGAATTTTTTGAAATGCAATTGCCGGTCATGATGGCCGGCGGACAGGATGACGAGATGGCTGGTAGCGTAAACAAGGTAATTCTGATCGGAAACGTGGGCGCTGATCCCGAAATCCGCCGGACGCAGGATGGCCGACCCATTGCCAACCTGCGCATCGCCACCTCGGAGACCTGGCGGGACCGCAACAGCGGCGAGCGCAAGGAAAAGACCGAGTGGCACACGGTCGTCGTCTTTAACGAAGGCCTGTGCAAGGTCGTCGAGCAATATGTGAAGAAGGGCGCCAAGCTCTATATCGAAGGCCAGTTGCAGACCCGCAAATGGCAGGACCAGACCGGTAACGACCGTTACTCCACCGAAATCGTGCTGCAGGGCTTCAACTCCACGCTGACCATGCTCGATGGTCGCGGTGAGGGCGGCGGCCGCAGCGGCGGCGGCGACTTCGGCGGCGGTAATGATTATGGCAGCGGCGGCGGCTCCAGCTATGGCGGCGGTTACGACCAGCAGTCCTCCTCGCGCGGCGGTTCTTCCCGTGGTGGCAACCAGCCTTCGGGCGGATTCTCCAACGACATGGATGACGATATCCCGTTCTGATCGGACCGGGGACGAAGAAACGTGTGACAGGAGGTGAGCTTGACTGACGAAACCCTGCAGCCAAAACAGCCCGCCACCTGGCGCATCATCCTCGCTTTTTTTCTCGACTTCTGGACGGCGTTTTTCGCCGCCGGATTTCTGGTCGCGACGGTAGCGGGAGGGCGAACGCCCGAAGGTTTCGCCCTCAACGGTGCGCCCGCCTTTATCGCCTTTGCGCTGATCATTGCCTATTTTGTCGTGCTCGGGCGGTTCTTCGGTGGCACACTGTGGCAGCGCCTTTTGAAGGCGAGACGCTGACATCGGGCTTTGCCGTTTTTTTAAGAGAAGAACACTTCGACGCCCGGCGCAATCTATGCCGCGACTTTATCGGCCAGCATCGCCACCATGACATCGGATTGCGAGACGATGCCGACCATCTTACCCCTGGCGTCGATGACAGGCAGATAATGCAATCCTTCCTCCGCAAAGCGGATGATTGCTTCCTCGATTGGGGTTTCCGGCCGCACGGTTTTAACGGGCGATGTCATGATGTCCTTGACCGTATCGTTGGGGGCACTTGCGCCTGACAGGATGAGGCGAAGCCGCTGCAGGAAACCGATCGAGGGACGACCGTTTCTCCAGCTCGCCTTTTCCAGAAAGTCTGTCTGGGTGACGATGCCGACGATTTCGGCGCTGTCATTGGTGACGGGCAACGCCTTGAAATGATGGCTTTGCATCAGGGCATGCGCGTGGCGCAGGCTGTCATCAGGGGCGACGCCGACCACATCCCGCGACATGACACTTTCGCAATCGAGATGCAGCGCGCGACGCCGGTAGGAGCGCAACTCTGTCTTCCGCAGGATGGTTTCCAGCGCGTCGCGGTCGATATCGATGAACTCGTCATATTCCTTCAGCACGTCGTCGAGATCGGTGGAGGAAAAGCCGATTTTCTGAATGGGTGTCGGATCGGCTGTCCCGTGCGTGGCCTTGCCAAGCTTCAGACCGTGTGGATAGGCGCGGCCAGTGGCATTGTTGTAAGCGACGGCCAGGGCAAGAAGGATCAGCGAATTTCCGGCGACCGGCCATAGCAGGAAACCATAGCCGAGGCCATGTATGGCAGGGCCGCCCAGAACGGCCGTCAGCGCCACCGCACCGCTCGGCGGATGCAGGCAGCGCAGCGCCATCATGGCGGCGATGGCCAGGCTGATGGCGAGCGCGCTTGCGAGGAACGGATCCGGAACCAGCAGCGCCACCGTCACCCCGATAAAAGCCGAGACGAAATTCCCGCACAGGATCGACCAGGGCTGCGCCAGCGGGCTGGAGGGTACGGCGAACAACAGGACGGCCGAAGCCCCCATTGGCGCGATCATGGCGGGCAGCGTGGGATCGAAACGAAGAGCGAAACTGGCGAGAATGCCAGTCAGCAGTATGCCGACGAAGGCGCCTGTGGCGGAGCGGAGCCTTTCCCTGTTGCTGACGGGTGCGGCATCGGGAATGATGCGGCGCAGCGTGGAACGCATGGAGATAACTTTCGAATCCGAAATGACACGCGTCTTTTAGCCGAAGCGCCAGCTGAATTTAAGGGAGGATTTTCCGGCATTTCAGCGGTGGCAGGAATTTATTGCGCTGGTGTCGCGCAGGGACGGCTCAGAAAGCGAATGCGGATTTGATCCCGTCGACCACGAATTGCACCGACAGTGCAGCCAGCAGCACGCCGAGAAGCCGGGTAAGGATGGCGCGGCCGGTATTGCCGAGAAAGCGGTCCATCCGTTCCGAGACGATCAAGGCCGCGTAAACGAGAGCCATCGCGAAAGCGAGGATAAGGATGAGCACCACCATCTCGACCGTGGTCTTCATTGAGCCGGCAAGCAGAACGGTGGCGGAAATAGCACCCGGCCCGGCAATCAACGGCAGGGCCAGCGGGAAGACCGCGAGATTGTGGAGATGGTCCTTGGTAATGGCGATTTCCGAGGTCTTTTCCTTGCGCTCCTGGCGCTTTTCGAAAATCATTTCAAAGGCGATCCAGAACAGCAGAAGGCCGCCGGCGATGCGGAAGGCGCCCAGCGAAATACCGAGCAGATTGAGGATTGCGAGGCCGAAGAGGGCAAAGACGGCAAGGATACCGAAAGCGATGATGGAGCCGCGCAACGCCACCTGGCTGCGCTGGTCACGGGTCATTCCGGCAGTCAGCGCCAGAAAGACGGGCGCAAGCCCAGGCGGATCGAGTGTGACCAGAAGTGTGGTAAGCGCATTGATGAGCGTTTCGCTGCTGGCCATTCTTTCCCCGTTGGTTTTGTTTTTAGGCCGGAGCCTACGCAAGTCGCGGGCACTTTGAAAGAGAGCGCCACGCATTTGGGCGGCTAAATCGTGAAAAGCGGCGTTCGTCTTGCAAATGACGCAAAAGCCTGTTCAAAACTCGCCGGGAAATTGGCTTAACGTGGCTGTTTCCGCTATAAAAATCCATCCGATTCTTAACAGAGAATGTGATCCGTTTTGACTGACCAGAGCCCCCCCGGCGGCGGAAAGCTTCCGCCAGGCATTGAACCGATTTCCATCATGGAGGAAATGCAGCGGTCGTATCTCGATTACGCCATGAGCGTTATCGTGTCCCGCGCGCTTCCCGATGTGCGAGACGGCCTGAAGCCGGTTCATCGCCGTATTCTGTACGGCATGTCCGAACTCGGCATCGACTGGAACAAGAAATACGTTAAATGCGCCCGCGTAACCGGGGACGTGATGGGTAAATTCCATCCGCACGGCAACTCGGCAATCTATGATGCGCTGGCGCGTATGGCGCAGGACTGGTCGCTCCGCCTGCCGCTGATCGACGGCCAGGGCAACTTCGGCTCCATCGACGGTGATCCGCCGGCCGCTGAACGTTATACCGAATGCCGTCTGGATAAGGCCGCGCATTCGCTGCTTGACGATCTCGACAAGGAAACGGTCGATTTCCGTGACAACTATGACGGCACCTTGCAGGAGCCGGTCGTCATTCCGGCCAAGTTCCCGAACCTGCTGGTCAACGGGGCAGGCGGCATCGCGGTCGGCATGGCCACGAACATCCCGCCGCATAACCTGTCAGAGGTTATCGATGGCTGTATCGCCCTGATCGACAATCCGGCGATCGAGCTGCCGGAACTGATGCAGATCATTCCGGGCCCTGATTTCCCGACCGGTGCGCTGATCATGGGCCGTTCCGGCATCCGCTCGGCTTACGAAACGGGCCGCGGATCGGTCATCATGCGTGGCCGCGCCACTATCGAGCCGATGCGTGGCGACCGCGAGCAGATCATCATCACCGAAGTTCCCTATCAGGTGAACAAGGCGTCTATGATCGAAAAAATGGCTGAGCTGGTCAAGGAAAAGCGCATCGAGGGCATTTCCGACCTGCGCGACGAATCCGACCGCCAGGGTTATCGCGTCGTCATCGAATTGAAGCGCGACGCCAATGCAGACGTCATCCTGAACCAGCTTTACCGCTACACACCGTTGCAGACCTCGTTTGGCTGCAACATGGTGGCGCTGAACGGCGGCAAGCCCGAGCAGATGACGCTGCTCGACATGTTGCGTGCTTTCGTGTCCTTCCGCGAAGATGTCGTCAGCCGTCGCACGAAATACCTGCTGCGCAAGGCGCGCGAGCGGGCGCATGTGTTGGTCGGTCTGGCGATTTCCGTCGCCAATATCGATGAGGTCATCCGCGTCATCCGGCATGCTCCCGATCCGGCTTCGGCCCGAGAAGAATTGATGACGCGTCGCTGGCCTGCACAGGATGTGGAAAGCCTGATCCGCCTCATCGATGATCCGCGCCACCGCATCAACGAAGACGGGACTTACAACCTTTCCGAGGAACAGGCCCGCGCCATTCTCGAATTGCGCCTCGCACGTCTTACAGCGCTCGGCCGCGATGAAATTGGCGACGAGCTGAACAAGATCGGCGCTGAGATCAGCGAGTATCTGGAAATCCTGTCATCGCGCCTGCGCATCATGCAGATCGTCAAGGACGAGCTTTCCGCCGTCCGCGACGAATTCGGCACGCCACGCCGATCCGAGATCGTCGAGGGCGGTCCCGATATGGACGATGAAGACCTCATCGCCCGCGAAGACATGGTCGTGACCGTTTCGCATCTCGGTTACATCAAGCGCGTGCCGCTGACGACGTATCGTGCACAGCGTCGCGGCGGCAAGGGTCGCTCCGGCATGGCAACGCGCGATGAAGATTTCGTCAACCGTCTGTTCGTCGCCAACACCCACACGCCAGTCCTGTTCTTCTCCTCGCGTGGCATCGTCTACAAGGAAAAGGTCTGGCGTCTGCCGATCGGCACGCCGCAGTCCAAGGGCAAGGCCCTTATCAACATGTTGCCGCTGGAACCCGGCGAGCGCATCACCACCATCATGCCGTTGCCCGAGGACGAAACGACCTGGGAAACGCTTGACGTGATGTTCTCGACGACGCGCGGCACGGTTCGCCGCAACAAGCTCGGCGATTTCGTACAGGTCAACCGCAACGGCAAGATCGCCATGAAGCTGGACGAGGAGGGCGATGAAATCCTCTCCGTCGAAACCTGTACGGACCGCGACGATGTGCTGCTGACGACCGCGCTCGGCCAGTGCATCCGCTTCCCCGTGGACGATGTACGCGTCTTTGCCGGCCGCAATTCCGTCGGCGTACGCGGCATCAACCTGGCCGAAGGCGACCGCATCATCTCCATGACCATTGTGGGCCATGTGGAAGCGGAGCCGTGGGAGCGTGCGGCTTACCTCAAGCGCTCGGCTGCCGAACGGCGTGCCGCAGGCGTGGATGAGGACGATATCGCGCTCGTCGGTGAGGAAGTAACGGAAGAGGGCGAACTCAGTGAGGAGCGCTACCAGGAACTGAAGGCGCGCGAAGAATTCGTGCTGACGGTTTCCGTGAAGGGCTTCGGCAAGCGTTCATCGTCTTACGATTTCCGCACTTCAGGCCGCGGCGGCAAGGGCATCCGCGCCACCGATACCGCGAAGACGTCGGAGATCGGTGAACTTGTCGCTGCCTTCCCGGTGGAAGAAGGCGACCAGATCATGCTGGTATCCGATGGCGGACAGCTCATCCGCGTGCCTGTCAACGGCATCCGCATCGCCAGCCGCGCGACCAAGGGTGTGACAATCTTCTCGACCGCGAAGGATGAGAAGGTGGTTTCCGTGGAGCGCATCAACGAGCCTGAAGGCGACGACGAGGCTGAAAATGGCAATGGCGAGGAGGCAGATGACAATCTGCCGACCACGCCGGAGGCACCGGAAAGCGAGGCGTAAGCCGCCTCGTTTTTCACATCAGGGTCAACAAAAACCCCGCGGTGCCTGTGCGCCGCGGGGTTTTTCTTTGGGTTTCCGTCTGGTGCGGTCTGTCAGCGAATACGTATATGAACCGGTGAGCGCCCCGACCGACGGGCGACGTGCAGGTGAATGCTGGCTTCCGGCTGGTTGGCGCGCCAGGCACGGGCGCCATGCGAGAGCAGCAACGCCACGAGATCACGCGTTTTTGCCTTGGAACGGTTGAGACCGAGATCGGCGATACGCATCGCCGCCTCATGAATGGGATGCAGAACCGACAGGCTGCCATGCCCGTTGCCAGACGCAATGTCCGAATAATTCTCGTTGACTGCCATCTTGGAAAGCCTCGCTACTCATTACACAATTCGAGGAGACAGGCGATGTTCGAAACAGAGAGCACCGCCTGCGGGAACGTCTTCACTGAAGGGATGCCCAGCAGCTGACGCCTTTCTTTTTCAATGCATTGCATGCATTCACCGCGGCGTTCTGGCCATCGAAGCCGCCGAAACGGGCGCGGTATATCTGGGAGCCGTCCTTGCTGTAGGCCACCGTGAAGGGCTTGGCGGAACGCAGCGCCGCACCGCCTTTTTCCTGGGCGCTCTGCAGCAGGCCGCGCGCGGAATTTTCGTCCGGCGATGCGCCAATCTGGATGACCCAGCCGCCCTGCGGCGCGTCAGACCTTGCCGCAACGGAAGGTGCGGAGGCTGCGGAAGCCGAGGTGGAAGCCGTGACGATATTATCGACCTTGGTGGAATTGGTTATCAGCCTGCGATCGGGCGCGGAGGGCGCCTGACGGATGGGGTCTTTACCCTTCTGCCAGGTAGCCGCTTCCATTGCCTTGACGGCTGCATTGGAAGAGGAGCCAGCAAAGGCGGTAACCGGCGCATCCTCGTAACGCGTCTGCGGAACGGGTCCGGCATTGGGCAGGCCGGCATCCGTCGCGGCGACGGCGACAGAGGGAACGGCGGCGGCCACAGCGACCGGCTCTTCGACCGGGGCGGAACGCGTCTGTGCAATCAGGTTGCTGTTGCCGCCACGCGACGCCTGCGGCAGATAGGTTGCAACCAGTTTGCGCATGGTGGCGTCACGGGCAGCGCTGGAGCGACCGCCGAGAACGACGGCGACAATGGAGCGCCCGTCGAGCTGCGCGGAGGTGGCAAGATTGCTGCCGGCTGCACGCGTGTAACCCGTTTTGATACCGTCGACGCCCTTCACGGTTCCGACGAGGCGATTGTGATTGCCGATTACCTGCTTGCCGAAATTAAAAGTGCGGGTGGAGAAGTAACCGTAATATTGCGGAAAATGCTGGCGAAGCGCGATGCCGAGGCGGGCTTGGTCGCGCGCCGTGGTCATCTGGGCTGTATTGGGCAACCCGTTGGCATTGCGGTAGGTCGTGCGCGTCATGCCGAGGGCACGGGCCTTTGCGGTCATCATTCTGGCGAAACGGTCTTCTGAGCCGCCGAGATATTCACCGAGCGCCGTCGCCATGTCGTTGGCCGACCGGGTGACGAGAGCAAGGATCGCCTGCTCGACCGTAATGCTGCCGCCAGCGCGCACACCGAGTTTGGACGGCGGCTCCTTGGCTGCATTCGCCGAAACCGGCACCTTGGAATCAAGAGAGATACGTCCGGCACTGAGGGCTTCGAACGTCAGATAAAGCGTCATCATCTTTGTGAGCGAAGCCGGGTAACGCAGCCCGTCGGGATCCTCGCCGTAAAGCACCTTGCCGGTCTTCGCATCGATGACGATGCCCGCATATTTCGGATCGGCCTTTGCGGTCTGGACGGATGTTGCGGTCATGAACGCCGCCGCAAGTGTCAACGCCACAAACCTTACAAAAGACCCTGTACCCGCTTTGCGCGAATGTGCCCAAGATAGACTTTTCAACACTGCTGAACTCTTCAATCGCATATTTATGTTCCGCTCGGACACGCCCCGCCCGAATGCTCCGGGTAGAAACTTTATCGGGATGGCGTTACCAAGTGGTTTATGAAAGGTATCCGCCTTCCATAAAATGCGACTTTTCACACGCGATCTGTCTCGTGCCGTGTCACGGGTTTTCGTCTTTTACGAGGCGTTTCTCGACATAGGCTGTCACGGCCGCGTCTAGCGCCTGCCATTGCGGCAGCAGGTTGGCCGAGAATCGGTAGAACAGGCTCAGGTCCTGGCCGACGTGGATATCTCTCTGACAATCGCTACCCGGTGTTTCCTGAGGCGTCTGCGGCAGCAGGCAGCGCACCACATAGACGCTTTCGCCGTCGCGTCGGCCGGTCAATATGACTTCCCTGCCATAACCGGAATCAGCGCGCAGCCGATGGAGCAGCAGTCCGTGCTTCAGGGGCGTCGGCTCACCTTCTATAAGTCTGGTATAAATCGGCTCGAAACGTCCTGACATGTCCTGCGACATGGTGCTCTGCGACAGCTGAACGAAAATCAGCCCGACTGCATTTTTCGGATCGTCGAAAAGGGCACGATTCGAATCTCGATACCCCGCAAGGTCGGGCCAGGTGAGGTAGAGGTCGGCGCGCTCATGTGCACCACTGTCACGATCAGACGGATTCCGAAGGGTGTTTTTTGCCAGTTTCAGCCGGTCGTTGCCGATGGTCATCTCCACTTCGTCGGTCGACGTGGTGTGTCCCGCCTGAATAATTCTGTCGCCATACCATTTCATGCCGAAATTGAGCGCAGTGAGAAGGGCGGCAAGGGCTCCGCATATGACGATGACGCGTCTTATGAGGGAAGAGGAAAGGAAGCCTGTGTCGCTATGCATGAGCTTTCAAACTCGCTCTGTCCGCCGGGTTTTCGGCGCGGAAATAACAGGCAAAGCTTTAACCCGCGGCGATCGCCATTGAAATGATGTTTTGCCGCTGCTACCTGATAAGCGCAAGCAAAGGACGGCATATGGCAGCGCGTGACAGATATTCCCGGAAACTCGAATGTTCCAAATGTGGCCATCAGGGTTTTGCCGAGGCGTCCGAGTCGGATGACAAAACCCGCCGGGACGTCGATTTCCGCATTGACGAAATGCCCCGGGGATTTCGCGCAGAACGCCCTTCGGGCGACCCAACCGACTTCATGATCCGCTGCGCCCAATGCGGCAACATATTCCGCTTCCTGCAGAAAACCGCCTATGCGCCGGGAGGCGAGCCGCGCGTCAAGGCCTGAACGGAAGGTGCCGGCATGACTTTACCGCAACAGCCCAACGGAGCGCCGCAAAGGCGCAAACCAATCTGGCCCTGGATCGTTCTGCTGGTGCTCACGCTCTGCGCGATCTATTCCTATAACCGCGCCAACGAAATCATCGCCGAGTTGTCCGATACCTTGCCGCCGGCGCTGCTGAACCTCTTCGAGGACCTTCTCCAGGGGGAAGGCCGGCACGGCCATGGCGGGCCCAGCATCGGCGTTTGAGTGAGACGCCCGCCGTAAAGGGTCGCCCATCCTCCGGCCGCACATCATGTCATGACCATAAAAGAAAAAAGCCCCGCAAAGAGGCGGGGCAGGTTGATCGCTCGGGGAAAGTTGGGCAATGCCCGGGAGCGATGAGTGGGATATAAGAGACAATGGTGCGGACGCGATAGGCCACTTCCGTCCCAAACAGTACGCCGATGCACAAATTTCACTTAATCCGCAGATTTTTGAACGATGAATTTGACGGATCTGTAAGACAACTTGACAGGCTTTCGCTTTATTCTTTGCTCGCCTCGAATTGCACATATTCTCCTTTAACGTAACGTGACATGAGCAGACGCATGGATAAATCCGGAATCCTCTTTGTGGCGCTTTTGTTGGTGCTTGTTGCAATCGTTTTGAGCCTTACGCTGTTCGATACAGCGCAGCAGGTCCCTTCGATACCTTCAGGTGACGGCTCCCTGCTGCCGCCTGCAGCGACCCCGGGGCAATGATCCGCCAACTGTGAGAGAAGGAAGACGATGCTTGTCGGAGCGGGATTGACGCCCTTTTTCAAACCGCTATAAAGCCTCACCACCATGGATGGGTGTCCGAGTGGTTTAAGGAACCGGTCTTGAAAACCGGCGTGCGTGAGAGCGTACCGTGGGTTCGAATCCCACCCCATCTGCCATCAAGCGCAACATCATTCGAATAATGTCGCGACGAGGCGTGTTCCCGCAGCGTTTGGGCATCGCGTACATTCCGTACGAATAAGAAACCCGCCTTTCGGCGGGTTCCAGGCAGCGGTTGTGGATCAGATTTCCGGACAGCCTCGTTCATTTGCGAAGGTGATCCGGTCCGGTCCCCGGCGCGTGAAGCCTTCGACAACAACGCGGCCCGGCGTGACGCGCACGACTTCGGGATCACGAAGGCCTGCTTCACGGGCCGCGGCGCGGGCTTCGCGTTCGCTGCAGCCACGCATGCGTGGAGGACCCCGGCGGTCCATGTCCCGATCACGGTCGCGGATGACGGGACGGACGCCATCCGGGCCGATTCTGAGCTCCATATCCTGGGCACCGGCAGGCATAGGTGCGGCGAAGGATACCAGGGCGATGCCAATCGCCAGACCTGTGGTTTTCATAAAATTTATCATGTTTCCTCCCTCAGCCGAAACCGGCGGAAGCTCGTTTGTTTGCGCGGAGAAAACGCGGTTACCGCTGCTTTGTTCCTTGCGAGGCTGCGAGGGGAGGACTGACGGCGGGCGGATTCCGCCGTGGAGGGGCATGCCGAAAAGATAGAAATCATTAACCACGTTCGTTACAATTTTATCGAATTTGCAAAAGTCGTTCGCATTTTCGCCACGTTATGCACAAGATTAAGCGACTGTTAGGTGCTTCGATGGCAGGGGCAATATCGAGGCAAGTGAGGGTGCGGTTCTCCGAGCCAATAGCAGCGTGGGGCAGACGATTTGAATTCTACGGTCAAGAAAACAGGCATCAGCGCCAGGTCGGGCGTGAAGTGGCTTGCAATTTCCGTGCTTTGCGCTGCAACGGCGTCGTGTTCCACCACCTCCGAGACAAAGCCTAAGCCCAAGCGCAGCAAGGAATATTTCTCCGAATCCGAATATGGCGTGAAGGCCAGCCCGCGCGTTGCCGATGGAAAGAACATCCCGAAGGGTGGCGGACGCGAGCTGCTGGGTAACGCCTATACCGTCAAGGGCCGCCGTTACTTCCCGAAAGAAGAGCCGGGCTACAACAAGGTTGGCCTTGCTTCCTGGTATGGCTCCGCCTTTCATGGACGCCTCACGGCCAATGGCGAGGTTTACGACAAGGAACATCTTTCTGCCGCACATCCGACATTTCCGCTGCCGAGCTACGCGCGCATCACCAATATGGATAATGGCGCGTCGGTGCTCGTCCGTGTCAACGACCGTGGTCCGTTCCACGAGGGCCGTCTGATCGACGTTTCCAGCAAGACGGCAGATCTCCTGGACATGAAGGCGACGGGGACGGCAAATGTACGGGTTCAATATGCGGGCCGTGCGCCACTCGACGGCCATGACATGCCTTACCTGATGGCTTCCTATATTCCGAAGGGTTCGCGTTCGCCGGGCGTCGCGCCTGAAGGGCAGATCGCGACCGGCGTGATGGTTGCTTCGGCCTCGCCGAATTTCGTGCCGGCGCCGACATCGAACCCGAATTATGCCGGCTCGGCTCAGACCGCGCTCGTCGGTTCCAAGAAGAATGCGGCGCTTCAGGCCATGCCACTCGTCAACGGTGTACAGCCCGCATTCGAACAATTCGCGATCCTGCCGGAAATCGGCCCGATCCTGGCGGAGCGCCCCGAAGGTAACTTCCTGCGGGAACCAGCAGCTCCAGGCGGCAATTATCTGCGTGTGCCCACGCCGTCTTCCAAATATGCAGCGGCCTATTCCGAAGAATCCGCCGCCGTATCCAAAACCGCAAAGGTGTTCGACACCGTGCTCGTCAATCGTGACGGCTTGAGCGAAGAGTCGATCCTCGCCCATGTGAAGCGTCAGCAGGCGAAGTCACGCTGACGGATTAAGGACACCGGCACACCGTTCTCATGGCGGGCGGCCGGTTGTGGCAGACAGCACTGGGCGGTTTCATGCGCAAGACCTTTCATCGCTCCTATCTGTCGGCCGTCGCGGCGGCCGCTTTTGCATTTTTGAGCGCCGGCGCGGCGCAATCGCAGACAGCGCCCTTCATCGCCAAGGCCGAGCAGGCCTATATGATCGATGCCGAAACCGGTACGGTGCTTCTTGCCCAAAATGAGGATCAGTCCTTTCCGCCCGCATCGCTTGCCAAGCTGATGACGGTGGAGGTGGTGCTGGATGCGCTGTCGAAAGGACAGCTGGCGTCGGAAACGGCCTATCCCGTTTCGGAATATGCCTGGCGCACGGGCGGAGCCCCATCGCGAACGTCAACCATGTTCGCCGCCCTGAAATCCTCCGTTGGCATCAATGACCTTTTAACCGGAATCATCGTGCAGAACGCCAATGACGGCTGCATCATCATCGCCGAAGGCATGGCGGGATCGGACGCTGCCTTTGCCAAGCGCATGACGGCACGGGCCGGCGAACTTGGCATGAACCGCAGCACGTTTGCCAATTCCACCGGACTTCCCGATTCCGGAAACCAGACGACCGCCAGGGACATGGTGCGCCTTGCCCAGCATCTGCATGACACCTATCCAGACCGCTACTCGTTGTTTACGAAGCCGGACTTCGAATGGAACCGGATTTTCCAGCGCAACAAGAACACGTTGCTGATGCCGGGAAGCGGTATAGACGGTCTCGGCCTCGGTTTTGCAGAAGGCAGCGGTTTTGCCGCCGTGGTTTCGGCGGAGCGGGAAGGGCGCCGCATCTATCTGGCGCTTGCCGGCATCGCAGACGACAAGACGCGGCAGGAGGAAGCGCGCAGAGTGGTGGACTGGGGCCTGACCGCCTTCGAAAAACGCCGCCTGTTCAGCAAGGATGAAGTGGTTGGCTCCGTCAGCGTGTATGGCGGCGATGCCTCCTATGTCGACCTTTCTCCGAAGGACGATATCAGCGTCCTGGTGCCCGTCAACAATCCGGAACGCCTCTCCGGACGTATCGTCTATCGCTGGCCGCTGAACGCGCCGCTCGATGTCGGGGCGAATGCCGGAACGCTGAAGATATTCTCGGGCGAGCGTCTATTGCGCGAAGTGCCGCTCTATACGAAGAGCCGGGTGAACAAGGGTTCGCTCACCCAGAATGCCGCAGGAGCATTGAAGGAACTTCTGCTGTTCTGGCTGTGAAGTGCGGTTCAGCACGTGCCTTTTCTCCTATGCTTTTGTTCAGGCACCGGTTTTTCTGAAAAGCGCTTCACACATTTCGGTCCGATGCTGTAAACAGGCATTTCAACATTGACGTGAATTCCTTGCAGGACGTGACATTGGCCGAAAAGACCGGATTGTTCATCAGCTTCGAAGGCGGCGAAGGCGCCGGCAAATCGACGCAGATTCGCACGCTTGCCGAGGCGCTTCGCGATCGTGGCTTCAAGGTGGTCGTAACGCGTGAGCCCGGCGGTTCGCCGGGTGCGGAGGCCGTAAGACATGTTCTCCTTTCCGGTGCGGCGGAGCCGTTTGGCGTCCGGATGGAAGCCATCCTGTTCGCCGCCGCGCGCAACGATCACGTCGAAGAGGTCATTCGCCCTGCGCTGGAGCGCGGCGAGATCGTGCTCTGCGACCGGTTTCTCGATTCATCCCGCGTCTATCAGGGCACGACCGGCAATCTGGAGCCGGATTTCATCGAGACGCTGCAGCGCATCGCGATTGATGGCGTCGTTCCGGAGCTGACACTGATTTTCGATATCGCTGCCGAAAAAGGCCTTGCCCGCGCCAGAAAGCGTGCGGATGAAGGCGCGAAGCCCGATCGCTTCGAGAAAGAGGAAATCGAAACCCACGAGAAGCGGCGGGAAGCCTATCTCGACATCGCGCTTGCCGAGCCGCGTCGCTGCCGCATCGTCAATGCCGATCAGCCGGAAGAAAAAGTTGCGGAGGATGTCATGTCCTTCGTCGAGCCCTTGCTCGAACAGCTGGGGACCGAGGCGGGCAGGGCCCATGAGTGAGGTCCAGGGCGTTCTCGACGGTGCAATCGCGCCGCAGCAGAACACGAGGCTTTTTGGCCATGAGGAGGCGGAGGCGTTTCTCGCGCAGTCCTATCGCTCTGGCAAAGGCCATCATGCCATTCTCATCGAAGGGCCGGAGGGCATCGGCAAGGCGACGCTCGCTTTCCGTTTCGCCAATCATGTGCTGAACCATCCCGATCCTTTGTCGGCGCCGGAGTTTCTGCCAGACCCCGATCCGCAGTCGCTGGTCAGCCGGCAGATCACCGCCGGCGCCTCGCATAACCTGCTGCATCTCACCCGGCCCGTGGATGAAAAGACCGGCCGCGTGAAATCCGCCATCACGGTGGACGAGGTGCGACGGGCAGGGCATTTTTTCTCGCAGACCTCGGGCACCGGCAACTGGCGCATCGTCATCATCGATCCCGCCGATGATCTCAACCGCAATGCCGCGAACGCGATCCTGAAAATACTGGAAGAGCCGCCCAAAAGGGCGATGTTTCTCGTGCTCTCCCACGCACCGGGAAAATTGCTGCCGACAATCCGCTCACGCTGCATGCCGCTCAGGCTGCTACCGCTTTCGGATTCGGCCATGGTGCAGGCGCTCGATCATCTCGGCATAAATCTCTCGGAGGAAAAGCGCGATGCCCTGCTTGCCGCCTCCAAGGGTAGCGTTGCGCAGGCGCTGAAGCTGATGAACTACGGCGGCTCCGATATTGTCGAGGCCCTTGCCGCAGTCATGAATGCCGACGGGCCAGGCGCCCGCAAACAGATGCACAAGCTCGCCGAGATCCTGGCCCAGAAGGATGGCGACATCGTCCTCGGTTTTTTCATGGAACATGTGACGGAAGATCTGATGGCGCGCGCGCGCGCGGCGGCCATGACGGGCGATATCACGGCTGCGGAAAGGCTGGCACGGCTTTCTTCGGCGCTCTCGGAACGCATCACCGTGGCGCAGGCCTATAATCTTGACAAGAAACAGATGGTGATTTCCATTCTTGAGGATATCCGGGGCGTCTAAGGCCGGAAAATCGTGAGGACCGAAGTTGCCTTTTCGGATTGGCCCACTCTAAGCCGCATTACCCCCGGGATTGACACGGGAATCCACAACCCGCTGAAATTAATGGATACTCGGCTCGAGCCCGAGGATGACGAATAGTCGGCAATATTGATATCAGTGTACCAATTCGGTAGCTTTTTCTTTCGCTGCTGCGAACAATGGTTTAAGAGCGGTCTATCCAAAAAACAGCGCGTAAAGTCGATAGACCGTCATGACAGACAAGACACCATTCTACATCACCACCGCGATCTCCTATCCCAACGGCAAGCCGCATATCGGCCATGCCTATGAACTGATCGCAACGGACGCCATGGCACGCTTTCAGCGCCTGGACGGAATGGATGTGTTCTTCCTGACGGGCACCGACGAACACGGCCAGAAGATGCAGCAGACGGCACGTGCGGCAGGCGTTTCGCCGGAAGAACTCGCGGAGCGAAATTCCAATCAGTTTCTCGAGATGGGCAAGCTGCTCAACGCCTCGAACGACGATTTCATCCGCACGACGGAAGAACGACATCACGAGACCTCGCGCAATATCTGGAACCTGATGGCCGAGAGCGGCGACATCTACAAGGATAGCTATGCCGGCTGGTATTCCGTTCGTGACGAGGCCTATTACGCCGAGGACGAGACGGAAGTGCGCGCCGATGGCGTCCGTTACGGCCCGCAGGGCACGCCGGTGGAATGGGTGGAGGAGGAAAGCTATTTCTTCAAGCTCTCCGAATACCAGGACAAGCTACTGAAGCTCTATGAGGAAAACCCCGACTTCATCGGTCCGGCGGAACGCCGTAACGAAATCATCTCCTTCGTGAAATCCGGTCTGAAGGACCTGTCGATTTCCCGCACCACCTTCGACTGGGGCATCAAGGTTCCCAATGATCCGAAGCACGTGATGTATGTCTGGGTCGATGCACTGACCAACTACATCACCGCAACGGGTTACCTCGAAGACAGGAACGGTCCGCGGGCGAAGTATTGGCCGGCCGACGTGCATATCATCGGCAAGGACATCATTCGTTTTCACGCCGTCTACTGGCCAGCCTTCCTGATGAGCGCGAAGCTGCCGCTGCCCAAGCGCGTTTATGCACATGGCTTCCTGCTCAACAAGGGCGAGAAGATGTCGAAGTCGCTCGGAAATGTCGTTGATCCCGCCAATCTGGTGAACCATTTCGGCCTTGATCAGGTCCGCTATTTCTTCATGCGCGAAGTCTCCTTCGGCCAGGACGGCAGCTATAGCGAAGAGGGCATTGCCACCCGCATCAATGCCGATCTTGCCAATGGCATCGGCAATCTCGCCAGCCGTTCGCTGTCGATGATCGTCAAGAATTGCGACGGCAATATCCCCACACCCGGTCCGTTCACCGACGAAGACGAGGCGATGCTGGCGTCTGCAGACGGTCTGCTTGCCATTTGCCGTGAGGAGATGGGCAAGCAGCTCATCCACCGCGCGGTAGCCGCCATCATTGCCGTCGTTTCCGAGACCGACCGCTATTTCGCCTCTCACGAGCCTTGGGCGCTGAAAAAGACCGACCCTGAGCGGATGGGCACCGTGCTTTACGTCACGGCGGAAGTTGTGCGCCAGATCGGCATTCTCCTGCAGCCCATCATGCCGGGTTCCTGCGAAAAGCTGCTCGATCTCGTTGCGGCGCCAGCCGACAAGCGCGACTTCGCGGCGTTGGGCGAAGCCGGTCGTCTGGTGCCGGGGACACCACTGGAAGCTCCGAAGCCAGTCTTTCCGCGTTACGTCGCGCCGGAAGCGTGAAGGCGACCACGATGCTGATCGATACCCATTGCCATCTGGATTTTCCTGATTTCGAGGCGGAGCGCGACGACATCATCGCTCGCGCCCATGCCTCCGGCGTGAGCCAGATGGTGACGATCTCGACCCGGGTGCGTCGTCTGCCGGAGCTGTTGAAGATCACGGAAAAATATCCGTCAGTGTTTTGCTCGGTAGGCACCCATCCGAACAATGCCGATGAGGAACTGGATATCTCCGCCGATGAGCTGGTGCAGCTTGCCGAGAGTCATGAGAAGATCGTGGCGATCGGAGAGGCGGGTCTGGATTACTTCTACGACACGCAGAAGCCCGAAGACCAGAAGACCGGCCTTCTTCGCCATATCGAGGCGGCGAGACGAACGAAGCTGCCGCTCGTCATTCACAGCCGCAGTGCCGATGACGACATGGCCGCCATCCTGCGCTCCGAAAGCGGGAAGGGCGCGTTTCCGTTCATTCTGCACTGCTTTTCCGCTGGTCCCGAGCTCGCAAAAACGGGTGTCGAGCTTGGCGGATATGTGTCTTTCTCGGGCATTCTGACCTTCCCAAAGTCGCAGGATATTCGCGATATCGCTGCAACCGTGCCTCTTGACCGGCTGCTTGTAGAAACGGACGCACCCTATCTTGCGCCGAAGCGCTGGCGTGGCAGACGCAACGAGCCTTCCTACGTCGTCAATACCGCGGAGGTTCTGGCCGAGGTGCATAGCATCTCCTTCGAGCGGATGGCCGAGATCACCACCGAAAACGCCTTCCGCTGCTTTTCCAAGATGACAAGGGTGTAGGCGTGGCAATCTACCGTCGCCGCTTCACGGTTCTCGGATGCGCCTCGTCACCCGGCGTGCCGCGCATTAACGGCGACTGGGGCGCCTGCGACCCCGACAATCCGAAGAACCGGCGCACGCGTGCGGCCTTCATGGTGGAACAGATTGGTCCTGATGGCGGCAAAACGACCGTTGTGATCGATACTGGTCCTGATTTTCGCGAGCAGATGATCGCCGCGAAGGTGGAGGCTATCGATGCCGTTCTCTACACCCATGCTCATGCCGACCATCTGCATGGCATTGACGATCTGCGCATCTATTTCGCACTCCAGAAAAGCCGCGTCCCGATCTATGCCGATCCCATTACCATGGCGCGCATCCGCGATGGTTTTGCCTATTGTCTCGAGACGCCGGCGGGCAGCAATTATCCACCGATTGTCCGGCCTTATCTGATTGCCGATATCAACGAGCCGGTTGTTATTGATGGAGCAGGAGGACCAATCGCCTTTGGGGTGCATATGCAACAGCATGGGGACGTCCATTCTTTGGGTTTCCGCATTGGTGATGTGGCCTATTGCACCGATGTCAGCGATTTTCCGGCCGAAAGCCTGCCGAAACTCGCCGGACTTGAGGTGCTCGTCATCGACGCCCTGCAATATCGCTATCACCCCAGCCATCTATCACTCGAACAGGCGCTCGGGTGGATCGAAACACTGGCACCCAAAAGGGCGATCTTGACCCACATGCATATTCCGCTCGATTATGAGACGGTGATGCAGGAAACGCCTGATCATGTTGAACCGGCTTATGATCAGATGCGTTTCGAAATTGAGATCGATCTCGAAGCCGCCTGACGCCGCCTGAAAAGGAACAGCATGTCGACTAAGCCTTTCCGTGCACCGAGTATGGCGAGCTTCTTCGACAATCTGCGCGCCAGCCGCCTGCGCGCCATGTTCCGACGCGGCGAACTCGGCCTCGTCGCGCTTGCCGTGCTCATCGGCATCGCAGCCGGCCTGCTGGTGGCGTTGATCGGCGCTTTGAGCACGGCATTGCATGTGCTCGTCTTTGGCGTCGAACGTCTAAGCAGCAGCGATCTTTCCGGACAGATCGTGCTGGTGGGGCCGATCATGGGCGGTGTCCTGCTTGGGCTGATCATCTTCATCCTCTCCAAAACCCGCAAAAAGCCGATGGTCGACCCCATCGAGGCAAATGCGCTGCATGGTGGCCGCCTGTCGCTCACGGACAGCATCATTGTCTGCGTGCAGAACATCGTTTCCAACGGTTTTGGCGCATCTGTCGGGCTTGAGGCGGGCTACACGCAGATTGCCAGCGGCGTCGCATCGAAGATCGGCATCAAGCTGAAACTGAGGCGAGGGGACATGCGCATCCTCGTTGGCTGCGGCGCCGCGGGCGCCATCGCGGCCGCCTTCAACGCGCCTCTGACTGGCGCATTTTACGCCATCGAACTCATCATCGGCACCTATACAGTCGTCACGCTCGCACCGCTGATCGTTTCGGCGCTGGTGGCGACAACCGTTATCGGCCTGATTGGCGGCCATGGCCTTTCCATCGATATCGTCGATGCCAGCCGCGTGACGCCCGCCGATTACGTGCCGGCTATTTTCCTTGGGGTTGTGTGCGCGGCAATCGGTATCGTGCTCATGCAGGCGGTGTCCTTCATTGAGGAGACGGCGCGCAAAAGCGCTATTCCTGGCTGGCTGCGTCCTACGCTTGGCGGCATCGTTGTCGGTGGGCTGGCGTTGATTTCACCGCAGGTTCTCTCGAGCGGCCATGGAGCCTTGCATCTCAACATCGATGCCGACCTGACGATCTACGGGCTTGCAGGATTGTTCCTGCTGAAGGCGGCGGCCAGCGCGATCTCGATAGGTTCGAATTTCCGCGGCGGCCTGTTTTTCGCCTCGCTGTTCATGGGATCGCTGCTCGGCAAGATTTTCGCACTCTGCGCGCCCTATATCGGCTATGGCTCGACGGCCCCGATCGTCTACGCCGTGATCGGCATGAGCGCCTTTGCCGCCGCCATCATCGGTGGTCCGCTGACAATGACATTTCTGGCGCTGGAACTGACCGGCGACTTCCAGATTACGGCGCTCGTGCTTGCCGCCGTCATCACCACATCGCTGGTGGTGCGCACCACATTCGGCTACTCCTTCGCCACCTGGCGTTTTCACCTGCGCGGTGAGAGCATTCGCAGCGCCCATGACATCGGCTGGATCCGCGACCTGACGGTGGGCAAGATGATGCGCGCTGACATCCGCAAGGCCAATGTCAGCATGGGGCTTCCGGCCTTCAAGGAGAAGTTCCCGCTCGGTTCGACGCAGCGGGTCATCATGACCCACGATGACGGGCGTTATGCCGGGATCGTTCTCGTGCCGGAAATCTATGCCGATCCGATGGATCGCGACCCAAGCAAGATCAGCCTCGAGACCTATCTGCACTACAAGAACGACGTATTGCTGCCGACCATGAATGCACGGCAGGCGGCGGCAGCCTTTGACGCGGCAGAAAGCGAAGCACTCGTCGTCGTCAACGACAAGATCGAAAATCGTCCCGTTGGCCTGCTTACCGAAAGTCACACGCTGAGACGCTACAGTGAAGAGCTCGATCTGCGACGCCGAGAGGCATCAGGAGAGTTATGATCGACCTGGATATGGCTATCAATGCGACAAGCGGCGCTTTTCAATGATGAGGGCAACGGCGCTGCGATCTGACAGCTTACGGCATTCCCGGTAATCAAGCACAAAAAGTTCCATAATCTATCTTATGCGATTATTGTATGCGTGCTGGCGGGTTCGGGAATGACGTCAACCTGCAAATGTTCCTATGGGTTGTCTCCTGCAAGGCACAGTCAGTGAAACACGCCTGTCCCAATACCGGCATGGATGAGAGAAGCCAGATCGCTCGCTGGCATAAATGGCCCCTCGTCTAATCACACAGAACCTTTAAAACTCGCTGATGGAACGCTTCTTGTGAAACCTCAGCGGCAGGCCCTTCGATCCATTCCAAATCGAGATGCAGTTTTCCTGCAGGAACAATTTGCTGTGCGATCTCAGCCGGTGTGGTTTCGTCGCTGGTTCCGTTCTCCCAGTCGTGAAAGGCTGATGAGTATCGAACGACCGCTCCACTGGTCGGCAAATCGAGCAACCCTCCCTCGGCAAAAAACGTCAGGCCGTCGCCCATTTCTTCCCCGACGAGCTTGAGCCTACGTCCCAGACGATGTTTGAGAATGGCCACAAATACTATCGCTGCAGAAAACGTGAACTTATCGACAAGCACAACAACCTGCCTGCCTTCGTTTTCAGAGATGGCGTCGATCAAGGGCACAGTTTGAAGAAAATCGCCACCGGTGTTTCCGCGAACATCAATCAAGAGTTTGTTGTTCTCGCAGGTTCTCACGCGCTCCGCTGCAGCGGAGATGGCTTTCGGCAGCGCACTTTCGCTTGGGTCGAAGAAACTCGGCAATAATATTGAAAGCCCAAACTCCTGCCGGTCCTCAATCTCCACAAATGCCCGAGGTTTCCAGGCCGGGTCAGCCTTGCCATGCTCGTTTCTCGGGTAGAGCATCGATGCCGGAACGGTAAGCCGGTTCTCCACTTTCAGGTCGGTGATCTGCGCATTCTCGCCTTTCAGGCGATATTCAGTGCTACTCTCTTTTGAAGAAAACCCGAGATGAGCCAATGCATATGGCCATGCGAGGAGAATCGGTCCGATCACCCGTTTCCGCTGGCGCGTTCCCGCCAGAAATTTCCCTGCGGCGGCTTCAATCTGGCCAAGGGGTATGCCGTTGACTGCTATCAGATCCCCTCTTGGCACAGTTGTTTCCAGTGCCGTGTCAGTTAACTGCACCCCCGTTTCAACGCTTACAAACCTCAGCGGGAGCACCGAAATGGAATCGTTCGGGATCAACCGTGTGTGTCCGTTGTCGGGAAGCGCAAGCAGGCGCATCGCGGAAAACAGAAAGGCCTCTTTGGAGCCCTCCAAAGCGTATCGTCGGGTATCATAAATGCAGCGGTCTATCATCGCCGGTTCGATGCGCCGAAAGCTGGGATCGATTGGCAGGACAATGTCCAGAATTTTCTCGAGGTCTTGCATCAGCGACATGATTCACGATGCGCACAGCTCTCTGTCGATGTCCAGATTGGGCTTGAGCCAGACCTTCCCTCTTCCCGTAAAATGCAATTCTTGTATGAGTTTAATATTAGCAGACAAGCCATTGTATTTATTATAAATCTTTCAAAGATAAGAACTTGGTCGTCTTTTCTATGAGGGACTCCATCTGCCGCCGTTTATCTGTTATTGCTCCTAGAGAAGAGCATTGGCGCATCGAGGTAGACTTTGCCTAAGTAAATACCGGTCTCAATCCAGTTTCACCCTGTGCGGATAGCCACCGGCTGTCGCCGCATGATCATGTTCATCGGGTGGTGGCAAGAGACCGGTCTGGCATCGTTACAATGTGCCCTGCGCAGCTATGCTGTTTCAGCTCTTCACCACTCCAGAACACCGCCACGCCGTTCCCGCATGGGTTTTCTCCTGCACCATCTTGGTGGACTTCCGAATGGAAGACCAACCGACTATGTGCAATATATTTCGGGTCCAGTGGACCGTTACACCCAGAACCGCGCCGCAGCCCTGGATTGCCTGCAGCGGATGCGGAGAAGCGAGGCCATTTCAGCCGAGCGGCAAGATCCGCCTCAATGCCAATGGCCGCAAGCTGGATGCCTGGCTCATATACAGATGCCGGATATGCGACAGGAGCTGGAACCGGCCGATCTTTGAGCGGCGGACTATTCGCGACATCAGCCCCTCTGTTCTCGAGGCGCTGCAGAACAATGACCCGCAATGGATAAGGTTGGAAACGTTCAATCTCGAGGCGTTGAGACGCAGATCGCCGCGCGTCGACGTGTTTTCCGAATTCGATATCGTGAAACAGATACGGGATGAACCTCCGGATTGGGCCGTGGCGGAAATTGATCTCATCGTTCCGTTCCAGACCGGTATACGCCTCGATCGCCTGCTGGCGTCTGAGCTCGCGCTTTCGCGGTCGCTTCTACAAAGGCTTCAGCGCGGCGGCCGGATTCGCACGCACGGCGACGCCTCCGATCCATGGCGACGCCAGGTGAAAAACGGCACGCGGATCGTGATCGAGCGGTGCGATGACCTCGATCCGGCATGTTTGTGGAAATCTGTTACAGCGGAGTGCTAGCGCACAGCGAGGGCCTGAAGTTCGGGCCCTCGCGATGCGTATCAATTAGTTCGATGCGGCTTTGAAAACCGCCAACTGATCGGCAAATGCGCGTCGGTAGGCGGGACGCGCCTCGCCTCTCGCCACATAAGCTGCAAGGTTCGCATATTCATCGAGAATGCCAGAGCTTCTTATCCGTTGCAGCACCGATATCATCAACAGGTCGCCGGCGCTGAACGCGCCGTCGAGCCACTCGCCCTCACCCAGTCGCTGGGACAGTTCGCCAAGTCGCTTGCGAATACGTTCATCGACGATTTCCAGGCGTTCACGACGCCAGCTCTTGTCCCTTTCGACAAAACCGGCGACAAAATGCTCGACTATCGGTGGTTCCACGGTGCTGAGCGCCGCAAACATCCACATGATCGCGCGCGCCCGCGCGTTCGCTTGCCGCGGCAACAGGCCGGCGTGGCGCTCGGCTATGTGGAATATTATCGCACCGGATTCGAACAGGACGAGATCGCCCTGCTCATAGGTCGGGATCTGCCCGAAGGGCTGAAGTGCAAGATGCCCTTGCTCCCGCATCGCCTTGAAGGAAAGAAGGCGAACCTCGTACGGTTGCCCCACTTCCTCCAGTGCCCAGCGGACACGCATGTCGCGGGCAAGACCCTTGCCGCCATCGGGCGAGCGTTCAAAGGCGGTAATGGTGATTGTCATTGCTGTTCTCCATCACTCCCCCATGCAAAATTGCCCCCGCAATTCTGTCGCCCGGCGTGGTGTCACAATAGGCGCCGGAATGAGCGAAAACAACGCATCGTGTTGTCGGCACACGCTAAAGGGCTGGCCATTTCACGCAAAAACTCTAAGCTCCTGCGCTGGAGACGGATTGCCGCACCATCAGTTTTCAGTTCAAATGATTAGGGAGAAAGCACCAGATGAGCCTGCGTATCAACGATATAGCGCCCGACTTCACCGCCGAGACCACCCATGGTCCGATAAGCTTTCACGACTGGATTGGCGATGGCTGGGCGGTCCTGTTTTCGCATCCGAAGAATTTTACGCCGGTCTGCACCACCGAACTCGGCGCCATGGGCGGCCTGCAGCCGGAATTCGAAAAGCGCGGTGTGAAGATCATCGGTATCTCGGTCGATCCCGTCGAAAGCCATGAAAAATGGAAGAACGACATCCGCACCGCCACTGGCTTCAATGTCGATTATCCACTGATCGGCGACAAGGACCTGAAGGTCGCGAAGCTTTACGACATGCTGCCGGCCGGCGCCGGCGACAGCTCGGAAGGCCGCACACCGGCCGATAACGCCACCGTACGCTCGGTCTTCGTCATCGGTCCTGACAAGAAGATCAAGCTGGTCCTCACCTACCCCATGACCACCGGCCGCAACTTCGAGGAAATCCTCCGCGCCATCGATTCCATCCAGCTGACCTCGAAACACCAAGTGGCGACGCCAGCCAACTGGAAGCAAGGCGAAGACGTCATCATTACCGCCGCCGTCTCCAATGAGGATGCGATTGCGCGTTTTGGTTCCTATGACACGGTTCTTCCCTATCTGCGCAAGACGAAGCAGCCGGGCTGATTTGAAGCCTGATGGGGCGGCGAAACATCATCGCCCCATCATCGCAATTTTCATGGCTTTATGACCCCGCCATGATAGTCGAGCCGGTACGTCTCGAAATGTCCGAGATAAATGCGCTCGACGCCGGTGAACGACTGAAATTCGCCTGCATTCGTGTCGACATAGACCAAATTCTCCACCGAGTGCGTGAAGCCGCCCAGAAACCGCCCTTCCCGATAGAGCGTGGAAAGCGAACGTTGAATGACCATGCCGGCCGTTGTGGCGTCGATCATATCGGGCCGGAGGATGCGGCCGTGATAGTTCATCGCCCACATGGCTGTCCCCCGGTGCCAGACGACCTCTTGACCGATGAAATCGGTTCCGCCGAAATAGCTGTCGATATAGTGCCAGTCTCCGTCGCGATAGCCAAGATCATGCGATCCCGTGCGAGTGGGCGTGGCGGATTTGTTGCCCCCGCCAACATATGTGGCGGACTTGGCCCTCACTATGAACTCTTCCAGCATCGAACCCTTTTGGGAAAGAACATAAGGGGAACATAATTCATTTCCGGATCCTTCGCAAGCGCCACGCCCTGCCCTTGCCTCGCCCGCAATTTACCAATCGCGGGCTTGGTAATCGCAGCATTTGCGCTTAGAAGCGTGGCAGAACGATCCAAAAGAGTGTCCATGCAGCAAAATCCGCAAATTTACGTCGATGCCGATGCCTGTCCAGTGAAGCCGGAAATCCTCAGGGTCGCGGAGCGGCATGGGCTGGAGGTAACCTTTGTTGCCAATTCCGGTCTGCGCCCGTCCCGCGACCCCATGATCAGAAATGTCATTGTTTCCGCCGGTTTCGACGCGGCGGACGACTGGATTGCCGATCATGCCGGCGAGAACGATATCGTCGTTACCGCCGATGTGCCGCTGGCCGGACGCTGTGTTGCCAAAGGCGCACTGGTGACGGGTCCGACTGGCCGCGTTTTCGACCAGTCGAATATCGGCATGGCTACGGCGATGCGAGACCTAGGTGCACATCTGCGCGAAACCGGTGAAAGCAAGGGCTATAATGCCGCTTTTTCGCCACGCGATCGATCCGCTTTTCTGGAGACCCTTGACCGTTTCTGCCGCCGTGTCAAAAAGTGATGCCGCAAGCAGAAAGGCCCAACCCATGACCCCGGCCAGCTCCAACAGCAATACCTATCGCCGCCATCAACCTTTTTTCATCGCCGTTCTTGTCGGGGCTTCCGGCCTCGGTATTGCATTGGCTCTCGCGCCTTCCGTGGCAATAGAAATCGCGGCAGTTTCTTTCTTCCTGACCTATCTGACGCTGGTTGCCTTTCGTCTTTCCAAATTGACGGCGCAGCATCTGAAAGCCCATGCCGACAGCGACGATCTCCCCGCAATTGCCATCATCGCCGTGACGCTGCTGGCAGTGACCGTCGCCGTGGTGTCCCTTTTTCAGGCGCTAAACCATACCGGTGAAACCGTCTGGACGCTGGTCATCGCTTTCGCCTCGGTGATTTTCGGCTGGTTGACTATCCACACCATGACGGCCCTGCACTACGCGCATCTTTACTGGCGTCCGCACACGGTCGACGGCAAGCGCCAGCATCGCGGCGGCATGGACTTCCCCGCGACCAAAGAGCCCTGCGGTTACGACTTTCTCTATTTCGCCGTGGTGATCGGCATGACGGCGCAGACCTCGGACGTGGGTGTGACCACGACCGCCATGCGCAAGGTCACGTTGCTGCACTCCATCGTCTCTTTCTTCTTCAACACGGTTCTGGTAGCGGCAGCCGTCAATGCCGCAGTCTCGCTTGCCGGTTGAACCGGATTTTTTTTCAAAGGAATGGCTTCATGAACATTATTTCGCAAAATACGGCCTTTGGTGGCATGCAGGGCGTATTTTCCCATGTATCCGAGACCCTGAAATGCGAGATGACCTTTGCGGTTTACGTACCGCCGAAGGCAATCCACGAGCCATGCCCCGTCCTGTGGTATCTCTCCGGCCTCACCTGCACCCACGCCAATGTCATGGAGAAGGGCGAATATCGCCGCATGGCTTCCGAACTTGGTCTCATCATCGTGTGCCCCGACACCAGTCCGCGCGGCAATGACGTACCGGATGAACTGACCAACTGGCAGATGGGCAAAGGCGCGGGATTTTATATCGACGCGACCGAGGAACCCTGGTCGGAGCACTACCGGATGTACAGCTATGTGACGGAGGAGTTGCCTGCACTGGTCGGCCAGCATTTCCGCGCCGATATGAGCCGTCAGGGCATTTTCGGCCACTCCATGGGCGGCCACGGCGCGATGACAATCGCCCTGAAAAACCCCGAACGGTTCAAAAGCTGCTCCGCTTTCGCGCCGATCGTGGCTCCCTCCTCCGCTGACTGGTCGGAACCGGCGCTGGAAAAATATCTGGGACCGGACCGGGCAGCATGGCGTCAATACGACGCCTGCTCACTGGTGGAGGACGGTGCGCGTTTTCCCGAATTCCTGATCGATCAGGGCAAGGCCGATAGTTTCCTGGAAAAGGGCCTGCGGCCATGGCTGTTCGAAGAGGCGATCAAAGGCACGGATATCGGCCTGACGCTGCGCCTGCACGACCGCTACGATCACTCCTATTATTTCATCTCCACCTTCATGGACGATCATCTGAAATGGCATGCCGAACGGCTCGGATAAGCGGCAAACACAAAGCGGGCGGCGCCTGCGAACGCCGCCCCTTCAGGCCGACCGCATCTCACGGGATGCGGGCGATCACCTTGATCTCGAAATCGAAGCCCGCAAGCCAGTTGACGCCGACGGCGGTCCAGTTCGGATAAGGCTGTTTGCTGAAAATCTCCTGCTTAACGGCCATGATCGTCCCGAACTGGTTCTGCGGGTCGGTATGGAACGTCGTCACGTCGACAATATCGTCGAACGTGCATCCCGCGGCCTTGAGCGTGGCCGCGAGATTTTCGAAAGCAAGCCGAACCTGACGCTCAAAGTCGGGTTCGGGCGTTCCGTCGGCACGGCTGCCGACCTGGCCGGAAACGAAAAGAAGGTCACCCGACCGAATTGCCGCGGAGTAACCGTGCTGTTCGTAAAGCGCGTGCCGGTCTGCGGGAAAAATTGCCTCGCGTTTGCTCATCTTGCATCTCTCTTTTTGGCTGAGTGGCGTCGGAAGAAGAACTCCGGACGCCCAATTCACATACGTTGCGTATGTGAGATAGTAACCTACACGACGCATGTCAATTGAGATACGTGACGTATGTGAATATCGAGACGCACTTTGTCAAAGCAGAAGATGGTTTCCGGCGATGGCGCGCGGATGACTGCCGCAGTCCCGCTCACGCCTTTGGTCCAATCTATGGAAACAGCGCTGTCGCCAGCGTGGTCGGACCCGGCCGGTTCAATCTGAATTCGCGGATCACCCGCTCGGCAACGCCATAAGCAAGCTCCTGTTCTAAAGCCTCGTCATCGAAGCTTACGACGGTGGCGGTGAATTTGGCTTCGGCGATCACCTCGCCCGTGGCCACGGCGGCGGCCCGCACGATGACCTTGGCGGAGGCCTTTTCACCGAAAAGGAAGGGACCGCGTGTGACGGATGCAAGGCGGATGGTCAGCACCACGCGCGGTCGGGTCTCTCCCCGTGCTGTGGTCTTAATCGCATTCTGAACCTGCGCATGAATGGACTGCATCAGCGCCGGCGCCACATCCGGTCGTGCTGCAACAAACGCGCCGCGCACGTCGTAAAGCAGCCGATCGGCACTGGTCGCTTCCGGTTCAAGCCTGAAAGACATGAGCATGAAACACGCCAGCACAATGATGCCAAGGCGTTTCAGCATGGTTGTCATGATCTGCGGCTCCCCTTACGTGAGGTAGCCTGATGATCGTCGATCAGGGTTAGAAAAGCGTTAAGATGCGCTCGTCAGAGACTCCAGAACATTGACCGCGGCACGCATGTCGATGAGACGGACGGCCCGGCGCTCCAGCGCCTCCTCATCCTCACCCCATTGTTCCGCAGTCCAGTCTTCATCCAGATGGGCAAGCGCCCAGGCTTCCTCAAGCGTCAGCTCTCCTTCCGCCAGCGCCAGCGCCAGAATGGCAGACCCTGTCAGCGACGTCATGGTATGGAGTGCCGCGAGCGCGATCGGTGTATCGTATTTTTTCAGCGTCACTGCAAAGGCAGCGATGGCCTCCCGCGGCTGGTCGCGATGCATTACGCCCTCCACCAGAATGAAGCGCGCGCCAAGTACATTGGCCGCCCAGTCGAGCACGGGATCCCAATGGTCCGTCTGGCGCGCGACCAACGCTTCCGGTTCACCAGCGCGGTAGCAGAGGAGATCGGAGGAGGAAAACCGCAATATATCCTCAAAAACCGCCTGCGTATCATTGGCGACGCCGTCGATGGCCGTGTTCACGTGGCGCGACACCGGCATGACAACCGGATTGACGACCTCGGTCTGGGCGTCCCATTCATCGCGAAGCAATTCCGCGAGCGACCTCGACGGCACGACCAACGGCTTCTTGGCGGGGGTGCGCAACGGCTTACCGTCGAGAAGGATGGTGAAGCCTTCCTCCGCCGCCTCGCCGACCGTCACATCCTTGTAGAACCGCTTGGGCAGCGGTTTCTGCATCTGGATCTGCGCGCGCAAGATCGGATCGGGGTGGCTCAGGCCTTCCGAAAGGTCGTTCAGGAGATCACGCATGGCACATCCTCATCGGTCGGTAGAAAGGATAATTAGGGATTATCGGTCGGAACATAGACCGGGATTTCACGCGGGTGGCTGACGACCGCATCGGCGCCCGCCGTCCAGAGTTCGTCGATGGACGCATAACCCCAGGCGACGCCGATCGCTTTTGCGCCCGCAGCTTTTGCCATCTGCATATCATAGACCGCGTCGCCGATAACGACAGTATCGGCCGGAACCATGCCGGTTTCATGGCAGCATTCCGTCACCATGGCCGGATGCGGCTTGGAAGGGCAATCATCCGCCGTGCGCGAGACAATGAAGTGCCTGGCAAATCCATGGGTTTCGAGAATGTGGGTCAGCCCGCGCCTCCCCTTGCCCGTCACCGCACCGATCAGCACGTCATCTCGCCTTGAAAGGGTGTCGATCAGCGGGGCGATGCCCTCGAAAAGCGGCTCGATCATCCCCGGACGTGCACGGATCGGATGGTAGATTTCCTTATAACGCTGGGTCATCGCCTGAACCTCGTCATCAACATGAGCCTTGCCGAGCATGCGGGCGATGGCGATATCCAGCGTCAGACCGATGATCGCCTTGGTTTCGGAGATATCGGGGCGCGGCTTGCCGAAATCGGCGAACGTATCGGCCATGACCGCATGGATCAGGCCCGCGCTGTCCACCAGCGTTCCGTCGCAATCGAAAAGAACCAGTTTCATCTGCCGTCAGTCTTCCCTATCGCCATCGGCCACGTCGAGACCGAGCAGGTTCCAGGTCTGTACCATATGCGGCGGCAGGGGTGCGCTGACCCGAAGCCGGCCGCCATTCGGATGCGGAATGTCGATATGGCGCGCATGCAGATGCAGGCGCTTCTGGATGCCGCCGGGAAAATCCCAGTTTGGATCGTCGATGTAATATTTGGGATCGCCGATGATCGGGTGCCCCATATGCAGCGCGTGCACGCGAAGCTGATGGGTGCGGCCGGTATAGGGCTCCATTTCCAGCCAGGCGAGGTTGTGCGCGGCGGTATCGATGACGCGGTAATAGGACACGGCGTGATCGGCGCCCTCCTCGCCATGCTTGGCGATGCGCATGCGGTCTCCGTCGATCGTCTGTTCCTTGACCAGCCAGGTGGAAATCTTGTCCTGGTGCTTGCGCGGCACGCCTTTGACGAGCGCCCAATAGGTTTTCTTGGTGTCGCGTTCGCGGAAGGCGGCGGTCAGTTTTTGCGCGGCACCTCTGGTACGGGCAACCACCAGCACACCCGACGTATCACGATCCAGCCGGTGCACGAGACGCGGCTTTTCGCCCTTCTGGTTGGTCCAGGCTTCCAGCAAGCCGTCAATGTGCCGGGTCACCCCCGAGCCGCCCTGAACGGCGATGCCAGCAGGCTTATTGAAAACGAACACCTTGTCGTCTTCATGCAGCAGCATTCGTGCCAACAGCTCGCCATCGGCGGAATGTTTGAGGTCCTTCGAGCCGATCGGACCGCTTTTGGTCTTCATATCGGAATCGACCGGCGGCACGCGCACCATCTGTCCCGGCTGCACCCGCGCGTCCGTCTTCACCCGGCCGCCATCCACACGCACCTGGCCGGATCGCAGCAGCTTCTGCAACTGGCCGAACCCAAGCCCCGGATAGTGAATCTTGAACCAGCGATCGAGGCGCATACCGGCCTCGTCGGCCTCGACCTTGATATGCTCGATACCTGCCATAAATTTTCCAGTCTCTCTGTCCTGATCGCGCAGCCGTTTCTTCGGCGCGCCGTTTGGATCAAGCCTTTAGAACAAGTTGCGGCCCAAGGCCAGCCCGGCGAAAACCGCGGCGATGGAAACCGAAAGGCTCGCAAGAACGTAAACGGCAGAAAGGCCGAGCGCGCCGCGTTCAAAAAGCGAGACAGCATCGAGCGAAAAAGATGAAAACGTCGTGAAACCGCCGAGCACGCCGGTCACGAGAAAAAGACGCATTTCCATCGAGGCATTCAGACGTCGCGCCACGAGCTCCACCAGGAGACCGATCAGGAAAGAACCCACCACGTTGACCGTAAGCGTTCCCCAGGGGAAATTCACCCCCGCCAGCCGGACGCTCCAGACGCCGACCAGATAACGGAAGACGGAACCGATTGCGCCGCCCGCTGCGACGAGGACTATATTGATCATGCATTTATCTCCGGAGGGAACGGCCGGACCTCACGGTCCGCTTAGATTTTTAGACCACGTAAACCGCCTGCGAAACCCTTGGCCGGGCACTGCCAGCTGTTAAAATACGATTAAATTACGCCTCCACGATTTAGCCTTCCAACAACACGCAGATGCTAACCTGCGGTTTTTGAAGGTCGGCAACGATGGCCGGAGGTTGAATGACACAGGTTCTTTCCGTTTCTGCGAACACGGCAGCCTATGCGCTGGAGGCTGTAAAACCGTCACAGCGCGTGCCGCGCCGGAGCGAGGTCGAAGAGGCCATTCACGAACTCGCGCGCAAGGCCGAGAACAGCGACGACTTCCAGCTTCGCGGCATGATGACTGTGATCAAGCCACCAGCCCTCACCCTCTATTTCCTGACCGTCGCCAGCCAGCATCAGGAACCGCAGGCGACGCTTGAGCAGGCCGTGGAGGCATACGAGGAAAACAACCTCCCCAAAAAATCAGATGATATTCTTTTGAATCAGGATGATAGACAGACATCCTGATGTCGCTTGTTAGATTTCAACCCTGTCGTTGCGGGAGTGGCATTCAGCTTGGTGTCAGGTTGAGTTTCTAGATATCTACACCCGGCTTCCGGAAATCACCAAAAGCGAGCGTCATCCGTTTTCCGCCGCGGCGCCGAAACAATAGACCGGACAAATGAGAAATCTTGCGGCTACCGGACCTGTCACGCGTTCCGGTAGCCGCTTTTCGTTGGTCAATTATGTTGATGGTCGCCGCCGCCCTTGGCAGCTCCCGCAGACAGTATGACGTCGACCTTCCCGGCTTTTTCGAAGATCAGCGTTACCGGCACTTTGTCTCCTTCGGCAAAGGGCTTCTTCACGTCGAAGAACATCATGTGCAGGCCGCCGGGTTTCAATTCCACGGTCTGACCGGCGGGAATGACGATGCCCTCGTCCAGCTTGCGCATCTTCATCACGTCATTGACCATGGCCATTTCATGGATTTCAGCGCGTCCGGCGGCAGACGATTCGACACCGATCAGCTTGTCGTCGCTATCGCCGCCATTCTTGATCGTCACATAACCGCCACCGACGGGCTGGCCCGGCAACATGGCCTTCGTCGCGCCGCCAGATACTTCGAGATTGCCAGCCTTCACGACATCCATATCCATGCTCATACCCGCGTGATCGTGGCCGCCCGCATGGGCTTTGGCGGTGACCTTGATGGTCGGCGCGGGATTTTTCAGCGAGTGGGGATCGACACCAGCTGCAGCCACTTCATCCCAGGAAACCTTGCCCTTGTCGCCGCAAAGCTGTGTCACCTTGAAGGGTAGTTCCTGCCCCACCTCGACGCCGGAAACCTTCCCCTGCACGGCAAAGGTATCGTAGAATTCGTCCGGCAGATTGCCGCCCTTCCAGCGAATTTCGACGGGCCCGCTTTTGATC
Organism: Agrobacterium genomosp. 2 str. CFBP 5494; assembly: GCF_900013495.1. Lineage (NCBI taxonomy): Bacteria > Pseudomonadati > Pseudomonadota > Alphaproteobacteria > Hyphomicrobiales > Rhizobiaceae > Agrobacterium > Agrobacterium genomosp. 2. Next base: position 1,862,741 of record NZ_LT009718.1, read on the forward strand.
TCCGTGCCGTGATTTTTATAGGCCTTCTGGTAATCGCCCTTGATGACCTCCAGCTCCCAGCCGGCCTTCGGCTGCGGCTTGGCGGAAATGAAGCCCTCCGGCAGCTTGATCTGCACTTCCGTCGTGGCAAGCCCGCCTTCGCAACCGTGCGGCACCTGAAGAGCGGCGACGACAGTGCTTTCCTGTTCGGCCGAGCCGTCAACGAAGGTGGCGTGGGCAGAAGCCTGCGCGGTGGAAACCGCGGCGATAAAAAGGGTCGATGTGATGATCTTGGTGGTTTTCATTTGTCTGTCCCTGCGACTGCCAGCCCTTCGGGTTCAAGCAGCCGTTTCTTGCCACCGGTTCGGCGGCGATGATCCTGTAAGATGAAAAATCAGGCGGACAAGGCTGGCGGGCCGCGTGCGAACGGTTTGCGGATCGTCGGGACCGGGTGGAAACGCCAATCGGTGGACGGGCGGTTCTCAAGCCAGGCAAATTCGGTCTTCAGCCAGCTTTCCTTGTCGGGGACCGGAAGAAGAATGGACGAGGCCAGCAGGCAGGCCTCGCAAAACAGGATCGCGTCGCCCGAATGGGCGGGCCCCTCCTTGGCATGCGAGGCATTCACCCCGCCGCCATGGCCGAGGCAGATCTCCGCAAAGGTACCATCAGGCAGCCGGTAGCTTTCATCGAGCGCGACTGCGGGGGCTGCGGCAAGCGCCGGCCTATGGGCAAAACCGAGCGACAGCATCAGGATTGCACAGAAAATGCGAAGCATTTTCTCGATCCCTGTCAGCCGTCTTTTTCGATGTGCGCCCATGATCTCATGCGATATCGCGCTTCCCTTCGATTTCAAAGGGGAATTTTGCCGCAGGCTTGACGTGTATGAGGAACAATCGCCGCAAGGCGGCATTTTCCTGCAACACGGATCGTTTAAGGGAGACATGACATGCCTGCCAAATCGAAAGCCCAGCAGAAAGCCGCGGGTGCAGCACTCGCCGCCAAAAGGGGCGAAACGAAGAAATCCAGTTTAAAAGGTGCTTCAAAAAGCATGGAGAAGTCCATGACGGAAAAGGAACTTGAGGATTTTGCCTCAACGAAACGCAAGGGTCTGCCGGCAAAAAAATCGGAATGACGGCGTCTTTCCACCGCCATTCCCATTCGTTGGAATGATGACGGAATGACAATATCAAAACGTCGTTGCGAGAGAGATGAGGGATGATGGCGCAGATGGAGCAAGAATCTGTTCAGATGCGTCATTTGGTCCTTGCCAATAGCGGGTCTTCGAAGATAATGAGCGTCGCATCATCGTTGGGAGAAACCGCTTCAATGCGGTGCCGAAGGAGCAACCGCCCCGGAAACTCTCAGGCAAAAGGACCAGCGATGACGACGGAACTCTGGAGAGAAGCCACCTTTCATAAGGACGGCTCGCCGAAGGGATAACAATCTCAGGCGACAAGGACAGAGGGGGCTCTTGAACCGGCGCATCTGCGCCACGACCTGAGCCCGCGCGATTGCTCGCGCAACCCTGGAGGCGTCCTTGGACGATACCGCCGCGCTGAAAACCACGCCGCTTCATTCCCTGCACCTATCGCTTGGCGCCCGCATGGTGCCATTCGCCGGTTACGACATGCCCGTGCAATATCCGGCCGGCGTTTTGAAGGAGCATCTTCAAACCCGCACCTCAGCCGGTCTCTTTGACGTCTCCCATATGGGGCAGGTGATTGTGAAGGCAAAGTCCGGCAACAACGCCGATGCCGCACAGGCACTGGAAAAGCTGGTGCCGGTGGATATTCTCGGCCTCAAGGAAGGCCGCCAGCGCTACGGTTTCTTCACCGACGACAAGGGCTGCATTCTTGATGATCTGATGATCACCAATCGCGGCGATCACCTTTTCGTCGTCGTCAACGCGGCCTGCAAGGATGCCGACGTCGCCCATATGAAGGCGCATCTTTCAGACCGCTGCGAAATCACCCTTCTCGAGGACCGCGCCTTGATCGCGCTGCAGGGCCCCCGCGCCGAGGAGGTACTGGCCGAACTCTGGACGGGCGTTTCCGAGATGAAATTCATGGACGTGCAGGAGGTGCCGCTGCACGATGTTGCCTGCATCGTCTCCCGCTCCGGTTACTCCGGTGAAGACGGCTTTGAAATTTCCGTGCCGGCAGACAAGGCAGAAGAGATCGCCAGGGCCTTGCTCGAACATCCCGATTGCGAAGCCATCGGACTTGGCGCGCGTGACAGCCTGCGGCTGGAAGCAGGCCTTTGCCTTTACGGTAATGACATCGACACCACGACCTCCCCCATCGAAGCATCGCTGGAATGGGCGATCCAGAAGGCGCGCCGCGCCGGCGGTGATCGCGAAGGCGGTTTCCCGGGCGCGGAACGCATTCTTGGTGAACTGAAGGACGGCACATCGCGCCGCCGCGTCGGCCTGAAGCCCGAGGGCAAGGCACCGGTGCGTGGCCATTCGAAGCTTTTTGCGGATGCTGAAGGCAAGACGGAAATCGGCGAAGTGACCTCGGGCGGTTTCGGTCCTTCGGTCGAAGGCCCCGTCGCCATGGGTTACGTGCCTGTTTCTTACGCCGCTCCCGGCACTGCGATCTTCGCGGAAGTGCGCGGCAAATATCTGCCCGTCACCGTCGCCGCCCTGCCCTTCATCAAGCCCACCTACAAACGATAATTTCATCCCATCTCCGGAGAGAACACGATGCTGAAATTTACTGCAGAACACGAATGGCTGAAGTTCGAAGGCGATGTCGCCACCGTTGGCATTACCAGCCACGCCGCTGAACAGCTCGGCGATCTCGTTTTCGTCGAATTGCCGGAAGTGGGTGCCACCTTCTCCAAGGATGGAGAAGCCGCAACCGTTGAATCCGTCAAGGCGGCTTCCGACGTCTATTGTCCGCTGGATGGCGAAGTGGTCGAGATCAACCAGGCCATCGTCGACGACCCCTCGCTGGTCAATTCCGATCCTCAAGGCGCCGGCTGGTTCTTCAAACTCAAGCTTTCCAACGTTGCAGATGCCGATACGCTGCTCGACGAGGCAGCCTACAAGGAGCTGATAGCGTAATGACGACGCCCACCGAATTCCATTTCACCGACTATCAGCCCTATGATTTCGCCAACCGGCGTCACATCGGGCCGTCGCCGTCGGAAATGGCCGAGATGCTGAAGGTCGTCGGCTATAAGAGCCTCGACGCGCTCATCGACGCCACCGTTCCCTCCTCCATCCGTCAAAAAGTGCCTCTCACCTGGGGTGCGGCCTTGACCGAACGTGAGGCGCTGGATCGTCTTCGCGAGACGGCAAACAAGAACCAGGTCCTGACCTCGCTGATAGGTCAGGGCTATTACGGCACCATCACGCCGCCGGTCATCCAGCGCAACATTCTGGAAAACCCGGCCTGGTACACGGCCTATACGCCATACCAGCCGGAAATCAGCCAGGGCCGTCTTGAGGCGCTGCTGAACTACCAGACCATGGTCTGCGATCTGACCGGCCTTGACGTCGCCAACGCCTCGCTGCTCGATGAAGCGACTGCGGCCGCCGAAGCCATGGCCATGTGCCAGCGCGTCGCGAAATCCAAGGCGACCGCCTTCTTCGTGGATGCCAATTGCCATCCGCAGACCATCGCGCTGATCGAGACCCGTGCGGCCCCGCTCGGCTGGAAGGTGATTGTCGGCAACCCCTTCACCGATCTCGATCCGGTCGACGTGTTTGGCGCGATCTTCCAGTATCCCGGCACGCACGGACATCTCAGCGATTTCTCCGGCCTGATTTCCCGCTTGCATCAGACGGGCGCGATTGCCGCCGTCGCCGCCGATCTTCTGGCCCTGACGCTGCTGAAATCTCCCGGCGAAATGGGCGCTGACATCGCCATCGGCACCTCGCAGCGCTTTGGCGTTCCGGTCGGCTACGGCGGTCCGCATGCCGCTTACATGGCCGTCAAGGATGCGCATAAGCGCTCCATGCCGGGCCGTCTCGTCGGCGTCTCGGTCGATGCGCGCGGCAACCGCGCCTATCGCCTGTCGCTGCAGACCCGCGAGCAGCATATTCGCCGTGAGAAGGCCACCTCCAACATCTGCACGGCGCAGGTGCTGCTGGCAGTCATGGCTTCGATGTACGGCGTCTTCCATGGCCCGCAGGGCATCAAGGCGATCGCCCAGCAGACCCACCAGAAGGCCGTGCTGATGGCCAAGGGACTGGAAAAGCTCGGTTACACCATCGAGCCGGAGACCTTCTTCGACACGATCACCGTCGAAGTCGGCCATATGCAGGGCGTTATCCTGCGTTCGGCCGTCGCGGAAGGCGTGAACCTGCGCAAGGTCGGCGCCACCAAGATCGGCATGAGCCTTGACGAGCGTACGCGCCCCGCAACGCTGGAAGCCGTCTGGCGCGCTTTCGGCGGCAATTTCTCGGTCTCGGATTTCACGCCGGACTATCGCCTGCCGAAGGAGCTGCTGCGTACCAGCCAGTACATGACGCATCCGATCTTCCACATGAACCGTGCCGAAAGCGAGATGACGCGCTACATCCGCCGTCTTTCGGACCGCGATCTGGCACTCGACCGCTCGATGATCCCGCTCGGTTCCTGCACCATGAAACTCAATGCGACGGCGGAGATGCTGCCGATCACCTGGCCGGAATTTTCCGACATCCATCCCTTCGTACCGGCCAATCAGGCACTCGGTTACAAGGAGATGATCGACGATCTCTCCGAAAAGCTGTGCTCGGTCACAGGTTACGACGCCTTCTCCATGCAGCCGAATTCCGGTGCGCAAGGCGAGTATGCCGGGCTTTTGACCATCCGCAATTATCACCTCGCCAATGGCGGGACACACCGTGATGTCTGCCTCATTCCGACCTCGGCGCATGGCACCAACCCTGCCTCGGCGCAGATGGTGGGCATGAAGGTGGTGCCGGTGAAAGTGCGGGACAACGGTGATATCGATATTGATGATTTCCGTGCAAAAGCACAGCAGTACGCCGAAAACCTCTCATGCTGCATGATCACCTATCCGTCCACTCACGGCGTGTTCGAGGAGACGGTTCGCGAGATCTGTGAGATCACCCACAAGCATGGCGGTCAGGTGTATCTTGATGGCGCGAACATGAACGCCATGGTGGGCCTTGCCCGTCCCGGCGATATCGGCTCCGACGTTTCGCACCTTAACCTGCACAAGACCTTCTGCATTCCGCACGGTGGCGGTGGTCCGGGCATGGGGCCGATCGGCGTCAAGGCGCATCTTGCTCCTTACCTGCCCGGCCATCCGGCGACCGACGGCCGCGAGGGTGCGGTGTCTGCCGCCCCGTTCGGTTCGCCGTCCATCCTGCCGATTTCCTGGAGCTACTGCCTGATGATGGGCGGCGAAGGGCTGACGCAGGCAACCAAGGTTGCGATCCTCAACGCCAACTACATCGCCGAGCGGCTGAAGGGTGCTTATGACGTGCTCTACAAATCCGAAACGGGACGCGTGGCACATGAATGCATTATCGACACCCGCCCGCTGGCAGACAGCTGCGGCGTGACTGTCGATGACGTGGCCAAGCGCCTGATCGACTGCGGTTTCCACGCGCCGACCATGAGCTGGCCGGTTGCCGGCACGCTGATGATCGAGCCGACGGAATCCGAGACCAAGGCGGAACTCGACCGGTTCTGTAATGCCATGCTGGCCATCCGCGAGGAAGCCCGCGACATCGAGGAAGGCCGCGCGGACAAGACGAACAATCCGCTCAAGAACGCGCCCCATACGGTCGAGGACCTCGTCGGCGAATGGGACCGTCCTTATAGCCGCGAAAAGGGATGCTTCCCGCCCGGCGCATTCCGCATCGACAAATACTGGTCGCCGGTCAACCGCATCGACAATGTCTATGGCGACCGCAACCTCATCTGCACCTGCCCGCCGATGGAGGCCTATGCCGAGGCGGCCGAATAAGCTGTCCTTCGTTCGAGACAGAAAGCCCGGAGCGATCCGGGCTTTTTCGTTTTCCGTCCCGTCGCAGGACGAACCCTCGGCTTTCGCGCGCCGGGACCATGTTTTAAATCAGCCATTTATCTTTTTTTTCCGGCTCGCCTGAAACTTTGCGAGACCGGCTTCCGTCTCTTGTGTCGCTACGGATAACCGATAGCGGCCGCTGGAAGAGCCACCTTTCGGGGCCTTGGATGTCACAAGGAGGAATAATGATGTACAAGCTTTCCGTTCGCGCCCTGACGCTCGCTGCAGCTCTTTCCATCGGCACGGTTTCGGCCTATGCCGCGAACCCCAAGGTGGGCGGCGCGGCGATGTTCGAGGACAAGAACATCGTTGAAAATGCGGTGAACTCAAAAGACCACACGACCCTCGTCGCCGCGGTAAAGGCCGCCGGACTTGTGGAAACACTTCAGGGCAAAGGACCGTTTACGGTTTTTGCACCCACCAACGAGGCTTTCGCGGCCCTTCCGAAAGGCGCGGTCGATGATCTTCTGAAGCCAGAGAACAAGCAGAAGCTGGTCAAGGTTCTCACCTGCCACGTCGTTGCAGCCAATGCACTGTCATCCGCCATCGAAAAAATGATCAAGGATGACAAGGGCGAGCACGACGTGAAGACGGTCGGCGGCTGCGTACTCAAGGCAAAAGAAAGCATGGGAAAAATCACACTCACCGATGAGAATGGCACGGTCGCCCATGTCACCATCGCTGATGTTAAACAATCCAACGGCGTCATACATGTCATAGACAAGGTGCTGCTGCCGAAAATGTAAGGCAGCGCCGCAGCGCCAATGTGGGCTCGAACGACTAAGGCCCGAAGCAATTCGGGCCTTCCTCATTCAGGTGGGCGTAATCCCGGCAGTGAAAAAGAATGGGGTGTGATTGATCTTCATCGCTTCCATGCTAAATCGGATCACACAATCAAGCGATGGAGTGTGCATGCGCCTTATCTGCCTGAACGGTTGGGGCGGAAAGCTCCACGACGAACTCGTCCCTTACATCTCCCTGTCCGACCCGGATATCTTGTGCCTGCAGGAAGTGGTGCATACGCCCGCTGCCCAAGAGGATTGGTTGACCTATCGTGATCACGGCATCGAGCTTCCGCAGAGAGCGAATTTCCTCCGCGATGTCGCCGATGCCCTGCCGGATCATGTCGCGATATTCTGCCCCGCGGCGCAGGGTGATCTCTGGCACGGTACGACTAGATATTTTTCCCAATGGGGACTGGCCACATTCGTTCGCAAGTCCATCGCCATCGTTGCCCAGGCACAGGGCTTCGTCCATGGGACCTTTTCTGCGGACGGATATGGCGATCATCCACGGTCACGCACCGGTCACGCCATTAGGGTTTTCGACTTTGCCACCGGACAGCCGGCTGTCATTGCCCATATGCATGGGCTACGCGACCTCGACGGCAAACACGATACCGCCGCCCGCCTGGCGCAGGCAAAACGACTTGTGAACCTCGTCAAGAACATTGCGGAGGATGGCGACCGGGTCATCGTTTGCGGCGATTTTAATGTCCTGCCCGACAGCGAAACCTTTACCGTGTTGAATGAACTCAATCTTGTCGAGCTCGTCACGACCCGCGGTTTCACAGATACCAGAACCTCACATTACGCCAAACAGAACAGATATGCCGACTACCTGCTGGTCAATCCGGCTGTGAAAGTTGATCATTTCGACGTCGTTAGGCAGCCCGAAGTCTCGGATCATTGCCCGTTGCTGCTTGAATTCAGCTGAAGAAGTGGAGATGCTATGCCTAAGCTCTTCAACGCACCAGCTGGATGTCGCTCGTCACCACTGTCTTGCCGGTCCTGCCGTCCTTATCGGTCGTGCGCAGCCGCAAGCCGTTGGCGCCGACCTTTTCGATGGTCATGGCGGCAACGCGGTCGCCGTTGATATCGCGGTTCCATCGCACCGTCAGATTGATGGCGTTTCCTTTTCTTGTGCCCGATAGTGCGGACGGCCGACCGGAAGGGCCCGTATAGGCGCCGCTATAGCGCCCGCCCTTCTCCGAGAGATCGGCTGCGATCGCGCGCCTCACCACCAGAAGACCGCGGCAAGTGCCGGACATGTTGAGTGACGATGATCCCGCGTTGGAATTCAGCGTGCAGCTGACGTTAATGGGCGGTGTGCCGATCCGGGTAATTACGGTTCCCTTTCCCGCCCACGTGCCCTTCAGCGAGGAGAGAAATGCGCCCTCGTCCGCGTAAGCAGGCTGGGTTGCGAGCAATCCGACCGAAAATAAAACTGCAAGAGCCTTGATCTTCATGGCGATTATCCGTTTTTCCACGAAGCCTAACTCACAAATGCCGTTAAACGTTCCTCCAGCTAATCCCGCAACGGGCAAAAATATCGGAACATCCCTGCTGATGTCGTGCCAATGCAACCAAATGCGGGCACAGATGTTTCTCGCCAGCCTCGATCAATTTTTCGATTCCCTGCATATTTATCGGAGTATTTTCATGACGACTGTAGGCGTTGCGGCACCACACGGCCGCCTTCCTTCCGGCGGCCTGCCGCATAGTGGTGGCATCTCGGATCGCACGTTTTTTGCCCTTGCTGCACTGAATTTCTTTCTCGCCGACGCCCGCGACGGTCTTGGGCCGTTTCTGGATGCATTTCTGGCGACACGGGGCTGGTCTTCGCTCTCGCTGGGCATGATCGCCACGGTCGGCGGCCTTGTCGGTCTGCTCGCCACGCCGCTTTGTGGCGCCCTGGTAGATGGAACGACGTGGAAAAGGACGCTGATTGCCATACCCGTCGTCCTCGTGACCATCGGCGCGCTGATCACCTTGATCTTTCCCGATGTTTGGATCGTCTGGACCGGCCAGATCATGACGGCCGTCGTCGGCGCCGTGGTCGGCCCGGCGCTTGCCGGCCTCACGCTCGGCCTTGTCGGCGAGCGCCTGTTTTCCCATCAGATTTCGCGCAACGAGTTCTGGAACCACGGCGGCAATTTCGCATCGCTCTTCGCGACTTATGTCGTCGTCACTGTCTTCGGCATGGACGGCATCATCGGCCTGATGCTGCTGACCGCTGCGGGTGCTCTGGTCGCGACGGCGGCCATCGACCCCGAACGCATCGACCACAAGGTGGCGCGCGGCCTTGGCGAAGACAGGGGCGAACCCGGTCCATCCGGCATCGCGGTCTTGCTGCAGGAACGCGGACTTATCTTTCTGGCCATCATCCTGCTCGTCTTCCACTTCGGCAACGCGCCGATGGGCCGGTTGATCGCGCAGGATTTCGCCATCGAACTTCAGACACCCTTCCGCACCACTGCGATCATTACCGGCGTCGCGCAATTTGCGATGATTTTCGTCGCCGCCATGGCGCCTTGGCTGATACGACGTTTCGGTCTCTCAACCGTCTTTATCATCGCGCTCGTCGCACTGCCGATCCGCGGCGTTCTCGCTTCCGCCTTTACGGACTTCTGGGTCATTTTCCCCGTCCAGTTTCTGGACGGTGTCGGAGCGGGGCTGCTCGGCATAGTCACGCCGGTTGCGGTGGAGAGAATTTTGAAGGGCACGGGCCGCTTTAATGTCGGTCTTGCCAGCGTCATGATGGTTCAAGGCATCGGCGCGTCATTCAGCAATGTCGTCGCAGGTTGGCTGGTGACGAAGGGCGGTTATTCACTGTCGCACCTTGTCGGCGGCGGCATTGCGGCAATCGCCATCGGGCTTTTCCTGCTCTATCGCAACGAGATAGCGCCTAAACAGAATAATGATGGCCTGTCTCAAGGAAGGCAGTGACGGCGCAAACAGAAAAGGAGGCCATCTGGCCTCCTCATATGTCGTAGACCGTGTTCCGTCAGCCGACGAAAGCGCGTTCGATCACGAATTCGGCAGGCTTGTTGTTGGCGCCTTCGGTAAGACCGGCATTCTCAAGCAGTTCCTTGGTATCCTTGAGCATCGCCGACGAACCGCAGATCATGCCGCGGTCAATGGCCGGATCGAGCGCGGGTACGCCGAGATCGGAGAACAGCTTGCCGTTTTCGATCAGCGTGGTGATGCGGCCCTTGAAGGGATAATCTTCGCGGGTCACCGTGGCATAATGCTTGAGCTTGTCGCCGACAATCTCGCTGAGGAACTCATGGTTCTTGATTTCCTCGACCAGATCGAAACCGTATTTCAGCTCGGCCACATCGCGGCAGGTATGGGTGAGGATGACCTCTTCGAACTTCTCATAGGTCTCGGGATCGCGGATGAGGCTCGCGAAAGGCGCAATGCCGGTGCCGGTGGAGAACATGTAAAGCCGTCTGCCGGGCGTTAGCGCATCGAGAACCAGCGTGCCTGTCGGCTTCTTGCGCATCAAAACAGTATCGCCAGGCTTTATCGCCTGAAGATGGGAGGTCAGCGGGCCATCCGGGACCTTGATCGAGAAAAATTCCAACTCCTCGTCCCAGGCGGGGCTGGCGATGGAATAGGCGCGATAGATCGGCTTGTCGCCGACCATCAGGCCGATCATGGCGAATTCGCCGGAACGAAAACGGAAGCCGGCCGGACGCGTCATGCGGAAACGGAACAGATGATCCGTATAATGTTCCACCGACAAAACCGTCTCGGCATAAACACCATCGGGTATCTTGATCGCGAAATCTTCCGTCTTGGCTGGCGCGTTCATTTAGGTTCCGTCCATTCTATTCGATGAGCGACATTCTCCGACCGGGCAATTATACCATTTCTGCTCCAGTTTGAAGGCATGAGAATGTCAATACTGCCATTTGCGTAGGAAATATGTATCAGAAACTCATATTTCCACGCAACGTGTCACAGAGACGCACGTCGACGCCAGCTATAAGCCTCGCCGTCGCTCGCAGGCCTGGCCGTCGGCTGGTAATAGACCGGAATTTCCGGCAGGCGATTTTCGGACAGGCGGCGGATCGCCGTACCATTCGTCACCGCAAAGCTTGTGAAGCCGGTACGCAGCATGAGCGGCACCTGATCGATCAGCACGTCGCCAATCGCCCTCACCTCGCCTGTGAAACCGAGGCGGCTGCGCAGCAGCGACGCGTGGCTGAAACCACGGCCGTCATTGAAAGCCGGGAAACTCACCGCGACAAGCTCGATACGGTCGAGATAAGGTTCCAGCCGGGTCACATCATCGGCAGGCGCAATCAGCACCCCAAGACCGATATCGTTGCTTTCGGCCGCACGAACCAGAAAATCGGCAAGCGGCAGCACGGGCTTCTGCTCGGCCACCGCTTTTAATTCTTCCGTTTCGATCACCCAGGGATCGTTCTCCACGAAGCCGTCGCGGGTCCAGATTTTCGTCATGACATTCTCCTCAGGCGGCTTCGGCGGCGGAACCGTAGAGCGCATCCTTGAACGGTTGCGGCCCGACGCGGCGATAGGCTTCAAGGAAATTTTCTTCCTTTGAAAGACGAAGCCCGAGATAGGTGTCGACGATGGTCTCAACCGCGTCGGTCACCTTTTCAGGTTCGAAGCCGCGACCGATGATCTCACCGATCGAGGTGTTTTCGTCACCCGATCCGCCAAGCGTGATCTGGTAGAGTTCCGCACCCTTCTTTTCCACGCCCAGCAGCCCGATATGACCGACATGGTGGTGGCCGCAGGCATTGATACAGCCGGAGATCTTGATCTTCAGCTCACCAATTTCCGCCTGACGCTCCGGCGAACCGAAGCGGGTAGAAATTTCCTGCGCCACCGGAATGGAGCGCGCATTGGCAAGCGCGCAATAATCCAGCCCGGGACAGGCAATGATATCGGTGATGAGCCCGGCATTGGCGGTCGCAAGACCCGCGCCTGCAAGTGCACGATAGACCGGCTCGAGGTCAGCCAGCGCCACATGCGGCAGGATGATGTTCTGCTCATGGCTGATGCGGATTTCGTCGAAGGCATATTCCGCGGCAATATCGGCGACCAGCTCCATCTGCTCATCCGTCGCGTCGCCCGGAATGCCACCGATCGGCTTCAGCGAGATCGTTACCATGCCGTAGTCCGGATGCTTGTGCGGGGCGACGTTCTGCTCGACAAAACGGGCAAAGCCCTCGTCGGCGCGCTTCCAGCGCGCCAGGCTTTCCCAGCCTTCCGGCCGGTCCTTCAGCGCCGGCGGCGCGAAATAGGCGGTGATGGCGGCGATATCGGCATCCGGCAGCTTCAATTCGGTGTTCTTGAGTTCCGCAAATTCGACCTCGACCTGACGGGCCAGTTCTTCCGCACCCGTCTCATGCACGAGGATCTTGATGCGCGCCTTGTATTTGTTGTCGCGACGGCCATGCAGGTTATAAACCCGCATCACGGCCGTGGTATAGGACAGGAGATCTTCTTCCGGCAGGAAGTCGCGGATCTTCTTGGCGATCATCGGCGTGCGCCCCTGTCCACCACCGACATAAACGGCAAAGCCGATCTCGCCCTTGTCGTTCTTTTTCAGATGCAGGCCGATATCGTGAACCTGAATGGCCGCACGATCGCGTTCGGCACCCGTCACTGCAATCTTGAACTTGCGCGGCAGGAACGAGAATTCCGGATGCACGGAAGACCATTGGCGCAGGATCTCGGCATAAGGACGCGGATCAGCAACCTCGTCGGCCGCAGCGCCAGCGAAATGATCCGCAGTGACGTTGCGAATGCAGTTGCCAGAGGTCTGCAGCGCGTGCATTTCCACGCTTGCCAGTTCGGAGAGGATATCCGGGGTATCAGAGAGGCGCGGCCAGTTATACTGGATGTTCTGGCGGGTGGTGAAATGGCCGTAACCCCGGTCGTATTTACGGGCAATATGCGCCAGCATCCGCATCTGCTTGGAATTCAGCGTACCGTAAGGGATGGCGACGCGCAGCATATAGGCGTGCAGCTGAAGATAGACACCATTCATCAGGCGCAATGGCTTGAATGCGTCCTCGGCCAGCTCACCGGATAGCCGGCGCTCCACCTGATCGCGAAACTGCGCCACGCGGCCTTCAACAAATGCGTGATCGAACTCGTCGTAACGGTACATATTCTTCCTCAGACTGCGATAAATGCTGCATCGGCCGGCTTGTAGCTGGTCGCATAGTGCACGGTCGGGCCGGCGGCGCGAATGCGCTCGCGCAGGCGCGTCGGCCAGAGCTTGCCGTTCTCTTCCACAACGTCAACGATATTAACGTCAACGACCTTGTTGGCGGAAAAATCCCGCTTGCCGATCTCCTCGAACGAGGCGACCGCTTCCGCATGGCGGGCGACGATTGCGCCCTGCAGGTTTTCCGTCCATTCGCCGTTGGCGTCGAGCCAGACGGCAATGCCATCGCTCAGGCGGTTGGCGGTCAAAACCTTGTCAGCCATTTACATACTCCCGTTTGAGGTCCGCCGGCCTTCCGGCAAGCGCAAGCGCCTCGGACCTGTCGAAATTGGCGCCCGCCACTGCATCGCCGATGATGACCATGACAGGACCGGTCAGTTCATCGCGATGTTCAAGGTCGGGCAGATCGTTTAATGTTCCGTGCAGCAGGCGGCGATCAGCGCGGCTGGCGTTTTCGATAACGGCGACGGTGGTTTCCACACCGAGCCCCGCTTCGATAAGCCTTGTGGCCACCGAGGCAGCGACGCTGCGGCCCATATAGACGGCAATGGTCGCACCGGAAACGGCAAGCCGGGCCCAGTCGGGCAGAACATCGCCAGTCAGATCGTGACCGGTGGTGAAAATCAGCGACGAGGCGACACCACGCAGCGTCAGCGGCAGTTCAAAATCCGCAGCGGCGGCGAAGGCCGACGTGATGCCAGGCACGATCTCGTAAGCGATGCCGGCATCGCGCAGCGCTGCCATCTCCTCGCCCGCACGGCCATAAACCAGGGGATCGCCGGATTTGAGGCGTACGACGCGCTTGCCGTCCTTGCCGAGACGCACCAGCAGGCGGTTGATCTCGTCCTGCGACTTGCTATGGCAGCCCTTGCGCTTGCCGACCGATAGCCTCTCGGCGTCGCGACGGCCCATATCGATGATCGCCTGCGGCACCAGCGCATCGTAAACGATGACGTCGGCTTCCATCAGCACGCGCTGCGCGCGCAGCGTCAGAAGATCTTCCGCACCGGGCCCGGCGCCGACAAGCCATACGCGGCCTTCGCTGCGTTCGGGCGACCGCAGAAGACGGTCGACAGCCTGATGGGCGGCCGGGGCGTCGCCGACGGCGACGGCATCCGCAACTGCACCGGAGAAAAATCGCCGCCAGAAATTGCGCCGCAACGCGCCCTTCGGTACGGTTTGTTCCGCTGCACCGCGGTACTGCACGGCGAGATGTGCCAGCTTGCCAAGTGAAGGCGGCAGCATCTGGTCTATGCGCGCGCGGATCATCTGCGCGAGCACCGGCCCTGCCCCTTCGGTGCCGATAGCCACCGCGACGGGTGCCCGGGACACAAGCGCCGGCGTGAAGAAATCGCAGAATTCCGGCTGGTCCACCGCATTGGCGGGGATTTTCCGGGAACGCGCGACAGCAACGATGTCCCTGTCCAGAACAGCCTCACCAGTTGCAGCAAAAACCAGGGTCGCACCATCGATCAGATGGCTGGCAAAAGCATGAGGCCGATGATCGATGCCGTGTTCGCGGAGATAAACTGCGTAATCAGCCTCCGGCTCGTCGGCATAGGCAATGATATGCGCATTGGTGTTGGCAAGAAGCCTGACCTTTGCGAAGGCCTCATCGCCATTTCCGAAGACGGCAACCTGCCTGCCCTCGACCCGGAAGAATGCGGGGAAGGTTGAAAGGCGATCGCCGGCAGCGGAAAAATCATGTTCGTTGTGCATTGGACATATATCCCGCATCGCGGCGCAAGATTGAAGAAACAGAAATTCAAGCCTTTCCGGCACCTGGATTTTTATTTCTCGAACACCCCGGTTTTGGAGGAAAACAAACCGGCCTCTGTTTCCCGCACGCCTGGAGGCTTCCAAGCGCAGCGCGAATCCCTTGACAAACCCGGCCCCCGCGCCGAACAAGGGAAGACAATTTGCCATCTGTTTTCCATGCGAAGACCGCTTTATACAAGCGGCAAGAAGGACCGCACCCTTGACCAGCCAGCCACTTTCCGCCCGCCTTCTTGATGTCATCGAACACGATATTCTGCCGTTGACAGCCCGCGGTGTCAGCCTTGGCAACAAGGTTTTCGGCGCGGCAATCCTGCGTAAGTCCGACCTGTCGCTGGTGGTTGCGGAAACCAACAACGAGCTGGAAAATCCGCTCTGGCACGGCGAGGTGCATACGCTGAAGCGGTTTTACGAACTGGGCGAAAAGCCGAATACGAAGGACCTGATTTTCCTCTCCACCCACGAACCCTGCACCATGTGCATGTCCGCCATCACCTGGGCCGGTTTCGACAATTTCTACTCCTTCTTCAGCCACGAGGATTCGCGCGACGCTTTCGCTATCCCGCATGATCTGAAAATTCTGAAGGAAGTCTTCGGGTTGGAGCCGGGCGGCTATCGCCGCAACAACGCTTTCTGGAACTCGTATTTCATCACCGATCTGGTGGAAGCCGAGGAGTATCCGCTGAAGAGCACGTTGAAGGCGCAGACCGCCCGCATCAAGGCGGCCTATGACGATCTGTCCACCAGCTATCAGTCGTCGAAGGGCGGCAACGATATTCCTCTGAATTAAGCGCGGAACTGGACGGCCGGACCGGCATAAACACAAGCGAAGGTTTGAGCATATGGAAGCCTCGAAGGACATTTCCCGCCTGATCGAGATCATGGAAGCCCTGCGCCAGCCGGAAACCGGTTGCCCGTGGGATGTCGTCCAGACCTTCGAGACGATCAAGCCCTATACGATTGAAGAGGCTTATGAAGTCGCCGACGCCATCGAGCGCAGGGACATGGACGATCTTTGCGAAGAACTGGGCGATCTTCTGTTGCAGGTCGTCTTTCATGCACGTATCGCCGAAGAGCGCGGTGAGTTTGCCTTCGGCGATGTGGTGCATGCCGTCACCTCGAAAATGATCCGCCGACACCCGCATGTCTTTGCCGCCTCCGAGGCCGATACGCCCGACAGCGTCAAGCTGCAGTGGGACCGGATCAAGGCCGAGGAAAAACGCGAGCGCGCAGCGCGCCGTGCGCGCCGGGGCATCACGGAGGATTTCAAGGCGGGCTTTCTCGGCGGAGTGCAACGCAGCCAGCCGGCGCTGACCGAGGCGCTCAAACTGCAGGAACAGGCGGCGCGCGTCGGTTTCGACTGGTCGAACCCCGCCCCCATTCTCGACAAGATCGAAGAAGAAATCGCCGAACTGCGCGAAGCGCTGGAGGAAGGAAGGCCTGAAAAGGTCTCAGACGAACTGGGCGACCTGATCTTCGCCCTCGTCAATATCGGCCGTCACGTCAAGGCCGACTCGGAAAACGCGCTGCGCGGCACCAACACGAAATTTCGCAGGCGCTTCAACCACATCGAAAAATCGCTCGGTGAAAATGGCGAGACGCTGGAGGAAGCAAGCCTCGAGAGGATGGAAGACCTCTGGCAAGCGGCAAAGCGCATCGAACGCTCGCTCGATAAGGTCACGTCCTGAGGGGCGGGACGCCTCGCGGCTCGAGCGCCGGTTTTCTCCGCCCGTAGCCGAGCTGCATCATCGAATAAGAATGGAAACAGTCGAGGGCCGCATGATGCGGCCCCTGCTTTTGCTCAGACGCTCTTATTCGCCGCCGCCCAGCGAGTGCACGAAGATCGCAAGCTGCTTAACCGTCGTGTCACCGAGGCGCTCACCCCAGGCGGGCATGACGCCATGCTTGGGAGAGCGTATCTGCGAAACGATCCCCTCTTCGCCATGAGATTTCAGCCAGATGGCGTCGGCAAGATTGGGTGCACCGAATTCGCGGTTGCCCTTGGCATCTTCCCCATGGCAAGAGGCACAATTGTCGGCAAACAGCTGCCTTCCGGGTTCCACCAGCAACGGGTTGGAAGGCGTTCCCGTGAGGCTGAACACATAAGCGGCAACCTGACGAATTTCATCCGGCTGCAGTATATCGACAAAGGCCGGCATTTCCGAAGCACGTGTGTCTGGATCATCCTGAAAGCGGATGCCGTGCTTCACCGTCGTATAGATGTCATCGACGCTGCCGCCCCACATCCAGTCGTCGTCATTGAGGTTGGGATAACCCTGCCCGCCCTCCGCGCCAGAACCGTGACACTGAATGCAATTGACCTTGAAAGCGGCAGCACCGCCCGAAAGGGCAAATTGCATCAGCGTCGGGTCCGCCTGGATGTCGGCAAGCGACGAATTGGCGATCTTGTCGACATAGATGCTCTGAGACTGTCTGGCATCGGCCAGGTCCGCGGCGATTTCGGCACGGCTGTTCCAGCCGAGGACGCCCTGGGTTGCACCTGAAATCAGCGGCCATGCCGGAAAAGCGATGGTGTAGCCGATGGCCCAGACAATCGTGACGTAGAATGTCCACACCCACCAGCGAGGCATGGGGTTGTTCAATTCGCGAATACCGTCCCACTCGTGGCCGGTGGTTTCGACGCCGCTGATTTTATCGATGTGTTTTTCGGACATGTTCAGTCCTCCCTGAGCGGAATGCTGGCCGCATCGTCCGCGGCCCTTTTCGAGCCTGGGCGAAGCGTGAAGATGACGACGCCGGCGAAGAACAGGGTCATGGCAAGCAGGCCCCAGCTATCGGCGAAGTGGCGCATGGCCGTGTAGGTTTCCATCGTTCCGCCTCCTCACCGGTAACCGGCGGCATCGTCATAGGTCGAGAAATCGACCAGCGTGCCGAGCATCTGGAGATAAGCGACCAGCGCATCCATCTCCGTGAGCTTTGCCGGATCGCCGTCGAAATCGCCGACCTTGGCCTTGGGATAGCGCGCCAGCAGTTCCGACGAATCCGCATTCGGGTCCGCCTGGGCGGCGAGATCGGCCGCGGATTTCTCGATCATCTCGTCGCTATAGGGCACACCGACAGCACGGTTGGCCTTCAGCTCCATGGAGATGTCAGTGATCTTGAGCGGCGTTGTCTTGAGGAAGGCATAGGACGGCATGATCGATTCCGGCACCACCGAGCGTGGATCAGCCAGATGCTGCACGTGCCACTCGTTCGAATAACGGTCACCCACGCGCGCCAGGTCAGGCCCGGTGCGCTTGGAACCCCACTGGAAAGGATGGTCGTACATGGATTCCGCCGCCAGGCTGTAATGCCCGTAACGTTCCACCTCGTCGCGGAACGGACGGATCATCTGGCTGTGGCAGACATAACATCCCTCGCGAATGTAGATGTTGCGCCCGGCCAGCTCCAGCGGCGTGTAGGGCCGCATGCCTTCCACCTTCTCGATGGTGTTTTCGAGGTAGAAGAGCGGTGCGATTTCCACGATACCGCCGATCGAGACCACCAGCAGCGAGCCGACCAGAAGCAGGGTGGCGTTACGTTCGATGACGCCGTGTTTGTCGAGTATGGACATCGGCCCCTCCTATTCAGCGGGCTGCAGCGAAGGAGCCGCGCCTTTGCTGGCGCCCTCCTCGCGTTGATGACCGAGGATGGTCATGGTGACGTTGTAGGCCATGATCAGCGCGCCGCTGAGGAACATCAGGCCGCCCAGTGCACGCATCACATAATAGGGGAACAGCGCTGCCACCGATTCCGCGAAGGAATAGACAAGGAAGCCCTGGCTATCATATTCGCGCCACATCAGCGCCTGCTGGATGCCGGCCACCCACATGACGGCGGCGTAGATGACGATGCCGAGCGTGGCGAGCCAGAAGTGCCAGTTCACGAGTTGCAGGCTGTAAAGACGGTCCCTGCCCCACAGCTTGGGCGTCAGATAATAGATCGCGCCGAAGGTGATCATGCCGTTCCAGCCGAGCGCGCCCGAATGCACATGGCCGATGGTCCAGTCGGTATAGTGGCTGAGCGAGTTGACGGCCTTGATCGACATCATCGGGCCTTCGAAGGTGGCCATGCCATAGAAGGCAACCGCCATCACCATCATGCGCACGATGGGATCGGTACGGATCTTGTCCCAGGCGCCCGAAAGCGTCATCAGGCCGTTGATCATGCCGCCCCAAGATGGCATCCACAGCATGATCGAGAACACCATGCCAAGCGTCTGCGCCCAGTCCGGAAGTGCCGTGTAATGCAGGTGGTGCGGGCCTGCCCAGATATACATGAAGATCAGCGCCCAGAAGTGGATGATCGACAGGCGGTAGGAATAAACCGGGCGGTTCACCTGCTTCGGAATGAAGTAATACATCATGCCGAGGAAGCCGGCCGTCAGGAAGAAGCCTACGGCGTTATGGCCATACCACCATTGCGTCAGCGCATCCTGCACGCCCGAAAAGGCGGAGTAGCTCTTGACGCCGAGAAAAGAGACTGGAATGGCGAGGTTGTTGACGATGTGCAGCATGGCAATCGTCACGATGAAGCTCAGGTAGAACCAGTTCGCCACATAGATATGCGGCTCCTTGCGTGTCAGGATCGTGCCGAGGAACGTGATGAGATAGGCAACCCAGACGATCGTCAGCCAGATATCGACATACCATTCCGGCTCCGCATATTCGCGTCCCTGCGTTATGCCGAGCAGATAGCCGGTGGCGGCCATGACGATGAAGAGGTTGTAGCCCCAGAACACGAACCAGCCGAGATCGCCGCCGAACAGGCGTGCCCGACAGGTTCTCTGCACCACGTAGAATGAGGTGGCGATCAGCGCATTTCCCCCGAAAGCGAAGATCACCGCCGACGTGTGCAGCGGCCTTACACGGCCGAAATTGAAATAGGGCGCAATGTTGAGATCCGGAAAAGCAAGCTGCAGCGCCACCACGACGCCAACCAGGAAGCCGACGACGCCCCAGAAGACGGTGGCGATGACACCGTATCGTACGACTCCGTCGAAATATTCCGACTTGCGCCGGGCCCGCGCGGCCGGATCGACGGGCGCAAAGGAGACACGGCGCAACAGAAGCACCGTGCTGACCAGCAGCGTAAAGAACAGCACCCACATATGGGCGGCGAAAAGACTGTCATGGGCGAATGCCGCCCCGAGCAACGCGAGAAAGGCCCCAAGGGCCACGATCGCGGTTTCCAGTGTGTAGTTCATTGTTGGTTTCCCCCAACGTGCAAGCCGACCGACGAAAGGCACTGCATGCGCCTGGGAGAGCGGACGTGCGCCTTTGCGTCGGTTGGAGCATTGCCATCGGGAATGGGAAGCGACCTTGATCCAGATCAAGAAAGCAAAGCTGCCGCAGCCTCGCCAAAATGCGGCTCGCATTTACAAGGGAAATTTGCCTCTAAGCTGGAGTGCGGCGATGTCGACCGCGCTTTCGCGGGTGCCGCTTCAGCCCTTCATTTTCAGGGGCAACCCGGCGGCGACGAAAAAGACCTCACCGGCAATGGCGGCGATTCGCTGATGCAGCCGCCCCGCATGATCCCGGAATTCCCGCGCCATGCGATTTTCCGGCACGATGCCGAGACCGACTTCATTGGAAACGAAAATCAGCTTCGCCCGAGCCGACAGGATCGCCGCCTCAAGTGCCGCGAAGGCAGCATCGAAATCCGCATTTTCCATCATCAGATTGGTAAGCCACAAAGTGAGGCAATCGACGAGAACGACATTGTCCGGCCGGTCCAGCCGCTCCAGCATGGCGGCGATATCGACGGGCACTTCATGGGTGGCCCATTCGCCGCCACGCCGCGCCTGATGATGGGCGATCCGGTCACGCATCTCGTCATCCCAAGCCCGGCCGGTGGCCAGATAATGCAGGTTTCCGCCCGCTTTTATGGCAAGCTCTTCCGCAAGACGCGATTTGCCGGAGCGCGCGCCGCCAAGAATGAAAACGGAGCGGTTATTATCTGTCATGGGAAACCTGAAGGAAGAGAATAAACGGACCGGCATCTTCGCCGGGTCGCGAGCCAGTGACAGGCGGACATGAAAGGAACGATTCGTAGAAAAGGCGTCCCCCGGTTGCTCACGCCGGACTGCCGCTGATACCGGGCCGGAAAAAACAAGACCTGCCTGCAGGATGCGGGGCATATCAGTCTTGATGCTCCGGATACCGGAAACACCGGTCCGGAAGAAAAGCTAGGTGCGAACGTCCATCCTGTCAATCCGTCCCTGCCGTCGGTGAAAAACCAGGCGGAACCGGTACGCAAAACCTTAACCCGGAACCGGCAGACCTGTCGTCCGCGACAGGACTGATAAAGCGACTTGGTTACCGGAAAGTTAGCGTTAAACCGAATGATGAAACCGCAACGCCAAAAGAGAATATGGGAGTGACGTCAGCCGCCGCCATTGCCTTGCCATGGCCTTCAAATCAATATGGTTTCGAAGATTCGCAAACAGCAAGGTGGCCTGCCCGTAATGACCGTCATCGACTATATCGCGATTGTCGTTTTCATCCTTCTATGGGCCGCCTACACCCATGTGACGACGGGAACGAGGCTGTTTTCGCGCGCCAGCCTCAACCAGGCCATGGCCGAGCGCCGTCGCGACTGGATCATGAATTCGCTGAAGCGCGACCTGAAGATGATCGACACGCAGATCATGGCCGGCCTGCAGAACGGAACCGCCTTTTTCGCTTCCACCTCCATCTTCGCCATCGGCGGATGTTTCGCCCTTCTGGGGGCGACCGAGCAGGTCGAGTCGGTGTTTCGCGACATGCCTTTCGTGCATTATGCCGGTCGCACGGCTTTTGAACTGAAGGTCATCGGGCTCACCTGTCTCTTCGGTTACTCCTTCTTCAAGTTCGGCTGGTCCTACCGGCTGTTCAACTACTGCACCATCCTCTTCGGCGCCATTCCCATGGTGCACGACGTCGGCGCCGACCGCGAGGCGGCGGAACGCGCGGCCGAGAACGTCATCAAGATGAACATCATCGCCGCCAAGAACTTCAATGACGGCCTGCGGACCATCTTTCTGTCCATCGGTTATCTCGGCTGGTTCATCAGCCCCTATGTCTTCATCGCCAGCACGGTCATCATCATTGTCGCGCTCTTGCGCCGCCAGTTCTTTTCCGAGGCGCGACGCGCCATCATGGAAGAAAACAGGCCTTGAAATAGCCGCACTTCAAGGGCCAAGCCGAGCAAGACACCGGCCTTACCGAAAGCTGAAAAACGGAAACCATGGACACAAACACAGTCGCCGACGAAAACCGCCGTAAAGGCCGCATAGGCGGCCTCGACACGCTCCGCGGGCTGGCCCTCATCGCCATGGCGTCCTACCACTTCACGTGGAATCTGGAATATTTCGGTTATCTCGAACCAGCCACGGCAACCACGGGGCTCTGGAAGCTTTACGCACGCGGCATCGCCACGTCATTCCTGTTCCTTGCGGGTTTCAGCCTGTTTCTCGCCCACGGCAAGGGCGTGAACTGGCCATCCTTCGGCAAGCGTTTCGCCATGGTGGCCGGTTCGGCGCTGCTCATCACCATCGCCACCTATTTCGCCTTTCCGGACAGCTTCATCTTCTTCGGCATACTGCATAATATTGCCGCCGCAAGCCTCGTGGGACTGTTGTTCCTCAGGGCACCCGCAGCCGTGACACTGCTTTTCGCTGTGATTGCTTTTATCCTGCCGCAATATCTGCAATCCGAACTGTTCAATGCAAAATGGCTGGCCTGGATCGGCTTTTCCACCCAGCCACCCCGTTCGAATGATTATGTCCCGCTGCTGCCCTGGCTTGCGCCGTTCCTCGCCGGGCTTGCGGTCTCGCAATTCGTCTCGCCGCGCGGCTGGCTCGACCGCTTTCGAAGCCCGAGTTCACCTCGCAACCTTCTTGCAAGCGCCGGCCGTCACAGCCTTGCCTTCTATCTCATCCACCAGCCAGTATTAATCGGGCTTGTTTACACCCTCTCGCTCGTCGCCCCACCCCCGCCTGTCGATCAGGTCGAACTATACAAATCAAGCTGCGAAAAAAGCTGCGTCGAACAGGCGAACGGGCTGGAGCTGTGCCAGCGCTTCTGCGGCTGCACGCTGGAGAAGCTCCAGGCGGAAAGCCTTTTTGACATCATGATGGAAGGCAAGCTGACCGCGGATCAGCAGACGAAGGTCAGCGAAGTGGCACAGCAGTGCACTGTTGAGGCGCAGTAGCGCAGGCAGCCAGAGCGTCAGCGGTCGCCGTCTTTTCTCCCCCTTTCCGGGGGAGAAGGTGGCCCGAAGGGTCGGATCAGGGGCGAACGTCGGTGATAAATCGAGATCATGTCCCACATCCCGCTGCCGCGACATTCTCGTCGGCGGGGCAAGCCGAACCCGCTCGTTTCATATGAAGCAAAGCGGAGAGTCTTGGAGCCGTTCACGACAGTTACGTCAACGGAATATCCGATACCACTAAAAAGCAGTGCTCAGGTCCCAACGCCGATTTCGGCAAGACGCGTCAGACAGGCTTCTTCGACATTGTCGAGCTCCGCCAGCGTCTCCTCGATATCCTTGCGCTTCTGCCGAAGATCGGCGCGCTTTTCATCGACCTTCTTCATCAGGAGCACAAGCTGGCCCGATTCCCCCGGCGGCTCCTTGTAGACCTGAATGATCTCGCGGATTTCGGCTATCGTGAAACCGATACGGCGACCGCGCAGGATTTCCTGAATGAGACGGCGGTCCGCAGCGCGGAAAAGCCTGGTGCGCCCGCGCCGCTCAGGATGGATCAACCCTTCATCCTCATAAAATCTGAGTGTGCGGGTGGAAACACCGAATTCTCGGGTCAGTTCGGTTATGCTATAATATTTGTTCACGGGCCTATCCGATTCCTAACCGGATCATTATTATTTGACCTTCACGTAAAAGTCAATTTTATGGCCGCCCTCGCCTATCCCGAAATTCCGTACCACCAGGTCGCTATTCCCAGGAAGGCAAAAAACCCGACAATGTCCGTTACCGCCGTTACGAAGACGGCGGATGAGACGGCAGGATCAGCTCCGAACTTGTCGAGGACGAGCGGAATGAGAATTCCGGCCAGGGCCGCCGCGAGCATGTTGAGACACATGGCCGTGGCGATGATGCCCCCAATATGGATGTCCTGAAACCATAGCGCCGCGACAACGCCGATGGCGCAACCGAACAGCATGCCGTTCAGAATGCCCACCCCCGCCTCGCGCCGAATAATGCGGGCGGCATTGTTGATATCGAGGCTTTTGGTGGCAAGCGCGCGCACCGATACCGTCATGGTCTGCGATCCGGCGTTGCCGCCCATGCCGGCAACCGCAGGCATCAGGATCGCCAGCGCGACGATCTGCTGGATTGTCGCATCGAACAGGCTGATGACGGAAGCGGACAGAAAGGCGGTGATGAGATTGACGGCGAGCCACGGAACACGGGAACGCGACGTGCTGGCGATAGAGTCCGACAGCTCTTCGTCACCCACACCGCCGAGACGCAGAAGGTCTTCCTCGGCCTCTTCCTGGATGACGTCGACCACGTCGTCGATGGTCAGCACGCCGACCAGCCGGCCGTTATTGTCCACCACGGCGGCGGACAGAAGGTCGTATTGCTCGAAGAGCTGCGCTGCCTCTTCCTGGTCCATTTCGGCTGGAATGGAATGGTTTGTCTCATGCATGATCGTTTCGATCTTCACCTGGCGCTTGGCCCGCAGCACCTTGTCGAGATCGAGCGCGCCGACCAGCTTGAAAGTGGGATCGATGACAAAAATCTGGGTGAAGGAGTCCGGGAGTTCCTCCTCCTCTCGCAGATAATCAATAGTCTGCCCGACAGTCCAGAATGGCGGCACGGCGACGAATTCCGTCTGCATGCGCCGACCGGCCGAGCTCTCAGGATAGTCCAGCGCCCGCATCAACCGCACGCGTTCGGTGAAGGGCAGCTGCGAGAGAATGTCCTTACGATCCTCGTCGTCGAGGTCTTCAAGAATGTAGACGGCGTCGTCCGAATCGAGCTCGCCGATACCGGCAGCGATCTGCTCATTCGACATCTGATCGACGATATCGAGGCGGATACCTTCATCCACCTCGGTCAGCGCCGTCATATCAAAATCGGAACCGAGCAGCCGCACAAGCGCGTGGCGCTGTTCCGGGAGAATGGATTCAAGCAGGTCTCCGAGTTCGGATTCATGCAGCCGCGCCACATTCTTGCGTAGGAACAAGAGGTCGCGATCGGCGATTGCCGCACCCACCATCGTCAGAAAATCGGAACGCACCGAGCCATCTTCGGCATAAATATCCGACGGGGCATCCGACGGCTTCAATTCATCGGGCGCGACAGCGTCGCCGTCACGGTCTGTCATCTGGCGTCCCCTTGTATTCAAATGCCGCAATGCTCGGATTCGAAGGCAGAATGGCGTTAAAAAGCATATTGTCAACAACCGGATAGCTGCAAATACCTAAGCTTCGCGCGTGTCGCGAAAATTCCATTCGTCATTCCTCTTCGCCTCTCCGGCAGGACCGGGCGGAGTGCGGCTTATAAGCATGAATAGCCGATCCGTGCCGCTTGTTTTACGACAACGCCCGCACCCTTTACGCCGTTCCGCAGCCAAGGTTGAGAGCCATGACGCTGGTTTTACCGCAACGCACAACAAAGGCGTTGACAGCCGATGCGGATGGGCGCTTCTGAAGATGTTTTTGACAAAGGACAAACCGCGCCGACCGGACGCGGAAAGTTCGTTTCGGGGTGGCAAACCATGAGCAAGACGGGTTTCATCGGCAAGGCATCGTCCGCCGCAGGCGGTTGGGGCGCACTTAAAAGCGTCGGCAAGCGCCTTCTGGAATCCGGGGCACCGATCTCGGGCGTCCGCACCCTGTTAAAGACCAATCAGCCGGATGGTTTTGACTGTCCCGGTTGCGCCTGGGGCGACCCGGAACACGGCTCCTCTTTCGAGTTCTGTGAAAACGGCGTCAAGGCGGTATCCTGGGAAGCGACCGAAGCCCGCGTGCCGCCGGCGTTCTTCGCCAGCCACACCGTCTCCGAACTGCGCGGCTGGTCCGATTACGAATTGGAAAAACAGGGGCGTCTCACCCATCCCATGCGCTATGACCGGATGAGCGACAAATACCTGCCCGTATCGTGGGACGAGGCCTTTACCGAAATCGGCAGCATCCTCAACGGTCTCGACAACCCGAACCGGGCTGAATTCTATACGTCCGGCCGCGCTTCCAACGAGGCGGCTTTCATTTATCAGCTGATGGTGCGGCTTTACGGCACCAATAATTTCCCCGACTGCTCCAACATGTGCCACGAGGCAAGCGGTGTCGGATTGAACGCATCGATCGGTGTCGGCAAGGGAACGGTGCTGCTCGAGGACTTTGAAAAGGCCGACGCGATTTTCGTGATCGGGCAAAACCCGGGCACCAATCATCCGCGCATGCTGGGCGACCTGCGCCGCGCCGCCCTGCGCGGCGCCCGGATCGCCGTATTCAATCCCATTCGCGAAAAGGGGCTGGAGCGCTTTGCAGACCCGCAGGACAAGATCGAGATGATCAGTGGCGGCAGCACGAAGATTGCCACCAATTATTACCAGCCGCGCCAGGGCGGCGACATGGCGGCGGTGCGCGGCATGAGCAAGGCGGTCTTCACCGCTGACGACGCTGCAAGGGCGGCGGGCGAACCCGCCATCATCGACTACGACTTCATCGCCGAACATGCAGCGGAGTTCGAGGCCTACCGTGCCGCCGTCGAAGCGACGAGCTGGGATACCATTCTCGACCAGTCCGGCCTCACCCGCGCGGAGATCGAAGAAGCCGCCCACATCTACATGAAGGCCGGCTCCGTCATCGCGACATGGGCCATGGGCGTCACTCAGCATCGTCACTCGGTCGTCATCGTGCGCGAGATCACCAATTTCATGTTGCTGCGCGGCAATGTCGGTCGTCCCGGTGCGGGCCTTTGCCCCGTGCGCGGTCATTCCAACGTTCAGGGCGACCGCACCGTCGGCATCGATGAAAAAGCACCGCCCGCACTTCTTGATGCGCTGGAAAAGGAACTCGGCGTTACCATGCCGCGCAAGCCCGGCCACAATACGGTGGAGGCTGTGGCGGCCATGCTTGAGGGCGAGGCGCAAGCCTTCATTGCGCTCGGGGGTAATTTCCTGCGCGCCACGCCCGATAGCCCGCTTATTATCAAGGCATTCGAAAATCAGAAGCTCACCGTCAACATCGCCACCAAGCTCAATCATTCGCATCTCGTGCCGGGCGAAACCTCGTTCGTGCTGCCTTGCCTGGGGCGAACCGAGATCGACCGCAATTCGGCAGGCCGGGCGCAGATCGTCACGGTCGAGGATTCCATGAGCATGGTGCACGGCTCCGGCGGCATCAATCCACCGGCGTCGGACGAGCTGCGCTCGGAAGTCGCCATCATCGCCGGCATCGCAGAAGCGACGCTGGGCAGCGGGCCTGTGAACTGGAAAGCGCTCGCTGATGATTACGATCTTATCCGCGACATGATCGAGCGGGTCATACCCGGCTTCGAGAATTTCAACGAACGCGTTCGCGTGCCGCGCGGCTTCCGTCTGCCCAACAGGGCTGCGGAACGGCAATGGAACACACCGGCAAAAAAGGCGATCTTTTTCAGCGGCCCCCTGCCCGAACAGACCGAACACCAGCAGGCGCTCACGCGCGAGAACCTTTTCGTCCTGCAGACCTTCCGCAGCCACGATCAGTACAACACCACGATCTACGGCATGGACGACCGCTATCGTGGCGTTTATGGCGAACGCCACGTCATCTTCATGAACCCGGCGGATATGCAAGCGCTCGGCGCCCATTCCCGCCAGCGTGTCGATGTCGTTGGCGAATATGGCGATGGGGTCGAACGCATCGCACAGAATTTCCGGCTGGTGCCCTACAATATTCCGCGGGGCAGCATCGGCGGTTATTATCCGGAACTGAATGTGCTGGTGCCGCTGTCGAGCTATGGCAAAGACAGTTTTACACCGACGTCTAAATCCGTGCTCGTGTCCGTCCGCCTGCGCCCGGATGCCTCCTGATGAATGAGGAACAGTCCGCTGATGCCTTCATGGCTGCGGTGGCACGGGTTCAAGAGCGATCGCAGCCCTTGCTGACATCCACCGGCGCGGCGATACTGATTGCGGTCGACTTCAATATAGCCACAGACAGCCGCGGCATTGCCAACAGGCTGGGTCTTGCACATGCCCTCGTTCTGCGCGAAATCGCCGGTCTGTCACCGCGCTTCGTGCAGGTAACGAGACGCGATGCCCGCACCCAGCGCAGCTTCCTGGAAGCGACAGCGGAGGGAAAGGCGCTCGCTGCCGCCGCCCGGATTTGAAACGAACGGAGCATTTCCTTGGCAATCAGGCCTATCCTGCCCTATCCGCATCCCGGCTTATCGGAAATCTGCGAGCCGGTCACGGTGTTTGACGGGCAATTGCGGGATCTTGTCGGCGACTTGATCGACACGATGCGCGCCGCCCCGGGTGTCGGCATCACCGCCGCCCATATCGGCGTGAAGCAGCGTGTTTTTGTGTTGGAACTGACGCCGGGGACGGTTCTTACCTACGTTAATCCCGAAATCATCGGCCGCGCCACGCAGACCATGCGACATGTGGAGGGCAGCGTCTCGATGCCGGGCTTCACGGACGAAGTGGAGCGGCCATCCAAGATCGAAGTGAGGTTTCAGGACATCGACGGCACGGAGCACCGTCAGGCCGTCGAGGGATTTCACGCCATTTGCATCCAGCACGAGATTGACCAGCTTGACGGCATTTTCTGGGTGAAGCGGCTTTCGAAGCTAAAACGCGACCGGCTGGTGAAGAAATGGGAAAAGTCGAGGAAGCCGTAACCGTCAGCTGGTAATCGACAGCACAAATTCCGCATCGCCCTTTAGCGTGTTGCTGACGGTGCAGATATCCTCCGCCCCGTGCGCAAGCGCCAGTCGCTCCGCCGCGTTGAAGTTTCCGGCGATCTCCATCCGAATGTCGAAGCGGATGATGCGATAGGGTTCATCAGCCGATTTCTCACCGGAGACATCAACACGAACACCCTCGAACAGATCGAGCAGTCCCAAGCCGCTGGCTGCGATGCGGACGCTGAGCGCCAGGCAGGCGGCCAGCGAGGAATATAAAAGATCGATTGGGTTAAACCCTGGCTCCGAAACCCCCGTGACGATGTCCAGAGCGCCACCGGTGACCGACGACACATGAGGACGGCCAAGCCGCCCCACGCTGACGGAAGCGCCGACCGGCCTCGATTTCATCCTCACGCTCTCGGTCATTCAGAAAATCCTAATTTAATCGCGCGCAATCGACCACATGGAACAAAATACCGGCTGGCGCCTTTTTACTCACGCAACGGTGAACCATCGTTGAATATCGAATTTCAATAGGGAGCTGGGACATATGGTTACATCTACGCTCGTCAGCATTCTGATCACCTTCCTGGTGATTGTGCTTGTCTTGTGGCTCATCGCGCGACTGCCCGTTGGCGGCGGCGCCAAACAGATCGCACAGGTTATCGTCATTATTATCGGCATTATTTCGCTGTTGAAATATCTCGCCGTGTTCTGATGTCCCGGCAAGGCGCAGACGAAAAAAGGCGGCGAAAGCCGCCTATTTTTTGTTGTCGTTACTGGCGTGGTTCAAACTGGTAAGGTTTTTTCAGCGTGATATCCCGGACGCTGCCTATACCGAGAAAAGGCGTGCCCTCCGGATCGAAGATCGCCCTGCCCTTTGCCGCGATCCATCGGCTAGAGCCGTCAGGCAGGTTGACCTTGTAACGCTGATCGAAAAAGACGCCCGTGGTGATGCTGTCGAAAATGGCCTGTGCCACCCGATCGCGCACCTCAATATCGATCCTTTCCAGAATCTCCTCGATCGTTACCCCGCGTGATGCAACCGGTTCGGAAAATCCATGGCATTCCGCGGTAATCGCATCCATGATCAGCCTGTTGTCGGAAATGCTCCACATGTAATAACCGAGCGCATTGTCTGAATCCGTCTTGTCCCCCTGCACGAAAACCCCCGGATATTATTTCCTGACAAAAGCTAACATCAGACCTCTCATATTCCACCCCTCGTTTTGTGGGGGGAGCAGACGAACTACCAAAGCGTGCATCAATATCCACCGGAATTTTCCGGCAATCCAAATTGTTGCGCCGTTCTAAAACGGACGACAAATTCCGACGAGGTATCGCAAAAATGCGGGCGTGCGCCTACATGGCTGGGATGACATTTCGAGGAGTTCAAGATGATGCGAGCCGCCCTTACTTTCGGATTGCTGACCGCAACCGTCTTTCTGGCCGGATGCCAGACGTGGCATAGCCCATATCGTGGAAACGAGTGGCGAATGGATCAGGTAATGGATGGGGACCCCTACCGTGTCGGGGACGGACAGCGTTACCGACGCTAGTTCAGTCCGGCCATTCAATTCGGGCGGCGTCGGGTCAATGATTTGCCGCCCGTAATTTTTATAATGCTGACGGCAAGATGAAACACGGTAGCCGAATTGGCTCCGACGCAGCCTGGCGTCTTGTGGGGTCAGGGTTAACCGATTGGCTAAAAAAGAAAAAACCCGCCGAAGCGGGTTTCTTTGGTGCGGTCGAGAAGACTCGAACTTCCACGGGTTGCCCCACAGCGACCTCAACGCTGCGCGTCTACCAATTCCGCCACGACCGCATCGTGGTAGGCGTCGACTTGCGCCGACGGGGGTGCATGTAGCAAAAGGATTTTGGGTGCACAAGAGCGTCGTGACAGTTTTTTGAAATTAAAAATCGCACTGCACCATCCTATATGCAGGAAGCCCGGAAATGCTGGGGTTGCGGCCGTGACGCCATTTTGCGAGAAGGCTGTGGAAAGGACTTTTTCATGCTCACACGCACGGATATCGAGACAAAAATGCTCCCCGCCGCCGGTTCGCCGGCCGTTCGCTGGCGAATCTCCGACGGCCTCGTGCCTTACGAGCAGGCGGTAGAGGAAATGGAGCGCGAGGTTAGCGCCATCGCATCTGGCGAGGCGGATGAACTCGTCTGGCTTCTGGAGCATCCGCCGCTTTATACGGCCGGCACCAGCGCCGATGTGGCCGATCTGATCGAACCGGATCGTTTCCCGGTCTTCGCCACGGGGCGCGGCGGCGAATATACCTATCACGGCCCTGGCCAGCGGGTCGCTTACGTCATGCTTGATCTCAAACGCCGCCGCCAGGATGTCCGCGCCTATGTGGCGGCACTCGAGGAAGTCATCATCCGCACGCTTGATAAGATGAACGTGCGTGGCGAGCGACGGGAGGATCGCGTCGGCGTCTGGGTCAGGCGCCCCGAAAAACCTCTCCTGCCGGATGGCGGCATGGCAGAAGACAAGATTGCCGCACTGGGTATCCGTCTGCGCAAATGGGTGAGTTTTCACGGGCTCGCGATCAATGTCGATCCCGATCTCTCGCACTTCACCGGCATCGTTCCCTGCGGCATCAGCGCCTATGGCGTCACCAGCCTTGTCGATCTTGGATTGCCGGTTATGATCGGTGATATCGACGTCCTGCTGCGCGAGGCCTTCGAGGAGGTTTTTGGCCCGGCAGTCCCCGAAACCGGCGCTGGCGGCTGACCGCCGCAACCCCTGCCGCAGGCCGGTGTTTGATGCATCAATCACCACAAGAGGAGGAACGACCATGTTCACAACATCCGCTTACGCCTGCGACGACGGATCTTCACCGATGAAGCTCGCGACCATCAAGCGTCGCGATCCCGGCCCGCGCGATGTCGAAATCGAAATAGAATTCTGTGGCGTCTGCCACTCCGATATCCACACGGCCCGCAGCGAATGGCCGGGCTCTCTTTACCCCTGCGTTCCCGGCCACGAAATCATCGGCCGTGTCGGCCGCGTGGGTTCGGATGTCACCAGGTTCAAGACGGGTGACCGCGTCGGCGTCGGCTGCATCGTGGATAGCTGCAGGCAATGCGCAAGCTGCGCCGAGGGGCTGGAGCAATATTGCGAAAACGGCATGACCGGCACCTATAATTCGCCTGACAAGGCGATGGGCGGCGGCGCCCATACGCTTGGCGGTTACTCCGCTCAGGTGGTGGTCGATGACCGTTACGTTCTCAGCATACCCGGAGGTCTCGATCCGGCCGCTGCCGCACCCCTGCTCTGTGCGGGCATTACCACCTACTCCCCGCTGCGCCACTGGAATGCAGGCCCCGGCAAGCGGGTCGGCGTTGTCGGTCTCGGTGGCCTTGGTCATATGGCGGTGAAGCTCGCCAATGCCATGGGCGCGACGGTGGTGATGATCACGACGTCGCCCGGCAAGGCTGAAGACGCAAAAAAACTCGGCGCCCACGAGGTGATCGTCTCCCGCGATGTGGATCAGATGAAAAAGGCCGCTTCGAGCCTCGACCTCATCATCGATGCTGTCGCCGCCGACCATGACATCAACGCTTATCTTGCCCTGCTGAAGCGCGACGGCGCGCTAGTGCAGGTGGGTGCGCCGGAAAAGCCGCTGTCGGTAATGGCGTTCAGTCTCATTCCGGGCCGCAAGACCTTTGCCGGCTCGATGATCGGCGGCATTCCCGAGACCCAGGAAATGCTGGATTTCTGCGCCGAAAAAGGCATCGCCGCCGAAATCGAGATGATCGATATCGATCAGATCAACGATGCTTATGAACGCATGATAAAAAGCGATGTGCGTTATCGTTTCGTCATTGATATGAAGAGCCTGCCGCGCCAGAAGGCCGCCTGACCTGCGAAGGGGGGCAGCCTTTAGCGCCCCCTTCTCTCAATGGACCTTCCGGTCGAAAGCGCTATTCGAACCATGACCAGCCAGACCGGTTTCAGCGATGTCGCCAAGGGCATGACGATCATGGCGACCTGCATGTTCGTGCTGCCCGTCATGGACGCAATAGCCAAATACATGGCCGTGGTCGGCGGCATGTCACCGGCGCAGGTAACCTTCTATCGCTTCTTCTTCCAGGTGGTCTGCACCCTGCCGCTGCTGCTCATGGTCTCACCCAGCGCGCTTTTCAGCGCGAAGCGTCCGTGGATGAACTGCCTGCGCGGCGTATTGCACGCTTCCGCCAGCCTGATGTTCTTCGCCGCAGTCAAATACATGCCGCTTGCCGATGTGTTCGCGATCTATTTCGTAGAACCGTTCATGCTGACGATGATGTCGGCTCTGTTTCTCGGCGACAGGGTCGGCTGGAAGCGGTGGACGGCGATCGTGGTCGGCTTCGGCGGCGCGATGATCGTCATTCAGCCGAGCTTCGAAATCTTCGGCTGGACGTCGCTGCTGCCGGTGGCCTGCGCATTCCTCTACACGCTCTACCTCTTCCTGAACCGAGCCATCGGAGACGCCGACAGCCCGCTTGTGATGCAGACCATGTCGGGCATTGCCGGCACGCTATTCATGGGAGCGGCCCTGCTTGCCGGCGATGCGCTCGGCGACAAGGATTTCGCCGTCTCGCTGCCGCAATCGGGATTGGCCCTGGCTCTGCTCGTGCTGCTAGGATCGATATCCGGCTACATGCATCTGCTGATCGTCAGGGCTTTCAGGCTGGCCCCGCTCTCGCTGCTGGCGCCGTTCCAGTATTTCGAGATCATCTCGGCGACGATCCTCGGTTATGCGCTGTTCTCGGATTTTCCGACGCCGTCGAAATGGCTCGGTATTGTCATCATCGTCGCATCCGGCCTGTTCATCATCTGGCGCGAACGCCAGCAGGCGGGGGCCAATCGGCCGCCGCTCGACGGGCAGTGACGGGCCATGCGATAGCCATCAGGTGCCGGAAGGCAGCGGCCCTTCATCGTGATGATCCTGCGCCTCGACGAGACTGCCGAGCAGCCAGAGAGAGACTTCGGCCGCCTCTCCTGCCGATTTGAATCGGTATGAACCACTATATTTCGGCATGTCGAAGAAGGTAACGACGAAACCGTCTCCGCTTTCCAGGCTCTCCACTCGGATCCGCTCGGGATCGATCATCACGCAGACGTAATGAGAACCCATGTTGCGCATGAAGCCGGCCTTGTTGTCGTGCAGCCGCACGAAGGCAGCGCCTCCATCTGCCGTCATGTACAGGCTTCTGATCGCCTCATTGGGAAAGGCGCGGGCGAAATCCATGATCGCCTGCCCGACATCATGGCTGTTGTCCTCATCCGTCGCCCGCGACATGCGCCAGGCATAAACGGCAAAGACCAAAAGCAGCACGAAAACGATAATCCAGATCGCCATATTCATCCGGAACGCTCCCTCAGCAACCAAACATCATGGGTCGCGAATCGAAACAAAGCGAACCCGGTTCGCTTTGATAGGAAACGAGGCTTGCGCGAAGTATGGCTCCCGCATCGGCGCCAGGAGCGACGATCAGAAGCGCTTCAGGAAAGATGCTTTTGCCAACAGCCATTGCCGACGAAGCTGCGATAATTGCACTTCGCCTTCAAACACGCCCACGCCAGCCTTTCTCGCGGCCGTTATGACCGGTCCGGAAATAGCGACGGGCAAATAGGCCGCAAAGACGTTGCCCGAAATGCGAGCGCGTCTTGCCTTCTCGATATGATCCAGCGCATGGGCCGCGAACAGTTCGATGGCAATGCCGATCCGCTGTCGGTCAGTGCCCTCCAGGAACGTCTCCCGGTCAAGCCCGGCGGCCGAGAGCATGTCGGCTGGAATATAGACCTGACCACGGCGACGGTGCAGTGGCATGAGCAGCAGCATGCCGGCCATGGCTTGCGCCACACCCGCATGTCCGGCCGCTTCCGCGCTTGCCGCGACCTCTTCCGGAGACAGAACGAGGCTGGCAAGCTGGATCAGCGCCGAAGCCGTTTCCCCTGCATAGCCTTCAAGCGCGTTGCGATCCTCGAAAGGATCGTCATAGAGATCGAAGATGCGCGCCTCGATCATGTTGGAAAGCACCGATCGTGGCAGCCTGTAACGCTCGATCGTTTCCAGAAGCGCCGACGCAACGGGGTGCGACTGGCTGTCCCCATGGGGACTTCCCTCGAGCAGATCGCGCCACCATTGCATGCGCACCTCACCTGGCAGCGCTTCACGCACGGAATCGCGAATACGCGCAATCTCGGCGTTAAAGGCATAAAGCGCTGCAAGAGCGTTGCGCCTGTCCGCGGGAGACAGAAGACAGGCGAGATAGCGGTCACGATCCGTATCGCGCAGCGTCGCAAGGCAGACGTCGAGATTTTCTGTGGGTGCCATGGTTCCCCGCGCGGAGCGTTACGTCAGCCTTCGACGGCAATCAACGCCGCAGCCACGGCGCGCGATTCCGAAAGCATGATATTGTAGGTGCGTACGGCGGCACCCGTGCTCATCGGATCAATGGAAATGCCCGCTTCCTTGAAAGCCGCGCGCAGCTCCTTCGGCAGAACCCGCATACCATCTCCCGTGCCGATCAGCAGCACTTCGATATCCTGCGCTTCCGCAAGAACCTTTTCGAAATGCCCGACGCTCAGTTCTTTGGCATCAACGGGCTCCCACCCGTAAATGCCCGAAGGCAGGAGCAGAAGCGAGCCTCGATGCGACATGTCGGCAAAGCGGAAGCCACCATTGCCATAAGCATCTATGGGCGCCCGGCCGGGAAAATGGGCCGGGCGTATTTCGATCCCGCCGGCCATCAGACGGCAGGCTTGCCGCCGATGGCGTTGCCGGACTTTTCATCCTTCTCGTCTTCCGCATCCTTGCTATCAGGACGAAGCTTGAAGGCGATCAGCACCGGAGCGGCGATATAAACCGAGGAGAACACGCCTATACCGACGCCGAACAGCATGGCGAAGGTGAAGGACCTGATAACCTCGCCCCCGAAGAGATACAGTGCCAGCAGTGCCAGAAGCACGGTCAGACCTGTGAGGATCGTTCGCGACAGCGTCTGGTTCAGCGACACGTCGATGATCATCGACAGCGGCATCTTCTTGTATCGCCTGAGGTTTTCACGGACACGGTCGTAGATGACGACGGTATCGTTCAGTGAATAACCGATGATCGTCAGGATCGCCGCGATACTGGTCAGATTGAATTCTATGCCAAGGAAGACGAAAAGGCCGATGGTGAAGACCACGTCGTGCACCATGGATATGACGGCGCCGAGTGCAAACTGCCACTCGAAGCGAACCCAGATGTAGATCATGATCGCCGCCATCGCGAGCATGACGCCTATGGTTGAGGTCACGGTCAGGTCACCGGAAACGGCCGGACCGACGACTTCAACGCGGCGGAAGTCATATTTGTCCTCAAGCTCGCCGCGCACCATGGTGATGGCGGATTGCTCGGCATTCTCGCCGCCTTCCTGCGCCTGAATGCGGATGAGAACATCCTGCGGCGAACCGAAGTTCTGCGCCTGGATTTCACCCAGGTTCAGCTGGTTCAGACGATCACGAATATCGGCAATGTCGGCATCGCCCTGCTTGGCGCGGACCTCGATGACCGAGCCGCCCTGGAAATCGATGCCGAGGTTCAGACCCTTTGCCACGAAACCACCGACACAGGCGAGCATGATGGCGCCCGTTATCATGAACACCACCCGGCGATACCGCATGAAGGGAATGTCGCGGCCGTCGAACATGGCGGTGCGAACGCCCTTAGGCAGGTGCTTCGGACGGCTGCGGCGAACCCAGTAGCCAAACATCCACGCCGTCAGCGTGTATGCGGTGAAGACGGTGGTGATGATACCAACGGCAAGCGTGACAGCGAAGCCCTTGACCGGACCCGTACCCATGTAGAACAGCACGCTCGCCACGATCAGCGTCGTCAGGTTGGCGTCAATGATGGTCGCAAAGGCGCGGGTGAAGCCGTTATCCAGAGCCTGAATCAACGGTTTGCCGCTCTTCACCTCCTCGCGTATGCGCTCATAGATCAGAACGTTGGAATCGACCGCCATTCCGATGGTCAGGACGATACCGGCGATACCCGGTAGCGTCAGCGTCGATCCGATCACGCTGAGGACGGCCAGCAGCATGATGACGTTGACCACAAGAGCGATATTCGCCAGCAGGCCGAAGAAGCCATAGAACACGAACATGAAGATGAGGACGCCCACGGCGCCAATGGCGCTTGCCGTCAGACCGGCGGTAATGGAGTCGTTACCGAGGCTCGGACCGACGGTACGCTCTTCAACCACCGTCAGCGTCGCCGGCAGCGCACCGGCGCGCAGCAGCACAGCAAGGTCGTTCGCGCCCTGCACCGAGAAATTACCTGAAATCTGGCCCGAACCGCCAATGATCGGCTCACGGATGACAGGCGCGGAAATGACCTGGTTATCGAGCACGATGGCGAAAGGCTTGCCGACATTCTGCTGCGTCGCCTGCGCAAACCGCTGCGCGCCGCGGCTGTCGAAGCGGAAGGTGACGACGGGTTCATTGGTCTGCTGGTTGAAGCTTGCCTGCGCGTCGACGAGATTGTCGCCGGAAACGAGCGCACGGCGCTCCACGAGATAGGGAACCGGCGGATCATCCTGCGAATAGAGAACCTCGGACGTCGCTGGCGGACGGCCGTTCATGGCTTCCTGCACCGGCATGGTGGTGTCAACCATGCGGAAGGAGAGCTTTGCCGTCTGGTTGAGAAGTGACTTCAGGCGCTGCGGATCCTGAAGACCAGGCACCTGCACGATGATGCGGTCGGAACCCTGACGCTGGATGAGCGGCTCGGTCGTACCGACTTCGTCAACGCGGCGGCGCACGACTTCGATGGACTGCGAAACGGCTGATGACAGGCGGTAATCGATGCCCTCATCCGTGAGATTGAGACGCAGCAGATTGTCGCCACCATCATTCATCGTCACTTCGGTAATGGAGCCGCCGACCAGCGTACCGGCGGATACCGGCTGCGTCAGGTCGCGAAGTGCGTTCTTGGCGGCTTCCAGCTGCGCCGGATCGCTGATGCGGACCTGAATCTGCTGGCCGTTGCCGGTCAAGCCCGAATAACGGATGTTGGCATCGCGAAGCTGCGTTCGCACATCGCCCACGATGGTTTCGAGCCGTTCCTTGACGATGTCGGAACGCTCGATCTTGAGCATGATGTGGGAACCGCCCTGAAGGTCGAGACCGAGCGTTACCTTGTTGTCCTTGTACCAGGCGGGCATGCCCTCCAGCTGTTTGTCCGTAAACAGATTGGGAGAGGCGATGACGACGCTTGCCAGCACAAGCAGCCAGATGAAGACTGTTTTCCAACGGGAAAAATGAAGCATTTCGATCTCGGTCAGGGTTGGGGTCGCGCTCTGCGCAACCCGTCAAAATTCGCAATCGGGCATTCGGTTGTCCGGCAGGATCAGGAAGCTGCTTCCGTCTTGACCACTTCGCCCTTCACGCGCACTTCGGCAATGTAAGCACGGGCAGCGCGGATTTTCACGCCTTCGGCGATTTCGACTTCGAGTTCACTGTCATCGATGACCTTGGTCACCTTGCCGACGATGCCGCCGCCGAGAACGACCTGATCACCGCGGCGAATATTGGTCAGCGTTTCCTGGCGCTTCTTCATCTGTGCGCGCTGCGGACGGATGAGGAAAAAATACCAGACCACCATGAGCGGCGCAAACAGGAAAAGCATTTCAAGGCCGGAACCCAGCGCCGACGTGCCGCCCGCTGCATCCTGGGCAAAAGCTTGACTAATGAACATATAAAACTCCTCAACGATTACGGCACGACCTCGTATGCCGCCCCAGCTTTCAAGCCGCCGGAATATAGTGGGGAACGCCGGGATTGCAACAGATGCAGGGCCCTCGCCGTACCGATTCCGGACCTCTTAACCTTTATGGGCGCCAAACACCATGCTAGGCCGGGCGCAAAACAGAGTTTTGAACATCAGACAAGCGGAAGAAACACCATGATTCGAGAAGAAACGGCCTCCCTGCTTCTTTCAGAACTGCGCCGGCTCACCGATGCCGTCGAACGGCTGGCGGGACCGGCGCCCGCCGTAAACGACTGGAATGCGGCGGATTGTTTTGTCTGGGCGCCGCTGAACTCTTTCCTGCAGCCTGTTGCCCGCCCCAACCGCATCGCGTTGAAACTCATCCGCGGCGTCGATCATGTCCGCGACATTCTCCACGAAAACACGCTGCGTTTCGCGGAAGGTTTCGCCGCCAACAACGTGCTGCTGTGGGGTGCGCGCGGCATGGGCAAGTCTTCGCTGGTGAAGGCCGTTCACGAAGATGTGCGTGCGGCAAGCGGTGTTTCGCTCAAGCTGGTGGAAGTGCACCGCGAGGACATCCACACCCTGCCCGCCCTGCTCGACATCCTCAAGGCCTCGGGCCAGCGCGTCATCGTTTTCTGCGACGACCTCTCCTTCGACCATGACGACACCGCCTATAAATCGCTGAAGGCAGCGCTCGACGGCGGCATCGAGGGACGTCCTGACAATGTGCTGTTTTATGCGACCTCCAACCGTCGCCATCTTCTGCCGCGTCACATGATGGAAAACGAGCAGTCCACTGCCATCAACCCATCCGAAGCGGTTGAGGAAAAGGTGTCGCTCTCCGATCGCTTCGGCCTCTGGCTCGGTTTCCACAAATGCGGTCAGGAAGATTATCTGACGATGATCGACAGCTATGCCACGCATTTCGATCTGGGTCTCGACCGCGAGACACTGCATCACGAGGCGTTGGAATGGGCAACCACCCGCGGCGGCCGCTCAGGCCGTGTCGCCTGGCAATATATTCAGGACGCCGCCGGCCGCCTCAGGAAACCGCTCGACAGATAACACCACCGTGACATCGGGCGAAACGCGGTGTCGTTACGACCACACCGCGTGTCGTATTCCCGAACGCCACATCTCCCCTCTCATGGTTTGCTGCACCCATGAAGTCATCTGCCCGCGGAGGAGCGGACAGGTACGGTGTTCAACCATGGAGGAGATGGATATGAGCAGGAACAGAGGCGTCGTCTACATGCGGCCGGGTCAGGTCGAAGTCCGCGACATCGACGACCCGAAGCTTGAGGCGCCGGATGGCCGCCGCATCGAGCACGGTGTCATTCTCAAGGTGATTTCCACCAATATCTGCGGCTCCGACCAGCACATGGTGCGCGGCCGCACCACGGCGATGCCAGGCCTCGTTCTCGGTCATGAAATCACCGGCGAAGTCATTGAAAAAGGCGTCGATGTCGAGATGCTCGAAATCGGCGACATCGTCTCCGTGCCGTTCAACGTCGCCTGCGGCCGCTGCCGCTGCTGCAAGTCGCAGGATACCGGCGTGTGCCTCACGGTGAACCCGTCCCGCGCCGGCGGCGCTTATGGCTACGTCGACATGGGCGGCTGGATCGGTGGTCAGGCGAAATATGTCACCATCCCCTATGCCGATTTCAACCTGCTGAAATTCCCGGATCGTGACAAGGCGATGTCGAAGATCCGCGACCTCACCATGCTCTCCGACATTCTGCCAACCGGCTTCCACGGCGCAGTAAAGGCCGGTGTCGGCGTCGGCTCCACTGTTTACGTCGCCGGTGCCGGCCCGGTCGGCCTCGCGGCTGCCGCCTCCGCCCGCATTCTGGGTGCTGCGGTCGTCATGATCGGCGATTTCAACAAGGATCGTCTTGCCCACGCTGCGAAAGTCGGCTTCGAACCCGTCGATCTCTCGAAGGGCGACCGGCTGGGCGACATGATCGCCGAGATTGTCGGCACCAACGAGGTGGACAGCGCCATCGACGCGGTCGGCTTTGAAGCGCGCGGCCACGCAGGCGGCGAACAGCCGGCGATCGTTCTCAACCAGATGATGGAAATCACCCGCGCCGCCGGCTCGATCGGCATTCCCGGCCTTTATGTCACCGAAGATCCGGGCGCGGTGGATGATGCTGCCAAACAGGGCAGCCTGTCACTGCGTTTCGGCCTCGGTTGGGCGAAGGCGCAATCCTTCCACACCGGCCAGACACCGGTGCTGAAATATAACCGCCAGCTCATGCAGGCGATCCTGCACGACCGCCTGCCGATTGCCGACATCGTCAACGCCAGGATCATTGCGCTCGACGATGCCGTACAGGGCTATGAGAGCTTCGACCAGGGCGCAGCCACCAAGTTCGTGCTCGATCCGCATGGCGACCTGCTCAAGGCGGCCTGACGCCTGCACCGGAAAACCGGTGTAATGAAACCGCCCGCTATAAACGGGCGGTTTTCCATTGGCGCAAATGTGCCCTGTCGGAGACACTATTTCTCGCCTTCTCCCAGTGCCTCCAGCTCGGCCATTGCCTCGGAAGAAAGATAAGGCCTGAACAGACTGGATACCTGCCGCAGCCCCCACTCCAGTTGCTGCGACCCGAATTCGCTGACACCTTCCTGCAGATTAAGATAGGACGCCCAATAGGTCGAGACGATCCACAAATTCGTCAAAACCGCCTCGCGCTCCGGTTCGGGAATGTCCACCAGCTCCGCATTCTGCATCCGCGTGACGATGTGGCCGACCGCCAGACGCATGGCGGCGCTTATGGTTCGGACGGGCTCCACCAGCCCCGGTGCCAACGCCACCAGACCGACAAGATCGCGAAAAAGGAAGCGGTAGTTCCAGACGAGAGAGAACCACTGCCGCAAAAAGCCGGCATAAGTCGCCGCAGCCGCCTCGTCCGCTCCGTCAACAGTCGCGACGAGCGCCAGCGCATCGTTTTCGAAGCGGGCGAACAGGGCAAGGACCAGCGATTCCTTGGTGCGGAAATGATAATAGAGATTGCCCTCGTTGATTTTCACATCGCCGGCGATTTCGGCCGTTGTCACACGGTCCGGGCCACGTTCGTTGAAGAGACCGAGTGTAACATCTAGAATTTTTTCACGTGTCAGGGATCGCCCCGGCCGTTTCGCGCCGTTCATCATAGAAATTTCACCCCACCATTGAAAATTAAGGCGTACACCTTAAATTACCGGTATAAGGTAAACACCTTAACAGCATGTTGCCATTGTTCAACGCGCATAAAGGACCCGCAGATGACCGACACCGGCCTTCGCAACCCCTCGCCCGAGGCGATCGGGACACAAACCGTATCGAAGCTCGCCACCGCGCGTCTCGCTCTCTCCATTATCCGCAATCCGTTGAAGGCGTTGCCGCCGGAAATCTTTCATGAACCTGCGGTTTTCACTCGCCTTGGCGATACGATGCGCGTGCATCTCGCCGACCCGGTTTTGATCCACGAGGCTCTGGTCAAGAACGCCCATCTGCTTGGCAAGGGTGAAGATGTGCGGCGCGTCCTCGGCCCGGCCCTCGGTCAGGGACTTCTGACCGCCGACGGGGACCATTGGAAATGGCAACGGCAATCCGTCGCAGGCGCTTTCCGCCACGAAAAGCTGTTGGATCTGCTTCCGGTCATGATCGAGACGGCACAACGCACGGAAGCGCGCTGGCGCTCTCCTTCCATTGGTGACATCGACGTGGGCCACGAAATGATGCGAACCACGTTCGACATCATCGTCGAAACGATGATGTCCGGTGGATACGGAATTGATGTTGCGCGGGTCGAACAGAGTATTACCGATTATCTGAAACCGACAGGCTGGACCTTCGCGCTCACCATGCTGGGGGCGCCGGAATGGCTACCTCATCCCGGCCGGCGCAAGGCCCGGATCGCCGTCGGTTATCTGCGCGAAAGCCTTGCGAAGGTGATTGCCGGACGGCGGAAAAATCCATCCGAAAGGAACGACCTCGTCTCGATGCTGCTGGAGGCCAGGGATCCTGAAACCGGACGCATGATGACCGACACGGAAATCGTCGACAATCTCCTGACATTCATCACCGCCGGCCACGAAACGACGGCGCTCGGTCTCGCATGGACGTTTCACCTTCTGTCGAAGAACCGTGAAACGGAGAGAAAAATTCTCGAGGAAATCGACACCGTCACCGCCGGTGAACCGGTCGCGGCGGAACATATCGCCGGCCTGACCTATACCCGACAGGTGTTCTCGGAAGCGATGCGGCTTTACCCGCCGGCTCCGGTCATTACACGCACGGCGCTTGAAGACTTCAGGCTCGGCGGGCATGATATTTTGGCGGGCACCGTTCTTTACGTGCCCATCTATGCCGTGCACCGCCACGCCGCCTTGTGGGACGAGCCCGAGCGCTTCGATCCGTCGCGCTTCGAACCGGAAAAGACGAAGGCGCGCCACCGCTATGCCTATATGCCGTTCGGGGCGGGACCCCGCATCTGCATCGGCAATGCTTTTGCGATGATGGAAGCCGTCGCGATCCTGGCCGTTCTTCTGCAAGGCCTTCACCTGGAAAACAGGTCAACGGCAACTGCGGCACCGCTGATGCGGGTAACATTGCGGCCGGAAAGTCGCCTGACGATGCGGATCGTGCAACGGAAAAACAAATCGCCCGCGGCGTGAACCACCGCGGGCGATGAATGGAGGCCCCCTGGGTCACCGAACGGTGACGATCACAGGTCGACGTCGAGGATCGCCATCGAGAAATTGTAGGAACGGTCGCCGTCTTCGTCATCGATGTAAACGACGCCGAGAAACTCTTCGCCAAGATACACTTCGGCGGAATCGTCCTTGCGCGGACGCGCCTTGACCACCATCGTCGGGTTGAAGGTACGCTTGAAGTAGGCGTCGAGTTTTTTGATTTCGTCGGCTTTCACCACTATTCTCCTGTGCGGTTCGCGTTGGCCCGCTTTTGGCATGGGACAAAGGCCAAAGTAAAGTGAAAGCGGCAGGTCATCCGTGTCTTCCACACGGACGACGGCAAAAAACCCGGCCACCTGTCAACGCGACAGTGCCGCTCAGATATCGGCTCCGATGAGCTGG
The DNA here is from genome assembly GCF_900013495.1 of Agrobacterium genomosp. 2 str. CFBP 5494. Classification (NCBI taxonomy): domain Bacteria; kingdom Pseudomonadati; phylum Pseudomonadota; class Alphaproteobacteria; order Hyphomicrobiales; family Rhizobiaceae; genus Agrobacterium; species Agrobacterium genomosp. 2. Next base: position 1,906,171 of record NZ_LT009718.1, read on the forward strand.
TCCATTAGGCGCGAGGGTTCAGAACACCCTGCTTCTCCCACCACCCGCGCCGGCACTCCGGCAACCGTGGTCTTCGGCGGAACCGGCTTCAGCACCACAGATCCTGCGGCGATGCGCGAGCAGCTGCCGATTTCGATATTGCCGAGGATTTTCGCCCCCGCGCCGATCATCACACCGTTGGCGATCTTCGGGTGGCGGTCCGCCCCTTCCTTGCCGGTACCGCCGAGGGTGACGCCATGCAGGATGGAGACGTTATCGCCGATGACTGCCGTCTCGCCGACCACCAGCCCGGTGGCGTGGTCCAGGAAGATGCCCTTGCCGATGCGTGCTGCGGGGTTGATATCGGTTTGGAAAATGCTCGAAGACCGGCTCTGCAGATAAAGCGCGAAATCCTTGCGGCCTTTCTGCAGCAGCCAGTGGGCAAGCCGATGGGTCTGGATGGCCTGGAAACCCTTGAAATAAAGCAGCGGTTCCATGAAGCGCGTGCAGGCCGGATCGCGATCGTAAACGGCCTGGATGTCGACGCGGAGAACGCTTCCCCATTCCGGCCAGTCATCCAGCATATCCTGGAAGGTCTGACGCAACAGCACGGCCTGTATGTCCGGATGGTCGAGAAGTTCGCAGATACGGTAGATCACACATTCTTCGAGAGACCGGTGGTTGAGGATCGTCGAATAAAGAAAGGCTGAAAGCAGCGGATCCTGTGCGGCGGCGCTGCGCGCTTCATGCAGCAGGCTGCCCCAGATCGGGTCGACGATCGCCAGCTGTTCAGGCTGACGGGCCTCGGTACGTGCGACCATGAACGGTCTCCTCGTTTGCAGTGGTCGTTCTTTATACAGAAAAAGGCGTGCATTAGAAATGGGATTCGAATGACGACTTTAAAGGCGGCACGGCTTCAGTTTTTCTTCATGCAGCTTGAAAAACCGTTTCTTGCCGAACTGCGCTTTGCCGCGCTTCTGCGCGGAAAGCTTGCCCCGTTTTTCCTCGAAAATGCGTCAACTCAGGACGAACGGTAGAAATCCAGCACCGCCGCCTTGAACACGCGGTCGCCGACGGCCAGCATGTGGTCGCGGCCGGGAATGTCGATCGCCCGCGCGTGCGGCATGATGGCAGCGAGCTCTTCACCGGAGCCAGCAATATCGTCCTTCGTTCCGACCGCGATCAGCGTCGGCGCATCTATCTTTGCCGCCTGGTCGCGCGTGACGAGAACCCGCGATGTCTCGATGCAGGCGGCAAGCGCCAAGCGGTCGCTTTTCGTCTGATCGGCAAAGGCTCGGAACATGCGGCCGCGCTCATGGGTCACGACATCGAGCGAAGGCGCGAGAAGCGCCTCTGCGATCGGGTCCCAGTCGCCCACACCTTCGACCATGCCGATACCGAGCCCGCCGAAGACCAGAGAACGCACGCGCTCGGGATGCGCCATGGCCAGGAAGGCGGAAATGCGCGCACCCATGGAGTAACCCATCACATGCGTCTCTGCGATGCCGAGATGGTTGAGCAGCGCCACCGCATCTTCGGCCATGACGGACGGATAATAGGCCTCCGTATCATGCGGCTTGTCGCTTGCGCCATGGCCGCGATTATCGATGGCGATCACCCGGTAGCCGGCATCTCCCAGCGTCTTCAGCCAGCCAGGATGGACCCAGTTGACGTTGGCGCTGGATGCAAAGCCATGGATCAGCAAAACCGGGTCTCCCGCCGGATCGCCTTCGTCAAAATAAGCGAGGCGAAGGCCGTCATGGAAAAAATCGGAAAACTGCGGCGTGTTGAGATTCATCAAGGACATCCTTTTTGCCGGACCATATGGCAGGAATTAGCAATGTTGAACATGTTTTGCTGACGATTTTTATGGAGATGCAATGCGTTTGAGGCTACATATCCGCAACGACGAGCCGGCATGCGAAGACGGATTGCGGCTCTACAACGATATTGCATTTGGAGACGAACATGGCCGGGCATACCATTCCCCACTTCCAGAACGATGGCGGACACCGCATGATCGAGATCGGCGTCAAGGAATTCATGTGCACCGGCGCTTCCGTTCCTTACGATCATCCGCATATCTTCATCGATATGGGCGACGACAATGAGAAGGTCTGTTCCTACTGCTCCACCCTTTATCGCTACAACCCGTCGCTGAAGGCCGAGCAGACCAATCCTCCGGGCTGCGTTTTCCACGTGAAGGCTGCCTGACCTCCACTTTTCCTGATCGGGGCGCACCATGCCCATAAAATCCGTAGCCATTATCGGTGCCGGCATTGCCGGTCTCACCGCTGCCCTTTCTTTTGCCCGGCACGGTATAGACTGCGACATCATCGAACAGGCCGGCGAACTGACGGAAGTGGGCGCCGGCCTGCAGATTTCGCCCAATGCCGCCCGCATTCTCGCCACGCTTGGCGTGCTGCCTGCCATCGAGGCGCGCTGGACCGAGCCCGTCAGTGTCGAACTCGCCTCCGGAAAATCGCTCGCAACGCTGCTCTCTCTGCCTGTGGGCGCGGTGGCGCGTACACGCTGGGGCGCACCCTATGGCGTGCTGCACCGCTCCACCCTGCAAAGCGCACTTCTCCAGACGGTGACAGATAATCCGCTATGCCGGTTGCATCTCGGCAAACGCATCGAAAACGCGACGGCCGATGTGATTGCCGCAACCACATTCCGCGACCATGATCTGATTGTCGGCGCGGACGGTGTCTGGTCGGCGGCCCGCTTTGCCGTTCCTGCCGCTCCCACCGCCACCTTCTCCGGCAATGTCGCCTGGCGCTTCACCGTTGCCGCCAATGCCGTGCCGTCGGCCATCAACAAAAGCGCCGTCACGGCCTATCTCGGCTCGGGTGGCCATATCGTCGCCTATCCGCTGAAAGAAGTCGGCGGTTTCAACATCGTCGCCATCGCGCTTGGCGCCGATCCCGGCGCGACGTGGCGGGCGGAATCGAGCGGGCGGCAGAAAGCCCTGCTTCTTGAACAGTTTCGCGGCTTCAGCCCTGACATCGTCCGGTTGCTCGATTCGTCCGAAAACCCGACCTTCTGGCCGCTTTATCAGGCCGGCCCCGGCCGCTGGCACAATGGCCGGGACACGGTGCTGATCGGCGACGCAGCGCATGCCATGATGCCGTTCGCCGCCCAGGGGGCAGCCATGGCGATCGAGGATGCGTTTGAACTCGCGGGAACCATGGTGGGCAGCGATGCTGCAGCCACCCTGCCCGCGCCGCAGGCTCTTGCCGCCTTCGAGGCGCTGCGCCTGCCGCGCATAGAAAAGGCCCGCAAGCGGGCCTCTCTCAATCGTTTTGCCTATCACGCCACAGGCCCGGTGCGTATCGCGCGGGACTTCGTGTTTTCCACGCGTCCCACCGACGCCTTCGTGAAGGACTTCGACTGGCTCTACGGCTATCGCGCCAAGGGCTGAGATCAAACCGCGGCCGCGGCTGCAAAGCCGGCCTCGAGGTCCTTCTTGAGATCGGCGACATCCTCAAGCCCGATCTGCAGGCGGATGACCGGTCCCTCCGAGGGACCCTTGGCGATGGTCCTGTCGACAAGCGAGACCGAAACGGCAAGCGATTCGTAGCCGCCCCAGGAGTAACCGAGCCCGAAAAAGGTCAGCGCATTCAGGAACGCGGCCGCCGTCTGCTTGTATCTGCCTTCTTCCGCCTTCAGTACGAAGGAGAAGACGCCGCTTGCACCCTTGAAATCGCGCTTCCAGAGATCGTGCCCTGCAAAGCTCGGCAGCGCTGGATGCAGCACGCGCACGACGTCGTCCCGGCTCTCCAGCCATGTGGCGATGTCGAGCGCGCTTTTCTGATGGTGCGCCAGCCTGATTCCCATCGTGCGCATGCCGCGCAGGATCTGATAGGCATCGTCCGAAGTGACGCAGATTCCGAGATTGGTATTGGCCTGATAAAGCGCCTTCCAGTGCTTTTCATTGGCCGAGACGAAGCCCATCAGCACATCCGAATGGCCCGAGGGATATTTGGTGGCAGCGTGGATGGAAACATCGACGCCAAAATCCAAAGGTTTGAAATAAAGCGGCGTCGCCCAGGTATTGTCCATCGTCACAACACAATCATGCCGATGAGCGATATCGGTGATCAGCCTGACATCCTGAATTTCGAAGGTGTTGGAACCCGGCGCTTCCAGATGCACCAGCTTCGTGTTCGGCCGGATGAGAGCCTCTATGCCCTCCCCGATGGCCGGATCGTAATATTCCACTTCGACACCCAGCTTCTTCAGCATCGTATTGCAGAAGCGACGTGTCGGAAAATAAACGGAATCGACGATCAGCGCGTGGTCGCCAGCGCCGAGATAGGCAAGGAACGGGACCGTGATGGCCGCAAGGCCCGAAGGCACGAGTATGGTTCCGGCAGACCCTTCCAGCTCATTGACGAGATTGCAGAGCGCATCGGTCGTCGGCGTGCCGTGGGTGCCATAGGTATATTTCTGGTTTTCGGTCGAAAGCGTCTCCGCGTCGGGAAAAAGCACCGTCGAGCCGCGCACGATTGGCGGATTGACGAAACCGAAACAGTCCGCGGGATCATTGCCGCCATGGGTGAGGCGCGTATTCACACCTGCGGCGGAAAGCAGGTCATTTGTCTTGGTCATTTCAGATCAGCTTTCGAAGGAACATTGACGCGTGCGACAATGCTGAGAGCGAACCGCAAGGTCAAGTCCCGCCGGGACGCAACAACCGACGGGATTGATCCATCGCCAGCCAGAATACAACAAGTATACAAATACTGTGCAAGTGCAAATTTCCGCAAAAATATGCTTATATTTTCACCCTTTGCACACTTCACGACCAAATTTTGGAAAATTCCGTTTTATAGGCACAATTATTGCCCGCACGTCTTGACCCCGCTGCCAATTGCGATTGTGATAGAAAAAGCGGATCGAAAAGATCTCGCTGAAGGGGGAGCTGGGGCAGAACAAACATGCCGGTCCTCTTCCAAGTGACGATAACAAACAAAGGTTGGGAAAAATGAAAAAGGCAATTCTGTCGGCCGCCATCGGCGCAGCAGTTTTGGGAGGAGCCTCGGTCGCTTCGGCTGCGACGCTTCAGGATGTGAAGGGCAAGGGTTTCGTCACCTGCGGCGTCAGCGCCGGCATTCCGGGATTCTCCAATCCCGATGACAAGGGCGAGTGGTCCGGTATCGACGTGGACTATTGCCGTGGTATTGCCACAGCGGTTTTCGGCGATCCTTCGAAGGCCAAGTTCGTCGCACTTTCGAGCAAGGACCGATTCCCGGCTCTCCAGTCCGGTGAAGTCGACGTTCTGACCCGTAACACCACCTGGACGATCAGCCGCGACACGTCGCTGGGCTTCAACTTCCGTACCGTCAACTACTACGACGGCCAGGGCTTCATCGCCAAGAAGAGCCTCAACGTGAAGTCCGCTCTCGAGCTTTCCGGCGCCGCCGTCTGCGTACAGACCGGCACGACCACGGAGCTCAACCTCGCCGACTACTTCAAGACCAACAATCTGCAGTACAACCCGGTGGTTTTCGAAAAGGAAGCCGACGCGACCTCTGCTTATGATGCCGGCCGTTGCGACGTCTACACCACTGACCAGTCGGGCCTTTACGCGATCCGCCTGAAGCTGAAGAACCCGGAAGAAAACATCGTTCTGCCTGAAGTCATCTCCAAGGAGCCGCTTGGTCCGGCCGTTCGCCAGGGTGACGACCAGTGGTTCGACATCGTCAGCTGGGTTCATTACGCCATGGTCAATGCCGAAGAACTTGGCATCACCTCCAAGAACGTCGACGAGCAGAAGAACAGCGCAAATCCGGACGTGAAGCGCCTGCTCGGCACGGAAGAAGGCACCAAGATCGGTACCGATCTCGGCGTGACCAATGACTGGGCCTACAACATCATCAAGCTGGTGGGCAACTACGGCGAAGTCTTCGACCGCAACGTCGGCGCCGGCTCGCCGCTGAAGATCGAGCGCGGCCAGAACGCGCTCTGGACCAAGGGCGGCCTGCAATACGCACCGCCGGTCCGTTGATCGGCCCCATCATCGGCTAGATCATAAGGAGGCTGGGCAACACCCGGCCTCCGCTTCAAATTATATAAATAAGCTCGCAAAGAGCATATAAAAGGGAAAGGTGCCTATGGCAGGCAACGCGGTCAGTTCGCAACGATCGCGCGCGCAAAGCGCGTCGTCACTTATCTACGATCCACGCATACGCGGCATTTTTTACCAGGTCCTGACGGTCGTCATCCTGGCCGCCTTCGTCTGGGTCATCGTGACGAATACGATCACCAATCTTCAACGTTCAAACATTTCATCCGGCTTCGGGTTCCTCAACGGACGCGCCGGCTTCGACATCGGCCAGTCGCTGATCGCTTATACCAGCGACGCGACCTATGGCCGGGCGCTGCTCGTCGGCATTCTCAACACGATCCAGGTTGCGTTTTTTGGCATCATCGCCGCCTCGATCATCGGCTTCATCGTCGGTATCGCCCGGTTGTCCAACAACTGGCTGATCTCGAAGCTCGCGCAGGCCTATGTGGAGATCTTCCGCAACATCCCGCCGCTGCTCGTGATCTTCTTCTGGTACAAGGGCGTCATCTCGGTCCTGCCGCAGGCACGCGAATCGCTCGAGCTGCCGCTCGGCACCTACCTTAACAATCGTGGCTTCTTCTTTCCGAAACCGCTCTGGGGGGACGGAATCTGGCTCGTGCCGCTGGCCTTTCTTGTCGCCGTCGTCGTCAGCGTGCTTGTTTACCGCTGGGCGAAAGCCAGACAGGAAAAAACCGGACAGCAATTCCGCACCGGAATAACGATAACGCTGCTCGTCATCGGATTGCCGCTCGCCACGTTCCTCGCAATCGGCGCGCCGCTGACATTCGATTACCCCATCGCCGGACGCTTCAACCTCTCGGGCGGCGCCGTCGTCGCGCCTGAATTCATGTCGCTGTTCCTGGCGCTGTCCTTCTACACTGCCTCCTTCATCGCCGAGATCGTTCGCGGCGGCATCAAGGCCGTGGCGAAGGGGCAGACGGAAGCTGCCGACGCGCTTGGGCTTCGCTCCAGCACCACGACACGTCTCATCGTCGTGCCGCAGGCCATGCGCATCATCATTCCGCCGCTGACAAGTCAGTTCCTCAACCTCACCAAGAACTCGTCGCTTGCGGTCGCCGTCGGCTTTGCCGACATCGTCTCCGTTGGCGGTACGATCCTGAACCAGACGGGTCAGGCGGTTGAAGTCGTTGCCATCTGGCTGGTCATCTATCTCTCGCTGTCCCTGCTCACGGCCGTCGTCATGAACTGGTTCAACGCGAAAATGGCTCTGGTGGAGAGATGACGATGACGATCAGCAACCACGCCTTCGTGCGCCAGACCATTGAGGAAGCCCGCCCCGCGCCATCGAGCGCGGTGGGCGTAACCCACTGGCTGCGTACCAAGCTCTTCGCCACGCCCAAGGATACGGTGCTCACCGTCCTTGCTATTGCCCTTCTCGTCTATATCGTGCCGCCGATCATCGAGTGGCTGTTTATCGACGCGGTTTGGACCGGCAGCGACCGTATTGCGTGTCTCACCGCTTCACAGGGCGGCGCGCTTCCGGACGGACAGTCCGGCGCCTGCTGGGCCTTTGTCTCGGCCAAGCTCGGACAATTCGTCTTCGGCCGTTACCCCATTGACGAGCGCTGGCGTCCCATCCTCGTGATGGTGACGTTCGCGATCCTGTTGGTCCCGATGCTCATACCCAAGGCGCCGTTCAAGCGTCTCAATGCGCTGGCGCTCTTCATCATCCTGCCCTTCATTGCGTTCTTCCTGCTCATCGGCGGCGTCTTCGGCCTGCCGAAGGTGGAAACGCAGCTCTGGGGCGGCCTGATGGTCACGCTCATCCTGTCCTTCTTCGGGATAACGGTGTCGCTGCCCTTCGGCATTCTTCTGGCTCTCGGCAGACGCTCGAACCTGCCGGTCATCAAGATGCTCTGCGTCCTCTTCATCGAGGTCATCAGAGGCATCCCGCTGATCACCGTCCTGTTCTTCGCCAGCATCATGCTGCCGCTGTTCCTGCCCGACGGCTGGACTTTCGACAAGTTCCTGCGTGCGCTGGTCGGCGTGTCGCTGTTCTCCTCCGCCTATATGGCGGAAGTGATCCGCGGCGGCCTGCAGGCCATTCCGAAGGGACAATATGAAGGTGCGGACTCGCTCGGCCTGAATTACTGGCAGAAGACGAGGCTGATCGTGCTGCCGCAGGCGCTGAAGCTCGTCATTCCGGGCATCGTCAACACCTTCATCGGGCTTTTCAAGGACACGTCGCTGGTCTCGATCATCGGCATGTTCGACCTGCTCGGTATTGTCACACTCAACCAATCGGATGCGAACTGGGCCACGCCCGTCACCGCCATGACTGGCTATATTTTCGCAGGCTTCGTATTCTGGATATTCTGCTTCGGCATGTCGCGATATTCGCTGTTCATGGAACGGCACCTCGACACCGGGCATAAACGATAAGGGACGCTCAAAATGGCAGAAACCCAGGCAAAAAAACTGACCGTCTCGGCGACGGACGTCGCAATCGAAATCACCGGCATGAACAAATGGTACGGCGATTTCCATGTGCTGCGTGATATCAACCTGAAGGTCATGAAGGGCGAGCGCATTGTCATCGCCGGTCCTTCCGGGTCGGGCAAATCGACCATGATCCGCTGCATCAACCGTCTGGAAGAGCACCAGTCGGGCAGCATCGTCGTTGATGGCATCGAGCTTACCAACGACCTCAAGAAGATCGACGAGGTGCGCCGCGAAGTTGGCATGGTGTTCCAGCACTTCAACCTCTTCCCGCATCTGACGATCCTCGAAAACTGCACGCTGGCGCCGATCTGGGTTCGCAAGATGCCCAAGAAGGAAGCCGAAGAAGTGGCGATGCACTATCTGAAGCGCGTGAAGATTCCCGAGCAGGCGCATAAATATCCGGGCCAGCTTTCCGGCGGTCAGCAGCAGCGTGTGGCGATTGCCCGCTCGCTCTGCATGAAGCCCAAGATCATGCTCTTCGATGAGCCGACCTCGGCGCTCGACCCGGAAATGGTCAAGGAAGTGCTTGATACCATGGTCAGCCTCGCAGAAGACGGCATGACCATGCTGTGCGTGACCCACGAAATGGGCTTTGCGCGTCAGGTCGCAAACCGCGTTATCTTCATGGACCAGGGCCAGATCGTCGAACAGAACTCGCCCGCCGAATTCTTCGACAATCCGCAGCACGAGCGTACCCGCCTGTTCCTCAGCCAGATCCTGCATTGAGAACAAGCATCATCGGACGGGGCCCTTGGGCCCCGTTTTTTTATGACGACAACCCAGCTCCAGATCTAGCGTGATCTTTGGCTTTTCATGACGCTGCGCTTCTCACGTCCCGGAGCCACTTGAGTGAATCACTGCCCACCAACGCGTTCCCCCACATCATTCTCTTCCGTTAGAAGCGCAAAACCGCGGGACCAAGCACGCTTTAACCTTTTGTTACGAAACAAGAATCCTTGTTTTTCAGGGCTTCTGGCCACCCGTGTCATTTTTTTGTCAAATCATGCGTTTTTCCGCTTGCGGAGCAACCGGAGCCTGACTATAAGGGCGCCACACCACAAGCGCACGCGCCCTTCGTCTATCGGTTAGGACGTCAGATTTTCATTCTGAAAAGAGGGGTTCGACTCCCCTAGGGCGTGCCACTTGCTTTGATGGTTACCTCCCACACGACGAAATCATTCGATAAAATCGCAATAATTCCAGCATCTCATCATTGCTGCGGAACCGATTTGCCGTCGGCACGTTAGATGCCTGTCCCCCCGATGGAAGGCAAGCCGGACGAAATGCCGCCGCGCAATTCACCCGGCTTGCCTTTCCCCTCTCCCAGATCATCAGGAAGTCCCGAGCTTCGGCAGAGCGTTGCCAGCTCAACGGCCACGATGCTGGGCTTTGCCCACTTGCACCGCTTCGTCGCGTCCCGTGCCGCGCGAGATTGGAGCGATAATTCAAGGATTTGGGCCGGTCCGACCGGGTTTTCCACAGCCCGTTCCGCCCTGCCAAAAAAACTCGCCGCAAAGCGAAAAAAATCAGTTTTTCCGCTTGCGGAGCAACCGGAGCCTGACTATAAGGGCGCCACACCACAAGCGCACGCGCCCTTCGTCTATCGGTTAGGACGTCAGATTTTCATTCTGAAAAGAGGGGTTCGACTCCCCTAGGGCGTGCCACTTGCTTCTTCCTTAAAATCAGCAGCATAAACGAAAATCTTCACGCATCGCGTAAAGATATCCCGTTGTAGTGCATAGGTCAGCGACAACCGTTGGCCGGTGACAGTCGAGATAGATTGGTGGCCCCTTTCAGGGCGCGAAAGCGGCGTCCAGAACACGCAGTTGAACCCGCCTTTGCCCCTGCCAGAGATCGGCGCCAACAGTACCCGCGACGTGAATATTCCGTCCGCGGGCATTCATGAGCATCTGTCCCAGGGGCGCCTCGACGGCGCGGAACGCGATTCCGTCCAGCCGTGAGCCATCCATGGCCTCCAGCGTGATCTTGACGTGGGATGTGCCCACCAGCCGCACATCACGCAGGCGATGCGCCGGAACGGCAAAGATCGGCTGAGAATGACCGGAACCATAGGGACCGGCCTGTTCCAGCTGGTCGACAAGCTGCAACGTAGCCCCCGAAGCGCCGATGGCGCCATCAATCTTCAATACGCTGCTCTCTACCAGCTCGTTTACGGTCTTTGCCGCGGCTTCTTCGAAAAAGGTCCTGAGCTTGCCGAGATTGGCGCGCTCAACCGTGAGGCCTGCCGCCATGGCGTGACCGCCGCCCTTGACCAGCAGGCCGGCCTCCACGGCAGCGCGCACCATCCGCCCCATGTCGAAGCCGGCGATCGAACGGCCGGAGCCGGTGCCCTTGCCGGAGGGATCGAAGGCAATGGCAAAAGCCGGGCGGCGGAAGCGATCCTTCAGGCGCGAGGCCAACAAGCCGACAATGCCGGGGTGCCAGTTTTCACGCGCGGTGACGATAACACCGGCACCCGAGCCGTCGCCATATTCGAACAGGGCCTCCGCTTCGGCCTCCGCAAGCATCGCCGCTTCCATCGCCTGTCGCTCGCGGTTCAGCTCGTCCAGCCGCTCGGCAATCACCTCGGCCTGCGAGGAATCATCGATCGTCAACAATCGGCTGCCAAGCGCAGCGTCGCCAATACGCCCCCCGGCGTTGATGCGGGGCCCGATCAGGAAACCGAAATGATAGGGTGTCACAGGCCCGCCCAGCCCCGCCTTCTTGAACAGCGCGGCAAGGCCGGCATTTTTCATGTGGCGTGCGGCAATCAGGCCCTTCACCACATAGGCGCGGTTCAGCCCTTTCAGGGGAACCACATCGCAGACCGTCGCAAGCGCAACGATGTCGAGCAATGACAGCAGATCGAGCGTGAAGGCCTGGCGGTGCCGCCTGTCCTTGAGAACGCGAAGCGTGGCGACGAGCACGAGGAACACCACGCCAGCGGCACAGAGATGCCCCTGCCCCGACAGATCGTCCTCCCGGTTGGGATTGACCAGCGCCACCGCCGGCGGCAGTTCCGTACCCACCTGATGGTGGTCTATGACCACAACGTCCGTTCGTGCCTCTTTTGCCGCCTTGAGCGATTCATGGCTGGTGGATCCGCAGTCCACCGTCACGATCAGCGTCGCGCCATTGGCGGCCAGCTGCTGCATCGCCGCCGGGTTAGGCCCGTAACCCTCGAAAATTCGGTCGGGAATGTAGATCTCGGGCGTCAGCCCGAAATGTGCAAGAAACCGGTACATCAACGCGGAAGAAGCAGCGCCGTCGACATCGTAATCACCGAAGATCGCCACCTTCTCACCCGCTTCAATGGCGCGCACAAGCCGCTCGGCGGCCTTCTCGCAATCGGTCAGCACATGCGGGTCGGGCATCAGGGAGCGAATGGTGGGATCAAGGAACGCCAGGGCATCATCCACCCCCACACCGCGCCCGGCGAGCACCCGGGCGATCAGTTCCGGAATACCGTGGACCTGGGACATGGCCAGCGCACGATTCTGCCCGGCCTGATCCAGCCGAGACACCCACCGCTGTTCTGTTGCCGACCGCTCCACGCTTAAAAATGCGCGGGCCACGGTATCGGCCGGCTCCATCATTACCATCCTGTCCATTCGTCCTGTCATTCGCGCCAACAGGCGCTCTAATGGTTAGAACGGGCTAAATGGCGATGCTGCGTTTTTCAAGCAAAAACGCGCCTTGACGAAATCACGTCGAGAAAATCGAGAAAAAAGGGCTGACAATCGAGACGGCCGCGACAAGCAGCAGCAGCGAAAATACCGCGAGCGAACACCAGTTACGCTCATATTCGGCCATATCGAATTCCATGCTGCGAATATTGTCATTGGCATTATGCGGCCGCGCCCGGTGATGGCTCGCCGGAGCGCCCTGGCGCTTGTTGTCCTTGAACAGGATGATCGATGTCACGGCCACGCCTCCCTCGCTTGGTGAACACGATTAACCATAAGGCCGAATCGCCCTGCTTTCCAGCGCTTCACGCACCGTCCCCTCAAATTTTGCGGCCGCCAGACCGCAGGAAGGCGCCGGTCCCCCAAGCAACAGAAAACCGCGTTTCCGGATGGAAACGCGGTTTTTGATCTCACGACAGTAGCGTCGCGCTTCAGGTCCGCTCAATGCGGATGACCTGGGGCTCGCTGACGAGATATTTCTCGTTCTTGATCGCTTTTACCGCCTTGCGGATCGCATCTTCCATTGTCGCGTGCGTAACAAGGATGATTGTCTGCGGCGCGCCTTCCACGTGCACGCGCTGGCGCTGCACGATGGATTCCAGCGAGATGTTATTGTCAGCCATGCGGCTGGCGATGGAGGCGAACACGCCGGCCTGATCCTTCACCGTGAGGCGGATGAAGTAACCGCCCTCGTGGCTCTTCATCTTGGCGCGGCGATAGTCCGTCAGCGATTTCGCCGGACGGCCGAGTACCGGCACACGCTGTGCACCGGGACGGCTCTTGGCGATATCGGCGATATCGCCGAGCACGGCGGATGCCGTGGCGTTGCCGCCGGCGCCGGGTCCGACCATCAGCAATTCACCGAGAATGTCGGATTCGATCGCCACGGCGTTGGTGACGCCATCGACCTGCGCTATGACGGAATCAAGCGGCACCATGGTCGGATGGACGCGCTGCTCGATACCGGATTCGGTGACCTGCGCCACGCCGAGAAGCTTGATGCGATAGCCTAGATCGGCAGCCGCCTGGATGTCCTCGATCGAAATATTGGTGATGCCTTCGAGATAAATGTCGTCGGCAGCGATCTTGTTGCCGAAGGCAAGCGTGGTCAAAATGGAAAGCTTGTGCGCGGTGTCGCTACCTTCGATATCGAAGGCGGGATCAGCCTCTGCATATCCCAGCCGCTGCGCTTCCTTCAGACAGGCCTCGAAGGACAGGCCTTCTTTCTCCATCTTTGTGAGGATGTAGTTGCAGGTGCCGTTCATGATGCCGTAGATGCGCGTCACGTGATTGCCGGTCAGCGATTCACGCAGGGCCTTGATGACGGGAATGCCGCCAGCGACCGCCGCCTCGAAGTTCAGAAGCGCGCCCTTGTCTTCGGCAATGGTCGCCAGTTCGACACCATGCTTGGCCAGCAGCGCCTTGTTGGCTGTCACCACATGGAGACCGCGCGACAGCGCTGCCCGCACCGCATTTTCGGCCTGTCCGGAAGCACCGCCAACCAGTTCGACAAACACATCGATGTCGGCTTCGCTCGCCATCTGTTCCGGCGTGTCGAACCAGGTAATACCCGTGAGATCAATGCCGCGGTCACGCGAACGATCACGCGCGCTTACCGCAATAATCTCAATTGCGCGTCCGCAGGTAATCGCAAGTTCGTTGCTTCTCTGCTGGAGGATGCGCACGAGCGAAGCGCCGACAGTGCCGAGCCCCGCTATGCCGATTCTCAATGAATCTGCCATGGGTATGTTCCTGATTGCTGGTGATGGTGGCGGCCGAGACCCGGCCGCCCTGGGTTTGCCCTTATCTGTGGGCGTTGAGCGAAACGACGTTGTGCATCGTTTCGTCTGCGGTCGACAGGAAACGCTTCAGATTGCGCGCTGCCTGACGAATTCGATGCTCGTTTTCCACGAGCGCGAGACGGACGTAATCATCGCCCATCTCGCCGAAGCCGATGCCGGGAGCAACGGCGATATCGGCCTTCTCGACCAGAAGCTTGGAGAATTCCAGGCTGCCGAGATGGCGGAATTTTTCCGGGATCTTCGCCCAGGCGAACATGGTGGCCGCCGGCGGCGGTACTTCGAAGCCCGCCTTGCCGAAGGTGTCGACCATGACATCGCGACGGCGGCGATAGACATTGCGCACTTCGGCGATATCGGAGCCGTCACCGTTCAGTGCATGGGTCGCAGCAACCTGGATCGGTGTGAAGGCGCCGTAATCGAGATAAGACTTCACGCGGGTCAGCGCCGCGATCAGCCGCTCGTTGCCAACGGCAAAGCCCATGCGCCAGCCGGGCATGGAAAACGTCTTCGACATGGAAGTGAATTCCACCGCAACGTCGATCGCACCGGGAACCTCGAGAACGGAGGGCGGCGGATTGCTTTCGTCGAAATAGATTTCCGAATAGGCAAGGTCGGAAAGCACGATGATCTCGTGCTTCTTCGCAAAGGCGATGACGTCCTTGTAGAAATCGAGCGACGCGACATGCGCCGTCGGGTTCGAAGGATAATTGACGATCAGCGCCAGCGGCTTCGGAATGGAGTGGCGCACGGCGCGCTCCAGCGGCCCGAAGAAGCTGTCGTCAGGCTCGACATTCATCGAGCGGATAACGCCGCCCGCCATCAGGAAGCCGAAGGCATGGATCGGATAGGTCGGGTTCGGACACAGGATCACGTCACCCGGCGCGGTGATGGCCTGCGCCATGTTGGCGAAACCTTCCTTGGAGCCGAGCGTGGCGACGACCTGCGTGTCGGGGTTCAGCTTAACGCCGAAACGGCGGGCATAATAGGCCGCCTGCGCGCGGCGAAGACCGGGAATGCCCTTGGACGAGGAATAACGATGGGTACGCGGGTCCTGAACGACCTCGCAAAGTTTGTCGACGATGGCCTTCGGGGTCGGAAGGTCGGGATTGCCCATGCCGAGATCGATGATATCGGCCCCGGCCGCTCGCGCGCTCGCTTTCAAACGGTTGACCTGTTCGAAGACGTATTGCGGCAGACGCCGGACCTTGTGAAACTCTTCCATCTCTTTCCTCATGGGAATGGACCGGTTCTTCCGGTCCATAACGAAGGTTCGTTTTTGTTGTTAAACGCCGCCGACACGAACCGACCCGGCAGGCGTTATTCATTGTAGCGCAAAGCACGGGAAAACCCACAAGGGTTTTCTCGGGCCAACGCCGCCTAGCGGTGATCCGCCCGTCCTACCGGCACCGCCTTTTCAAGCCCTCCGGCAAGGCGGATCGCGCACTATGATCAGGGAACTTGCATAACGCCAGATTCTGGGAAAATGCAAGGCAAGCCATGCTCAAGAACGGCCATTCCTGTCGTTCAGCCGCGCTCGCCCTTCACAATTGCCGCGCGGATGACTGAAAGCACGCGCTCCGGCTTGATATCCGTGCAGACCAGCTGGCTCGGATGCCCGTCCCAGTCGCCTGGCGGAAAGGCGCGTCCGTCCGGTTTCTGGATGGTCTGGCCGTCGGCAAGACCGCCGCAGACGACGCGCACCGGGCCGCTGCGGGTGGTAAACAGTTCCGGCGCGACGAGATAAACACAGGCGCAGCTGTCGTGCACCACCATGCCGTCACCGGTGCGGGTCTTGTAGAAATCGATGTAGAATTGCGACAGGTCCGAAAGCAGCTGCACCGGCTTGCCGCCCGCCTCTGCCATCTCAGCCATGAAGGCGCTGGTCATCACGGTTTTTGTCGTGACATCGAGACCGACGACAACCACGCGCCACGGCGCGGTGAAGACAAGATCGGCCGCTTCCGGATCGCCATGAATATTAGCCTCGGCCGCCGGCGAGACATTGCCGTTGATGTCGAAGGCGCCGCCCATGACGATGACGTCCTTCACCAGCGCCGCGAAATCAGGTTCTTCGCGCAAAGCCAGCGCCAGATTGGTCATGCGGCCAACGGCAATAAGCGTCACTTCACCGGGATTGGCCTTGACCGTCTCGATGATGAAGCGATGCGCGGGCCGCGGGTCGAGCGGCAGGTCAATGGCCGATGGAATGTCGATATCGCCAAGGCCGTTTTCACCATGGATAAAGGTCGGCCAGTGGCCTTCCTTGCGGGCCGGATCGAAGGTCACGCCCGCCCCTTTCGCGACCGGCGCGGTCATCTGCCATTCCCGCTTGAGGAAAAGCGCATTGCGGGTGGTGATGTCGATGGGCGCATTGCCGAAAACGGTGGTGACGCCGATCAGATCGATATCGGGGTGGCGGTGCAGGAACAGAAGCGCCATGGCATCATCCACACCGGGGTCCGTATCGAATATCACTTTATGCATAATGCCCTCATCCACATGTGTCAGGCGCCATCCGTCGTTCCGGCGACGCGCCACGGAAACATAACGATAAGCGGCAGCACCGCAATCCCCCGGCGCCCCTCAGACCATACAGAAAAATATTGCGCGACCGCGTTTTCGGTGAAAGAAGGGGCCTCTCCTTCCGCCTGCCCGGACATGCCAAGTGCAAGACATCGCCCTCAACGTTTTCCTCATCCTCTTCTGCGTCGCCATTTTCGCCGGCTTTATCGATTCCATTGCCGGCGGCGGTGGCCTCATCACCATTCCGGCAATGATGATCATGGGAATACCGCCACTCGATACGCTTGGCACGAACAAGCTGCAGGCACAGTTCGGTTCGGCCTCCGCCACTCTCGCTTACGCAAGACGTGGCCATGTCAATCTGAAAGAGCAATTGCCGATGGGGTTGATGGCGATGGCCGGCGGAATGCTCGGGGCGCTGACGGCCGCCTTCGTGCCTGCCGATCTTCTGCGCACCATCATGCCCTTCCTGCTGATCGCCATAGCGATCTATTTCGCCTTCAAGCCACAGCTCAGCGATGTGGACAGCCATCGCCGCATCACACCGCTGGTTTTCGGATTTACCGCCGCGCCGCTGATCGGCTTTTATGACGGCGTCTTCGGTCCGGGCGCCGGTTCCTTTTACATGCTCGCCTTCGTGGCACTTGCCGGTTTTGGCATGCTGAAGGCGACAGCCCATACCAAGCTTCTCAATCTGGGCTCCAATTTCGGCGGGTTCGTCGTCTTCGCGATGGGCGGCGCGGTTTTGTGGAAGCTTGGACTGGCAATGGGGTTCGGCCAATTCATCGGGGCGCAGATCGGGTCGCGTTTCGCCATGAAAAACGGCGCGAAGATCATCCGCCCGCTTCTGGTTCTGTCGTGTCTGGCCATGGCGACGAAGCTTCTGATTGACGCCTCGTCCGCCTGGTCCATCGCCACGATCTGGGAAACCGTCTTCCCGAAATAAGGGACTGATCGGGCGCGTTCAGCCCGTCCTTCGGATATCAGGGGAGCTTGGGGTCAACCCGCAGCGCGGCGCCTGCGATCGGCAATTTCGCGGATGACCACCATGGCACCCACGAGCTTGTAGGCGGAAGAATAACAAGGCGACATTTCGAGCGACTTGACGATTGTGCGACCGTTCTGGTCTTCCGCATAGGTATATTTCGACGTATCGCCCTTGAAGCAATTATCGAGCTTCTCCCTGAGTGCGTTCTGGAAACGGTGGACACCGACGAGTTCGGCGATGTGGCAGCCGACGAGCCCTTCCGGCGCATTACGCTGGAAGGCATCGAGCGCATTGGCAAAGGACACGCGGTAACCGGGGGAAACGATGACGACAGGCTCATCGAGATCGTTGAGCATATCTTCATCGAGGATCAAATGGCGGTGGTGCCATTCGAGGCTGTCCGCATCTTCGTCACCGATCACTTTCGCCTTGAGCGGCATGCCGACGTAACGGTCGACGAGCGTTCGCAGAAGTTCGGAATTGCGCTGCACGCAGCCAAGGTCTTCTGCCTCGTGGTTGAGGAGATCGATAGCAAAACGGAACTGCTCGCGAATGTCTTCGGAGCTCTCGGTCTTGCGTCCGACGACGCGCTCGAGAAGCTGCTCCAGTTCACGCTCCAGCACTGCGATCTTGTCGGCCTCGTTTTTACCAACGGCAGATTGCAGTTCCGTATAACGCAGCCAGAACAGCTCAATCAAATCTTTCAACCCAACTCTCCCTGAACGGGCAAACATCCCGATCCTAATCCGAAAGGATAGACCAATTATCCCTGATAATAGCGTCTCCGCGCTTAAAAATGACGTAACGAAGCACGAAAACACGGCGGGGATTGTTGTTCAAAATATCACAGCCGCTGCTATTTTTTCAATTTCGATAATCCATGAACGAAAAATGAGGTTCCACTACTATGGAAAAATTTCGAAAAGCACAGTTCCTGCGCCTGATTTTGTGAAAATTGCTCTGAAAGCACGAGCCAACCGGCATCCTCAAATCTGGTGCTTAACGTCCCACCGGTCGTGATACCACAGCCATTGGCCGGGATATTCGCGCACCCAGCTCTCCACCTTGTCGTTCAGAAGCTGCGCCGTCGCCTGAATGTCGACATTGCCCTTGTCATCGCGCGGAATCTCAACCTTTGGTTCGATTTCCAGCCGGTAGCGATTATCGGGCAGGCGCACGCAACGGGCAGGATAGACATCGCAATTGAACTGCCGCACCAGCTTGGCGAGAAGCGGATTGGTGCGAACCTCAAGTCCGAAGAACTTCGTCGTCAGTCCCTTGCCGAATTTCTGGTCGACGAGCACACCCACACCACCGCCCTTTTCCAGCTGCCGCGCCAGCGCGAAGGAGGAGCCGGCATGCGAGGGCACAAGATTGCCCATGCGCTCCTTGCGGAAACTGAACACTTTCTCGGCCACAAAGGGATTGTTCGGTGGCCGGAACAGCACCGTCACATCGAGACCGAAAGCCGAGCCGGCAACCGGCAGCAGTTCGAAATTGCCGCTATGGGCGGTAAAGACGATGAAAGGCCGCGGATTGTCGCGCAGCTCGAGGAAGGTCGGGATGCCCTGGACCTCGATGCGTCCCGGCTCGTTCTTTTCCGGATCGAAATCGAACAGCCGGTCGAGAAAGACATATTCCGCCGCCAGCCGACCCATATTGGCCCAGCTGTCCATGGCGATCTCGAGCCGCTCTTGTTCGGACTTCTCCGGAAAGGCGCGCGCCAGATTATGGAGCATCAGCTTGTGGCGGCCGGTTTTCGGCCCCACGAAACGTGCCAGTCTGTCAGCGGCGCGAATGCCCGCATCGGCGGGAAAGAGCTTCAGCAGGTTGAGAAGGCCGAAGGCGAATGTCGCAATCAGCCACTGCCGGAAGTGGTCCAGTTTCAGGACGATCCGTGTCAGGAACAGCTTCAAGATGCTCAGTCCATCCGCAGCACGATCTTGCCGAACACCTGACGCGTCTCCATGCGCTCCAGCGCCCGGTCGATATCGTCAAAGGTCACTTCGGTGTCGATGACCGGATGCACGATGCCACGTGCCATCTTCTGCATGGCGTTGGCCATGTTCTCCATACGGCAGCCGAAGGAGCCGAGCAGTTTCAGCTGCTGCTGGAACAGCATCATCAGGTTGATGTCGGTGGAAACACCGGATGTGGAACCGCAGGTGACGAGACGACCGCCGCGTTTCAGCGAGAACATCGAACCCGCCCAGGTATCCTTGCCGACATGCTCGAACACGACGTCGACGCCCTTCTTTTTCGTCAGCTTGCGCACGACGCCTTCGAAACGGTCGGTGCGATAGTTGATCACATGATCGGCCCCGAGCGCCTTCGCCCGTTCGATCTTGTCGTCGGAACCGACTGTCGTGATGACGGTGCACCCCATCTTCTTCGCAAGCTGGATCGCCGCCGTGCCGATGCCCGAACCGCCGGCATGAATGAGGATGGTTTCGCCGGACTCCAGCTTGGCATTGTCGAACAGCATGTGCTCGACCGTGCCGAACGTCACCGGCGCAAGAGCGGCACCGACAGCGTCAACGCCATGCGGCGCAGGCACGAGCTGGCGGGCAGGAATATTGATCTTTTCCTGCGCGAAACCGTCGAGATGGAAACCGTGCACGCCCTGGACATGTTCGCACAGATTGTCGCGGCCTTCGCGGCAGGGTTTGCACAGCCCGCAGGTGCGCGCACCATAGATCGCGACCAGCTGGCCGGGCAGCACGTTGGATACGCCCGGACCGATGGCTTCCACCACACCCGAGGCTTCCGCACCGATTGTGAGCGGCATCTTGCGCTTGGCGAAAGCCATGCCGCGCCAGCCCCAAACATCGATGTGGTTGAGCGCCACGGCCTTGACGCGCAGCGTTACCTCGCCCGGCGCCGGCGCATCCGGTTCGGGCAGATCCACTTTTTCGAGCTTCCGGTCGTCGACGAGTTGAAGAGCGCGCATATATCAGTCCTTCGCCCGAAGGCGTTATCTAAAATCATTCCAGCAAAACTCTGTAACGGTTTTGCGGCTGGAATGCGAAATCAAAGAAACGGGCGCGTTTCCGCAAGTCATTCGGAAACGCCCTGTTGTAACGAACCGGTTAAGCCGGTTCCCGCGTCATGACAAGGCTTGCATTCTGCCCGCCGAACCCGAAGGAATTCGACAGAACCGCACCCACCTCGGCATCCCGCTTCACATTCGGCACCACGTCGAGCGTGATGGTCGGATCGGGATTGTTATAGTTGATTGTTGGTGGCAGCGTGCCAGTCAGCATGGTCTGCAGCGAGAACACCGCTTCCACAGCACCTGCGGCGGTCAGCGTATGGCCGATCATCGACTTGTTGGACGACAGCGGAATGTTCTTCAGGCCTTCACCGAAGACCGCAAGCATCGAGCCATATTCCATCTTGTCGTTCTCAGGCGTCGAGGTGCCGTGGGCGTTGATATAACCAATATCGCTTTCGGCCACGCCCGCATCGGCCAGTGCCGCACGGATCGTCGCAATCGCCGGGCCGCCATCGGGCGAAGAGCGCGTACGGTGGAAGCTGTCAGCCTTTTCCCCGGCGCCCTTGATGATGCCCAGCACCTTGGCGCCGCGAGCGACGGCGGCTTCGAGCGATTCCAGCACCAGCGTTGCGGCACCTTCGGCGATCACGAAACCATCGCGGTCCTTGCTGAACGGCTTGGAAGCCTTTTCCGGCGGGTCGTTCTGGGTCGAGAGCGCCGAGAGAAGCGAGAAGCGGATCAGCGCTTCGGCGCTGACAGAACCGTCGGTCGCAACCGTCAAAGCCCGTTCGGCGCGGCCCTGTCGGATGGCCTCGACGCCCAGCTGGATCGCGGTCGCGCCGGATGCACAGGCGGTCGACAGGGTAACCGGCAGACCGCGCGTACCGAAACGGTCAGACAGACGCTCGGAGATGGCACCAAACAGCGCTGCTTCCTGGAATGCCGGATCGGGACGCTGACGGAAGGCCGTCAGGAACCGCTCATAGGCATCACCCGGCTGGGCGGCTGGCGGAGAGCGGTCGGCAAGCTCGAAACGGGCACTCCATTCCGGCTCGATCGGCGGCGCTGCGAGAAACAGCGGGCCGTCAAAGTCACCGGAAATGCCGGCCTGCGCCAGCGCCTCGATGGTGGTTTCGCGCGCGAAGGCATAGGAACGTTCGACGGAATTCGGAACCGGAATATCGATGAAATCCACCGTGCCGCTGATCCGGGTCGAAAGCCCTTCAGTCGGGAAACGGGTGATCTTGTGAATACCTGACTTACCCGAGGTCAGCGCCGCCCAGTTATCGGCAAGCCCCTGACCGAGCGAGGTAATGATGCCCATGCCGGTGACGGCGACGATCGGGCGACCGAGATGATCCTTAAAATTGGTCATGGTCTTTCTCCTCACACGTCACGGGACAGAACGGCGACACCTTCGCCGCGGACATGGCCAACAGTGGTAACGACAGCCTCGGTCGCCGCCTCGCCCATTGGCTTTTCCGCATTCGCGTCGAAGGTAGGAACCTTGGCACCGCTTTCAAGCGTCAGCGCCGCCAGAGCGAGGCCGAGCGGAAACTGCGCCTCAAGTCCATGGCCCGTGACACCGCCGAAACCGCGGATGGCAGCCTTCGGCAAGGTCTTTTCGAGAATGTGCTTCTCACGGGCCGTAACGCCGTCATAACCGCTGGCGCCGGAGAAGACGACGGTCGCGGCGCTGTCCGTTGCCGGGGTCAGCAGACGCTCCATGCGCTTTTCCATTTTGCCGTCGTCGCGGCTGCCGCGATCACCTTCGATGGCGTCGATGCGGGCATAGATGCGCGCGCCGCGCTCGCTGGCATGCTTGCGTGATTCCAGCACGAGGAAGGCTCCGAGCGAGCCGGAAACCATGCCGCCGCCGTCCTGGCCTTCGCGCGACCACAGGGGCTGCCACTCGCCCTGCGCATGCGCCCCGATGGCTTCGAACAGCAGGATCATGTCTGGACGTTCGGCAGAGAAGGCGCCGCCCACGAGAGCGTGGCTCGATTCGCCCGAACGAATGCGATGGAACGCGGTTTCGACGGCGGAAATGCCGGCCGCTTCTTCGCCCATGAAGGTCCGGGAAGAGCCGGTGACCTTGTGCACGATGGAGATATTGCCGGCCATCAGGTTGGAAAGCTGGGCGAGAAACAGCGTCGGGCGCAGTTCCGTCGTCAGCTTTTCATTCAGCAGCTTTTCGCGGTCGTTGCGCTTCAAAGCCTCGTCAACGATCAGCGTATCGACATTGATGTCGCGCTCGCCGCCGCCGGCAGCAACGATCATATCCATGGTGGCGCAGGCTTCGGCATTTTCCTTCAAGCCGGCATCATCAAGTGCAAGACCGGCGGCAAAAACGCCGAGCCGCTGCCAGTTTTCCATCTGGCGCTGGTCGCCGCGCTTGGCGATCTGGGCCGACCAGTCGATCTCGGGCATGGGATGAACCGGATATGGCTTGAATTTTTCCGTCTCGACAATCGTTGCCGGCGCGGCGGTTCCCGAAAGAAGCGCCACATGCGCCTGGCTGCCAACGCCGTGACAGGTCACGATGCCGACCCCTGCTATCACCACATCATTGTCAGATTTCATCGTCTGTCATCCTTTGCAGCCGGCCCCGCCGAAACGGTCACGGCTATCCAACAGCGGTTGCGAACAACCACTTCATGCGTTGCGGAATAAAGCGCGCGGTGCGGATTGGCAATGGCGAAGACCCGATCCACCGTCGCGAGCCCACGATTTTCGTGCATCAAAACCGGGCCGACAGGAAAAACTGTCTTCTCCGAAACGAATGAAAAAGCTTATTTCCGTGCATCGGCGGCAATCGCCGCCATCAGGCCAACTTCTTCCGCCCGCTTCTTGACGATAGGCCCAAGCGGGATCTCGCTGAAGGGCATGGTGCGCAGTTTCAGCTGCGCGTCGCAGACCTTCTTGCCATCGGAGGTGATCTTTGCCTTGGTAACCGCAAAGCCCGAACCGTCATGCTCAAGCACTGCCTCGATGTCGAGAACAGCACCCGGCTCCACGAAAGTCCGCATCTTGGCGCCATCGACCGACATCAGGAACGGCATGGACGCGAAATCGGAAAATGCCAGAACCAGCATGCCGGAGGCCTGCGCCATTGTCTCGATCAGAAGCACACCCGGAACCAGCGGCATGCCGGGGAAATGGCCTTCGAAAACAGGGCTTTTATCGGGAACAACGGACCGCGCCTTCAACGTGCGCGCCGTCATGTCCACGGCCTCGACCTTGTCGATCATCTGGAAATATTCAAGCAGCATCCGTCCGGCCCGTCTCTGGTCGGTTAGTCATGGTTTGCCCGCAGGCGGCATCAAAAGAAAATGCCCGCCGGAAGCGGGCACCGTCATGTCAGCCCTTGGCCGCGCGCAATTCGTCAATCTTGGCGCAAAGGTTCTTCAGCACGAAGTATTCTTCCGTGGAAACCTTGCCTTCATTGACTTCCTGCGTCCACTGCTCGAGCGGAATCTTGATGCCGAATTCCTTGTCGATCGCGAAAACGATATCAAGAAAGTCGAGGCTGTCGATGCCCAGATCGTCGATCGTGTGGCTCTCCGGCGTAATGGTTTCGCGGTCGATTTCGCTGGTTTCGGCGATAATGTCGGCAACCTTGTCGAATGTAGCTGTCACGCCCATAATCCTTATTGTCGTTCGTATGAATTATTCTTTCTGACGCACCACATAGGCAAGTCGCGCAAAAAAGCCAATGGTTTCGTGACGTAACTTTGAAATTTGCCCCAAAACTGTTGCCTAAACAGCAACCGAATGACGGCCGCGCCCATTGCCGAGATAGGTATCGAAGATTGCCGCGATATTACGTACAAACGGCCTTCCCACCTCCGTCACGGCAAAAATATCGGCATCCAGCCGCACCAGACCGTCCCTGTCGCCTGCGGCAAACTGCTGCGCCTGGTCCCTCACGGAATGGCTCACCTTGCCGAAACGGTGCTGCAAGTCCGAAAGATCGATAGAGAAATCGCACATCAACCTTTCGATCACATGCGAGCGCAGATGATCGTCCTGCGACAACTCAATGCCTTTCACGGCGGCAAGACCGCCCTCACCCACCATGCGCTGATATTCACCGGTTGCCACCATGTTCTGCACATAGCCCTGCGGCAGCCGGCCGATGGATGATGCGCCAAGCCCGATAAGCGCATCGGCAGTATCGGTCGTGTAGCCCTGAAAATTCCGCCGCAGGGCGCCGGCTTCGGCGGCCTGGGATAATGTATCGGTCGGCCGGGCAAAATGATCGATCCCGATCTGGCTGTATCCGGCCTGCCTCAGCATCTCCCCCGCCATCGTCATCTGGCGGTAGCGTTCGGCAACATCGGGCAGCGCATGTTCGGGGATCAGCGACTGGTGTTTTTTCATCCAGGGAACATGGGCATAGCCAAAAAGCGCGATGCGATCAGGGGCAAGCGATACGATCTGATCGACGGTTCTTTTCAGTGTCTCGCATGTCTGGAACGGCAGCCCGTAAAGAATGTCGCAATTGACTGAGTGAACGCCCCTCGCCCGCACGGCGTCCACCACGGATTTCGTCTGCTCGAAAGACTGGATGCGGTTGATGGTTTTTTGCACTTTGTCATCAAAATCCTGCACCCCGAGGCTCGCCCGCGACATGCCGATGGCGGCAAGCGCGTCATAGCGGCTGTCATCCAGATCGTTGGGATCCATCTCAACGCTGATTTCTGGTGCCAGCCCGAAAGTGAAGTGACGCCGCAGACAGTCCATCAGGTCCTGCATGTCCTGCGGGTCAAGCATGGTCGGCGAGCCGCCGCCGAAATGCACGGCACTCACCACGGCGTCAGGCGAAACAAGTGCGCCGACCGCAGCAATTTCCTGCTTAAGTGCTTCAAGATAAATAGCAATCGGCTCGTATTTCAGCGTGTGCTTGGTATGGCAGGCACAGAACCAGCAAAGCCGGTCGCAATAGGGAATATGCAGGTAAAGCGACAGGCGATTCCTGTGACCGAGTGCGCCGAGCCAGCCGCGATAGGTCGTATTATCGATTCCCTCGTGGAAATGCGGCGCGGTCGGATAGCTCGTGTAACGCGGCACTGCCCCGGAATATTTGTGAAGAAGGTCGATATTCATCACCCGATTTGCCTTTTATCAAGAAAATGTCGATTTCCCCTCTTTCAGTAGCGGCTGCGACAGTTTGCAACTTTGACTTCAATCAAATTGAGCCATAAGTTCTTGCTAAAGTAGACGCGGGGACGACGGCTACAGCGCACACGCCTTTAAAGAGACCGGATTTGATATCCAGGGTCGCAATCGTCCCGCAAAGCCAGCATTGGAAAAGGCTTATGGACACGCTGCAGAAGACCATCCACAATTCGGAAGAGCCGGTTGTTTGCCGCTCCTGCGAGGCGCGTCACGGCGGTCTTTGCAGCACGCTGACACCGCAGCAGCTTTGCGATCTGAACCGCCATTCCAGCCGCAAAAAGCTGGA
Source organism: Agrobacterium genomosp. 2 str. CFBP 5494 (assembly GCF_900013495.1). Classification (NCBI taxonomy): domain Bacteria; kingdom Pseudomonadati; phylum Pseudomonadota; class Alphaproteobacteria; order Hyphomicrobiales; family Rhizobiaceae; genus Agrobacterium; species Agrobacterium genomosp. 2. Next base: position 1,932,147 of record NZ_LT009718.1, read on the forward strand.
GGCGGGCAATGAGCTTCTCGGCCAGGGCGAGCTCGTCACCTCCTACGGCAATATCCTGAATGGCGTGGTAAAGCTGTCGAAAATGATGTCGGATGGCCGCCAGCAGATCGTCGGCCTGCAATTTGCACCGGATTTTCTCGGCCGTCCGTTCATGGCGGAAAGCAAGATGACGGCGGAAGCCGCAACCGATGTGGAAATCTGCCTCTTTCCGCGCCGCGTCGTCGACCGCATGGTCTCCGAAGTGCCTGATATGGAACGCAAGCTGCACAGCCAGTCACTCAAGGAACTGGACGAGGCACGTGACTGGATGCTGACACTGGGGCGCAAATCGGCGCAGGAAAAGGTTGCCAGCTTCCTTTATATGATCGCCACCCATATCGATCCGGAAAACGACGACAAGTCATGCTTCGACCTGCCGCTCTCGCGTGCCGACATTGCCGATTTCCTCGGTCTCACCATTGAGACCGTTAGCCGGCAAATGACAAAGCTGCGAAAGGAAGGCATTATCCGCATCGAGAACAACCGTCACATCACCGTGCCCGATCTCGATGCGCTGAGTGAAGCGGCAGGCAACGACTGACAGCCGCCCCCTCGATCATCGCCCCTGAAGTGCGGACGTTCCGAAATTGATGTGCGGCGCCCGCGCCTGAGCTGGTGCGAGCGCAAAACCGGCAAGGACCAGCAAAGCGGCGATGCATTTCATGATATTTCACCCTGTGCGCCGCTTTTTCAGCGGCCTGTTTGTTATGGCTGCACCATAAGCTGCAAACCGCATCCATCCGCTTAACATCTTCGGTAAGCGGAAGGTTCAAAGGCAGGGTAAAGAAGGAGTTATGATTGCCGGGCCGACAGGACCTCAGCCGTGATTGTCGCTGTAGGACGTTCGGCATCCCCGCTTGTTTCTTCTCCCCGGCGGGGAGAAGGTGGCCCGACGGGCCGGATGAAGGGGCAAACGCGGAGATATGCGGAGAGCTTGCCCCACACACACGCGCGCGTCGCGCGCGCGCGCGCGCGCGCGCGCGCGCGCGCGTCGCGCGCGCGCGCGTCGTCGTCGTCGTCGTCGTCGTC
>NZ_LT009718.1:1933461-2156569 GCF_900013495.1 Agrobacterium genomosp. 2 str. CFBP 5494
TTCCGTCCGGACCGGGACGGACGGACGGCGGCCGGACGGCGTAGAGGAGGCGAACGCGGAGATATGCGGAGAGCTTGCCCCTCATCCCGCTGCCGCGGACTTCTCCCCTCGGGGAGAAGCATGCACTCGCCCAGCTCGTCACTGCGATGCAGGCGTCGCAACCGGCTTCTGATTTTCTGCCAGCGCCCGCAGCTCGGCCACCCGGCGCTTATATTCGGCTTCCGATATCTGGCCGTTGCGCCGTGCCGCGCCGAGGCGAGACAGGCTCGATTCCATGGTTGAGGCTTCGTCGTCGCCCATCTGTGTGCCAGCGGCCGTCAGCGGCTGCGAGAACGTCGGATAGGTCCCGGTGTCGCGCTTCTGGCTTACCGCGGTGTCGCTGACCGGGCGAGGTCCGACGATTTCAGCCGTCGGACGGCGCATATGGGCGGGCGCGACAATCGGCTCGGGGGCCTTGCAGGCGGCAAGCGTGGTGACGAGCATGGCGCCGGAGAGCGAGAGGAACGCTATTCTTGCGGCGCTTTCCGCATATGTTCCCCATGTGCCGCATTTGCCCATGTGCTTGCCCATCGTCATGTTCCGCCTGTAAGGATATCTGCCGATATCGAATTCGACCGCGGTTCGGCCCTTTGCGGCCTCCCCTTGCTGGTGGAACTTGTATTCGTTTTCATGCAGAATGTGCAAACACAAATTTGGTGGAGGATGGTGCATGGCAGGTGTTGACGGCGGGGGCACGAAAAAGGGTGACAAAACGCCCGGCTTCGACGCCAGTTCCGCCGAGGCCTACCTGATCCGCGACCCCGAAACATTCGCGATCAACATCGCACGCGCACTCGAAAATCTCGGCAAGGCTGCCGGTGAATGGCTGGCGCCACGCGAACGCGGCGAAATTCCGCAGACGAGCGCCGATCCCGTGACCGATCTGGTCAAGACGCTCTCCGATGTCGCCGAATATTGGATGGCCGAGCCGAAGCGGTCACTGGAAGCGCAGACCCATCTGCTGTCGAGCTATTACGATCTGTGGTCGAAATCGGTGGCGCAATTTTCCGGAGCCTCCGATTCGACCTCGGAGAAAACGGCCGAAAGCGGCCCTGCACAGCGCAGAAGCAAACGTTTTGCCGATGCCGACTGGCAGGCCAACCCGTTCTTCGATTTTCTTCTCAAGGCCTATCAGACGACCGTCGGTTTTGCAGACAGGATGGTGACGGAGGCGGAGGGGCTGGATGAGCACACCCGCACCAAGGCGCTGTTTTACATGCGGCAGGTGACAGAGGCGCTTTCTCCGGCCAATTTCGTCTTCACCAATCCGCAGGTCTTCCGCGAGACGGTAGCCTCCAGCGGCGCCAATCTCGTCAAGGGCATGGCGCAGCTGGCGGAGGATGTCGCGGCCGGAAACGGCCATCTGAAGCTTCGCCAGACCGATTACAGCAAATTCGTCATTGGCCAGAACATTGCCGTCACGCCAGGCAAGGTCGTTGCGAAAAGCGCGCTTTGCGAAATCATCCATTACGAGCCGACGACGGAAAAGGTCTTCAAACGGCCGCTGCTGATCGTGCCGCCCTGGATCAACAAGTTCTACATTCTCGATCTCAACCCGCAGAAATCCTTCGTCGGCTGGTGCCTCGAACAGGGCCACAGCGTCTTCATGGTGTCCTGGATCAACCCGGATGCCGGTCTGGCCGAAAAAGGCTGGGACGATTATATCAGCGAAGGCATCGACTTTGCGCTTGATACCATCGAGGAACGGACTGGCGAAAAGGAGATCAACGCCGTCGGTTATTGTGTCGGCGGCACGCTTTTGGCCTCGGCGCTGGCGCTGCATGCACAGCAGGACAATGAGCGCATCCGCAGCGCCACGCTGCTCGCCGCCCAGACCGATTTCATCCATGCCGGAGACCTCAAGGTCTTCGTGGACGAAGGTCAGCTGGACGCGCTCGACAGACACATGCAGGCCGTCGGTTATCTTGACGGTTCGATCATGGCCACCGTCTTCAACATGCTGCGCGCCTCCGATCTTATCTGGCCCTATGTGGTCGATAATTACCTGCGCGGCACCGAACCCCTGCCATTCGACCTGCTCTACTGGAACTCCGATTCCACCCGGGTGACGGCTGCCAGCCACTCGTACTATCTGCGCAACTGTTACCTCGAGAACAATCTCGCCCGCGGTCTGATGCGCGTTGCCGGCAAGCGCATCAATCTCGGCGATATCAACATACCCGTCTACGATCTCGCCACCCGCGATGACCATATCGCGCCCGCGAAATCGGTGTTCACGGGTGCTGCCCTGTTTGGCGGGCCGGTGGAATTCGTGCTCGGCGCTTCCGGCCACATTGCCGGCGTCGTGAACCCGCCGCAGCTCGAGAAGTACCAATATTGGACGGGGCCATCACCAGCCGGAGACTTCGACGCCTGGCAGGCCGCCGCCACACCTCACAAGGGTTCGTGGTGGGTGCACTGGCAGAACTGGATCGAAAGCCAGAACGCCGAGAAGGTAAAGGCGCGGAAACCGGAAGACGGCAAGCGCCCGGTGCTCGGCGATGCGCCGGGAACCTATGTTCTTTTGTAGGATATCTGTGAAAAAGATGACGAGTACACGGCAGAAAGGCCTCTTCCACAGGCGTTCTCCGTCACCCTCATCCCTGTGCTTGTCACAGGAATCCAGTAGGCGCCGGTCTACGCGGCGAAAGACTTGCTTCAGCCCAAGGACTTGGGCTGGCTGGTTCTCTGTGACAAGCACAGGGATGAGGGATAAAAAGACCCTGCAAACACACAAGCTTAGCTCAAGGCATCATGTTCTTCACGCCCCCGCTCGTTCCCGCAACGCTGATCTCCCGATACAAACGTTTCCTCTTCGACGCAGTTCTGGAAGACGGCACGGCGATCACCGGGTCCTGCCCCAACACCGGCTCCATGCGTGGGCTGACGACGCCGGGTTCCCGCATCTGGCTGTCGCAACATGACAGCCCCACCCGTAAATACCGTCATATGCTGGAAATGGTCGAGGCCGATGGCACCGTCGTCGGCATCAATACCGGCATGCCGAACCGGCTGGCGGAAGAGGCGATCCTGAACGGCCGTATCCCGGAACTCGCCGGCTATTCGATAATCCGCCGAGAACAGAAATACGGGCGCAATTCCCGCATCGATTTCCTGCTATCCGAACCCGGTCGGCCGGACGCCTATGTGGAAGTGAAGAACGTGCATTTCATGCGCGAGAAGGGCCTTGCAGAATTCCCCGATACCGCCACCAAACGCGGCGCAAAGCATCTCGAGGAACTGGGCGATGCAGCGGAAGCCGGTCACCGGGCGGTGATGCTTTATCTCATCCAGCGCGGCGATTGCGACCGGATGCGCATCTGCGACGATCTCGATCCGGTCTATGCGCTGGCTTTCCAACGGGCAATGGCGCGGGGCGTGGAGGCTTATGCCGTGAAATGCGCGGTCACCCCGGCACAAATTTCAGTCAACGGAACGGTTAAGATGGACGAGTGGCGTCCGGCTGTTTTATGAACAGGGACGTAAAGAGACAGAAAGCACTATGATGGTCACCTATATCGACGCCGCCTCCGCCCCCCTCAAGAATACAGGCGTCATCCGCCTCTACACCCCTGAGGATTTCGACGGCATGCGCAAGGCGTGCCAGCTGACGGCGCGTTGTCTCGATGAACTCGCCGCAATCGTCAAGCCGGGTGTGACAACGGACGCCATTGACCGTTTCGTCTTCGAATTCGGCGCCGATCACGGCGCGCTGCCGGCAACGCTCAATTATCGTGGTTATACCAAATCCGTCTGCACTTCGATCAACCATGTGGTCTGCCACGGCATTCCCGATGAAAAGCCGCTGCGGGAAGGCGATATCGTCAACATCGATGTTACCTATGTGCTCGATGGGTGGCATGGCGATTCAAGCCGCATGTATCCGGTCGGCCAGATCAAGCGCGCTGCCGAGCGGCTGATGGAAGTGACCTATGAATGCCTGCTGCGTGGTATCGCGGCTGTAAAGCCCGGTGTGCGCACCGGCGCGATCGGCGCGGCGATCCAGACCTATGCGGAAGCCGAACGTTGCTCGGTGGTGCGCGATTTCTGCGGGCACGGCGTTGGGCGGCTGTTCCACGATACGCCAAACATCCTGCATTACGGCCATCCGGACGAAGGTCCGGAAATCCGGGAAGGCATGATCTTCACCATCGAGCCCATGATCAATCTAGGCAAACCGCATGTGAAGGTGCTTTCCGACGGCTGGACGGCGGTGACGCGCGACCGTTCGCTGTCCGCCCAATATGAACACGCCGTTGGCGTCACGGCCACCGGCTGCGAAATCTTCACGCTGTCGCCCGGCGGCTTCGACCGTCCGGGCCTGCCGCCGCTTACCCCTTCATAAGGCCAGACCGCCCATGGCAAGACGCCCCGCCCCGCCTCCCGCCGAGCTTTCCACGACGTCCGGCTTTCAGGCGGGCGAAGGCGATCTCTTCGAAGGGGCGGACGAGCGCGGTTTTTTCGCCGAGCCGCGAAATGCGGTGAAGAAGCCGGTGCCTGTCATCGAGCCGCCGGCGGATGCCGCCCATTATCATGGTCACCGGGACCGGCTGCGGGCGCGGTATCGCGATGGCGGCGACGCGGCGCTTGCCGATTATGAGTTGCTGGAGCTTTTACTGTTCCGGCTGATACCGCGGCGCGACACAAAGCCCATCGCCAAGGCGCTCCTTGCCCGTTTCGGCACGCTGGGCGGTGTACTCGGCGCACCTCTGCCGCTGTTGCAGGAGGTGAAGGGCGTGGGCGAAGCCGTGGCGTTCGACCTGAAACTCGTCGCCTCCGTTTCCCAGCGCATGCTGAAAAGCGAAATCCGCAACAAGCAGGTTCTGAGTTCCTGGTCCTCGGTCATCGATTATTGCCACGCCGCCATGGCCCATGAAACGCGCGAACAGTTCCGCATCCTGTTCCTCGATAAGCGCAATGTCCTCATCGCCGACGAAGTGCAGGGGCACGGGACCGTGGACCATACACCGGTCTATCCCCGCGAAGTGGTGCGCCGCGCTCTCGAACTATCCGCTACCGCCTTGATTTTAATACATAATCACCCGAGCGGCGACCCGACACCTTCGCGTGCTGATATCGAGATGACCAAGACCATCATCGATACGGCAAAGCCGCTCGGTATCGCCGTCCACGACCATATCATCATCGGCAAGGATGGCCACGCCAGCTTCAAGGGCCTTCGCCTGATCTGAAGCAGACGCGAAGGTTTACACAGGCCTGCAACCCATAAGCGCACGTCAACACAAAATTAACACCTATAAATTAGCATTTCCGAAAATAATAAATCAAGGCATCGAACCTTGGTGCCTTAAGGAACGGGGGTGCTTTATGCGTAATGCAGTGCGTTTCCTTCGCGATCGGTCCGGCTCGAACGCTGTCGAGTTCGCCATTGTCGCGCCAATCTTCTTTCTTGTCCTCCTGACCATGATTGCCTACGGCATTTATCTGATGGCGGCCTATTCGGTGCAGCAGATCGCCGCCGACGCGGCAAGAACGGCGGTCGCCGGCCTTAACACCACCGAGCGCCAGCAGCTCGCCCGGGATTTCGTCGCCAAGAGCGATCTCGGTTACGCCTTCCTGGATAAAAGACACTTCACGGTCGACGTCGCCACTGATCCCGCCAATGCCAACCAGTTCACGGTGAAAGTCGAATATGACGCCCGTGATCTGCCGATCTGGAGCCTCTACAGCTACACCCTGCCCGAGCCGGTCATCCGGCGTTTTTCGACCATCCGGATCGGAGGAGCATGACATGAGGACCATCCATTCCCTGCTCTCCGGTTTCCTGAGGGATCGCGCCGGCAACATAGCCATCTCCGCCGGCCTGACGGCGCCGCTTTTTATCGGCATCCTGGCGATTGGCGTCGATTACGGTTATCTGACCCTGCAGAAGCGGCAATTGCAGCAAACCGCCGATCTCGCGGCCATTTCGGCAGCAGCCAACGTCACCGACGCCGAAAAGACGGTGCAGCAATATTTTGCACTCAACGGCCTGGACCTCGGCGTCAGGACGGCGCAGGGGCTGCTAACGCCAACCGGGCTGCAGCCTTTCGATCCCCGGAATGAGTTTGCCAAAACCCACGGCTACGCCGAGGTTGTCAAAGGCCATTATGAACCGGATGCCAGCCTCCCGGTCGGACAGCGGTTCGTCGAAAACGCCCAGCCGACCAATGCGGTGAAAGTAAACATCTTCGAAAAGGGCCAGATCTTCTTCGCTTCGGCCTTTACAACGCCGCCAAGGATTTCGGCCGCCGGAACCGCCTCGTCTCAGAAAGTCGCTGCATTCTCGGTGGGATCGCGGCTTGCCAGCCTCAATGACGGCCTCCTGAACAGCCTGCTCGGCGGTCTGCTCGGCACCACGGTCTCGCTCAAGCTCATGGACTATCAGGCCCTCGTCGATGCCGATGTCAACGCGCTGCATGTCGTCGAAGCTCTCGCGATCGATCTTGGCCTCACCGCCGGCACCTACAAGGACGTGCTGCAGACTGAGATTACCTACGGCAAGTTCCTGAACGCGCTGACGAAAACGACGGGCCTGCAGCCAGCCGTCGTCACCGTTCTGAAGACATTGGAAAAAACCGCCGGCAAGAGCAACATCAAGCTCAAGCTAGAAGAAATCGTCAATCTCGGTCCCTTCACCGAAAAGCTCATTGGCAGCGGGGAAAATCTCAAGGTCAATGCCAGCGTCTTCGACCTTCTCAATGCCGCAGCCGTTGCCGGCAATGGCGGCAACCAGCTGGCGCTTGATCTCGGCGCTAATGTTCTCGGCCTCGCCTCGGCCAAGGTGACACTCGCCATCGGCCAGCCGCCGGTCGAAACGCCTTCGCTCGCCGTTGGCGGCCAGGGCACCGTGGTCCGTACCGCCCAGACCCGCCTTGCGGTCAATGTCGTGGTGGATGGGCTCCAGGCAATCGCCGGCCTCAAGGTCAATGTCCCGCTTTATGTGGAAGTCGCCCACGCGGAAGCCCGGCTTGCGGACATTCGCTGCACGGGCGGCGGACAGGGAACCGTGGATGTCGAAGTTGTTCCCGGCGTTGCAGAAATTGCACTTGGCAATGTCGATACCACGGCCTTCGCCAATTTCGGACGGGACCCGCGCGTGACAAAGGCGGCAATCGTGGATTCTGCCCTGCTTGCCGTCAACGGCAGCGCCCTCATCAACGCCACCAACATGACGAAGACCAAGCTGACCTTCACGCAGCTGGATATTGCCCAGGGCAAGATCAAGAGCGTCTCCACGAAGGATACCGTCACGACGCTCGTCAGCTCGTTGCTGAAGAACCTTGATCTCGACATCAGGATTCTCTTCCTCAACCTTGGCGGCCTCGGCGTCATCCAGACGGCGCTCGCCAACACGCTGTCCCTCGTCACCGCACCGGTCGATACGCTGCTTTACAACACGCTTCTGGTTCTCGGCGTCAAGATCGGCGAAGCCGATGTTCGTGTTACCGATGTCCGCTGCCAGCAGCCGGCTCTGGTACAGTAAGCCTATAGCCACAGATAAAAATAGCCGCCGGAAATCCGGCGGCTTTATCATTACCAGAGGCTGAAGCGTCCGCGAGCGGGAGCCTCACACTCCCGAAGCCGGACCAGATCTTCAGTCCGGCACGATCAGACCTCGCGCAAGCGCAGAGAGACTTTCAGCTCTTCCATCAAGCGCTGGCGATTGCCAGGCGCTTCTCGTCGCGCCCGCTTTTCATGCGCTCTGACAGCAGGAACGCCAGTTCCAGTGCCTGATCGGCATTGAGGCGCGGGTCGCAATGGGTGTGGTAACGGTCGGACAACGAATCCGCCGTCACGGCGCGCGCGCCACCCGTGCACTCCGTCACGTCCTTGCCGGTCATCTCGATATGGATGCCGCCCGGATGCGTGCCTTCGGCGCGGTGGATCTGGAAGAAGCTTTCGACCTCCGACAGGATACGCTCGAACGGGCGCGTCTTGTAGTGATTGAGCGTGATCGTGTTGCCATGCATCGGATCGCAGGACCAGACGACCTTGCGGCCTTCCTTCTCGACAGCACGGATGAGCTTCGGCAGGCTGTCCGCCACCTTGTCATGGCCGAAACGGCAAATCAGCGTCAGACGGCCGGCCTCGTTTGCCGGGTTCAGCGCGTCGATCAGCTCGATCAGATTGTCGGGCGTCAGCGACGGACCACATTTCAGGCCGATCGGGTTCTTGATGCCGCGGAAATATTCCACATGCGCATGGTCGAGCTGACGCGTGCGGTCACCGATCCAGATCATGTGGCCCGACGTGGCGTACCAGTCACCAGAGGTGGAATCGATACGGGTCAAGGCTTCTTCGTAACCAAGCAGCAACGCCTCATGGCTGGTGAAGAAGTCGGTCTCGCGCAGGCTCGGATTGCTGTCCGCGCTGATGCCGATGGCCTTCATGAAGTCCATGGTTTCGGAGATTCGGTCGGCCAGCTTGCGGTAACGGTCGGCCTGCGGGCTGTCCTTGATGAAGCCGAGCATCCACTGGTGAACGTTTTCGAGGTTGGCATAACCGCCCATTGCGAAAGCGCGCAGCAGGTTCAGCGTCGCCGCCGACTGGCGATAGGCGTCGAGCTGACGCTCCGGGTTCGGAATACGCGAGGCTTCGTTGAATTCGATGCCGTTGATGATGTCACCGCGGTAGGACGGCAGGGAAACACCATCCTGCACTTCCACGTTGGAAGAGCGCGGCTTGGCGAACTGGCCGGCAATGCGTCCCACCTTTACGACTGGCAGCTGTGCGCCATAGGTCAGCACCACGGCCATCTGCAGGAAGGCACGGAAGAAGTCACGGATATTGTCCGCGCCGTGCTCGAGGAAGCTTTCGGCGCAATCGCCGCCCTGCAGCAGGAAGGCGTTGCCTTCCGCCACATTGGCAAGCTGCTTCTTGAGGCGGCGGGCCTCACCGGCAAATACCAGCGGCGGATAGGTTGCAAGCGTGGCTTCCGTTGCCGCAAGCGCTGCCGCATCGGGATATTCGGGAACCTGCTGGATCGGTTTCTGCCGCCAGCTGCCGGGGGTCCAATTCTGTGCCATGTTCTTACCCTTCTTTCGACCGCGCAACCGCCGCGCGACCGCCTCGGAAATTTGAGCGGCTTATAGCTCCAAGCACAGGCTTTGCATAGACATCCGCGCGCCGCCCGCCCTCTTTCGGACCGTTTTGATCCGCCACGAAGGAGAAAAATGATTTCAAACGATTTAAATAGTTTCCGTGGATGGTTGCCCATCCCTCCGAAGTCACCGACTTCCGGGCTTGATGCAGAGATATCGGCGCAGGGAATGGGGCAGATGCAAGAGAAACACCACAAGCCGGTCCAGTGGCGAGCAAGGCCAGTTCTCCCATTCGGAAACACACCCTCCTCTTCCGTGGCGGATTTCCATGTGTCTAATCTTCTCCATAAGGAACATCGTTTCGGGTAACATGTCTGTCTCCTTTGTTGGAGACGAGTTAGGTTGCGCCCTGCAGCAAGCATAGAGGCAGGACTGAAAGACCCGTTTCATATCTGAACGGAGAGGACAGGCCCTGATGCGGCTAAGATGCTGCCATGATGTGGAGAGGATGCCGTGACAGAAGTGGACTGGGACGAGTTGAGGCTTTTCGACATTGTCGCCACAGAGGGCGGCCTCGCCGGCGCGGCGGGTAAAGCCGGGCTCAGTGCGCCAACGATTGGCCGAAAGATGATGCTTCTTGAACGCAAAATGGGGCGAACGCTCTTTATTCGGAGTCAGAACGGATACCGGCTCGCACCGGACGGCCAGGTCCTGTTCGAGAAAGTAAGGTCCATGCGCAACAGCGCGGCGGAAATCACTCAATGGCACAGCGACGCTTTTTCGCTACCGATCGTTTCTCTGTCGAGTGACATCTGGACTGCCGGTTTCATAGCCACCAATGCGGCGGCCATTCGCGGCCCGTCAGACGCTTTCCGCCTGTGCTGCAAGCAATGTGAGAATGACGACGAGTTGACTTACAGGCGCGGCATGATCGCGATCAGGCACGTCAGGCCAGCCACCGGGAATTTCGCCGTCCGGAAATCGGTCGACGTTGCCTATTGCGCCTATCGCGCGCGACGGCTCAAGCAAGAATGTTGAGCAATGGATTTCGATCGGCACCGAGGTCGCGAAATCCGACGCCGAAAAATGGGTGTTCCGGCATCGGGAACCGCTGATCCACACCTGGACGAATGCCCCTGCCCTTTTGCCGAGCCTCATCCAGAGCGGGGCTGGAAAAGGCGTCCTGCCCTGCTTTATTGGTGATAACGTCCCCGGCCTCGTCCGCGACGGCGAGATCATCGAGGAACTGTCCCATCCGCTCTGGATCATCGTCAACGACGACGACCGGCACGCCCCGGAAATGCGACTCGCCATAGATCGCCTCGTCGCTCTCCTGAAGGGCAACGAGGCGTTATTCGATGGCAACCGCCATTATCAGGCAGAGACGAGCTGGAAGCCGGAGCGGAAGATGAGCTAGACCCGCTCACCGTTTACGACGCGATAGCTCGGCGAATACATCGTCACCAGTTCCTCTGCCGCCGTTGGGTGAACGGCCATGGTGCGGTCGAAGTCATCCTTCGTGCAGCCGGCTTTCAGCGTGATGCCGAGAAGCTGCGCCATCTCGCCGGCCTCATGGCCGAGGATATGCACGCCGACGACCTTGCGGTCAGCGGCATTGACGATCAGCTTCATGATCGTTTTCTCCTGACGGCCAGATAGCGTCGCCTTCATCGGACGGAACTGGGCGCGATAGACTTCCAGTTCCGGATATTTCTTGCCGGCTTCCTCTTCCGAAAGGCCGACAGTGCCGATTTCCGGCTGCGAGAATACCGCCGTCGCAATCAGCTCGTGATCCGGCTTGGTCGGGTTGTTCTTGTATTCCGTCTCGATGAAGCACATCGCCTCGTGGATCGCCACCGGCGTCAGTTGTACCCGGTCGGTGACGTCGCCAAGTGCGAAGATGCTGGGCACGTTCGTGCGCGAATAATCGTCAACGACGATCGCGCCGCGGGCGTCCACCTCCACACCGGCATTCTCGAGACCGAGCCCCTTGGTATTCGGATCGCGGCCAAGCGCCAGCATCACCAGGCCCACATGCAGCGAAGCGCCCTGCTTGGTGCGGGCCACGAAACCGCCGGCGCCGTCCTTGCTGACTTCCTCGATGATGTCTTCCAGAATGATGCGGATGCCCTTGGCCTCCATCGCCTCATGCAGGCCCTTGCGCATATCCTGATCGAAGCGCGACAGGATTTCCTTGCCGCGATAGATCAATGTCGTTTCAACGCCGAGCCCGTGGAAGATATTGGCGAATTCCACCGCGATGTAACCGCCGCCGGCAATCAGGATCGATTTCGGCAGCTCCTCGAGATCGAAAGCCTCGTTGGACGAAATCGTCAACTCGTGGCCGGGCAGCGCCTTGTGTTCGTTCGGCGTGCCGCCGACAGCGATGACGATGCGCTCGGCGGTGAAGGTTTCTCCGGTTTTCGTCAGCTTGACGGTATGGGCATCCACGAGTTCCGCCCGGCTGTCGAAAATATCAGCCTTGGCGTTTTCCAGACCCTTACGATAGAGCCCTTCGAGACGGGTGATTTCCTTGTCCTTCGCCGCGATCAGCTTTTTCCAGTCGAAGCTGCGCTCGCCGACGCTCCAGCCGAAACCTTCAGAATCCTCGAAATGCTCGGGGAACTGCGAGGCGTAGACGAACAGCTTCTTCGGCACGCAGCCGCGGATGACGCAGGTGCCGCCATAGCGGTATTCCTCGGCGATCGCAACGCGCTTGCCGAGCGAGGCAGCTACACGGCCGCTGCGCACGCCGCCGGAACCGCCACCGATGACGAAGAGATCGTAGTCATAAGCTGTCATAGTCAAAACCCCTGATCAAAACCGCCATCAGCCGAAAACGGGCAGCGGTGCATTCACGCCCACATATAGGTGCTGCGGCGCACAAATGAAAAGCCCGGTCTTGCGGCCGGGCTTTGAATATTTCTGAACCTGGAAAAGCGCCTTATGGCTTGGCAGCCGGAGCGCCACCCGTGGCATTGTGATCCGCCGGAAGCGGCTTCAGATCAGCGCCGGCGACCTTCTGCAGTTCGGTCATGCTGGCAGCGTTGAGATCGCGGTTGATACCGGCGGCCCAGATATCGGCAGCCTTCATCAGTTCGCGGGTCGCAATCGGGCCGTCCTTCAACAGCTTCTTGCCAGCTTCGCTGCTGTAGAAGGTGGAGATGGCGTTCAGTTCCTCGACCGAAAAAGCACGTGCATAGGTCAGCGCGGCCTCACGCTCGAGATCGGCGCGGCGCGGTGCAAGCTCAAGCGCCTTAGCGTCAACCGTCGCGGTGATCGCATCCTGAACATTCGGCGAAGCCTGAATAAGTTCGGCCTTCAGACGTTCGGCCAGTCCCGGCAGAATGTCGTCGAAACGGTCGGTAACGCCAAGAGAGGCGATCGCCTGCCGCGCGGCAGCAACATGCGCTTCGGAAATTTCCTGGGCGCGTGCGGCAGTACCGAACACGATGCCGGAAATGAGGATCGAAGCAGCGGCAGCTTTGCCCAGTCCCGCTAGTTTGATCATGAAAATCTCGCTCCTGTTATACTGCCTGCATCACGCGGGCGCCTTCAGGGCCAGCGATAATGGCAAGCGATGCCAAATTTATGAAAAGTCCGTGCTCGACGACACCGGGAATCGTGTTCAGCTCGCGTGCTAGCGCTTCTGCATCAGGAATACGGCCAAAAGATGCGTCGAGAATAAGGTGTCCGCCATCCGTCATGAAGACGCCGTCACCGGAAGAGCGAAGCTTCAACTCACCCGACAGGCCGGACCGCGATGCCAGCTTTTCGATGGCGATGCGGGTCGCAACCTGGCCAAACGGATTGATCTCGATGGGCAGAGGAAAGGCGCCCAGCGTCTCCACAACCTTGCTCTGGTCGGCGATGACGATCACGCGTGCGGATGCCGCCGCGACGATCTTCTCGCGCAGCAGTGCACCGCCGCCGCCCTTGACGAGCCGCAACGCGTGGTCAACCTCATCCGCACCGTCAATGGTCAGATCCAGTTCCGGCAATTCATCGAGAGATTTCAGTGGCACGCCAAGCTCGACGCACAGACGCGCGGTGCGCTCGGATGTCGGCACGCCCTCGACCTTGAGGCCGGCGGCGACCTTCTCGGCCAGAAGCCGGACGAATTCCTCGGCCGTCGAACCCGTGCCGATACCGAGCCGCATCCCATCCTGTACATGGGACAATGCGGCCTCGGCGGCCTTGATCTTCATCTGGCGGGCATCCATGTGCCTGAAACTCCGGTAGCTTTGTCGTCGCCGTGCTGTTTACACGGGTCGAAAGCCAAACGAAAGCCTTTTTCAAGGCAACGAACAGAACGTTGTGATGCGGTTGCAAAGACAGGAGGCTTTGCCTAGGCTTGGCGCGAATGAAAGCATGAATAGCTCAGCCCCGCATTCTACAAGAGGCCGTTTCCGTGACATCCCGCCCGCTCGCCCCGCTCGCCATTTTCGATCTCGACGGTACTCTGGTCGATACCGCCGCTGATCTCGTCTCGAGCCTCAACCATACCATTGCCGCAGCCGGGCTTGCGCCCGTCACCTATGACGACCTGACGCATCTCGTCGGCCAGGGCGCACGGGTCATGATCAAGCGCGCCTTTGCACTGCGCGAAACGGAACTGCCGGAAGCCGAAATCGATCCGCTCTACGAACGCTTCATCACCCATTACCGCGCTGAAATGCCCGGCGAAAGCCGCCCCTACCCCGGCATCGTCAAAACGCTGGATGCGCTTTCGCAATCCGGCATCACGCTTGCCGTCTGCACCAACAAGACCGCAGTCCTCGCTGTACCGCTGCTCGAAAAACTCGGCCTGACCCACTATTTCGCCGCCATCACCTGCGGTGACACTTTCGAATTCCGCAAGCCGGATGCACGCCATATTCTCGGCACCATCGAAAAGGCCGGCGGCGATATCAGGCGCACGGTCATGGTCGGCGACAGCATCAACGATATCCTCGCCGCCCGGAATGCAAACGTCCCCTCCATCGGCGTCACCTTCGGTTACACGGATATACCGATGGCCGAGCTCGAGCCAGATGTCGTCATCGATGATTTCGAAGCCCTGACACCTGATTTGTTCGCGAAGCTGATTGAAAGAGGCGCTGCTGCGGCTTGAGTGCTGCGTGCTGACGAAATCGGGATGGTCGACGAAAAGTTCTTTTTCCCGCGCAAGGCTGTAAGCATCATCGCGGTGGGCGACACAGGCGAAGCTCTACTTTTGCGCGCTATATTGGAGAGCCTGGGAGCCGCGGTTCGCCTGCACCTCCCGGGAACGCCGGAAGATATTCTGGCGTGCCTGAATCAACCTGATAACCCGCCGCCCTATCTCATCATCAGCGGCCATGGCGATCAAAATGGCCTCGTGATCGGAGACATCAATCCCGACGTGACCCAATTGAAATTGCGCGAGGGCAGCCTGCCTGTTGAAGCAATTCTGGGAAAAGTCCACCTGTCGGGCACTGTAATTTTCAGCACGGCGTGCTGCACGGGCTACGATGCTTTCGGGAAGGCCTTTATTGAAGGCGGCGCGAAAGCCTACATTGCTTCGGCGGGTTACCCGGACGGTGCGGCGACGCCACTTTTCGTCCATATGTTGTTTTACGAACTGCTAGTCGGCAAATCATCGCTTGAAGACGCGCTTAGCCTCGCTGCAACGATCGATGACGATGGCGACCTCGCATTCGCACTTTTCAAGCAGTAGCCAGAACCGCAATCGCCGGAACAAAAAAGCGCCGTTTCCGGCGCTTTTTCTAGGTGCGACCTATCAGATCGAAGCAGCCCTTGCCTTCGTCGTCACCGCAAAGGCCTTCTGCACGTAGCTGTCGCGATCATAGACATCATCGAAGAACTGGACCTTGCCGTCCTTATCCGGCCAGGCAGTGAAATAGGCCACATAAACCGGAATCTTTTCCGGCACCTGCACGGCGCGGTTCTTGCCTGACGCGATCTGCTCGCCAACCTTGTCAACGCTGGTGCCAAGAACGGCAGCCGCCATGCGGCGCGGGTCGACCAGGCGGATACAGCCGTGGCTCAGCGCCCGCATGTCGCGGTTGAAGAAGCTTTTGGCCGGCGTGTCATGCATGTAGATGGCATGTGCGTTGGGGAAGAGGATTTTCAGGTCGCCCAGCGCATTGTCGCTGCTCGGCGGCTGGCGCACGGAGACGGCATTGGTCGAGCCATACCAGTTGACGCTGGAGGACGACACGGCGCGGCCATTCACCTGCACTTCGTAACCCAGGCGATCGAGGTATGATGGGTCACGGCGCAGCTTCGGCAGCATTTCGTTGATGATGATCGACTGCGGTACGCCCCAATAGGGGTTGAACTCGACGGTCTGAATCTCGTCCTGGAAGAAATAGGTCTGATTGGCCTTGGAGCCGACCACGACCTTCATGCCGAACTGTTCGACGCCATCATTGTGGTAATAGGCCATGAAGGCGGGCTGGTTGATGAAGACGTAACGCTGGCCGAGATCGGCCGGCAGCCAGCGGATCTGCTCCATGGCCACCTGCACCTTGGCGATCTTCGCGTCGTTGCTTTCGCCGACCATGGCGCGCACGGTCGCACGACCAATGACGCCATCCGCCTTCAGGCCATTTTCGCTCTGGAACGCCTTTACGAGATCAACGAGATCAGGCGTATAATCCGGCGTCTGCTGGTAACCCGAAATGATCGCCGCATGTTCGGCCTTGAAAGCCGGCGACGCGCGATGTTCGATGGCCTTGACGACGCTGGCCATATCCGCGCTGCTGTTACCGGGCTTCAGCACCAGATCGGCGGGAACACGCACGACATGGGCGGCATCGCCCTCGCCACGCAGGCGGGCAAGTTCTGCCTTTAGCGCGAGATACTCGGCGCTGGAAGGCTCGCGGCTGCGCAGATAAGCGGCCACATCGGGGCTCAGACCCGCGAGCTTCAGCACAGGTGTAAGGTTCACCGTCTTGCGTTTGAAGTCATGGTAACCGGACAGCCGGTTCGGATCGACGCGGCCACGGGTCGTATCCTGCACATAGGCGAGAACCTTGGCGGACAGCGCCAGCTCGAACTGCATCTGCGCCCGCTGATAGGCATCGGAAACAGGCGCCGAAGCCGTCTCGACCGGTGTGCCGTTCGATGTGGTGCCGGCAACATTGCTGCTGATACTCGCAGTCACATCCTTGGCCGGTGCGGAAATGCTGTAATCGGCAGGATCAAGGCCGCTTTCGCCAACTGTCTCGAAGAAGGCTAGAACAGCATTGGCACGCTCCGTCAGTTCGCCGCCGGAGACCCACAACGTCTTGCCGCCAGCGCCGTAATAAGCCTCAAGCGCCTTGGCGATCTCAGGCGTTGCGCTGAACTTGAGATTGGCAAGGCCTTCGCCGAAATTCGCGGTGTTCACCGCCCGGGCTGCATCCGCCTTGTAATCATAATAACGCGGGCCGGAAACGCGGGGCAGCGGCTCGGGATCGGAGGCATCTGCACTCTGACCGGCGCCCGATCCGGAGCCGGATGGCGAGGTGACGATGCCGGCCGGTGGCAACTCGCCGCGATCCCGCGCGATCTTGCCGGGCCCGCCGCGCAGGAGGTCCATCAGGGTCACCGCACCGGCGGTGCCGGGAAGAGCGGTGGAAACGGAAAGACCGAGAGCCAGCACCAGTGCTGCCGATGATTTTCCAGATGTGACTTGCAATTTGATCCTCGTAGCACCCAGCACCACCGGAAAAACGGCGGGCATTAGTTTCATGCCTGTCTAGCCGATCAACGGCCTGTTGAAAAGAAAACGCCCAAAGCTCAAAATCGTGCCGAAATGAACCTCATAATACAGCCAAAGCCGTAAAAACGTAATTTCCAGAATTGGCGAGAATGGTTAAATTTCTATTTATTTCATTCACTTTGCTTTGAGCGCCCGCCCCGGTACAAGCCCGGTTTCCCTGCCTTTTCATGACGTAGTAAAAATGCCACGCGGCCGGGTTTTTCGCCTTGCTGCATTCGCTGCAGGCAAATCGCCGCGCAACGACGTGAAATATCTTCCCGCGCCGCATTGCAGCGGCTTTCTTTGCCGCCGCGATGATTCTATATATCGGCCGCGCAAGGCGGGCGAAGGCGCCGTTTTGGCGGAGGAACACGAGTAAAAAGGCAAGATTGATGACAGCCACACGGACGGAAACCGATACATTTGGCCCTATTGAAGTTCAGGCCGATCGCTACTGGGGCGCGCAGGCGCAGCGCTCGCTCGGCAACTTCAAGATCGGCTGGGAAAAGCAGCCCGCTTCTGTCGTTCGCGCGCTCGGCATCGTCAAGCAGGCCGCCGCCCGTGCCAACATGGCGCTCGCCGGCCTCGACCCAAAGATCGGTGAAGCCATCATCGCCGCCGCACAGGAAGTCATCGACGGCAAGCTGACCGAACATTTCCCGCTCGTCGTCTGGCAGACCGGCTCCGGCACCCAGTCCAACATGAACGCCAATGAGGTGATCTCCAACCGCGCAATCGAGATGCTCGGCGGCGAAATGGGCAGCAAGAAGCCGGTTCATCCCAACGACCACGTCAACATGAGCCAGTCCTCGAACGACACCTATCCGACGGCGATGCACATCGCCTGCGTCGAGCAGATCGTTCACCACCTGCTGCCGAGCCTGAAGCACCTGCACAAGGCGCTGGAAGCCAAGGTCAAGCAGTTCGAAAAGATCATCAAGATCGGCCGCACTCACACGCAGGATGCAACGCCGCTGACGCTCGGCCAGGAATTCTCCGGTTACGCCGCGCAGGTTGCCTCCGCCATCGCCAACATCGAAACCACCCTGCCCGCGCTTTCCAAGCTCGCCCAGGGCGGCACGGCCGTCGGCACGGGCCTCAATGCCCCTGTTGGTTTTGCCGAAAAGGTAGCCGAGGAAATTTCGAAGATTACCGGCCTTTCCTTCGTCACCGCGCCTAACAAGTTCGAAGCGCTCGCCTCGCATGATTCCATGGTCTTCTCGCATGGCGCGATCAACGCGGCAGCAGCGGCACTCTTCAAGATCGCCAACGACATCCGCTTCCTCGGCTCCGGCCCCCGCGCCGGTCTCGGCGAACTCTCGCTGCCGGAAAACGAGCCCGGCTCGTCCATCATGCCGGGCAAGGTCAACCCTACCCAGTCGGAAGCACTGACGCAGGTTTGCGCCCACATCTTCGGCAACAATGCAGCGCTCTCCTTCGCCGGTTCGCAGGGCCACTTCGAGCTCAACGTCTATAACCCGATGATGGCCTATAACTTCCTGCAGTCCGTTCAGCTTCTCGGCGACGCGGCCGTCTCCTTCACCGACAATTGCGTCGTCGGCATCGAGGCCCGCGAAGACAACATCAAGAAGGGCGTCGAAAACTCGCTCATGCTGGTGACGGCACTGAACGGCAAGCTCGGCTACGACATTTGCGCCAAGATCGCCAAGACCGCCCACAAGAACGGTACGACGCTGCGCGAAGAAGCAGTGGGCGGCGGATACCTCACCAACGAGGAATTCGACCAGTTCGTACGCCCGGAAAACATGATCGGGCCGAAGTAAGCCGGTCGGGATTTGTCACTGGAGTTAAAACGGGCCTTCGGGCCCGTTTTTTTATTTTGCCTCAAATGTTTTTACTAAAATAAATTTGACCACAACGACAAAATAGGCATAAAAATTATCGAAAATACACTGAAATCAATATATAAAAATGAGTTTATCTACATAATATACCAATATTATATTCCCGGATATAACAATGACCATAAAAGAAGTTTTCGATGAAGACGCAATGACTATTGCGTTCCGCATTTCATTCAATAGAAACAAGAGCAAAATAATCGCGGAACTCAACGAAGTCATTCCGCGAATTAAGAAAAGCCTGTCCCGCGAAGACGTGTGGTACAGGGTGATCGATGTATCCGGAAAGTGGAGTTCGGATAAAGAGGATTTTGAAGACCCGTGGACATCGCCAAATGCGGACGCCTGGGTTCAATTGGCCAATCATAGCGAGTTTCTGGAAGGCCTTCATGTGTGGTTTGGTGACCTGGAAAACCTGCTTGCGCTTCACTTGCAGGAAAAACATGCCTCGATAAGGGAAACCGACGAAGTCTTGTTGGGCGAAGTGCCGTTAAGCATCCTAGCCGTCACGCATTTGGACTTCGTTCCGGTTTTCACCCGTTTTCTGGACGTCTGGGACGATCCCGCTCAGGCTCAGCAGCACAGCGTCGTGATGGAAATCGTTCAATCACATGGTCGATGCCCGGCAGTCGAAGACCTTCTGGTTAAACTGGTAGCACAGCACGGCGGTGACGGTGATCTCATTCAGTCCGTGCTGAGGCCACTGCTGGAGAAGCTATATGGGGATTTCCCCGGTTCAAAGCTTTTTCGCCGTATGGTGGAAACGACGCACGCGATGGGAACCAAACGGCAGGACAGCGAAGGCAATCGTTATATATTTCTCCATTGCCCGGATTGGCCTGAACTGAAGGTGAGTGCAACCGCGATATTGGCCGAACTCGACGCCTAAGTGCCGCTGAACGGCGCACATCCCGGCAAAAAAAGGGCCGCTTTCGCGACCCTCTTCATAATCCTTTAAACCAGCCGGCTCTGTTCCACCGCCGCTTCGATGAAGCTGGCGAAAAGCGGATGCGGGTCGAGCGGGCGGCTCTTCAATTCCGGATGATACTGAACGCCGATGAACCACGGATGATCAGGATATTCCACCGTTTCCGGCAGCACACCGTCCGGAGACATGCCGGAGAAGACGAGGCCGCATTCTTCCAGCCGGTCCTTGTAGTCCACGTTCACCTCGTAGCGGTGACGGTGGCGCTCGGAAATATCCGTGGAGCCATAAATCTCGGCGATCTTGGTATCCTTCTTCAGCGCCGCCTTATAGGCGCCGAGGCGCATCGTGCCGCCGAGATCACCCTTGGAGGAGCGCTTCTCCAGCTCGTTGCCCTTCACCCATTCGGTCATGAGGCCGACAACCGGCTCGGACGTCGGACCGAATTCGGTCGAAGAGGCATTTTCGATGCCAGCCAGATGACGGGCCGCTTCCACGACCGCCATCTGCATGCCGAAGCAGATGCCGAAATAGGGCACGTTGCGCTCACGCGCAAACTGCGCCGCCATGATCTTGCCTTCCGAACCGCGCTCGCCGAAACCGCCCGGCACCAGAATGCCGTTGACCTTTTCAAGGTATGGCGTCGGATCTTCCTTTTCGAAGACTTCAGACTCGATCCACTCGAGCTTGACCTTGACGCGGTTGGCAAAGCCGCCGTGATGCAGCGCCTCGATCAGCGACTTATACGCGTCCTTGAGGCCGGTATATTTGCCGACGATCGCAATCGTCACTTCGCCTTCCGGCGTGCGGATACGGTTGCAGACCTCTTCCCACTGCTCCAGACGCGGCTTGGGCGCCGGCTCGATGCCGAACGCGGCCAGCACTTCCGAATCGAGGCCTTCCTTGTGGTAGGCAATCGGAACGTCATAGATATTCGCCACATCCAGCGCCTGGATGACGGCGGAAGGACGCACGTTGCAGAACAGCGAAAGCTTGCGGCGTTCGGCTTCCGGGATTTCCCGGTCAGCGCGCACCAAAAGGATGTCGGGGTGAATACCGAGAGCCTGCAACTCCTTCACGGAATGCTGGGTCGGCTTGGTCTTCAGCTCGCCTGCCGCCGGAATATAGGGCATCAGCGTCAGGTGAAGATAGATCGCCGTGCCGCGCGGCAGGTCGTTGCCGAGCTGACGGATCGCTTCCATGAACGGCATCGCCTCGATGTCACCCACTGTGCCACCGATCTCGCAGATGACGAAGTCGTAATCGTCATTGCCTTCGATCACGAAATCCTTGATCTCGTTGGTGACATGCGGAATGACCTGAACCGTTGCGCCGAGATAGTCGCCGCGCCGTTCCTTGTCGATGATGTTCTTGTAGATGCGACCGGTGGTGATGTTGTCGGTCTTGGTGGCCGAACGCCCGGTAAAGCGTTCATAGTGGCCAAGGTCGAGGTCCGTCTCGGCACCGTCGTCAGTCACGAACACTTCGCCGTGCTGTGTCGGGCTCATGGTGCCGGGATCGACGTTCAGATAGGGGTCGAGTTTGCGAAGCCGCACCCGATAACCACGGGATTGCAGCAAAGCTCCGAGTGCAGCAGCTGCGATGCCCTTACCGAGAGAGGAGACCACGCCGCCTGTGATGAATACATATCGCGCCATGGGATTCACCGGATACCTTTTTAACTCTGATTCCGCCAGCCCAAATTTCATGCTGTTGCAAATTCGCTGTTGACGAATTCACAATTCAACTGGCCGGAATGCGAACAAAAGAAAACCGGCAGGCTTTTGGCCTGCCGGAGCGTTAAATCAGAACCGGGCTTATTGACCGGTCGGAACTGCGTTCGGATCGGCGGGCTGCGCCGGGGCCGGAGCGGCCGTGCCGGAAGCGGCCGGAGCCGGTGTGGTCTGTGCGGGAGCAGCAGCACCGTTATTGGTCGGAACACCATTTTCAGCCGGAGCCGGCGTCGAAGGCGTCGTCGACGGGCCGAGCGTGTCGAGAATGCCGTTACCCTGGCCCTGCGTGGCCGGAATACGGTTCAGGATATCGGTCGGACGCGATTCGTAACGGGTCAGAAGACCAAGGCCGAGCGACGTTGCGAAGAACAGCGCCGCAAGGATCGCGGTGGTGCGCGTCAGGGCATTGGCCGTTCCGCGCGCGGACATGAAGCCCGAACCGCCGCCGATACCGAGGCCGCCGCCTTCGGAACGCTGGATCAGGACCACGCCGACAAGCGCCAGCACGATCATGAGGTGAATAACAATCAAAACGGTCTGCATGACAATCCATTCCATGCCCCGCGCGGAGCACCATAAAGAAGGTTTTGCGGCTCTTTACATGAGGCGAAGGCTTATTCCAAGCCCCTTTCCCGATACTCTTTCAGGAAAGCCTCATTCAGGCCGTCAGTCGCTCATATGCCGCATAGATGGACAGGAAGTCCGACGCTTTCAAGCTCGCGCCACCAATCAGCGCGCCATCGACGTTTTCAACGCCCATCAGTTCCAGCGCATTGGCCGGCTTTACCGATCCACCATAAAGGATGCGCATGGTCTTTCCGGCATCGCCGAAGCGCTTGACGAGCTCGTCGCGCATGAAGGCATGAGCCTCGCGCACATCGTCCACCGTCGGCGTAAGGCCGGTGCCAATCGCCCAGACGGGTTCATACGCGATAACGGTATTTTCCGCCGTTGCCTCATCCGGCAGCGAGCCGGCAAGCTGGCGCTTCAAAATATCGAGCGTCTGGCCCGCCTTGCGCTCATCGGCCGTTTCGCCAATGCAGACAATGGCGATGAGATCGGCCGCATGGGCGGCAGATGCCTTGGCGCGAACCAGGTGATCAGTCTCGGCATGGTCGGTGCGGCGCTCGGAGTGGCCAACGATGACGTGGGTACCAAAGCAGTCGGCAATCATCTCGGCGGAAATATCGCCCGTGTGCGCGCCGGAGGCGTTCTGGTGGCAATCCTGAGCGCCGATCATCAGCGGGCTGTCATCGCAGAGCGCAGTCGCGACGTAAAGCAAGGTCGAAGGCGGGCAGATCAGCGCATCCACCTTCTCGGACAGCGCGCCCTTGACACCCTCTGCCATGGCCTTGATCTGGTCGAGCGAGGCACGCGTGCCGTTCATCTTCCAGTTTCCGGCAACAAGCGGTCGAACATTCGGCGTCATGCGTATCCCATTCCCTTTGTCTCGGGGCGCAGCCCTAGCGGCGCCCTATCCCTCAGCCGCTGACGGCCCTTGATCACGACAGAAGCTCTGCCGCAATTTCCCGGATATTCCTTTAACCGCAGCGGGCAGCAATTGGTACAAAAAAGCGGCCCAAGGGTTAAAACCAGCGGCAAATCTGGCAAAATTTGTCGTGACCGAGCCCGCCGCGATCCCTTATCGGCTCAAAATCCAGTTCAGAACCGCCCGCCAGTCGGTCATTCGCACCGGCGTGCCGTGGCTTCCGGTCTCGTAACGCGTGAACCGCGCGGGCTCCCCAGCCTTCAACAACGTGCGGAAGATCGTCGCCTGCTGATCGGCCGAATAAACCTTGTCGGCGCTGCCATGGGTAAACCAGACCGGCTTCTTCGCCTTCGCGAAAGCGCTTTTCGGAAAATCGGGATCGACCGCGCCACCCAGGATCGCCATTCCCTTGAGATTGGCAACGGCTGCCTTGTCGCGGCTAATGCCATAGCAGATGAAACTGCCCATTGAGGCGCAGGTCAATATGACAGGCTTGCCGCCGGATTTTTTGGCCACATCCGCAATAAGCGCCGCAATGTCGGCAACGCCGTTCTCATCGAAAGAACGAACACTCGGCACGTAATAGGTGCCGCCATTGGTCACGGCCAGATTTTTCAGCCGGTTGAAATTACCGCCGAACGTATAGTCGTTCATGCCAAGCCGCCGGTCACCGCCGCGCCCATGGATGAAGATGATGGTGAACGCCTGCCCGCTGGCCGGGCCGACGCGGCCGACCTCAAGCGCCCTGCCCTCAGCGGACACGGTTTCCAGCGCCTGCACCTTCTTCGGCGCCATATCCACATATTGCCGCTTCACCCGCCGCTCCGGCACCTCGTCGCGGCCGTTGATGTCGCGCATCTCCTTGTAATCGATGACTTCGGATGCGCCGCCATCGCCCGTGGAAAGCACCGTCTGCGCGGAAAACAACTCGTCCTTGAAAGGCCGCAGCGGCCCGTCGGCGGCGGAGGCTGCGACGGGCATGGCCGCCACAGTCAGGCTGAAAAGAGTACAAAACGTGAAATGAGCTGTGGACATGCCTTGGCTAACCGTTCATTCGTGGCTGCGAGACTTGCCATCGCAAGGCCGGCAGCGCAATCCTCCTGTTGCGAAACCCTGACACAATCGTGGCATAGGATGCGCCGCGCTCGCCCAGGCGGACCCCGGTTCAATCGGACGGGAACCACATTTGGCGGTATATTGACGCTGATGGCAAAATGATTCGCATGGCGAAATTCTGACACACGCTTTTGAACTTTGGACATGATGGACGACAGCAACGATCTCTTCTCCGGTCTTCCGGCGGCACGAAACAGCGACACGGACACGAACGAGGACGCGGCGAAGCCCGCGAAGGCCCCGGCGACCGCTGCTGCCAATGTGAACGTGCAGCAGAAACCCGCAGCCGTTGCAGCCGCGGCCCCCGTCGCGTCGTCTGCCCCTCCGCCGCCCGCGTCTCCTACAGGTGACGACTACGGCGCATCATCGATCCGCGTGCTTGAGGGCCTCGAGCCGGTGCGCATGCGTCCCGGCATGTATATTGGCGGCACGGACGAGAAGGCGCTGCACCACCTCTTCGCCGAAGTCATCGACAACTCCATGGACGAGGCCGTCGCCGGTCACGCCAATTTCATCGAGGTTCATCTCGATGCCGAAGGCTTCCTGACGGTCACCGATAACGGCCGTGGCATTCCCGTGGAGAACCACCCGCAGGTTCCGGGCAAATCGACGCTCGAAGTCATCATGACCAAGCTGCATGCCGGCGGCAAGTTCGACGGTAAGGCCTACGAGACCTCTGGCGGCCTGCACGGCGTCGGCGTCTCCGTGGTGAATGCGCTCTCCGATCTTCTCGAAGTGGAAGTGGCGCGAAACCGCAAGCTTTACCGCCAGCGTTTTTCGCGCGGCCTGCCGATCGGTCCGCTGGAAGAGCTTGGCGACGTGCATAATCGCCGCGGTACCCGCGTGCGTTTCCATCCCGATCCGCAAATCTTCGGCGATCACGCGAAATTCGAACCGGCCCGCATCTTCCGCATGGCCCGCTCCAAAGCCTATCTCTTCGGCGGCGTCGAAATCCGCTGGAGCTGCGATCCCGGCATGGTGCCGGCCGATGGAGAAATCCCCGAAAAGGCCGTGTTCCATTTCCCGGGCGGCCTGAAGGATTATCTCGCCGCCACGCTCGGCAAGGAATTTACCGTCACCCGCGAGATTTTCTCAGGCCGTACCGAAAAGACCGGCGGCCACGGCGCGCTGGAATGGGCGGTGACCTGGTACGGCGGCGACACGCAGATCCATTCCTATTGCAACACCATCCCAACACCCGAAGGCGGCACGCATGAAGCGGGCCTGCGCATCGCGCTCACCAAGGGCCTGAAGAACTATGCCGACCTGACGCAGAACAAGCGCGCCAAGGACATCACCACCGATGACGTGATGATTTCGGCTGCCGGCATGCTCTCCGTCTTCATCCGCGAGCCGGAATTCGTCGGCCAGACAAAGGACAAGCTCGCCACCGTCGAAGCCCAGCGCATCGTCGAAAACGCGCTGCGCGATCCATTTGACCATTATCTGACCGGCAACCCGGCCGAGGCGGCAAAGCTGCTCGACTGGGTCATCGAGCGCTCGGAAGAGCGCATGCGCCGCCGCAAGGAAAAGGAAGTCAACCGCAAGACCGCCGTGCGCAAGCTGCGCCTGCCCGGCAAACTGGCGGATTGCTCCCAGAACACGGCCGAAGGCGCCGAACTTTTCATTGTCGAGGGTGACTCGGCTGGTGGCTCGGCCAAACAGGCGCGCAACCGCGCCAATCAGGCCATTCTGCCGCTGCGTGGTAAAATCCTCAATGTCGGCAGTGCCAGCCGCGAAAAGCTTTCCGCCAACCAGCAGATCGCCGATCTCATCCAGGCGCTCGGCTGTGGCACCCGCACCAAGTACCGCGAAGAAGATTTGCGTTATGAGCGCATCATCATCATGACCGATGCCGACGTCGACGGCGCCCATATCGCCTCGCTGCTCATCACCTTCTTCTATCAGGAAATGCCGGAACTCATTCGCGGCAACCACCTCTATCTGGCAGTGCCGCCGCTCTACGTCATCCGTCAGGGCGCGAAATCCGCCTATGCCCGCGACGACGCCCACCGCGCCGAGCTGATGGAAACCGTCTTCAAGGGCAAAAAGGTCGAAGTGGGCCGCTTTAAAGGCCTCGGTGAAATGATGGCCGCCCAGCTCAAGGAAACCACCATGGACCCCGAAAAGCGCACCCTGCTGCGCGTCGAGATCGATGACGTGGACTTCGAGGGCACGCGCGAGGCTGTCGACAATCTGATGGGCACCAAGGCCGATGCCCGTTTCCGCTTCATTCAGGAGCGGGCGGCTTTTGCAGATAATCTGGATATCTGATCATCCGGATAGACCTTTGAAAGGCAGCGCATTGGCGCTGCCTTTTGTGTTGATATGGAAACAACATCTTGCGAATAGTACCCGGCACTACGCCGCGATATCCTCACGAACGCCCAGAACGCGGTCGATCAGACCCCATTCCAACGCTTGCTCCGCCGTCATGAAAAAATCCCTATCCATGGCCGCTTCGAATTTCTCATAACTCTGTTTGCAATGTTCGGCGTAAAGCCGCGTCATGCGGTGCTTGGTCTGCTGCATCTCCTCGGCGTGGATCAGCATGTCCGATGCCTGTCCCTGGAAACCGCCCAGCGGTTGATGAATGTGGATGCTGGCATTGGGAAGTGCTGTGCGCTCGCCCGGTTCGCCTGCCATTAGCAGGAACGATCCCATGGAACGGGCCGTGCCCATACAGAGTGTGTGAACCGGGGCGCGGATGTAATGCATCGTATCATACATCGCCAGACCGCTCGTCACGACGCCACCCGGAGAATTGATATAAAGATAGATCGGCTTCTTCGGGTTTTCCGCTTCGAGAAACAGCAATTGCGCGCAGACGAGCGCTGAAACTGCATCGTTGACCTCGCCATTGAGAAAGATGATCCTTTCCCGCAGCAGGCGCGAATAAATGTCGAAAGATCTTTCTCCCCTTGATGATTGTTCGACGACCATAGGGACGAGTTGCATCACTTCGCGCATTGGCGAACTCCTGTGTTTGAAAATGTCGGGAAACGAGTGGGATCAGGCGGCGAGCTTGATCGGCGGGCCGTTGTGGTTTGCGGCGGCCTTCATCGTCCGGCCGGTATTTGTGGGCAGTTCATGAATGATGCGAAGACTGGTGCCGCCCTCGGCATTGGCCGCGATCCTGAAGGTTACGGTGCTTTCCAGAAATGGTGGAATGTCTTCACGCAGCCGGTAGCGCACTTCCTCGCCAGGTTTGATGTCGATCGCGTCAGGTTCCGCCAGAGCCTCGTTCGGCAGCCAGTTTTCACGGAACGCTGCAACGCTGATGGCGCGCCAGACCTTCTGCGGCGGCTCGTCCAGATCATATTCAAGTTCAATGCCGTTTTTCGGCGCTTCCGCTGCATCCCTGTTCATTGGTCCATATCCTTCAGCAGGAGTTTGAGAGCCTCAATGCGCTGTGGCCAGTAGGCGCGATATTTGCCGAGCCACGCAGCAATGCGTGTCAGCCCCTCCGGATCGACCTCGTAATTGACGAAACGGCCCTGCCGTCTTTCAACCACTAGCCCTGCGCCGCGAAGAACCGAAAGATGCTGCGACATGGCCGGCTGACTGATCTCGATCCCTTCGCGCAGGGCAGAGGCATTCATGGCACCATCCGCCAGCTTTTCGAAAATGGCACGGCGCGTGGGATCGGCCAGTGCCCGGAATATATCGTTCTCTGTCATAAATACACATAAGCACGCACTTATGTGTTTGGCAAGCCGGTTGTCGCGCCTGTACCGGTTTTTCGTACTGCCGCCGAACCGAAATGAACGCTTTATTCCCTCGCGCGTTTCCATCCCGCCTGATACTCTCCAGGCCGGGAGCGATCAAAACAAGTGACTGCATTTACGGTCTTCATCATCATTCTTCTGCTGCTCGTCGGGCCGAGCCTGTTTGTCGTCATCGGTAAACAGCGGGAAAAATCCATTCCCAAACGCCCCTCCGCCGCCCTGCCCGTCACTGAGGACGAAACCGTTCTGGATCGGCACTGGCAGACCATAAAAAATGGCTGGAGCGAAAAGAATGCGCTGTGCCTGCTACATTCCAATCTCGATGCATTTGCGGTACGCGTCGCGGCGGCGCGCGCGGCCGGGCGTAGCCTCGATCTCATGTATTACATGTGGAATGCGGACCTGACGGGACGGCTGATGATGCGCGAGGTCATCGCGGCGGCCGATCGCGGCGTGCGGGTACGGCTGCTGCTCGATGATCTCGGCGTCTCCATGTCAGACCGAATTTTCCACGCCATCGACAGCCATCCCAACATCGAACTTCGCCTGTTCAACCCCACCCGGGCGCGGGAGAACATGCTCCATCGCGGCATGGAACTTTTGCTGCGCTTTCGCAGTGTCAATCGCCGCATGCATAACAAGGCCTGGATTGCCGATGGCCGCGCGGTGATCGTTGGCGGCCGAAATATCGGCGACGCCTATTTCGATGCGGCCGAACGGGCGAATTTCCACGATTTCGATATTCTCGGCTTCGGTGACGTCGTGGCCGACGCAACGGAAATATTCGATGATTACTGGAACAGCGCCGTTTCCGTCCCCGTTCGCTCGCTTCTGGCGCGCAGGCCGAGCAAACTCGCAAGATTACGGGGCGAGCTGGACGCCCTGCCAAAAAGCGAAGCCGCCAAACCTTATCTGGAGCGCGTTGAAAGCCAGTATGACCGAGATCATTTCCTGATGTCGGACCGCATGCACTGGGTGGATTCCGTGGATGTGCTTGCCGATCCTCCGGAAAAAGCGGCAGGCAAACGGCGGAAGGGCCACAACTTCCTGATGGAAAGCCTGCTGCCCCTGCTGCAGGCGGCAAGCGACAGCCTGCACGTCACATCCCCTTACTTCATTCCCGGCAAACAGGGCGTTGAGATTTTCCTTGATATTGCCGAACGGGGCGTATCGCTGGCCATCCTCACCAATTCGCTGGCGGCAACGGATGTGGCCGCCGTTCACGCCGGATATGCCCGCTATCGCAAGCCGCTTCTCTCGGGCGGCGTACGCCTGCACGAGCTGCGTTCGCAGGTGGACCAGCCGAACTTCACCCTGCGCGGTTCCGGACAGGCGAGCCTGCACACCAAGGCATTCACGCGTGACGGCATGACAGGTTATATCGGCTCGCTGAATTTCGATCCGCGCTCGGCCTCCCTCAATACGGAGATGGGCGTGGTCTTCACATCGCCGCCGCTGGTCGCTTGCATGGACGAAATATTCGCCGAGGAAATCCGCCGCACGATGAGCTTTGAACTGGAGATCGACAGCAGCAACCGCATCGTCTGGACGACGGAGGAACAGGGCCGTACCAAGACCTACCGGCGCGAGCCAGACGCCGCTATCGGCCGCCGCCTCATCGCCGGCATCATGCGTTTCCTGCCGCTTGAATCTCAGCTTTGAAGACGAGCGTCCGGCTCACGCAGCCGGCCGCACCCCGGACTTCGCCAACTGTATCTGCACCAGCGTATCGAGGTTCTGGTTGACGCGGCAATAGAACTCTTCATCAATGAAGGGCCGCAGCATGAAATCATTGCCGCCAGCCTTCAGGAAACGCGCCGACAGCAGCCGGTTGGTGGAGGAGGAAACACCGATGATGCGCAGTTCATGGGAGCCGCGCACGGTGCGGATGCGCCGCGTCAGCTCGAAACCGTCAATGTCGGGCATGTTATAGTCGGTGACGACGAGGCCGATATCGGGATTGGCCCTTAGAATATCGAGCGCCTTCGCACCGCTGTCTGCCAGGCTGACGCGGAAATTATAACGCTTGAGACGGCTCGAAAGCAGCGCCCGCGCCGTCGGGCTGTCGTCAACGATCAGCACATGATGGCGGTGGTTGGTGAGGAAGCGGCAGACGGATTCCGTCAGCATATCCACGGCGAAGATATTGTCTTTCAGAATATAATCCACCACGTCCTTGGCGATCAGCGTTTCACGCGTCGCCTCGTGAAAGGTGCTAGTGAAAACGATGGTCGGGATCGATAGATCGATCAGATATTCCAGCGCTTCGCCCTTTTCCGCGCCCGGCAGGTTGATGTTGGAAATGGCGAGCGTCACCGGCTCGGAAGAATGTTCGTAGCAGGCCTGCAATTCCTCGAAGGAGCGGCATACTTCCACGGTAACGCCCAGCATCTCGTTGAGCCGCCTGCTCACCATCTGGGTAAACACGTTGCTGTCTTCCGCCAGTAAAATGCGGTTATTGGTAAAAGGCACGCCCGAATATTGCATGCCCGTGATGCCCAGGAAATTCATTCTGCCCCGATCCCCCATCGTATGTCAGCGGAAGATAGCAGGCTCATTTTTCAGAATGATTAATAGCACTTTTCCTGAAGCATCAGTTGAGCACATGCTTACTTAAACGGAAATACGGCCCGCGAGGGGCCGTATTCCGACTTTGGGAGGGGATTCTGGTCTTATGCGCGCAGAAGCGCGTTGTCGGTGTCGAACGGGCTTTCTTCCACCACCTCAGCGTCATAGGACGTGCCGAGAATGCGGATCTTGAGCTTGGTGCCGACTGCGGCATATTCCGGCTTGAGCATGGCGAGCGCGATCGACTTGCCGAGACGCCAGCCGAAACCGCCGCTCGTCGCGCGCCCTGCAAGTGCGCCGTTTTCATCGAAGATCGCTTCCGAACCGCGCGCATCGACATCCGTATTGCCCGACACGGTGAGCGTCGAGAAGACCGACTTCAGGCCCGCCTCCTTGTAGGCCACCAGTGCGTCGCGGCCTATGAAGCTCTTCTCCGGGCGCAGGAAACGGTCGAGACCCGATTCATAGGCATTGTATTCCACCGAAAGCTCGCGGCCCATATTGCGATAGGACTTTTCGAGCGACATGGAAACCATGGCGCGGATACCGAAAGGCTTGATGCCGAATTCGGCACCGGCTTCCATCAGCCGGTCGAAGATGTAGTTCTGCATCTCGATCGGGTGATGCAACTCCCAGCCAAGTTCACCCACGAAGTTGACGCGCAGCGCATGCGCCGTCGCAACGCCGACTGAAATCTGCTTGCCGGTGAGCCAGGGGAAGTCCTTGTTCTCAAGGCTGGTGCGGGTCAGCTTCTTCAGGAGATCACGCGATTTCGGACCGGCCAGAACCAGCACGCCGTATTTCTGGGTGATCGGCTGCAGCACGACCGAGCCATCGGTCGGCGCCAGGCGGAATAGCACGTCGTGGTCATGCGCTTCGAGACCACCGGCCGAAACCATGTAGAAGCGGCCCGGCGCCCATTCATAGACCGTGAACTCCGCCTTCACGCCGCCATTCGGCGTCAGAAGATGGGTGAGCGCGATGCGGCCTCGCTTCTTCGGCACCGCGTTGGCGAGAATGCTGTCGAGCCAGGCACGCGCGCCGGGGCCGGAAACCTCCATCTTCGCGAAGGCCGACATATCGAGCACGCCGACATTCTGATGCACGTTCTTCACTTCGTTGCCGACATGCTCGAAGTAGTTCGAGCGGCGGAACGACCACTTCTCGACGATACGGCCGTCATCCAGAGCCGGTGCATGGTTATGACTGGTGATGACATCGGCGCCAACGCCGAGGTCTTCCTCACGCAGCGCGTAACCTTCGGGCGCATACCAGTTGGCGCGCTCCCAGCCATAGACGGAGCCGAACACGCCGCCGAGCTTCTTCAGACGGTCGTAAACCGGCGTCGTCTTCAGCGGACGGGCGGCAGAGCGCTCTTCATCCGGGTAATGCATGGTGAAGACGTTGGCATAGGCTTCCTCGTTCTTGGCGATGAGGTAACCTTCCGTTGCGTAAGGGCCGAAGCGGCGCGGATCGACACCCATCAGGTCGAGCGTCGGCTCGCCATCGACGATCCATTCGGCCAGCTGCCAGCCAGCACCACCAGCGGCGGTGATGCCGAAGGAATGGCCTTCGTTCAGCCAGAAATTCTTCAGGCCCGGCGCAGGACCGACGATCGGATTGCCATCAGGCGTATAGGCGATCGCGCCGTTATAGACCTTCTTGATGCCCACTTCGCCGAAGGCCGGAACGCGCACCATGGCTGTTTCGATATGCGGCATCAGGCGGTCGAGTTCTTCCTGGAACAGCTCATATTCGCTGTCATCGGATGGACCGTCGACATAACAGACCGGCGCGCCAACTTCATAAGGACCGAGGATCAGCCCGCCCGCCTCTTCACGCATGTACCAGGCGGAATCGGATTCGCGCAGCACGCCCATTTCCGGCAAGCCCTGGCGGCGGCGTTCCTGAATGGCCGGATGCGGCTCGGTGACGATATACTGATGCTCGACCGGAATGACCGGAATGTTGATGCCAACCATCTCGCCGGTCTTGCGGGCAAAGGAGCCCGTGCAGGAGATGATGTGTTCGGCGATGATCTCGCCCTTGTCGGTCGTCACCTTCCAGTGACCGTCTTCAAGCTGCTCGATGGCGGTGACTGTCGTGTTGCGATAGATGGTCGCGCCGCGGTCACGCGCGCCCTTGGCAAGCGCCTGCGTCAGATCGGCGGGCTGGATATAACCATCGTCAGGATGCTGGATGGCGCCGAGCAGGCCGTCCGTCTCGCAGAGCGGCCAGATCTCCTTCACCTGCTCCGGCGTCAGCATGTTGACGCGCACGCCGATGGTCTCGGCAATGCCGGCATAATACATATATTCGTCCCAGCGATCCTTGGTGCGGGCGAGACGGATGTTGGAGACCTTGGAGAAACCGACATTCATGCCGGTCTCTTCCTGCAGTTCCTCGTAGAACTTCACGGAATATTTGTGGATCTGGCCAACCGA
Source organism: Agrobacterium genomosp. 2 str. CFBP 5494 (assembly GCF_900013495.1). Taxonomy (NCBI): domain Bacteria; kingdom Pseudomonadati; phylum Pseudomonadota; class Alphaproteobacteria; order Hyphomicrobiales; family Rhizobiaceae; genus Agrobacterium; species Agrobacterium genomosp. 2. The sequence goes on from NZ_LT009718.1 coordinate 1,966,139, forward strand.
GTAGCTCATGTTGAACAGCGGCAGAAGCCCGGCCGCGTGCCAGGTGGAACCGGAGGTCAGCTCCTTGCGCTCGATGAGCACGCTGTCGCTCCAGCCCTTCTTGGCCAGATGATAAAGCGTCGAGACGCCGACGACGCCGCCACCGATCACCACCGCCCGTGCATGTGTCTTCATTTACAGAACCCCTGAAAAGCGCCGGCCTTGCCTTATTCCGCCAGCTTTGGATGGGAGGAATATGAAGCGCTTGCGGGTCGTTCAGCCGCCTGATTGCGACATGGCCATAGGGTGCTGCGACAGGGAAGAAATTGCGGAGCGTGCCGGACGAACGTTGCACAGCTTTGCCGCTCTTTTCTTCTCCCGCCGGAGAGAAGCTGGCCCGAAGGATCGGATGAGGGGGCAAGCGCGGAGATATGCGGAGAGCTTGCCCCCCTCATCCCGCTGCCGCGGACCTTCTCCCCGGCCGGGACCCGTTGCAAAATTCCGTGGTTGTGATTCACTCGGTCGAGGATAGCGGGCGAGGTTACGATGTCGGTGCGAGACAACAGGCAGTTCAGTTTCGTTGAGGCGCTGATGCCGCAGGCGAAGGGTTCCGGTCGGCTGGAGCGCTTGTCGGGCGTTGTGAAGTGGTATCGGTTCGAAAAGCTTCTGTCGCGTCTTCGTGATGAGAAAAGCGCCGGTCGTCCGGCCTATGAACCGCTGGTGATGTTCAAGGCCCTGCTGTTGCAGTCACTCTATGGGCTTTCCGACATGGAGCTCGAGGAGGCGCTTGGCGACCGGCTGTCGTTCAAGCGTTTCGTCGGCCTGACGCTTGAGGAGGCCGTTCCGGATCATTCCACGCTTTGCCGCTTCCGTAACCTTTTGATTGGCGAAGGTCTGCTGGAGAGGTTGTTTGGAGAACTCGACCGGCAGCTCGATGCCGCGGGCCTGATCCTGCGGCGCGGCACGATGCTGGATGCGACGATCATCGAAACGACGGCGTCGCGGCCACCCAGGGGGCGCAATGGTGACTTCGATGCGGCCGCTGGATTTGCAGATGGGCGCAAACCGGAAGAGCCGGATCATCCTGGTGCTGCCGGGAGCGATGAGCGGACAATCGATCCGGATGCCCGCTTTGTCCGGCATAAGGGCAAGCACGGCTCGGCCTATGGCTACAAGGCGCATGTCGGTGTCGATGAAGGGTCTGGCCTGATCCGCAGGATTATCACCACGCCTGCCAATGTGAACGATACGGTCGTCGCCGATCGGCTGATCGTCGGCGACGAGGCCTGCGTTCTGGCAGATGGGGCGTATCATACCCATGCGCGGGAGAAAGCCTTGAAGGCGAAAGGCATCAAGCCGCGGCTGATGCGCCGTCCGAACCGGCATCACCGCGTTCTGTCGCCGCGGCTTGCCCGGCTTAACCTGTTGATATCGAAACGGCGGGCGGCCGTCGAAACGACGTTTGCCACACTCAAGAACCGCATGGGGCTCGACGTGATCCGCTACCGTGGGCTGATCAAGGCCAGGGCGCAGGTGCTACTGGCAGCCATGGCCTTCAACATGCGCCGCTGGGTGACTTTGACAACACCTGCAAGGCCCCACTGCGCCTGAAAACCACCGAAAACATCCCCAACCCACCCAAAACCCGCCAAAGACAGAGGCGGGACGGGAAATCACGGCTGAAAATCTCCCGAAAGGGTCCCGTGATGAATTTTGCAACGGGTCCCGGCGGGGAGAAGGCGACAAGCGTTAAGCCCCTGCCCGGACCTCAACGTTCACAAGCAACAGCAATCTACGCTTTCGCGCCGGGTTGATCCTTCGGCTCCGTCGACTTCTCACTCTTCAAGACCTCTTTCTCCGGCGCAGCTGCCCCCGTATGGGCCACCACCGCCTTGTCGCCCTCCTCCGAAAGCAGGGCTGCCAGCATCTGCGGATTGGCGTCGCCTTCCACGTGGATGTTGAGGTTGCGCTGCGGGAACGGGATGGCGATGCCCTCCTCGCGGAAGCGCTGGAGAATGGCGATCCTCAGGGAGTTCTTCACGGCAAGCCCATTCGAGAGGTCTGCGAGATGGAAGCGCAGTTCGAAATCCAGCGAAAAGTCGCCGAAACGGAGGAATTCCACATGCGGCTCGGGATTGCGCAATACCGGCGGCTGGGCGCGCACCAGCTCAAGCAGAATGTCCATGACCCGCTGCGGATCGGAATCATAGGCAACGGAGACCGGGATTTCAGCGCGCATGATGCGGTTGCGGTGCGTCCAGTTACCAACGGAGGAATTGATGAATTCGGAATTCGGCACGATGATAGATTGGCCGCGGAAGGTCTCGATTTCCGTGGCGCGCACCGAAAGCCGCTTGACCGTGCCTTCGGTCGTGCCGGTCACCACCCAGTCGCCCACCTTGAAGGGGCGCTCCACCAGCAGGATGAGGCCGGAGACGAAGTTCGACACGATATTCTGCAAGCCGAAACCGATACCGACCGAAAGGGCGGAAGCGACCAGCGCCAGACTGGAGAGGTTGAGGCCGGCGGAAGACACGCCGAAAATGGCCGCAACCGCAATGCCGAGATATCCGATGCCTGTTTTGACGGAGTTGCGCACGCCGGCATCCACCTGGCCGCGCGCCATGACGTTGCTGTCCAGCCACTTCTGGAACCAGCGGGTGATGATGTAACCGATGGCGAAGACGAGAATGCCGCCGAAAATGCCGATCAGCGAGATCGAGGCATTGCCGACGGTGATACCCGTCAGCAGGCGATAGGCCCAGCTTTCTATATCGCCGGGCTGGAAGCCCCAGGAAAACAGGATGAGCGGCACACCGAAGGTCAAGGCCACGGCATAGATGCCAAGCCCCGCCACGAGCCCGGCCTGATCAAGCGGCACGGGTCCAAGGCCATAACGGCGGGCAAGGTAACGGCCGACGAGCGATTCGGCGAAGGCGCCCTGCCGGGAAATGGCCTTGCCTGAGAGAATGCCGATATACATGGTGGCCAGCACCGCGCCTGTCGCAACGATCTGCGTGGCGAGGAAGCGCGCAAGACCGACATAACCCGTCAGGCACGCGCCGATGAGAACGAGGCCGCCGATGCGCAGCAGAATGACGAGCCAGCGCGGCAGGCGCTGGTTGCCGGTCTCATAATCCTGCCCCTCGCCGATCACCGGCCGCAGGAACGATACGGCGAGCAGAATGAGGCCGATGATGATCGAGGCGACGAAACTCTTGGCAACGGTGACGATAAGCGGCGAATAAAGCGTCTCGCTGATGGTGCCGAACAGATAATCGAGACCATTCACCAGCGCCATCAAAAGCACGGCCGAGGACAGCTGATGTGCGCCGCGATTGGAAACCTTCAGCAGGCGCCATTCCGGCTGCGTCGGCGCAAAGATCGCATAGCTCAGCCGCGACACGAAATAAACAAAGCCCGTGACCGCCATGGCGCCGAACAGGATCGGCGCGATGTCGGACCGCAACACGTTGAAATTATCAAGGAAAAACGCCGATGTGAGCAGAAACAGGAACAGCGACAGCGACTGCACCATGGTGGACCAGAAGGCCACCGATAGTCGTCTCAAATAGGATGGTGCCCCCGTGAAGGCGCGCCGCTCCATACGACTGCCGAAAAGACGGTAGCCGCCAACCAGGAACAGCAATGCGGCCATGATCGACAGCGTCACCGCCCCAAACATCGGCAGCCGCTTGTAATTCCATACATAGGCTGCCCAGCTGCTGAACGCATTGTTGAGGTTGGTGAGTTCCGTCAGGAAGGCGGATGAGGCATCACCGAGCGTCTCGGCGGAGACTTCCGTTCGCTTGAACAGCGTTGCGGCAAACAGCGCCCGGCGGACGGCTGTTATATTGTTGGAAATTTGTGCGGCATTGGTGGCCGTGGCCTCCACCTCGCCGGCCATGGCATTCACTTCGCCGCGTTCCGCCGTCAGCCGGTTACGCTCGTCCGTCACCATGTCGGCTTCCGGAGGCTGCCCTTCGCCGGGCGCGGCACCCAGTGCATCCAGCCGGGTCTTGATCTGGTCCAGCCGCGCGCGAAGCTTGGTGTTGGTTGCGGCAGCATCGGCGGCGATACCGTCCGCCCGCCCCTTGAGATCGACAAGCTGGGCGTCATCGCGTCCGCCTGCCTCCACCTGTCCCGAAATAAACGCCAGATCCGATTTCCATTTTTCCAGATCGGCTTTTGCCTGCTCGATGGTCGAGGGCTGGATGGCGCCCGGCGCCGTGGGCGTCGTCGCCTCCTGCGCCGAGACAGGCGCAACGCTCAAGACGCTGAAAAGCGCAAAAATCGCGACCAGAAAGGCGGCAAGTCCGCCGCTCCGCCGGCCACGGCCCGCCCGCTTGTGAAGCACTCGCCTGCCGCTCATCCATCCGCCAAACATCAACCGCACATCCACGCCTTTCATCTCTTGCACCGCATCAGGCTATTTAGCGCCTGCAGCGCGGAAAACCACCCGCATGAAGCGAGGTTTTCAGGAGTTTACCTTGCTTTTCCCCGCGCGAATCATCACCTTTGATCGTGCAGCAAACATGGGAGGAAATCATGGAATCTGCTGGCATTGGCTGGATTGCAGCCATCATCATCGGTGGCGTCGCGGGGTGGCTCGCCGAACAATTCATGAAAAGCAATATGGGTGTTTTCATGAACATCCTTCTCGGAATCGTCGGCGCCATCATCGCCAACGCCATCCTTTCGGTCTTCGGAATCGTCTTGACCGGCTGGCTGGGATATTTGATCGCCGGCTTCATCGGCGCTTGCATCCTCATCTTTATCGGGCGGGCGTTCAGGCGCGGATGACGAAAAGAAAAAATCCGTAAAACCCCGGATTTCCAGGCTTTTCCAGCGCGGCCGAAATTTTTTCGTCACAAAAATCGAAGAAATTTCATTTACGCGCTGGACAAGCCCAAACTTCCCCTTTATACGCCCCCTCACACCGCCACACGGTGCCGGTCGGGTGATTAGCTCAGTTGGTAGAGCAGCTGACTCTTAATCAGCGGGTCGTAGGTTCGAGCCCTACATCACCCACCAAATTTCCTCAAGGAAATCAAATGCTTCCGCTGAAAAATCTGTCAGCGGACAAAACACAACAAGCCCCCAAAATCACCAGCAAATCACCGGAATTTTGTTGACAGGATTTCGTCGTCATTTTTGCGTTTGTCAACGGATTGTGGATAAGTCTCCAACGCGCCGTTGATGTAGCTAGCAATTCCTAGCTTCAAATCACTGCAACAGGCGGATTCGAACCGCCGGGCATCCCTCGTCATCCGGATATGGATGGGGTACGCGCATCCATCGAGCTTCGTCGCAGTGGTGTGATCTTCATCCGGACGCCTGCAAGATTCGAGACGCAAGACTTCGCTTGACTCCGGAGTGTATGAGAACAAAATAGGAACAAATTCGTTGACGCGGATAACATTCCTAAAGGAGATCTCATGGCTCAGCAGCTAGCACTCGATATCCCGGACGCCGGAACTGGCACCCAGTCATCTCCCGAACCCGATCTCGCTGTGTCTGTACTCAAGGCCGCAGGCGGTGATCCGCTTGTTGCGATCCGTTCCCTGCTCGCCGACGCCGATTTCCTACGAGATCAGCTCTATATTGCGTCCTGCGTGATGTCGGCTGGCATGGCGCGAGGGTGGAAGCCGAAATACGAGAGGCCACTGTGAAACACCGCCGCGGCATCGATCTGCTGCGGGCTGAAGAGGTCGGCTATACGGTCGGAGAAGGCAGTCGCCGGAGCGAACCGATGTCCGCATACGACACCCTCGATCGCTTGCCGGAATGGTACGTCATCCTCGGGTACTGTCCGCGCTGCCGCCGTCTCGGCCAGGTAGAGCGCCGCGATATCCGCCGCGTCCTCGGTATCCGGGCGGTGCTGTCGCGGGTTGCCGAATGTCTGAGATGCACCGTCTGCGGAAGTCGATCTGGCAACGATGCATCTCTGCGCAAGCTGCCGCGATAGCTCAGGCAGAAGTCCATGAGCGCGATCGCACTCCGTTAAGGATTCTAAGAGATTGCGGGCTCACAAGCGATTCGGGTCCGTATATCGATACATTTCGAGTTCACCAGGAGGTATCGAGTATGGGCATGACGATTTTCGACTCTCGCAATCCGGCTGGCCGCGCAGGCCTGGAACTCGGCCTCCTTACCACAGCCATCGTTACCACGCTCGCCGACGCGCACGCCGCTGGCAAGCAGGCCGCCGAAGAGCGCAAAGAGCGCCGGGCGGCCTATCGCTATGCATGCGAGCTGGCTGAGGCGCGCGGCCGCGCTGACGAGCTGGGTCGCGTTGCCATGCGCGCCGTCCGCCATGTCGCGAGCTTGGAAGCCGAGGTCCGTCGTCTCCGGGTCGCTCTCGCACAGCGTCAGGCGCACATCGAGCGCAACCGTGACCGTGGAGCCGCCTGATGGACTTCCGTACCGATCTCTCCGACGAAGCGATGGCGATCCGTTGGGGCGGCATCCTGAACGAAATCCCGGAGCTGTGGGACGCTATCCGGCTCTTCGAAATCGAAAACCGCCCGGCGGTTACATCGGGCGGCTTCAAGATCAAGAGCGACTGGGTGTCAGTTTCAGTGGACGGTGCCGCTGGGCACGTATCGCGGATTCGTGTTGGCAATGCCCGGAGCATGGAATAGCTCACGATACCGCGCGGCGACGAACGCCCGCTTCTCTTCTTCGACGTCTTCCAAGGTCGGGATCTTCAGGATCTCGGCCTTTTCTGTTTCGGCTGCCGGCCGCGGGTAGATCGGCTTCACGGCTCTAGCTTCCAGGCTCCGTGCGCATCCGCCCGTCGTAGACATCGACAAGAGCGTCAGGTCGTCCGCGCTGAGGCTCTGGAGCCAGTCCTGACCTCCCGCATCGAGAGCCGACAGATCCATCGTGGCGCGATCCTCGGGAGAAGCAGTCGCGTAGGCTTTCACGACCTCGGCGGGCGACATCTCCTTCATGATCGCATCGATGGCCTCCTCAGTTCGCTTGGCATCCTCTGCTGCCTCGTCGACGTCGGCTTTCTGCAGGTTCTCGAAACCGTCCGTGCGCGGCGGCGGCATCAGGCCGAGAAACCGCAGGATCGGCTCGAAGAGAGCGAACAGCCAGTTGAACGGATTCAGCAACGTGATCCAGGATTTCTTCTTCGTTTCCATGAGACACCTCCTTGTCTGATGAGACCAGGATCCCGCCGGCGGCCGAAAACAACAAACGGCCGAACTCGCCGGCGAAAAACTCACGGACAAATGTGTGTACTTCTGGCCGTGAAATCAGGCGTCGTTAACCTAAGTAATTGTTGACAATGAATTATTTTGATTTCGGCTATTGCCTGCATCGCGCCGACGATACAGCATTAGTCATCGGCACACGGCATCGGGCCGCCGATACAAGGAGCATCGAGATGAACGCCACTGACCTCGTCAAAAAAGCTGAAGCAGAACTCCAGTCGGCAAAAGGCTACCACTACAACCCCCAGATTCTGAAGGAAATCATAGAGAATGGATCCATCGAAGATGGCGCAGTCTGCATGGTCAGGATCGAGAAGGGGCGTGACGCACGCCTGGTGTATCGCAAGACCCATTTCGAGAAGGTCGTTGACGGCATGGTGGAGCAGACAATGCCGATGAGCGATGCGGCCTTCGAAGCGGCTTTGATCATGTACGCCAAACGGGAGGCAAGGATGGGGACCAGTATGGGTAGAGCCGCCTGATGATGGGGGCCTGGCAGCCCCCGAAACCTCCGCTCGGAGGTCGCGGCAGCCAACTCACACAGATGACCACGTTCGCCGCAGGGGACACGAACAATTCCGGGAGAAATCAAATGGAACTTCAAATCGACGTCGAGGAGCAGCCATACACTGCGCTCTACCACCTCACCGACAGTGAGATCGTCACCGCTTTCCGCGATGCGGAGGCACTGCTCGCGCACCACGGCATCGACCGCGATGCGACAGCCGCCGCTCTCAGCCTATCCCCGACGACCCTCGTCGCGTACTCGCGCGGTGTCTCGACAGCCGCACATCGCCGGATACCAGCAGCCACCCTCGACCGGATCCGGGATCTGGCCGTCGACGCTTACTGGCGCGAAGCAGCGTGGCCGTATCGCTGTGAAATCGGCGGCGATGCTGCTCATCTGACGCCGATCTACACCGCCCACGATGACATCGGATTGGTGCGCGACAGGCATCCACATCCTCTGCGCATGCGGGAGGTCGCCGACAAGATGGGCGGCAGCGTACGCGTGACTTGGTGTGCGGATCCGCGTGTGACTGAGGTGCCGCCTCTCGATGCGATGGCGGCTCTCCGCAGTCGTTGGAGGCGGGGCGCGTGGCAGATCGGAACGGCATTCGACGATCAGGAAGATGCAAACTCACTGCTCTGCGAGATCGCGGACTGTGATCGCTATAGCTTGTGGTTGTTCAGCACAGAATATCGGCCGTGGCAGATCCAGGTGACGACATCGCAGGTCGAGCGCCTCGAAGCTGCCGTCGGTGACATCGAGCGCGGCGAGGATATTCAGCCATGGGAATCGGCAACGGCCCGTGCGATGGCCGAACTGGAGGATTTCTGAGATGGGCATTGAGGATATAGAGTTGATCCACATCACAGGCAGCCCTAGCCCGGCGGCTGTCGTGGCCCTCGAGGAACTCGTCGCCGAGCAGGAAAGGATGGCAGCATGAGCAAGCGCATCACGAAAGCGGCGGTCAAACGAGCCGCGTACGACGATGTCATGAAGGAGCAGCCGAAATCGACCTCGGCGCCGCGCTGGGTCTGGCATCGGTGGGATCATGAGCGGGACCGGCTGAGAACTACGAGATGGATCGGCTCCATCCCGAGGCCGACACCGGACTACCACCGGGAGGGGTCGATTCAGGAGATCGAGCAGCGCGAGAATGCAGGACAGAAGGAGTTGTTTGCGTGATCGAGAAGCCGAGGAAGAACCATTTTGGCGAGAAGATCGCAGAGCGGATTGCGCGTGAACAGGAGCAGCAGCGGATCCTTGAAAATCCGGGTGCATATCCGGAGGTCGAGGAGCGGGCAGTCGAGAAGCCGACATGGCTTATTCGCGCATCGAGTAGTCTCAACGCGGTCGGACGTCCACAATCGGACTACGCTCGATGGGAGGACTGGAACGACCCCTTCGGAAGAAACAACTGGCGCGGAGACTAGCGCGGACGAACGAGTGAAAAAGCCGGGATCAGTTTCCGGCTTTTTTTCATGGCTTCCAGCCACACGCTCTTGCACCCGTCCGATTATGCTCAAGGAGCTGTCGAGCGGTTCCTTCCGACATCGTCTCGATATCGGCAGCCGTCGGGCGGATCGGCCTGTTCGACGCGCACCAGTCAGCCGTCGCGGCGCACCCAGCGAGACAGCTCGCCACGCACAGCATCAGCAGGCATCTTCGCAACTGCATCCTGAATCCTTTCCCGCTCTTTCACGGCATCCATCTTCTCGGCCACTTGCTTGGCGCGCTCGGCAGCCTGTCCGTCGGCGTAGATCTTCCAGTAGACGGCGACCGCGATGCCGATGAAGGCCGTCCACTTGGCCACGATCTTCCCGATCGACGAGGTCAGCCAGGTCAGCATGGATCCGCCTTCCGCTTCCTCCGGGGAAGATCCGCGCGCTTGTCGTACGCGTACCAGGCCCAGTTGATCAGGATGATGGCGGCCGACGCGAGGGTCTCGACATCGGACGGCGACAGGCTCGTCTTCGCCAGAAACATGCCGAATGCCAGGGTAATGCCGTGGCGGACGAATCCGAGAACTGCAGGGTTCATGCTGTGGCTCCTGCCGCGACCGCGGCGTAGGCAGCGGCGCGCTCTCTCTGAACGCGGCTGCGGTTGATCAGATAGACAGCCAGCACGATCAGTCCGACGGTGGCTCCGATCAGAAGGATGCTCTCGACCCCTGCAAGATTCGACCAGTCGCCGCCGGATGCTGCCGTGGTGCCGGTTGCGCCACCTGCGGCTCCGGTTGCTGAGGCGGTTGCGCCTCCCTTCGTAACAGCGCTGTCCTCGGATGCTCGACGCGATTCCGAGGACAATGCGATGGGAAGAGACGCCTTCGAGATGCCGCGAGCCTCCATCGCCATGGACACGGATTCGGCTTCGACACGCGCCACCCGGGAAGTCCATCCCTTTCCGAAGGTGCTGAAGATCGAGAGGCCGCGAAGGAAGGACATCCGTTTCGCACACATGGACTTCACTGTGTGGATGGCGTCGGCTTTCGTGGCAGCCGCAATGGTCTGGCTGCCGATCTTGCCGTCGGAACTGACACCCAGTGCGCTCTGAAGCCACTTCGCCCCGCGTGAGACACCACTGTTCACGGCCCCGTCGAGGGTCGCGTAGTCGATTCCGGCCGGCAGCTCGTCGTAGCGGATCTTGTCGGCGTACTGGGTCTTGTAGATCGCGGCCACTTCGTCGCTCGTGATCTGCTTTACCGACCGGGCTGTCAGGCCGCGATCCTTGCGATAGGAATCGTAGACGCGCTGCGTGATGCCGAAATTGGTTGCTCCACCCGGATCCTTCGGGTGGTTGACGTAGCCGCCTTCCGAGATGTGGATGCCTTTCATGGCGCGTGCGTATGTGTTCTTCATGGGGTGACCTCGATTTTGACTCGGAGGCCGACCGCCTCAGCTAGGGAAGAGAGCATGCGGAAGCCGAGAGCTTCGCCGCGGCGGAGTTTCTGGAGGTGTTCGAGACGGATGCTCGGATATCGGCGGGAGATGTCTGAGGCCGTCAGGCCGCGAAGATCGATGTGCCGGATGACGGCCGACGACAGCGCGTCTTCGATCTGCTGTGCAGTCGCCGACTTCCATGCTGTTGGAATGTATGTGGCCCCCATAAGCGTCTCCGGATGTTCTTGTTATGTTCTAACATTACATCAAGAGAACAGGAAGCGCCGGCAGCGGACCGGGAAAGGAAAAGGCGGCACTGTGGCCGCCTTGTTCGATGTCGGGATCGTCAGGCAGCAGCCCTGAACTCGACAGCCTCTGCTGCAGGCTCATACCTGCCATCCTCGCTCAGGATGAGCATCGCCCGCTTGCCGTTTCCGTACTGAACGATGTGAGCATGCGCCCATGTCGTTGGCCCGCGATTGTAGCCCTGATCCAAGTTCGCGCTGACCCCTGCCACATAGACCCCCTCGACAATTTTCGGCGTGTGCGTGTGCCCGCTGCTCGTCTTCGGCCCGAAGCGCCTGTACTGGTTTGGGGATCCCCTCGTACCGCCGACACCGAGATCGCCGTGAAGGCCGCATTCGACGTCGCCGACGACATAGCTGCCTCCGGAGCTGACGAACTGGATGTCATCTGCAAGCCCCGCCCGGCGCATGCCCTGCCTGACAATGTTGAAGTCGACGACGTTGTCGCGGATCGCGCGGTGCCAGTCCGCATTGAGATCGTGCCAGTACCAGGCATTGTGCGCGTCCAGTGCGCCCTCCGGATCCTTAAGCCATTTCGCGAGAGCGGCGTCATGGTTGGATTCGACCATCACGGTCTGGCACCAGTCGCGACGAACGGCGTTCGCGAAGGCTGCCGCATCCCTGACTTCGTCTTCAACACATTCGGATCCGACGGCGCGGACAGCAGCACGCTGATGCGGATCCTTGATCCCGTGATGATTCCGGCGACGGAAATCGAGGGTGTCGTGGAGGAACTGATATTCGGGGCGCAGGCGATCGAGGATGTTGTCGTTGGCGATGATCGCGCGGGACTGCATATCGAAGCCCCATGACCTCAGGGCGACGGTCGAATTGAGCTGCTCGAAATGGATATCGCCCCAGGTTACGGCTGCAACCCGATGCCCTGTCGTGACCACGCCATCGGTCACCTTGACGTCCAAATCCTGAAAGTTGCCGTCGCTGTCTGCGAGCAGGTGCCTGAAAAAAATCTCGCCATCGGTGTCGATCTGGACCAGGAGAGCGCCATACGTGTGATGGAAAAGCGCCTTACGGCCACTGGCGCGCGGTGTGTATGAGGGCTGGGTGACAGTTCCGGTGGAGACCGCCATCCGTGGAGGCTGTCCCTGCATGCGCGGGATGGATTCGAGAGCGACCCTGGCATGCGGCACGATGACGTGCTGCCCCTTGTTGGCCGTCGTCCATCCGTTTAGTGGGTTCGCGGTCGTGGGGAGAACATTGGCATCGCCGATCCACAAGAGACTGTCCGTGATGTGGGTGCGGTCGAAGCTGAGGTACTGGTGGAGTTCGGGAGCGTAGACGGCGGTGGCGACCGCGTGATCCTCGTAGAGGCCGAGCTGATAGGTGTAGCCGCCGAGCCCGATGTCGGTTCCGAGATACTCGGAGTATGCGAGCAGGTTGCGCCAGAAGGGCTCGAAGACCGGAGTATCGTCCTGGGCGGACGACAGGATGAAGCGGTGAACGATCCCCTTGGGGAGATCCATGTCCACCTCGTTCACTTTCGAGATCCGGATCGGCTTCTTCTTTTCTTTTTCGGAGGGTTCTGGTGTCGGAGCGACTGGCTCGACGGCGGGAGGTGGGGGTGTTGTGGCTTCGATTTCTCGGATGAGGATCCAGACCCGTTCAACGCGCTGTCTGGAAACTCCGAGGGCGGCGGCGATCTCGCTGTTCCGTTTACCCTGCGCGCTGAGAGCAAGGACGGCATCGATATCTTCCTCGAGGGGGCGGCCGTTGGTGGCCATTCTGCAATTTCTGATCATTTTACATCCTTCAATCGCCGCCTCTTTGTTGGGCGGTCTGCAAGGATGGTTTGCGTCGGCGGAACCTGACGCAAGTTGTCAACGCACTGTTTTTCAATCAGGAATCGACACTTTGTTGACGGCACCAGACACCGCCTCACTTCATGCGCCGAAGATTTTTTTGACTTTCTCGCCGACGAAGATCCAGAAAACGCCGGCAGCGGTCGAAAGAGCGGCGACATAGGCCGCTGTGGCGCGCCGCTGTGCTTTTATCTCCGCGACGTCGGACTTTACCGAGCCGATGTCGGCCTTGAGGCTGTCGAGTTCGATTTTCATCGCCGCCTGCGTCGAGAAAAACTGATCGAGCTTGGTCTCGAGGCGTGCTTGCCCCTTGATCAACTCAAGGATCTCGCCTGACGGCATATTGTTATCGGCCATGAAAGGGGTTCCGGTGCAACTGGGTGTCAACTACATGAGTGCATCCTGGTGCCCTGCAAGATTCGAGGTCGGACATGACATTTTCTGCCTTTACGCCAATCGAGGAAGCCATCATCGGAGAGATCCGTGCGCTCGAAGACCAGCAGATCCACTACTACCTCTCTGCCGACGGCCTGACGGTGCTCGCACGTGCCGAACACAACATCCTTGGCGGCGGCATCCCGCCGGAGATCGTCGGTAGGCTTGATCTCGGCGAGAAGATCCGGACGATCCGAAACCGACCGAACCACAGCGGCCTCAGCGTCGACGAGATCCTGCTTCTCGGGATTTATCCCGGTATCCTGGAGATTGTCGTGGTGACGCCCAGCGGCTCGCTATACCGGGCAACGACGCACGAATGGCACAAAGAGGACAACTACATCGAGAAGCATCGGCAGACGATCCTCCGCGTGTCGCCGGAACTGAGCCTGATGATTAATCGCGGCACCGTCCAGGACGATGATCTGCGTCAGCTCGCCGACCGCATGCCGCGCCATTTCCTGATGTTTCGGCTGTACGAACTCGGCCACGTCGATTACCAAGTCGAGCATTCGATCGAGGATCACATGCTGCTCGTCGACTTAGGCAAAACGAGGCTCAAGGCGATGTGGCATCGGTATCTGCAGGATCGCCTGAGGTAGGCGCCACAAACACGATTTTCGTGTTGATCTGACACGACGACGCATCCACAGGCTGCTCGCTTCCGATTATCAACCCCGTCTCGTTATCGACATCCCACCTTGCCATCACGTCGACCGTCACCGTGCGCGGCCGCCCGTCCACTTCCGAGCGGATCCGCCTCTGCACGAATCCCGACAGCCCCATAATCAGCTTCTGCGACATCTCACTCTCCTCCTAAGTCAGGCCTCAGGTTGATCTGGCGCGGCAGCGCGGGCGGCAGGCACGTCACCGACATCCGCCTCGTCAGGAGGTCTTCCTCCCGGAGAGCAGGCATCGCGATTTTCAGCCTCGTCGGCATCGATCCGATCGTGCCGACGGGGTCGTCCGAGCCCATGGCGGCCAGCCTCTGATCGGCAGCCGTGTTCTCGAAGAAATAGTGACGCGGCGGCACCGATGCGAGAGCGAAGGCGTTGACCGGGACGCGCGGCTGCCGATAGCTCGTGCTGTAGACGATGTCGCCAGTCTGGTGTTGGTCGGGTCCAGGAATCGGAGCGATTGAACCAGATCCTGGTATGCTCACGATGGTGATCTTGGCCGACCGCCTGCCGCCGCGTTCGATGTTGAGTTCGACCGCCGTGACCTTTCCGGTGACCTCGACTCCCGGCAGCTTCGGATGCGCGATCCGGCAGGAGTGCGCCGTCGTGATCCCTCTGCCGAGCATCCATGGAACCTCGAACGTCGTCTCAGCGCACTGGCGACGTTCCATGACAGCACGATCAAGGCGCAGGACGGCGTGGCGAACGGCCCGGATGCCGCGTGGCAGATCGAGAAACCGGGAGTTCCGGCTGTCGCGCATGGGAGCACGCTTCTCTCGCTGAAGCCATAGGACCGGTCCGCCGTCGTATTCCCTTACCCTGAAATCTTCAGTGGCTTCGTGGTCGATGGCGCACGTCCACGCCTTGCCGGCAGCCAGAACCTCGTCGCCGACGACGTACTGGATGACCTCAAGCGTCTCCGGGTCTTCGTAGATCCACTCGCGCGTTGAGGAGTCTATGTTGAGAGGCCCAAGCTGGATCGGAGACTCGATCAGCTCGCTCTGGTCGTCTTCGTCCGGCAGATCCTGGAGCCCGGAGGGCATCACGATATCTAGGATTTCCTGCCGTTGTTGCGAATAGTCATACGCGGCCGTGAGGCGGAAATGAACGGTCTTCGACCTGAGTTCGACCTGACCGCCCGACGCGTTCCCGAATTTGACACCACTGATCGTCATCCATGAAGACAGGTCGTTCTGGACATCCTCGATTTCAGCTTCGGCCAGCGTCCACCCAGTGTTGGCTCCGATCGCGGCACCAGGCTGCGGGAACGAACCTATGAAGTCATCGTATGTATAGGTCGAGACGGAATCCGGCTCCGACACCGTCTGCCTGCCTTTGGCGGCCTGTGTCCAGGACGCGATGATCCGCAGCTTGCTGATCGGCTTCGGGGGATTCGTGACGGACAGCGACGGAGCCGCGCCGACCGACTGATAGCCGATGTCATGAACGACGTCGCTGTCGACGAGGTGCGTGCGGCCGAGCTGAAGGGACGCGCGATCCCATCTCCAGATCTCCGGACGAGCTGCAAGGACGTTCTCGGGATCGTCGGAGGCATCTGAACTGAAGAATAGCGGGTCGTAACATTCGGCATCGAGCCGGTCAGCGGGATCCGCATCCGGATCGTAGTCGAAATCCTCGCCGATACGCAGTGCGTCGGCGGCGGATGTCAGGATGTCGTCGCTGTCGGGAGGCAGGCACCGGAACGCAAGCTCGATGGTGGCTTCGGCCATGTCTGTGGGCAGCGGCACGAGACGTCCGCGCGCGATCAGAACCGGATCCGGATCTTCTTCCCGCTGTTCCCAGAGATCGGCATAACGGAGGGCTGCCGGCATCCACCCCGCGGCTCCTGGGTTGGCGATGACAACGCGGAAGGATGGCTCGACCTTCCGGCCGACGCGCTGCTCGGTGACCACAGCGGAAAGCACGACGAAGGCATCGCCGTCGGCAGATACCGGAGCGAACGGAGCATCATAGGATTCGATGAACTGGAGCCGCTTCATACGAACAGACCTCCCACTTCTTCAGTCGCGAGCTGCCATGAATAGGCAGCCTCCGCTTCCTGGAAGGACTGCCGCCACGGTTCAGTGACCATGACCTCGTGCTCAAGACGGGCATAGACGCGCACCGTTTCTGTCGCGGGTGACGACAGGGTGACAGTTTTGCCAGCGAACACATGTGCGACGTCATCGAAGCCCAGCGTCAACGCCCTTGCCGAATGAATTTTACGCGGGAAGATAGCCGTGCTGCTTCCTGCAGGGATGACGACGCAGATCTCGCCCGGAGGAACGATGGTGAATGTCTCTCCGGGCCACAGGTTGGCGAGCGCGGGTGGCCGCATGTCGTCGGCACTGCTAGAGATTCGAATGGCGAACAGGCGGAACATTGGATCGGCCAAATTGACCGCACGGCCGTTCCAGTCTCGTTCAATGGCGGCGGATTCGGCGATTGGAGACAGCTCCACGCTGAGATTGAGCGCGGTCTGCCAGCCAATGCCTAGAGCCGGGCAGAGAAGTTTCGTGTGTCCTTGGTAGTCAGCCATCAGTACCCTCGCGTTGCCTGTTCGAGGCTACGCGTGAGCTGCATCACGCCGACCTCGTCGCCCTCGAGCGTAGTCGTACGGCCTGCAACATTCAGGTCGACGGCGACTCTCTTCGAGTAGGGCTGCGCGTTCTGGCGTTCCTGCTCGGCTCTCTGGAATTCCTGCTCCTCACGGTACCGCGCAGCCGCATCCGGCCCGGAGTAGCGAGCTGCACCCCAGATCCGGATGTCCGAGTTCTGTGCGTTTTCGAGATTGCGCTCGGCTGCCGACTTGCCTTGCCAGCCGCCCTGCAGGATGCCCTGACTCTTCCAGTAGGCAGTTCTGCGGTCTCGGCTCGTTTCATCGCGGCGGCCCAGATATTCCCGCATGTATTTCTCGTCGTTCGCCCGGATGACCGCCGCCTGTCCTTCGATGACCTTGTCGTAAGCCGCCATCGTGTCGGCCATGAACAGCTTCGCGGCCTGCTGACCGAGCAGGAATGCTCCGGCGAGCGTGGTGCCGAGCAGGAGCGCCGCTGAAGTGAGTCCGCCGAGGGCGGTACCGACACCAGCAAGCGCAACGCGGAGACCCGCCGCGGTCGCCCCGGCGGCCCCAACAGCCCCACCAGCGAGTCCCCCAACAGCCCCGACTGCCGCTCCGGCCAAGGAGAAGACGCCGCCGAGAGCTTTGAAGAGCAATCCGGCCCCTGCGGTCAGCGCCGAGAACAGCCCGATCATGCGCGTCATACCGAGGAAGAGACCCACGGTCATGATGTCCTTGCCGAGGTAGTCGAGGACAGGCTTGAAGAATTCGCCGAGGCTCGCGACGAGATCCTTCAGCATCCCGAACGCATCCTGGAAACGTGTCGCGAAGGATACGACGTAGTCTCTGGCGGTGTTCAGCCAGGTGAAGTCGACGGCATCTCCTCCGGAGACGACCTTCCAGGCATCTACCGCGAAATCCTTGATCGAGATGAGGCCGTCCCGGATCGCGTTGATCCATGCGTAGTCCGAATTCTTGCCTTCCCACAGCAAACCGACCTGTTTGCGGACGTCCGCCCACACCGCGCGCAGGGCGAGCGTCTTCTGTACGACGGAATCGAGCCAGGGCGTTTTGATGTCGTCGGTGTTACCGGAGAACAGGCTGGCCGCGTCCTCAGCGAACACCCGGGTGTCATTGAAAGCCTCGACGGCAGCCTTTGCGATCTCTTGACGTGACGAAATCAGCCACGCGGTCAGCTCCTGACTTCCTTTGATGAGATCCGGAGTGAGTGCACGACCAATCGTCAACTGCACACCGGATGTTGCGGTCTTCAGATTCTGGATCGCGCGGGTGTACTCCTCGGCGACCGCGATATCTTCTTTAGTTGCGATGGCACCGGAGTTCTCGAGCGTCCGACGGTATTCGTCGATCGCCTTCCTGCCACCGTTGAGAAGCGGGATCAATTTGACGCCCGCATCCTCGCCAAAAAGCCTCATCGCGACACGAGCGCGCTGGCTAGGATCCTGAATGTGCTGGAACGCGTCAGAAATCTCGAGCAACCCCTCGACCCCACCGCGGCTCGCGCGTTCGATGTCGATCCCGTACTGCTCGAGTTCGTGAAGGGCTTGCGCCTGCGTGGACTGACCGCTCCAGAACTCGTCATACGCCTGCTGCAGCTCCATGCGCTCTTTTTCAAGCGCAAACCGAGCTGCCTGACGGTCGACCATCTGCCGCTTTCCATAGTTCGGACGAGACGACGCGATGGTGTCCGGATTATTGAATACCTCAGTAAGATCGGGCCCGCCGTAATTGGCGTTCTTCGAAGCCTCGGCAGAGTTGAGCGCGCCATCGATGATGGAGAGACGGTTCTCGATGTCGGCGATCGATGCTTTCCGCGCTTCCGTGTCGGCTGCCGAGAATCCGGTAATCAGGCCATTCAGTTCTTCCCTCTGGCCGAGCCGAGCATAGATCGCGGCCTCTCTTGCCGTGAGGCGATAGAAGTCTGAATACTGCTTCGCCGTCTTCGAAATGTTTTCTCGGAGCGTCAAAAACTCGTTCGAGATCGTCGCGATCTGTGTAACGAGTTCGTCGCGATCCGTTCCTGTGATGTCGGCAGCGTAGCCAAGGACTGCGACGTCGGACGTGCTGCCGCCGATGCGCTGGGCATCGATCGAGATCGCCTTCAGGCTCGTTGCCGAATCCTTGGCAGCCTTGATCGCCGCCGCTGAAAGGGACGACATCTTCGTGGCGAGACCGCCAACTGCAAGAGTGGCCCCACCTGCGCCGATCTTGACCCCGCCCCACGTACCCTTCGCGCCGAGTTTCAGTACGGACTTCGTGAGCGAGTCCGTGTCCTTCTTGGCATTTTTCAGTCCCTTGGATAGATCCTTGGTGCCCTTCGTCGCGCCCGACAGACCCTTCTTCGTGGACTTGAGAGGATCGCCACCACGACCCGCAGAGGACAGGACTTGCGACACCGTCCTCGCGAAACCGCGCAGACCCGTCGCGGCCTGCCGCATGCCGTCGATCGTGAATCTGGTTTTGATTTCAGGTGTCGTCGCCATTCTCTATCTCACTTCGTCAGCGCATCCCATGCCTTGGCGTCTCCGCTCATTGCCACCGCGACGGCCTTTGCCATCTCGAACGTCCTGAGCTTGTCCATCTCCCGGAGCGTCGCCGTCCGCGCTGCAAGCTGTCCGAGCGTCAGGTCTCCTGCAGAGCGGCCGGTCCGGCATTCGAATTCGACGGCTAGCTTGACGATCTGAACGAGCGCGCCGTCGAGGTTCAGGCCGCCTTGCGTCCAGCGGTCTTTCGAGACTTTGGACTTGCCGCTGTCGGCTGACCCGGCGTTGGGGTCGACAACATCGATTCCAAGATCGGCAGCAGCAGCGCTGACACGCGGGTCAACCCGAGCGCCTGGAGCTGGCCCGCGATCATCATAAAAAAACTCTGGAGCGTCCCGTGCTCGCGCAGGAGTGTTTCAACCGCCGCAAACCAGAGAGCCAGTCGGAAATCATCCGGCTTGCCCAGGAGCGCTTCCTCGTACTGGGCGTTGCCAGGCCGATCCAGCGCGCACGCGGAAAAGGCGGCGACAGCACGCGGCGCTCTACGGAAGAGATAGATGAGAGCATCCTGCTTGTCGGCCTCGGTGTCGTCACGACGGGCGGGATCGAGAAGCTCAAGGAGATCCTGGTATTTTCCGAAGATCTCACAGATCTCAGTGATCGTAGGCGCACGAACTTGGAATGACTTGCCCTGCACCGTGATGGTGACCTTCTGATGCTGGATCGCGGCCAGAAGATCTTCCGGCGAGAGAATGTCGAGATGTTCTGGGATAGTGGACATGCGTTCCTCCTTGCATGCATGCATGGCGAGAGGAGCCGGAGTGATCCGGCTCCCTGAATGGATCAGGCGTTGACGATCTTCCGCTGGCCGGTGAGCGTGCCGTAGCCCTTGTCCGCGGTCGTGTAGACGGATCCGGTCAGACCCACGGTGTTCACGTTCTCGGTGTCTCCGGCAGAGATCGCTCCGGACGGGCGGAATTCGACGTCGGGGAGATACAGCGTCATCGGAACCCCGTTGTCGCTGTCGGCGATCATGCCGATGCACATGAATTCGCCGCGCGTGCCGGAAGCCGACATGACTTCAAGGTTCAGGATGCCATCGGCTGCGGTGATCTCAGGCAGCGTGTACGCGATGGCGAGATCCGCATCGGCACCGACAGGCTTCGACAGGACTTCGATGAGGTTGGTAGCGGAGTGGAACGTGAAGTGCGTGTTCTCGATGAAATCG
This sequence comes from Agrobacterium genomosp. 2 str. CFBP 5494, assembly GCF_900013495.1. Lineage (NCBI taxonomy): Bacteria > Pseudomonadati > Pseudomonadota > Alphaproteobacteria > Hyphomicrobiales > Rhizobiaceae > Agrobacterium > Agrobacterium genomosp. 2. The sequence goes on from NZ_LT009718.1 coordinate 1,986,254, forward strand.
ACGTCGGCACCGTCGGAGATGCCCGTCACCGCACCGTTAACTCCAGGAATCTGGTAGATGCCCGGCACGACCGCGTCCTCGATGATTAGGGTGCCGTTCGCGACGGCCTCCTGCTCGAGATACTTCTGCTCGGCGACGAAGGTGGCTGCATACGTCAGATCCGTGAAGGCCGACAGCTCATTGATGTTGACGGTGCCTTCCTTCAGCGTTGTGATGTTGCGCAGAAGGCGACGGTCGCCGAATTCGTTGGTGTAGACCGGCTGCGTGGTGATGTTCGGCTCGAAGTCGACGCTCGCCGACGGCCCCCACTTGAGCCACGACTTGTCGCCGTGCCTCCGGAAGAGGTTGATGCAACCCATGAGCCTCTGCATCTTGGTGAGCTGTCTTACTGGATATGTTGCCATTTTGTTCTCCCAAAGAGCTAGGCGTATAGGTTGATGTCGGGCGCGCTATCCAGCGTCTGGATCTCGCAGGTGTAGGTCATGGTCTCGACGAGGAGCATTCCGCTGGAAGTCGGCTGACCATCGATCGCCGTCGTTCCGGTGTAGATCCACTTGTTGACCCCGCCGAAGCCGAAGTCCGGCTTTACGAAAGCCTTCTCGACGTCACAGCAGACGGAATCGATGATGTCCTCGGCATCTGCCTCGTCTTCGTGGACACCGATCTGGATATCGACCCGATAACGGCGGGTGACGGGGCGCTCGCCGACAGCCGGATGTCCCGGATTCGGCGACGAAGCCTCCGTTACCGCAACGAGGGCCACCGGGAAGCTGCTGGTCTGGAAGTCGCGCCCGTGGCGGCTCATGTTGTGCGCGCCCTTGATCGAAGGCACGGTCGAGAGCCTCGTTTTCACGGCGTTCCTGAGCTGAGTGCGGACGTGCGGCATGCGTTTCGGCTATCCTCTAAGGACGATGGTCAGCATACCGTAGCCGTCCGCTCTGCAAGATTCGACATCGTACGCCGCGCCATCGATCACCAGCTCGTCCGCGCCATCGATACGGAAGATCTCGTTCGGATTTCCGGCTCGTGTCGGCTCCAGCTTGAGCGCATCCGCCATCGCACACGAGGCAATCGGCACCCCGAAACGCATGGAGATGCCGTCCGCATCGGCAACATCGGAGCTGGCGTTGAAGATGACGACCAGCGGATCCGATGCCGTGCTCCCATCATCCCGATGCCGGTGCCAAACAGCAGCGGCGGTCTCGCGGAAGGTGCGAGTGAGGATCCGCGGGAGGGGGGCGAAGACGCGGGCGGTCATCAGATCGACTCCTCTTCGACTGCGGTCGGAGGCATCGACCCGTAGGGGTTTATGAAATCGTCAGCAATCGCGTCGTAGACCCAATAGAGGCCGACGTGCGTCAGCTCCGATGTCTGCTCGATGAAGCCAACAGCAGGGAGATCGACGAAGCCGATGACGGCGTTCGTCACCATGCCGTTGTCGTCGAGGACGAGGTAACGGGGTTCGGTCATTACTTGATCTCCCTTCGGCGGAATCGAAGCTTGATGCACCCATCGCCTCCGGTGCCTCCGACGGTGCCGCTACCGTCGTTGTGTCCGCTTCCTCCGCCGCCGCCGGGATATCCGCCGGATCCTACAGGGTAAGAGGCGTTCGCCATCGCAGCTCCTCCGCCGCCTAATGAATCGAAGTAGAGGGGGTTGTGATTTGATCCGTGACGGCTCGCGTCCGTCACGACAGGAGCGCCGCCGTTCGTAGCGCCGGACGGCGACTGCCGTGAGCCCTGACCGCCGTATCGCGAAAAGCGACCAATGGCTCCGCCTGATGTTGCAGAATCCCTTGCAGCACTGCCGCCGCCACCGGGGCCTCGGTTCGAATGCCACGCGAAGTCAAATGTGTCGAAGCCTGTCACAGAGTTCAGCGGCAGGAAAAGCATGGGCGGCAACGAGCCATCTGCATCCCACGACGCCGCGATGGTGCCAAGCTTGTAATGTTCGAGGGGTGAGTTGCCGCCGCGCGGCGTAGCTGCCGACCGTACGTAATGCCGACCGCTTCCGAACGTCGTCTGGCCACCCCATGCGCCGCCGGACGCAGCCCCCGCACCAATGACATAGGTAATCGCCGTATCCGGAAGCTCGTGGAGCCAGAAGCCTTTAGTGACAACGATTCCCGGATAGCCGCCGAACGGCTGGAAACCGCCATATGCACCGCCAGCTCCGCCTCCGACCGTGCGGACCTCGACGAAGACGTTATCGACAGACATGGCTGCGCGCTCGGCCTCGGGTCGCATAGAGCGTGCGATGTCGAGGATCGAGTTGCGGCCGTTGGCGAAGGTACCTGATGTCGTAATAAGATGATTATCCGAGCCGGTGACGTGGTGATACAGAACCCGGTCTATGATCGCGTTGACTGTCGTTCCGCCGCCGGATCCTGAGAGAGATGGTCCCATCATGGTCAGTTCTCCAGGATTTTCACGACAGCGGGCGCGGCAGCTCCTGAAGGCAGCTTGAAGAGCAGATAGCGGTTTCCGCCCGGCACGTTGAAAGGATGGTAGCCGGGGCCGAGCAACGGCCATGACGCATTATCCGTCCAGCCATCGGCCGTGGCGGCGCGGACGACTTCGACGGTCGCAGAGACGTAGAGCGTCACCAGAGTCGTGCGATTGCCGAGCCGATGCGCCCAGGCCTCAAGATCTGCTGGGTTGAGAGCGCCCACGGATACTGCGTTTGAATCGAGGACGGCACACTCGAAAGCGTCGCCAAGACTCGAAACTGCGGTGTCGATTGTGTTTGCCATCGTGGCGGCTCCGGGGGAATGAAGGGAATGGGGTGCGCAGCCGGCCAAGGAGGAGAGCCGGCTGCGCTGTGACCTCCGACGGTTAGTCGAAGGTGACTTCTACGATGGCGTCCGGCTTCTCGTTGTAGACGACGAAGTTGGACTCGGCCGTCATGTCCACGCCCTTGTTGAAGGGCTTCGGCTCCGACATCGCGTAGTACGGCAGGCCGACGGTGTTTGCCGCTTCCATGGTGTCGGCTGGCGAGAACCTGACCTGGAACAGGCTGGTCGTGTCCGGCACGAAGAAGGACTTGTCGGCAGGGAACATGCGGATCGGCTGGCCGACGTTGTCCAGCGCTCCGGTCGCGTTGATGTCGTAAGAGCGGATTTCGACGTTGTCGGCGATCATGAAGCCCTTGCGGTTGTCAGCGCGGAGGAAGGCGCCATCCTGCCAGCGATCGTAGGCTTCCTTCAGCGAAGGATGCGAAACGATGAGGTCGAACATTTCGGGCGGGCACAGCCAGATGAACTTGCTGTAGGTGTAGCCGCCGAGCTTGACCTCAGCCTTCCGCTTCATCTTCACGGCTTCGTCGCGGATGTTGACGTTCGGTGCCGTGACGTCGAAGGAATGCTCGTTGCGAGCGAAGCCCAGCTCCTCGAACCAGTCGTAGATCACGCTGCCGTCGGCATCGTAGAGGTAGCCCTGGATCATGCCAGCCTTGGCATAGTTCAGCGTCCGGTTCAGCTTCACGGCCATGTCGTTCAGCTTTTCGTTGCGCTTGGATTCGATGGTCTCGAATTCCGTCTCGCTGCCGAACTGGCGCACTCCCTGCACCTCAGTCGCCATGATGGCATCGTATTCCTGGTAGTGCGGCACATAGATCGGACGCGCCCGACGCTTGTTCGAGCTGATCGCTTGACCGACGGTTCCGCGTTCGGAGGTCGGCACCAGACCAAGCTTGCCGTCCTTGTATTCAACGAGCGCCGTCAGCGTAGGGATGCCGCGCTCGTTGAACGTGAAGAGCGTGTCGAGGCTTTCCGGCTCCGGCACGATGAGGTTGATGGCGCTGGTCAGCGTGGTGAAGCTGAAGGCATCGCCTCGGATGATGTTTGCAAAGCTCATTTGTGGCTCCTGTTCACTTTTTGTTCCGGCAATCAGAGAGCCTGAACGATCTTGATCCTGTTGATGGCGAGACCGGCAGCGACGTCCGCGACCGTGGTGGCAGCGCCGACGACGAGTTCGGTGTCCTTGACCTCGGCTCCGTAGACGATGGCGGCTGCCGGCTGGCTGGCGGCGGTGGCATCCTTGAAGCGCGCCAGGACAACGAGTCCGGCTTCAGGCGAGGCCAGGACGAGAGCCTTGGTCGCGAGGACGTAAAGTCCGGTCGCCTCGTCGTCACCGTGGAGTTCGGCGATAAGGACGGATCCCGCGTCATAGGCGCGCCCGGACTTCAGGGTGATGGTGTCGCGACTCTGGTAGCCGTTGGACTCCGAGATCAGGAATCCTTCGTCGACGGGGCGCTGAACAAATTCAATAGCCATGGTTATGTCTCCTGTTGCGCCCGATCAGCGTGCGCGTCTGGCCGCGAAGATCGCGGTGGTGTCGAGTTTGGTGTCGGCCGCACGCTGCTTCGGCTGCCGCACTTCGATGTCCTTGCTGGCGGCTGCCGGTACGGCTCCGCGTTCGGAAATCGCCTTGCGCAGGGCGCGCTTGGCTTCGGACGGCCGACTGCCTAGTGCGCGCATGTCCGACACGAGCTTGCCGAGGCCGTAGGAGCGCGCGATGGAGCGGATGTCTTCGTATTCGTCCTGCTCGTCTTCGGTTAGCGCGTCGTCTTCGTCGGCGCGCTTGCGCTTGCGATCGTCTTCGGCCTTGGGCTCATCCTCGTCGTCTTCGGCACGCTTCGAACGCTTGCGCTCTTCTGCAGGCTCGTCTTCGTCGTCCTCTTCGGCGCGCTTTCCGCGGAGCTTGCGAGCGCGCTCGATCAGCTCGTCGGATGCGTCGTCACCGAGATCTTCGATGGCATCTTCGACGGCGGCGATCATGGCTTCGAGTTCATCAACGTCGACGGCGGTCTCTTCACGCTTCGCGCGCTTGCCTCTCTTCAGAGTCATGGTCTTCTCCTGTTTCTTTCCGGCTGCGCGGAAGGTGATTTTGGGGGAACTGGGGGTGTCGGATTTCGCCCGGATGAATGAATTCTCGTCGGCTCCAACGGGCACGATCGAGTATTCTGTGACCAAGCAGCGGGTGATCCGGAAGATCGGAACATCATCGGCGCGCTCGATCAGCTCGGCCTCGATAACGTCGTACCCGACCGATCCCTGGCGATAGAAACCGCGCTGGACATCCTTGAGCAGATGCTCGTGGCTCGACGCGAACATGGCATCGCCGACCACCTGGTTGGCCTCAAGACGAGGATTGTCGACCTTGCCGAGGATGGCGGCGATCCCGCCATCAGTCTTGTGGCCGTCCACGAGCGGCATGCCGTTGGCGCGGGAGAGATCAACGCCGGCCGGTACGATGATCTCGTCGACGATGATTTCCTGATCAGGATTCCGTGGGTCGCAGATCGCGCGACGCACCGGAGTTTCGGTGACCATGACGACGACAAAGCTGCCGGTCTCGACGTCAATGGAGGTCGGAACCCCGCTGAAAGCACGCGTCATCGAGCCGTTGAACGGCTTGGCAGCGGGCTTTGTGCGCAGAGGTTTCGGCATTCGCTCTCGTCTCAGATCGGTGTCTGGAGAGAGCGTTGCCTGGTCGTCTGCAAGATTCGAGACGAGAGCGGAAGAAAAATGAAAGCCCCCGTAGATCGGGGGCTTCAGGTGTCAGGACTTGGCGTCGGCGATGAGCATTTTGACGAACTCACGATCGATCACGACAGATCCCCATGCGTCCGAGCGCAAGAAGTCCATGACATCGCGCGGCGATACCTCGCGCTCGAAAACCTCCTCGACCGCGACGCGGAAATCCGTATCGCGCTGCTTAGGCATCGGGCGCGTGCGATCATAGAGTTCCATCTGACCTTTCGGCTTGCCGTCCTCGAGCGCGACACGAATGGCAAGGGTCGGATGGGACAGCGAGCTGTCGGCGCGCTCGGGATCCTTGCGGATCACGGACGCGAGCCAGTCCGCAAGGATCCCAGTGCCTTTCTTGAGGTCGGCGATGACAGCGGTCACTTCGGCCGCGCGCTTCAGAGCATTGCTCATGCGGCTACTCCTTCAAAACGAGTGCGCTCTTTGATCAGACGCGGTGCTGCATCGGCGACAAGCACGCGCAGGAAGGCCACAGACGACAAGCCTTCGCGCAGGGAAGCCAGCGAGGACGCCAGTTCGCCGCGCATAACGGCATCACTGAGGTCGAGGTAGTAGCCATCGTCTGCCGCCGCATCGGGGAGGTCAGCATCGGCCCCGAACAGGAAGCGCATTTTCAGGACACCGGTTCCCTGGTCGATCTCAGCCCACATCGCGATAGCCGAGTGGCCGACGCAGGATCCGCCCAAGGCGTCATAGGCGAGGACATCCGTGAGCACGGCATCCAGGCTGCTGTGCACGAAGTCGGACATCGCTTCGAGGATCTGGTCAAGATCCACATTTTTCTTCGAAGGCGCGCTCATGCCGACACCTCCGACGAAACCTTCGGGAAACGGCCGCCCGGAATGGTGTCGTCTTCGCCGAGCATCAGGACGTTGCGCATGAACTGCGCGATGGCGTCGTTGCTGACGCGCTCAAGGCGGAACTGGCAGGTGCGGGTGTCGACCGCGATGTAGTAGCGCTCGCCGTCGAGCTGAACGAAGTCACTGAGATACACTGTACTAGCCTTTCTGTTGCGTTGAGTACGCATACAGAAAGGCCGGATGTCTCAGGCTCGGTCAACAGATTTTTTCGCCAAGGTGCGCAACAGAAAGCTCTTTTTTCTCAGCGTGTTATTCTTGTCATCACGGACATTTGCATGAGATTTTCGACCGGCATCAGGCCGCTTTTCGTCTCGATCTCCCTGTATTTGCAGCATTTATCTGCGCCGTGTCGGTTTCCGCATCCGGATCTTCTTCGAGAGTCCGCAAAACGGCCTCGGTGTCCGCGTCGAGCCCCGGATAGATGGGGTATCGGAGGTCCTTGCTTTTCGCCCGGGCCTGGTCGATCTCGTTCTCGTCGTCGATGTCCTCGATGTCTTCGCCGAACGATGAGGCCACGCGCTTGCGGGAGGTGAAGCCATCACGAACAGCCTGGCTAAAGGCGGCGATTTCCTGCAGGGGATGGATGTGACCGCGAGCCGGGGTCATCCAGTCCGGATCCTTGTAGTCGTCGACCGTCATCCCGTCCTCGGGCATCCACAGGCCCGATAGGTAGGCTTCGTCCACGAAGCGGTTCCAGACCGGCTCCGCGAACTGGCTGACGATCATGTGATACTGCAGGCTCTCAAAGTAGCGCGTGCATTCGAGCATGATGGCCCTGTACTGGCGGTCGTTGACCTTCTCGAAATTCAGGGTGATGTGCTCGACGGCGAGACCGAAGGCGACTGCGAGTTCCGACAGGACTTCACGCTTGTAGGACGCGTAGTTCGGATCCACAGGGGTCGGTGCCGAGAACTTGACGTCATGTCCTTCCGGCAGGATCGTGAGGGTGTTCGGCTCGTATCCGATGTATTCGGTGCCGTCCTCATCGACTCCTTCCGGGGTGAACACGGGCGCCTCTTCATCGCGCGGCTTGGTCACGAAGCCCACATTCATCGCCTGGGACTTCTTGCCCTCGAGATGGGCGTCGTCAAAGGTCTTCCTGGAATCGGAAGTGTTCAGCGCGGCAGCACCATGCGGATACCCGCGGGTGTCGCTGAAGCGGTCGGGCATGTAGACGTGCAGGACATCCGAGGCCGGCACTCTTTTAGGCAGCACGTTGTTGCCGTTGGCGAGGATCAGATCATGGGGATGATGGTCGAGCATCCAGTAGGCCACGACACGCTCGATGAGATCGCGTTCGACACCGGAGATGATGATGTTGCCGTTCGGAGCCAGACGGGAATCGTCAAGCTTCACGTAATCGCCCTCGAGGCACTGAAGCTGGAAATTGATGCCGCTCTTCATGTCGCCGGGCTTGCGGGTGCGGAAACGGACGAATCCTTCCCCATCCCGCGCGACGACGAGTGCGAGCAGCCACTGCAGACCGAAGAAGTTCAGGCGGCCACGTGCGTCCGCTTCCTTCATCCACTTCTTCCAGAGGGAGAGCAGCTTCCTGTCTTTGATGTTGGCGGGCTTGAGGCCGTAATGAATCAGGTTGTTCGCCATCTGGCGGCATGCCTGTCTATAGAAGGCGTCGTTGACGTAGGTGCGGCGGCTCCGGTTGCGGAGGCGTTCGATCTCGGTGTTGGCCGCGTTGGGGCCGCTGCCGCGAACGGGCTGAAGACGCGCAGCGTGGGAGGCCGCCTCGAAGTAGGTGCCCGTTCCGGACAGACGGAATGCGGCCTGCTGATCGAAGTGCGCAGAGCGGCCTTTCGACATGACCTTCATCCGGGACATGCCGCGGGGTGTGGTCATGTCAACTGCGGGAGCGGATACCGGCTGCTCGGTGTTGGCGGTCTTGGGAGCGGAGGTCGAGCCCTTGGATCTATTGGACCTGGTAGCCATGATCACAGCCCCCTGCGCGGTACAATACGGACATGGGAGACGGCGGCCTGCCGGTTCATGCCGTATTCCTTGGCATCGTAGGCAGCGTAGAGATCGCGGAGAATGGCCTCGTAGTTGTCGCGGTTCGTCCAGGTGACGGATCCGCCGCCGGGTCCGGGTGTCGATACCGACGCGGCACCCAAAGCGATAGCTTTCTCGAGTTCGACGATCGCTTCCTGGAGCATGAGCGGCTCCCAGAATCTGTATTTGCGGATCATTGCTGCCATTCTGCCCTCACCAGCGTGATGACCTGATCGTCCTCACGGCTTTCCGTTTCACCTGCTTCGGCGGCGGCGCTTCCTCGGCTGTTTCCGGAACAGCCCTCTGTTCCGCAGCCTGCGCTCCAACCGTCCTCCGAACGGGTGGCACTGGTGCCGACACCGCGACGGCCGCCATCAGGAGGAGATTCTTCGTGCGCTCGACCGCATGAGCGGAGAGATCGTCACCGGCATAGTCGGCGTAGAGCTCTCCGGTCGCCGGATCGTGCGGCACCTTCGGGATTCCGAGGCCGTCCGCTGCAAGATTCAAGTCGCGCCATCCCTTGTAGGAGGCCTGCAGTCCCTTGAGCGCGGCATAGGCGTAGGCAAGACACATCCAGACCTCTTCAGCCCTGCATGCTTTTTTCGGCTGCCAGTACCATCCCGTCTTCAGCTTCTTGCGCTCCTCGCACATCAGCTTGTCGAGGTAGTCGGGCATGATGCCGAGGAGCGCGTCCGGCACCCACATGGCAGTGTCACCGCGCATCTGAACTAGACGGAAGATGGCATCGCGCGCGAGCTGGGAATCGATGACGTAGAACTGGGATCCGGTCTTGGTGGATCTCGAAACCTTACGAGGCCAGATCGTCGCCGAGCGAGTGCCCTTGGTGTTGTTCCGACCCTTGATCGCCCACACGTTCCGGCTCTTCGGAAAGCTGGCGGCGAAAGCCCTAGTCTCGTCCGCGTAGTGGCCACCGAGGTCGATGGCGGTCGCAATGATGGCTAGCTCCTTGCCGTCGCGTTTCCTGAAGCGGCGATTGATGAGATCGCGCAGGCGGTTGTCAGCGGACGGATCCCCGGGTGCGCCCTCGACGATCCAGTGGCCGATGACGCGAGCCTGTCCGTAGCGGTTGAAGCCGACCACAGTGGCCTCGCGTGACGCCAGTTCCTCGAGGTGGTTGCCCTCCTTGTTCGTCTGGGTATCGACACCCATGACGAGGACGACGACATCATCCGGCACCTCGGCGGGATACGGCCGGCACATGCGCGTGAGTTCCGACGACGACAGCGCCGTCGTCGACATATCGTCATAGGCGACACCCATGACGTTGTTGACCCACGTCTTCCGTTCTTCAGGATCCTTGTGCTTGTTCAGGAAGCTCTGCGCGAGGTTCTTCCAGGCAGCCTGTCCGTTGGGTGAGAGCCACTGTGGAATGTACATGCCGCGGCGGCCGGGGATCTGCCACACGGCTGAGGGGCGGTACTCGGTGGTGGCATCGATGTACTCCTTGTGAGAGAAGCACACCCTGTCGTTGACCGTGACCGGCTTGTCGAAGCGGTCATGCTCCCGGATGGGTTCATGGCAATGGCGGCATTCGTAATGCACACCCGTGACAAAGCCGTTCTCGTCCCTCGTCATCTTGAAGCCGAACGGGGTGTCGCGTTCGCCCCACTCCAACACCTGCATCTCATGGCAGTGCGGGCAGGCATTCCATGGCTCCTGCTTGTCGGACTTGTCGTAGCGTTCGGTGGTGTTACAGTCGCCCCTTGTTGTGGGGGAGGAAATCAGAACGAGCTTGGGGCGTGAGAACTCGCCGCCGCGCTCCATGAACAGGTCCGCCTTGCTCCCCTGAGATCCCGCCTTCATCTTCCAGGCATTGGCTGAGTATTCATCGCCCCAGTTGTGCTTGGAACCGTAGCGTCGGAAATTGTCGTCACTTGCCGCCCCGACAAGCCGCAGCACCGCGCCGTTCGTGAATTCGATAAGGTTCCACGTATCCTGGCTTTCGCCACGCAGGGGCTTCCTGCGAAGCGCCCCCAATGCCGGGCACATCGTGAATAGCGGCTCGATGCGCTCCTTATAGAACTCCTTGGCATCGTCCTCGGTGGGCTGTGCAATCGTCACGCTTTCGCCGAGATAGGCGAGGATGTAGCAGGCGAGCGCAGAGAGCTCGAGCGACATGCCCACGCGTGTCGCTTTGGTGGCGTCGATCTCGACGGTCTCCGGATCGAAATACAGGCGTATGAATTCGCGCTGGTATCCTGTCAGCACCAGGCGCCCGGATCTCTCTGTCTTCGACTTCGGCAGCTCGATGTTCTCGAACATCCACGTCTCGGGATCCTTCCACGCAGGCGGCTGGAGCACGTTGTCACGCAGGTCTCCGACCGCCTGACGAAGGACGGCAAGACTTTTCGTGAAATCGATGGGAAGGGATCCGGCAATGTGACCGTGGTCGACGTTGAACATGTCAGCTCCAGTTCAGGAGCGATTTCTCGGTCTTCAGGGTAGCCATGACTTCCCGCATATGCCGTTCGGCGATTGCGCGTACGTGGTCGGAGATCGAGGGATCGACGCTCACCGCGATCTTGTCGCCGAGCGACATCGCCTTAGCCTTGATCTCGCTGTAGTCCTTTGCCCACAGATCAAGGACGGTAGAGATCGGGATGACCGTGCGTAGCTTCTCGACCATCTCCAGTTCCGCAACAACGGCGCCGGCCACCGCCTTACGGCGATCAGCCTCCTCCTTTGACATCTTTCCGTCTTCGGTGTCGCCGAACTTTTCGGCGGCGGTTCTCGCCGCGCGCTCTTCGAGCCATCTGACCACCTCGGCGAGATCAAGCTCCCACGCCACACCAAGATTTCGGTCGGCATGAGTGACGAAGGGGCAACCCTGATCCAGCCATTTCTGAATTGTGTTGCGATCCCGGTTCAGGAGGAGCGAGCACTGCTTCACGGAAACCGTGCGAAGCTTGGCAGCCTCTCGTTTCGAAGCTGGGGGTGCTGTGTCATCCGGGGGGATGCTGACGGATTCTGTATTTTCAGCGTCAGTTTCCGCATCCTTCATGATCGGATCGGCGGTCTTCCTGCGTGCCATGAATTGAAAACTCCCAATGAACTCAGGCTTATTGGGAGATCGGTGGCTGCAAGATTCAATTCAGATGCCGAGGGGGTGCTGATGTTGACGCTCGAAAAAATTTTTCGGAAAGAGCGATCACCTGGGGTCGCGAATTACCCGCACTGGGGTCACCCCCTCAGGAGCCTCCGGCGATGTCACGAGGTCTTCTTGACCAGCTTGACAAGGGTCATCTCTCCGCGCTGAACGGTGGTTGTCCCATACTCATACCCATTCGTATCGATGGCCGATCTGTAATCCCTGAGCCAAAGGGTGGCACCGATGTCTGCACCGTCATCAGAAGAAAGAACTGATAGAGACGATCTCGCGACAACCTCAGGCCCGACATGCCCGTTACGGATGTCCTGTAAAGCGCAATACGCGGGCGATGTTCTGCCCGCCTTCGTCTCGACACCAAACACCTTCCGCATCAGATCCTGAACCATTCGCTCCTTGAACTCTTCACTCATGCCGCACCTCCGGCGGTGTTTTCGAATAGCCTCATAGCAATCGGGTTCGCCTCGGCATTGATCCACCACTTGTAGGAGTCATTCTCCAAAGCTTCGCCATCTTCCTCGTACCACCATTCGAGCAACTCGATCAGCTCTGCATCTGCAAGCTTACCGATGTCATCTGGCCAGCCTAGCACGGTAACGAAGCCCTTCTGGTATACCTCTCGGAAGGTGTCAAAGACTTCAGGATCGCGCAGGATGATGAGATCAGGACGTTCAGCGATTATGGCTTCGAGGGCGCTCATGCCGCTTCTCCCACTCTGGCCGCCGCGATCTCCCTCAGCCCGGCTACGACCTCACGCGCGATCTCATCAAGCGACGGCACATAGCGCGTGTCGAACTCCTTCAGGACATGAAGCGCGAACGCCCGCAGATCCTCGTCCGGCATCTCTGTCCAGGTCGCATCAGGGTTGTCGAAGCCGATGACCAAACGGCCTCCCGAGTTGTCGACTGTGATGCCGTGCTTTCCCAACCCCTCAGCAAACCGCTGGCGGGTCTCGAGGTAGACGGCTATGGCGAGAGATTCGGTATTGATATCCGCAATGGTCGGATAGGCGTCGTTGAGCAGCGGGTGACAATGGAAGCGATTGCCTTGGCGCTGCACCCAGTACTTGCCGATCTCACGGTCGTAGGACACCCGGAGGACGGACTTTGAATAGTCGGTCTCGAAGGTGAGCGTGGCGATGAGCGGATCCGTGTTCAGGATGTCGACGCGGCTGCTGTAGTCTTGAATCCTGCTCATTCCGCTTCCTCCCGCTTCCTAAAGCCAACGATCTCGAAATGCCCGTCATCGACTGAGCAAATCTCGAACACGTAGCCGAGACGATAGATCTCGTCCTGGTATGCCCGACACCATTTCTCCCAGATCTGCGACTGCATCTTCCACATCGTGGTCAATCTCGACTGGAAAGCCTCAGACGGTCGGCCGATCAGGATGTCCAACTGCGCCCGATCTTCAGGAGTCAGATCCGCGCTCATGCCGCACCCCCATCCCTGAAGATGACGCTGAACTCGCCGCCGATATCGCCCGAGACACTCCATCCGGAGTCGATCCATCCCTTTGGCTTGGCGCCTTTCCACCGCTGATCGACGGGCACGTCCCACGACCAGGTTCGGGCAACACCAGTATCGGCCACGATGTCGTCGACCTTCCGCTTGAGCGCGGCGATCGCATCGTCGATGTCACCGAACGCGGAGCCGATCCGTTCCTTGAGGACGGTGTTCTCGGCTCTGAGATCGCGGATTTCATTAAGACGGCGCTTGTTCGTTTCCGAGGATGCCCGCAGCTCGCGGATGAAGTGTTCTGCGCTCTTCCTCGCCTCATCGAATTCCGCCTTCGGCACGAAGCCGACATCCGCCATCCACTCAAGCAGCCACGCCTCCGCCAGATACTGGCCGTGTTCGAGATCATCGCAGGGTGTCCAGCGCTCACTGAAACGCCGCCCGGGAAACTCACTGTGCGTGAACAGATGGAAAATGCCGTCGGCATTCGGGTCAGGGCCGTAATCGGCGACATAGCAGATCCGCTCGTCGCCGAGGTAACCCAGCATCATGACACCGTCAGCGCAGTATCTGTCACTGCTCATCTCCACCCACCTGATCACACCCATCGCACACTTCCTCCTCATTCGACAGGATTATGGTGTGCGCCCGCCATGCCCAACGCAAACGCCGGCAGCTTTTGCCCTCCGCTCGATCTCCCTTGCAAACCGCACGAGATCCGCATGCTCAATGACATCGAAAAGCCTACCGGACTGAGCCGTGAGCGTGTGATTCCGGTATTCGGCGGCAATTGTGAGGATCTCGGTATCGGTCATATGGCTGCTCCTGTTGCCGATACATGGTCGAGCGGGATCGGCAGGGAGGCAAACGCCGGCGGAAATTCATACGAAGTGCTCTCGCCATCCGATGCAATGACAGGTAGAACGCAACGGGATGATTTCAGGGGGCTTTTATGACGTTCGGGAAATACAAGAGATTGCTTCTGGTGGTCTCTTTGCCATTGTTGCTTTTCGGGTATGGGCTGTCCGCGTTCGTGATGCCTTATCCTAGTTCGGCTTATCTCGTGTGTCAGAGCTGGGGCACAATGGAGAACTGCCGAAACGTCGGCAGGCCGGGGGAGAACTTCTACGATCACACAAAGAAACAGTCTCCTGTCTGGTTCCAGATTGACGGTGCGCCCGTCACAGACAAGAACGTCTATTTCATTGTAGAAGGTGATGCGAGGACGCTTGGGCGTGCGACAGTCGAGCAGGTGATCCCTTACTCAAATGAAGTCATCAGGAATCCGCAGGCTACTGCCTTGATGCAAAAGCTCGTCGGGCGGCCGGCAATGGTGCGCATGGGCATCGAAGGCAGTCAGAGGTCTGTTGATCTCGGCTCGGAGATCTTCCTGTACTGCCACACGCTGGAATACGACAAGGAGCCGCTGTCGTGGTTCCCAAATCCGGGAGCATACACTGCTCAGTGCGTAGCTGAGGATTGGGGTGGCTATATATCCTTCAAGCCCAGCCCCGAAGCCGAGCAGCAGCTTGCACTTCTTCGAGACGGCGTCACTGAGGAAGTCGGTAAGATTGAGCGCGATTTCTGGATACATCGTGTGGTCCTCACTGTTGCTCCACTCTTCCTCTTCCTGATCTTGTCAGGCATTGTGTGGCTGACGCGTAGGGCCACGGCATTCGTGAAGGCTGGATGAAGGCTGATTGCGCCAGGCAACGCCGGCACCTATCATGCTATCGGGCACAGCCCACGAGGTCGCCTTTGCGGCCGGAAGACACCTCGGAGAGATCCGGGGTTTTCTTTTGGGAGGCAGCCACACAAACGGAAACCGCCGCCGAGCTCTTGAGCCGGGCGGCGGTCGGTGTTCCCATCAGAAGCGCCGATGAGCGGCGGTCAGCTCTTTCAGAAGCCTATCGGCATCCCCGGCAGTCCCTCTCAACGTCTTCGTCTGGCCGTTGATCGAGATCTCGATGTCGATGTGTCGTTTGCTCAAGGATTTGCCGCCGAGCTTGCAAAACGCGACTGCGCGCTCCTGTACGAGGTTCCTGACCTCTTCGAAGCTGTTGTACTCGCAACGCGATAGGAAGAAGCTCTTCATGTGCTTGCGGAACTCAGCGCTGATGTCGCTACCTGGGTGGATCTCATAGTAGCTGTCCTTGTTCTTCCTCACGAAGATCACTGAGGCAGCGGGCTCGGAGAAATCTACGCCCTGATAGTCACCGCCGACGGTCTCCTGCCATGTAATCAGGTCGTAGCCCTGCAGTTCGCGTTTAATCTTGTGCTTCTCGGCCGGGGTCAGGTCGTAGGTGTAGAACGCCACTTCGGTGCCGTCGGTCTGCGTGTCAGCAGATGCGATGACGACCTTCTCCTCAGGATCCGTAACGTCGAAAATCCAGTCCTCTGCATCCTCAGGCAGCGTTGTCCACGTGCCCGGCTCAAGCTGATCCAAACGCTCCCGGATCGACGCAATCTGGGCATCGGCCTCAGCGAAATCGACATCGATCCCGAGCGCGGCCGCCGCCTCCTCCCGAGTGAGATCTCCTGATGCTACCGCGGCCTCTGCGGCTTCCATGTCCTTCACCGGATGCGAGATAGGGAACAGTCTGCGCACGAGCGTCTTCTGCGCGCCTTTTGGAAGATTCGCGATTTTCTCCATGGCTTCGATCTCGGCAGTGATCATGTTGGCGACTGCGGTACGACGCTTGGCTTCGGCTTCGGTGATCTCGTCCGCTTGCAACGAAGCCACTTCAGGATGCTCGTTGTCAGTCGTCCAGACCGCATCCGACATTCGCTGGCATAGCTCACCAACGCGCGCGATCTCTTTGTCGATCAGCTCGGACTCCTGAGCACGGATATGGAATGGGATCTTTTCGTCCGCGCGGACACCCGACCACTGCTGTATGTAAACGCCGCGCTGGTTTTTCAGTGCTTTCAACAGCACCATCCTATCAAACTCGTCGACTTGTAGTTCCGGCATCACATCCTCCTCAAGCTTGGTGCCCATGAGAATGGTGTGCGATGGCGGTGCGCGGCGCAAACGCCGGCAGGATTCAGGATCGGCCGATAACGACGCCCGCGCTGTACTCGCGGCTTTCCCTGTACATTATGATTCGACCCGGCAGGGCGGTGGCTTGCCAGCCTGCAGGCAGAACGCCGAGGACGGCGTTGAGCACTTCGCGAGTGGTCGATGGCTTCGTCGTGAACGGTGGTACCATGCTCGTCACGAGATCCGGATGAGGTTTCCGACCACGACCGCCATCGCCCTCGGCACGCAGGGTGAAAGGAAGCTCGCGCCTCAGGGCATCGAGAACCTGTGCCGCCGAGACCCCGCCATCGGAGGCGATGTCTACTGGATAGTCGAGATCGATGGGATAGAGGGCATCGAATCCTGCGTCCTTCAGCTCGGTGGTGTCACGGTTGCGACCCGGATCATTGCTGCCGAAGCCTGAGAAGTTCCACCAAACATCACCTGCGGTCTGCGAGTAGTGGCGGATCAGTAGCTTTTCGAGATCCATCGCCGTGAAGACGAACACACGGGCGGCTTTAAACTGAACGTCTTCCGGCTTGAGGTTCTGACGATGGCGGATCGTGAAGGCGTGCTTGGAGAGGCGGCCTCTCAAGCCGGAATCGGCGTCGGTCTTGCCTACATAGACCACCTGTCCGCCGACGAGGAGCTGATACACGCCTTGCTCGTCCGGGATCTGCATCGTGTGTTCGCGGGTGAGCGATGTTGAATTCAGCTTCGCGAACTCGTCGACAAGACTCTTGAGCAGAGCCGACGGTAGATCGAATTCGAACTCGACGTAGCCTTCCGCCATCACACGCCTATCTGCTGAGCGACGCTACGTCCGACCACGGCAGCCAGTTCCACCGGAACGGCGTTGCCGAGCTGACGCATGGTTTCCGTCCACGAACCGTGGAACACGTAGTCGTCGGGGAACGTCTGCAGGCGGGCGCTCTCGCGCACAGTGAAGTAGCGGACGCTGCCATCAGGACGCCGCAGCATGTTTTCACCGCCGGGCACGCCATGAACGCCAGCTTTGAGGGTCTTCGCGGGCTCGTGCAGCGGGCTGCCAGTGTGCCCCGGATACGAACGGGCGCCGAGTTGGAGGCGATGGTTATGCACGATGATGTCCGACGGCATTTTCTTTGCCGGATCCGGCAGGCCGACGAGCGCATCGGCAACTGTTTGCCACGGCAGTTCGTCAGGCATCGACATCCTGCTGATGCGATCGCCACCCACGATCTCAGGCCGATCCTTCTTCGCGACGCGATGGCGATCCCAATAATCGCCCAAGACCTGATCCCACAACAAGGATTCTCGGGAATGCGTCTCGTGCGGGAAGTGGAACGCCTTGCCCAGATCTTCACGGATCCCGACGAAAAAGACGCGCTCGCGCTTCTGCGGGATGCCGTAGTTGGCAGCGTTAAGCAACTGGGTGACCACGCGATAGTTGAGCCCTTCGCGGCTGCCGCTGGTGTGATGCTGCTCGAGGCGCGCAAGGTGGTTCTGCCAGGATTCATCCTCACCTTTGATGATCTCGGGGTGCTCGAGCTGGAGACGGATGTATTCGAAGTAATTCCTGAAAGACGCGCGCGTCAGTCCCTTCACGTTCTCAAAAATAAACGCCTTTGGGCGCGCCTGACGGACCGCACGGATCGCTTGGGGAAACATATCTCGATGGTCGTCATAAGCAGCATGCTTGCCGCCCATCGAGAACGGCTGGCAGGGCGGGCCTCCAGACACGAGACCGATCTTGCCTTCGAAGGCGCTGAAATCAACATCGCGGACGTCGCCGTGTTTGACCTTCCAGCCCTTGACGGCTTGCATGCCAAGCTTCTGGTTTTCGCGGATAGTATCGACGCAGTAGCTGTCCCACTCGACAACAGCAGCGGGCTTGAAACCTGCGGAGTGCAAGCCAAGTCCAAGACCACCGGCTCCGGCGAACAGCTCCACTGATCTCATAACGAATCCCCACGCATGCTTTTCTATCGTTCGAAACCCATCGATGTCGTAAGTCAAGAACGATTTGATTTAACGGATGATTAAGGCTGGGATACGTAGCCGTTTGACTGGGTGCCAATATTCTGTCACCCAGTAGTCATTGAGATCGACGGAGACGACCATGGCTAAGCGAGTATGGACGACGGAGCAATTCCAAGCGTGGCTTTCCGCAGCCGGATTGTCGTCTCCACAGCTTGCCGCAGTCCTAGACGTCTCCGAGCGCACCGCCAAGCGCCTCCGCAGTGGAGAGGTCGGGGTCAAGGACGCAATGACGGCACGCGCTCAGGAATGGCTGGGGCAGTCCCGCACGACGACAGGCCGTGATGCCGAGCTGTTGGACTCGTACGCCGCCCAGGCGGACTGGGCCGATCTCTGTCAGGCGTTTCCGAATGCCCACGTCACAGGGATGCAGTCGGCTATCGCACGGGGATGGACGAGCGCGAACAGCCATGGTTTCCGACAGCTCTCCCAACCGGAAAGGATGCCGCAGCCGGCACGATGGGGCGACTACGATCTCGAATGGATCGCGGGTGTCGATCTGCCTTGGGGCGTGGAAGTCCGTGAAGACACAGATGGACGGCCGTATCGCGTCGCGTCGGCGGAGAGGACGCTGCTCGAGCTAGCCGTACATGAGGCGTGGGTCGGCGAGGATGACGTCGGCGAATGCTATCGCGGTGCGTTCCATCTAGCAGAAAAGGCTCCTGATCGCGGCCTCCTGATCCGGAAAGCGATGCAGCGCGGCGCGCAGGTCGAGGATATCGTGCAGATGTACATCAGGAACTACGCGAAAATCTGAAAGCTGCCGGCGCGTTTGCGCCATGCACGGCCGACGACAACCATTCTCTCAGGAGATCACTACGTGATGGAGATGGACGATGTCGAACACGCACACGGACGGCGAGCGCAAGGTCGAGAAGCTTAAGGCGAAGTCCAAGAGCCGTGGTCTCGATGTCCCGCAGCAGCTCCAGAAGTATGTACAGGAGCGCCTCTGCGCACGGCTGTGGGCTTTCGAAGAGGGCGCTCGCATGACTCTCAAGGGCGGCGCGGCTTACCACTTCGCGCCCGAGTTCGCCGATCTCAACCGTCCAACGGCCGACGTCGACGTGCACAGCTACGATGTCATCGCTCACGAAGAAGTCATGTCTCTGTTCCGGCGAGCCGTCGAGATCGGTGACAATGATGGTGTGGTCTTCGAGATCGGCCGCACTGACGTTCTCGAACACGAACACGGCGAACACCAGGGCCTCCGCATCCACATCATCGGCTGGCTCGGCAAAACCCGGGTGAACACCTATGCCGACGTCGGGATTGGCGGTGAGGCTCCCGTAGCAGTCAGGGAGCTGCCGATTATCCCCATGATCGAGGGCGACACTTCGTCGACGATACGGGTGCAGCCATTCGAATACGCCATGGCGGAGAAGCTGCATTCCATCGTCGTCCGCGGCCTCGGCAACACCCGGATGAAGGACTACAGGGACTTGCTGATCCTGAGCCGGAAAGGATTCGATGACGAGACCGTCCGCCAGGCGATCGCACATACCTTCTCGCAGCGCCACACCGATCTCCCCGAGCTGACCCCTGAAGGCCTTCTGCCTGTGTTCTCGGAGGTGAAACAGGCGGACTGGGAAAGGTACCTGCAGAAGAACCGAGTCACAGGCATGCCTGCAGATCTGGGATCCGTTGTCGCCGAGCTGAGATCGTATTTCGACGACAAGCTGACTCCAGCCTATACGGCAGTCTACCGATACGCCTGACGATCCACGATGGCGGCCTCGTATGACACCCGGATCCGGCCGCCGTCATTCCGGTACCGCAGTTGCAATGGCAACTCGATGCAGAACAACTCATCGATATCGGCATCAGACAGGCGTTCCGATCTCTTTTCCGTCACGAAGTCCGCGACCAAGGATTCGACCTCACTGAGCGCCTTGCGGACGGCATCACGGATGGCGATCTCATCACGCGTGCGCGGTGTCATTCCGGCGACCGTCACAGGATTCGTGATGTAGTGGATGACCGGCAGCTCGATGGCGGGTTCGGCGGCGATGGTCTCAGGTGCGGGTTTCGGCTTGCGGGGCGCCATCACGCGTCCTCCCATAGCTTGATCACGTTATCGGCCGCGACATCCATAAGATCGTCGATGATTTCCACCGCGCGCCGGGCATCCTCCAAGTTCGTGATCGGCGGTTGCTCTGTCGGCATCCGCAGCCACTGGCCGACGTCGCGGCACCAAGCATAGCGCTGGTCCCCATGCTCGTCGGCTAGGTGATCCCACAGCCAGTCGATGGCATCGCGGAATTCCTTCAGATGACGGCGATCAATGCTGACGATACCCTCCCGGATCCGAACGGCGTCACCGCGACGGCCACGGAGGCCATCCGCGAGCTGCCACATCACGCTCTCGTCGTCGGGCAAGGACTCGATGCGGAATCTCATGACGAGCTGCCAGAGCCTGACCACGTGCGCGATATCGTATTCCGACCCGAGCGACACCCAGTCGACGCGCGGCGCGGCAGGACGGCGGGCACGGGTCGACCAGGATGGGAATCGGTCAATGTCTACATCGGCTGCGGGCATGCACTCTCTCCTCGATATCAAGGAAATGGTGCGTGCCGGCGGCGACAGAAGCAAGTCAGTCGTCGGCTTGCATCCTCAGGCGTTCCTGAAGCTCCTCTTCGTAATCCGCTTTGGGATCGTAATCTGGATACCAATCATCTCGCGAGGGCGAGGGCTCGAAACGATCGTGTGGCGGCTCGAAATCTTCGACGAGCAAGGATCCGAGATGAGCGAGTTCTGGATCCGTCTGACTGCCGCTATATGGTGCCGGCCACATGATCGGTTGAGGCACGCGCTTGGGAGCTTCGACATCGCTGACAATCGGGGGTTTCCTGCGCCATTTGCTCGGCTTCGGCGGATTCTTGAAATCAGGCATCGCGACCTTCTTCGGCTTCGGCGGCGCCCATTTCGACGCATCTCGGGTCTCAAGGACGTATGCGTGATATAGCTCAAGAGCTGTCCGCAGATCCGACCGCTGACGGATGCTCATGTCGGCGTATCGCTTGCCGGACTCTCTGCGACGGGTCTTCTTGTCGATCCAGATGATCTCGCTGCTCGCTTCGAGCGCCTGGATTTCAAGCGCGAGGTTTGCGTACATTCGACATCCGACCATCTCCCGCGCTTTCCGGAGGTGCGAGCGGATATTGTTCGCGGCAGAGACGGACATTGCCTTGTCCTTCGGCGAATTCTTTTTCGAGTTCGCTAGCAGCCACGGCGTGAAAGCCTTGTCGAGCTTCGGCATCGAGAAGCCGTACTGACGCTCAAAGATCGCCTTGCCGATCGCGTGCGCCATAGGCGCAGGGACGGCGTTCGCGATCATGAGTTGGATCTGTTTCTCGGTCCATCCGCTGCCTGGGCCGCGGGCATGCTTTTTCTTCTTCTTCTGAAAGTCGTATGTAGGAGGGAATCCTTGGATCCGGGCGACTTGGTCGAGCGTCAGGATGTGCGTGTCTTCGAGCTCGGCCGAATCCTCCGGGTGCGGGATGTAGGATTCGCCTGGCTTCTCCCTCGTGTTCCGCGCGATCGTCGGGCAGACCTCGTCGATCGATATGATGCCGCGCCCGTTCGGCTCGCCCTTGCGGCCCATCCATGGTCTCGCGAAGAATGCGCCTTTTTCGAGCAGTGCGGCGTCCTCCGGGTATCGACGAGGATCCAGCATGTCGCGGATGACCATCGGCTTCGGCGACTTCGCCGCTTCGAGTTCGTCGAGGAGAAACTGATCGAGTTCGTCCAGTCTCCCGACGCAAAAGAACCGCTTGCGGCGCTGCGGCACGCCGTAGTACTGGGCATCCATGACGAGCTCGGTCAGGCCGTATCCGTGGCGTTTCCACAGCGCGCGCGCATACTGATATTGCTTCGACCGCGCCGCACCCTCCACGTTTTCAAAAATGAACCATTCGGGTCTCGTCAGGCATATGATCTGCGCGAAGTGCTGTGTGAGAAAAGCGCGCTCGCCGATCTGATGCAGCCCGGCTTTCGAGAAGTCCTGACACGGCGGCCCTCCCGCGATCAGATCCGGGCGATGTCGGAGTCGGTTGCAGAAACCGCCGACATCGCGAAGATCCATGCGGACAGCCGCCTTTCCAGCATTCAGGAGCACGCTATGAGGAGCCTTATCTTTCTCGATCGACAGCTCGTGACCCATGCCTGCGGCGTATAGCCCGAGGCCCATGCCCCCGGCACCCGCGAATAACTCAATGAACTGCATTCCACACCTCATGCTCTTTTCGCGAGTCATAAAGCGGGACCGTTGAGTCCAGGTAAACGCCGCCGGCGGGATCAACCGCCGTTGAGCTTCTTGAGGGCGCGGGTGATCTCGGCGCTGTATAGCTTCGCAAGGTCTGAGTCCTTGACCGAGTCGGAGATGATGTCGTCCCAGCGGAACGTCGGCTTGTATGTCGCGTCGTCGGAGAAGCGCACGAGCATTTTCAGCTTGCCGCCGCGAGCCTGAGGCCGCTGCCAATAGCCCCTCTTCCCGGAGACCTCGCCGAAAAAGATACCGGGCTTCCCAGACGCGTTGGCGGCCTTCCATCCTGCGGGTGCGGTTGGCTTGCCCGTTGCGCGTAGCTTGTCACGCTTCGCCGCCAGTTTTGCCCGCTTGGCCTTCTCGGTTCTGGCCTGTCGCGCGATCCTGCCGAGATACCCCTTCGTCGTGTTGCCCAGCCTGTTCTTCGAGTCCTCGGAACTGTCGACCCTGACATCGAATTTCGATGCTCCCGGATCTCCAGCTCGCCGGACGCCGCCATTGATCAGATAGGTCATGTACCGAGCTTGCTCAGGTCGGATGCTGACCGATGCCTCCAGATTCTGCGGGGTGGCCTTTTCGACGACGAAACCCTTCTTCGTCCAAGGATTCGGTCCGCCCTTGATGTTCTTGTCGGCGTACGCGAGGAGGCCGCGGCGTGCGCCGAAAGCGATGCCGTTGAGAAATCCGGCCTGAGCCGTCGGCAGCACCTGTTTCTCGATCTTTTTCATGTTCCTGGTGAAGTCGCGCAGATCGAACTGGAAGAGGTCATCCTTCGCCATGCGTCACCTCAAAAAAGAAACCCCGGGCGCGCGGTTGATCGCGCAGCAGCCGGGGCAGTTGGAAGGAACCGACAGGGAGTGAATCCAGCGGTATCAGAATGGTGTGCGGCGGCGGGATCGAGCGCAAGGGGATTCATGCGCGAGTCCTTCGAGACGGCTGCCGACTGCGCACGAGATCCGGGAGAGCGGTCGCGGCGGAGGTCAGCGTGAAGAACTCTTCGAGCATCGTCTGCTGCATGATGATCTCGGCCGCGAGGTCGTTGCCCGCACTGATGTCGCAGGGGTCGCCGACGACGTCCTGGGCGAGATCGACGAGGGTCTCGTAGCCGCAGACGTACTGAGCGACTGCGGCGCGCAGGACATGGGGCGGGACCGGCTCGCCGCCGAGATATGCGTGGACTGCCTGGCGGGGCGTGAGGTCGGTTTCGGTCATAGCTAGATCCCGGCAGCAGCCATTCGAGTTCGCATATCGTCGACCATAGCGCTCAAGTTAGACAGCGTGACGCGGAAAGCTTCGAGCTTCTCATCTTGCGCTTCCTGGAACGCGACGAGCGCCTCTTCCAACCCGGATGCAAGCGTCTCCATTTCCTCTGCTTGGTCGTTGATGCGATCGATGATGGTGTATGAGCCGACGTAGCTCGGGTTTTTGAAGACGGCTTGCATCAGGGACAGAGTCGCGGCGCGGAGTGCGTGGACGTATCCGGAGTCGGGTGCGTCAAAGATCTCGGTGGCGAGGTTGCGACTGCCGTTCTCGGGGCCGTACTGCCAGCGCGTCTCGGTCGTCGGAAAGAGCCAGCCGTAGAGGCCCTTGCCGTCCTGGCACAGCAGCGCGCCGGCTGAATTCGTCCCGAAGACCGTCTGGTGCATCGAGAGGTTGTTGGGCGATCCGGGGCCGTAGATAAGGTCCTCGGCAGTCCACGGCTCGTCGCGAAAGGTTGCCGACACTTCGGCGCCGGTGACCGTTGCTTTCCACAGCCGCTCGTCGAGTGTGCCGGAACCGCCGGGCCTCGCGTAGAGATCGGCGACAGCGTCTTCGAGCCAGGACGTGCGTGGCGCGAGTGTATGGATGTCGGCTGCCTTCTCGGCCATGATGGATCTCCTCGTATCAGGATCCATGATCGAGCCAGGTCGGTGAAAGATTCAATCGCCGGCAGCCTCCGAAGGGGAATCGGGAATCCGCAATTTGTTTCGAGTTAGAGCAAAGCGCCTTGCGCGATGCGTGATGCCTGGCGGCGATATCGGGCGGCCATCGATGTGACCTCCGTGAAAGTGGTCGGGTCTCGGACGACGGCAACGAGGCTCAGAGCCGCAAGAGCGTGGCCTTTGGTCGAGTCGGCCTTGCTGAAGCCGCGACCGTTTCGGGTCTTGGCGTAGTCAGCGTCTTCGGCTGCCACAGCGCCAAGCACGAGCAGGGCTTCCCGAGCTTTCGGATAGCGTGGGTCGTTGCCGCGAGGTGGTGGGTCGAATTTTCTCATCGGCATGTCTCCCGGATCACTACCGGAATCGCTCCAAAACTGATTCCGAAGGGCGAAGTAATGGGGGGAAACGGAACTGAATCGGTCGTCATAGTGATTTCCTCCGGGACGGCTTCTCGACGGACTTTTCGAGCTTGGCACGGTCACGCCGATACAGGAGTCGCCCCATGGTCTTCTTTTTCGCTCCCGCGGCTTCAAAGCCCCGAGACTCGAGGATGCGAAGAGCATCGGCAATGACTGACCGGATCGGCGCTGGCACGTCCTCACCGGACTCTTGGACTCGCGCTAGGTAGACAGACACTGCCGCGGCGAGCGCCGTGTCGACGTGGCAAGCCTCGGGCACGGCTGCTGTCCGCAGACCTGCTCTCCAGCGCTCCGTCGCGCGACGCCCCATCTCGTTGCTCGGATCGGCTTGCCTCGGCATGTTCCATCCCTCCCATCATCACTACGGGAATACTCGCGGGTGGGCTTGCATACGACCATTGGCGCAACATCCGCCGGCGGCAAATATCGGACTGCGGAGCTGGTCGAGCGGAGCAGCGCGTAGCGTACGCGAGAGACGTAAGTCTCATCCCGTCCAGGAGCAAAACAACTTCCTTTCACTACGGGAAAACGACCTTCAAAATGGTCCTGTAGAATCTATTAAGAATATCCGGGCTTCCGGCCCCCGATCCGACCAGTCCCTACCAAGCCGCGTCAACTTGTTAGTGTCGGAACTTGTCATCGAAACGGCCTGTCTATGTCGGAACTTGTCATTCCTGTCGGCTCTCTGGCAGCGTTCGACGTAGACATCACTACGGTATCTTCACGCGTCTCTGTCGGATTTCTCGCATCGCCCGACATAAAGTTCTTGCTCCGTTCCGCCGGCCGACAAATCATTGTTGCAGAGGACAGGAGAGACGCATGCGTAATTCATTTCACCGCCGCCCGGGCGACAAGGCCCCGATCACGGGATCCGACCGCAACGGCATCCAGGGTGACCTTTCCGCCTTGCTCGACAAGATGCGCGTCGAGAAGGAGGATCCACGTGTAGAACGCCCGCTCGTCATGATCCGGAGCATCCGGTATGTCGGCGAAACCGAGGGCGCAACTCCTGCCGCGGCGATGTCTGCCAAGAGCCATGCTCTCTATGAGTATCTCATGGCATCCGCTCGCACACGCATCGCGACAGTCGAAGACCATGCCGTCTCGTTTGCCGACGCGATGGCATACCTGGACACGCCTCGTTCCGACCGCATCCGAGAATACCTCGACGCGATCTCCAACACCTACGTCTCCTACGACTTCACCGAACAGGACGGCACCCGCCGCGCATCCTCCAGGATTCAACTCCTGCAGTGCGAGGAGATCGTTAAGCCGACGGGCGAGCGCGAGATCGGCTATCGCATGCATCCGTCAGTCCGCAAGGTCATCCTAGCGGCGACGCAGTATGCCCATCTCGAAGTCGCCGCCTTCGCACGATTCCGGTGCAAGTACAGCGCACGGCTCTATCCCAAACTCGCATACGTCGCCGGTCTCGATGAGCAGCATCCGCTCGTATACAAGCCGGAAGACCTCGCCGAGGAACTGGGATGGGTCGGCAAGCAAGGGAAATTCCACTGGGGTCACTTCGAGGCCGACGTCCTCAAGCCTGCGATGGACGACATGTTCGGAGCGGCCGACGGATCCACAGGGCAGAAGGTCCGTCGCTTCGTCGCTGACTACGAACTCCGCCGCGCTGCCAGCCGCGGACGTCCCGTCGAGGCCATCGTCTTCCACGTCGGCAAGGCCAGGAAGCACCTCGGTGAGGAGCAGAAGCCGAAGGTGGTCTCGCTGGATCGCGAGCGTGTCCGCAAGATCTTCGCGGATGCGGGCCTCGATCATGCTCAGATCCCGAGTGAAGAGCTGCTCGCTCAGGCAGCCGGCAGGCTGTCCGTCGGAATCGCTCACATGGCCGAACGTTGGGCGGCAGCCATATCACTTGCGAAGGAGGATCCCGAACTCCTTATCGGCTCACTGGAAGTGCTCACGGGCAGGCAGGTGCTCGACGTCCTCGAGAAGGAAGGTGTCGGCGCCGCCTTCGCAAAGTGGCTGGTAGACTGTAAGGAGCCGAAGGGTCTTCGTTATCGCGACGGTTCCGTTCCCGCCCCCATGCCTTTGTCCGTTGACGCGAAGCCAACAGCACCGACACCAAAGCCGCTCGCCGATACCGGGATCGACTTCCGTGATGCCTCTGTCATCCGGATTGAATTCGATGACGAGATCCGGACGCAGCGCTGGGCGCAGCAGATCATCGACGACCTGCGGGCAGCGCATCTGTTTGACTTCGGTGAGCAGAAGACGCTCCGGCTCGAGTGGAACGGAAATGGCTTCGTGGATCGCAAGGAAGTCGCGGTTCCGCTCGTGGAGCAGACCTTCAAACTTATCCTCAGCAAGCACCACGAAATCATCGACACTTGGGAGTTCCTCGCATGACCAGACATCGTCAGCCCATCGAACACGTAGCCCCCTCATATGAGCAGTATCTCGCCACTTTCGAGAAGGGTCTCGATCGTCTGGTTGCCGAGGTGGCAGCCATGACATCGGAGAGCGATCTCACGATCCAGCAGCAGCGGTCATTCGGCTACCTCTTCAGTATCGCGAATGGTCACCTTATGTGGAGCAAGGACAAGCTCGCCGCCGCATTCGAGCCGCTCAACACTACATTCGTGCGCTGCCTGGACTGCTGTCCAGTTGCCTACCGTCGCACAGGAGCCTTCGCTGCGAAGTTCGGAGATTCCGAAGCTCTGGTCCACTTTGACCTCATGCCGCGGTCGAAGGCTACCGAGTGGATCGTCGATCATGGGCATAAAGTCGGATACACTCCGGAGCAGATCGAGCGCGCCCGAGCGGAATGGAAAAGCCTTCGACGGCGAGCCGCTTGATATCGCAGACGGTATATTGAACCCCGATTATACCGTCCATGATATCTCATGCACTTGTGCATGAGTATCGATCGCAACCCATTAACCCTGCCGGCGCCTTCCTCGTCCGGCGGGGCTCACAACTCCTCCGGGTCCTGCTATTCAGGATTCCCGGATAAGAGGACCACACACATGATTGCAGGACTCCGAATAGCAATAGCCTGACCGCCGCCTCACGCGGAGCCGATCTCGCACGTCTATTCCAGGAGTCCCCTCATGTCCTTCACCCGCAAGTTCTACACCGCCGATCTCCACCTCGGTCATCACGGCATCCTCCGCCATTGCGCTGCCACGCGCCCCTTCGACACCGTCGAGGACATGGACGCCGCCATCGTCCGCCGCATCAACGAGCGCGTTGCACCCACTGACATCTTGTACATCGTGGGAGACTTCGCGCTGTCCGGTGACGTCGAATACGTCCGACACCTCTTCCATGAGATCCACGGCCGCAAGATCCTCGTTCTGGGCAACCACGATCTCGATGCGAAAGGCCGCGTCTCGAAGACGATCCGAGATCTGCCTTGGGATCAGCCGCCAACGCATGCGCTCGAGACGACGGACGAAGGGCGCCACGTCTACATGAACCACTACGCATGCCGCGTCTGGCCTCGTCATCTGCGTGGATCGTATCATCTCTTCGGCCACTCCCACGGCGACCTGCCGCCGCACGGACTCAGCCGTGACGTCGGGATCGACTGCGCCGACACCCACTTCGCCCCGCTGACTTTCGCGGAAATCAAGGAGACGCTCATGTCCGTAGATCCTGCCTGGCATGCATCGATGGCGCGCGCCTTCGGCGACGCCGTGCCCTCGCTCAAATCCTTCCGCTGCCGCACTGTCCTGCAACCGGTGCTCTGGAGCATGTATGCCGACCTCGAAGCGCGCGGTCTGCTACAGAGTATCCGGATCCTCGGTGTCGAAACTCGCGAGCGGGGCTGGATCACTGTGACACGTCAGTTCGACGCCAGCCTTTCCGTCGCAGACCGCCGCGCGGCCGACGAGCTGGTCGTCGAGTGGGAGATGGATCTGTCGGAGACTGACCGCCATGACTGATCGTCTCCCCCTCGGCTGGTTCGACCTCGTCCACGACCTCCGCATGGATCTCCACCGCGCCCACCCGACGGCAGCCGTCACGGCGATGACCGCAGACCGGGGCTGGCTTCATGTCGCGGTCGATGACAGTCAGCTCGCCCCCGCCGAGCAGGCAGCATGCGGGCGCCTCATCCAAGGTTATGTCACCCAGTCCTTGTCTACCTGCATGTCATGTGGGTCTGGTCATGGGCGAGATCGCGGAGATCGCCGTGTAGTGACCTGTGACGGCTGTGATGAGGAGACATGGTGCGATGCATGACGAATTCCCTCGCATCAAAAAGGACGATCTCATCGCCGACCACCCGGGCGTTTTCGATGCCGCCCTGTACGTCGATGTCGGTATCGGGTGGCTCGGCCTCGTGCGCGCGTTCGTAGCCGAGGCGCTGCCGCACGATCCCAGTCTCGAAGTGCTCGAGTTGAAGGAAAAATGGGGTGGCCTCAAAATCTGGACCGACACCCCTGTTGTCGCCGCTAAGCTCGCGAAAGCGAAGGCCGAGATCAAAAGCGCCGCTGTCTGCGAGGTTTGCGGAGAACCCGGTTTCATCCGCCGCCCGCCGCCGGGCCGTATGGCGTGGTGGCGCTGCCGTTGTGATGAGCATGCGAGCGACGAGCAGCGGTTGTGGCCGCGGCGTGAGTACGGTGCGCTTGGCGGGATGATGCAAGTTCGGGGGCAGTGGTATCGCTATGACGAAGCCTCCGACAGCATGGTCGAGACCGCTGCCCCGGAGGGATACCGATGACGTTTGATGACCTCCGCGCGAAATATCCTCGACTGCTGCGGCCGAGTACGCACTTCATGTGTCACGAAGGATGGGTCCGGATCCTCGACCGCTATTTCGAAGTCGTCGACGGCGTGATGCCGGACGGAGAGACCTACGACATCGGTCAGATCAAAGAAAAAATGGGGACTATCAGGATCTACGATTCCGTCTACGGCGATGCCTGGGCGTCCGTCCCCGCCGTCACCGAAGCCCATCGGTTGGCCGAAGCCCGCAGCCTCCACACCTGCGAATACTGTGGCCAGCGTGGTCGGCTGCGCAAGCGGAGGGCGTATCTCACGGTCACCTGCGACGACCACGCATTTCAGAACGACGCGCTCGCGATCCCGGAGGAACCCGAGCCGCGGTATCACGTGCAGACCGCCGGCGGCTGGGAAGTCTACGATCCCGATGCCGATGCCTTCGTTGAATCGGTGCCGCCCGATTGGCTATGACCGCACCCCGCCGCCGCTTCGGCCTGCCGCCGGTCACGCTTCATGTCGAATCCTTGGATCGGGTCGACCTCGTCATCGCCGCGCTCGATAGATGCCCGGACATCGAGAGGGCCGTCGATTTCTATGGCTTGGATCCCTTTGACATCGATCCAACGGTTGTTCAGATCGGCTGGATTATGGCGGCCAAGACTGGCACCGATTTCCGTATCGGCAGAAGGATTCTCCAGCTCCTGTCGCCGGACGGCTACCTCATGCCCCCGCTCGAATTCCGCCTTTCGAGGCAGACGGAGCCGACGGAAATCGAGATGTACGAGGCGCCGTTTATCACGCCGTTCCGGATCGAACTCTGGCAGAGCGGGTTGTCGCCGGCGGAATGGCGGATCAATGGGTCCGTGTATCATCCGGCATGGGATCCGCGCATCTGGTCGCGGCTGCTGTATCTCAACAGACCGAAAGCGATGGCGTTGACCGACGATGGCTGGATCAAGCTTGGGAGGAGGATTTGATGACGAAACTCGACGACGACCGCCGGATGCGGCTTCGCGGCTCCTACCTCGATAGAATTGTCGAAGTCGCGCAATTCTACATCGCGACGCACTCCTATTTCATCGAATCCGATTTCAAGTCCTTTATCGCCGACGAGTTTACGTATCTCACCGAACTCTCGGACGAAGAGCGCCAATACCTGCGCGATCAGGTCGGTCTTGAATCCTTGCGCCGCGTTGCGATTTCGCGCGCGAAGGATCAGGAAGAGTTCTTCCGCAAGCTCGTCGCCGACAACCCGGACATCGTCGTTCACTATGCCAATCTCGCGTTCGACCTCGGCTGGCTCGATCTCCTGAAGGACGCTGTCGCTCGCATGCGGACGTATCCGGCAGCTTGGAAGGTGCGGCTCGACGGAGCGACGGAACGGTTTGGCTGCCTGGTGCTGCACGTATCGTTCATGGTCGCCGAGCGCGGCGCGACGGCCGAAATCAAACGCATGCGCGAAGAGATCCGGCTGCGGTCTCTGGCCACGTGCGAGGTCTGCGGAGAGAATGGCCGGCTGCGTCTCGGGGCGTGGGCGAAAACCGTTTGTGACAAGCACTCGGCCATCTTCGATGATTTCCAGGAAGACGACGGGCACTGGGCGGATCCGTGGCGGTGGCTCGAGAAGAAGCAGTCGTCTGAGGGGCGTATCGCTGACGAAGAGTCTGCGGATGTGCAGGCTGGTCTCGATGAGCTGGATCGCGGTGAATCCGTTCACATTAATGAGGTCCTGGACAAGGCGCGTGCCATTGTAGCCGACGCTGAACATCGAAAAAGGCAGAGTGCCATCTCTCGCCAGATCGAGACCGATCTCGAGAAAAACGGTCGCAAGGCTGAGCTGCTTCTCGAATTCCGCGGTCAGATTGAGACCGCAGTCGTCGCCGCCATGTCCGTCGCAGACGATGACGTTGGTTTTTGGCTCCACACGGAAGTCGGCCGGTGGCGGGGTGTGCAGCCGTCGTCGGAGGACGACCGCGACTTCCTGCTCAGATATGTGCGGAGCCTCGCCATCGATGAGCGTGGACGACGCATGCCGTCGTCGGATCTCAAGAGCGACAACGATTGATGTCGAGAATAACCAGCAAAGGAGCCCAGAATGAGGGAAATTATCGTCGCCAGTGGTTGGCGGCACATCCTCGACGAGGCCGTCGCAGAAGCATCGCGGCTGCCTCCGGAGTGGTGTTTCGAGATCTCGTCGGCGGAGACCGTCGACGGCGCGCTTAAGCTGTCGGCGGCGTATTTCAGTGGCGACATTCCGTTGGATGACCACCTGCCTCCGGAGAAGAAGATCCCGCATCCGTTCCGCGCGATGATGCGGATCCGGGAGACGGCGCGTGAGAAGTCGATTCAGACGTGTGAGTGTTGCGGGCGGCCGGGGCAGTCGGTCGGTGCCGGTGACGAAGCGCGGGTGCGGTGTCCTGCACACGAGGATGTAGTCGATGCCGTAGCGTGGGGTGGGGCGGCGTCGGACGGGTACATGTTCGACACCCGGATGAGGCGCTAGCGCATTTCTTGTCGGACTACGGCGACGGGCTCGACTTCATGCAGCAGCAGGTGGCTGCAGATGAGGATTCGGATGATGTCGAGGAAGGGGATCCGGATACGCGGCACTGAGAACTGGCACCCAGTGCCCGAGGGTGAAAATCCGTCGGGCACTGGGATAGGTCGAACATCACCGACTGGTGACCGTCAGGCAGCTTTCTTCATCTCCAGACTTGCAACATACATCGCATACCCGTCCATGACGTAACGCTCCCATAGCGTGAGGATCTCGAGCTTGACGTCGAGGTTCACATTGCGGTCGTAGACCTTTTCGCTGACGCTATCGCGTCCTTCATTAAGGTGGGTGATGATCACGACTTCCTTCGGCGACAGCTTTCGACCCTCGAGTTCGAACATCGACATCTTTGGCCCGATTACTGAGGTGAAGGTCTTGCGCATGTCGTGTGTGCTGACGTTGAACGGCATCTTCTCGAAGACGCCTCCAGGCTTCCGCATATCCTCGATTTTCTCAGACACGGTTCGTTCGTTGATGTGTCCGTTCATGTCATCGCCTTTTCGACGCGGACGCTGCTTCGGGAAGAGATAGTCGCAGTCTTCACGCGTCAGATGCAGCGCCTGCTGGACGACTTTGGTTGCCGCCGGGGGCAGTGCGAGTTTCCTCCAGTGGTGGACTTTGTCTTCCATTCCCCAGACGCACTCATACGGTCCATCCACCTGGAACGACTTCTTGAGCGCCGATGTCGGCGTGAATCGCCGCTGCCCGGTCAGGAGCTGAAGCTGAAGAATGAGGCGGACCTGCTCGTTCCGGCAGCCGAGAAGGGCATACCAGAGCGCGCCAATCTCGATCTGCGTGAGTGCACGCTGCTCGTCCTTCGACGAAACTGCGGATCGCTCAAGTGCTTTGGAGAGATCGGCCGCAGGATTGAATTCGAGGCCGATTTTCGAGGAGTTGACGAAGAATTTGAAGGCGGCCTTGAGAGCAGCGACGGACAGGTCGGCTTGTCGAACCCCATGGCCCTTGCCGCGTTCGGTGCGAACCCGGGCGATAATGTTATCGCGCACGCATGCGAGGTCGTGGGTGGTGATAGACGGCAAGGGCTTTCCGTGAATGGGCGCGAAGTCGGCAGTCAGTCCGAGTGTAGCTCCAAGTGCGGATCGGTACCCGCGGACGGTGTCCCGGTTTTTGTTGTCGGCCGCCCATTCCAGATAGAGATCCCTGGCGGTCTCCCACGTCAGCGCGTCACCGTGTTCGACGTCGTGGAGGTGCTTTGCATCTTGGACGGTATGCCCAGCAGAGAACGCGGCGATCATCGGCGCGACGTCGCGGCCCTTCGCGTGTTCCCGCTTCAGCTCATCGACGAGCTTCCGAAGGGTCGGGATGTCGTCCTTGCCGAAGGTGATGAAGCTCGCGATCTGGCGATTGAGGTCACGCGTCGAGATGTACCAGGAGGCTCCGGTCGCCGTGACCTTGATCGCTAGTCCGGAGACTTCCTTATCGCGGTACACCACGACCTTGTCGGTCCCCTTCTTAACGAGGTTGCTGACTTTAGTAAGGGTGTATCCCGAGAAGTGTTCTGATGGCATCGGCGTTGTTCCTGCAAACGAGTGGCTTGCAAAAATGGTGACCCGGATATTCGAGGACGTCTAGTCCTAGACCCGCTTTCTCAGGAATGTCAGCGGCCAAATCACATGTGATTTGGGATCACCCTGCTAAGTCACATCAAAAAATGTTTACAAAGATTGGAGGGGCGCGGAGTGTTTGGCAACAGAAGGCCTGTATGGTAAGTCTTTGATGCGTCAACTTTGTTGACAAGCGCTGACGGGGTGAGTGGTTCTAAAAACAAGACCCGCTGACTCTTAATCAGCGGGTCGTAGGTTCGAGCCCTACATCACCCACCAAATTTCTCCATAATGACAAGACGTTGCGATGCCGGATTGAAGCATCGCGTGAGCTTCGGAAGCCTCGTCTTAGGTCGGGCATTGCAGTAAAATTGCTGCGGCAGTCACGACGCCAGCGCTCGAAGCGTCGCGTGTTTTCGCCTGGCCTCCTCTAAAGTTCCAGCGTCGGCACAGGCTCTTTTACACCGACAAAACGCGGCGCCAGCGGCCGGCCGGCGATACGGCTTCCAAACTGCTCGGTAAAGGGAACAGGTGCCGCCCGCCTTACCGCCTCGATGGCGGATTCGATGAAGGCCCTGCGTCTTGGACTATCCTCCTGCGGGCGCGCGGCAATCACCACCACCTTGTCCCTTATCCTTCCGTCCTTGTGCAAAATGAACTGCAGCGTCACCACCAGTCCCTCCGTGTCCTCCGGCGGCACCCAGCAGGCGAAGATGGCATCGAACATTTCGTTGAGATTGCCGACAGGTGTAGGGTCGTTGCAGGCGCGCGACTGAGCGGAAGCCTGCGTCAGGAAACCTGTCAGCACGATGGCCCAGGCCACAAGGCCCGAGAGCTTGCCCGTCGGGCAAGCCGGGAATGAAAGAATGAACAAATCTGCTATCCTTTCCTCGCGACACAGCCGCAGGATGGTGAATCCGTGCCGCTTGTCAGTAAGTGATGGTTAAAATATCAATGAAATAAAAATCGGATATGTTGCCTAACATAGATACAAAATTATGAAGCAAGAATACTCATGAACTTTCTAAGATCTATCACAATAATATTTATATTACAAAATATCCCGCTCTTAATCAAGATATACATTAAAAACGCGCCCCAGAAAGGAAATTGACATAATTCCCGGGCGGTTTTTCAGTCATGCTGCGTCGAGGCAACCAACGGTCCCGGGATGCCTCTTCAAATTCTTGCGATGAAGCGGACGAAAGCGCGATTCTCGGCGTTGCGGTGACGTTACTTCCGCAAAGCTGTCTCAATCATCCCTATGATCGAGATTATGAGATTACTCATCACCATATTGCTGTTCGTCCTCGGCGCGGTCGGGAGCGGGGTATGTGCGTTTTTATTATCGGCAGCCCTTGCCGATTCCGGGCTCCTCGGCTCCTGTTTCGAGGGAAGCTGTGCTTTCGCGGCGCTTTTCATGGTGCTTCCGGTCACATGGTTCGTCCTTTTCGCGCTTTATGTCATGGCTCTGCTGATCTGGAGACGAAAACCCTTCCGCAACCGAAGCCTCTGAAAAAGCGCATCCCCGCCTCATCGCTACCGGGCATTCGTTGACAGCGACGGGCACTTGCCGTTAACTCCCGCCTGCTGGGGGATTCGCTGCCAGTGATATCGGGCCCTGCGGGGCATATCCGGTATCACCGGCCTCTGAATGTGCATGTTCCAATTTGCGTTCGCGTTTGAAGGACATGACGGAAAACAGGGAGACCAAACGATGCGGGCCGCAATCAATTCCCCGTCGCTTTCGATCGACACCATGGACTATCAGGCCGAGTGCCAGTTCGCACTGGAACCCTCCATTCAGGGGCTCATTGAAAAAGCCGAACATGCCGGCTGGAACCGCCAGCAGGCCGCACTCGCCATCGTGGCGCTCGCCAGCGAACATCTCACCGATATGTTATCGACGCTCGCAGCGCCGGACCAACGCCCCCACTCCTGAATGCACCCTGCCGCCGGGGCGGATCAGCGCCCGGGCAATCTTGATATCCATCCCCACACACCGATCCCCAGGCTGGCGTAGGCTAAACGCCTTCACCGCAGGCGCATGATGCGCCTTGCGGAGCCGTGCCGGGCCCCACGCCCGCTGCCACGTGATACGCCCCTGTTTACCAAGAAATGTCGGAATGGCGCTGACAGCCTGCCTTAGTGTTGACACAAGCGGCCAGTAATGAGAACATATAGTGAACATTATGGAGGTCAGCGATGAACACAGCAGACGCAACCATAGAAAATGCCCTCACCGTCGTGGCCCGTTCCCGTGACATGCGCGAGCGCGCGCTGGAACGCCGGCGCGAATTGCAGCGGCGCACCGAGGTCATCATCACCCGGCCGCTTTACGTGCTCAAGAAGAGCGAAGGACCGCGGCAATTGTCGCTGAAGCTCGACAGCTGAGGCTGCCTGCCTTTCTGGTGACGTTCAAACGCTGCAAAACGGCGGTGCGACGCAGCCAGACAATGAAAAATCCCGTGCGGATCACATCGCGCACGGGATTTTCAGAATGAAGAGATCATGGTCCTGTCTTATTGCATGCGTTGCATTGCGGCTTCAGGCTCGCCGGTCGTGGCAACCGCCGCGGCGGGAAGGCGATCGGTCTTTTTCAGGATGACGACGGGCTTGTCAGCCGGTTCCGTCGGCGGAACGATGCTTGCGGTTTTGAATTCGCGGTCGACGGCAGGGACGGAAGCGTTGATCTTTTCATGACCCGCGCATTCCGCAAGCGCTGCGCTGGCGGAAAAACCAAAGACAGCGGCGATAATGAGAACTGATTTCATGTCATTCTCCCTTCGCTTTTATGGCAATCTCCAGTCTAGGTGGAGACGAACCGGATTGAAAATCACACTTTAGAGACACCTTATAAACTTCACGTCGGCAGTCGTCGTTTCGATATGCGAATGGTGCGCCAGAACTGGCCGTGCTTTGTTTATTTCTTCCGCAGATCCAGCGGATTTCTGCAAAGCGGTCTGCGAAATATCATCGCCACGTAACTTCCCTTGAGGGAAATCAGGCTTGGCGTGTAAGTCGAAACCTTCGCCTGGTTGGCGGCCTTGATCGTTCTTCCTTCGAGGGAATTCTGCTGCATTGCACGACTCCTTCCGTAAGCGATAACGAAAATGCACTGTTCTTGTTCCGATCACGGTTTCGTTGGCGCAGTCGAAAGAATGAACGCGTCGCCGCCTGTTTTTTCTTCCGCGGCGGCGAGACGAAGCAGGCGGAACACTCCCCAAGTCTCCCATGCTTGAAAAATCCGCCCGAAAGCTATATATGACTAGGCGCGAGGACGACCTCGGCCACATCGGCGACAGCATGCGGGACGGCCCGGTCACAAACCGGAGAATAGAATGCGCTCCCTGCAAGATCGTATCCGCCACGCCCTCAGTTTCGAGATCATCGGGCTTCTGCTGGTCATTCCACTCGGCGCATTGCTGTTTGGCATGCCCATGGAGGATATCGGCGTCGTGGGCCTCGTCAGCGCCACGCTCGCGACCATCTGGAATTACGTCTATAATCTCGGCTTCGACCACGCCATGCAGCGCCTGAAGGGCACCACGCTCAAGACACCCGCCATTCGGGTCGGGCACGCAGTGCTGTTCGAACTCGGCCTGCTGATCGTCCTGATGCCCTTCATCGCCTGGTATCTGAATATCAGCCTTGCCCACGCGCTGGTGATGGATATCTCCTTCGCGCTTTTTTACGTGGTCTATGCTTTTGTCTTCAACTGGAGCTACGACCGCGTCTTCCCCCTGCCGGAATGGAAGTCGCAGCAGGACGCCGCCTGAAACGATCGGGAAAATACCGATAGCGTCCGTGCCGGCACCGCGCCTGCACGGACCAACCGTCAGAGAGACTTCAGCGTCCAGGCCACAATCTCGCGCGTCGCGGCGGCAAAGGCCTGGTCGAGTGCTTTCACGAAATTGGCGTTGCCTGAGCCGCTGACGCGGGCGCTGGAACGGAACACCTCCTGCGCCTTCACCGTGCCGTTTCGGTCGTTGAGGAGCTTCACCGAGATTTCGATATTGGCGAGGTTCTTCGCCGTATCGATCTCGAAGGCGCGGATATCGCTCACGACCTGATAATCGATCGCCAGCCCCTGCCCCGGCCTGCCGACGCCGCCGAGTTTGCCGGTATCCTCGAACGCTTCCACGAGCTTGGATTGCACCATACGCGGCAGGCGGTCGCTCCACTGCGAATTGCCGAGATATTGCACTTCCGAGCCAGAAAGCCGCACCACGATGTTTTCGCTGTCCAGCGCCTTCAGGGCGGTCGGATCGGCAATCAGCAGCTGACGGCTTTTCAGCGACGGCCCCTGCGTCACCGCCGCCGGCGAGACGGAGAGATCGAAGGTATCGTTCTTCGGCGCGCCCGCGCAGCCCGCCATCATTGCAGCAAGCAACGGGGCCAGAACGAAGGCGCGGCGTTGGCCGTTCATCGATAGTCTCATTGGCCCATACCCCTCTTAGCGCCTTGTTCTGCCGTCATATTGTTTCACGGTTTCGCCGCCGAAAATCAACCGTTGCGGATCGCGGTCGATATTGGTGATGGCATTGTTGAGATTGTCCACCGTCTGTCGCGTGCTGCCGATCAATGCCTGGAAATCTTTCAGGCCCGAGCTTGAGAAGCGGGTCAGATTGTCGGCGATCGGCCCGATGCGGGCATTGAGATTGTCGGCCACCGCCTTGAAGGAGGTGAGCGTCTCACGCGCCTTGGCAAACAGCGAATTGGCGTCGTCAGTGCCGAGCATGCCGTCCACCTTGGCGAGAATCCCATCAACGCGGCTGGAGGCCAGGTTCAGCTTGCGGCCCATCTCGGTGAAATCGGAAACCGCCTGATCGATATCGGCGCGCCGTGCGCCCACATCATCGGCGATCCGCTTGAAGTTCGCGACAGCATCGCGCGCATCGGCGGTCGCAGAGGAAACGTCGTCAACCACGGTGCCCACCTTGGCGGGATCGACGGAGGCGAGAAGCTCATCCGCGCGCTTGACGACCGTCTGCACTTCCGTGCTTGCCGCCTCGAAATTGCGCGCCGTGCTCTGCACCGTTTCCATGATGCCCTGAATATCGCTCGAAGCCGACGCGACATCCTTCGTCACCTTGTCGACGTTGGACAGGATGGAATCGATCTTGCCGGCATCCACTGCCTTTACCAGATCTTCGATGGCGCTCAGCGTGCCGTCGAGGCGCACCGAGACCGACTGTACGGTGGTGGAAAGCGAGCTGAGGCTGGCAATGAAATTCTTGATGCCATCGGAGTTTGCCGCCAGCGCATCGGAGAATTTTTCGGCATTGCGAACCGTCTGCGTCAGCGGGCCGCGCGCATCCTGCACGAAGCCCTGCAATTCGCCGATGGCGCCATCGGCGCGCTTCAGTATCTTGTCGGCGGTGGCAAGCAGGTTGGTGACGCTGGAAAGATCGGCCGTCAGCTCGGCCGGAACACCGCTTTCGACGGCTTTCTGCAGAATGCGCTCGCCATCCTTGTTGCCGCCGGAAAGCTCGATATACGCCGCTCCGGTCAGGCCCTGAATTTCAAGCACGGCGCGTGTGGAAGGGAAAACCGGCGCATCCGCCTGTACCTCTGTAAAGGCGATGGAATAGGCCGGGTCGTCGCGGTCGATTGCAAGCCCGCGCACCGTGCCGACGGGAATACCGTTGAAGCGCACCGGAGAGCCTACCGAAAGGCCATTGGCGGAGCCCGGAATACGCACCACAAGCTGTGCTGTCGGGCCACCGCGGCCGAATTCCGCCATCCAGTAAACGAAGCCGAATGCAGCGGCGATCACGATCAGCGTGAAAATTCCGACTATGGTGTAGTTCGCCTTGGTTTCCATGCTTCTCGTTACTCCACCGGATGTTCCTGCCTGTCGTCCGGAAGAACGACAGAGCGCGCCCGTTTACCGCGGAAATAGGACTGCACCCACGGGTCGTCGCAGGCAAACATGTCCTGCAGCGTCCCTTCCACCAGCACCTTCTTCTGGCCGAGAACCGCAATGCGGTCACAGACGGAGAACAGGCTGTCGAGATCGTGCGTCACCATATAAACGGTCAGGCCGAGCGAATCGCGCAGCCGCGCGATCAGCATATCAAATTCCGCCGCACCGATGGGATCGAGGCCGGATGTCGGCTCATCAAGGAAGACGAGGTCGGGATCGAGCGACAGCGCCCGGGCAAGCGCTGCGCGCTTGATCATGCCGCCTGACAGTTCCGACGGGTATTTGTCGCCCGCATCGGGCTTCAGCCCCACCATCTCGATCTTGAGATAGGCAAGCTCGTCCATCAGTTTCTTCGGCAGATCGAGATATTCGCGCATCGGCAGCTGGATGTTTTCCTTCACCGTCAGGCCGGAAAACAGCGCGCCCTGCTGGAACAGCACCCCAAGCCGCTGGTCGAGCCTCATGCGCTCGTCCTCGCCCGCCTTGTCATAATCAGAGCCGAGAATGCTGATCGTGCCCGCCTGCCGTGGCAAAAGCCGCAGGACCGTGCGCATCAACACGGATTTTCCGGCCCCGGAGGGACCGATGAAACCCAGGATTTCGCCGCGATAGACATCGAGATTGAGATCTTCCAGCACGTTCCGGCCGTTAAAGCCGACTGTCACGCCCTCGACGGAAAGCACCACCTCGCGGCCGTCTTTTCCGGTGTTTGTCTGCTGCTGCGGTTTCTGGTCCAGTGTTTCCAACGCGCCCTCCCTAGAAATCGATGGCTGCGTAGAAGATGGCAAAAAGACCATCCACCAGAATGACGACGAAGATCGACTTCACCACCGAGGAGGTGACGTGCTGGCCGAGCGATTCCGCCGAGCCGCCCACTTTCATGCCCTCCACCGCCGCGACGATGCCGATGATGAGCGCCATGAACGGCGCCTTGATCATACCCGCTGCGATGGTCGATTCCTCCACCGCGCCATGCAGACGCGAGAGGAACACCTCAAAAGTGATGCCGGAATAAAGCAGCGCCACGATGGCAGCACCAAAAAGCGCGGCAAAATTGGCGAGAATGGTCAGAAGCGGCAGCGCAATGGTGAGCGCCACCAGCCGCGGAAACACCAGCACGCCCACGGGATTGAGGCCAATCACCTTCAGCGCGTCGATTTCCTCGCGCATCTTCATGGAGCCGATTTCGGCGGTTATGGCGCTGCCGGAGCGGCCGGCGATCATGATCGCAGTCAGCAGAACACCGATTTCACGCAGCTGGAGAATGCCGACGAGATCGACGACGAAGACCTCAGCCCCGAAATATCTGAGCTGGAACGCGCCTTGCTGGGCGATGATGGCACCGATCAGGAACGACATCAGCATGATGATCGGCACGGCGCGCACGCCCATATGGTCGATCTGGTTGACGATCGCCGCCGGCGAGACGCCACGCCCCCGTCCGAGCTTCATCTGCGCACCGCGCACTGCCGAACCCAGAATATACATGCCCGCCAGGAAATCCGCGCCGTTCTGGACCACGGCCTTGCCGATCGGAGAAAAGATGCGCTCCACCAGTCCCTCGCGCGCGACCGGCTCCGCCTCCATCTCCGCCTTGTCGGGCAGCTGCCCGATCACCTGCTCGATACGGTCGTTGCCGCTGAGCGTGACGGTCGCACCATTCGCCTCGAGGTCCTTGCGCAGGCGCTGGATGATCCAGGCGCCGGTTGTATCGATGGACTCGACGGAGGAAAGCTCGATCTCCACCGGGCCGGCGGGTCTGCTTTTTTCGATCTTATCGAGATCAGGTAAAACGGCGGAGAGATTACTGTTGCGCCAGGAGCCGCTCATGACATAGCGCAGGCCGCCGCCGGAGACGGCGCCGTCTTCGGTGATTGCGGCCGGGGTCGCCTGTTGCCGTGTGTCCTGTTCTTGCATAATGCTCCGAGCGAATGCAGCCGTCACGAGATTCTTAAAGGTTTCATAACGTTTCGGCCTCCGGCAAGCCACAGTGGCAGCCGACAATTCGTGATAAATTTGGCGTCATGTGTCATTTGACGCCCAATCGGAAGTGAAAAAACATGCCCCGTTACCTTCAAGCCACAACAGAACGTTTCGCCGTTGCTGGCAGCTTCACCATTTCACGCGGCACCCGGACGCATGCGGATGTCGTAACGTGCACCATCCGCGATGGTTCCTTCACCGGCAGAGGTGAATGTGTGCCCTATCCGCGATATGGTGAAAGCATCGAAGGCGTCATTGCCGATATCGAGGCGATGGCGGAGCGGATCGCCGCAGGCGTCACGCGGCAGGAGTTGCAGCAGGCGATGAAACCGGGTGCGGCCCGTAATGCGGTGGATTGCGCGCTTTGGGATATCGAGGCGAAGATGAGCGGCCAGAGCGTCGCCGAGCAGGTCCTCGGACAGGAGGCAGAGCCGCTCGTCACAGCCTATACGATTTCGCTTGCAGACCCGGAGACCATGGCCGCAAAGACCGCAGAGAACGCCGGACGTCCGCTTCTGAAGATCAAGACCGGCACAGCCGATGATGAAGCCCGCCTGCGGGCCGTCCGCGCAGCCGCACCCGAGGCGCGCATCATCATCGATGCCAACGAAGGCTGGAACGACGACAATATCGAATATTATCTGAGGCTTGCGGCAGAGCTGAAGATATCGCTGATCGAACAGCCCCTGCCCGCCGGCAAGGACGCCATTCTTTCCCGTATCGACCATCCGGTGCTGATCTGCGCCGATGAAAGCGTGCATTCCACCAAGGACCTCAACGGCCTGCGCGACCGCTACGACGCGATCAACATCAAGCTCGACAAGACCGGCGGCCTGACGGAGGCGCTTGTCATGAAGGCGGAGGCCGAAAGGCTCGGTTTCACCATCATGGTCGGCTGCATGCTTGGCACCTCGCTGGGCATGGCGCCCGCCGTGCTCGCCGCGCAGGGCACGGCCTTTGCCGATCTCGACGGCCCGCTGCTTTTGGCCGAGGATCGGGAGCCTGGGCTGGTTTATGAAGGGTCGCTTGTTTATCCGGCGCGGCCGGAATTGTGGGGGTAAAGCTCTCGCTAAGGGTCCGGATTGGGTTGGTGCCTAGAGGCTGCATTCACACCCTCCCTCCGGTGCGTCACCGGAAGGTTACTGAGAAGCCTCTAAAGCCTCACCTCCGTCATGCCGGACCTGATCCGGCATCCAGCCACGGCGCGTCTGCGCCGTGAGAAATAAGTCTTACGCGATCAAAGACTTGATCGCACTGGATCCCGGCTCAGGGCCGGGATGACGGTATGCGGATGCTACAATTTCAACCAACACTCGTTTACAGGTGAGCCTACCATCAGCGCCCGTCAAACGCTCCAATCAGGCCGCGTGCTTGCCAATCAGCCCCGGAATATTCACCGGCTCCATCTCGTCCGATGTCTGCTCGGCAACCACTTCGCTCGTCTGCATCCAGGTGATCAGCTCGAAGCTGCCATCGGCGTTCTCGGCAATCGCCGTGCAGCTTTCCACCCAGTCGCCGGTGTTGATGTAACGTATGCCGTCCATGTCTTCCATGACGGCGTGGTGAATATGGCCACAGATCACGCCGTCGACATTGTTGCGCCGGGCTTCATCCGCCACCACACGCTGGAATTCACCGATGAAGTTGACGGCGTGTTTCACCTGCAGCTTGGCCCAGGCCGAAAACGACCAGTAAGGCAGGCCGATGCGGCGGCGTACGGCGGCGATGGCGATATTGATGGCGATTGCTGCGTCATAGGCCCAGTCGCCGAGATAGGCGAGCAGGCGGGCGTTGCGCACCACCACGTCGAACTCGTCGCCATGGATGATGAGATATTTCCTGCCGTCGGCCGCCTCATGGATCATGCGCTCGGCCACTTCGATGCCGCCGAAATGCATGCCGGGGAACTCCCGCAGGAATTCATCATGATTTCCGGGAATATACACGATGCGGGTTCCCTTGCGGGCCTTGCGCAGCAGCTTTTGCACCACGTCGTTGCAGCCCTGCGGCCAGTACCAGCTGCGGCGCAGGCGCCAGCCGTCGACGATGTCACCGACGAGAATGATCGTTTCGGCCTCGTGATGTCTGAGGAAGTCCAGCAGATAGTCAGTCTTGGCCGCCTTGGAACCAAGATGAACATCCGAAATGAAAAGCGTTCTGAACTGTCTGGTTTCGATTTGACCGGCCACGGATTTCATCCCCCTGTTCGGTTGCGTCCCTGCGGCTTTCTTCCCTCTCAGAACCAGACTCGTGTTTCAGCAACATGACAGCGGCCGTTTTTTGCAGGGAATATGACGAAACGCTTCACGAAAACGCGAATAAGCCGTGGCCGCATTTGCATAAGACGCCCGTAAATAACGGCTGTACCACGGGGAAGTTTGTTGTATTCAGGGGTCCGAAATAAAACCAGATATGACGGTGGAAGACATGACCTCTCACGATAAGAACAACACGCCCGCCAACACGGCAAAGGCCGACATCGAAGAACAGGCGCTCTTTTTCCACCGCTATCCGCGCCCCGGCAAGCTGGAGATCCAGGCCACCAAGCCGCTCGGCAACCAGCGCGATCTGGCGCTCGCCTATTCGCCGGGTGTCGCCGCACCCTGCCTCGCCATCCATGAAAACCCCGAGATGGCGGCGGATTACACCGCCCGCGCCAATCTCGTCGCCGTCATCTCCAACGGCACGGCCGTGCTTGGCCTCGGCAATATCGGCCCGCTTGCCTCCAAGCCCGTGATGGAAGGCAAGGCC
This sequence comes from Agrobacterium genomosp. 2 str. CFBP 5494, assembly GCF_900013495.1. Taxonomy (NCBI): domain Bacteria; kingdom Pseudomonadati; phylum Pseudomonadota; class Alphaproteobacteria; order Hyphomicrobiales; family Rhizobiaceae; genus Agrobacterium; species Agrobacterium genomosp. 2. The sequence goes on from NZ_LT009718.1 coordinate 2,030,370, forward strand.
GTCCTTTTCAAGAAATTCGCCGGTATCGACGTGTTCGATATCGAGATCGACGCGCCCGGCATTAACGACATGGTTTCCACCATCGCGGCGCTGGAACCCACCTTCGGCGGCATCAACCTTGAAGACATCAAGGCGCCGGAGTGTTTCGAGGTGGAGCGCCAGCTGCGCGAGAAGATGAACATCCCCGTCTTCCACGATGACCAGCACGGCACCGCGATCATCGTCGCCGCCGCTGTCACCAACGCTCTGGAACTGGCCGGAAAGTCCCTGTCCAGCGTCAAGATCGTTGCCTCGGGCGCCGGTGCGGCAGCCCTTGCCTGCCTCAATCTCCTCGTTGCGATGGGCGCGAAGAAAGAAAACATCTGGGTCCACGACATCGAGGGCCTCGTTTATGACGGCCGCAATACGCTGATGGACGAGTGGAAGGAAGTTTACGCCCAGAAGACCGACAAGCGCGTGCTGGCCGAAACGATCGACGGCGCCGATGTCTTCCTCGGCCTGTCGGCGGCAGGCGTTTTGAAGCCGGAACTGCTGGAGCGCATGGCGGAGAACCCGCTGATCCTCGCGCTTGCCAACCCCAAGCCAGAAATCATGCCGGAAGAGGCGCGTGCCGCCCGCCCGGACGCGATGATCTGCACCGGCCGTTCGGATTTCCCGAACCAGGTCAACAACGTGCTCTGCTTCCCCTATATCTTCCGCGGCGCGCTCGATTGCGGCGCGACGACGATCAACGAGGAAATGAAGATGGCCGCCGTGCAGGCCATCGCGGAACTCGCGCGTGAGGAAGTCTCCGAAGTGGCCGCCAAGGCTTACAGCGGCGAAACGCCGATCTTCGGCCCGACCTACCTCATCCCCTCGCCCTTCGATCCGCGCCTTATCCTGCGCATTGCCCCGGCCGTTGCCCGCGCTGCCGCCGCAAGCGGCGTTGCCGCCCGGCCGATCACCGATTTCGAAGCCTATCTCGACCAGCTGAACCGCTTCGTCTGGCGCTCGGGTTTCATCATGAAGCCTGTCTTCAACGCCGCAAAGGCCGCCGAAAAGAAGCGCATCATCTTTGCCGAAGGCGAAGACGAGCGCGTGCTGCGCGCCGCCCAGGTGCTCTTGGAAGAAGGCACCGGCATCCCGATCCTCATCGGCCGTCCGCAGATCATCGAAACGCGCCTCAAGCGTTTCGGTCTGCGCATCCGCCCGCATACGGATTTCGCCGTGGTGAACCCGGAAGACGATCCGCGCTACCGCGACTACGTGGATGATTATTTCGCCCTGGTCGGCCGCGCCGGCATCAACCCGGAAGCGGCACGTACCATCGTGCGCACCAACACGACTGTCATCGGTGCGCTGTCGGTCAAGCGTGGCGAAGCCGATGCGCTGATCTGCGGCCTCGAAGGCCGTTACGACCGCCATCTGCGCGACGTGAACCAGATCATCGGCAAGCAGGACGGCGTCCGCTCCTTCGCCGGCCTCAGCCTGCTCATCACCCAGCAGGGTGCGCTGTTCCTCACCGATACCTTCGTCAACAACGACCCGACATCGGAAGAAGTGGCCGAAATGGCCATTCTTGCCGCGAAGGAAATCCGCCGCTTCGGCATCACGCCGAAAATCGCGCTCGCCAGCCATTCCAATTTCGGCTCGCGCGATTCCGAAAGCGCCCGCAAGATGCGCCGCGCGCTGAAGATCGTGCAGGAGGCTGCACCCGAACTGGAAGTGGACGGCGAAATGCAGGGCGGCTCGGCCCTGTCAGAAGCGCTGCGCAAACGCGCCATGCCCAACAGCGTGCTGACCGGCGAAGCAAACCTGCTGGTCTTCCCGAACCTCGATGCGGCCAACATCACGCTGGGCGTCACCCGCACCTTGACGGAAGGCCTGCATGTCGGCCCGATCCTGCTCGGCACGGCCCTGCCCGCCCATATCCTGTCGCCCAGCGTCACCTCGCGCGGCGTCGTCAACATGGCGGCCTTTGCCGTGGTGCAGGCTTCGCACCCTTCGGTCTAACACCCCGCTAAATTGATCCAGAAAGCCGCGCGCATTGACGTGCGGCTTTTTAGTTGCGAGTATAGAAAATAATACAGATTTTTAGATTTAATATTTTATTTTATTATTTATGAGCGAAAGATATGCTTGATCACGTTGAGATATATGTTTCAGATATCGAAAAATCGTTTCAGTTCTGGTCAAGCATTCTGCAAAAGATTGGCTACGATGTAGCCTCCCGTTGGGAAAGCGGCTTTACTATCGCAAATGACAAGGATGCCTACCTGACCTTCGTACAGGTGGAGAAAAAGCATCGTGAACGCGATTATCATCGTTGCGGCGTTGGGCTCAATCATCTCGCGTTTCAGGTCGCGTCTCGCGGCGTGGTGGACGAACTCAAGATGCATTGCGCCCAAAACCATGTTTCGGTTCTCTATGACGACCGATACCCCTATGCGAACGGCGATAAAAATTATTACGCGCTGTTCGTTGAAGACCCTGACAGGATCAAGGTCGAATTCGTGTCCGCCGAATAGGTGGAAAAGCGACACGCGGTCGGCGTTAACGCAGTTTTGAACATGCTGTTGCCGCAATGCGTCAACAGCTTATGTTATCTTCCTGAAACACGGATTTCCTGAAGCATAACACCCCTGCCACCGGCCAGGGACATCAAACGGATCGCACAATTGACCCGGCGCAGCCGCATCATCGGCCTTCTGCTTCCCCTTGTTTTCATTGCTCCTGCCGCCGCTCTTGCGGATCAGGTGTGCGATACGCTTTATCAACAGTTGCGAGAACCACCCCGTGTCATCGGCAACACGGGCGAGGTGCGGCGCTATGCCAATGCGCTTGCCCACCAGAACATCGTCATCCGCAAGATCAGGAACGACATGCGCAGCTATGGCTGCTCGTCCGGCAGCGTCATCGTTTATGGCAATCCCAATGCCGGGCTCTGCGCCGAGATCGGCGATGCGCTGGTGGATGCCGAGGCCGAACGCGACGCGATCATCCGCGATCGCGACGACGCCATGGCGGCGGCGAGGAGCGACGACGGCGATACCAGGCGCGAGCGCATTCTTGCCGCCCTCGATGCCAATGGCTGCACCCCCGCTGAGGAGATGAACCGTCAAGCATCGCCTGCACCCGATGTGACGCGTTATCCCGATGCCTTCAGGCAGAACGGCGGTGAGCCGGGACAGGCGGGCCTTTCCCCTTACCTCAACGCCGCGGAGGGCGGGCTTCGCACACTCTGCGTGCGCACCTGCGACGGCTCATTCTTCCCGATCGCCTCCAACGCATCGCCGCTCGATTTCCGCGTCCAGGCCGAACAGTGCCAGAAAATGTGCCCGGGAACCGAGACGGAGCTCTATTTCCACTCCATGACGGATCAGGAAACAGCAGACATGGTGTCCGCTGAAACCGGCAAACCCTACAAGGACCTGCCGACCGCCTTCGCCTATCGCAATGCCTCAACGAAAGCGCCCGGCTGCGCCTGCAACATGGCCGCCTATCACGAGGAGATGCAAAAGCAGGAACAGGCGTCCCGGCCGGAAGCCGAAAAGCCCTATTCCAGCATCACCACCATTCCATCGCCGCAAGGTGACAAGGCCCCGAAGCCCGCCGAGCAGCAGGCCGCAAAGCCGCCGGAACAACCTGTTCCCGAACGCGACTATGACCCGAACGACACAAAAGTGCGCGTCATCGGGCCCAAATTCCTGCCGGACCAGACCGGCAAGATCGACCTGAAGAACCCGGCGTTGAAGGGTATCCAGCCACAGCAGTGAAATCTCTTCTGCACGCGGAATGGTGCGAGCGCGTGCCCATTGTTTCGTCTCCCCGGCGGGACCCGTTGCAAAATTCATCACGGGACCCTTTCGGGAGATTTTCAGCCGTGATTTCCCGTCCCGCCTCTGTCTTTGGCGGGTTTTGGGTGGGTTGGGGATGTTTTCGGTGGTTTTCAGGCGCAGTGGGGCCTTGCAGGTGTTGTCAAAGTCACCCAGCGGCGCATGTTGAAGGCCATGGCTGCCAGTAGCACCTGCGCCCTGGCCTTGATCAGCCCACGGTAGCGGATCACGTCGAGCCCCATGCGGTTCTTGAGTGTGGCAAACGTCGTTTCGACGGCCGCCCGCCGTTTCGATATCAACAGGTTAAGCCGGGCAAGCCGCGGCGACAGAACGCGGTGATGCCGGTTCGGACGGCGCATCAGCCGCGGCTTGATGCCTTTCGCCTTCAAGGCTTTCTCCCGCGCATGGGTATGATACGCCCCATCTGCCAGAACGCAGGCCTCGTCGCCGACGATCAGCCGATCGGCGACGACCGTATCGTTCACATTGGCAGGCGTGGTGATAATCCTGCGGATCAGGCCAGACCCTTCATCGACACCGACATGCGCCTTGTAGCCATAGGCCGAGCCGTGCTTGCCCTTATGCCGGACAAAGCGGGCATCCGGATCGATTGTCCGCTCATCGCTCCCGGCAGCACCAGGATGATCCGGCTCTTCCGGTTTGCGCCCATCTGCAAATCCAGCGGCCGCATCGAAGTCACCATTGCGCCCCCTGGGTGGCCGCGACGCCGTCGTTTCGATGATCGTCGCATCCAGCATCGTGCCGCGCCGCAGGATCAGGCCCGCGGCATCGAGCTGCCGGTCGAGTTCTCCAAACAACCTCTCCAGCAGACCTTCGCCAATCAAAAGGTTACGGAAGCGGCAAAGCGTGGAATGATCCGGAACGGCCTCCTCAAGCGTCAGGCCGACGAAACGCTTGAACGACAGCCGGTCGCCAAGCGCCTCCTCGAGCTCCATGTCGGAAAGCCCATAGAGTGACTGCAACAGCAGGGCCTTGAACATCACCAGCGGTTCATAGGCCGGACGACCGGCGCTTTTCTCATCACGAAGACGCGACAGAAGCTTTTCGAACCGATACCACTTCACAACGCCCGACAAGCGCTCCAGCCGACCGGAACCCTTCGCCTGCGGCATCAGCGCCTCAACGAAACTGAACTGCCTGTTGTCTCGCACCGACATCGTAACCTCGCCCGCTATCCTCGACCGAGTGAATCACAACCACGGAATTTTGCAACGGGTCCCGCCGGGGAGAAGGTCCGCGGCAGCGGGATGAGGGGGCAAGCTCTCCGAAAATCTCCGCCGTTACCCCCTCATCCGACCCTTCGGGCCACCTTTTCCCCGGCGAGGAGAAGAAATGCGCGGCAACGTCCCGCCCTGTTCGCAGGCCTCCGGGTCTACACCCCACCCCAGCGGTTACGAAACACAAGCTCCTCCAGCGGCACGCGCTGCCGCCAGCCCTTCACCGCCAGTTCCGGTTCGGTATAAAGCGTATCGACACGACCGAGGCACAGCCAGGCGACAATCTCGATATGATCGGGGATATCCAGAATGGCCCTGATATCGCTGTCATGGAAAATACTGACCCAGCCGACGCCGACGCCTTCGGCGCGGGCCGCGAGCCAGAGGTTCTGGATGGCGCAGACGGTGGAATAGACATCCGTGCGTGCATTATGGGTGCGACCCAGCACCACCTTGCCACCCCGTGTCGGATCGCAGGTGACGCAGATGCTGAGCGGCGCCTTGCGGATGCCTTCGAGCTTCAGGCTGCGATAAAGCGCCTGCTGCTCGCCCGCAAACATCGCCGCCGCCTCTTCATTGGCGCGGCTGAAGGCCAACCATGCCGCCTGGCGCACGGCGCCATCGGTGACGAGGGTGAAGTTCCACGGCTGCATGAAACCGACCGAGGGCGCCGAATGCGCCGCCCTCAAAAGGCGCTCGATGAGATCATCCGGCAGCGGGTCCGGCAGGAACTGGTCGCGCACATCGCGGCGGGTTTCGATGGCACGATAGACGGCCTCACGCTCCTCGCCGGAAAACGGGCGGGCGGGCGAAAGCGCGTGATCGAACGGGTTGGAGTCGGGCGGCATGGTGACGGGCGACATGGTAACGGGCGGTTCGGTCGGCATCGTTTATCCCTAACAATGCGGGGCGGGCCGGTGCCGAAACCATGGGAGGTTTGCAGCGACGACGCGCTTTTCCAGCGACCTGCCGCCGTCCGCGCGGTTCGGTCCATCCTGCCAGGCCGGTCTTCTGACTAAGCTTCATCCGCCCCGTTTCGCCTTCCCGAATGCTCCAGTGGCATGAGAAAAAGAGCATCCGCCTCACAGCGTTGGGCACGTTCCGGTTTTTCACCGGATTCCCGATTCTCCCGCCGAAGGGCGGGCACCTGACGGGTGAAGCTATGGGCAAAAAAGCTTGCGAACACAAGTGCCGTGCAGGTGGTGCGGCAATGTGGCCTGCCGCACCTTACCTTCATCATTCCACCGGGAAATATCTGACATAAGCGAACTCGTCGCCATCAGGTGACCAGTTGGGAGAGTTCATCGTGCCCTGCCCGCCAAACAGCTCGAAAAGCGTTTCGACATTGCCGCCATCCATATCCATCAGCCGCACCCGCACGTCGAGATCGCGGGGATGATCGAATACGTCGCCGTCATAGGAAATGAAGACAACCTTGTCCCCCCTTGGTGACGGGTGCGGAAACCAGTCGCCATAGGAGCTGTCGGTGATGCGCTCCACCGCTGAGCCATCCACCCGCACCCGCCAGATTTGCATCCGTCCGGTGCGGCTGGAATTGAAATAGATCCACGCGCCGTCGGGCGAATAATCCGGCCCGTCATTGCGGCCCTCACCATGGGTAAGGCGTGTCTCAACGCCGCTGTCTATGTCCATGGAATAGATATCGAAAATCTGATCGCGAATGCCGCAATAGGCGAAGCTTTTCCCATCCGGTGACCAGCCGTGCCAGTAGGAAGGAAGGTTCTCCGTCATCAGCCGCGGCGTGCCGCCCGCCGCGGACAGGAGATAGATGGCGCTCTTGCCGAATTCCACCTTGTCGGAAATGGCATAAAGCGAACCGTCAGGCGAAATGCCGTGGTCGTTGTTGCAGAGCGTGGCAAAGCCGGTATCGACCTTCTCCGGCGACGCGTCACCGGAAAGGGACAGGCGATAAAGCAGCCCATCGCTGTTCAACAGCAGATATTGTCCATCCGGCGACCAGTTCGGCGCTTCGAAAAGATCGGGCGTCTGCCACACCACCCGCATCTGCCGGGTGCGGATGTTGAAAATTTCTATGGAGCTGCGCATTCTGCCTCCCGGGCTTTAAAAGTCTGGCTCGGACCGTTGGCACGCGCGCACATTCCGTTTGCTTTAACCACCGCCGTGATTATGATCCTATGGCCGCAGGCACCGTCCTGCAAATTCAAATCGGAAAAAACGCCAGCGTTCCGGCACCGCCCGTGACCCTCCCCGTTTCTCCCAGATCCGAGGTTCCGCGATGAATACCATCGCCGATCACGGCATCCGCTTCGGCCGGATCGCCGCAATGCTTCCTGTCAGAAATATCGAAAAGGCCCGTGATTTTTACGTCGGCGTGCTCGGTTTCGAAAAGACCTTCGAAAACGGCAACCCTGTCGGCTTCATGATCCTGAAAAAGGGCAATGCCGAGCTGCACCTGACATTGCAGCCGGCCCACAGGGCAGCTCCTTTCAACGTGGCGCATATGATGGTGAGTGATGTCGATGCGCTGCATGCGATTTGCAAAAGCCATGAGCTGCGCATCATCAAAGGGCTGCAGGACAAGGATTATGGTCTGAGGGCCTTTGTGTTTGAAGACCCTGACGGCAATCGTATCGATGTGGGGCAGGTTATTTGAGGTGAGCGGCGCGGAGTTTTCCGCGCCAATCAAGACGCTCCGCTGTGGATCGAGCGCATGACACTTGTTTCTTCTCCACGAGTGGGAGAAGTCCGCGGCAGCGGGATGAGGGGGCAAGCAAGCTTCGTCATATACGGAGGGGTTGCCCCCTCATCCGACCCTTTGGGCCACCTTCTCCCCGGCGGGGAGAAGAAATATGCCGCACCGTCTCACAATGCGCTTGCCCAATTCATTAAGCAGGCACGGCGTTAAACGCGCCTTTCCAAAACGCCCTACCGATCACGGAACCGGTTGGTGATCGGATAACGCCGGTCGCGCCCAAAGTTCTTCTCGGTGATCTTAACCCCCGGAGCCGATTGCCGGCGCTTGTATTCGGCGAGGTAAAGCAGATGTTCGACCCGGTGCACCGTTGCCACATCATGGCCGCGCGCCAGAATTTCCTCGACCGACATTTCCTTCTCGACAAGGCACTCGAGAATATCGTCCAGCACCGGGTACGGCGGCAGCGAATCCTGGTCGGTCTGGTTGGGGCGCAATTCGGCCGATGGAGCCTTGGCGATAATGTTGGCGGGGATCACTTCGCCGGAAGGGCCGAGCGCGCCCGGCGGCACATGGGCGTTGCGCCAGGCGGAAATGGCATAGACCTGCATCTTGTAGAGGTCCTTGATGGGGTTGAAACCACCATTCATGTCGCCATAAAGCGTGGCGTACCCCACCGACATCTCTGACTTGTTGCCCGTCGTCACCACCATTGAGCCGAACTTGTTGGAAACGGCCATCAGGATGGTGCCGCGCGTGCGGCTCTGCAGGTTTTCTTCGGTAATGCCCTCTTCCGTGCCCTCGAAAAGTTCTGACAGCGCAGACAGGAAACCTTCCACCGGCTCGACGATCGGCACGATATCGTAACGGCAGCCGAGCGCTTTCGCGCAATCGGCGGCGTCCTTCAGCGATTCTTCCGAGGTATAGCGGTAAGGCAGCATGATGCAGCGTACCCGCTCCTCACCCAGCGCATCGACGGCAAGGGCGGCGCAGATCGCCGAATCGATCCCGCCGGAAAGGCCGAGAACCACGCTCTTGAAACCGTTCTTGTTGACGTAATCGCGAAAGCCCAGCATGCAGGCGCGGTAATCCGCCTCCTCACCCTCGGGAATCTTGGAAAATGGCCCGCTTTCGCAGCGCCAGCCATCCGCTGTGCGTTTCCAGTCGGTGACGGCAAGCGTGGCCTCGAACTGGCTCATCTGGAAGGCGAGCGTCTTGTCGGCATTGAAGCCAAAGCTCGCACCATCGAACACCAGCTCGTCCTGCCCGCCCAGCTGGTTGGCGAAAACCAGCGGCAGGCCGCTTTCGATCACCTGCCGGAGTGCCACCTGATGGCGCACGTCCAGCTTGCCGCGGTAATAGGGCGACCCGTTCGGCACCAGCAGGATTTCCGCGCCGCTTTCGGCAAGCGTCTCGCAGACGCCCATGTCGTTCCAGATTTCCTCGCAGATCGGAATGCCGATCCTCACGCCGCGGAAATTATAGGGCCCGGAAATCGACCCTTCGGAGAAAACACGCTTTTCGTCAAATTCGCCGTAATTCGGCAGGTCGATCTTGTCGCGCAGCGCAATGATCTTGCCGCCATCGAGAAGCGCCACGGAATTGTGCCGACCCGTCTCGCCCTGTCGCGGAAAACCGATAACGATACCCGGCCCGCCATCGGCGGTTTCCGCAGCCAGTTCTTCCACCGCTTTCAGACATGCTTTCAAAAAAGCAGGTTTCAGCACCAGATCCTCTGGCGGATAGCCTGAAATGAAGAGTTCGGTGAGAAGCAGAAGATCGGCGCCCTGCGTTGCCGCATCGGCCCTTGCCTCACGCGCCTTGGCGAGATTGCCCGCCACGTCGCCAACGGTGGGATTGAACTGCCCGACGGCAATCCGGAGATGGTTCTCTATATCGTGTCTGTCGCTCATAACCCTTCAATACCGCGCCCGTGATCGCTCCGCAACGCAGCAATTCCCACTTGCATTCATTCGTGCGCTTCTCGACACAGCCGCCCTCACGCGAAGGTTATCGCGCTTATATGCACATCCCATAAAGTTCATGTCGCGTTCATCGCGCTTATGTGACAGTTACATGACACTTTTGCGACACCCGATTCACCTCCCCGGATCGGTGCTGGCGCCTGAAATACCGGAGTATGGGTTTGAGAGATTCGGCGCCAAAAACAACGGCTTCCGAAAAGGCTGGTTTTGTCTTTTCGCCTGCATGGACAAGGAGCCTTTCGAAGCTTTCGGGCACGGCCTACACGCTTGCCAACCTGACGGTCGCGTCCGTCGTGCTCGTCGTGGCGCTGGAATGGGTCGTCCGCGGCTCGCTTCAGGATGTCGGCACTTTCATCACCTCCTCCGCGCGTCCGGGCATGACAACCATTGCCGCCGTGCTCGCCCTTCTCGTCGCGCTGGATGCGATCCTCGGCCGGCGTTATCTTTCGCTGATAGCGGTCGCGCCGCTCTGCGCACTGGTGGGGCTGATCTCAGCGCAGAAACAGACCTATCTTTCCGATCCGCTTTATCCCTCAGACCTGTTGTTCGGGCGGCAGATTCTCGAACTTTTGCCAACCATGCTGAAGGCGCAGCCTTTTACGGCGATGCTGGTGGGTGTCGGCCTCAGCGCCGCAATTGCCTCCCTCGCGGCTCTCTGGCTGCTGGCGCACCGTCATTCGCCGGTATTGCGCTGGCGTGAGCGCGCCGCCGGCCTTGCGCTGGCGCTGCCGCTTCTCGCCAGCCTCGCCTCGCTGATGGACTATTCGCATTATTCCTGGGTGCGCGATCGCCTCAACATCATCCCCATGATGTGGGATCAGCAGGAAAACTACCGCCACAACGGCTTCCTGATGGCCTTCGCCTTCAATATTCCCATGGCCAATGTCTCGGCGCCGGAGGGTTACGGCGAAAACAGCATCGCCGATCTCACCTCGGAACCGGCATCTTTCGCCGCCAACAAGGGTGATTACCCTGACGTCATCATGCTGATGAGCGAATCCCTGTGGGATCCGACCCGGCTTGAAAACGTGAATCTCTCGGCCGATCCCATGCCGACCATCCGCGCCAAACAGTCCGGCAACGTGTTTTCGCCCGAGTTCGGCGGCATGACGGCAAATGTGGAATTCGAGGCATTGACCGGCTTCTCGAACGCCTTCCTGCCCTATGGCAGCATTCCCTACCAGCAATATATCCGCCGCCCGGTGCCCTCGCTCGCCAGCTTCTTCCGCGGCGAAGGTTATTCCGCCATCGCAGTTCATCCGTTCCAGGAATGGTTCTGGAACCGCAAGCAGGTCTATAAAAATTTCGGCTTCGAGGAATTCCGCTCCGAAGAGACGCTGCCGGCCATGGAAAAACGCGGCAATTTTGCCTCCGACGACGCGCTGATGGAAGAGATCATGGCGACGGCGGACCGGACGCAGAACCCGCTTTTCCTCTTTGCCGTCACCCTGCAGGGACATGGCCCCTATGAGACAAACCGTTACGCCGAAAACACCATCGGCATTGAGGGCGAACTCTCGGCTTCGGCCTCGCAGGCGCTCGCCACCTATTCTCAAGGGGTGGTGGAAGCGGACGAAGCGCTGCTGAAGCTGATGCGCTGGGCAAAGAAGCGCGATCGTGAGACCATCATCGTCCTCTTCGGCGATCATCTGCCGCCGCTCGGCCAGACCTTCGTGGAAAGCGGCTATATGCCGGGCATGGTGGCAAGCCGCCGCGCACCGCTTGAGGTGATGAAGAAGGAGCACGAGACGCCGCTCGTCGTGTGGTCTTCGAAGAAGGGCGTGCGTAAGAATATCGGCACCATCAGCCCGGCGCTTTTGCCCTATCACGTGCTGAAAACCGCAGGCTTTTCCGATCCTTTCTATACCGGCACGCTGGGTGAAGTTCAGCAGGCCTTTTCCGTGATCGACCGGCACATGCTGGTGACGGCCGGTGGCGATGCCCTGCCCGACTGGTCGATCGCGCCGAACGCGGTCCCTGACTTGGTGCGCAATTATCGCCTGCTGCAATTCGACATGATGTTCGGCAAGCAATATGGAAAAGAGCGCTTTTTCCCCGGCTTCAATTGGCTGCACGAGGGCGCGCCGTCGGTGTAATGAATTTCGGCGAGGGACGCCTGAACGCATGGTGGCGGAAAACGTTTGAATTCCGCCATCATGCGGGTTTATCTCGGGAAAGCTCCGCACCGCCAATCAGAACCGGAGACACGCCCGTGTCAGATATCTCCGACTATATCGTCTCTCATTTCAAGCGCTCCTCTCGTGAAATCGGCGAGGTGGAACAGCGCATTCTCGAGCTGGCGCACCAGAAAAAGCTGGTTTCGAGCGATATTAATGCGGAATTTTCCGCCGGCGCCAGTTTCGGCGACAGGCTGGCAGACAAGATCGCCAGGGTCGGCGGTTCCTGGAGTTTCATCCTCGGCTTCTGCTTTTTCCTGATTTTCTGGGCTATCATCAACACCATCGTACTGACCACCCGCGCTTTCGATCCCTACCCCTTCATCTTCCTCAACCTGCTGCTCTCCATGCTGGCGGCCATTCAGGCGCCGATCATCATGATGTCGCAGAATCGTCAGGCCGCCCGCGACCGCTTCGAGGCCGCCAAGGATTATGAGGTGAATCTGAAGGCAGAACTGGAAGTGCTTTCACTGCATGAAAAGATCGATGTGAAAGTGCTGGCCGAACTGGCTGCGCTGCGGCAGGACCTTGCAGCACTTCACCGCCACGTCACCCGCAAGGAAGACTGACACCGGAAAAATTCACCCCCGCTTTTCCCCGCTCCGCGACAGGCTGTTATATTGATCGCAGTCCTGCCGGGTGGACGCCAGACGTGGCGGAAACCAAGGGACGGTCCTGGTGGTGGAACGCTGGCAACGTTCGTGGAAAGGACCATGTCGCAGGGTGCAGTGCACGGTCCTTGCGAGATACGGCATGGTGAAAGACCCGGCTGCGCAACGCATCCGACCCACACCAAACCCATCCGAGGCGCAGCCGGGCAATCGCCCGACCTCTCTAGCGATCACCCGTTCGGCAGTGCCGTGCGGGATGAAGCTGTTGGGGTTTTAGAGTACAGCGGAGCGGGGGTGCGTGAGGTTTTACCCCCCTCTGCCCTGCCGGGCATCTCCCCCTCAAGGGGGGAGATCGGCCAGAGGCCCTTTCGCCACTTTACCCTCGACATTGAGATGGCCGAAACCTAGCCGCATGTCGATCTCCCCCCTTTGAGGGGGAGATGCCCGGCAGGGCAGAGGGGGGTAAAGCCATACGCACCCTACGACAGATGCAAACGGACCCCCGCGCCGAATATCCCCACCCAGTTACGAATCCGTCAGATTCTTGCGCTACAGATTGACGCAGGCGTTTGTTGCATTGCACTCTAGCGGGCAAGGCAAACGGGGGAATCAATCCCCATCGTCAAAATGGCATCACGACCATTTCGCGGCGACGCCATGCCGGATGCGACATCCGGTATCGAAATGCATTCAATTCCGGGGTTTTTCATGCACCAGTTCGATCTGATTGTTGTCGGCAGCGGTCCGGCGGGAAGACGGGCCGCCATTCAGGCCGCCAAGCTCGAAAAGAAGGTTCTGGTCATCGAGAAAGGCAGCCGCGTCGGCGGCGTTTCGGTGCATACCGGCACCATCCCTTCAAAGACCCTGCGCGAAACCGCGCTCAACCTCACCGGCTGGCGCGAGCGCGGTTTTTACGGTCGCTCCTATCGCGTCAAGCAGGAGATCGACGCCGAGGACCTGCGCCGCCGCCTGCTCATCACCCTGGATCACGAAGTGGAAGTGCTGGAACACCAGTTCGCCCGCAACCGCGTGCAGCACATTCGCGGCACGGCAAGCTTCGTTGACGCCAACACCATGAAGGTGGTGAAGAACGACGGTGAGATCATGAATGTCACCGGCACTTCCATTCTGTTGACCATCGGCACCCGCCCCTACCGGCCGCCGCATATTCCCTTCGATGGCGAAGCGGTGCTCGATTCGGACGAGATTCTCGAAATCAAGGAACTGCCGCGCTCCATGATCGTGGTTGGCGCCGGCGTCATCGGCATCGAATATGCCACCATCTTCAGCGCGCTCGACACGCAGGTGACGGTGGTGGAACCGCGCGAAACCATGCTCGAATTCATCGACAAGGAAATCGTCGAGGATTTCGCCTATCAGCTGCGCGACCGCAACATGAAGCTGATCTTCGGGCAGAAGGCGGAAAAGGTGGAGCGCGACGAGAGCGGCAAGTGCCTCGTCTCGCTCGGCAATGGCCGCGTTCTGAAGGCCGAGACCGTCCTCTTCGCCGCCGGCCGTGTCGGCGCCACCGATACGCTCAACCTTTCGGCCTGCGGGCTGGAAGCCGACAGCCGCGGCCGCCTGAAAGTCGATCCTGAAACCTTCCAGACGTCCGTGCCGAACATCTATGCCGCCGGCGATATCATCGGTTTCCCGAGCCTTGCCTCCACGTCCATGGAACAGGGCCGCATCGCCGCCCGCCATGCCGTTGGGGCACCGGCCGGCGAACCGCCGCAGTTCTTCCCTTACGGCATCTATGCCGTGCCGGAGATCTCCACCTGCGGCCTGACGGAAGAGGAAGTCATCGAACGCAACATTCCCTATGAATGCGGTATCGCCCATTTTCGCGAGACCTCCCGCGGCCACATCATGGGTCTCGACAGCGGCCTCCTGAAGATGATCTTCTCGCTGAAAACCCGCCGCCTGCTCGGCGTCCATATCGTCGGCGAAGGCGCCACCGAACTGGTGCATATCGGCCAGGCGGTGCTGAACCTGAAAGGCACGGTGGAGTATTTCGTGGAGAATACGTTCAACTACCCAACACTGGCGGAAGCCTACAAGATTGCTGGGCTCGATGCGTGGAACCGCATGGGTGAGATCAAGAAGGATTGAGGTTGCGCGGGGGCGGCTTTTGAGACGGCGGAGTTGCCGTAATCGGCCTTCTGAGAAAGCACAGCATCCCCATCCCGTCATCCCGGCCTTGAGCCGGGATCCAGCGCGATCAATTCTTTGATAGCGAAAGACTCTTTCACAGCGCCGACTCGCCGTCACTGGATGCCGGGTCAAGCCCGGCATGACGGAGGAAAGGTTTTCGCCCCTAAAGAGACTTTCTCACCTGCGAACTAACCGTATACAGACAGCCCGCCCCCTCACCACCGAATACTATACCGCGCACTTACCCCCGGCCGGAAATGATCCGCATAACCCTGATCCAGCGTCCCGCGCACCGTCAGGTGATCGCCCAGCTTCTGTTCCACCGCGACACCGCTGCTGAACTCGTTGAAACTGTTGCGGCTCGCCCCCGTCAGCACGAAGGCCGTGCCGGTTTCCGAGCGGGACAGGCGCAGCGATTGTGAGACATCAAGCCCGTTCCATTGCTGCGCCGTGCCGTCATACCGCACGGTGAAATTGCGGTTCGCCTCGATATCCAGCTCCGGCGTAACGATACGCTTCTGCTGCGAGGTCATGGAAACGCTGCTCGACCCTGTCAGGGCGTTGAACATGACGCCGACATCCCGCGCAAGCGAGACGCCCGGCAGCTGTTCGGCCAGCAACGTGACATTACCCCACAGCCGCACCGGCGTATCCACCACCTGCCCCGTCTTTGAGGCATTCATGCCCATTTCCAGCCCGGCCCGGATCGGGGTATCGACCGGCAGTTTCGCGCCGATGCGCGCCGTATAGGACCGATCGGAATTCTTGACCGGCTTCCAGATCAGCCCCGCCTCATCGGCATGGGCGGCCGCGGCTGCGGTGAAGAACAATAATACAAGGGCAGAACCCGTTCGGAGCGACATACTTGTCCCCTGGCAAATTAAGGGCGCACCGGGAGAACCCGGCAAGCACGGTAAAAGCTAAGGCCAATGGTTTGGCTGCGATGAAGCCACATTCAAGCGGCGCAATGCCCGAACGGCCGCTTGATACGACCAGGCAAATCATGCTGCGCAGGGTGCCAGATGAACGGGAGATGAACAAGAGCATATGCAGCAAAAAATCATGCTGCACTGCATTGTGATCGGAACAAGGATGCGGGACGCCCGGTCGCTACTCTTTTTCAATTGGTGGCGCGCAACGCGCGAGAATATCATCCACGACAGCATTTAGAGATCGGGATGAATCGATGACCGTGGCGTAAGCGGGAATGTCTTCTTTCGTCGCATGGAGCTGCAGAACAAATTCCCGCTCCTCCGGCTGTCCGCCAAACTCGTCCCGGGGTCTTTCGATCAATCGTCTTCGCAGGGTCTCGCTATCGAGATCGAGAACGAAGACCTCAGCGAACACATCGATAAAACGCTGAAAATTCCTTGAGCCACCGCAGAAGAATGTGAGCGTCTGGCTGTGATCGGCGGCAATCCGCCGAACCTTTTCGACATCCCATATATGATGCCGGTGACGGAAACGCATCTCCGACGCATCGCCCTCCAGAGCTGGATCAAGGGCCGCGCCCGTTTCAGGGTCGCCCTTATATGCAAGTTCACGGTCGCCATGGATCACATGATGGCCGCGTCGCTGAAGTTCTGTTGCAACCGACGTCTTGCCGACACCGGAGACACCCTCGATCAGGTAGTTTCTGACACCCATGGCGCTTCCATCTGAATCCCCGCTTTGGCCGGTGACGCATTAACTGGCGGCCATGGATTGGAAACATAATAACCAGGGATGACATAACCATGTCGGAAGACTGTGGATCGGGTGACTGTCACACCCCACCCAAAAAGACGGCCAAACAAAAAGGCCGCAGCTTCCGCCACGGCCTTTCCATTCAATCAGCTTGCACTGAAGAAGATTATTCGGCGTCGCCTTCAGCGGCCTTCTTCTTGGCCGGAGCCTTCTTCTTCGGAGCGGCTTCTTCGCCTTCAGAGGCGTCGTCAGCCTTGGCGGCAGCCTTTTTCTTGGCAGGCGCCTTCTTCTTGGTTTCCGTGGCTTCTTCGCCGTCGTCAGCCAGCAGCTCTTCCTTGGAAACGGTCTTGTCCGTTACCGAGATTTCGGTGAGCAGCTTGTCGATGACCTTTTCTTCGAAGATCGGAGCGCGCAGCGAAGCGGAAGCGCCGGGGGTGTTGCGGAAGAAATCGAGGATTTCCTTCTGCTGGCCCGGGAACTGCTGCAGCTGCTGGAACAGCGCGCGCTGCATTTCCTCTTCGGTCACTTCGACGCCGGCCTTTTCGCCGATTTCGGAGAGAACGAGGCCAAGACGGACGCGGCGTTCAGCCAGCTTGCGATATTCTTCGCGGGCTTCTTCTTCGGTCGTGTCTTCGTCAGCGAAGGTCTTGCCGGACTGAGCGAGATCGGTGTTGATCTGGCGCCAGATATTGTCGAACTCGGCGTCAACCAGGCCAGCCGGCGTGTCGAACTTGTACATCTCGTCCAGCTGGTCGAGGATCTGCCGCTTGACCTTCTGGCGGGTGACGTTGCCGTACTGGCTTTCGATCTGACCCTTGACGATTTCCTTCAGCTTTTCAGCCGATTCGAGGCCAAGCTTTTCGGCCAGTTCGTCGTTGATTTCAACCGGAGCGGCAGCAGCAACTTCCTTGACGGTGATGTCGAAGTTGGCTTCCTTGCCGGCAAGGTTCGCCGCCGGGTAATCAGCCGGGAACGTCACGGTGATGGTCTTTTCGTCGCCGGCCTTGACGCCAACCAGCTGGTCTTCGAAGCCGGGGATGAAGCGGCCCGAACCGAGAACCAGCTCAGCGTCTTCAGCAGCGCCGCCGTCGAAGGCAACGCCGTCGACCTTGCCGAGGTAGTTCATGGTGACGCGGTCGCCTTCAGCGGCCTTGCCCTTCTTGGTCTCGTAGGTGCGGGCGCTTTCGGCGATCTTGAGGATCTGCTCGTTGATTTCGTCTTCGGTCACGTCCACAACTTCGCGGGTAACCTTGATGCCGTCATTGGCCTTCAGTTCGATGGCCGGAATGATTTCGTAGGCAACGGTGAATTCGAAGTCGGATTCGGCCGACAGGATCTTTTCAGCTTCCTGCTCGTCTTCGGTCATGGAGATCGCAGGCTGCGTTGCAGACTTCTCGCCGCGGCTGGAGAGGATTTCGGACGGCTTTTCACGAACCAGCTCGTTGACGAGGTCGGCCATGATGGACTTGCCGTACATCTTCTTCAGGTGGCCAACCGGCACCTTGCCGGGACGGAAACCGTTGATGCGAACCTTGTCCTTGGCGTCGACCAGGCGCTCGTCCAGACGGGCCTTCATGTCGGCAGCCGGAATAACGACCTTGAGTTCGCGCTTCAGCCCTTCAGCGAGCGTTTCGATAACCTGCATTTTCCTAACCTTCACATCATGGCGGCGGTGCTCAGACAGCCGTTGGTTTACTTTCGAGCACTGCGCCGGAAACATCGTTCCCCGGCCGTGGCTTCCCTTATTTCTTACACAAGCGCCTGCCGGACACCGTTACGCCTGCACCGGAGAATAAAGACCAAAGGGGAGAAATGAACCCCGAAGCTCCCCGCATCCTGTAAGGATGCACTCTGGCGCAAGCGTGGCACAGCCATGCCTTGCTTGTGGTGCGGGTAGAGAGACTCGAACTCCCACGCCGAAGCGTTGGTACCTAAAACCAATGCGTCTACCAATTCCGCCATACCCGCACGTTGGGCGGCGGTATGTCACAATGTTCAGAAAGGGTCAAGCACGCCGTTCCGCTGCCTTTCGTTTCGCCCGGACTTTTCTTGCCAGCCGGGCTGGGCAGAAGGAGGCCCGGCCCGCTTTCGCCACCGGCAAACGGATTTTCGGAACACGAAATGCCGGCAAGCCTTCAGGATACAGGGACGACAGCGGCGTAGCGCGCCATCGTCCTCCCCGATTACAGCCCCCCCTATCATATGGCCGCTTCACGCTAACACGCGGCTGCACTGGCATTATATATAATATGGCATGGCGGGCACATCATGGCGCCGGTACCGCCGCACGCGGCCGCCGCATGAAGCACCGCCGCTAGGCTACAGGCGGATGACTCCATCAAAAGCACACAAATTGGTCACAAATTATGCATGAATCGCCGCAATCGGGGCATTTTACCGGATTGCATTGCGTTTAATGCATAGGTGGCATCTTGCTTTGTCTGTTTTTGTTTTGATTAAACCGATTATATTCGTGGTCATACAGAGATCGAGTTCAGCCCCGGACCAAAGCCTCCCAAGACTGGCCGCGGCGACTGAACAGCACGAAGAGGAAGATGAAAATGAACATTGCACGCTCACTCACCAACTGGCGCAAGTATCGTCAGACCGTAACCGAACTCGGCCGCATGACCGACCGCGAACTGAATGACCTCGGCATTGGCCGTCAGGACATCCGCCGCGTCGCCAAGACCGCCGTCGGCTTCTAATTGGACGCCCCGCCGCTCTGCGGCGGATGCGAGACGACCTACCCAAAAAGGCCTGAGGCTTCCGCCTCTGGCCTTTTTTCGTTTTGGGTGGCGCCCCAACTCCAAGCAATTCGTCTGTACCGCCTGCTGGGCCGACGGATAAATGCATTGATGCCGAGTGTTGGCGTACGGCAGGATGATGTCCGGGCCTGCTCCGATTGCCCCCTCACGCTGCAGAGCCCTTTCGAAAGCCGTCTTAGGCCGCCATATCCTTAAAGCCGCCTCAAAGACAGGCATTTCCGCTCATATTTTGCCCATAGGATACTCAAAGCCGCAAATTTAGACGACATACTGCACAAATGCATGGCAGTAGCCTAAATTCTGCACTGCACAACATGGCTTCATGTCTATATATAAACCTCAACAGCCGAGAGCACAGAGAAACCGCTGAGCCGGCAGACGAAATCAACAGAGATAGATTGAGGAAACGACCATGAACCCTATCCGCATCGCAAAGAACTGGATCTCCTACCGCCGCACGATCAACGAACTCGGCAGCCTCTCCAACCAGGCTCTGAGCGACATCGGCCTGACCCGTTACGACATCCGTAACGTAGCAGCCCGTTCGTTCCGCTAAGGCGTAAACGATCGTCCCGCTGCCCGACCTCCAGGGCGCGACGATTGAGCGACAGGTTAAGAAAGCGGCGCCTCTGGCGCCGTTTTTGATTCTGGAGTTTCCGCTGCAAGCAGCTATTTTTCGAAGATGCACTCCTGGCTTCCGCCACCATTCGGTTTTACAGGGCCGGCCGGCTTTTCGGATACGGGCGCTACGCCAAATACATCGGGTTCGAGATCGCCGCTTGTTTCTTCTCCCCGCCGGGGAGAAGGTGGCCCGAAGGGTGGGATGAGGGGGCTAGCTCCCCTGATATCTCCAACCTCGCCCCCTCATCCCGCTGCCTGCTTCAAAATGCGCGCCTGCTCCTCGATCCCGGCGGGAGCTTCGTAGCCCACTAGCCTCCATCCGCCAAAACCATTTGGCTGCCCCCGCCATGCATGCTAGTGCATCGGCAAACAATGCCGCGTCCTTTTAGGACCCGCGCGGAACTCTCACTCGAATGACGGCCGCCGGACGGGAGCCTTGGCCCCGCGGCTGCCCATGGACACCGAAATGCAAGACAAGACCATTTCTCCCATTCACGTCGTCGGCGGCGGGCTGGCCGGTTCGGAAGCCGCATGGCAGATTGCGGAGAGCGGCGTGCCCGTCATTCTGCACGAAATGCGCGGCGTGCGTGGCACGGATGCGCATAAGGGCGATACGCTGGCGGAACTGGTCTGTTCCAACTCCTTCCGCTCCGACGATGCGACGGCCAATGCGGTTGGTGTCATCCATGCGGAAATGCGGCTTGCCGGCTCGCTGATCATGGCCTGCGCCGATAAGCACCAGGTGCCGGCCGGCGGCGCGCTTGCCGTTGACCGCGACGGATTTTCCGAGGCCGTGACGAAAACGCTGGAGGGTCACCCACTGGTGACGATCCTCCGCGAAGAGGTGAACGGCCTGCCGCCGAAGGAATGGGGCAACACGATCATCGCGACCGGGCCTCTGACCTCGCCGGATCTTGCCGCCGCCATCCAGGCCGAGACGGGTGAGGATGCGCTCGCCTTTTTCGACGCCATCGCCCCGATCGTCCACCGCGACAGCATCAACATGGATATCTGCTGGTACCAGTCGCGTTACGACAAGGTCGGCCCCGGCGGCACGGGTAAGGACTACATCAACTGCCCCCTGGATGAGCAGCAATATAACGCCTTCATCGACGCGCTGATCGCCGGCGACACGGTCGGTTTCAAGGAATGGGAAGGCACGCCCTATTTCGACGGCTGCCTGCCGATCGAAATCATGGCCGAGCGCGGACGCGAAACGCTGCGACATGGCCCGATGAAGCCGATGGGCCTCACCAATGCCCACAACCCCACCGTCAAGGCCTATGCCGTCGTCCAGCTGCGCCAGGACAATGCGCTCGGCACGCTCTACAACATGGTCGGTTTCCAGACGAAGCTGAAATACGGCGTTCAGGCGGATGTGTTCCGCATGATACCCGGCCTCGAAAATGCGGAATTCGCGCGCCTCGGCGGCCTGCACCGCAACACCTATATCGATTCCCCCACCCTGCTTGACCGCTCGCTGAAGCTGAAATCCCGGCCGGACCTGCGTTTCGCCGGCCAGATCACCGGTTGTGAGGGTTATGTGGAAAGCGCCTCCGTCGGCCTCCTCGCCGGCCGCTTCGCCGCCGCCGAGCAAAAGGGCGAAACCCCGAGCCTGCCGCCGGCCACCACCGCGCTAGGTTCGCTGCTCAACCACATCACCGGCGGCCACCTGTCTTCCGATGATGAACCGGGCAAACGCTCCTTCCAGCCGATGAACATCAATTTCGGCCTCTTCCCCGAACTGGAGCCGGGCTCGATCGTCAAGCCAGAAGGCGTCAAGCGTTTTCGCGGCAAGGACAAGACGATCATGAAACGTCAGCTGATCGCGGCGCGGGCGTTGAAGGATTGTGCAGCGTGGCTCGCGACGCCCAAAAGCGGCGCGGCGACCTGACTGACGCCGAGACATGGCAACCTGGCATGACCGCCGTCGTTACATCACGTTCCATTTGCCAAAATCGGATTTGCCGGTCTGATCGGGATAATGCCTTGAGAAGAAGGGATTGACTGCGGCAACGTGCTCGAAGGTGATCGTCGTTCCAAAGAGGATTGAGAACAGCGGCTGGTAGCTGTAGCGGCCGGAGACAACGATGATCGCTTCCTTGGGGCCAAATCCACCGTCAGTCACTGCCTTTTGCCATCGCACGTCCTCGGCCGATCCAAAGAAATTATACGGCCTGAATTGTTCTTTAGGCGTGCCGCCGGTCAGCTCAACGCTTCGCAAAGTCAGATTGAGCTTATCCGTTGCGAGGATGCCGTTGCCCGCGATGATCGCGAATTGGGACACACCGGTTCTGACCCGTGTCTCGAACTCCGGAAATCGTGCCGACCATCTGGCCGCATTATCGATCACGGTGACAAAACGATCATAACTGATCCAGCCTCGCCCGACTTCGACAATGACTGCCAGAAAAAGAATGAGGACCGGCGCCAGAAGTCCCATCTCGACGGCAGCGGCGCCGGATCGGCAGGAGAAGAGCCGGAAGATGCGGTGTGAACCCATGCCGATCATTCCGTCACCCGTACGGCCGTGACCGCCAGCGACACATTCTGCAGCTGACGAACGCCTCCGGACTTGGGCACAAGCAGATGTGTCGTCGGCATGACGAAATTCCAGTTGTAGCCGATCGCAAGTATATATTGGCCGGCAGAACTGTTCGGCGCCTGAAAGCGGTTGACGACGGGGAAGGAGATCGGCGTCGCGACGATGTCGTCATCGGCTATAGGAACAAGCGTTATCTTCAGGGTTTCCGTGTCCGTAGCCCCGATAAACTTGGCCGCGATCGCACGCCGAAGCGCGTCCGCAGTCACCTGCTCCCGCTGCATCGCCGCTTTACGAAGATATTCTATGCCTGCAGTCGTGGCCGTCGACAGGTTGAGATGATAAAGGAACAACAGACCGATTTCCAATATCCCGAAGATCAGAATGAGGAAGAACGGCATCAATATCGCCACCTCAATCGCTGCTGCCGCCTGCCTGTCATCGGCAAAACGCCGATAATGCCCAAGCCACCGGTTCTTGAAACGAGAGGACGTTGAACGTTTTTTCGGCCGTCGAGCTTCGACGCGGTTACCGGCGCTCATCGCCGTACCTTCCGATATATCTCAGTTCGAACCCGGTGATGATGCCGCCGACGCTGTCACTGAAACCCGATGCGGCGATGGTGAGCTTGTATACGGAGTAGGTGTCGACCGTGAATTTCTTCTGGTAATAGCGCCACTTGATGGCCTGATCGACGGGATTTTCCATGCCCGGTCCCTGCCGCATGTTGAAGACCGGTTTTACAGTGCCCAATTGTGGCCGAAGCTGCTGCAGGGTGACATCGATGCCGTTCGTCTGCTCAGCGGTAATCAGCTTGCCGGGATTGGAAGGGTCCTTGAAATGACTCTTACGGCCGTTGTACCACACGGATATCTCATAGTAGCCGGGATGAAGCTCCACTTTTTTGAAGATGGAGCTGTTGGCGTTAATGGGCTTTTTCCCCCCTTGCCTCACCGCGCCCCAGTCGCTGTCCAGCTCGATCACGTAGCGCGTCGGCAAGGACGCATTATTGCCCGTGGAGTCGTCGACCATATCCCTGCGCGTGTTGGCCGCCTTTTCTGTGTCTTTGATATCGCAGGCCTTGTCGTTGAGGGTTTCCTTGTCTTTCTCAACTTTCTGCGCAAACCC
This sequence comes from Agrobacterium genomosp. 2 str. CFBP 5494, assembly GCF_900013495.1. Classification (NCBI taxonomy): domain Bacteria; kingdom Pseudomonadati; phylum Pseudomonadota; class Alphaproteobacteria; order Hyphomicrobiales; family Rhizobiaceae; genus Agrobacterium; species Agrobacterium genomosp. 2. The sequence continues at coordinate 2,053,769 of NZ_LT009718.1, forward strand.
GTCCGGATAGCCATCCCAGTCGTGATTCTTGCGGCAGCAGGGGCTGCTCCAGTCCTGCAATTCGATACCGGGGTCTGTCCCGCCGTCCCAGCGGATCTCGGTATAGCGATAGACCCCCCAGCAACCGCCGGGGGTCCTTGCGGTGACCCCGTTTTTTAGAACGCGCTCCTTATCGAGTGAGGTTTTCTCAAAATCATTATTGACCAGTACTTCACCATCATAGGGATAAGGCGGGATGCCCTGGCAAGTGTAGTTCAAACGATACTTGAATTCGTCGAGGCTGAGCATCTTGGCAAACAGCAGATTATAGCCGAACTCCGCCTTCATATCCGTGCGCAGCCAGTCAATGACAACATCGCGGGTGATCACCTTTTGTTTTGTAGACTGGATCATCGAATCGAAGGTTGTAAGCACGGCTTCCCGGCGGTCCTCATCTTCAGGCGTATCGGTCCGCGTGGGCTTGGTCGATCGTTCGCAGGCCAGCGCCATGACGCGCTTTGACTGGTTGTAATAGACCAGCGCCCGGCCGCCTTCGAAAAGCACCCCTAACAGAAGGACGAAGAGGGGCAGCAACAGTGCGCTCATAATGGCGAAAGCGCCTTTGCGGTCCTTGAGCAGCGAGAAAAACGCTCCCCTTTCCCGTGCTGCTTTTTTTATCGGCCTGCTCGTCATCAAAACACCGTCTCATGTCGCTGATCACCATGGGAAAGGCGCGCTGTGAAAAGCGACTGGCCTGGCATTCTGCGACGCTAAATATGTCCGGCTAACGCCGGTCGATCGAAAATTGCTCTTTGGCCGCCTGCGGCGCTGCTTTTCGGGCAACGTCGCCTGACCACTGAAAATACAGGGGTCAATTAACACGTAAACCGTAAATCAAAGCTCAATCGGAACTGAAAAATATGACGCAAATTCATATGCTTAGTTTATTTATTAATAAATTAGCTATCTTCGATAGAAGCGTATGAGCGTATGACGCCGGTACAGGATTTGCATCCACGGTGACATGCGTAAACACAAACTTGGGCTTGCCCCTTGTCCCTCCAGCCAAGCTCGGGCAAAACAGCCCCATCCAATCACAAGACAATGCCAGGAGATAAGATATGGACGTCCGCGCCGCCGTTGCCATTCAGGCAGGAAAACCGCTCGAGGTCATGACCGTTCAGCTCGAAGGTCCCCGGGCCGGCGAAGTGCTGATCGAGGTCAAGGCGACCGGCATCTGCCACACCGATGACTTCACCCTTTCCGGCGCCGATCCGGAAGGCCTGTTTCCGGCCATTCTCGGCCATGAAGGCGCCGGCATCGTCGTGGATGTCGGACCGGGCGTTACCTCGGTCAAGAAGGGCGATCATGTCATTCCGCTCTACACGCCGGAATGCCGCGAGTGCTATTCGTGCACCTCGCGCAAGACCAATCTCTGCACCTCCATCCGCGCCACGCAGGGCCAGGGCGTGATGCCGGACGGCACCTCGCGATTCTCGATCGGCAAGGACAAGATCCATCACTACATGGGCTGCTCGACCTTCTCGAACTACACGGTTCTGCCGGAAATCGCGCTCGCCAAGATCAACCCGGACGCGCCCTTCGACAAGGTCTGCTACATCGGCTGCGGCGTGACGACAGGCATTGGCGCTGTCATCAACACCGCCAAGGTCGAAATCGGCTCCACGGCCATCGTCTTCGGCCTCGGCGGCATCGGCCTCAACGTGCTGCAGGGCCTGCGTCTTGCCGGCGCAGACATGATCATCGGTGTCGACATCAACCCGGACCGCAAGGCCTGGGGCGAAAAATTCGGCATGACCCACTTCGTCAACCCGAAGGAAGTCGGCGACGATATCGTGCCCTATCTCGTCAACATGACGAAGCGCAACGGCGACCTGATCGGCGGCGCGGATTACACCTTCGACTGCACCGGCAATACCAGGGTCATGCGCCAGGCGCTGGAAGCCTCCCATCGCGGCTGGGGCAAGTCGGTCATCATTGGCGTTGCGGGTGCTGGCCAGGAAATCTCCACGCGTCCGTTCCAGCTCGTCACGGGCCGCAACTGGATGGGCACCGCATTCGGCGGCGCGCGCGGCCGCACGGATGTGCCGAAGATCGTCGACTGGTACATGGAAGGCAAGATCCAGATCGACCCGATGATCACCCACACCATGCCGCTCGAAGACATCAACAAGGGCTTCGACCTGATGCACAGGGGCGAAAGCATCCGCGGCGTCGTCGTGTACTGATCGGCCGGCAACGTCAGCAGGCGCGCAGCAGGCGCGCCTGCCCATTCATGCAAATGTGATCGCTCCTTCGGCCTTGCAGCCAGCGCGATTAACGGGACGGTAAATCTATCGTTGTAATCCCATAACGCGCGGTGGGGTTGAAAAATCTCTTCCTCAGGCCGAGTGACGCCAGACAGCGGAGAGCGCCCCTGAAAATCGTATCGATCGATAACGGAAACCGCGCCGCCGCCATCAGTCTTCTGACGAAAGGTTTCCCTGAAAAGAGCGAGGCCTTCTGGTCCCGCGGGCTTGCGCTGATCGCCGAACATCACGAACGCCGGCAACTCGGTCCGGTCGGGCAATTGCTGATGAAAGGTGACGCCGCCGCCGGTGTATTGCTGACAATCAAAAGCCGCCTGCCGGATACCGGCACCGTCGTCGTCAATCTGTCCAGCTGGTATGTCGAGCCGGCTTGCAGATGGTTCGCGCCGCGCATGCTGCAAATGGCGTCGTCTTCAGAGGATGAGGTCTTCACCGACCTCACCCCCTCGGCCGAAGCCTGCAGGCTGAATGAGAGGCTGGGCTTTCACACGGTGACGGATTGCACGCTTTTTTATCCCCTGCCGTTGAAGGCGTTGCGCCCCTCGAGCGCCCGCCTCATAACGCTTGCCTCCGCTCAACCCGGTACGCTGACCAGCGAGACGCGTGAGATGCTTGAAGATCACGCGCGCCTCGGCTGCATCGTCGCCATCATGCAGGTGGATGGCCGTCATTACCCGCTGGTCTTTCTGAAAACGGCGACCAAAAGGGCACCCTCCGCGCGCCTCATCTATTGCGAGGACCGCGCAGTCGTACAAAGACACATTTCCGCGATCGCCCGCCATCTCCTTCGCCACGGCAGATTTGCCATGACGATGGCTGCACTCGAGGGTGAACGAAACGCGGGCGGCTTCGCTGCACATAAATCTGCGCCGATACAAGTAAAAGGCGCATGGAACCCACAATTTATTAACGAAACATACTCAGAGTTGGTGTTATTGCCACCCTAGGTATTTTAGTGGTGCTAGGGTTGTCCTGACCGAAACCTGGCCTTTACAGATAAACAGGGTTCCGGGGCGGCAGCCATGGAAAATATACGGGGAGATCGGGGAATGAACATGCTTGCAGCAAAAACGAGCGAAATAGAGATTGCTGATACCATTCACTCCTATCTTTCGGACCGTTTCCCTGCCTATGCACCTTTTTCGGCCGACACGCCGCTTCTCGAGGGAGGCGTCATCGATTCGCTCGGCTTTCTGGAGCTGATGATCTTTCTTGGTGAAGGCTTCGGCATCATTCTCGACGACGAACATTTCACCCCCGACAACCTTGGCACGCCCGCCGATCTCGTCGCCTTCGTCCTCAGGGAACGGAGGAGATGACACCTCCTTACCTGCTGCACCACCTGCTGGGCGCGCGCGCGGCAAGCGACGGGCAGGCGATCGTTTATAAAGACACATCCCTGAGCTACCGGCAATTTGCCGAAGCGGCGGAACGATGCGCGGCTGCCTTGCAGCAGGCCGGGGCGCAACGCGGCGACCGGGTCGTCATTTTTCTGCCGCGAGGCACGGAAGAATGCTGGGCGATCTTCGGCGTCAGCATGGCCGGATGCGTCTTCGTGCCGGTCAATGCGCTGCTGAAGGCGCAGCAGATACGCCATATCATCGTGGATTGCGGCGCAGAACTTGTCATCAGCAATGCGACCATGCGCGACGAGCTGAGCGCGGCACTGGAAGGTCTGGCCGGTGTCCGCGTGCTTCTGGCGAACGATATCGCCGAAGGCAGCAAGACGTCGGTCAAAAGCCCGGCGGCAATCGGCGAAGACCTCGCGGCGATCCTCTATACATCCGGTTCTACCGGCTCACCCAAGGGCGTGATGCTGTCGCATCGCAATCTGCTGGCCGGCGCGCGCATCGTGCGTACCTATCTGGAGATTACCGGCAAGGATCGCATTCTTTCCCTCCTGCCCTTCAGCTTTGATTATGGCCTCAACCAGCTGCTGACGGCAGTGGAACAGGGCGCGACAACAATCATCTCCACCTTTAGGCTCGGTGACGATATCGTCCGCGACCTGCGCGACCATGCCGTGACCGGGCTTGCCGGGGTGCCGACAGTCTGGGCGATCCTGACGAGGGCGGCGCCGTCGCTTGCCAGGACGCCGCTTCCGCATCTGCGTTACATCACCAATTCTGGCGGGCGCGTGCCGCAGGAAACTGTGAAGGCGCTGCGCGAAAAGCTGCCGGACACGAAAATCTACCTGATGTACGGCCTGACCGAAGCCTTCCGCTCAACCTTCCTGCCGCCGGATGAAATCGATCGCCGCCCGACCTCGATCGGCAAAGCCATTCCCGAATGTGAGATATTCATCGTCACCGCCGAGGGACAGCGGGCAAAGCCCGGCGAACCCGGCATTCTCGTGCATCGAGGCCCGACCGTTTCGCTGGGCTACTGGAACCGGCCGGAAGACACGGCGAAAGTCCTGCGCCCGCATCCCTTCATTCCGGCGGCGCTGGGCGGAGAAACCGTATGTTACTCCGGCGATCTGGCGGTGGAAGACGAAGACGGGTTCTTCAGCTTCGTTGCCCGTAACGATGCGATGATCAAGTCTTCGGGTTATCGCATCAGCCCGACCGAAGTCGAAGAAAGCCTGATGTCGACAGGCTTGTTCCAGCAGGTCGCCGTCATCGGCCTTCCGGACCCCTTTGCGGGGGAAAAGGTGCATGCCGTGGCGACTGCCGCCAATGAAAATATCGATGTTTCCGCGGCACTGAAGAAGGCCGCTGAAATGCTCGCCCCCTTCATGATCCCGCGCGCCATCGAGCTGGTCGACCGGTTGCCGGTCACCGCCAATGGCAAGGTGGACTACCGCGCGCTTGTGCGCGAACGGACGGACGATGGCGCCCACGGATAAACCCCAGAGCCACGGTCCCGCCCTTGCGGCCGCGTCATTCGATATCAGTGAAAACGATCTTGTGATCGGCGGGCTTGCCGTGCGCGATATCGTCGCCGAAACCGGAACCCCATGCTTTCTCTATGATGCTGGCGCGATGCGCCGCGCCTACCGCGATCTCCAGGCGACGCTCTCCGGTTTTGCCGATATCTATTATTCGGTGAAGGCCAATCCCCTGCCCGCCATCATCACGCTCTTCCGGCAGGAAGGCGCCGGCGCGGAAATCGCTTCCGCTGGCGAATATCGCGCCGCTATAAAGGCCGGTGTCGCGCCCGAAAACATCATCTTTGCCGGGCCGGGCAAAAGCAGAGCCGAATTGCACGAAGTGATCACGGGCGGCATCGGCGAAATCCACGTGGAAAGCGCCGAGGAAATTGCCCGCATCGAGGCAATCGGCAAACCCGTCAAGGCCTCTGTCCGCATCAATCCGGTGCCGGATGCGCAAGCCGGCGCCATGCGCATGGGCGGCAAGGCCACCGCTTTTGGTTTCGATGAGGAAGAACTGGAAAATATCCTGCCGCTTTTCCGGCATGCGGGCGTTATCGATCTCGTCGGCATCCATATCTATGGCGGCACGCAGATCCTCGATGCGGACATGCTTGTCTCGCAATGGCGACATGCCATCACAATTGCCGCCCGCATGGCGGAAATGCTCGGCAAGCCGCTTGAAACCATCGACCTCGGCGGCGGCCTCGGCATCCCCTACTTCGCCGGCGAAGCACCGCTCGATCTCGCGAAGGTAAAAGCCGCCGTCCCCGATCTGAAGGCACTGCTGAAAGCGCAGCCGCTGATCGCCGACGCCCATGTCATCGTCGAGCCCGGCCGCTTCCTCGCCGGTCCGGGCGGCATCTATACGGCCGAAGTCAATTCCGTGAAGACCTCGCGCGGAACCACCTTCGTTGTGACGGATGGCGGCATGCACCACCATCTGGCCGCTTCGGGCAATCTCGGTCAGATCGTCAAGCGCAACTACCCCATCGTTGCGCCCGCCATGATGCAGGCCGACCACGCGGAGACTGCAACTGTCGTCGGCCCGCTCTGCACGCCACTCGATACGCTGGCTCGCAATGCGGCATTGCCGAGGCTCCAGGCCGGTGACCTCATCGCCATCCTTCAGTCAGGCGCCTATGGCGCAAGCGCCAGCCCCGGGGGTTTTCTAAGCCACGCGGTGGCGAAGGAAGTGCTGGTGGAAAATGGGGCGTTTGAGATGATCGGGCAATAATCACCTTCGCAGCAGCCTGTCCCCCACCGCGAATTTCGATTTCAGCAGGCACTCGTCATATTCCGCCTCAGCCACGGAATCGAAGACGATGCCGCCGCCGACATTAAAGACGGCGCGACCGTCATCGAACAGTGTCATCGTACGGATCGCCACCGAAAAGCGCATTTCACCAGCAGGAGACATGAGGCCGATGGCGCCGCAATAGGCGTCGCGGGGCGTCGCTTCCAGTTCGCGCAGGATTTTCATCGCCCACATTTTTGGCGCACCGGTAACCGAGCCGCAGGGAAACAAGGCGGCGAAAATGTCTTCCACCGTCATGCCAGGCAAAAGTTTCGCCCTGATATGGCTGACCATCTGGTGCACGGTCGGATAGGTCTCGATATCGAAAAGCCGTGGCACATCGAGGCTGCCGACCTCGGTGATGCGGGAAATATCGTTGCGCAAGAGATCAACGATCATGCGGTTTTCGGCGAGCGTCTTTTCATCCGCAAGCATCGCCGCGATGATCGCCCTGTCCTCCTCCGCATCCGCTCCGCGCGGCGTCGTTCCCTTCATGGGATGGGTTTCGATGAACCCCCGCCCGTCAACCGAGAAAAACAGTTCCGGTGATCGTGACAGGATGACGGGGCCGCCGAGATCGACCAGCGCGCCATATTTCACCGGCTGGCGCTCGATCAATGACCAGAATGCCGTCAGCGGATCGCCGCTCCAGCGGGCATGGACGGGCATGGTCAGATTGCCCTGATAACAGTCGCCCCGGCGTATATGGTCGTGCAACAGCTCGAAACGCCGCCGATACTCGGGAAGTGTCCATGCCGGGACCGTATCGGCAAGAAACGCATCCGCGCCCGGAACTTCGTCAGGCCGCGCAAAGCGGCCGTCATCCGGCTGCGGGCCGGAAAAGACCCCAAAATTCAGGAACGGCACGTTGCGCGGTTCTTCCGCAAAAGGCGCAAGCTTCGGCTCGAACAGGAAACCGGCCTCATAAGACATATAGCCAGCTAAATACTTTCCGGCACGGCGCAGTTCTTCCATGCGCTTCAGCGCTGCAAAAAACGCTTCTCGCTCATCCGCGACGATGATTTCCTCCGGCTCGGTGAAGGCTGTCACCGTGCCGGTCGTGTCATCCCGGAAAAGAACGTAAGGCGCATGTGCCAAGGAAAAATCCGTAGAAGGTAAATCTGGAGACTTCAGGGCGTCGGAAAGATACCTTTCCATCGTCATCCCCGGTTCCCGGATCAAGTCCGAGGATGTCCGAGGATCTACCACCCGTTGACATTAGCGACCTCGGCAGATCCTCGGCACGAGACCGAGGATGACGTCGAGTGTGGAGACAGGTCACGAGGCATTAAACCGCGTCTATATCGCCCCGCGCCCACATTTCGATGGTTTCCATATAAAAATCGGCGAAACGGCCTTCCTCGATCGACTTGCGGATACCCTGCATCAGCTCCTGATAATAGGCAAGATTGTGCCAGGAAAGGAGCATGCCGCCCAGCGCCTCGTTGGCGCGTACGAGGTGATGCAGATAGGCGCGGGAGTAATCGCGCGAGGCCGGGCAGTTGGACTGTTCGTCGAGCGGGCGCATATCCTCGGCATGGCGGGCATTACGGATATTGACCTTGCCGCGGCGCGTAAAGGCCAGACCATGACGGCCGGAACGCGTCGGCATCACGCAGTCGAACATGTCGATGCCGCGCGCCACCGATTTCAGGATATCGTCAGGCGTGCCGACGCCCATCAGGTAACGCGGCTTTTCAGTGGGCAGCACCGGCAGGGTAATATCGAGCATGCCCAGCATCACATCCTGCGGCTCACCGACGGCAAGGCCGCCGACCGCATAACCCTTGAGATCGAGCTGCTTCAGCCCTTCGGCGGAGCGAATGCGCAGGTCCGGCTGGTCGCCGCCCTGCACGATGCCGAACATGGCCTTGCCGGGCTGGTCGCCAAAGGCGACGCGGCAGCGCTCGGCCCAGCGCAGCGACATTTCCATGGCGCGCTCGATTTCCTTGCGCTCGGCCGGCAGCGCGATGCACTCATCGAGCTGCATCTGGATGTCCGAATCGAGCAGTCCCTGAATTTCGATCGAGCGTTCCGGTGACATGTGATGCAGCGAACCGTCCACATGGCTCTTGAAGGTCACGCCCTTCTCATCCAGCTTGCGCAGACCGGAAAGCGACATCACCTGAAAACCGCCGCTATCGGTGAGGATCGGGTGTGGCCAGCGGATCAGCTCATGCAGGCCGCCAAGGCGGGCGACACGCTCGGGGCCGGGCCGCAGCATCAGGTGATAGGTATTGCCGAGAATGATATCCGCCCCCAGCTCGCGCACCTGATCAAGATACATGGCCTTGACGGTGCCGACAGTGCCGACGGGCATGAAGGCGGGCGTGCGGATGACGCCACGCGGCATGGCGACTTCGCCAAGGCGCGCGCCGCCGCTCGTGGCTTTCAGGGTGAAAGTGAATTTGTCGTGCATCAGTTTTTCCGGAACAACAGGCTGGAATCGCCATAGGAATAGAAACGGTATCCGGTTTCGATGGCGTGCTTATATGCGTCACGCATCGTTTCGAGACCGCAGAAAGCCGAAACCAGCATGAACAGCGTCGATTTCGGCAGGTGGAAATTGGTCATCAGCATATCGACCGCGCGGAAACGATAACCGGGCGTGATGAAAATGCCGGTCGCATCGGACCACGGGTGAATGGTGCCATCCTCCGCAGCCGCGCTTTCGATCAGACGCAGCGACGTCGTGCCCACGCAGACAATGCGCCCGCCCCGCGCCTTGACCGCATTCAGCCTGTCGGCTGTTTCCTGCGAGACGTGGCCGATTTCGAAATGCATCTTGTGATCGTCGGTATCATCGGCCTTGACCGGCAGGAAGGTGCCTGCCCCAACGTGAAGCGTCACGAAATGCCGCTCGATACCGGCCTTGTCGAGCGCGGCAAACAGGTCGGGCGTGAAATGCAGCCCGGCGGTAGGCGCGGCAACGGCGCCCTTCTCGCGGGCGTAGATGGTCTGGTAGTCGGTCTGGTCCTGCGCATCTTCCGGCCGTTTGGCCGCGATATAGGGCGGCAGGGGAATATGGCCGATGGAGGCAATGGCCTCGTCCAGAACGGGACCGGAGACGTCGAACAGCAGCGTGATCTCGCCCTCCTCGCCCTTCTGCTCGACGGTGGCCTCCAGATGGGCAAGGCCGCAGGCATTGTCGCGCTCATAACCGAAACGGATGCGGTCGCCCTGCTTGATGCGCTTGCCGGGACGCGCGAAAGCCTTCCAGCGGGACTGATCGGCGCGCATGTGCAGCGTGGCCGAAACGGCCGTCTCCGGCGCGCCTTCGCGCAGCCTGACACCTTCAAGCTGGGCGGGAATGACGCGGGTGTCGTTGAAAACAAGCGCATCGCCGGCCCGCAGGAAGGACGGCAGGTCGAAAACGCGATGGTCTTCCATGCGATTTTCATTCGGATCGACCACCAGCAGGCGCGCGCTGTCGCGCGGGTTCGCCGGGCGTAGGGCGATATTCTCCTCGGGCAGGTCGAAATCGAACAGGTCTACACGCATTGCAAGGGCTCTCGAAAATATCAAAACCCGCCCTCAATGGGGCGGGTGGTGGGAGTGACAAGGCTTCGTCTAACGAGACGTCATCCTCGGGCTTGATCCGGGGACCGAGGATGACGGCTGAGAGGTTGGCACCCTTGTCATCAATGTGAAACGCCCCGCAGTTTCCTGCGGAGCGGGTAAACACGTTATACGCTACCTTCAAGCCGCCGAAGCGAGCTTCATGGACACGATCGAATCGGGGTCCTTCACCGGCTCGCCGCGCTTGACCTTGTCGATGGCTTCCATGCCCTCGATGACCTGGCCCCAGACGGTGTACTGCTTGTTGAGCCACGGGGAATCCGTGAAGCAGATGAAGAACTGCGAGTTGGCGGAGTTCGGGTTCTGCGAACGGGCCATGGAGCAGGTGCCGCGCACATGCGGGATGGCGGAGAATTCTGCCTTCAGGTCCGGCTTTTCGGAGCCGCCCATGCCGGCGCGGGCCGGGTTGAAGCTTTCGGAACCCTTCTTGCCGAATTTCACGTCGCCGGTCTGGGCCATGAAGTCTTCGATGACGCGGTGGAAAACGACGCCGTCATAAGCACCTTCCGATACCAGTTCCTTGATGCGGGCAACGTGGCCCGGAGCAACTTCCGGAAGCAGCTGGATCACGACCTTGCCGGTCGTCGTTTCCATGATGATGGTGTTTTCCGGATCCTTGATCTCGGCCATGATTATTCTCCTCTGTTCGGGCTCTATTGCCCTGTCTTACTTCTTGCCGACAGTGACCTTGATCATCCGGTCGGGGTTGGAAACTTCGCCGTTGCTGCCCTGCCCGCGCTTGATCTTGTCCACGGCTTCCATGCCGGACACGACCTTGCCGACCACGGTGTACTGGCCGTTCAGGAACGGACCGTCGGCAAACATGATGAAGAACTGCGAATTGGCGGAATTCGGATCCTGCGAACGGGCCATGCCGACCACGCCGCGCGTGAACGGAACCTTGGAGAATTCGGCCGGAATATCCGGCAGGTCGGAGCCGCCAGTACCTGCGCGCTGGGCGCTGAAGCCCTTCTCCATGTTGCCATACTGCACGTCGCCGGTCTGCGCCATGAAGCCGTCGATGACGCGGTGGAAGGCGACGTTGTCGTAAGCGCCCTTCTTGGCCAGCGCCTCGATCTGCGCCACGTGCTTCGGCGCGACGTCGGGCATAAGCTCGATGACAACGGGGCCGTCCTTCAGCTGGACGGTGAGAAGTTCGGCGGCAGACGCAAAGGTGCTGGCGGCAAGCGCGCCCGCAAACATGGCGCCGGCAAAGGCAAATCGAACGAGTTTCATCGGATTGGCTCCAAATGTAAGGCTGAAGTCAGCGCTTCAGCTTGGCGTTAAGGGCTTCAAGCACGGCTTTCGGCACGAAGGCTTCGACATTGCCGCCCATGGCGGCGATCTGCCGAACCAATGTGGCTGTAATGGGTCGCGACGAGGTGCCGGCGGGCAGGAACACGGTCTGGATATCGGGCGCCATCTGGCGGTTCATGCCCGCCATCTGCATTTCATAATCGAGATCGGTGCCGTCACGCAGGCCGCGCAGCAGAAGTCGCGCGCCATGCTGACGGGCCGCATCGACAACCAGATTATCGAAGGAGACGACGTCCATGCGCGCCGCTTCGCCCGGCAGCTGCTCCGCAAGCGCCTGCTTTATCAGCGCTGCCCGTTCCTCGAAACTGAACATCGGCGCTTTTCCGGGATGAATGCCAACCGCGACAATGACCTTTGACGCCACGTTCAGCGCCTGGAGAAGCACATCCAGATGTCCGTTGGTCATCGGATCGAAGGATCCTGGATAAAAGGCAATCGTCATATCGCTCTCAGATGGTGGGCGCGTCTCGACGCTTCAGCATATGTGCCGCCTTTTGTCATGGAGAAGCACGCGGCGCAAGACTTTATAACCACCCCTCACAAGCGCGGCCGTGCCGTGAACCCCCGATGAACGGGCCGTTCAGTGCGGTTTCAGAGCCATTTTGTTTAAATGCACAGCATCGGGAAACCGAAATGCCTTTCGCCCGTTAAGCAACCGGAGAATCGAAAATGCTGGCCTTCATGATCGTCGTTTCGGTCATCTCGTCATTCGCAGCCGAGTATCTTTTCCTCGAATGACGGCCTCAGCCAGTTTCCTGAACGCCAGATGAACGAGCCATTCAAGGAAGTTTCACCGGGGCGATGCTAATCGATTTTTATGATTGACGCGGAACATGATCGGACATGGTGCGTTAACAAGAAACCAAAGGAACAGACAAATGTTTGTAAGAGAAAAACAGTCTACTTCGGCGAAAATCAGCGTCATCAGCACCGCCTGGACAGTTCTGGTTATCGCAATGGTAGCAACGACGTTTAGCCTTTATGAACAGAAGCCTGAAAAGCTTGGACCTGACTATCCGCAACTGACCGCCCGCTACCAGTATATGAATTATTACTGATAACGGGGAGAAACTCTCGAAACTCCGGAGACGACATCATGTTCACATTTCTGACGATGCTTCTTGCCCTGATCAGCGTAATGTTCGTGATGTCAATGATCTCTGTCGTCGCTGAGATGCGACGCGAGGACGAGGAGTTCAAGGCGATGATCCGGCGCGACCGCGCTTTCTGAGTGCGGCAGGCTGGCATAAATCCGCTTTAAGAATGATTTTTCTCAACCGCCCTGGACCCTCCGGGCGGTTTTGTTTTGAAAGGCCTGCGATGGCCGCCCTCGTTCCTCTGCTTGTGACGAGAATCCAGTCAACACACGTCTGTGCGACGGAAAGACTCTTTTCAGCCCAAGGACTTGGGCGGGCTCGATTCCTGTCACAAGCACAGGAATGACGGTGTGGACGCCGCTGATATCCATCCGTTGCCTCCATTTCGGCACCTCCAATCACACAACCGTTTTCAAAACCCCGTTTTTCCAAGGGAAATTCCCTTCAATTTCCGAATGGATTGATTTAAGGAACGCCGATACGTTGCGGGCCGGACAGCCGGCGACCGCGATGACGTTCCTGTGAGGTTTGCATAACGATGCTCGATTCCCTGAGAAATGCTTCTCGAACCATGGCAGCCAAGCTGCTGCTTCTCCTGCTTGTTGTTTCTTTTGGCATCTGGGGCGTTTCCGCATCGCTTGTCACCGCCAATTCCCACGCCGTCATGACGGTGGGTGACCAGACGGTCAGCCCGGAGGAATTCCGCCTCGCCTATCAGCGGCAGATTTCCGATCTCAGCCGCCAGTTCGGCACAAGGCTGACGACCGAACAGGCCAAGGCCTTCGGCATCGACCGCCAGGTCTTCAGCCAGCTTGCAGCCGGGGCATCGCTTGACGAACTCGCTTCGAAGATGAACCTCGGTCTTTCGGAAGACCGTCTTGCCAAACTCATTGCCGAAGACCCCGCCTTCAAATCGGTCAATGGCCAGTTCGACCGCAACCTCTTTACGGAGCGCCTGCGCAATTCCGGTTTCCGCGAGGACGACTACATCAAGGAACGCAGCAAGGTCGCCGTGCGCAGCCAGATCGTTGAAGCCGTCTCGGACGGTTTTGCCGCACCGCAGGTTCTCGTGGATGCCCTGAAGCAATATCGCAACGAGCAGCGCGCCGTTGATTATGTCATTCTTTCGAACGCCGTCATCCCGCCGGTCAAGGCCCCCGGCGACGACGTGCTCGCCCCCTGGTTCGAGACGAACAAGACGAAATATCGCGCGCCGGAATTCCGCAAATTCACCTATGTGAAGCTGGAACCTTCCGACATCGCGGAGCCAGCCTCGGTAACGGACGCCCAGATCGCCGATTATTATAACAGCCACAAGGACAGCTTCCGCACCGCCGGCCGCCGCACGGTCGAGCAGCTGACCTTCCCGGACAAGGAAATGGCCGCCGCCGCCGCCGAGCAGATCAGGCTCGGCAACACCACCTATGACCAGGTGGTGAAGGATCAGGGCAAGACGCCGTCCGACGTCACGCTTGGCGAATTCACAAAGGATACCATCCCCGACCAGTCGATTGCCGACGCCGCTTTTGCCATCCAGAAGGATGGGGGCGTTTCGCCGGTGGTTGAAGGTTCGTTCGGCCCGGTACTTCTGCGCGTCACGGGCATCAAGCCGGAAACCACCCGCACGCTGGAAGAGGCAAAGGAAGACATCCGCAAGGATCTCGCCACCGCTGCCGCCGCGGAAGAAATCACCAATGTGCACGACCGTTACGAGGATCTGCGCGCCGGCGGTTCTTCGCTTGCGGACGCCGCACAGCAGCTGAACCTGAAACCGGTCACCATTGCCGCCATCGACGCAGCCGGTCTCGACGAAAAGGGCGATGCGGTCGAAGGCCTGCCCTCCCCGCAGCTCGCCCAGGACGTGTTCAAGACCGAACCCGGAACCGAGGCCCTGCCGATCAACCTCGGCCGCGAAGGTTACATCTGGTTCGACGTCGAGCAGATCATCCCTGCCCGCGACCGCACGCTTGCCGAAGTCCGCGACGATGTCGTGGCCGACTGGACGGCCGAGCAGCAGCGCACCGCACTTGCCGCCAAGGCCGACGAGCTGAAGGCCCGCGTTGAAAAGGGCGAGACGCTGGAGGCTGTCGCGGGTGAGCTGAGCCTTGCAGTCGAACAGAAATCCGGCCTGCGCCGCACCAGCGAAGATGCGATTTTCGGTCGCCAGACCATCGCCGCCGTCTTCTCGGGCGCCGAAGGCGTGGTCGGCACCGCGGCCGATGCCGATGGTTCCAGCCGCATCCTCTTCAAGGTCACCTCTGTCGACACCAACGCGACGCCGGACGCGCTCGCCAATGACGACCAGCAGTTTGCCGCCATTGCCCGCGCGGCCGGCGACGACATGCTGGACCAGATGGTCAACCGCCTGCAGAATGACTATGGTGTGACGATCAACCAGGCCCTCGCCGATCAGGCGATGGTCGGCTTCTAACCTGGGAGGCGACGAGATGGCCGAACTGAAGCCGCTGATCGCCAGGGTCGCGAATGGAGAAAGCCTGAACCGCGAGGATGCGCGCACGGCTTTCGACATTCTGATGTCGGGCGAAGCCACGCCGTCGCAGATCGGCGGTTTCCTGATGGCGCTGCGCGTGCGCGGTGAAACGGTCGACGAAATCGTCGGCGCAGTCTCCTCCATGCGTTCCCGGATGTTGCCGGTTTCCGCCCCGGCCAATGCCATCGATATCGTCGGCACCGGCGGCGACGGCATCGGCACCTACAACATCTCTACACTCGCCTCGATCATCGTCGCCGGCACGGGCCTGCCGGTCGCCAAGCACGGCAACCGGGCATTGAGTTCCAAATCCGGCACGGCAGATGCGCTTTCCGCACTCGGCGTGAAGCTCGATATCGGTCCCGATCTCATCGCCCGCTGCATCAGCGAGGCGGGTCTCGGCTTCATGTTCGCGCAGATGCACCATTCCGCCATGCGCCACGTTGGCCCGAGCCGCGTCGAACTCGGTACGCGCACGATCTTCAACCTGCTCGGCCCCCTCTCCAACCCGGCCGGCGCAAAACGGCAATTGCTCGGCGTGTTTTCGCCACGCTGGCTGGTGCCGCTTGCCGAAGTGCTGCGTGATCTGGGTTCGGAAAGCATCTGGGTCGTGCATGGCGACGGCATGGATGAAGTCACCACCACGGGCGTCACCCATGTGGCGGCGCTCGAAGGCGGCAATATCCGCACCTTCGAGCTGACCCCAAAAGATTTCGGCGTTGAGCCGGCGCGGATGGACGACCTCAAGGGCGGCGACGGCATTGCCAATGCGGCGGCGCTGCGCGAGGTTCTTTCAGGCAAGCGCAATGCCTATCGCGACGTATCGCTTTGCAACGCAGCCGCAGCGCTTGTCATCGCCGGCAAGGCGGAAACGCTTGGCCAGGCCATGACGATTGCCAGCGATGCCCTCGACAGCGGCAAGGCCGCCGCCGCGCTGGAGCGTCTGGTCGCCGTATCAAACGAGGAATGAGAGCGAGACCATGAGCGACATTCTCAAGAAGATCGAGACTTACAAGCTCGAAGAAATCGCCGCCGCCAAGGCGAAGGTTTCACTGGCCGATCTGAAGGCCATGGCTGCCGACCAGAGCGCACCCCGCGGTTTTTACAGGGCGCTGAAAACAAAGCAGGCCGAGGGCAAGTTCGGCCTTATCGCCGAAATCAAGAAGGCCAGCCCCTCCAAGGGCCTCATCCGCCCCGATTTCGATCCGCCGGCGCTGGCTGCGGCCTATGAGGCTGGCGGCGCTGCATGTCTTTCTGTCCTGACAGACAGGCCGAGCTTTCAAGGCGCTCCGGAGTTCCTGACCGCCGCCCGCAATGCCTGCGCCCTGCCCGCGCTGCGCAAGGATTTCATGTTCGACACCTATCAGGTGCACGAAGCCCGCGCCTGGGGCGCGGACTGCATTCTCCTCATCATGGCCTCGCTGTCGGATGACGACGCGAAACGGCTGGAAGACGAGGCTTTCGCGCTGGGCATGGATGTGCTGATCGAAGTGCACGACGAAGAGGAAACGGAACGGGCGCTGAAGCTCGACTCGCCGCTTTTCGGCATCAACAATCGTAATCTCCGCACTTTCGAGGTTGGCCTCGAAACCAGCGAAAGGCTGGCGGGACTGGTACCCTCCGACAGGCTGCTGGTGGGCGAAAGCGGCATCTTCACCTTCGAGGATTGCCAGCGCCTGAAAAAAAGCGGCATCAGCACCTTCCTCGTCGGTGAAAGCCTGATGCGCAAGGACGATGTGACGGCGGCCACCAAGGCGCTGCTGACGGGCCAGTCCGGCATTCTGGCAGCGGAATAAACCCGGATGAGCGACGCCCCGAAGCTCACCCATATCGACGCGGCCGGTGAAGCGCATATGGTCGATGTTGGCGACAAGGCGGAAACCGTGCGTGTTGCGGTCGCCGAAGGCTTCGTGAAAATGAAGCCGGAAACGCTGGCGCTTATCCACGATGGCAACGCCAAGAAGGGCGATGTCATCGGCACCGCACGGCTGGCCGGCATCATGGCCGCGAAGCAGACCGCCAATCTCATTCCGCTCTGCCACCCGCTGATGCTGACCAAGGTGGCGGTGGACATCACCGAAGATGCCACCCTGCCCGGCCTCCGCGTTGAGGCCAGGGTGAAACTGTCAGGCAAGACCGGCGTGGAAATGGAAGCGCTGACCGCCGTCTCCATCGCCTGCCTGACGATCTATGACATGGCGAAGGCCGCCGACAAGGCGATGGAGATCATCAATATCCGCCTGCTTGAAAAGAGCGGCGGCAAATCCGGTGATTTCAAAGCCAGCGATTTCGGGCGACAGGAGAACTGAATGAAGCCGCTGCTGCCCGTGGATGAGGCCATCGCGCGCCTTCTGGACGCAGCGGTTCCGGTCACCGACACCGAAACGCTGCCGCTCGCCGAATGCGACGGCCGCGTTCTCTCGGTCGATCTCATCGCAAGCCTCACCCAGCCCCCCTTCGATGCCTCAGCCATGGACGGTTATGCATTGCGCAGCGCCGATGCACCGGCCATCGGCTCGGTCCTCACCGTCATCGGCCAGGCCGCCGCCGGTCATGCTTTTGCCGGTACGGTGGGTGAAGGACAGGCGGTGCGCATCTTCACCGGCGCGCCCGTGCCGCAGGGTGCGGATACGATCCTCATTCAGGAGGATGCCGAAGTCCTGGAAGGCGGAAAAATCCGCACGGCCTTCGATGTCATCGCCGGGCGACATATCCGACCGCGCGGGCAGGATTTTACCAAAGGCGAAACGGTACTGGAGGCTGGAAGGGAACTCGGCTTTGCCGATCTCACGCTGGCGGCGGCGACGAACCACGCCACGCTTACCGTCTATCGCAGGCCACGCATCGCCATCCTTGCCACCGGCGACGAGTTGCTGCCGCCTGGAAGCGTTCCGCAGCCGGCGCAGATCATCGCCTCCAACACCTTCGGCGTCGCCGCGCTGGCCCGCAAGGCCGGTGCAGAGGTACTGGATCTCGGCATTATCCCCGATGATGACGCGCTGATCCGCGCCGCCATCGGCGAGGCCGTTGCGGCGAAGGTTGATGTGCTGTTGACACTCGGCGGCGCCTCCGTCGGAGACCACGATCTGGTGCAGGCTGCATTGAAGGCGGAGGGCATGCAGCTCGATTTCTGGCGCATCGCCATGCGCCCGGGAAAACCGCTGATGGTGGGCTCCATCGGCAGCATGCAGGTTCTCGGCCTGCCCGGAAACCCCGTGGCCAGTCTCGTTTGCGGTCTGCTTTTCCTTGAACCCTTGGTCAGCCGGATTGGCCGGCACCTGCCCCCGCAACGCATCGCGACCGCAAGAACCGCGAAGGCGCTGAAAGCCAACGATCACCGCCAGGATTATCTTCGCGCCCGCCTGGTTAGCGGTCAAGGCGGCGTGGTCGTGGCGGAGCCTTACGCCAGACAGGATTCATCCATGATGAACATCCTCGCCCATTCCGACGTCCTCATCATACGCCCTCCCCATGCGCCGCAGGCTGACGCCGGGGCCGAATGCCCGGTCATCAAACTCAGGGCCTGAACCCGCAGCCAAACGTAGACAACACGCTTTCACGGCACTCGATGAGGCATTTGTACACCCGCCTGCTGACATCGCCCGGAACGGCGCCGCGTTCAATCCCCTCAGGTCCGCCAGACAAACTGTAACGTTACGCCTTTGGAGGCGGCCGACAAATATCGGCTTCCCCAAAACCATGTCTTGGCGAATGGAAATTCCCCGCCCCTTGAGCTTTTTTCCTCTCCACGAATCACGTTGCTGTGCCAAAATAAATCAGCTGCAAAGCGTTATCGGGATTGACAGAATAAATGCGAAACTGTCACCAAGGCGGATAGTAGAGGTCAAAAATTCCGGAAATTCCAAAAAATGAAAATTACTTATAATTATCAATTAAATAAGATAAAAATCGTACAAAATAGAATTTCCTGCAATAAAAATTAGTTCTCCATAAATTAAGCTTTTCAAAACAGCCTCCATAATAATAATCATAGTCTATAAGCAGACTCACTGGAGTTTCTTGATGAACACGGCATCCACGCCCAAGACCACGGGACCCGACATTGCCGGGCAGATTGCCCACGCCATGCGGAGCATGGGTGTTTCGCCGATCCCGCGCAACTACAGCCTTTTCTACGAAGCCTATATCGGTTCGAACCCTGCGCTGACCAAGGATCTGGCGGCGCTGGGAAACCGGGCGACGCAGGACGATCTGGACGAGCTGTCCGCGCGTTACGGTGATGGCGGTCCCGCGCGCTTCATCGACGATGCGCATGAAAAGCTGCGACGCGAACTGGAAGCCCTTCTGGGGACCTTACGGCGGGAACAATCCTCCATCGAGAACTACAACAGGATCCTCGGCGAGACGCGGCAGCGTATCGATGACAAGAATGCCGCCAGCAGCAATATTCTGAGAAACGCAATTGCGTTGCTGGCCGAGGCCACCGGCTCGAAGATCATCGACGGCGAAAAGGCGTTCAACGAAGTCAACCGCCATGCCGAGGAAATGCACCAGGTGCGCCTGGAGCTGGATGAATACAAGCGCATCGCCAATACCGATTCGCTGACCCGCCTTTCCAACCGGCGAGCTTTCGACGACCGGCTGGCAACCGTTTATGATACCTCCATCGGCCTGCAATATACGTCGCTCGTCCTGCTCGATATCGATCACTTCAAGCGGATCAACGACACGTTCGGCCATCCGGTAGGCGACAAGATTCTGGCTACCGTCGCTTCGGTCATTCGGGCGAATGTCCGCAAGGACGGCTTCGTCGCCAGAAGCGGCGGCGAGGAATTCGCCATCATTCTCGACGGCAATACGCCGGAGGAAGTCATGGTGATGTGCGAGCGCATCCGCCTGTCGCTGGAGAGCACACCCTTCCGCAATTCGAGATCAGGCGCGGATTACGGCACGGTAACGATCTCGATCGGTTTTGCCGCTGCCGCGCAGGCCACCAATCCGACCGAACTTTACGCCCATGCGGATACGGCGCTCTACCACGCCAAGGAAACCGGCCGGAACCGCTCGGTCTTCTACGAGGACGGTATGCAAAAGAACTATACCGGCAAAAACTGGCTGATTTATCGGACTTGAGGCAAATTGCGCCGACTTGGGCGCATTAAAAACACAGCGCTGTCCCCACCCTCATTCCTGACAAGCATAGGAACGAGGGCGAGAGGGGGAAGCCTCACCACATCGTCTTCGCCGCGCGCGCCGCCCATTCGCGATCATAGGTCTCCTGATCGAATTCCGCCTTGGCCGCCTTGAGCAGCAGACCCGGCGTCGGAAGCGACGACGGGTCGACAAAATTGTCGGGATTCCACAATTCAGACCGCATCAGCGCCCGTGCACACTGGAAATAGACTTCGTCGATCGTGACCACGATGACGGTGCGCGGATGTTTGCCATCCATCTCGAAGCTCTGCAACAACGTGGGGTCAACGGAAACCAAGGCGCGGCCATTGATGCGCATGGTCGTATTCGAGCCGGGGATCAGGAACATCAGCGCCACGCGCGGATCCCGCACGATGTTGAGAAGCGAATCCACGCGGTTATTGCCACGCCAGTCCGGCAGCAGCACGGTCTTGTCATCGGCCACGCGCACCACACCGCCCTTGTCGCCGCGCGGTGAACAGTCCATGCCCTCCGGCCCCACCGTCGCCAGAGCGAGAAACGGTGACGTTTCGATCATCAGCCTGTATTCGGCCGTCAGCGCGGCTGTCACCTTGGCGATGGATGCCTCGCTCGTGCCGTCATAGATGGCCTTCAATTCCTCGACCGTGCGAATGATCGTCATGTCAGTTCCTATCCCTCGAAATCACCCTGCGACACCGCCGGGCGCAATCCCTTACTCTTCCGCCGCCTCCGCCTTTTCCCGCTCCGCCCGCTCACGCGCCGTGCGCGCGGCGACGAGATCGGCTGGCTGGGCGTTGCCGCGGATCAGCGAACGGCCGGCATAAATGCCGCCGACGACCTCCATGGCGAAACGCTCCTCGTCGCGGTCGCGGAATTCCTCCACCAGACGGGCGGCGTCTTCCCGCTCCTCGCCCATGGCGCCCAGAACCTCCTCGCTGAAATTCAGCGCCGATTCCAGCGTCTCGCGAATCTGGTAATCCACGCCGGCCTTCAGCAGATCGATGGCGTGGCCGCGGTCATAGGCGCGGGCGAGAACCGGAACCAGCGGGAATTCATGCTTGACGATCTCCGCGATCCGGACGGCTGCTTCCTTGTCGTCGACGCAGATGAGAACAGCACGCGCCGTGCTGGCGCCGGCGGCATGGAGGATTTCCGCCCGCGAGCCATCGCCATAATAGACCTTGAAACCGAATTCCGCCGCATCGCGCACGAAGTCGGCATCCTTGTCGATCAAAGACAGCGTGTAACCGCGCGCCAGAAGAGGCTGGCTGACGATCTGGCCGAAACGTCCGAAACCGATCAGGAGAATGCTGCCCTCGACATTTTCAGGCACGTCCAGATCGTCGGTATTGGGAACCGCCGCCGGCACCAGCCGGTCATGCAGGATGACCATCAGCGGCGTCAGCACCATGGAGATGATGATCGTCGCCGTCAGGATGGCATTGGCCTCCCGGTCGAGAATGCCGGCGCTGACAGCGGCAGAATAGAGCACGAAGGCGAATTCGCCGCCCTGCGCCATCAGCACCGCCCGTTCCAGGCTTTCACGCCTGGTGGTGCCGAGCGCCCGCGCCACGCCATAGATGAGGAAGGCCTTGAGCAGCATGTATCCGGCGACACTGACCAGCACCAATTGCCAGTTGGAGGCAATGACGGCAAGATCGATCGCCATGCCGACGCCGAGGAAGAACAGGCCGAGCAGAATGCCGCGAAACGGCTCGATATCCGCCTCCAGCTGATGGCGGAAGGAGGATTCCGACAGCAGCACGCCGGCCAGGAAAGCGCCCATCGCCATGGAAAGGCCGCTGACCTGCATCAGAAGCGCCGAACCCAGAACAACCAGCAGCGCAGCAGCCGTCATCACCTCGCGCGCACCGGAGGCCGCCAGCAGGCGGAAGAACGGGTTGAGCAGATAACGTCCGGCAAGGATGAGCGCACCGACGGCGGCAAGCGCAATGCCGACGGAAACCCAGCGCTCCGACGCCGTGACATCTTCCCCGCCCGAACCGAGGAAGGCGACGAGCGCCAGCAGCGGAACGATGGCCAGATCCTCGAACAGCAGGATGGCGATGATGCGCTGCCCTTTCAGGCTGGACATGCTGTTGCGCTCCTGCAGCATCTGCATGACGATCGCCGTCGACGTCAGCACGAAGCCCTGCCAGCGACGAAGGACATGATGACAGGGAAGCCGAGGCCGACCCCGATCAACGTCAGGCCGCCCATGCAAACCAGCACCTGCAATGCGCCGAGCCCGAAAATATCCTGCCGCATGGACCACAGCCGCGACGGCTGCATTTCAAGGCCGATAATGAACAGGAACATCACCACGCCGAGTTCCGCTATGTGCAAAATGGCCTGCGAATCGGAAAAGAAACCAAGACCGTAAGGCCCGATCACCAGGCCGGCTGCGAGATAACCCAGCACAGAGCCGAGGCCGATGCGCTTGAAGATCGGCGCGGCGACAACGCCTGCCGCCAGCAATACGACCACCTGGGCCAGATCATTTCCGTTTGCTTCTACGGCCACACGCCACCCCGTTTAAATAGTGAGACAAAAGCTTTGCCCTCGTCCGATTATCGGCAACGCGCGAGAACATTTCCTCCGTCATGCCGGACTAGATCCGGCATCCAGCCACGGCGCGTCTGCGCCGTGAAAGGACTCTCCCGCGATCAAGGACTTGATCGCGCTGGACCCCGGATCAAGTCCGGGGTGACGAAGAGCGAATGCAACAACGTTGCCAAACGCAGCAGTTCTTCGACCCCTTTGCCATCATTCTCACGAGGGCGTCTCCCTCGCTGTTTTCTCTACCGGTACCGTGGCTCCCTGCTCAAGCCTTTTTCGGCGAGCTCCCGTTCATAATCCGCAAACAGCCTGTCCCCGGTCTCACCCAGTTCCTTCAGGTATTTCCAGGTGTAAATGCCACTGTCATGGCCATCGTCAAAAACGATGCGCACCGCATAGTTGCCTGTCGCGACCATGGAGCGGATGGCGACATCGCGTTTGCCCGGCACCGTGACCTTCTGCCCCGGCCCGTGGCCCTGCACTTCTGCCGAGGGCGAAAGCACGCGCAGCATCTCGGCCTTCAGCCGGTAAACGCTTCCATCGTCGAAGGAAACGGTCAATTCGCGCCGGTCTTTCGACACAAGCAGCTCTGTCGGCCAGGCATCACTCATTTTTCACTTCCGCAAGCTCATCACATGCGTCAGAATTACGGACTTGCCTCAGGATAGGCAAGCCACTACATCATTTGAGGGGCGCATCGCGCAATGAGGATGGAGACGTGAACAGTTTCCCCGGATCGCTTGGAAAAGCGCAGTTCCTGACGGAAAACAACGCACCGATGGTGGACCCTTTCGGCCGCGCCATCACCTATCTGCGCGTTTCCGTGACCGACCGCTGCGATTTTCGCTGTACCTACTGCATGTCCGAGCACATGACTTTCCTGCCGAAGAAGGACCTTCTGACGCTCGAAGAACTCGACCGGCTCTGTTCCGTCTTCATAACGCGCGGCGTCCGCAAGCTCAGGCTGACCGGCGGTGAGCCGCTGGTGCGCAAGAACATCATGTCCCTGGTGAGGAACCTCGGGCGGCATGTCGAGAGCGGTGCGCTCGAGGAATTGACGCTGACCACCAACGGCTCACAGCTGGCGAAATTCGCAGCCGAACTCGCCGATTGCGGCGTGCGCCGCATCAATGTCTCCCTCGATACGCTCGACAGCGATAAATTCCGCCATATCACCCGCTGGGGGGATATCGACCGGGTGATGGAGGGGCTCGATGCCGCACAGGCGGCAGGCATCAAGGTGAAACTCAACGCCGTTGCGCTGAAGGACTTCAACGATGCCGAAATGCCGGAGCTGATGCGCTTCGCCCACGGCCGCGGCATGGACCTGACGGTCATCGAGACCATGCCGATGGGCGAGATCGAGGAAGACCGCACCGACCGTTATCTGCCGCTTTCAAAATTGCGCAGCGATCTCGAGCAGAGCTTCACGCTCATCGACAGCGATTACCAGACCGGCGGCCCGGCCCGTTACGTGACGGTGAAGGAAACCGGCGGCCGGCTGGGCTTCATCACGCCCATGACCCATAATTTCTGCGAAAGCTGCAATCGTGTCCGTCTCACCTGTACCGGCACGCTCTATATGTGTCTCGGCCAGGACGACGCTGCCGATCTGCGCACGGCGCTGCGCGCGTCCGACAGCGACGCCTATCTTTCCAGCGCCATCGATGAAGCCCTTCTGCGCAAGCCGAAAGGACACGATTTCATCATCGACCGCACCCACAACCGACCCGCAGTCTCCCGCCATATGAGCGTGACAGGCGGCTGAGGCTGGCTGAACGTCTTTCTCATCCACCCACCCATATAAACGGTTGAATTGCCAGCTCTGCCGTGCCACGTCTCTTTATATGGAGGAATGCGTGGTTGCGCCGTAACGGCGGCTCCAGATCGCCCGGAGGGCGGGCGGAGTAAACTGCGCATGGTCTGGGATATTTGGGAATGGCATTGACGGACAATACGCGCGGCGCGCTTTTCATGGCGCTCGCAATGGCAAGCTTCACGGCCAACGACGCGCTGACGAAGTCCGTCACCCCCTACATCAACACCGGTCAGATCATGTTCGTCCGCGGCATCATGACCGTGGTGCTGATCTATATCGCGGCCCGGCATTTCGGCGCGCTCCGGCCCCTGAAAACCCTTTTGCGCCCCATCATCATCCTGCGCTGTCTCTGCGAGGTGACCGCCGCCGTTCTTTATCTGACGGCGCTCGGCCTCATCGAATTTTCCAATGCTTCGGCCATATTGCAGTCCCTGCCGCTGGTGGTGACGCTGGGTGCGGCGTTGTTCCTGCGCGAACCTGTGGGCTGGCGGCGCTGGGTGGCGATCATCGTCGGTTTCATCGGCGTGCTCGTCATCATCCGGCCCGGCCCGGAAGGCTTTACGCCGGGCGCGCTGCTGGTTGTCGCATCGCTGGCCGTCACCGCCGCGCGTGATCTGCTGACGCGGAAAATGTATGCCGATGTGCCTTCGCTTGCGATCACCGTCATCACCGCCTTCGTCAACATGGCAGTGGGCGGCCTCTTGATCCTGCCCTTCGGCGGCTGGCAGCCTATGAACGTCACGATCGTCTCGCATCTGGCCGCCTCGGCTATTCTGGTGCTGGTCGGCTACCAGGCGATCATATTGTCGATGAGATCGGGCGAAATTTCCTTCGTCGCGCCGTTTCGTTATACCGGCCTGCTCTGGGGTTTCATGATCGGCATATTCTTCTTCAACGAGAAAATCGACAATTACACCATCATCGGCGCCATGATCATCATCAGTTCGGGCCTTTATACCTTCTACCGGGAAAGTCTGCGCAAGCGCTCGCAGATGGCCAAGCGCGCGGCCGCCACCCCCACTGCCGTGACCACCGTACGGCCGGCTTCCGTAACGAAAGCTGCCGTTCCGGAAGAGGCGGGAGAATGACATGAACGGCGGCCGTTTTCTGGACAGAACCACCCCACCCCACATCATCACGCTGGTCGTCATCGCCGGTGTCGCGGCTCTGTGCATGAATGTGTTCCTGCCCTCGCTTGCAACGATGGCAGTGTATTTCGAGACCGATTACGCGGTGATGCAATTCGCCGTCTCGGGTTATCTCGCCGCCACCGCCTGCCTGCAGCTCGTCATCGGCCCGCTCTCCGACCTCTTCGGGCGCCGCCCCGTCATGCTCGCCAGCATCGCCGTCATGATCGTCGCGACGCTTGTGTGCATGCTGGCGCCCAATATCACAGTCTTCATGATCGGACGCGTGGCGCAGGCGGCCGTCGTTTCCGGCTTCGTGCTGGCCCGCGCGATCGTGCGCGACATGGTGCCCATGGAACAGGCGGCCTCGATGATCGGCTATGTGACGATGGGCATGTCCGTGGTGCCGATGGTGGGACCAACGGTTGGCGGCCTGCTCAATGACATCTCGGGCTGGCAATCGAGCTTCGCCCTCCTCTGCCTGCTTGGCCTGGGCATCCTGGCGCTCGCCTGGCTCGATCTCGGCGAAACCAACCACAACAGATCGGCAAGCTTCTCGCAGCAGTTCCATGCCTGGCCGGAACTTCTGCGCTCGCCGCTGTTCTGGGGTTACGCCCTGACCTCGACCTTCTCATCGGGCATGTTCTTCTCCTTTCTCGGCGGCGCACCTTTTGTCGGCAGCGTGCTTTATGGGCTTTCGCCGGCCATGCTCGGCCTGCAATTCTTCTTCATGGCCAGCGGATACATGCTCGGCAACTTCATCTCCGGTCGTTATGCCAGCGAAATCGGCATCACCCGCATGATGCTGTCGGGTAATGTCATCGGCATTGCCGGCATCATCGCCGCCATCGCACTGATCTCGGTCGGGGCGGAAAGCGCCTATGCGTTTTTTGTGCCGCTCTCCCTGATCGGCGTCGGCAACGGCGTGACGCTGCCCAGCGCCAATGCCGGCATGGTCAGCGTCCAGCCGCATCTGGCTGGCTCAGCCTCCGGTCTCGGCGGCGCCATGACCATTGGCGGCGGCGCGGCACTCTCGGTTCTCGCCTCCTCGGTTCTTTCAAAAGAGGATGGAACCTGGCCGCTTCTTCTGGTGATGCTGGCGACCGGCCTTGTCGCCCTCCTCACCACCTATATCGTAAGGCTGCAGGAAAAGCGGGAATGACGGCCCCTTTTGAAATACCCGGCCTGGTACTCGCCGGCGGGCTTTCGCGGCGTATGGGCAGCAACAAGGCGATGGTGCAATTGGGCGATGCGCCTCTCATGTCCCGTGTCATCAGCCGCATCACGCCGCAGGTCTGCGACGTCACCATCAATGCAGCCAATGGCTGGGCGGAAAGTTTCGGCCTGCCGCTGCTGCCCGATACGCTGAACGGCCATGCCGGTCCGCTCGCGGGCGTTCTGGCCGGCATGCGCCATTTCCAGCACCGCGGCGACGCGGTCAGCCACTTTCTGACAGCGCCCGCCGACAGCCCGTTTTTCCCTGACGATCTTGTGGTGCGGCTTTGCGAACACCTGTCGGACAATGCAATCGTCATTGCCGCCTCCAGCGGCCAGCTTCATCCGGTCTTTGCGTTGTGGCCGGTCGCTCTCGCCGATGATCTCGAGGCATGGCTGAAGAACGATGCCAACCGGCGCATCCGCGCTTATCTTGCCCGGCATGTCACCATTGGGGTTGCTTTTGCGCCGCTGGAAACGGCAAAGGGCAGCCTCGATCCGTTCTTCAACATCAACACGCCGGATGAGCTTGCACTGGCGCGCAGCTATCTGGAGAGCATGGAAGCATGACGGCACAAAAGGTCTTCGGCATCGCCGGCTGGAAGAACTCAGGCAAAACTGGTCTTGCCGTGCGCATCGTGACCGAACTGACGGCGCGCGGCTACCGTGTCTCCACCATCAAGCACGCCCATCACGATTTCGATATTGACAAGGTCGGCGCCGATAGCTGGCGTCACCGGCAGGCCGGCGCGCACGAGGTCACCATCGTTTCCGGCACCCGCTTCGCCATCATGCATGAATTGCGCGGCGAACCGGAGCCCTCCTTCGAAGACATCCTCTCCCGCCTCGCGCCGTGCGACCTGGTGCTGATCGAAGGTTATAAATACGAACCGGTCCCGAAAATCGAAGCGCGCCGGGTTGAGGCGGCGAAAACGGAACCGCTGGCGCCGCTCGATCCGCATATCGTCGCCATTGCCGCCGATCACGCGGTGACGGACACGGCGCTTCCGGTTTTCGATCTCGACGATACCGGCGCGATTGCCGACTTCATCGAGACGACGGTGGGTCTTGTCAGGGGTTAGACACGTAGCGGCTCGACCTGACTTGGGCTGCATCCCCAAATCCGTCATACCGGCCTTGAGCCGGTATCCAGCCAGCCCAAGTCCTTGGGCTGAGGAGACTCATTCCGCCGCGCAGGCGCGCGTCGACTGGATGCCGGATCGGGTCCGGCATGACGGAGGAGAAAACCGCGAGAAACCAATACCCACTAAGCCCGAGGCACCCATTCCAGAACTTTTTCCGCACGCATCACCCCGTAAATGAAAAAGCCGGGCTCATCACCCGGCTTCATCATTCCTTGAGACGCAATACCTATTCAAGGAAAGTGGATGGGTTCACCGGCGTCGCATCCTTGCGAACTTCGAAGTGAACCTGCGGACGTTTGGCGCTGCCGGTCATGCCCGAGGTCGCGATGGTCTGGCCGCGCTGAACCTTCTGGCCACGCTGCACGTCGAGATTGGCAGCGTTGCCGTATACCGTGACCTTGCCGTCGTCATGGCGGACAAGAACCGTGTTGCCGAGCTGCTTCAGGCCATTGCCGGCATAGATGACGACACCGTTTTCAGCGGCCTTGATCGGCGTGCCCTCGGGAACCGAAATGTTGATGCCGTCGTTGCGGCTGCCTTCGACATTGTCACCGAAATTATTGATGACCGCGCCGCGAACGGGCCAGCGATATTTGCCGATGCCGGTGGATTCCGGTGCGACGGACGCCATGTCGGCCTTTTTCTCGATATCGCTGACACTGGCGGTGGCCGGAGTTGCGGGCGCAGCCGGAGCGGCGGCGGCGGCCGGCGCCTTATAGGGCTCCGGCTTGACGGATGCGGTTTCGACGGGCTTTGCGGCTTCCTTGGCGGGAACGGAAGCGGTCTTGATGGCATCCGTCGAAGCACCCGGCATGTTGAGCGTCTGGCCGACGCGGATGCTTTCGTTGCCGAGACCGTTTGCCGCCTTGAGAGCAGCCACCGACACGCCGTTTGCACGGGCGATCTTGGCGAGGCTGTCGCCCGGCTGAACCTTGTAGCCACCGGAGGGCGGCAGCGGCTTGCCGCCCGGAGGCGTCAGTTTGCCAGCTTCAGCAGAAACCTTGTCACGGGCGGCGGCCTGGGACGGCAGCACGGCCACGTTTCCATCCGGCGCACGCAGCGGTGTCGGCTGGTCGCCATTGCGGTTGAGCGCAATATCGCCGGCGGCATCCTTGGCGGCGTTGCGGACCTGGCCGAACTTCGGAATGAGGATCGACTGGCCGGCCTGCGCGGCGGAAGCGGTCTTCAGGCCATTGACCCGCAGCAGTTCCTTTTCCGGAACGCCGTAGCGGTTGGAGAGGGTCGCAATGCTTTCGCCGGGACGCAGGGTCACGGAGGCGGCGCCATCGGTGTGCCAGCCGTTTTTGTCGGAGCGAACGGTCGCGGTGGTCAGGTTGTCAGCGGCGGGTGCGGCAGCCTGCCGTGCGGGCGCTGCCAGAGACGGCGCGGCCTTGGGCTGGGCGGACGGGAAAGGCTGGGCCATGGCTTCGTTGCGGGTCGACGGATCGCGGCTCGCCACGGCTGTCGGCGCAGACAGCTCGGAACGCTGCACCGGCGAGGCCGAGGCACGGGCCGTGGACGGCTGAACGCCACCGTAACCACCCGACTGCTGCGGATAGGAATTGCCGGCCATGTTCTGGTTGGCATAACCTCCCTGTGGCGCGGCAGAGGCGTAACCGCCATTCATGTCGCCCTGCGGAACCGGGGCCTGCCCGTAAGCACCGCCGCCCTGACGGGCAGGAATTGACGCCGTGGTCATCTGATCCGGTCCACTGGAAAAGAGGCCGCTGAACCGCGTTGCATCCGAGCTACAGCCCGTTGCGACGCTTGCCAGCAATGCCGCTGCGAACATTTTTGCGACTGATTTTCCGATTTTAGACGAATGTCTCATACGCATGACTCGATCTACACTGACGCCAACCCGCCGCATCGAGATCGATCCGGCACAAATTTCAATTCTTGCAAGGCCCATTTCCCGAGGTGGGGAAAACCATGCGTCGATGTTTATGATTAAAGCGCGTTAGTGTTACCACGCCGTTAAAACGTTAAGCCGTTTGGCGCTTTTTTGACACTTCGATAACCATGACGAAGACAGGATGCGCCATGATGAAACAATAAAATCTCTTAAAATCAAATGCTTGCGAAAATTCCGAACATTAGGAGACCAAAATACAATGTCTCCAAAATTTTCATTTTGTCACAAATGACGCGCAATATGGGTGCTGAGCGGCAGGTAGGGCGCCTCGAACAGTTCTTCCTTCTCGAAGCGGCTGCCGGTCTTGGAAAAGCGCGTCATCACGCAGCGATCACCTTCAACGATGATCGGCGCGATCATCATGCCGCCGGAAACGATCTGCTCGGCAAAGAAACGGGGCATGGTGGTGAAGGCCGCCGTGGAAACGATTCGGTCAAAAGTGCCCTCACCCACCAGGCCGTTGCTGCCATCCGCCTGGCGGATGACGACGTTGCGGATTGCAAGATCATCGAGACAGTTCTGCGCCTGCTGCACCAGCGTCTTGTACCGCTCCAGCGAAAAGACGCGCTCTACCCGGCGGGCAATGATCGCCGTCATGAAACCGCTGCCGGTACCGATTTCCAGCACGCGCTGGCCGGGTTTCAGCTGCAGGCGGGCAAGGATTTTCACCGCCATGTCGGCCCCTTCCATGAAGGAACCGCAGTCGATCGGGATGGTGCGGCTGGAATAGGCGTCGGCGGCAAATTGCGGCGGCACGAATTTGGATCGTGGCGTCTGCTCAACCGCCGTCAGCAGGTCGAGATCGGAAATCCCCTCGCCCCGCAAGCGCAGAACGAGAGCTGCAAAACCTTCCTTTTCGACCATGGCAGATTTCAATCGGCGACTCCGAATCCAAGCGCTTGCGCAACCCGATCCTTCACCGTGTAATCCGTCAGGTCAAGCTTCAGCGGCGTGACGGAAATCTTGCCATGCTTTAAGGCGTGGATATCGGTGCCTTCGCGGAAGGTACCCATGCGTTCGCCGAAACGCAGCCAGTAATAGGGAAAACCGCGGCCATCCTGGCGTTCTTCCACCGTCAGGCCGAAATCGAGCTTGCCCTGCCCCGTGACGGACACGCCCTGCACATCCTTTGGCGCGCAATTGGGAAAATTGAGATTGAGGAAGGTGCCGTCAGGCAGATCGACATCGATGAGCTTGCGAATGAGATCGGGCGCATAGGTCTCGGCCACCTCCCACGGCACGACGCGGCCTTCGGCATGGCTAAAGGCCTGGCTGAGCGCAAAAGACCGCACGCCCTGCAGCGTACCTTCAATGGCCCCGGCAATCGTGCCGGAATAGGTCACGTCATCGGCCATGTTGGCGCCGGCATTGACACCTGACAGTACGAGATCCGGCTTTTCCGGCAGAACCTCGCGAATGCCCATGATAACGCAATCAGTCGGCGTGCCGCGCAGAGCGAAATGCTTGTCGGAAACCTTGCGAAGACGCAACGGCTCGGACAGCGTCAGGGAGTGAGCAAGCCCGCTCTGGTCTGTCTCCGGCGCAACGATCCAGACGTCGTCGGAGAGCGTGCGAGCGATACGCTCCAGCACGGCCAGCCCTTCGGCGTGGATACCGTCGTCGTTTGTCAGCAAAATCCGCATGTTTTCCTCCCGCTCTTCATTTTGCTCAGGCAGAACACTCCCCGAACCGTCATCCCGGCCTTGAGCCGGTATCCAGTCGACGCGCGACTGCGCCACGGGAATAGTCCTTTTCAGCCCAACGACTTGGGCTGGATGGATGCCGGATCAAGTCCGGCATGTCGGCATCTTTGAAATCAAGCCGCCTTTTCGATCCGCGTCAGACCGCCCATATAGGGCAGCAGCACATCAGGAATTGTGACAGAGCCATCGTCGTTCAGGTAATTTTCGAGAACGGCGATCAGGCAGCGGCCGACAGCCGTGCCGGAACCGTTCAGCGTATGCACGAACTTCGTCGCCTTGTCGTCCTTGCCGCGATAGCGCGCATTCATGCGGCGCGCCTGGAAATCGCCGCAGACCGAGCAGGACGAGATTTCGCGATAGGTATTCTGACCGGGCAGCCACACTTCCAGATCGTAGGTTTTGCGCGCGCCAAAGCCCATGTCACCGGTGCAGAGCGTCATGGTGCGGAAATGCAGGCCCAGCCGCTTCAGCACCTCCTCGGCGCATGCCGTCATGCGCTCATGCTCGGCGACAGCGCTTTCCGCATCCGTGATGGAGACGAGCTCGCACTTCCAGAACTGGTGCTGGCGCAGCATGCCGCGCGTGTCACGGCCTGCCGAACCCGCTTCCGAGCGGAAGGACGGTGTGAGTGCGGTGAAACGCAGGGGCAGCTTTTCCTGCTCGAGGATTTCGCCGGCCACGAGGTTGGTCAGGGTCACCTCCGCCGTCGGGATCAGCCAGCGGCCATCGGTGGTCTTGAACAGGTCCTCGGAGAATTTCGGCAATTGCCCGGTGCCGAACATCGCCTCGTCGCGCACCATCAGCGGCGAGGAAACTTCGGTATAGCCATGTTCCGAGGTGTGCAGGTCGATCATGAACTGGCCGAGCGCCCGCTCCAGCCGCGCG
The DNA here is from genome assembly GCF_900013495.1 of Agrobacterium genomosp. 2 str. CFBP 5494. Lineage (NCBI taxonomy): Bacteria > Pseudomonadati > Pseudomonadota > Alphaproteobacteria > Hyphomicrobiales > Rhizobiaceae > Agrobacterium > Agrobacterium genomosp. 2. Next base: position 2,086,235 of record NZ_LT009718.1, read on the forward strand.
AGCTGGCTGGTGAGAACGGTGAAACGCGAACCCGAAAGTTTGGCGGCCCGCTCGAAATCCATATAACCAAGCGCTTCGCCGATTTCGAAATGTTCCCTGGCCTCATGGTTCCAGCCGGGCTTCTGGCCGACGACGCGGGTCACCACATTGTCATGCTCGTCCTTGCCATCGGGCACATCGTCGAAGGGCATGTTCGGCAGGCGCGACAGGGCGTCGTTCAACTCGGCGGTGACCTGACGGTCCTCCTCCTCGGCGCGCGGCATCTTGTCCTTGAGGTCGGCGACCTCGGCTTTAAGTTTTTCCGCAAGCTCCATGTTCTTCTGCGCCATGGCGGCGCCGATTTCCTTGGAGGCGGCATTGCGGCGGGACTGCATGTCCTGCAGGGACTGGATGACGGAACGGCGCTTTTCATCGAGCGCGATCAGACCTGCGGCCGCAGGCTCCGCGCCACGGCGTGCGAGCGCCGCGTCAAAAGCTTCAGGGTTTTCACGTATCCATTTAATGTCGTGCATCGTCGTTCCAGACCGTTGTTGCATCACCGATGTTTTACAGCAAAACGCCGGGCAGAAGCCCGGCGCGAGGAGATGTCTTGAGCGGCGAGACCTTCGAAAACTCAGGTCTCCTCCAGCTCCGTGCTTGCGGATTCCGCAGCGCGCTTCCTCTCCACGAGTCGAGCCATGTAGATGGAAATCTCGTAGAGAATGATCGCAGGCAGTGCAAGACCGATCTGGGACATCGGGTCCGGCGGGGTCAGCACGGCGGCGACCACAAAGGCCATGACAATCGCGAACTTGCGCTTCTCACGCAGCCAGTCGCTGGTCAGAAGGCCCACGCGCGCCAGAAGCGTCGTGACCACGGGCAGCTGGAACACCAGACCGAAGGAGAGCACCAGCGTCATGATGAGGCTCAGATATTCCGACACCTTCGGCATCAACGAAATCGCAACCTCGCCATCTTCTGGCAATTGCTGCATGGCGAGGAAGAACCACATGACCATGGGCGTGAAGAAGAAATAGACGAGCGCCGCTCCGATGAGGAACAGGATCGGCGATGCGACGAGGAACGGCAGGAAAGCGGCGCGCTCGTTCTTATAGAGGCCGGGTGCCACGAATTTATAAAGCTGCGAGGCGATCACCGGAAAGGAGATGACCATCGCGCCAAACATGGCGACCTTGATCTGCGTGAAGAAGAATTCCTGCGGCGCGGTATAGATCAGCGACGACTTCGTCACATCAAGGCCGGCCCAGAGAACCGCCCACTTATAGGGAATGACAAGCAGGTTGAAGAGATGCTTGGCAACGGCAAAACAGGCGATGAAGGCAACGAAGAACGCACCCAGCGACCAAATCAGCCGTGTGCGCAGTTCCATCAGATGTTCGATAAGCGGCTGCGGCTTGTCCTCGATGTCCCCGCTCATGCTTCATCCTTTTTGGGCTTTGCAGCCTTGGTTCTCGCCGGCTTCACCGGCTTGGCATCGGCGGCCACGACAGGCTTTTCAGCCACGACCTTCCTGGCGGCCGCTTTTCTCGCGACGGCTTTTACGGTCGGCTTTGCAGCTGAAGTCTCCGTGGAATTGACAGCAACGGGTTCGGACGCCGCGACCGCTTTGGCGCGGCTGGCGCGTTTCGGCTTGGCGGCAACCGCTTCCGCCTCGACCGTCGCAATCGATTTAGCCCGGGCACGCTTCGGCTTTTCCGCCGGTACGGCCGGTGCCGCAACGGGGGCGCTGGCAGTCACGGGCGGGGTATCCGGCAGCTTCATCTCAGGCTCGGGAATGCTGACGAGCGGTGCAACCGGCTCACTGGTCGCCGGTGCCGCGGTCGACGTAGCAGGCGAGGATGACAGGCCCTCAGGCGGCGTGGTCGCCTTCTGAAGATCGGACTTGATCTCGTTGCCGAGCTGGCGAAGCGGGTTCATCGCATCACGCAGCGAGTTGGTCGGGTTGAGATTGCGGACATCCGATATGGTCTGGCGCACATCGTCCATGTCGGCCTCCTTGAGGGCCTCATCGAACTGGGTACGGAAATCCCCCGCCATCTTGCGAAGGCCAGCCATGGTCTTGCCAAAGGCGCGGATCATGGGCGGCAAGTCTTTCGGCCCGACAACCACGATCAGTACGACCGCAATCACCAGCAGCTCGCTCCAGCCGATATCAAACATCAATATGCTCCCGAGACCCTAACGCGCGTCAGTCTCAAACCAAACGGCAGGGCCGCTTACTTGATCTCGTCAGCCTTGTGGTCGACGGTCTTCGTGTTGGCATCGGCCGGCGGCGTCTGGTCTTCGTCAGCCATGCCCTTCTTGAAGCTCTTGATGCCCTTGGCGACATCGCCCATCAATTCCGGGATCTTGCCGCGTCCGAAAAGGACGAGAACAATCACCAGCACGATGAGCCAATGCCACACACTAAAAGAACCCATAACTGAAACTCCTGAATTTCGCTTTCAGACGATGTAAGACGTTTGAAAGGCTTTTTCAAACAACAAATTGCCGCTTCAACAGGGTGTGAGCATAAAGTTTTTGCGTCGTGTCGCCCGCGCGATAACGATCTCAATCGTCGCCGTCGCCACCACCAGGCGCAAGCAAGCCCAGCTCTTCCAGATCAAGTTGCGTGATCGGGTCTTCATCCTCACGCAATTCGTCGCTCATCATCGGCAGGGGCACGCCGAAATTGGAAGGTATGCGGCCGGAAAGCAGCCCTGCTCCCTTCAGCTCCTCGAGCCCCGGCAGGTCGCGCAACTCCTCGAGACCGAAATGGTCGAGAAACTCAACCGTGGTACCGATCGTCACCGGCCTGCCGGGTGTGCGCCTGCGGCCACGGAACCGGACCCAGCCCGCCTCCATCAAGACGTCAAGCGTGCCGCGCGAGGTCTGAACACCGCGGATTTCCTCGATTTCAGCGCGTGTCACCGGCTGATGATATGCGATAATCGCCAGGACTTCCAGCGCCGCGCGAGAGAGCTTCTTCGGTTCCTTTTCCTCGGCGCGGATGACGAAAGAAAGATCGCCGGCAGTGCGGAAGGCCCATTGCCCGCCCACCTGCACGAGATTGACGCCCCGGCCCGCATAAGCGGCTTTCAGACGCTGAAGAACGGCGTCGACATCCATGCCGCGCGGCAGGCGCTCCGCAATGAAACCCGGAGAGACCGGCTCGGCCGAGGCGAAAACCAAAGCCTCGGCGATCCGCTCGGCCTCTTTCAACTGGCGCTCGGAAAATACCGTGGGTTCTAGTCCCACCCCATCCGTCGCGATCGTCGCCCCGGCTGTCTCATCATTATCAGTCATTGTAAGTCCTCTCGGCGACCGCACGATCATCCCTCGTGCCACGGCGCATATAGATGGGCTTGAAAGCCCCCTCCTGCCGGATTTGCAGCGACCCCTCGCGCACCAGCTCCAGTGACGCGGCAAAGGCGCTGGCGATCGCCGTCACCCGCATCGCGGGATCGGGGACATATTGCAGCAGATATTGATCGAGCGCGGTCCATTCTCCGACATCGCCGAGGAGACCGGTTAAAAGCTCCCGCGCCTCGACCAGCGACCAGACCTGCCGTTTTTCAATGGTGACCTGGGTGATCGCCTGTCTCTGCCGCAGATTGGCGTAGGCGCTGAGCAGGTCATAAAGGCTCGCCTCGTAGGCAGAGCGGTTGATGTGCGGAATATGCTCCGGCGCACCACGGGCAAATACATCGCGGCCGAGCTGGGCGCGGTTGACGAGGCGTTCCGCCGCCTCGCGCATCGCTTCCAGCCGCTTCAGCCGGAAGGCAAGGGTTGCGGCCATTTCCTCACCCGAGGGGCCGTCATCCTTGGATTGTTGCGGAATGAGAAGCTTGGACTTGAGGAAGGCGAGCCACGCCGCCATGACCAGATAATCGGCCGCCAACTCGATGCGCACGCGCCGCGCGCTTTCCACGAATTGCAGATATTGCTCGGCAAGCGCCAGCACTGAAATGCGCGACAGGTCCACCTTCTGCGTGCGGGCAAGATGCAGCAGGAGATCAAGCGGTCCTTCGAAACCCGCGACATCGATGACCAGTCCGGCCTCGCCCGTCAGCCGCTCCGGCGTCACATCCTGCCAGAGCTTGTCCATCGGCGTCGAATTGCGAGATTTGTCTGCGGCCATCGTTCCATCCGCCGGATCTTCCGGCCTTGATCCCGAGTAAGCGGCCGCCCGACTGTCAGGAAACGGCCCACATGGCGTTGAATTCGGCTCTCAGTTCCGCTTCGTCGGATGGGTCCGCAGTCGGGAAACCCGCTTCAACTGCCCGCACCCGCTCCAGCGACCGGCCGGAAAGAACGGGAACCTCTTTCACAACCTCGAGCATTTCACCCATCACGCCGTTGCAATGCAAGACTATATCGCAGCCGCCAGCAACAATATTCGCAGCTCTTTCACCCAGCGTGCCCTTCAACGCGTTCATCGAACTGTCGTCGGACATCAGCAGGCCGTCAAATCCGATCCGCCCGCGAATAATCTCCTCGATCACCTTCGGTGATGTCGTCGCCGGCCGTTCGCGGTCGACCGCGTTGAACACCAGATGCGCGCTCATCGCCATCAATTCGCGGTTCAGTGCCCGGAAGGGCACGAAGTCATGCGCATCCAGCTCATCGAGCGGCACGTCGACCACAGGCAGTTCATGATGCGAATCCACCATGCCGCGACCATGACCCGGCATATGTTTCATGACAGGCAGCATGCCACCCGCCTTCAGCCCGTCGGCCGCCGCCTGCCCCATCTCGGCCACCATGGTCGGCGTATAGCCATAGGCACGGTTGCCGATGACATTGCTGGCGCCTTCCACCGGCACGTCGAGCACCGGCAGGCAATCGACGTTGATGCCGAATTTCATCAGGTCAAACGCGTGCAGTCGCGACATCAGCCAGGCGGCGCGCAGACCGGCACCCCGGTCGCGCTCATAGATTCCACCGAGAATGCGGGCATTCGGATAAGCCTGCAGGATCGGCGGCTTGATACGCTGAACCCGTCCGCCCTCCTGATCAATCAGCACCGGCGCATCTGCCCGCCCGACGGCATCGCGCATGGCGGCGACGAGATCGGTGATCTGCTGCGGCTCGCCAATATTGCGCCCGAACAGGATGAAACCCCAGGGCTGCTCATCGCGGTAAAGGGCAATCTCGTCGGCAGTCAGCGAAAGCCCGCTGCATCCGAGGATCATAGCTTTGCAATCGGTCATGGTGTCACGCCTGTTACAGAATAGATGGGAAGAACTTTGCCTGCTCCTCGGCCAATGCCGGGGCAGCGACGTTTACCTTCCGTCACCCCGGCCTCCGAGCCGGGGTCCAGCGCGATCAAGTCCTTGATCGCGTAAGACTCGTTTCACGGCGCAGACGCGCCGTGGCTGGATGCCGGATCAAGTCCGGCATGACGGAGGTTGGCTGCTCCGTCACTGTCGTTAGACAATCAGCGCCGGGGTACTACCCCCGGCGCATCTCTGTCACCGCGCCACCAGGCAGCTGCCACCGGCCGAACGGAACTTTTCGCACAGCGCCACGGCTTCGTTCTTGTCACCGGCCGGGATACGGACGCGGTAGAAGGTGCCCTTGCCGGCGATTTCGGCAGCCTTGATGTCGACGCCGCGTCCACCGATGACCGAGCCGAACTTGGCCGACATGTTCTGGTAGGACTTCTGCGCTTCCGCCTGGCTCGGCAGCGACGCGATCTGGATATAGTAGCCACCGGCGGACGGCGTGCTGGTCGCAGCCGGCATAGCGGCTGCGGTCTGCTGCTGCGCGGCCTGCGGCTGAGCAGGCGCAGTCGTCGTCGGACGAACATTGCCCTGATTGGTCACCGTCGCCACGACGTTTGCGGGCTGCGAGGACGGACGTGTTGCCGGAAGCGGCGCGGCGGACTGCGCAGCCGGCTTGGTGGCGGCAGGCGTGTTTGCCTGCGGCTGAGCCTGTTCCGGCGCGACCGGAACCCGCGATGCGGCGATGACGGCGGGAGCGCCCTCACCCGGCTTGGCGGTCTGCGGCGCAGCAAGTTCCTCGACCTTGTCAGCCTTCGGCGGCTGGGCTGCCGGCACCTCGACTTCCTGTGCGACAAGCGTGCCGTCAGGCTTGACGATCATGGTGCGCACCTTGCGCGGGGAAACGCCGGTCGCAGCCGAACCTTCGTTCTGCGCGGCCTTTTCTTCCGGCGAAAGCAGGCGCGGATCCTCGGTCTCGCCAACCGGCGTGCCAGCGGCTTCCATATCGGCGTCGTTTTCGCCTTCCAGCGGCAATTGTTCAGGAATCAGAGTCCGCTGAACCACGTCCACGGGCTGTTCGTTGCTGGAAATCAGCGCCGGCTGCTTCGGATCGGCAGCGCTGCCGCCGGCAACGCGATCATATACCGCCTTGTCCTGGTTCGGCACGACACGACCGCCCGGATTTTCCGGCACGACCTTCATCGGGTCGTTATCGGCGGAGATGATGACCGGCGCGCCGTTGGAACCGGTGCTCGACGAACCGCCGGAGACCAGCGCGTAAACACCGCCGCCGATCAGCACCAGGCCGATGGCAGCCGCAACCGGCATGATCCAGCGGCGACCGCCGCGTTCATCCTCATCACGATAAGCAGCCTGATGGTCGACGTACGTATTTTCGGGCTCGCGAGGCGCATTGCCACGGGAAGCGGCAGCCTCCTGCATGGAGCGGCGGAAATCCTCTTCCAGCGCCCGTTCGAACTCGTCGGCCTCTTCCGGAGCCTGAACAGGACGAGCCTGGGCAGCTCCTCGGTTTTCCGCGTGCTTGTGGCGGTCGAGACCACCGGCAACAGCAGGAGCAAACAGCGTCGCAAGCTCGGTGTCGATGTCGAGGTCTTCCTCATGGCGGCGGGGAGCCGGCTTCGGCTCAAAAACGCCAACCGGCAGTTCCGGTACATCCATCTCGACGATGGTTTCCGGATGCTCTTCCGTCTCACCGATCTGCGAGGGATCGAAAGGCAGGCTTTCCAGCGTCTGTGGCGCGACAGGCTGGGGAGCGGCCGGGCGCGGCTGAACCGGAGCGGCAGCAACAGGTGCGGCGGCAACGGCAGCAACAGGTGCGGCAACGGGCGCAGGCCGGGGCTGCGGTGCGGGCTGCACCTTAACCGGCTGCGGTGCGGGTGCCTGAACGGCCACCGGCGCGGCCGGCTGCTGGCGAACCGGCTGCGGTGCAGGCGCTGGCGCGACCTCCGCTTCAGCGATGTCGGACAGATCCAGATCGAGATCGAGATCGTCAAGCGCAAGCTCGAAATCATCATCGTTGAAGCCGGCGAAATCAAGCTCCTCCGGGGGTGCTGCGGGCGCTGCATCGGCAACCGGCGCTGCCTTCACCGGAGCGGCAGTAACCACGGGCGGTTCAACCTTGGCAGCCTGCGCTGCGGGGACCGCCTGCACGAGCGGCGCTTCACCGCGACCGGGAATGGAATATTTCGCGACGTCGTAAATCAACTCGTCCATCGGCGAGAGATGTTTCGCCGCCGGCTTCTCGGCAGCCTCAACCGTCAGAGGCTCTGCGGCAGGCGTAAAGACCTCGGCGACCGAAGGCGTGAAGGATGGCGCGGTCTCTTCCGCCTGGACGACGGCAGGCACGGGAGCGACTTCGACCTGCGGCTCTACCCGGGCCGCGGCAGGCTGCCGTTCGGAGCGCGGCTCAACCCGCTTCGGGTCAGCGGCCGAAACATCGCGGCGGGCGCCGAAATTGGCAAGCGGCAACCGCAGGCTCGAAAAGTCCAGCGAAGACCGGCCGCCATGCGATGGCGGACGAACGGAAATCGGAGCAGGCGCCTGTTCGGCGACGGCGATTTCCACTTCATCGGCGAGATCGAGGCTCTGGGACTCCGGTGCAGCAGTATAAGCGGCGGCAGCAATATTGCTGGAGACATCTGCCGGAAGCTCCGGCATGGCGTGCCATTCCGGCTGGACGGGTTCCGCGGCCTGCGGCTCCTCCCATGCCACCTGTGAGGCAGCCTGCTCGTAGACCATCGGCTCGGCAGGACGCGCCTGGCGCGAATGCACATCGAAAACTTCAGCCACCGCGCCGGCATCATCGCGGAAATCCGCCCGGATATCCTGCGTGGGGGTTTCGACGTAATTGTGGATATAGGCCTCATTGACCTCTGGAAGCAGCTCTTCCGTCACTTCGGGAGCGAATGTCACCTCGGGTTCCGGTTCAGCTGCCGGCGCAAGTGCGGGCTCGCGGCGAGCGAAAACGGATTCGACCCGCTGCATGAAATCGCTCGGATGGATGCCTGCACGAACATCGTTTGCCGGATCAAGAACGACCGGATCGGCATGCGGCGCATCGTAAACCTCGAATTCCCGAAGCAGCTCGTCCTCGAGATTAAATTCGGGTTCGCGGCGGGCAACCGGTGAGGCAGCGCGTGGCGCAGCTTCGGAACCCGCATGCGAAGGACGATCTTCGAAGCCGACGATACGCGCCAGTTCTGCCAGAGGATCGTTGTCAGCGAAGCCTTCGGACCGGGCGTCCCGGTTATACGCGACATTTTTTTCGACCATTACGTGTTCCACCATCTACGCATTGCAGCTCTTGCCAGCGTATTGTGAGCAAATAATGGTGAGATGTTATCGCATTTCGTCAGGTGCGTCCGCTCCTAAAAGCGTCAGTCCAGACCTCAGAACATTCGCGACAGCATTCACCAGCCCAAGTCTGGCAATGCTCAATTCTCGGTTTTTATCGTTAATAAAACGTAATTCCTGATGGTCTTTACCCTTGTTCCAGTGTCCATGGAAGGAACTGGCGAGATCATAGAGGTAAAAAGCAAGCCGGTGCGGCTCATGCGAAAGGGCCGCGGATTCGATCAGGCGCGGATATTCCGCGAGTTTTGCAACCAGCTGCAACTCATTGATATCGCTGATCAAAGATACAGATGCCGCCATCTCCTCAGCCGAAGGAGAAAGCCCCGGAAACGCTTCCTGCGCCTGCCGGAAGATCGACATTGAGCGGGCATGCGCATATTGCACGTAAAAGACCGGATTATCCTTCGATTGTTCGGTCACTTTTGCAAAATCGAAGTCCAGCGGCTCGGAATTCTTCCGATAAAGCATCATGAATCGCACCGGATCGCGACCCACTTCGTCGACAACGTCGCGCAGGGTCACGAAGTCGCCGGAGCGCTTCGACATCTTCACCGGCTCACCGTCGCGGAACAGCTTGACGAGCTGGCACAGAAGAACCGTCAGCTTCGACTTGCCCTCGGAGACGGCGCGCGCGACGGCTTCCAGACGCTTGACGTAACCGCCATGGTCTGCGCCGAGCACATAGATCATCTCGGAAAAACCACGGTCGAACTTGTTCTTGAAATAGGCGACGTCGGCGGCGAAATAGGTGTAGGAACCGTCCGACTTCATCAGCGCGCGGTCCATATCGTCGCCCACTTCGGTGGAGCGGAACAGCGTCTGTTCGCGGTCTTCCCAGTCATCAGGCAATTCGCCCTTCGGCGGCGGCAGCGTGCCCTTGTAGACATGGCCCTTGAAGGTGAGGTCGTTGATGGCCGAGAGGATCGGCCCGCCATTGCCCTCATGCAGCGTGCGCTCCGAGAAGAACACGTCGTGCCGGACGTTGAGAAGCGCCAGATCCTCGCGGATCATCGCCATCATCGCGTCGATCGCCTTGTCCTTGACGATAGGCATCCACTTTTCTTCGGGCATGGCGCGCAGCTTGATGCCATATTCATCGGCCAGCGCCTGGCCGACGGGAACGAGGTAATCACCGGGATAGAGACCGGACGGGATGGTGCCGATATCTTCGCCGAGCGCCTCGCGATACCGCAGGAACACCGAACGGGCCAGCACATCGATCTGCGAGCCGGCATCGTTGATGTAATATTCCTTTGTGACGCCGTAACCAGCAAATGCGAGCAGGTTCGCCAACGTGTCGCCGACCACGGCGCCACGGCAATGGCCGACATGCATCGGGCCGGTCGGGTTGGCCGAGACATATTCGACGTTGATCTTCTGGCCCGCACCGATGGTGGAGCGGCCGAAATCGATACCCTGGTTGATCATATCTGCCAGCAGACGCTGCCAGTAACCAACCGACACCTTGAGATTGATAAAGCCGGGACCCGCGACATTGACGCTATCGACATCGCCATCCGCCTGAAGCGCCGGCACGATGAGTTCGGCCAGGGCGCGCGGATTGGTGCCGAGCGGTTTCGCCAGCACCATGGCGGCATTGGTTGCGACATCGCCGTGGCTGAGATCACGCGGGGATTCGACGGTAATTCGACTGAAATCGACCTTTTCGCGGTTCTCTTTCACGAGGTCGAGGGTCTCGAGCGCGTTTTTGATCCTGGTATCGAAATCGGCAAAAATGTTCATCGTTCCAACCTGCGCGAAGGGCTTCTGTTCATGTCCGGTATTTTAGCCGGTCGGCTTCGCGATCGCCCGCTGCCCTATCTCAAATCGGGGGTGTGGTCAAACAGCCGCTGGTGGGCGCGCAGTGCATAACTATCGGTCATGCCGGCGAGATAGTCGCCCACATGCCGGGCTTTTGCGGCCACGCTCATGCCGGAAATGCTGTCTACCCAGTAGTGGCTCTGCATTTCCGCCGGCGTTTCCATATATCGGTGGAAAAGATCGGTGACGATCTGCGTCGCGCCGGCGCGGATGCGCATGATGTCCGGGTGCCGGTAGATATGGGCAAACAGCAGCTTCTTGATCTGCCTGTCAGTCTCGGCCATCTCGGGCGAAAAGGTGGCGACGGTAAAATCGGCGGCCCTGATGTCGGCAGCCCGCTGCGGCTTCAGCCGGGCAAGATTTTGCTGCGCCACGCCGATCACATCCTCAACCATGTGCGTGATCTGGCGGCGCATGATCTCATTGGCGAAACGTTCCTTGTCGAGCACGGGATATTTCGCCCGCACCTGCGCCATCAGGCCGCTGAGGAATGGCACCTCCTCCAGCATCTCGAAGGTGAGATAACCGGCGCGCAGACCGTCATCGATATCGTGGGTATTGTAAGCGATGTCATCGGCAATCGCCGCCACCTGCGCCTCAAGGCTGGCATAGCTGCCGATCTCGAGATCCTGCAACTCGCAATATTCGAGGATGGGCAGCGGAACCGGCCCCTTGATCCCCTCACCCTTCGCGTTCACCAGCGGGCCGTTATGCTTGACGAGACCTTCCAGCGTTTCCCAGGTCAGGTTGATGCCGTCATATTCGGCATAACGGCGCTCCAGCTTGGTGACGATACGCAGCGACTGTGCATTGTGGTCAAACCCGCCATAGGGCAGCAGCACCGCATCGAGCGCGTCTTCGCCGGTATGGCCGAAAGGCGTGTGGCCGAAATCATGCACCAGCGCCACGCCTTCAGCCAGATCCTCGTCCAGCTTCAGCGCGCGGGCCAGAGCGCGTGCGATCTGCGCCACCTCAATGGTGTGGGTAAGCCGCGTGCGGTAATGGTCTCCGTCGGGGCTGATGAAGACCTGCGTCTTGTGCTTCAGGCGACGAAAGGCTGTCGTGTGGACGATGCGGTCACGGTCACGCTGGAACTCGGAACGCGTCAGGCTTCCTTCTTCCGGAAAAAGACGCCCGCGCGTCGTCCATGGATCCGAGGCGAAAACCGCCCTCTCGCCACTTCCGAAACCCAATGCGCGCTGGTCTATGATCATGCATCCACCTGTTGACTTCTTATGGCCGCGACTTCCTTTTGGTCTCGGCCATTGACCTTTTCATTCACCCTTCATACCTATCGCAGAGGTCAGCGCAAAGCATCATCGCCGCGCAGACGCCCTCACACAGGCTATAGACCGTTAATTTGACCGGTTTATAATAGTGACAACGAGATTATTGCTCTCCGGTTCTTGACCCCGGCAGGAGGAACGACATGGAAAACAGCGACATTACCCTTTCGGAAGCAGCAGCGAAGCGAATCGCCCAGATCGTTGCAGCGGATGCCGGCAAACAGGCGCTGCGCGTCTCCGTCGAAGGCGGCGGCTGCTCGGGCTTCTCCTACAAGTTCGATCTGGCCGAAGACCCCGCCGATGACGACATCGTGATTGCGCGCGGTGATGCCAAGGTGCTGATCGACAGCCTTTCGGTCGTCTATATGGCGGGCTCTGAAATCGACTTCGTCGATAATCTGCTCGGACAGTCCTTCCAGATCAAGAACCCCAATGCCGTGGCTAGCTGCGGTTGCGGCACCAGCTTCTCGATCTGAGTGAAACGGTCCGCGGCTCTGCCTCAATGCTCTCAGCTTTGAGGTGATCCGCGTCCCTCTCCTGCCTCATCCCTGTCTCCCCGCCGCGCAGATGCGCGTCGGCTGGATTGCTGTAACAAGCACAGGAATGAGGGGGTAGAGACATGACGCTGACTTCGCGGCCTAGTTCACCTACCAACCTCCCCTCTATCCACCACATCCTCGCCACCACCTTCCAAAAACGGTGGCAATCGCTTTTGCATCGGGTAAAAGTACCCTCACAAAAGGGAAACTCCGATGAAGATTGCCACCTGGAACATCAACGGCGTCAAGGCGCGCATCGAAAACCTCTGCCAGTGGCTGAAGGATTCTTCGCCTGATATCGTCTGCCTTCAGGAGATCAAGTCGGTCGATGAGGGGTTTCCGCGGCTGGAGATTGAGGCGCTTGGTTATCACATCGAGACCCACGGCCAGAAAGGCTTCAACGGCGTCGCCCTGCTCTCCAAGGTGAAGCCCGATGAGGTCAATCGTGGCCTGCCGGGTGATGATGCCGACGAGCAGGCGCGTTTCATCGAAGGCGTGTTTTCCGTCGACGGTGGCGCCATCCGCGTCTGCTCGCTTTACCTGCCGAATGGCAATCCGCCTGACGATCCGGTCAAATATCCCTACAAGCTCGCCTGGATGGAGCGGCTGCGGCGCTTTGCCGAAGATCGCCTCGCGTTCGAGGAGCCGCTGATCCTTGCGGGGGACTACAACGTCATTCCGGAACCGTTCGATTGTCACGACCCCCGCGTGTGGGAAGGTGACGCGCTGTTTCTGCCGAAGACCCGCGCAGCCTTCCGCAAGCTGGAGAACCTCGGCTTCACCGATGCCGCACGCGCGACGACGGATGAAGCAGGACTATATTCCTTCTGGGATTATCAGGCCGGCGCATGGCCGAAAAATAACGGCATCCGCATCGACCATCTGATGCTGTCAGCCGAAGCAGCCGACAGGCTGGAATCGGTCAGCATCGAAAAACATGTGCGTGCGTGGGAAAAACCATCCGACCACGTGCCGGTCTGCGGTTACTTCGATTTCAGCCCCGCTGGCTGACAGGCCATCTTTACCGAGCTCTGGCGCGGCAATTTTCAATCCGGATCGTCAATCCGCATGGTCTGCGCCATTGCGATTGCCGCGCGGCGATCGTTCTCACCCGCCAGCGAAAAGGCCTGCTCCTGCAGGTTCTGAATCCAGGTGCAGTCCGCCGCCGTGCATTTATCCAGCGCCGCCGTCATGAAGGCGAGGCCCTGCGTCGTCTGGCCTTCCTGGAAGATCAGGTTGCCGAAAATCGACATGGCGCCGGCATGGCCGTGTTTGCGGGCCTGGTTGAGCCATTTCTTTGCCTGCTGCACATCCGCGCGGCCACCCTCGCCGGCAAGAATCATCTCTGCCAGACGGAACTGGGCCTCAGCCACACCGAAGGTGGAAGCAACCTGGAAATAAAGCTGCCGGGCCTGTGAAAGGTCCATTTTGACGGGGCTTCCGGGAATGCCGTGGCGGTAATAATCAGCGAGAGACAGCAGCGCATTGACGAAAAAGCCCGTATCCTCCGATCCCGGTTCGACACCCTGATTGGCGATTTCGCTGTAGATCTTGAAAGCTTCGAAGTCGTTCTTGGCGACGCCATCGCCATAGGCATACATGTTGGCAAGCGCCCAGCGCGAGCCTGTATGGCCCTTTTCGGCCGCGTAGCGATAGGCCTCGACAGCTTCACCCTTGTTGCCGTTCTTGTAGGCCTTGAAGCCGAACTTGAACAGGTCGAAGGGGCCGGATTCCTTGGTCACGCCCGCATTGATGTCAAAAGCCGCGGCAGGCATTGCGAGCGACGCAAGCAACATGCCCATGAGGAGCGGCTTTAAAACGTTGGCTTCACATTTCAGCATTTCAGCGAACTTCTCTCACTCTTCCCGGCATATAGCCAATACTTGCGGAATACTGCAAAGCCGAACCCCGCCGGGTCGCGATTTTTCGAACACACTGCGTCTTTCCGGCAGCACTTTCCAGCGCACCACCGGTGGTCTCCTGCGGCAATTGCCCAAATTTTCCAGTTAGACAGATATAGGCATAATTTCCGGCAATATAACGGCGTTCCGCCATCCACCGGTCAGCGCCAAACAAGAAATCCGGATGAAATTCCCGTATTACTTGCTTAAACCCTGAATCCAAACCTGTTTTCACTTTCTGCAACCCCGCGGGCCCACATCAAACGCCTGCATGTTCTTCCGATCCCGCTGCCCTAAACATAAGCCAAGCACCCTGTTTGTGGCGGGAAATGGACAGATATGCTCACATTCCAACGCGACCCCAAGCTTGCAGAAAAGTGTTGCCAAATCGTCACAAAACTTTCGGGCCAGAAAATTTTATCGAGAAGGAATCATAGTCGGACATGAAAAAAGGCCCGGTTGGTAAACCGGACCTTTATTTTAGCATTAGCGAAAGGATCAGATCAGAACTTGACCTTCACACCCGTCGAGATGGCTGCCACGAGGTCGTTGCCGAAATCGTAGCCTGCCTCGTTGCCGCAGGTGAAACCAGCGCCGCAGGGTCCGCCATTGATGGAGGAGCTGCCCGAGGTCAGGAGGCCGAGAGCGCCGGCAATCTTGAACTCGATGTTCTTGTTGGGCGAATAGACAATCTGCGTGCCGAGCGTCCACGTATCTGTCTGGGTGCCGATGACCGTGGACGTACCGCGATCCCAGGTCAGGCTGACGGCTCCGCTCCACTGTTCGTTGAACTTGTGACCAACGCCGCCGGAGATCGTCCAGCCGTCGCGATAGAACAGATCAAGCGTGTTCAGCGTGTCTGCGCCACTTGGGACGCAGGGAGATGTGCCGACCGCGCAGAAAGGAATGACCTGAATCTGGCTCCAGTCTGTCCACTTCACGGAACCGAAAGCAAGCCAGTCTGGCGCTATGCCGGATTGAACTTTTAGTTCGATGCTGTCTGGCATGGAAACAGAGCCATAGATCGGCACGAGCTTGCCGCCGTATTTTGCAAGCGTCGGAGATATGGACGGCGGTGTCTGTGGGATCCCTCTAACATCGGCGAAGCCGGTCAAATCGTGATCGACAGCGCTGTTATAAACAAGGCTGGCGCGGAACGCGATCTCGGGAATCTCGTAGGCCATGCCGGCGCGCCAGCCCCAGCCATCACCTTCCATCTCCAGTTTGCCGACGCCGCTGAAGCTGGACCAGGCCGGATTGAGGCCCAGAACGGCCGGCCCGAGAACCTGACGATACTTATAGCCGCTCAATTCCTGATAGAAGCCGCCGCCGATAATCGAGAAGTCACCCTTGCCAAGATCGAACTTCACCCGGCAGGTGGTCGCGTAATTGTGCGACTTGACCTTGGTTTCGATATTGTAGCTCGATCCCTGCCAGATACCGGGATTGAGATGCGCGCCCCAGGGCTGCGAATAGTCGAACATGCAGTCGCCGAAATCGCCGATCGATGCCTTGGCCCCGATGCGGGTCGACCAGAAGTTTTCGGAATCATCTGCCGTCCTGGACCAGGATGCAGGCAAGGGGCCACTTTTCAGCGGGTTGTCCCGCGCATTCTCTACCTTGCGCTGCGGTGCGACGAAGGTCGCGGAGCTGTCGAGAACGTAATCGGACGGATCGAACAACAGATCGATATTATAACCGCCGCGCTCGAGACCGCCGGCCAGTGAAGGCGTTACCGCCGCGATGCTGACTGCGAAACATACCGCGCCGCGAAAAATTGCAGTTTTTGCCATCTCTCTCCCCAATCAAGGCAATGTGATCATCAAAAAAGTGAAGCGCTTCGCGGAAAATGACAATCTGCCGCACACTGGCACAGTTCTGCGACACTTCTCCATTTTTTACGTAAGAATTTCATGTCGATCCCCTTGCATAATCATTTTAGGTTATTTTTCTAATTAAACGGAAGCGATCCGACACAAAATGAAACAATTTCCCACGCGTGACGGGAATTGTCGCCAAATAACCACACACGCGCGTTTCCCGAAGAAAGGCGCTTATCACGCCGTTTTTGTTGGCTTTTTTGACTGTTCGGGAGATTTTCGAGCGCGAGATGGCGAGAAATGATCGCCCTCCCGCGAGCAACATGATTCGTCGTTGCAACGCAGCAATCGATAGGCGGCGACCCTATCGCTCCATAGCAAAAACGCCCCGTTTTTAGCGGGGCGTTTTTGTTCATGCAAAGCCGCAAGCGGCATGTCACCCCGCTTCGCTTACCCGCGTGAGCGCCGTTCTCAGGCTTGCGAGCTGAATTTCCAGCTCAGCCTTGCGCTCGCGTTCGGCGGCAACGACTTCCGGATCGGCATTGGCCACGAATTTCTCGTTCGACAACTTCTTGTCGATGCGTTCCATTTCCGCGTCCACCTTGCCGATCGCCTTCTCGAGACGAGCCTTTTCGGCCGCAAGATCGACCAGATTGCCAAGCGGCAGGCAGATGGTCGCCTCACCGACGATGATCTGGGCCGATCCCTTCGGCGCGACATCGGCGGCACGGATTTCATCGGCCCGCGCCAGACGCCGGATAGCGGCGGCGTGGCGATCGAGCCGTGCTTCCGTGGAGGTATTGGCGCCAACGACCACCAGCGAGGCAATGGCACCCGGCGGCACGTTCATCTCGGCGCGCGTCGAACGAATGCCGGACACGAAATCGATCAGCCAGTTGATTTCCGCAGCCGCGGCGTCGTCGCGGAACTCCGGCTCCGGCCAGTCGGTAAGGCAAAGCAGATCATCGCGCTCCTTGCCCTCACCGGCCGTATGCGCCCAAAGCTCTTCCGTCATGAACGGCATGAAAGGATGCAGCAGCTTGTAGATCTCATCCAGAACATAAGCCGCGCAGGCCTGCGATTCCGACTTGGCCTTTTCATCGTCGCCGCCGAAGACCGGCTTCAGCAGTTCCAGATACCAGTCGCAGAACTGGTTCCAGACGAAACGGTAGAGAATGCCTGACGCATCGTTGAAGCGGAAGTTCTCAAGTGCCGCCGTCACATCGCGGGCCGTGTTGGCAAGCTCGGTCAGGATCCAGCGGTTGATCGTCAGCGAGGCGGTTTCCGGCAGGAAATGCGGGTCACGCTTCACGCCATTCATCTCGGCAAAGCGCGTCGCATTCCAGAGCTTCGTGCCGAAATTGCGGTAACCCGCAATACGTGCCGGATCGAGTTTCACGTCGCGACCCTGCGCCGCCATGATGGCAAGCGTGAAACGCAGCGCATCGGCACCATATTCATCGATCAGTTCCAGCGGGTCGATGACGTTGCCCTTGGATTTCGACATCTTCTGGCCGTTCTTGTCGCGAACCAGCGCATGAATATAGACCGTGCTGAACGGCTCAACCGGGTTACCGGCGTCGTCCTTCATGAAATGCAGGCCCATCTGCATCATCCGCACCACCCAGAAGGGGATGATGTCGAAGCCGGTGACAAGCACGTTTGTCGGATAATAGCGCGCCAGTTCCGGCGTCTGTTCCGGCCAGCCGAGCGTCGAAAACGGCCAGAGCGCAGAAGAGAACCAGGTGTCGAGCACATCTTCGTCGCGCGTCAGGATTTCGCCCGGAGCGAAGTTCTCAAGCTTTTCCTCGACCCAGGCCTTCCACGGGCCTTCATGGGCGATGTAATGCTGGATGGCCGCCTGCAGCGCCTCTTCCTCGGTCTTCTCGACGAACACCTGCCCGTCCGGGCCGTACCATGCCGGAATCTGGTGTCCCCACCACAATTGCCGCGAGATGCACCAGGGCTGGATGTTCTCCATCCATTGGAAATAGGTGTTTTCCCAGTTTTTCGGCACGAAATTGGTGCGGCCTTCGCGAACCGAGGCAATCGCCGGCTGCGCCAGCGTCTTGTTGTCGACCCACCACTGGTCCGTCAGGCGTGGCTCGATCGGAACGCCGCCGCGGTCGCCATGCGGCACCACATGCTTGTGCGGCTCGATCCTGTCGAGCAGGCCGGCTTCCTCAAAAATTTCGACGATGATCTTGCGGGCGGCAAAACGGTCCTGACCTTCCAGACGGTCCCATGCGCCGTGCAGCGCCGCCGGATGGTCGAGGCCTTCGAGGAAATCCTCGTTCTCCTTGATGGAAATGGTACCATCGATATTCATGACATTGATGGCGCGCAGGCCACAGCGTTTGCCGACTTCGAAGTCGTTGAAATCATGCGCGGGCGTGATCTTGACCGCACCCGTACCGGCGGTCGGGTCGGCGTAATCATCGGCGACGATGGGAATCCTGCGACCGACAATGGGCAGGATGACGTGTTTGCCGACGATGCCCTTATACCGCTCGTCTTCCGGGTTCACGGCAATACCGGTATCACCAAGCATGGTTTCCGGACGCGTCGTGGCGACAACGATATAGTCGCGGGTCTCGAACTCGGTGGGCTTGCCCTCCTCGTCGAATGCGGTCGGGTACTGATAGGTAACGCCCTTTTCGAGCGGATAGCGCAGGTGCCAGAGATTACCCTTGACCTCGATCTGCTCGACTTCCATGTCGGAAATCGCAGTCAGCAGCTTGGGATCCCAGTTGACGAGGCGCTTGTCCTTGTAGATCAGGCCCTGCTTGTAGAGCGTGACGAAAACTTCGAGAACAGCCTCGGAGAGACCTTCATCCATGGTGAAGCGTTCGCGCGACCAGTCGCAGGACGCGCCGAGACGTTTCAGCTGGTTGAAGATCAGGCCGCCGGATTCGGCCTTCCATTCCCACACCTTCTCCACGAAGGCCTCGCGGCCCATGTCGCGACGGCCTGGAAGCTGCTGCTCCATCAGCTTGCGCTCGACGACCATCTGCGTGGCGATGCCGGCATGGTCCATGCCCGGCTGCCACAGCACATCCTTGCCGCGCATGCGCTCGAAGCGGACCAGAATATCCTGCAGCGTGTTGTTGAGCGCATGGCCCATGTGCAGGGACCCCGTCACATTCGGCGGCGGGATGACGATGGTGAAGGTTTCCGCGCCCGGCTTGGCGTTGGCGCCGGCACGAAAAGCGTTAGCCTCGTCCCAGGCTTTGGCGATCTTCGGTTCGACGGTGGCGGAATCGTAGGTCTTTTCGAGCATTTCCTGACCTGAATTTTAGAGTTCTTGTGTGGATTTTTAAATAAGGATGGACAGTCGAGAGTCAACAGAAACCGACCCTCAGGACGCTCCGTGAGCGACCCGATGGCCGACTATGCCCCGATAACGCTTTCATCTTCAATAAAAAAGCCGCCCCTGTGCCGGGCGGCCCCTGTTTAACGCCAATGCCACGTCTCCCGAGGCGGGCGGGAAGCACCCGGCCCTGCGGCCAGCGTAAAGTCAGCGGCGCGAGCCGCGCGCCACGCGCTCGATTTCTTCGCGCACGAGACGCTCAACCAGGGTTGGCAGATTGTCTTCCAGCCATTCCTGCAGCATCGGACGCAGCATCTCGGCCGCCATGTCCTCGATCGAACGACGTTCGACACCGTCGAAAACCTCGGCCAGCTCACTGAAGGAACGCGCGATCTGCGCGCCCGCGGCGGCCGAGATGAGGTTGAGCGACAGGTCGGAACCGGCCTGCACTTTGTCTTCCGGCTGCGGCGCAACCAGATCGAGTGACGGCGCCTCGGCAATGGGTTCCTGCACGTCGATGTCGAAAACCTCCTCGGCGACGGCGGTTTCAATCGCACCGCGCAGCGCCATATGATCAAAATGGTTTTCCGGTACAGGCGCGCTTTCGATGGCAGCGGCAGCGGCCCGGTCCTCGGAAGCGGCGGGCGCCTGCTGTTCAGCAGCAGTTGCCGCAGCCGCCACCATCAGCGGCCGTACATCCGTCGGACGCTGTGGGGCGGCCCGTTCGGTCTGCGGCACGGCGGGAGAAGAGGAAGCTGGAGAAGCCTGCATCGCCGCGCGCTGGCCCTGCGAGGCGAAGGCCTGCGGCCCCATGGCAGCGTTGCGGTCTGCGGCAGCGCGAACCCGCGCGGCGACATCGGCGAGCGACATCGTCTTTTCGACGGAGATTTCCTGGGGCTCGGCCAGGGACTTTTCATAAGCCGGTGAAAAATCCTGTGCAGGCCGCGCGCCAAAGGCCTGGTTTGCCGGCGGAGGGACGCGGGCCGGCGGGCTGGCTGGCTCCGTCATGTAAGGTGCGTCGCCTGCCGCCTCGTCCTCATCGTCATAAACCGGCGGTAACTGGCCGGAAAATGCGCCGGCGGGCCCTGGCTCGTTGCTTTCGATGATCCGGCGTATCGACGCCAGTATCTCTTCCATGGACGGTTCACGCGCTACGCTTGGCTGAGCCATATCAATCCCCGGTTTCCACTCTCTAGCACCCGGCCTCGCATCGCTTCGGATGCCAGGGGCACTTCGCACCTGTTCAATCTGCACATCACGGCAGCGGCAGCCGAAGACAACCGCCGCGCCGACAGTCTGCAACAGGCCTGAGAAAGACGCTCCGCATCTTCGCAACCCGCTGCAGGGGTCATGCGGGGCAGAAATACGCACACCCCGAATCACCTTAGTTTAGGGTAGCATAGCCACGAACTAAATCACTGATTCGACAAGTTTCGTGATGATACACAGCTTTGTGGGCGCGATGTTCTCGAAGACGCACACGGGATAAATTTCCAATCTTCACAAAAACGCCGGGGTGGAAATTCCACCCCGGCGTCAAGAACAGAATGATGGTACGGTGATCAGAAAACGAATTCGGCTGCCTTGGCGAAACCCGGCAGCGGCTTGACCGACGCATTGAAGAAGGTCGCGGCCGACGTGCTGGCGCCATCGCGGCGATAGACGGTGGCCTTTGCGGCATTGCCGTATCCGACAACGACGACGAGACGCCCGCCGTCACGCAACTGTTCGGTAAGTGCCGCCGGCACTTCCTCGACAGCGCCGTTCACGAAAATCAGATCGTAAGGCGCTTCGCTCGCATAACCCTTTTCGAGATCGCCGGTGACGACAGCGACATTGTCATAGCCAAGCGAAGCGAGCGTTTCGGTCGCCTGTGCGGCGAGCGCTTCATCGCATTCGAGCGAAACGACGGAGCCGGCAAGCTGGGACAGGATGGCGGCCGCATAACCGGAACCACCGCCGACTTCCAGGACCACGTCCTCCCTCGAAACGGCCGCGAGCTGCAGCAGCTTCGCGAGCGGCGAGGCCTTCATGACATAACGGGCCGGGCGGCCATCCCGGGCGGGACAGATCTGCAAATCCTCATCCACATAGGCAATCTGCCGTGCACCCGTCGGCACGAATGCCTCGCGCGGCACACTCAAAAACGCCTTCAGCACCGAATGCGAAGTCACGTCGGTCGTACGCAGCTGGCTGTCGACCATATTGGCGCGCGCGGTTTCGAAATCCATCATGTCGTTATCGCCTCAATTTCACGGATACCGGTCGGGAAGTCCCGGCTCCAAAAGCTCAAAACGGCGCGGGCCTCCCCTCGCCTTTGAGTAATCTCATAATTGGCCAAGAGCGCGCTTTCAAGCGCGGTAAGACGGATGTGGGGTAAAAAGCAGAATGGCAGCGGTTTTCTTCGCGGAACGAACGGCGAGACGTCGCCAATCGTGACGCGGAACAGGAAAAATCATCGTACCTTGGGAGAATTTTGGAGGCCTCGCCCGGAATTGAACCGGGGTACAAGGATTTGCAGTCCTCTGCGTCACCACTCCGCCACGAGGCCTCACACGCTCATCAATGGAGCGATGGCGGGCATTTAGAACGAATCCATTTGGGGCGCAAGAGGGATCGTTCCGAATGTCGTGTTTTTTCAGCCGGGTACGCGGAGTCCAACCGCCCAAGTTGTCTAAGCCACTAAGATGACATGGCTTTTGGCGTCATCCCGCTGCTCCGGACGAAAAATTGCCCGCAGCCGAAGCGTTTTCGACTGCGGGCAACCTGTGCATTTTCAGGAATTGTCGATCAAATCCGTCCCATCAGAACCAGGATCAGCACGATGACCAGCACCAGTCCGAGACCGCCCGAAGGGCCGTAACCGTAATTATGATAACCCCAGCTTGGCAGCGCGCCGATGAGGAACAGAATGAGCAGGATGACAAGGATGGTGCCGAGCATGTTTAACCCTCCACTATTGGCATGTGTCCGACTGCTTCAATGACGCAGCGTGTGAAAAGTTCCCTCTTCCGGCCTCTCCAGCAGGCTGAAAGAATGACGGCAGACGTGCCGTTTCAACAGGTTACACCGCTTTTGCACAGACATGATGGTCCGGCCGGAAGGGGCGTGCCGTCCCCCGTGCCTGGCGGATTAATGTCCCGGACAGTGAAGATGAGGAATTGTGCATAGTCTCGCGCGTCGCATCCATCGCGAGTTCTGGATCGCTGCAATTTATTCGAGGTAATTTCTCGCTCTATGTCTATTTTCGGTTGTCCGCCATAGTGAAGACAGTCCCCCGTACCCTGAAACCGGCGGGAGACGGAGAGATCCGGCTTCGCTGGCAGTGCGCCGGATCTCTCCCGCCCCTCCCTCGCTCCGTCCTACTCCTGCCGCAGGCAGGTCGGCACACGTACATGTGACCGACGACCATGCGTGCTACCCCTTGCCTCGTCTCAGCCTCTCCGGATAGACCCCCGTGACGGGAGGGAGAAACGAGAATCATATGTCCGGTTTTGCGAACCTCATCCCGCTTTTCATCTTTGGCTTCCTCGTCTATTTTTTCTTTCGCTGGGTCGCGCGCGACATTCAGAACCCAAAGCGCAAGTAGTCGGAAGAAATAATACTGCCGCATCCGCCGCTTCCGGGAACCTCCGCGCCTCCATATCGTTTTTGCAGATGGACCTCGGAGGACAGGATGAAAACGCTCGCATCATCGGCCGCAATAGCCCTTTCGCTCGCGCTTGCGGGATGCACGACCGCCGGTCCGGCACCCTATGTGGAGCCCATTCCCGGGAGCATCATCTATAAAGGCCAGCCGCGCACGAAGCTGACGAAGTCACCGATCGGCAGCACCTTCACCCATGAGTTCCGCATAGACAGCAGCACAAGGGCGGTGGAAACCTATCGCATCGCGCCAGATCGCTCGCTGGAACTCATTGACCGGCGCATCCTTCGCGAATGGCTGTTCGGACGCGACGACTGACCGCACCGGTCGGCTCCGAAACGGATTGCGCATCCCGCCTGCTTCGTTTAGAGCCGGGCGCGAAACCAACATGGATGAGCGATGAACACGCGCTGGCAGAAACCCGTCCTGATCGCCTTCGAAACGCCGGGTGATTATACGAGCATCGAAACAACCCAGGCCGCCTCCTGGGCCCTGATCGAGGACTGGCCGGTGGAGGATGGCGAGGCGCTAGACAAGGCGCTGCTGGTCTGCGCCGCCGTGGATGCCGGCAGGAAAAAGCCTGAAGACGCGCGCAAGGCCTTCATCGCCGCCGCGATCGAAGCGGGGCTCGACATCAAGGCGTAACGGCCCCGTCACGCGTCGTGACGGAGGCGCCAGGGGCGCTAACGTCAAGTTCATGGTTCGATGGATCGGTACAGAGGAAAGCGTCCGGATATATGAAAAAAGCCCTGTTCATCTTTCTTCTCTCCTGCCTGGCGATCGGCCTTCTCGGCCACCTCGTCGTGGCTTTCGTCGTCACCGGCTGACACGCCGTAAATCAGGCGTTAAGAATCCCTAAATTTCATTCTGCTGTTATGGAACCGCGTTAAACTTTTTCCGTTCTCTTTTCGATCGAACAAGGAGGATTGAAATGCGTGACGGACTGAACGGTTTTCTTGAAATTTCGATGATCGGCTTCGTGGTTGCAAGCTGCCTCTTCATGGTGAACCTGCCGATCTGATCGGGGAGCGAGCTTCGCAGGAGTGCATCGCGGTAAAGCTGGTGATGATGCCACCGGCACAGAAAATGCGGCCTTTTGGGCCGCATTTCTTTTTCATAGGACTTTCAGGATCAGGCAGAAAGCTTGGCGGCGATTTTCGCCACATGCGCGCCCTGGAAGCGTGCACCTTCAAGTTCGACTTCGGATGGCTGGCGCGAGCCGTCGCCATCGGTAATGGTGGAAGCGCCGTAAGGGGAGCCGCCCTTGATTTCATCGACACCCATCTGGCCCTGGAAGGCATAGGGCAGACCAACGACGGCCATGCCGTGGTGCAGGAAGGTCGGCAGGAAACCGAGAATAGTCGATTCCTGGCCGCCATGCTGGGTCGCGGAAGAGGTGAAGGCGGAACCTACCTTGCCGACGAGCTTGCCGCCGAACCACAGGCCGCCCGTCTGGTCCCAGAAATTGCGCATCTGCGAAGCGACCGTGCCGAAGCGGGTGCCGGCGCCGACGATGATGGCATCGTATTCAGCCAGTTCGTCCACGGTGGCGATCGGCGCCGCCTGGTCGAGCTTGAAATGCGAAGACTTGGCGACCGCTTCGGGCACCAGTTCCGGAACGCGCTTGACGACGACGTCTGCGCCCGCCGATTTTGCACCCTCGGCAACAGCATAGGCCATCGTTTCGATGTGACCGTAGGAAGAGTAATAGAGCACCAGAACTTTCGTCATTTTCTTTGTTTCCTTTGGGTTTATCGTTTCCGGCGTCCCGGCCAGAAGCCTTTTCAAAAACGTGATGATCATTAGCGGCGACCCGTTACAAGCATGTGATGAAAATCTAGCTCACAGGCTCCTTCCACGCCAGCGGCCTATCGGCATACGCACTGTTCACCATAAGTGAACGGAAAAGCGAGACGTCAACTATTTGCCGAAATACATTTTTTCAAAACCGCTTTGCAATCATCGGGCGCGGGGCTAACGTCTGATAAAACAGATGACGAGTACACCCATGTCCAATCCCTCTTCCGCTCAATCCGTCGTGACCGCCGCCATGCTCGCCATTGGCGACGAGTTGCTTTCGGGCCGTACCAAGGACAAGAATATCGGCCACCTCGCGGACGTGCTGACCATCTCCGGCATCGACCTCAAGGAAGTGCGTATCGTTGCCGATGAGGAGGACGCGATCGTCGAAGCGCTGAATGCGCTACGCAGCCGCTATGATTATGTCTTCACCTCGGGCGGCATAGGCCCGACCCATGACGACATCACCGCGGATGCGGTGTCCGTGGCGTTTGGCCTTCCCTGCGAGCACGATGCCGAAGCCTTGCGGATACTGGGCGACATGTATCGTGCCCGTGAGATGGAATTCACCGATGCGCGCAAGCGCATGGCGCGCATGCCGAAAGGTGCTGCCCACATCGCCAACCCCGTTTCCGTCGCCCCCGGCTTCATCATCGGCAATGTCTATGTCATGGCCGGCGTGCCGCAGGTGTTCCAGGCGATGCTCGACAACGTCATGCCGACGCTCCGCACCGGCGCCAAGGTGATGTCGCAGGCCGTACGCTCACCGTATGGCGAAGGCGATATCGGCACGCCGCTGACGGCCATCCAGAAAGCCCATCCCGAAACCAGCATCGGTTCATATCCGAAATATGACGGGCAACGCTTTTCGACGGAAATCGTGGTGCGCGCCCGGGATGCAGGCGTGCTGAAGGCCGCGGCGGATGCGGTCGCGGCCATGATCGAAGCGATCGGACAGGAGAAAAGACTGGCGGCAGGCAAGGGCGACGCAACGGCTTGAGCGAGAAAGGGCCTTTGACGAACGGGCTTTGACCAAAATCAAGGTGGCGGCCTGCAAAGGCGGCCACTCTCCCCACAGAAATTAGATGTCACCGAGGAGAGATAAATGGGTTACAAAACGATATTGGCAGTGGTCGACAATGTTTCGAACACACAGAAGCTCGGCGAATTCGTGGTGAGCCTTGCAGATCAGTTTTCCTCGCATGTCATCGGCCTGCACATGGAAACGCTGGCCGCCGTTCCCCTCGTCGCGCCGATGGAAATTCCCGATCCCGCCACCGTGCAGGCCCTGCAGGATGTGGCACACAAGGAAACCACCGATGTCGGCACGCTTTTCGAGCGCACGCTGTCGGCCAACGGCATCTCGCATGAATGGCGAAGCTTCGTTACCTCGGTGGGTTACGCCTCCGCCTCTGCCATCGACAGCGCCCGTTGCGCCGATCTCGTCGTCGCCCGCCAGAGCAGTTCCTCGGCTTTGTCGGACAGCCGCACCGATATTGACAGCTTTCTCTATGAAAGCGGCCGTCCCGTTCTCCTCGTCCCGCATGTGCTCACCGTCGCCAAACCGATCAAACGCGTCCTGATCGCTTGGAATGGCTCTCGCGAGGCGACGCGCGCCACTTTCGACGCCCTGCCCTTTCTGAAAGCCGCCGACAGCGTCGAGATATTCTCCGTCGACCAGGCAGAAAGCGAAACGCAGTCCTCCGGGTTTGCCGGTACGGAACTGGCGGCCACGCTCGCCCGCCACGGCGTGAACGTGACGGTGACCTCACAGGAAAAGATTGCCGGCCTTTCGCCGCAGGCGGCCATCGAAAATCGCCTTTCCGATAACAGCATCGACCTTCTGGTCATGGGCGCTTACGGCCATTCCCGCTGGTGGGAACTGCTGTTCGGCGGCGTTACCCGCACGCTGCTCGATTCCATGACGGCGATGACGCTGCTGTCGCGTTGAATATGGATGCGGCGCAAATGGCGCCGCCAGCCCCCGCGATCTGGCTCGAAAGGAGCGTCCGCCACTGGTTTCTTCTCCCCGGCGGGACCCGTTGCAAAATTCATCACGGGACCCTTTCGGGAGATTTTCAGCCGTGATTTCCCGTCCCGCCTCTGTCTTTGGCGGGTTTTGGGTGGGTTGGGGATGTTTTCGGTGGTTTTCAGGCGCAGTGGGGCCTTGCAGGTGTTGTCAAAGTCACCCAGCGGCGCATGTTGAAGGCCATGGCTGCCAGTAGCACCTGCGCCCTGGCCTTGATCAGCCCACGGTAGCGGATCACGTCGAGCCCCATGCGGTTCTTGAGTGTGGCAAACGTCGTTTCGACGGCCGCCCGCCGTTTCGATATCAACAGGTTAAGCCGGGCAAGCCGCGGCGACAGAACGCGGTGATGCCGGTTCGGACGGCGCATCAGCCGCGGCTTGATGCCTTTCGCCTTCAAGGCTTTCTCCCGCGCATGGGTATGATACGCCCCATCTGCCAGAACGCAGGCCTCGTCGCCGACGATCAGCCGATCGGCGACGACCGTATCGTTCACATTGGCAGGCGTGGTGATAATCCTGCGGATCAGGCCAGACCCTTCATCGACACCGACATGCGCCTTGTAGCCATAGGCCGAGCCGTGCTTGCCCTTATGCCGGACAAAGCGGGCATCCGGATCGATTGTCCGCTCATCGCTCCCGGCAGCACCAGGATGATCCGGCTCTTCCGGTTTGCGCCCATCTGCAAATCCAGCGGCCGCATCGAAGTCACCATTGCGCCCCCTGGGTGGCCGCGACGCCGTCGTTTCGATGATCGTCGCATCCAGCATCGTGCCGCGCCGCAGGATCAGGCCCGCGGCATCGAGCTGCCGGTCGAGTTCTCCAAACAACCTCTCCAGCAGACCTTCGCCAATCAAAAGGTTACGGAAGCGGCAAAGCGTGGAATGATCCGGAACGGCCTCCTCAAGCGTCAGGCCGACGAAACGCTTGAACGACAGCCGGTCGCCAAGCGCCTCCTCGAGCTCCATGTCGGAAAGCCCATAGAGTGACTGCAACAGCAGGGCCTTGAACATCACCAGCGGTTCATAGGCCGGACGACCGGCGCTTTTCTCATCACGAAGACGCGACAGAAGCTTTTCGAACCGATACCACTTCACAACGCCCGACAAGCGCTCCAGCCGACCGGAACCCTTCGCCTGCGGCATCAGCGCCTCAACGAAACTGAACTGCCTGTTGTCTCGCACCGACATCGTAACCTCGCCCGCTATCCTCGACCGAGTGAATCACAACCACGGAATTTTGCAACGGGTCCCGCCGGGGAGAAGGTCCGCGGCAGCGGGATGAGGGGGCAAGCTCTCCGAAAATCTCCGCCGTTACCCCCTCATCCGACCCTTCGGGCCACCTTTTCCCCCTAAGGGAGAAGAAACAAGCGGCATTCTCTCAGCCAAAATCACGCCGGATAAGCGCAAAGCTTGCCTTTTTGCCGGTCTTGCGGCTATTAGCCAAAGCCATCGACAATTTTGACCAGATGGTAGACGACATGTCCCTTCCCGATAAAGCCTTTCCCGTTTCCTGGGACCAGTTTCACCGCGACGCCCGTGCGCTTGCCTGGCGTCTTGCCGGTCTCGACAAAGAGTTCCGGGCAATCGTCTGCATCACCCGCGGCGGCCTCGTTCCGGCGGCGATCATTTCCCGCGAACTGAACATCCGCATGATCGATACGGTCTGCATCGCCACCCGCCATGACTACGTCAACCAGGGTGATACGGTCCTGTTGAAAGGCGTAGCCCCCGAGCTGACTGTTGATGCCGGCGAAGGCGTGCTTGTCGTCGACGATCTGACCGATACCGGCAAGACGGCGCTGGAAGTGCGCGAGATGCTGCCGAAGGCGCATTTTGCCTGCGTTTACGCCAAACCGAAGGGGGTGCCGACCATCGATACTTTCGTCACCGAAGTGAGCCAGGACACCTGGATCTATTTCCCCTGGGACATGGGCTTCACCTATCAGGAGCCGATCGCCAAGGGATCGCGCGGCTGAGTGCCCACAGGGGACTCATTTTTTCTCATCCGTCATTCCGGCCTTGAGCCGGAATCCAGCCACGGCGCGTCTGCGCCGTGAGTCTCTCGCGATCAAGGAGTTGATCGCGCTGGACCCCGGATCAAGTCCGGGGTGACGGAGTGCGGATGCACCAACCGCGCAAGACTTCCCCCAGCAATATACACTCTTTCGCCGTCCCACCGGGGGCGGCTTTTTTATGTGAAAAGGCCTTTTTGCCGACAGCGGAAAACACGGAAAAACCGCAGTGTCGCCATTATGCCTCACCCCGGAAATGCGGGGTTTTGCCTTTCCGTTGCGGAAACCAGCCTCGCGCAAGCTTCAAATTTTTCCGCCAAGTCACTGATTTTTCTGAGAGCTTTTCCTATCCCCGTTTTCCACAGGCACTCCACACAATATCTTGTGGTTAAAAATGGGTTTCAATCTATGGCTTGACGAATCTGTGCCGCGAGAGGAAAGTGACAAATATGTTGCGGCGGCAACGGACCGGAAAGTAACGAGGCCGGTTCTTCTCCATCTTTAGCGCGCATGTCCAAACGGCGTCCCGGCCATGAGGGGGCGGTTCGCCGATGGCTTTTCTGCGCCTTCGGAACCGCCAAAAACATTACGCGGGGACTGGCAGCAAGAATGTGTTAATACTATATATAGTAGGCTTGCGGCCATCTTAAACACGAGATACAGGGATGACATCCAAGGATGAACATCCCCATCAGATCGGCAACAACCGGCTGCGCGAAGGCATCGCACGGCTGGAACGAATTTTTGCGCCCTTCACCGGGCGCCCAATGGACGAGGACAGAAACCATGCGCATTGAACGCCGCTTCACGAAGCCCGGCCAATCGCCTTATGCGGAGATCGACTTCCGCAAGGCCGTCAGTGAAATCAAGAACCCGGATGGATCCATCGTGTTCCGTCTGGCTGACATCGACGTTCCCGCGCAGTTCAGCCAGGTTGCGACCGACGTTCTGGCGCAGAAATATTTCCGCAAGGCCGGCGTGCCGAAGTTCCTGAAGAAGGTTGAGGAAAATGACGTTCCTTCCTTCCTCTGGCGCTCCGTGCCCGATGAAAAGGCTCTGAAGGATGTTCCGGAAGCCGAGCGCTACGGCTCCGAGACCGATGCACGCCAGGTTTTCGATCGCCTGGCCGGCACCTGGGCCTATTGGGGCTGGAAGGGCAAATATTTCTCGTCCGAAGAAGATGCCCTCGCCTTCCGCGACGAGCTTGCCTATATGCTCGCCACCCAGCGTGTTGCCCCCAACTCCCCGCAATGGTTCAACACCGGCCTGCACTGGGCCTATGGCATTGATGGTCCCGGCCAGGGCCACTTTTATGTCGACCCCTTCACCGGCAAGCTGACCAAGTCCAAGTCGGCTTACGAACATCCGCAGCCGCATGCCTGCTTCATCCAGTCCGTTGAGGACGACCTCGTTAATGAAGGCGGCATCATGGACCTGTGGGTGCGTGAAGCGCGTCTGTTCAAATATGGCTCCGGCACCGGCTCGAACTTCTCCTATCTGCGTGGCGAAGGCGAAAAACTCTCCGGCGGCGGCAAATCGTCAGGCCTGATGAGCTTCCTCAAGATCGGCGACCGCGCAGCCGGCGCCATCAAGTCCGGCGGCACGACCCGCCGCGCAGCGAAGATGGTCGTCGTTGATGCCGACCACCCGGATATCGAAGCCTATATCGACTGGAAGGTGAACGAGGAGCAGAAGGTTGCCGCTCTCGTCACCGGTTCCAAGATCGTCGCCAAGCACCTGAAGGCGATCATGAAGGCCTGCGTCAACTGCGAGGCTGACAACGGCGATTGCTTCGACCCGGCCAAGAACCCTGCCCTGAAGCGCGAAATCCGCGCCGCCAAGAAGGACATGGTGCCGGAAAACTACGTCAAGCGCGTCATCCAGTTCGCCGAGCAGGGTTACAAGGACATCCAGTTCAAGACCTATGACACGGACTGGGATTCGGAAGCCTACCTCACGGTGTCGGGCCAGAACTCCAACAACTCCGTCTCGCTGAAGGACGATTTCCTGCGCGCTGTCGAAAATGACGGTGACTGGAACCTCACCGCCCGCAAGGACGGCAAGGTCATGAAGACGCTGAAGGCCCGCGACCTCTGGGAAAAGATTTCCCACGCCGCCTGGGCGTCTGCCGATCCGGGTCTGCACTTCAACACGACGATGAACGACTGGCACACCTCGCCGGCGGCCGGTCCGATCCGCGCTTCCAACCCGTGCTCGGAATACATGTTCCTCGATGACACGGCCTGCAACCTCGCCTCGCTGAACCTTCTGCAGTTCAAGGATCAGGCGACGAAGCGCATCGATATCGCCGATTATGAACACGCCGTCCGCCTCTGGACCGTCGTGCTCGAAGTGTCCGTCATGATGGCGCAGTTCCCGTCGCGCCAGATCGCCGAACTCTCCTATGAGTACCGCACGCTGGGCCTCGGTTACGCCAATATCGGCGGCCTCCTGATGTCCTCCGGCATTCCCTATGACAGCGCCGAAGGCCGCGCCATTGCCGGTGCGCTCACCGCCATCATGACCGGCGTGTCCTATGCCACCTCGGCCGAAATGGCCGGTGAGCTTGGCCCCTTCCCGGGCTTTGCGCCGAACCGCGAAAACATGCTGCGCGTCATCCGCAACCACCGCCGCGCCGCCCTTGGCCAGTCGGAAGGTTATGAGGGCCTGTCGGTCAACCCGGTCGCACTCGTCCATGGCGACTGCCCGGATCAGGACCTGATCGCCCACGCAACAGCCGCCTGGGACAAGGCGCTGGAACTTGGCGAAAAGCACGGCTACCGCAACGCCCAGACCACCGTTATCGCGCCGACAGGCACGATCGGCCTCGTGATGGATTGCGACACGACCGGTATCGAACCCGATTTCGCGCTGGTGAAGTTCAAGAAGCTCGCAGGCGGCGGTTACTTCAAGATCATCAACCGCGCCGTTCCGGATGCGCTGCGGTCGCTCGGTTACTCCGAAAGCCAGATCGCCGAGATCGAGGCCTATGCCGTCGGCCATGGCAATCTCAACCAGGCTCCCGGCATCAACCCCTCGACGCTGAAGGCCAAGGGCTTCACCGATGAGAAGATCGAAGCCGTCAACGGCGCGCTGAAGAGCGCCTTCGACATCAAGTTCGTCTTCAACCAGTGGACGCTCGGCGCCGACTTCCTCAAGGAAACGCTGAAGGTTTCCGACGAGCAGCTCTCCGACATGAGCTTCAACCTGCTCGAGCACCTCGGCTTCGGCAAGAAGGACATCGAAGCGGCCAACGTTCACGTCTGCGGCGCGATGACGCTGGAAGGCGCACCGTTCCTGAAGAACGAGCACCTGCCCGTCTTCGATTGCGCCAACCCCTGCGGCAAGATCGGCAAGCGTTATCTCTCGGTCGAATCGCATATCCGCATGATGGCGGCGGCACAGCCCTTCATCTCGGGCGCGATCTCCAAGACGATCAACATGCCGAACGATGCGACGGTTGAGGATTGCGGCGCAGCCTACATGCTCTCCTGGAAGCTGGCGCTGAAGGCAAACGCCCTTTACCGCGATGGTTCCAAGCTTTCCCAGCCGCTCAATGCGTCGCTGGTGGAAGATGAGGACGACGAAGACCTGATCGAAGAACTGATCCAGCAGCCCGCCGCACAGCAGGCCGTGACGATCACCGAAAAGATCGTCGAACGCGTCATCGAGCGTGTCTCACGCGAGCGTGAAAAGCTGCCGAACCGCCGTCAGGGTTATACCCAGAAGGCAACTGTGGGCGGTCACAAGGTCTATCTGCGCACCGGTGAATTCGGTGATGGCCGCATCGGCGAAATCTTCATCGACATGCACAAGGAAGGCGCCGCCTTCCGCGCAATGATGAACAACTTCGCCATCGCCATTTCGCTCGGCCTGCAATATGGCGTGCCGCTGGAAGAATATGTGGAGGCCTTCACCTTCACCAAGTTCGAACCGGCCGGCATGGTGCAGGGCAACGACGCGATCAAGAACGCCACGTCGATCCTCGACTACGTGTTCCGCGAACTCGCCGTCTCCTATCTCGGCCGCCACGATCTCGCCCATGTCGATACGTCCGACTTCTCCAACACGGCGCTCGGCAAGGGTATCCAGGAAGGCAAGACCAACCTCGTTTCCACCGGCTGGACCCGCGGTTACAAGCCGACCATCGTGTCCCGCAATGACGGCGAACGCACCGCTTCCGAGCCCAAGGGTTCGGCAACGGCAGCCCCTGCCCGCGCCTCGGCCAACGTGACCTCCTTTGCAGGCTCCGCTGCCCGCAAGCTGGAACCGACAGTCGCCATCGCAACCTCCGAAATCGTCTCCTTCAAGCGGGACTATGAAGAGCGCGCCAAGGAACTGGCCGAAGAAATCGCCGAAGAAGTGATCGACGAGGTCGTTCAGGAAGCCCAGCAGACGGCCACCGCCCTCTTCTCCGACAAGGCCGCCGCAGACGCAGCTTCGGCCAAGACGGAAGCCAAGAAGGTCGAAAACGAACGCCGCATGCGCTCAATCGCACAGGGCTATACGGGCAACATGTGCTCGGAATGCCAGAACTTCACGATGGTGCGGAACGGCACTTGTGAGAAGTGCGATACTTGTGGTGCGACGAGCGGTTGCTCTTGATAAGAATGCAACCTCTCGGGATCATCCCAGATGAGAGACTTCAATACATGCCGCGGGATATAATTCCGCGGCATGAGTACTGTTTTTGGCTCCACGACGAAATTACCCGGTTACTGGTTGAGGCAACTCAATCTGGCCACGTTGAGTTCTGGCACGACCTTTTACAAGATGCATTAAGGAAAAATGGTCAGAGTGCAGATGACGAATCTATATGGACTAAAGTAGCGGAAGCTGGAGGAATAGTATCGACTCCGATAAAGCTAGATATACTGCTGGGGCTAATTGCTGACACAATGCATTTCATTTACGAAGCGCTTACGGCCTTCGAAAAAAGAAAATTCAACGTTGCGTACGCCCTTCTTCGAAAGCCGCTCACCGAAAATTTGATCATTATCTCGAAGCTAATACAAAACGACGACGCGTTAATAAAATCTTTCGCAGATGGTTCGCTTCAAACAAAACAAGTAATGCAAATAGATCCAAAAGATTGCGTATCTTTGTTTGATGGCGTAATCAAGGATCTATATTTGCAGGATTTCGCAACCGGTGATTTAATATATAAAATTATCTTTGATAAAAAAACGCCCAATGGATTACAGCTGAATATGCAGAAATCCATGCACCTTATCACTACCCGTCACCCAGCCCTAGCGACACCAAAATTTGGTCTCAATAGAATTTTTCATTACGAACACGGGGATGATAATTATAATGTTTACAACACTTTGCCAATACTTCTTTTTTTCATTCTCCAAATATCATTGAAAGGCTTCTCAAAATACTTTCAGATACATGAAATTACCGTCAATGAAATTCTAATTAGATCGGTTGGACTGTTCGGAAACCTCTATGAAGGCGGCTTAGATTCGTTATCTAGGTCACTGAATAAACAGATAAATTTTCTTTTTAAATGCGAATGGTGTGACCAAAGTGATGTGAAAATAAGAAAAAAATATGCCCCTTTATTTTACTTGAAAGATCAGGTGCATTGCAAGAATTGCGAGCGATTGAGTCATACGCCGTTCACATATCTTCTGCGATCAGGGGCGTTGAATCTATTCGTTGAGAAATCAGGGAAACTACCGTCAGAATATGCAAAACTCATTCCTAATGGCGTTTAGGCCTCGACCTGATCCATCACCCGATAAAATCCATCAGCAACTTCACATTCAACGCCGCAATCACCACCGCGATCAGCCATGCGAAGCCTGAGAGCCAGAGCGGTGAGCGCGGCTCGCCCATCTTGACCTTGTCACGGTAAACATCACCAGCGGGAAGACGGCGAAGGAGAGTTGCAGGCTTAAGACCACCTGTGTCAGCATCAGCAGTTCGCCCGTGCCGCTGTCTCCGTAAAGGATGGTCACGCCGGCGGCGGGGGATGATGGCGATGGCCAGCAAGGGGGCGAGCCGCATTTTGATAAAGCCCTCCATCACGATCTGGCCGGTAGAATTGATGCCGCAGCACAAAAGCGCCACGCCGAACAGCCTCGGCGCAATCGCAAGGCCGAGCAGAGGCGCCAGCAGATTATGCGCCTAGCCCGCAAGCCATTGCCTCGCCATGTTAGCCATCGCTAGAAAGATCGGTGCCATCAGAAATTGGAAAAAGCGTCAGTCTAGCTGAGGAGAAGCGTATGAATATTGTCGCCCATGTCGAAATCCCCGTGACCGATCTTGATCGGGCGATCCGCTTCTATCGCGCGGTTTTTGATGTGCCCTTTGCCGAAATCGTCGCGATCCACGATAGCAGAATGGCCTATTTCCCTTTTGACGAAAACAGCAATGGTGCCAGTGCCGCGCTTGCCGAAGGTCCGGCCTATGTACCGACGCGAGATGGTGCGATCGTCTATTTCAGTGTCGCTGATGTGGATGATGTGATTGCCAAAGCTCTTGCCGGTGGAAGCAAGCTCCTATTTCCCAAAACGGCGGTGAATGATGCACTCTTCGTCGCGGAGATTTCCGATAGCGAGGGAAACCGCATCGCCATTCAATCCGCCTGATCGGCCTTGCCGAGACAGAATGACCTGACTCACGTCCTTGTCATCACCTGTTCGCCACCCAAACGGAACAGTCGCGGTAGCGCTGGCGTTGATCTTTCACCAAAACGCTTAAATCTGGGGAAGTTCATGCGACAGCACCGGAATAACGACGTGGTGAACCATCCAGGCCGGTGGCCGAACTATATCATGGGGCACAGAAAGCCCCGCGAATGGCTGATGACGATCAGCGGTGTCCTGCTGCTCTTCGTCGTCGCGGCCGCCGTCGCCATGGGTTACCTCGTCAGCAGCCATCCCGGCAAGCCGGAGGCAAACCCCGGCATCGTCGAAGAACGGGCAGCAGAAGGCTGAGCGACGTGCGGGCCGGTCAGCTGAGGCCCGCGAGATGACCGCTGAACTGCGCCTCGTGCAGACGGCTGTAATGGCCCTTGGCAGCCAGGAGTTCGGCATGAGCGCCGGTTTCGGCGATGCCGCTCTGGTCGACCACCACGATGCGCGAGGCATCGCGGATCGTCGCCAGCCGGTGGGCGATGACGAGGGTGGTGCGGCCTTTGGCAAGCTCGGTCAGCGATTGCTGGATGGCCCGCTCGGTTTCCGTGTCGAGCGCCGAGGTGGCCTCATCGAGAATGAGGATCGGCGGATTTTTCAGGAACATGCGGGCAATCGCAAGACGGTGCTTCTGTCCGCCGGACAGCTTTACGCCGCGTTCGCCAATGACGGTGTCGAGCCCGAGCGGCATGGCCTCAATGACGCCGTCCAGCCGCGCGCGCCTAGCGGCATCCATGATCTCCGCATCCGAAGCGCCAAGCCGTCCATATTCGATGTTCTCACGGATCGTGCCGCCGAACAGGAAGACATCCTGCTGCACGATGCCGATCTGATTGCGCAGCGAGGCGAGCTTCATTTTGCGGATATCCACGCCGTCAATGGTGATTGCACCGCTGGTCACATCGTAAAAGCGCGGCAGCAGTGAGCAGAGCGTCGTCTTGCCCGCACCGGAAGGGCCGACGAAAGCCACGGTCTCGCCGGCGCTGATCTTCAGGTCGATATTGCTGAGAACCTGCTTGCCCTCGGCATAACCGAAGCCCACATGGCGGTATTCGATATCGCCGCGCAGCAGCGGCGCTTCCACCGCATCGGGCGCATCGACAATATCGGGCGCGGTGTCGAGAAGCTCGGTGAACCGGCGGAAACCGGCAATGCCCTTGGGATAGGTCTCGATGACCGAATTGATTTTTTCCACCGGGCGGAAAAACACGCCGACCAGCAGCAGGAAGCCGACGAAGCCACCTTCTGTCAGGTCGCCATTCAGAACGAACCAGGCGCCGCAGATCATCACGATCATCTGTGTCAGCCGCATGCTCATGTAGCTCAGCGAGGTGCTGGCCGCCATGATCTTGTAGGCGTCAAGCTTGGTGCGGCGGTATTTCTGGTTGTCTTTTTCGAACAGCGCCCTCTCGTGATCCTCATTGGCAAAGGCCTGCACCACTCGCATGCCGCCGACATTTTCCTCGATACGGGCGTTGAAATCCCCCACACGGCCGTATAGCGCGCGAAAATTCTGCGTCATGCGGCCGCCATACCGGCTGGTGACCCAGGCAGTGACGGGCACGACGGCGGCGGTGATGAGCGCCAGCGGCACATTGACCGACAGCATCAGCAGGAACGCGCCGATAAAGGTCATGATGGCGATGAACAGGTCTTCGGGACCATGGTGGGCCACCTCGCCGATCTCTTCCAGATCCTTGGTCAGCCGCCCCACCAGATGGCCGGTCTTCTGGTTGTCGAAATACCGGAAGGAAAGCTTTTGCAGATGATCGAAGGCCAGACGGCGCATGTCGGTTTCGATATTGATGCCAAGCATGTGTCCCCAGTAGGTGACAGTCGCCATCAGCCCGGTATTCAGCACATAGATGAGGAGCAGCCCGACAGAGGCCGCAAGGATGATCGCCCATTCACCGCCCGGCAGCAGCACGTCGACAAAGGCCTTCACCGCCATCGGAAAGCCGAGTTCCAGTACGCCCGACAAGACAGCGCAGGAAAAATCGAGAATGAACAGACCGCGATAGGGGCGATAATAGGCGAAGAAGCGGCGGAGCATGGCGTGACCTGGAGATCGGGCGCGGCAACCTTACGCCGCAAGAAAAACGGAGTTCAATTGTCATATTTCAATGCGCGCGCCAAGACCGATGTTCTATTTTTACCAAAATCGTTCAATAGGTTCAGCAATAAACACACAACGGTAATGTGATCCGATTATATTGCACTTATATGTATCGGTGTGACAGAGTGAATGCACCCTTCGGGGAGAATGCGAGAAAGAGCCTGCCGTGAGTAAGAATGACAGCCGTAAGCAGAGTGGCGAACCGAGATGGCTTGGTCCGGCCAGCCCGACGCGGATCGCCCTGATCCCGCCCATTTCGGCTGCACGCTGGCTGCTCGTTCTCGTTGCCCTGGCCGGCATCTACTTCTTCCACGGCTTCCTGGTTCCGGTTCTCGCCGCCCTCGTCATCGGTTTCGCCAGCTGGCCGGTCTATACACGGCTTCTTCGGCAGGTGGGCGGCAACACCACGCTCGGCGCCACCATCGCCATCATTCTCATCCTCGCCTTCCTTGTCGTCCCGATCTTCATCGCCGCTTCCTACACGGCCAGCGAAATCCGCGAATGGTTCGGCTGGGCAGTGCATGTCAACAAGACCGGCGCCCCCGTGCCGGACTGGATCGCCGCCCTTCCCGCCGTCGGCCCATGGCTTGGCGAACAATGGGTGAAATATATCGGCACGCCGGGCGCCATCGGTGAGGTGATCCAGCTCGTCAGCGGCGCCAATATCGGCAATATCTACAGGGCGATCCTCGCCGCCGGCAATGGCGCGTTCCATCTGGTGCTGACGTTGCTGTTCATGCTGATCGCGCTGTTCTTCGTCTATCGTAACGGGGCCGGTTTCACCCGTCAGGTCGATCTGGTCGGTGAGCGTATCCTGCCGACGCGGTGGGAACGCATTTCCCGCGTCGTGCCCGCCACCATCAGCTCCACGGTCACCGGCATGACGCTGATCGCCATCGGCGAAGGCATCATCCTCGGCATCGCCTACTGGATCGCCGGTGTCCCCTCGCCCGTCACGCTCGGCGTGCTGACAGGCGTCATGGCCCTCATTCCGGGCGGTGCGCCTCTGTCCTTCACGCTGGTGTCCATCTATCTGGTCGCCAGCGGCTCGCCCGCCCACGGGTTGGCCCTGTTTGTCTGGGGTTCGGTGGAACTCTTCATCGTTGACAAGACCATCCGCCCGAAACTCGTCGGCGGGCCCATCAAGCTGCCATTCCTGCCGACGTTTTTCGGCCTCGTCGGCGGCGTCAAGACCATGGGTTTCCTCGGCCTCTTCATCGGCCCGGTGCTGATGGCGCTTCTGGTTGCGATCTGGCGCGAATGGGTTCGTGAGGTCGAACTTTCCGCGGCCGCCGAAGCTCCGACACCGCCTCCTGCGCAGGGTGACGCCCTGGACGAGGTCGCCGTGCTCGAGGACAATAGCGAGGAAACGACGGCGTTTCGGAAGGCCGCTTTCTGATTGAGGCCTGCGCCGGACGCCGCAGCTCCGGTAACGACAGATATCCGCGAACCTCGCATCCGCCCATGCTCGGCCTCGTTGCGCATCCGCAACTATCGCTTCTCCGGTACGGGACCTGATCCTCGGCACGTTGCGATCATTCTTAGTTCTAAGTTTTCATTCAGGTCTGAAACGGATGGAGAGCGGGAAATGCACCATCGCCGTCATCCTCACGTCAGATAAATCACTCGGATGCAGATCCTCGTGACACACCGAGGATGACGTTGGGTGTTTGGCGCGATCCGTCGCTCGCGCTGCGTTTCATGTCGCGTGGATTCCTTCGTTTTGGACACCGCAAAGCGGCCGCGAACCTGTACCGCCGACTTAAAGCACCTTCTCCATGAAGAGGCTGAGCGGATCAGGCTTATAGGGCGCAAAAGCCTCGATCTCCACGAAACCCGCCTTGCGGTAAAGCCCTATCGCCTCCGGCTGGCTGATGCCGGTTTCGAGACGAATGGCAGAAAGGCCAAGCTCCTCACCACGCGCGATGAGCGTATCCATGATCAGCTTGCCGATGCGCAGACCCCGCGCCTCCGGATCGACGAACATGCGCTTGACCTCAGCCGTGCCATCGCCCGCTTCCACCAGCGCCCCGCAGCCGACCACGCGGCTACCCTGCCGCACCACGAAAAAAGAGACATTATCCTTCTCAAGCGCGCCGATATCGACCAGATGATTGCTTTCTGCGGGGTAAAGCGACGCCATATAGGCATTGGAAAGGTCGATGAGGCGCAGAACCGCGTCCTGCCGGGGTGTCTCAAGCTTGATTTCGATGGCCAATGCGATGCCTGCCTTCTCTCAAAAAAATGCGTATTTCGTCGTAATGTCACTGCAATCGGGATAGATGAGTTTCTAGAGCATAATTCCCGACAGAGGCAACACACACCATGAAAACAGCCCTCGTTCTCATGACCTTTCTCGGTTGCGACGACAGCGCCACCGATTGCCATTACCTCGCCACCTCGCAACAGCGGTGGACGAGCATCGAACTGTGCGACGCTGTGTCGGAAAAGGAGCTGGAGCGTTTTGCGAACGCGTCCTATCCGGTGGTCGTGGCCGTGTGCCAGACACCGGGTGAACAGAGCCCGCAAACGGCCGGCACGCAGTCCGGCACTCCAGCACCGGCCGATGCCCAGCAGGCCACGGCGGAAGTGACGCCGAAAGAAGAGGAAAGTCTCACCAAACAGGCGATCGGCCGCGTCAGCCGCGTCCTTCCTTCCACCGAAGGCATAAAGCACTTCCTTGGAACGCCTGTGAGGATGGTCGAAAACAGCTATTCATGGATTGCCAAACGGTTCGATAAGTGATTGCGGGCAACCGATCTTCCCTCATTCCTGTGCTTGTCACAGGAATCCAGCGACGCGCGTCTCCGCGGCGGAGAGAGTCCTTCCAGCCCAAGGACTTGGGCTGGAAGGATCCCTGTGACGAGCACAGGGATGAGGATGAGAGGATGCCCCCTCTGGGAAAATTATGATACTCATATGATTTGTATCAGCCGAAATTAACCCGACCTTACGCCGCCTCCACCGCCAGCGCCTGCGCATAATATCTCGCCTTCTGCCGTTCTTCCGCAATGCTCAGCTTGCGCACCGCGTGCAACAGTTCGAACAGCGTTTCGGAACCGCTCACGTCACGGAAATGCGACAGCAGTTCGGCGGAGACGGAGGCGGCCGCCTCAGGAAGCTGCGAGCGGGCGGCACGGCGCCACATCAGCGTCGCTTCGATGAAGACGTCAACGACGTCGCCCGACAGACCAATGGACTGGAACAGCGCCTTCAGCGCATGCGGCCGGCCCGTGGCCAGAATGGCGCGCACCTTGCGGTCATCAAGACCGGAGAGATTGACCATGGCCGCCGTGAAGAACTCAAGCCGGCCCGAACAGACGGCATGGATGAGCAATGCGGGCGTCAGCTCCAGCCTCTGGCGCAGATGCTCCACCAGTGCCGGCAGTTCCGGCGAGGAAACGCTCGATGCGATCAGGATGGTGGCGGAATCTTCCGCTTCGCGGAAAAGACTGTCGGCGCGGTTGCGCGTGATCAGTGCATGAACCAGCGCGGAATCCGCAAGAGCCTCGCTCACGCGGC
Source organism: Agrobacterium genomosp. 2 str. CFBP 5494 (assembly GCF_900013495.1). Taxonomy (NCBI): domain Bacteria; kingdom Pseudomonadati; phylum Pseudomonadota; class Alphaproteobacteria; order Hyphomicrobiales; family Rhizobiaceae; genus Agrobacterium; species Agrobacterium genomosp. 2. Next base: position 2,127,261 of record NZ_LT009718.1, read on the forward strand.
CCACGAGCAGATGACGCGCATCGGCAGGCAAGGCCTCGCGGCGGAGCAGGAGATCACGGATATCGGCGTCGCAACCGTGACGTTCGGCGATGCGCCGGAGCGAAAACGGTGTGATGAAGGCTCCGTCATTTTCTAGCAGGATGGTGGTTTCGGGCAGGTCGCCAACTTCCGCAAGTGCGGCGCAGACCCCGCGCGGCAGGCCGGGCCTGGCGGCGATGAGTGCGCGGGTCAAGCTTTCTCCACGCCCCGCCAGATCGACCAGATCGGCCTCGGCCAGAACCGGCGAACGGGCGATTACCGTGCAGGCGATTTCCGGCTGGTCTTCAGCAAGGGAAACGATAATGGCGCGCGGCGCATCATGGGCGTCCGCAAGCGCTTCGGCAAGCGCCAGCCGCACGCGCGGCGAAGGATCGTCGAGAAGATAGGTCATCGCCATATAGGCGGCATCGCGGTTTTCGCGCGCCATGCCGGAATGCAGATAGGCACGGCCGAGAGCATTGGCGGCATTCGCCCGCTCGGTCGATCCAGCCTTTTCAGACCAGCGAAGAAATGCCTGTACGATCACCTGAGCCTCGAAACACATTCATACAATGGATGGCGGCATCATCGCCGCCACCATGTATAAAACTCTAGGCGCAAATGGTTTACGTTTGGTTCACCATAAAAATTAACCCTCGCCGAAGAAGGCCTATATTTACGGCGCAGTAGAGGGGCGCTGCAGCTGGAATACATCGCTGCCGCCATCGCAGTAATCCATATAGCCCATGCGCGCCACGGGACGGGCAAGTCCCATGTCGATGCGCCCATCGTGAATGATCGTTTCATCGATGTGGATCGCCATGACCTGACCGATGACCATCCAGGAATCGGCTGGCTCGCCGTCAATGTCCCTGAGCTGCTGAATCTGGGTTACCCGGCATTCGAGAACCGCCAGTGCCTCACCCACAAAAGGCGCATCCACCACGCGGCCATCGACAGCGGTAAGACCGGCAAGGGCGAATTCATCGACATCATAAGCGACGGGTGCAGAAGACGCATTCATCCGGTCTACCAGATGGCGGCTGACGAGATTGGCGGTAAAGACGCCGGTCTCCTCGACATTGCGCAGACTGTCCTTCCTGCCGCTGGAGGAGAACATCACGAGCTTCGGCCGGTCCGAAATCGCGTTGAAGAAGGAGTAGGGCGAGAGGTTGAGAGAACCTTCCCTGCCCTTCGAGCCGATCCAGCCGATCGGGCGCGGCGCGACGATGGCCTTGAACGGATCATGCGGCAGGCCGTGCTGGTTGGTGTCCGTGGTGTAGAACATCAGACGTCCCCAACCCAGGTGACGACATCGGCAAGCTCCGGCCGAGGCCGTTCCACCGGCGGGAATGTCGTCGAACCGATATGAATGAACCCGGCGACCTTCTCCGCCGCATCGACGTCGATTTCCGCGAGAAAGGCCGGATCGAAAGCGAGCCATTCCGTCAGCCAGTTCGCTGCGAAACCGCTGGCATTGGCTGCGAAGATGAGATTGAGGCACACCGCGCCGGCCGACATGATCTGTTCCCACTCCGGAATCTTGAAATGCGGCTTTGCAGTGCTGATGACGGCAATGACGACGGGTGCGCGGGTGAAGCGGGTGCGCTCGGCTTCCTGCTGCTGCAGGTCGAGGTCCGGGTTCTTTTCGAGTGCGATCCGAAGCGCCGTTTCACCGAGACGGACGCGCTCCTCGCCGCGGAAAACCACGAAACGCCACGGCGCAAGCTTACCATGGTCAGGCACGCGCACGGCGAGCCGCAGGATATCTTCAATTTCCGCCTTCGAAGGTCCCGGCTCGGCAAGTTGCAGGGCCGGCGTGGAACGGCGAACCCTGAGGTAATCGAGGAGCTTGATATCACTTGTCATGATCAATAATCTTCCATTCTACTGTCATCGCAAAAACATGGGCCTTGAAATAGCCACGGCATTGGTTTTGAAGTGATCCGGGAAAATCAAGAAGTCAATCGGTATCGAAAATGTCGGCAATCAAAATCGCGGCGCGTCTGACCATTGCATGTGCCGCGCTTGGCCTGTTATCGCAAGCTGCTTTTTCGCAGGACGCCTTCAAGGACTTCAAGCAACTCGGCGGCACGCCGAAAATGCCGAAACTCAATGCTTTCACCGCTCCCTCCGCCCCCAACGCGCCGACTAGCACCGCCCGCGACATAGTCATGGAAGCCAAGCTGACCGGCGAAGGCGAAGCGGTGAAGGAAGGCCTGTCCTGGCGCGTATTCAGCCCCATCCCCGGCACCGACGGTAAATTGCCGATGCTGGCAAGCTCAGAGGGCGGCTCGGCGGAATTCCATCTGGTGCCGGGCGAATATTTCGTCAACGTCGCTTTCGGCCGCGCAGGTGTCACCAAGAAGCTCAACGTGCCTGCCTCCGGCAGCGTCCAGAAACAGGTGCTCATTCTCGATGCCGGTGGTTTCGTGCTGAACGCCGTTGCAGGATCCGACAAGCAGATTTCCGCCAACCAGCTGAAATTCTCTATCTATTCCTCCGACGCCCGTCCGGATGGCGAACGCGGGCTGGTTATGGAAGACATTAAACCGAACACCATCGTGCGCCTCAATGCCGGCACATATCACGTCGTTTCCCAATACGGTAACGCCAACGCCTCCGTGCGCGCCGATATCCAGGTGGAAGCCGGCAAGCTTACCGAAGCGACCCTTCAGCACCGGGCGGCACAGATCACCCTCAAGCTGGTATCCGAAGCGGGCGGCGAAGCCATTGCCGATACGGCCTGGTCGGTGCTGAACGGCGGCGGTGACGTTGTCAATGAAAGCGTCAGCGCCTTTTCGACCATGGTGCTGGCCGAAGGCGAATATACCGCCATCGCCCGCAACAAGGACAAGGTCTACCAGCGCAACTTCAAGGTAACCGCCGGCCGGGATTCGGATGTGGAAGTGCTGATGAAGGATCAGGCGCCGGAAGAGATGTCCGGGGATTTCGAGTAGGCGTCACCCACATCCATCCGTCATGCCGGACTTGATCCGGCATCCAGCGACGACGCGTCTGCGTCGTGAAGAGAGTCTTTCGCGATCAAGGACTTCATCCTGCTGGGCCCCGGATCTAGTCCGGGATGACGGAGGTGAATGCGTCGCCTTTGGCAGTGAAATTACCCGCACATCCCCACAAACAAAACGGCCCCCGAAGGGGCCGTAACTGATATTAGGCAACCTGCTTCTTCGCCGCAAGCTTGCGCTTCACATCCGGCGGCGTCGCTTCGTCCACGAGGCTGGTGATTGCCTCCTCAAGCGACATCGATGTCTGGTTCTGCGAGCCGAGACGGCGGATGTTGACGGTGCGCTCTTCCGCTTCCTTGCGGCCGCAGACGATGATGACAGGAACCTTGGTCACCGAGTGCTCGCGGATCTTGTAGTTGATCTTTTCGTTGCGGAAGTCGGTCTCGACCGCCATGCCCGCTTCGCGCAGCGCTTCCGCAACCTCACGACCATAATCATCCGCATCAGAGGTGATCGTCGCGACCACGACCTGGAGCGGTGCGAACCATAGCGGCATGTGACCGGCGAAGTTCTCGATCAGGATACCCAGGAAGCGCTCCATCGAGCCGCATATGGCGCGATGGATCATCACCGGCTGCGTCTTTTCCGAGTTCTGGTCGATATAGAAGGCGCCGAAACGCTCAGGCAGGTTGAAGTCCACCTGCGTCGTGCCGCACTGCCATTCGCGGCCGATGGCGTCCTTCAGGGTATATTCGAACTTCGGTCCGTAGAAGGCACCCTCACCCGGCAGGATGCCGGTCTTGATGCGTCCCTCCGACTGTTCCTCGATGGTCTTCAGAACCTCCATCATCACGCTTTCGGCGCGATCCCACAGATCGTCGGAACCAACGCGCTTTTCCGGGCGCGTGGAGAGCTTGACGACAATTTCGCTGAAGCCGAAATCTTCGTAGACGGAAAGGATCAGATCGTTGATCCGCAGGCATTCCGCCGCCATCTGCTCTTCCGTGCAGAAGACATGCGCATCATCCTGCGTGAAGCCACGAACACGCATCAGGCCGTGCAAAGCGCCGGACGCTTCATAACGGTGCACATTGCCGAATTCAGCAAGACGAACCGGCATTTCGCGGTAAGACTTCAAGCCATGCTTGAAAATCTGCACGTGACCGGGGCAGTTCATCGGCTTGAGCGCAAAGACGCGCTGATCGGCTTCCTCGTCATCGGGATGGGTAAAGGCATGGGCGGATTTCACCGCGAACATGTTTTCCTGATACCAGCCCCAGTGACCGGAGGTTTCCCATAGCGACTTGTCGAGCACCTGCGGCGCGTTGACTTCCTGATAGGTGTTGGCGAGCCGCCGGCGCATATAGGCCGTCAGCGTCTGGAACATGCGCCAGCCCTTGCCGTGCCAGAACACGACGCCCGGACCTTCTTCCTGGAAATGGAACAGGTCCATTTCGCGGCCGAGACGGCGGTGGTCGCGTTTTTCGGCTTCGGCCAGAACGTGAAGGTAATTATCGAGCTCCTCCTGCGTCGCCCAGGCGGTGCCATATATGCGTGACAGCATTGCATTGTTGCTGTCGCCGCGCCAATAGGCGCCGGCCACCTTCATCAGTTTGAAGGCAGTGCCGATCTGGCCGGTGGAAGCCATATGCGGGCCACGGCAAAGATCGAACCAGTCGCCCTGATAATAGATCTTCAGGTCCTGACCTTCCGGAATCGCATCGACCAGCTCGACCTTGTAATTCTCGCCCTTGGCGGCGAAGACTTCCTTGGCCTTTTCACGCGACCAGACTTCACGGGTAAACGGCTTGTTGCGCTGAATGATTTCCTTCATGCGCTTTTCGATCTTCGGCAGATCTTCCGGCGTGAAGGGCTCGTTCTTGGCGAAGTCGTAATAAAAGCCGTTCTCGATAACAGGGCCGATCGTCACCTGCGTGCCGGGCCACAGTTCCTGCACGGCCTCGGCCATGACGTGGGCGGCATCGTGGCGGATGAGCTCAAGTGCACGCTTGTCTTCGCGCGTGACGATCTCGATCTTGCCATCGGTGATGGTGTCGGACAAATCGCGCAGGGTGCCATCAAGCGTTATGGCGACGGCTTTCTTGGCGAGCGATTTGGAGATGGATTCGGCAACCTCGCGGCCGGTCGTGCCGGGGGCGTAGCTGCGGACGGAACCATCGGGAAATGTAAGGGAAACGGCTTCAGACATCGTTTAGTGCTCCTGTCCAGTCCCGCCAACGAATGCGGGTGGTGTTGGAATAATGATTTGCCCGCGACAGGCGGGCACGCAGGCTGATAAAGGCTTTTGCCATTGCAGTCAAAGGTCAAGGCCGCTCAGCGAAGCATTTCCGCGAGACCATTGACCGTGTTGGCGTTGCGGGTCGTGCCGATACCGAGCCTTCTTGTGGTCAGCGCAGACAGCAGCCTGCTCTCGCTCGGTTTGCCCTTGAAATCGATCCACAAGTCACCGCCGATCACGGCGATCGTCTCCTGTCGGCGATACTTATCGAGAAATCCAAGGATACCTTCGCCAAGCGGTTCACGCATCACCCGCACGCAGACATCCGGCGGATTGCCCTTGGCGAAGGGATTGTCCGCCGCCAGCTTCAGCCAGTCGCCGCCGGAACGAACGAGAATATCGACATGTTTGCCGAAGCGATCTTCGAAGGCGCGCTCCAGCCTGTCCTCTATCTCGCGGACAGGTGCCGCTTCAGCGCGAAAAACAAGATTTCCGGTCGCGACAAGCGTCCTGCAGTCGGTAAATCCCAGCTCTTCCGCCAAGGCCCTGAGATCGGCCATGACAAGCCGCTTGCCCGCGCCGAGAACGATGCTGTGCAGCAGGGCCACATAGTCATTCATCGATGTCGGCTCCAGTAGCGCCACGGCATCCACCAGCGCCTGCTTCCATCAATTACTTCCGGCACCGGATCCAGACCGCTTGTGCCGCCCGGTCCGCAGCGCGCCACACGAAACAGCGTCATCCAGCCGCCGGCCCAAAGCCCGTGGCGGGCGATCGCCTCGTAGCCATATTCCGAACAGGTGGGGATATGGCGGCAGGAGTTTCCGATGAAGCCGGAAAGCGTCAATTGATAAAGCCTGATAAAGCCGACACCGAAAAGCCGTCCTGGCGTCCTGGCAAAGCTGCCGGTCCAGTTACGTGATCGCCCGGCTTTCACCTCGGCCTGCTGGTGCCGGCAGCCCGGTTCGCCGCACATTGCCTAACCCGCGGCGTCGAGAGCCTGGCGCCCTTCGATCTGGTCGAGCGCATCGACCACGGCTTCGAAGGTCAGCATGGTGGAGGCGTGGCGGGCCTTGAAATCCCTGACTGGTGACAGAACGCGCATATCCTCGAAACGGCCCGTCGGGCCATCGCCGCCCTGTTTCAACATGGCAAGCATGTCTTCCCGCGCCTGCCGGACTTCGCCGCTGGAGGCCCCGACGATGTGGTGTGCCATGATGGAGGCGGAGGCCTGGCCGAGCGCACAGGCACGAACCTCGTGCGAAAACGCCGTTACGATACCGTCTTCGACTTTCAGATAGACCTTCAGCTTCGAACCGCACAGCCGGGAGTGTTTATCGGCGCTGGCGTCAGCATCCTCAAGAACGCCGATGAGCGGGATATTCCCGGCAAAGTCCAGAATGCGATTATTGTAGATATCGTCCATCATTGGTGCCCGGCGCGCTCAAGAATGCCCAAAACAGGACAGGTCAAATTTTTCTAACACAGCGTTTGTCGCAGTGAAGCTTTCCTGCCCTTCATTCTCATTATATGCTAACGAGCTTTCTGGACATCAAGCCGTGATCAAATTAACGGCTCCGATACCGAAAAAACAGCATCGGCCTTGCCAAAATGCTATAAAACAACCAGATAGCAGCAACTGCGAACATGGGTTCGTGATGTAAAACGAATTCAGGTGCGGCCTTTACCCGCATCGGGAGAGACGGAATGGATGCGATCGTGAAGAATTTCCCCGGCGCTGGCGCAAAACCCGACGTGGCCGAAGCTCGCCCGAGCCAGGCCGAAGCGGAAGAAGCAGTGCGCGTTCTCTTGCGCTGGGCTGGAGAAAATCCCGCCCGCGAAGGACTTCTGGATACGCCGAAGCGCGTCGCCAAGGCCTATCGCGAGCTTTTTGCCGGTTACGAGCTGAATGTTCAGGACGTGCTCGGCACGACCTTCGAGGAAGTCGGCGGTTATGACGATGTGGTGCTGGTGCGCGACATTCCGTTCTTCTCCCATTGCGAACACCATATGGTGCCGATCGTCGGCAAGGCGCATGTCGCCTATCTTCCGGCCGGTCGCGTGCTTGGCCTGTCGAAGATCGCCCGCGTTGTCGAAATCTTCGGCCGCCGCCTGCAGACGCAGGAAAACATGACCGCGCAGATCGCAAGATCGATTGAGGAAACCCTGAAACCGCGCGGCGTGGCCGTCATGATCGATGCCGAACATATGTGCATGTCCATGCGCGGCGTCAACAAGCAGGGGTCGACCACCCTCACCACCTCCTTTACCGGCACGTTCAAGAACGACCCGGCCGAACAGGTGCGCTTCATGACCATGGTGCGGAACCGTTAAGCACCGGCCCGAAAGCCGTAATGCGGCTTTCGGAAAATCCGATGCGCAAGAAAATTCAGAGTGGCGGGCGCTCTTCCGTTTCATCCGCCCCTCTCATCGTTCCGCCAGATGATTTTCCGAGGTTGCCATGTCCATTCCCTTTCCGTCCGCGCCCGCGGACAAGGAAGCGCTTGAAAACGCAGGTCTCTTTTCGCCGAAATTCGACGCCCACGGCCTCGTCACTGCCGTAGTCACCGACGCGCGCGATGGCGAACTGCTGATGGTCGCCCATATGAATGCACAGGCCCTGTCGCTGACGCTTGAGACCGGCATCGCCCACTATTACAGCCGTTCGCGCGACAAGATCTGGAAGAAGGGCGAAACGTCGGGCAACCTGCAGACCGTGAAGGAATTCCGCACCGATTGCGACCAGGACGCCGTGTGGCTGAAGGTCTCGGTCGCCGGCCACGACGCCACCTGCCACACCGGCCGCCGCTCCTGCTTCTACCGCACGGTCGAACTGGCTGATGGCCAGGCGGTGACGAAAATCACCGACGATACGCGCCATTTCGATCCGGCGACAACCTATTCAGGCACATAAACCGCCGCCTTCCATCGGCCGCACCAATTTGCTACCAATATAGCGGGTTCCGGGGCCAAGGGCGGAACCCGAAGAACTGGCAGGGAGTGCGGTCATGTTGGGATGGGGAAATCGTCAGAACCACCTTGCGGCGGGTAATACCGACGTCATCGGCAATGAACCGCCCGTTACACAGATCGTCGATAAACACCGGATAGCGCTCGCGCTTGGCGGTGGCGCAGCCCGCGGCTGGGCCCATATCGGTGTCCTGCGGGCCCTCGATGAAGCGGGCGTCAAGATCGGCATGATCGCCGGCACTTCGATCGGCGCGCTGGTTGGCGGATGTTATCTCGCCGGCAAGCTCGATGAGCTTGAGGAATTCGCCCGTTCGCTAACGATGCGCCGCATTGCCGGCCTGCTGGATCTCACGATCGGCGGCGGCGGGCTCTTCGGCGGAATGCGGCTCACAAAACGCATGCAGGAGCATCTGGAAGGGCTGCGCGTCGAAAGCCTCGATCATCCCTTCATCGCCGTCGCGACGGAGTTGCGCACGGGTCATGAAGTCTGGATTCATCAGGGTGATCTCGTGACCGCCTTGCGTTCATCCTATGCGCTGCCCGGCATCTTCGAACCCGTGCAATGCAACGGCCGCACCCTCATCGATGGCGCCCTCGTCAATCCCGTGCCGGTTTCGGTCTGCCGGGCCTATGAGCAGGCGCTGGTCGTGGCTGTAAACCTCAATTACGATCTCTTCGGCCGCTCCGCCGTCGTCAAGCACGCCGCTGCACCTCCCGGCGGCGCACCGCACGACAGCGCGCCGCGCCCCGGCCTGCCGGGCGTCATGGTGCAGGCCTTCAACATCATTCAGGACAGGATTTCGCGCTCGCGTCTTGCAGGTGATCCGCCCGATCTGATGCTTCATCCCCGCATCAACGATATCGGACTGTCGGAATTCCATCGCGCCAGTGAAGCCATCGACCGGGGATATCAGGAAACGCGCGCACGCATTCCGGAACTGGAGCGCATGCAGCAGGCGTTCCGGCGGTGAGGCGAGAAGCTCCCTCATTCCTGTGCCTGTCACGGGAATCCAGCTGATGCGCGTCTGCGTGGCGGTAGGAACTCCCATCAGCCCAAGGACTTGGGCTGACTAGATTCCTGTGACGAGCACAGGAATGAGGGAGAGGACACTAATTCACCCGGCAATATAAGCCTTGATATGCTCCGCTTCGGCCTCGATTTCGCCGATCCGCGCCTTCACCACGTCGCCGATGGAGATGATGCCGGCAAGACGGCCATTCTCTTCGACCGGCACATGCCTGAAGCGCCCGCCCGTCATGATTTCCATCAGCTCATCGGTGGTGGAATCGTGGTGACAGCGGATGACATTTTTGGTCATGGCCACTGAAACGGATTGCTGGAGAGAAGCGGCACCCTGGCCCGCCACGGCCTTTACGAGATCGCGTTCCGTGAAGATGCCGAGAACGACACCATCGCCATCGGTCACGACGACGGAACCGATCTTATGTGCGTGCAGCGTGGCCGCGGCCTCACCGATGCTGACCTCAGGATTGACAGTCACGACGTCCCGGCCCTTGCGGTCGAGAAGATCCTTTACGAATGTTGGCATGCCTTCCTCCTCTTTGCAGCGATCCGCAGTGCCGCAGTCTCCCCCGGCGGTTACAAATCATGAGGTATGGTGCGCTGAGGCCCGCGTGAATGCAATCCCGGATGGGACGCCCGAAAGCAAATTTGCGCCACGCCCGACAAGGAGCGTGATCGGCCTAGCGTAACGGGCGATCGAAAAGGCCGAAGAACAGGAAGCCGAGCAGAAACCCGAAAACATGGGCATCCCAGGCGATCTGACCGCCGACATCGCCGAACAGCGGCACGCCGACCGCAATCAGCACATTGCCGAACAGCCACATCAGCGTGAAGATCAGCACCGTACGGTTGGAGAGCGCCGCAAGAATGCTCTGCCGCGGCATCAGATGGCCGAAAGACGCGCTATATCCGCCCCGCGCCGGAAAGGCGAACCGGCAGGCCGCTCCCATCAGCGCCGAAACGACACCGGACGCTCCGATCAGCACCGTCACGTCCCCCCAGTTCAGAACCGCGTGACCAAAGGCCGAAACGGCGGCGGAAATGCACCATAACAGCACGAAACGCACTGTTCCGATCCGGCGCAGAACCGGCGCGCCGAAGGCCATCAGCCACAATCCGTTAAAGAGGATATGCTCGATACCGCCATGCAGGAAAGAATAGGTCACCGGCGTCCACAGCCATTCCAGCCCCTGCTGGGAAAACGGCACCGCATAACGCAGCGGAATGAAGCCGAAGGTGAAGATGAACCAGCCATTGCCTTCCTCCGACAGAAGATAGGCGGGAACGACATAAGCAACGATCAGCGCGACCAGGATGCCCACCAGCAGCGATGGCAGATTGAAGACGGGATTGTTCGCATCGTCTTTCGGCTCCGGCGTTTCCGAAACCGGCGGCTGTTCGCCGTCCTCGTAGGACATGGTTCATCCCTGTCTTGGTCGAATTTTGCGTTTCCCGAGCAATATAGGAAGCCTGAAAGAAAAAAAAGCCGTCCCGCCTTCGAAGCGCGCGACGCCGGAACCGTAACCGGTAAAGGCGCCAGGCCAAAAACGGTCCGGCTTGCAGGCCCACCGTAAAAGAACGGGCAGCGCCATTAAATTGTGCTGAAGGAGCTTTCCCCGACAGGGCCGCACCGATGCCACGACAAATGCCGTCAGGCAATATCAACCCTTTGTTAACCTTAACAAATCCAGTTGGCACGAAAATCGCTACACCTCCAGATACAGACGTTCGGATGGACATGATGTCCCAAAAACGAACATGGAGAGATGCTATGAAGAGCATGGCCGGACTGGAGATATACGCCTATTGGGATGAATTGCGCGGCAAGAGCGCCGCTCCACGCCGCGAGGACATTGAACCCTCGAAGCTCAAGACTCATCTCGGCGACCTTTTCATCCTGACAGACAAAGGAGAGGAAACACCCTTCTTCCGTCTTGCCGGCACCCGTCTTTGCGACCTGTTCGGCCGCGAATTGCGGGACCGCCCGTTTTCAGAACTCTGGCCGGCGGCCGGCGCGTCCTTTCCCTGTCGCGTGGCGCTCGGCATCCTGCAACATCAATTGCCCGTGGTCTTCGACATCGATGCTGACGACGGCTACGGCGATGAACCCCTGGCGTTCGAAATGCTGCTGCTGCCACTGCGCACGGAAGCAGGTGTCGCCCCGCGGCTCCTCGGCGCGCTGCTTCCACAGCAGCCACGGCACCACACATTGATGGTGCCGATACACTGTCTGTCGATGAAAAGCAGCCGGCTGCTGCGTATGGACATCACCCCGGCCGGATATTCGGCCAATGCCGCAGCCGCATTACGAACGGGTAGATGCTGAGGCGTCCAGGATCGACGAAGCGATGCTGAAAGCCCATGGCCGCACGGAGCGCGGGGCAACGAAACGTAACGATTTGGTCGATTAGAAAAATTGTAGAGATTAGGCAATACAGTCTGTTAACTCGCACAGGGTAGAAACGGACGATCATCATTCATTACAATTTGCGCTGCCCATGTTTTCGTCCCGTTCGGTCAACACCGCCCAAATTCTGCGCCCGGTTGAGGAAGTTCGCCTCGACGACGCCGTGCGTGTGTCCTTCAATGGCCGCCTCATGTTGCCCGATCACGAAGAATATGATTGCACCGCCACCGAGATGACCGCCGAGAGAGCGCAATTCACCTGCCCGGGTGTCGCCCGCAATGGCGATCGCGTCATCGCCTATCTCCAGCATATCGGCCGGATCGAAGGCACGGTGACGTCGCTGACGGCATCCGGTTTCCTCATCGCCATCAATGCGCCGGAGCGCAAACGCGAAAAGCTCGCCGCCCAGCTCGCATGGATCGCCAAGCGTCAGTTGCTGGGCCTGCCGGAAGACCGTCGCCACGACCGCCTGACCCCGCGCAATGCCAGGGCGCAGCTGGTTCTCGAAGACGGCATGCTCGTCGCCTGCCGCCTGATCGACCTGTCGCTCTCGGGCGCAGCAATCGAGATCGAACACCGGCCGCCGCTCGGAAGCCGCGTCCAGCTCGGCAAAAACATGAGTGGCAAGATCGTGCGTCACTTCATGGAAGGCGTCGCCGTTGAATTCGATCGTGTCCAGTCACCCGACGCATTGATCGAGTTTCTTTAAAAAGGCCCCGCACGGCCCGACGCCATTCCCCGCAAAGCGTGAAGTCAGGCAGCGGACAAGGCTGCAGTCAGTCCATCGCACCGTGATGGGCAGTCGGGACCGGGCGGCTTTTTCAACGCACCTTTACCGCAGCCTCGCCCCCTCGTCCCTGCCCGAAAATCCGGTCGGCGTGTGTTCGCGACGCGGATATCCCGTTCAAAAACAAGTCCGCGGACGCAGTTTGCCGCTTTCGACCTGTCGCCCAAACAACGTCCCGACAGGAACGCTCACCTTGGTAATTTGCGGCACGACCGGGTCACAGACATAGCCTGCAACACGCCGTCCGAACTTTTTTCGAGAAAAAAGCAGTTTTTTTGAAGTTTTTTTCGGCGCTTTTTCGACGCGCGCCAGCAAGGAACACCTATCCCAAAACGGGAAATCCCCTACATCGCCTGCTTCCGCTACGGCGATGAACATGGGTATGAAAACACCTGCGAACGAAAAATCGCTGTCGATACAGCGGCATAAATGGCTACCAAAAACCTAAGGCCGGAATGCGTAAAATTCTAATAAAATTTGCTTCAAACACGTGTAAAAAACACTTCAAATACAGTTCAAAACATCCGCTAATTTGCTGAAATTTAAGCTCAAATTGCGCCACGCAAATTTCCGCCGGGTCAAAAAATACCTGCGAATGTCTCCTCAACACGGGGAGACAAGCAATGAACAACAACCGTATCGTTTTCATCCTGATCGCGTTCATCGTCGGCGCCTTCGCACAACAGGCCAGCGCATCGCCGGCAGCCGTCATGCGCGTCATCGGCAAGGCCAATCCACCGATCGGTCATTATGAATTCTGCCAGACCTATCAGAGCGAGTGCCAGCCGACTTCGCTGGACAATGGCCCGATGAAGCTGACGGAAGAGCGCTGGAAGACGATGCTTGACGTCAACTACACCGTCAACACCACGATCACGCCGATGACGGACATGGAAATCTACGGCGTCGAAGAACGCTGGGCCTATCCTACCACCGTCGGCGATTGCGAAGATTTCGTATTGTTGAAGCGCAAGATGCTGATGAACAAGGGTTTCTCCGCCTCCAACCTGCTGATCACCGTCGTTCTGCAGCCGAATGGCGAAGGCCATGCCGTTCTGACCGTTCGCACCGACCGTGGCGACTTCGTTCTCGACAACATGCGCAACAAGGTCATGAACTGGTCGGAAACCGAATATACCTATCTGAAGCGTCAGGACACCGCCAACCCGGGTCGCTGGGTGAAAATTCAGGATGGCCGCGCCACCAATGCAGTCGGCGGCATCAACTAACCAACCCGTCTCCCCAAATAAAAAAGCCGGCCACCAAAAGGTGCCGGCTTTTTCATTTTCATCCATCATGCGTCAGAGCAGACCAAGTTCGGCCAGTTCGCGCCTGAGATCGGAAGGCATGTCCTCGCCGCCGCCTCCACCCCCGAGATCGCGCGGCGCCTCGTCATCCTTCAGGTAGCGCCAGCCCTGAAACGGCCGCTTCGGCGCAGGTGAGGTCTCGATCACCTCGGGTCCGAGAACGAGATCGCAGCGCGAAATACCGTCGTCTCCCTTGAAAGAACGGATATCGAGCAGCTTCTGTCGAGCCTGCACTTGCCCCTTGATGACCCAGTAGAGTGAGCCGCCTTCAAGCAGTTCCTCTACCCGTTTGGGGATCATGCGGGTGGTGTGGACGCTGTGCGGCTCAAGGCCCGCAGCCATGGTGGTGAGCGAGCGCTGTGCGACCCAATCCCTCAGGTCCTGGAGTGAATCCGCGCCGACGCAAAGTTTGATGAGATGTAGAGGCATGTCTCTATCAATGCCTTTTTGCGGCGGGCGTCAAGCATGCCGGACATGCCGGGCGTCCAGCCCGCTCAACACTCCACAACGTTGACGGCAAGGCCGCCGGTTGAGGTTTCCTTGTATTTCTCGCTCATGTCGTTGCCGGTCTGGCGCATGGTTTCGATACAGGCATCCAGCGGCACGAAGTGCTGACCGTCGCCTTTCAGCGCCAGCGACGCCGCCGTGACCGCCTTGACCGCGCCCAGTGCGTTGCGTTCGATGCAGGGCACCTGCACCAATCCAGCGATCGGGTCGCAGGTCATGCCGAGATGATGTTCGAGCGCGATTTCCGCCGCATTCTCGATCTGCTCGGGCGATCCGCCCATCACCGCCGCAAGACCTGCCGCCGCCATGGCCGCAGCCGATCCCACTTCCCCCTGACAGCCCACCTCCGCGCCGGAAATCGACGCGTTATGCTTGATGATGCCGCCAATCGCTGCCGCCGTGAGGAGAAAGTCCCGCACGTCGTCGACGGTGGCATCCTCATGGAAATGCCGGAAATACCGCACTGTCGCCGGCACCACGCCCGCAGCGCCATTGGTGGGCGCGGTGACGACACGGCCGCCGGCCGCGTTTTCTTCGTTCACGGCCATGGCATAGACGCTCAACCAGTCATTCGCCATGACGGGATTCAACCGGTTGCTACGCCATTCCGCATTCAGTTTTTCATAGATCGAACGGGCACGGCGACGCACCTTGAGGCCGCCGGGCATGATGCCGTCCACCTTCAGCCCGCGCTCGATACATCCGTTCATCGCGTCCCAAATCTGGTCCAGCCGTTCATTCAGCTCTTCGCGCGAAACAACCGTCTCCTCGTTCGCCCGTTTCATCTGGGCGATGGTGCGGCCGGACCGCGCGGCCATTTCCAGCATTTCCTTCGCCGTGGCGAAAGGATAGGGCACGCGCGGGCCGTTATCGATGGTCTTGCCGCGCTGCTTGATCGCCTCCAGTTCCGTGTCGGTGACGACAAAGCCACCGCCGACGGAATAATAGATGCGCTTGACCAGCAGCCTGCCCTGGTTATCGAAAGCGGAGAAGGTCATGCCGTTCGCATGGCCCGGCAGCGGGTTCTTCTTGTCGAAGACGAGATCTTCGGCCGTCCTGAACTCGTAGGTCGGATGGCCGGGCGGCGTAACCGTACCGGCCTTCTCCACCGCCTCTATGATGGCGTCCATCGCGTCGGGATCGACAAGGTCCGGCCGCTCGCCGGTCAGGCCGAGAATGACTGCCCGGCCGGTGCCATGACCAATGCCGGTGAAGGCGAGAGACCCGTGCAGGCTGACCTTCAGGCGCGCAACGGCGGCACCGGCGGGGCGCGGCCACTCGTCGCTGAGGATCAGCGCCAGAAAGCGGTTGGCCGCCGTCATCGGTCCCATCGTATGCGAACTGGAAGGACCGATACCGATCTTGAAGACGTCAAAGACCGAAAGAAACATTGAGTTTTTCCTGCGTAATGGATTCCGTCACATCATATCCAAAGCTGGAACTTATCGCCACAAAAGAGCGGCACCGGCTTTTGCAGCTGCGACATGGGCCTACCGGAAACGAAAACAGCACGGTTTCCAGAGGAAAACCGCGCCGTTTCAAAACCCGTCAATCAGGAGAGATGCTTATGGGCTGCCAAAAATGTACGTCAATGCGAGAAAAGCGGCAAAGCCTGCGAGTGCGCGCAACGTGACGCCCCAGCAGGATTTCTGAGCGGTTTCTTCCATGATTACTCCAGCTATTCACTCTCCGGGGGATCTTCAAGACCCGGCCCGTGGAGGAAGCATTTATTAAAATCCGGCGCGGAAGGCAAATGCAAAAAGCGGCTAAATGAAGGCGTTTTCGACGGGCTGCCATTCGCGCCTTGCATAGGTATGTTAAAAAACAAAGCGTTAGCGCGATCCTGAAATCAGTGCCATTTCTGGCCTCGCCGCAATTTAGGCTAAAGTGTAACCGTTTTTTAAAGGTTTCATACAAACACCTGTTGAAAACGGCGGACGCGGGCACGTTGCGGTCGCAATTCTTCCGCTGAAACCCATCTTGAATGGCTGCGACCGCTGCTTTATCGACCATGGTCAAACAGCAACGATGCGAGTCCCACATGCAGACATCCTCTTTCCCCGACCGTGAAACTGTTGCTTCGAAACTGACCTCGCTTGCGAGTGAGGATAAGGCCTGGGTGTCGTTGCTGATGGAGAACGCGCTGCAGGACGAGAACCTGCTGGCAGGCCTTAACCTTTATCTCGACCAGCAGGCCGGCGCCCGTTTTCTTAATAGCCTGAAGCTTGAAGCCACCGGTGAATGGCTGGGTGGCCACGCCCCTGCCCGCCTGCAAATCCGCCTCGCGGAAATTGCGAAGGCAAGCCAGCATCCTGCTTATCTCGCCTTCCGCAAGGGGCTGACGGCTTCCGCCGGCCTTGAAAAAGCCTATCCCAAGGCGCCGATCTGATCGGCTCGACTAATCCGGCACCCTGTCGACCACGGCGATGATCGGCCCCATGGGGAACAGTGAATCTCGCCTCTTCATCGCGGGAATATCGACGCTGGAAATGGTGCCGTCGAGATAGAGCGCATTCGGTGAATCCAGCACATCCCTGAACAGCGTGGCGAAATCGTAAAAGCGCACGGTATTGTCCGAAATGGCAAAATGTACCATGCCATCGCGAGAGACTCCGACGCCGTTGCGGCGCTTCAAGCTGTCGCTGTCGGGCAGAAAACGCGGATGCAGTCCGCCGTCGATAACAAGCATCGGCCCGGACTGGGTGGCAAAATCGGGCTTCGGGTCGGCCGTCAGATAGGCTTCGGTCGCCAGCACGCCCGCCTTGTGATCCTTCAGGTAAAACACGCCATTCGGAAGAAGATGGAAATTGCCCCAGCCACCGCGGGTGCTGAGTGGCGAACGTTCCACGCCGTTTTCGATAAACAGCCCGACCGGGGAATAATCGGAATGATACATGCCGCCATTCATGGCGAAGACACTGAACATGTGCTGACGCCAGAGCGCGGAGGATAGATCGGCGAAAGATCGATATCCCTGTCCTGAGACATGGTCGCGGTCGTAAATCCGGATGGTGCTTTTCGCCGGATCGAAACTGCAGACGGTATAGCGGCCGCCCGCATGATCCACGATTCTGCAGAAATCCACCTGCCCGTCCGCTTCGGCCGCAAATGGCAGCAGCAACGGCAACAGCAGCTTCGCCAGTCTTTTCATCGATCTGTTCATGCCCACCCCGTGATTCTCTTCAGGGGAACATTCGCAGGGAAATTCGGTCAAAGAAAAGGCGTCACCCTGGCTTCAGGGAGACGCCGGACTTTCAGAAGGGGAGATGTCGTCAGCGACGGGCGGCGCGGTCGACGCTGCGGCCGGCATCCTGGGTCGCATCCACGGCGTTCGCCGTATCCCGGCCCATGCCGCGAATGGTGTTGCCGCAAGAGCTGAGCGTCACGACGGTCAGCAGAGCCACGAAAACGGTCGAAAGAATGCGTGTGATCATTTGAAACTACTCCCCTATGACTTGCCGTCCGAGGCAAGCGCCGATGTGATATGCGTCACAATAACGTGAGTTCCAAAATTCGGTTCCAGCGGCGTTTCAAAAAATCCTGTCGATGAAAATTAACATGGTTTTGAGCTTCGCGAGGGAAACTGCGCGTGGATCGTGGCTTGAGAAATCCAGTGGGTGATATGACTGACATCAATAATCGGCTTCTGGTGATGACGGCGGGCGGCGTGAACCCTAACGTCATGATCAATGCGCTGGCAGCGCGATTTCCCGACATCCATGTGTTCATGGAACAGCCCGAAAGCAAATCGGCCATCCTCAAGCGCCGGGCAAGACGCCTCGGCTGGATTGTCGCAGTGGGCCAGCTGGCGACGATGGTCGCATCGCGGCTCGGCAAACGCTTCACGGTACGAAGAAGCAAAGAGATCATTGCGGAGCATGGTCTCCTGCCTGATCTGGGCGGCACCATTCCAGTCACGCATTTCGCCTCGCTGAACGATGAAGAATGTCGCAAGGCCGCCAATCTCCTGAAACCGGCTGTCATCTTCACCATTTCCTGCCGTCTGCTGACGCCGGCGACGCTCAGGGACCTGCACTGCCCCATCATCAATTTTCACGCCGGCATCAACCCGGCCTATCGCGGCCAGATGGGTGGATACTGGGCGCTGGTGGAAAAGGACCGGGGCAATTTCGGCGCAACCGTGCATCTCGTTGACAAGGGTGTGGATACCGGCGCCACACTTTACGAAAAACGGCTGAAACCCTCACCGTCCGACACCATCGCCACCTATCCCCTTCTCTTGACAGCAGCCTCGGTCGATATCGCCATCAATGCCATCGAAGACGCCTTGTCCGGCAGCCTTGCGCCGCAGCCGCCCTCGCCCGGAAAGTCGGTGCTCCGCTTTCCACCAACAATCTGGACATGGCTCTGGAACGGTCTGACGAAACGGGTCTGGTAGCGCCGCCGGCACCGCGCTCGGCTCAAGCTTCGTCGCAGATGCAGGGCTGTCTTGCCGCAACAGGCACAGACTTGGCCTCAAAAACGGTGCATGATAATCAAAAGGATCATGCACACATTGCCCGATATCTCCGCCACTTCCGTCATCCCCGCCTCCATCGAGGCCTCACCCGCGCAGGTGCTTGGCCCGGCAAGTCTTGCCGGTCTTTTTCCGCAGGGCGTGCGCGTTTATCTGACAGATACCGGAGCCGCCTCGCAGGTGAAGCTGGTCGATGCCGCAAAGCATCTGCGTGATCTCGGTTATGAGCCCGTTCCGCACCTTGCGGCGCGCCGTATCGCCTCTCGCATCGATTTCGAGGAACAGGTGAAGCGGCTTGCCGGCGACGCCGGCGTGACCGACGTGCTGGCGGTCGGCGGTGGCGTCGAGAAGCCAGAGGGCCCGTTCACGTCTACCATCGACATGCTTTCCACGGGCATTTTCGACCGTTGCGGCATCAGGCATATCGCAATTGCCGGTCATCCGGAAGGCAGCCCCGATTTCAACGACGAAACGGCGACGGCCGCGTTGCGGCTGAAACGCGATTTTGGCGAAAGAACCGACGCCGCCATGCGCATCGTCACCCAGTTCGGTTTTGATTCCGCCCGCTTCATCGCCTGGGCAGAGGGGCTTGCCGCATCCGGTATCGATCTGCCGGTGCATATCGGCGTTTCCGGCCCGGCCAAGATCACCACGCTCCTGAAATACGCCGCGCTCTGCGGTGTCGGCAATTCCATTGCCTATCTCAAGAAAAACGCGCTTTCCCTGACCACGCTTGCCAGGGGCCATTCACCGGAAAGCATCGTCGGGCCGATCGAACGGCACTGGCGGGACAATCCGCAAGGACCGATCCGGCAGATCCATGTCTTTCCCTTCGGCGGGCTGCAGGCGTCGTCAGACTGGCTGGTCAGTCGTGGCAGCTGGCGGACCGAAAACGCGGATCACGCCGCAGCCACGGGTTCGGTGGCGATCTAAGCGGCGCGTCGACGGCGCATGATGGCCGTGACGCGTTCCTTCGCCTCATGCCGCCTTCGCGACCTCGACGAATGCATTGCGAATGCTTTCCGCCACTGCGAGCACCGGCCGCGACGCCTTGTCGCCCATAATCAGCCGGATATCGAAATAGCCGAGTTCCGGCAGGCCTTCCTTCTCGCCCAGAATGACCATGTCGTTCAGCACATAGGATCGTGGCAGCGGCGCGATGGCGAGATCTGCGGCAATCGCCGCACGCTGTGCCATCGTGTGGCCGCTGAGATAGGCCACGCGGAAATTGCGCCCACGTTTTTCCAGCGAATGAATCGCCTCCGAACGCCAGATGCAGCCCTCTTCCCATATCGAGATCGGCAACGGATCGCGCAGATAGGCCGTGCCGCATTTCGCACCCGCCCAGACGAGCCGTTCGCGCATCAGCACCTCGCCGGTATCCCTCAGCGGATGTGAAGCACAGTTGACGAGGGCGAGATCAAGACGCTGCTCGTCCATCCGCTTATAGAGATTGGAGCTGGCATCGATTGTGACGTCGATCATGATGCCGGGGAAAGCCTCGGCGAAACGCTTGAGAATGCCCGGCAGCAGCCCGCGCTCGCCAATATCCTCCGGTGCGCCGAGACGCACCACACCGGACAATTCGGGCATGACGAAACGCGACACGGCCTCGTTGGACAAGGCAATCATGCGGCGCGCATAAGTCAGAAGCGTCTCCCCATGCGCCGTCAATGTCACCGAACGCGCATCGCGCAGGAACAGCGTCGTTTTCAGCTGCTCTTCTAGCTTCTTGATCTGCATCGAAACGGCCGATGGTGTTCTGAACACGACTTCGGCGGCGGTCGAGAAGTTTCCCGTTTCCGCAATGGCGACGAAGGTCCTCAATATGTCGTTATCCAGCAACGGCAGCGGTTGGCGGAAAGTCACGGTCATGGCACGCACCTTCAAATATTTTGATTTATAGATGGATATCATTTCGTTTGATTGAATGTCAACAACGGCGCACCATCCTCACATCAATCGTGGTTCAGGAAAGGATGAAGACATGACCATGATACACTACCTGCCCGCGGCGAACCGCTCCCCGCATCGCCCGTCATCCGCCGGTTGGCTGCAGCGCCTGTCAGGCAATATCGCCTCCCATTATGCGTCATGGCGCCGTGCGAGGATGCTCCGCGCGCTGGAAGCGCTCCCGCCTGAAACATTGAAGGATATCGGATGGCCCACAACCGACAACTACGGCAGAAGCGTCATTCGCAAATGACCGCCGGCCGATGGCTCGCAGCCTTTCTTACGCCCGCGAGCCATCGCCCTCTGCGGGTAAATGGCGGCCCCCGGGCGTAAATTGGCCTGCCTGTTTTACATGCGACGCGACGCCCTTTAAAAAGGCTTGTCGCAAAATTTGCATATTTCAAAAGCTATTTTTTGACAGCCCCGATTCCACGGCGTATTTTTCGTTAAAGATGTCGCATACAGGACATCCAGAAGACCAATTCCAAGGGAGGAATTGCGTATTCGCAACGGAGCACGGGCAAATGAGCAGAAACTCCCAGAAGAAGCGCTCAATCGTCTTTTTTCTCATTCCGCAATTTACCATGCTGCCCTTCGCCGCAGCGGTTGAAACGCTTCGCATCGCCAACCGAATGTTGGGCTACCAGGCCTATGAATGGCGCATCGCCTCGCTCGATGGCCAGAAGGTCATGTCATCGAGCGGCATCTGTCTTGAGGCCGATACCTGTCTTGCAGATGAGCGGCGTTATGTCAGCGGCGAAAACCGCCCGGAAATGGCAATCATCTGTTCGGGCATCGATGTGGATCAACACATCAACAAATCGGTCAACGCCTGGCTGCGCGAAGCCTATAATCGCGGTATCGCCATCGGCAGCCTCTGTACCGCCGCCCATATCCTTGCGCAGGCTGGCCTCCTCAACGGCAAACGTTGCGCGATCCACTGGGAAAACCTGCCCGGCTTTTCCGAAGCCTTCCCGCAGGTGGAAGTCTACGCAGATCTCTTCGAAGTCGACAGCAACATCTATACCTGCGCCGGCGGCACGGCCTCGCTTGACATGATGCTGAGCCTGATCGGCCAGGATTTCGGCGAGAACCTCGTCAACCGCGTCTGCGAACAGCAATTGACCGACCGCGTGCGCAGCCCCAACGACCGTCAGCGCCTGCCGCTGCGCGCCCGCCTTGGCGTGCAGAACAGCAAGGTTCTGTCGATCATCGAATTGATGGAAGGCAATCTTGCCGAGCCGCTGTCGCTGCTCGATATCGCCGACGCCGCCGATCTGTCGCGCCGGCAGGTGGAACGCCTCTTCCGCCAGGAAATGGGCCGCTCGCCCGCCCGCTATTACCTTGAAATCCGCCTTGACCGCGCCCGTCACCTGCTGGTGCAATCGGCCATGCCGGTGGTGGAAGTCGCCGTCGCCTGCGGGTTCGTGTCAGCGTCGCATTTCTCGAAGTGTTATCGCGAAATCTACAATCGCACCCCGCAGCAGGAGCGCGCCGAGCGCAAGCTGCTGATCAGTGCTTCGCGCATGGCAATGGCGAGCCAGGCAGGCAAGGCCGCCCATTGAAGGCGGAGTTGAAGGTCCCGAGCGCGACAGGACTTGTCTCAGAGCAAAAACCTGTCCTCCGTCATGCCGGACTAATGTAACCCGCAACACCAGATGGCAGGAGGAGGCTTTAACCGGGAATATCTGGGAAAATCCGGGACCCTGCGGTTAGAGGCCTTATTTTCTCGGGACATACGACACCATAGAGAACGTCTTAAAGGGCCTTCTAAGAAAATTCGCCCGCAAGAACAAATGGCAGGCAACGCGGCCGGAACGGAATCAGCACGCCCGGCCGCTGGCTCTCACAGTGACCGGCTATACCACATCACCCGACCGGCGATAGACAGCCCCGGCACCTCGGCGGAGGTGACCTCCTCTGGCGGATACACCGCATTGTCGCTGATCAACTGCAGGGAGCCGTTCATTCTCGGATGAACGCGCTTAACCAGCAGCATATTCCCGTAAACCACACAATAGATGCCGTTATCGCGCACTTCGGTCACGGACGTGTCTATCAAAAGAACATCGCCGTCGCGGATCGTCGGCTCCATGCTATCGCCTCGCGCTGTGATGATGCGGGCAAATGACGGCGCAACGCCGATCGACCTAAGCCACTCAGACTGAAACGCTATTATTTCAACAGCTTGCTCTTGAAATGCGACCAAGCCAAGCCCGGCAGATGCGCGAACGTCAAGGCGCGGAACCAGTGTTATATCGTGCTGTCTTCCGTCAACTGAGATGATGTTCGGCTCTCCTGCGACGATCAACGTTCCAGCAACGTTGTCGTTGTCTGGCCGCATACGCCCGCGCCCCGTCGCCAGCCAATCCAACGATACATTCCCAGCCTCGCAAATCGAGATGAGCTTTTCCAGCCCGGGCATGGTGCCAGCCAAATATTGGCGAAAGGTAGAATCAGGGATTTTCGCCCTTTTTGAAAAAGCGTGAATTGATTCGCCGTCCAGCACGATTTCAAGGCGTTGCGAGAACGTTTCTCCCGTCATAACGCAAACCGTGACCAAGCGACACGGTTGGAAAACCGCGCATTTCCCCGAAATTTCCCAAACATTTTCAATGCCTTCCATGGGATTTTCGGAATTACGTGAATTTCAAAACTGTGACCCGCGCAATAGCGAGAGTTTGATTGACATTTTCACGTAATTACGCGAATATCCCGTTGCAACAAAGTTTGAACGCCAACCCCCAACCAAACCAACCTTTTGCCGAAGGTCAGAAAAACAGGGAGCAATCATGACGCCCACAAAAACGTGGACTCGCACGACCATCAAAGAGGAACTGTTACGTCAGAATAAAACCCTGACCGGAATCGCTCTCGATGCTGGCCTTTATGCGAGCGCTTGCCGTGCAGGTTTGATCGGGGCCAGCCGTCCCGGTGCCGAGGCTCTTGCCAACGCACTGGGCGTGCCTTTCCGCGAGATGTTTCCCGACAGCTACACGCTTGGTCGTCACGACCGCGATGACAGTAGCAGCAAGAAGAGCGGCAACACCAGAGCAAAAAAGTCGTCGAAGCCTGACGGCGCGCAGAGCGCCGCCTGATGTTTTCGTCAGGCCGCGCAACCTTTCCTGACAATCCAGAGTGCCACATGCAGATTGAACTTCTGTCTCCCAAACTCATCGACGTCCCCTCCGACGCGAAAAGAGTCTCCCCTGACGCCATTCAGGCGTTGGCCGAAAGCTTCCAACAGATCGGGCAGCGCGTTCCGGTCGAAGTTATCGCCGGTACCGAGGGGCGATATCGCCTCGTCTTCGGTGCCAAGCGCCTTGCCGCAGCCACATCGCTCGGTATCGAAATATCCGCCATCGTTCGCCAATCAGACGAATTCGCGAACGACGCTCAAATCCGCCTGACCGAGATTTCCGAAACCCTCTATCGCCACGAACTGACGGCGCTGGAGCATAGTGTCGACGTTGCCGACTGGTGTGCAATCTGGCGGGCTGCAAACCCGGTCCGGCGCGGCCCGAAGCCAAAGCAGGAATTAAGTGCAAACTCTGCACTAAACTCCGATGACGAGACAATCGAGACCGCCGCCGCGTTCTCCGGCACCTTCAGCGAGGCAGCACAGCGCTTCCTCAAGATCAGCCGCCGCAATGTTTTCAACGCTCTCAAGATTGCCAGTATCCCGGCTGAACTGCGGGACCGTATCGCGCTTGATGAGGGCTTGGCAGACAACCAACAGACCCTTCTGGATATCGCTGGCCAGCCTTACGAGCGCGCCGCTCGTATCGTGGAGCTGCTCATTTCCGGCGAGGCGACGAACTACGCCGACGCCATTGCCATCATTGACCAAGTTCCCCGCGCCAATCCGCTGGCCGCGTGGGAAAAGCTCAACGACCGCTTCACACGGCTAAAGCCCAATGAACAGGACGCGTTCTTCGCCCTGAACGAAGCTTCCGTCATGCGTTGGCTTGCCGAGCGGAAGGCTGCTCGCCGATGAGCAAACGCCGCGACCCTCTCACGAAAGACCTCTTCGAGTGGACGCCGCCGCAGGTGGCGATCCGCTACGAGGAAGGCGTGACCGGTCGCGGCCCACTCGATAACCGCATTTCCCGCCTCATCGCTCGCGCCCTGCGCGATGCCCGCGATGACGGGTTTCAGCGGTCAGAGATCGCCAGCGCAATGAGCAAGTACCTCGGCCGCACGATCTCAAGCGCGATGCTCGACAAGTGGGCGTCGGAAGGAAGTGGCGAACACCGCATTCCGCTCGATGCCTTCATCGCGCTTGTCCACGCCACCAAAGCCAAGGAGCTGCTCGGTTTCGTGCCGGGCGAGTTCGGCCTGACCGTCATCGAGGACGAATACGCCGAGATGATCGAGGACCAGCTTCTTGAGGATCACATCAAGGAAATGGAGGCGCTGAGAGCAGCTCGCGCCGTAAGGAAGAGAGCACGCCGATGAATATAGCCAGCAGCATCGCGCCATTCCTGCAGCTCGTCTGCCGTGTCGCGAAAAGCCAGATCGTAAAAGACGTTTCCGCCCTGTGGGCCATCCTCTGTTTCATCCTCGGAATGATCTATTTCTCGCAGGTCGCCACGACGCTCGTCCTTATCGTGAGGGCAATGCGTTGAACACTATCCCTTTTGCCTCCGAAAAGCGCCACCTGAAGGAATGGCTAACCGCGCGTGAGATCGCGGAGGAAGCCTTGCCCGGCCTGCCCACCACAAAGAGCGCCGTAATCCGTTTCGCGAAACGCGAGGGTTGGAACGACGTTCCCTCATTGACGCGCAACCATGCTGGCTATGGCGGCGGTCTGGAGTATCACTATCGGTTATTCCCGACGCTCGCCCAGGTCACCTATGTGCAGCGCTACATGGTTGTCGGCAGCGAGCCGGTGGACCAACGACCCGAGCCAGAACCCGCTGCCTCGGCATCGTTGACCGATCGCGCCCGGCGCGAACGCGATGCCCGCTTGGCTGTTGTCGCCGCCTTTGAGACCTTCTCAAAGGGCCTTTCAATCTCAGTTCAGGCCTCCATGTTCATCTTCTGCGACCGGTGGAACATGAACATGATCCAAGCGGATGCTTGGGTGAAGGACATCCTTCCGCAGATTTCGCAGCGTTCGGTTTTCCGGTGGCGCTCGGCCAAACAGGCCGGTGCAAAAGACAAGCTTGCGGTGGATCGCTCCGAGGCGCGCAAGGGCAAGGGCTTGCTCGACACCGCGAACGCCGGTGAGGTCCGCGCCTTTGTGCTGGCATGGATCGCCAAAAACCCGGCGCTGTCGGCCGATGTAATCCGAGGCTATTGCAAGGATCATTTTGGCGCGGAGCTGATCGACCGCAACGGCGAACTGAAGCCATTGCCGCCGGAGCGTACCTTCCAGCATTTCATCGCGCAGCTGAAGTCTTCGGAAAAGGTAGTCCTGACCAAGATCACCGACCCGGACAAGTTCCGGTCGCACATGAAGATTTCCGGTACCGGCACCTTCCGCCACATTACCGACCCGAACGCGCTCTGGATGATCGACGCCTCTCCGGTCGATGCGCTCTGCATCGACGGCCGCCATTCCTTGTATGCCTGCATCGACATCGCCACGCGCAGGCTGGTCATCACTCTTTCCAAAACGCCGCGTGCTTCTGCCGTTGGCCTGATGATGCGCAAAGCCATTCTCAAATGGGGTGTGGCCAAGGTCATCAAGACCGACAACGGAAGCGATTTCGTTGCAGTTTCGATCAAGCGTCTCTTCGCCGATCTCGGTATCGAGCCGGATGTTTCCGACGCCTATTCGCCCGAGCAGAAAGGCCATGTCGAGCGCGTCATCAAGACGTTCCAGCATGAGGTATGCCCGCAGTTGCCCGGTTACATCGGCCATTCCGTCGCCGATCGGAAAGCGATTGAGGGTCGCAAGTCTTTCGCAGAACGCCTTGGTGCAGACGAAAAAGACCTGTTCGAAGTCGCTCTGACCGCCGAGCAGCTCCAGCGCCATATCGATGACTGGCTGGAATATGTCTATCACGAGCGTGAACACGGCGGCCTGAAAGACCGTACACCCAACGAGGTCGCAGCCGCTTCTCTGGCGAAGATCAACCGCGTTGATGAGCGCGCACTGGATGCCCTGTTGATGCCTGTCGCTGGCAAGAATGGCCACCGTGTCATGCAGAAGCGCGGCATTCAGAACGATGGCTTCTTCTATCTCGCCGGTTCCATCATGGTCGGAACGGATGTGTTTTGCCGCCTCGATCCGCTCGACATGGGCAAGATGTACGTCTTTGACGGCGAAACCGGCCGGTATCTCGATGTCGCCATCTGCCCGGAACTCTCTGAGGTCAATCCACAGGCTTACGTCAAGGCGCAAAAACAGATTGCCGCCGAACTGATCCGCGAAAAGGAACGCGAGATCAAGGCCGATATCCGCGAACTGAAGAAGGGACCGTCCGGTATCGAGCGCACCATCCGCCTTGCCAAAAAAGAAAAGGCAGAGCGCGAAGCCGGTACCGCCAACGTCATCCAGTTGCCCAAGCGCGAACAGCAGCACAGCACGCCCGCCATTGCCGCCGCACTGGAGGCCATGACCGCGCCGAAGGTGCCGCAGCCTGCCACGCTCAATGAGAAGGCGGCGGAAATCCACGCTGCCATCGTCCGCGAGGCCGAGCTGAAGGGCAATTCCACCGTCATTCATCTGGACCCGGACGCGGCACTTTCCGACAGCGCCCGCATGTTCAAGTGGGCGCAGGCCGTAGAGGCGCAGATCGCCTCCGGTGTCGTCATCGATGACGCCACGGCGGGCAAGCTCGCCCGCTACAAGGCCAGCGCCGATTACCAGACGCGCCGGGACATTTTCGAGGATTTCGGGATCGACGCCGCACTACGCGGCTAGGTCAAGAAAAAGGGGCCGACTGCCATCGCCCCCTCTGCATTGCAATAATTACGAGGATCAAAATGACGACACAACCGATGAAAGTCAATGGCGACACGGCACCGATCAAGAACGTCACTACGGCGCTCACTCTTGTCCGGTCGCTGCAGAACCGTCATCCCCTGCAACCAAACCTCGGCGTTCTCGCCGGTTATTCCGGTTATGGCAAAAGCGTAGCGGCGCTCTATTGCCAGAACAAGACCGGCGCAGCCTATGTCGAAGTGCGCGACACATGGACCCGCGCCAAGCTGCTGCGCTCGATCCTCTCCGAACTCGGCGTCTACCAGCCACGCGGCACGCTGTCCGACATGGAAGACGAGGTCATCGGCCTTCTTTGCCGCGATCCGCGCCGCCCGCTCATCATTGATGAAGGCGATCTGCTCATCAAAAAGAACCTGATCGAGCTGGTGCGCGGCATTGCCAAGGCCAGCGGCGTGCCGGTGATGCTGATCGGCGAGGAGCTGTTCCCGAAGAAACTGGAACATGTCGGCGACCGCTTCCGCGATCTCGTCCTCGATACGAAATATGCCCATCCCTGCGACATGGAAGATGCCCGCACGTTGGCGCGGACATTCTATCCGAAGCTGTCGATTGCGGATGACCTGCTCGAAAAGGCCAGAACCGAGGGCGAAGGCCGTGTCCGTCGCGTCGGCAACTCTCTGCATAACATTGCCGAGGCGGCCGCGAGGATGGGCCTTAGCTCCATCGACCTCGCAGCTTACGAGGGCGGTAACGGCCTGTTCTCGCGCTCGCGCCTGCCTTCCAGAAAGGAGGCAGCATAATGCGGGTTACTCCGATCGCACTCAAGATTTCCGTCGCCAAGGGCCAGCGCGTGCTGACCGGTCAGGATCATTACTGGAAGCTGATGATGGACGCCGACATGCGCAACCAGCCCTTCAGCGTGGACGATATCTTCGACCTGTCCAACAATCGCGGCCGGGAGCAAATTTCGACCTTCCTCGCCATGTGCGAAAAGGCCGAACTCATCACCCGCACCGGTGACCAGAACCCGCGTGGCATGGCCTTGTTCCGCATCGTAGCTCGACAGTCGGCCACGCCCGTGTTCAAGCGAGACGGTACATTGATCGCCGATCCGATGACGGCTCGGCAGGCGCTCTGGAACGCCATGCGCTCGCCGTTCTTCAGGAATGGCTTCAAGCTCATCGACATTTCGGTGCATGCCTCGACGGATTCGCTGACGGTCGCACAGCGTTCGGCCCGGCTTTACATTTCCTGCCTGCTCCGGGCCGGGTACCTGACCGTTCTGCAGAAGGGAACCCGACTGGAGCCAACGATCTGGCGGCTTGTTCGCAACACCGGCCCGATCGCGCCGAAGCTCCTCAAAACCGAGTGCATCTATGACCCAAACGCCGAGAAGATTTTCGGCGAGCCGG
Organism: Agrobacterium genomosp. 2 str. CFBP 5494; assembly: GCF_900013495.1. Taxonomy (NCBI): domain Bacteria; kingdom Pseudomonadati; phylum Pseudomonadota; class Alphaproteobacteria; order Hyphomicrobiales; family Rhizobiaceae; genus Agrobacterium; species Agrobacterium genomosp. 2. The sequence goes on from NZ_LT009718.1 coordinate 2,156,226, forward strand.
AGACTGTCGAGGTCCAGCCATGACCCCGACAAAGCCCAAACCCGACAATCTGGAAAAGGCCCGCGCCGCATGGGGCGAGCAGCCTCCGGAATGGATTATCGCTCTGGCAGAGGCCTGCAACGCCGAAAACCAGACGCTGGTCGGAAAACGCATCGGCTATGCCGGTTCGACCGTCAGCCAGCTCCTTTCGAACAGCTATCCCGGCGATGTCGGCCGGATCGAGCAGCTCGTTCGCGGCGCGCTCATGTCCGAGACCGTGCGCTGCCCGGTCCTGCAGGAGATCGGCCGGGATGTCTGCCTCGGTTGGCAGCGCCGCCCCTTCAGCACCGCCAGCGCCAACGCGG
>NZ_LT009718.1:2157816-2183175 GCF_900013495.1 Agrobacterium genomosp. 2 str. CFBP 5494
CATGCTGCTCAAGCTGGAGATCGAGGACACCCGCTGGAAGAAGGCCATGGAAGCCATCCGTGACGCCATCCGAGTGACCGGTTCCAAGGAGTATGTCCGCTTCTACAAGCGCGACAGCCTTGAGGCCGACTGGCAGGCCATCACCATTGATCTGGCGAAAGCGTGAGGGCGGAGCGGTGGAAAACATTCGCGTAGAAAATCCAGTCACGGCTGAAGCATTCATTCAGGCCATGTCCGAATTGGGAGTTTCGTTCCCCCTGACATGCTCCCAGCGAGATATGGGAGTCCTGTTAGATGCGGATGGTGATGAGCTTCTCACCATCGATTCCTCCGGCTCTATGCCTGACAATACCGTGGCGCTGCTTTGCGCCAACATCGTCATGGTGCTGAACAATGCTGCAGGCTATCGGGCGGTTGCCGCGCTAGTTCCTTTGGAACAAGACGGTTCAATAGCGGCGGCAATCGCTGACACGAAGCTTGTCACGCTTGAGATGCACCTGAAAGGCCTCGTCATCGCCAACCCGGAGAAAGCGCTGCTGGCGGCGCTTGATGACGACGTCCGGATGTGGTTCGTCGCAGAACTCACCAGTGTTGCAGGTGCCAGCGTGCCGCTTACCGACATCGAGGCCATGGTGTTGCGTAGTCTGACGCCGGCGAAAGGCGGTACGGCGTGACCAGCATCTACTTCTCCGACGCAACCGTGAAATCCTTCTCCGCCGCTACCAAGGGCGGAAAGTCCACGATCAAGATCGAGATCGAGACGGCCGATCGCTACCAGATGGCCAGCATCCTCAACCAGCTCGATGAGATCGAGGCCGAACAGAAGGCCGCAAAAGCAATTCACAAAGCACCCGCCAAAAAGACGGATGCGCCCCAGTTGGCGCTTCCGGCTCCCCTGAAACAGATCAGCTATCACGGTGACAACCATGAATGACCCTCTCGCCAAGGCAAAGGCCGAGGAGGCCCGCCAGTCACAAGTTCTCGCCGATGCGATCCACAAGGCCATTATTGAGACTGGCGAACAGTTCGAGGTCCCGATCCTGAATGCGGTTGGTGGCGCGCTTGCCACCAATATCGCGGAGGTTCTGGCCTCAATACCCGATCGTCGTCACCGCAAGATGTTCCGTGACCAGCTCGATCGCGCTGTTTCGCTCGCGCTCGCTCAGGCCGCCACGCGGCCGATGGCGCCTGTCGAGACGATCATCATCGGAGGAGCGCGGCAATGACGGTGCTTCTGTTTGCGAGCTTCATCCTTCTTCTTGTCATTTGCGATCTCATGGGAGCCGACCGATGACCGAAATTGAGAACCACCCCCTTTCAGATGAGCAGGGGGCGATCGCGCTTAAAATCATCGCGGTCATTCAGCCCCACAGCGCCGACAATGTTCTGACCGCCATGGTGTCCATCATTTCGCATGCGATTAGCCAGTCGGCCGATCCTGTTGGCAATGCACAGTTTTGGGCGAACACCCTTCAGGAGACGGTTCACTACGCCCGCGAGAACGGTGACCGCCCCTACGGCGGAGGGTCTATCCAGTGAGATTGTTCCCGGAACTCTGGCCGTTCGGCGACCTCCCGCCGTTCTCATTCGACCTGATCATGGCTGACCCGCCGTGGCTCTACAAGCTGCGATCCGAGAAGGGCGAAGGCAAGTCCGCGCAGGCTCATTACAAGTGCATGCCGCTGGACGAAATCAAGGCCATGCCCGTTCTCGATCTGGCATCGGAGAACTGCCTTCTCTGGCTCTACGCCACCAACCCGATGCTGCCGCAGGGCTTGGAAGTTCTGAAGGCGTGGGGCTTCGAATTTGCGACTGCTGGCTCTTGGGAAAAGATAACCCGACACGGCAAGCAGTCCTTCGGGGGCGGATACATTTTCCGCTCATCGAATGAACCAATCCTTATTGGCACGCGCGGCGAGCCGAAAACGACCAAGTCGGTTCGATCATCTTTTCGAGGGCTGGCTCGCGGTCATTCTGTGAAACCCGAGGAAGGTTACCGGCAGGCCGAAAAGCTGATGCCGAACGCTCGGCGGCTTGAGCTTTTCAGCCGGACCAACCGCAAGGGCTGGACGGTGTGGGGTGATGAAACCGGAAAATTTGGAGAAGCAGCATGAGCATTCAACGTGCAATTTTCGGCGGTTTCCGCCAGCTCGGGATCACTGAGGAAGACGCGCAGCGCGAGATCTACTCTCGCGTGACAGGACAGTCGCGCCTCTCGCTGATGACGGCCCCGCAGCAAGACGCCGTCATGAAGGAACTGCGCCGCCTCGGCTACAAGCCGGTTGCTGTGCGCCGCAATGGTCGCCGTCGCCTCGACGGCCGCTATGCACCCAAGATGCAGTCGCTTTGGATCGCGGCCTACAATCTCGGCATTGTTGAGGACCGCGAAGACCGGGCGCTGGAGGCGTTCGTCAAGCGCCAGACCGGTCTCGACAGCGGCCGGTGGGTCAACAATGCCGACGATGCCAGGGCGGTTGTCGAAGCTCTGAAAAGCTGGATCGCCCGCGAGGCCGGTGTGGTTTGGGCTGATCGCAAGCCCTGCGAAGCCTACACCATGCGATACGGTTACAAGATCGCGATCGCGCAGCACGCCATGCTGAAATCCATGCTCTGCGATGGCTTCTGGCCTTCGGTCACCGGCATTCTCGATCAGGAAATCACCTATCGGAACGTGACCGACAAAGAGTGGATCACGGTCATGGATTACTACGGCAAGCTTATCCGTGGCCGCCGTGCGCCGAAGACAAAGGCGAGCGCGTGATGGTCGCCTACGGTTTCAAGAAGTTCTTCAGCCCGCAGATCGAGAGCGGCCACAAGCGGCAGACGGTGCGCGGCAATCGGGACCGCCATGCTCGGCCGGGCGAGCGCGTCCAGCTCTACGAAGGTTTGCGCACTCAATATTGCCGCAAGATCATCGCCGATCCGGTCTGCACGCATGTCGTTCCGATCGAGATCGTGGTGAGCGACCTCATCAACGAGCTGATCGCCAGCATCGTCATCGACGGCGTGCATCTGCACCGTGTCGAGGTCGAGGCGTTCGCTCGCCGTGACGGCTTTGCGCCCGAGCTGCTCGGCAACAGCTATCCGGCCAAACTCTACGGCCGGACAGCGCGGGAGACGATGGGCCGGTTCTGGATCGCCAATCATCCCGGTGTCTCCAAGTTCACCGGCGTCCTCATCCGCTGGCAACCGGAGGCACCGACGCCATGAACCGGGACGTCTCTCCCATAACCGTCATGCCGCTCTTCGGCTGGCCGGAGCAGCGGGAGATAGACGTCCTTCAGACGAAACGAGACGAACTGGCGGCACGCGCCGCCAAGCTCCCGAGATTTTCACACAAACGTATCGAGCTGGAAGTGCGGCTCAAGGCGCTGACCGAAGAACAACTCAGAATTTCGAACAGGATCAATCATGGCCGATGACATCGCAGCAACATCCTCGGAAATCATCGTCACCGACCGTGCGATCATCCGTTATCTTGAGCGGGCACACGGTCTGGACGTTCTTCATTTCCGCAACCACATTGCCGCGCTTGCTGCTAACGGCGTCAAGGCTGGCGCGAGCGGCGTGACGGTGGAAGGCGTCAAATTGGTGCTTCAGGGCAATACGGTCACGACTGTCCTTCGTCGCGAATGGCATTCCCGCGACCTGAGGACCAAGGACGGTGACTCGACATGAGCACGCTTCCGGGCATCCTCGGTGACATCGCCGATATCGCCGGCGCATCCGTCGCCCTTGAAATCGCACAAAGCCATGGCGGCACCCGCGTCTCCATTCCGCCCCGCGCCGAGCCGGATCACTGGCTGACGGCATTAGTTGGTCTTGAGACCGCCGATCGGATTTGCCGTGGTCTTGCAACCCTTGATGCTGAAGGCCGTTTAAAAGGCATCAGCAAAGAGGTCATTCCTCTCGGACCCGTTTCAGTGATGAGGAATGCCCGGCGAAAAGCGCGTCAGGCGCTCGCTGAAGGCAAGAGCGCCAGAGAGGCCGCACGCCTTGCGGGCTTGCATGAAAGGACGATTTGGCGCATGAAAGCAGAGGAAGATGACGGCCAAGGTAGTCTCTTCTAGGTTCGGCTGACACCTGTCAGCCCCGGCGCTCAACCTGAAAAACGCATAGTCGCTCCAGTTCGCAATCCGCGTCTGGAGCTTTTTTCATGCCTCGAAACGTCAGCCCGAGAGGGCGGAGATTTACCTACACCCGCGAAGGCGTGGTCAGGAAGGCCTATCGTGATGCTGTCGGCAAATGGACGATCGGTGCCGGCCTGACCGCAGACTCTGGTGTTATCGTGCCGAAAGCCGGCATGGTCATTACCGAGGCGGAAAACGATCGGCTTTTCGATCTTGCCGTTGAACGAAACTATATGCCGCGTGTCGTCAAAGCGCTCGGTGCGAGCGCCAGCCAGCACGCAATCGACGCCGGCGTTTCTTTCGACTGGAATACCGGCGCGATCCTCAAGGCGTCTTGGGTGAAATCCTACCTTGCCGGAAAACCTGCCGAAACGCGCCAGCGGCTCGGCCTCTGGAAGAAGGCCGGCGGCAAGGTACTGCGCGGCCTTGAGCGCCGCCGTGCCGAAGAGGCAGACATTCTGCTGCTTGGCAAGTATCCCGCCGACATCAATGTCGTCGGCCTGACGCCCACCTCCGAGACCACGCGATTTGCGACCTTTGTGGTTTCGGTCACGCCCTCGGAAATCGAGGACATCAGGAAGGGTTTCACCAGCATCGGCTTTGATGCTGGCCTCGCCACGGGCAAAATTCTGCGATCGGCAGTCGAGACCTTCCAGAAGGCCTATGACCTCACCATTGATGGCAGGATCGGCCGGGCCACGCTGTCAACCCTGCAGCGCGAACTAGACGCCCGCCGCAAGGCAAAGAATGGCACGGTAACGACCGCTGCCAGCACCACCGTCGCAGCCGGCGATCAGGCTGTCAGCACGGTGACCACGCCAGCGCCGGCCGATCCGACCTCCGTTCTGCCGGATCATCTCGCCTCGTGGATCGGTGGCGGCATCGCTGTGATCGCCGTCGCCTATCTCGCATGGCAGGCGTACCAGTACCGGGACATCCTTGCCGTGCGCATTGCAGCCAAGGCCCCGCGTCTTGCGAGCTGGCTGCGGAGCTTCTGACATGAGCGCAGCCATCACCTCCATTCTCATCGCGGCCGCCACGAAAGTCGGCGCTCCCATCATCAAGGGCGTGCTGGAGAAGCATGTCGGCGGGCTTGCCGGGACGCTCGCCGGCACCGTGGTTGATCAGGTTGCCGAGCGCCTCGGCGTCGAGCCAGAAGCGTTGCCGACCGTTGATCAGGCCGAACTCGGCGATGCCGTCATCGACGTCAATGCCAATATGCCGGAATTGATCGCCCTCTATGAAAAGGGCCTTCAGGGGCAGTTTGCACTTCTCCAGGCCGAGCAGGCTGAGGGCTTCTGGCAGAGCGCTTGGCGCTGGGGCTGGATGTATCTGCTGGCGTTTCTCTGGATTTGCGCCTTCCTGCTTTTTCCGGCTCTGCGCGTCTTCGGCATTCACATCGAGCCGATCGACAACACCACGCTGATGACGCTGACCGGCTGGTTCATCTCCCTCTACATGGGCGGCCATACGCTGAAGGAGTTCGGAAAGCAGGCGGTGGAAGCGGTCAAGACTTGGAAGCGCACCCCATGAACTTCGGTGGAAATGCTGCTTTCGAACAGGCCGACATGCGGGCCGAGCAGGAACGGGAGGCAGGCATCGCCGCTGCCTCCCTCTCGTTGCGCAGTGTCGGTACCAGCCAGTGCGAAGACTGCCCGAACGATATTCCCCGCGAGCGCCGTCTCGCCCTTCCGTCCGCCACCCGGTGCATCCGGTGCCAGACCAAACACGAACAGAAACAAAGGTACCGGTGATGGACATGGAAAACGTACGGTCTTGGCTCGGGCTGGTGTCGCTCGTGATTTCGGTCGGAGCAACCATCTGGCTGTGGCTGACTTCCGGCGCGAAGAAGACCGCCAGCGATCTGGCCGAGTTTCGCCGTCAGGACGCTGAAGAAAAGAAGACGATGATGGCGGCAATCACCGCGATCGCCCAGCGAACGCAAGCCCTCGAAAGCGACATGAAGCATCTGCCTGACGCGAAAGCCGTCATGGAAATGCGTCTGTCGATCTCCGAGCTAAGCGGCAAAATCGGGCGGATGGAGGAAAGCCAGATCGGCGTGGCGCGCACCGTCAATCGCGTCGAGGACTTTTTACTGAAAGGTAATGCGGCAGCATGAGCGACTATAACCAGCATCTCACCGTTGATGCTCGCCTCGTCATTTTGCGGGCATTGAACGACCAGCCTGATGGCCGCCTTAACGAGAGCATCCTGTCAACGGTGCTCGAAACTTTCGCCCATCGCCGATCGCGGGAATGGATTCGCCAGCAGCTCCGCTATCTGGCGGACATTGGTGCTGTCCGCAACACCGAAGCCGGAACCGTCCTCATAGCTGAAATCACCCGCCTCGGTATCGACCACGTCGAGCGCCGGGCCATCCTCGAAGGCGTGAAGCGTCCTTCGCCGGCGGTGTGATGATGGGACGCGGTCGCCTGTCCGGAATCGAGCTGCTGCCCGACGCCTGCGCCGACGCCGTCGCATGGGCGGCCGAGGAGCTGCAGAAGCGAGAAAGAACGCAGACTGAAATCTATCAGGATTTCGTCAGCAAGCTTGAGGGCGTGCATCGCGAATATCGCGGCGAGTTGGACTTCACCATTCCCTCGTTTTCGGCTTTCAACCGGTATTCAATCCGTCTTGCAACGCTGACGCAGCGCCTCAACCAGACCCGCGAGATTGCCACCACGCTCGCCGGCAAGTTCGATGCCGCCGCCTCCGACGATCTCACCCTGATCGCTTCCGAGGCGATCAAGACGCTGGTCTTCGAACTAGTGACGGCCGGCGGGGAAGCTGGATTTGATCCGAAGGGCGCAAAGGCGCTTGCCGATGCCCTGTTTTCCGCATCGAGAGCGCAGGGCGTTTCGACCGCCCGCCGCCAGAAAGTCGAGGCCGATCTCGCCGAACGGGCAAAACAGGCCATTTCCGCTGTCGTCAAGAGCAAGGGCATCACCGAACAAGGCGCACGCGAGATCCTCGATCAATTCCTTGGAGTGACGAAATGAGCGGGCCTATCTCGAAAGAGGAATGGATCAAGGCCCGGCGTCTGTCTACGGACGCCGTGCTGGATCGCATCGAGCGCCGCAAGGCGCTCTTGCCTTATCAGCAGCGCACGGTCGGCCTGCTTGAGAGCGCCGGCTGCGAAGTGCTGTTTGTCGAGAAAAGCCGCCGTATCGGTCTGACGTGGGGATTTGCGTCCTATGCGGTCCTGAAGGCGGCCCGTACCAAAGCCGCCGGCGGCATGGACGTGATGTACATCTCCTATTCGCAGGAGATGACCCGCGAATTCATCGACGCCTGCGCCATGTGGGCGCGGGCCTTCAATCAGCTTGCCGGCGAGATCGAAGAAACTGTCTTTGACGACAGCGACGACGAAGGCCAGCGTTCGATACAGGCGTTCCGGATCAAGTTCGCTTCTGGATTTGAAATCATCGGCCTGTCGTCAGCTCCGCGCTCCCTGCGCGGCAAGCAGGGCGTGGTCATGATCGATGAGGCCGCGTTCGTTGATAACCTCAAAGAGCTGCTCAAGGCAGCACTCGCCTTCCTCATGTGGGGCGGACAGGTTGTGGTCTGCTCGACGCATAACGGCGTCGATAACCATTTCAACGAACAGATTCAGGACATCCTCGCCGGACGAAAACCGTACAAGCACCTCCGCATCGATTTTGACGATGCGCTGAACGAAGGTCTGTATGAGCGTATTTGTCTGGTCACGGGCAAGGAATGGTCTGCCGAGGCGGAAGCCGAATGGCGCCAGAACATCATCAAGTTTTATGGCGATGGCGCGGATGAGGAGCTTTTCTGCATCCCTACGCAGGGCAGCGGCACATGGTTGCCCGCGCCCCTGATCGAAGCGCGCATGACGCTGAAGCCGGAAGATGCGCCGATCATTCGGCTGGAGCTGCCCGCAAACTATCTGCAGCTTTCCCGCCTGCAGCGTGCCGCTCTGATGGCACCGTGCCTCCTTCAGCTCACAGCAGCGCTTCAAAACCTGCGGCGGGATCGGCAGCACGCCCTCGGTTTCGACTTCGGCCGCGTGGCCGACTTGTCGGTTGCCAAGCTGCTGTCGATCGACAAGCTGCTCTGCCGGCGGAGCGCCCTGACCGTCGAGATGCGCAATGTGCCAGGTGATGAGCAGAAGCTGATCACCGGCATGATTTTGAAGTCAGCGCCGAGGCTCGTGGGCGCTGCCTTCGACGCCACCGGCATGGGCTGGACGGTCGCCGAGGACATGGGCCGCATATTCGGTTTTAGGGACCCGGAAGGCGGTGGCGGGCTGATCGACCCGATCAAGTTCACCAGTAACTCGGACTGGTACCGGCTTCACATGCCGCCGCTCAAAGCGGCCTTCGAAGACGAAGGCATGCTGGAGCTGGTCAAGGATGATGAGCACCTCGGCGACATCCGGCTGGTCAAGGTCATCAGGGGCATTCCCAAAATTCCCGACGCCCGCACGGGTGAGACTAACAAGAAGCGCCACGGCGACTTTGCCGTGGCACTCGCTCTCGCCCACTACGCCAGCCGCCAGCAGTGGTTCGAATACGCCTACATGGCGGCGAGCGCACTGAACGAAGACAGCGTCGATGACGACGAAGAAGACGGCCATTACGGAAGGCAGCACTGGTGACCACCCGCACATCATCCATACTCGGCCCTGACGGCCGCCCGATCGTTCTCAAGACGTTGTCGGAAGAGATCGCAACGCCCACGGTTGCGGGTGTTCGGCGGACGCATGAGGAGCGCGTGGCCACAGGCCTCACGCCTGAGCGCCTCGGGACCATCCTGCGCGATGCGGCCGAGGGCAACGCACGCTCCTATCTGACCCTCGCCGAAGAAATGGAGGAGCGCTATCTGCACTACGCGTCTCAGCTCCAGACGCGACGGCTGGCGATTGAAAGTGTCGACCCGACGATCGAGGCCAACGGCGCTCCCGCCAAGATCGTTGAAGCGATCGAGGAACTGATCAATGATGACGGCTTCCTTGAAGCGCGTGGCCACCTGCCGGACGCGATCAATAAATCCTATGCGGTGTGCGAGATGATGTGGGAGTACGAGCGCAAGGCCTTGCGCCCGGTTGCCTATCTCGAACGTGACGCCCGCTTCTTTCAGATGGACCGGCTATCGCTTCGGAACCTTCGGCTTGCGGTTGACGGCTCGATCGAGGGCGAGGAGTTGCCGCAGGCAAAGTTCATCCGCCACATTCCCCGCACGCGTCTTGGTCTTCCGCTTCGCCGAGGCATGGCCCGGCCGGCCGCGTGGGCTTATCTCATCCAGCAGTTTGGCCTGCAGGACTGGGCGGCATTCTCTGAAGTCTACGGCATGCCCCTGCGCGTCGGCAAATACAATGCCGGAGCCAGTGGCGCTGATAAGCGCACGCTGCTGAAGGCCGTCGCCTCGATCGCCAATGACGCCGCCGCCATCATCCCGGCCGGCATGGATATCGAGTTTCATGAGGTCAACGGAAGCAATGGCTCGGCCGTGTTCGGCGGCCTGCTTGAGTATGTCGACAAGCAGATTTCCAAGCTTGTCGTAGGCCAGACCATGACATCCGATGACGGCTCCTCACTCGGGCAGGCCAAAATCCACAATGAGGTCCGTCTGGAGCTGCTGCGCGCTGACTGCCGGCAACTTGCCATTACGATCAACCGCGACCTGATCAAGCCGTTCGTGGACCTGAACTTTGGGCCGCAGGAAAGATATCCATTTCTGCAGTTGCCTGTTCCCGATCCCGAGGATGTCAAAGCCTTGTCGGAAGCGCTCGGAACTCTGGTTCCACTCGGCCTGAAGGTAAAACAGGCCGAGATCCGCGAAAAGGTCGGCCTCTCTGATCCGCAGGAAGGAGACGAACTTCTGACGCCGCCGGCGGCGTCGGCGACGCCTCCTGTCGAGGGCAAACCGGAACCAAAAACCGCTCCGAAAACAGAGGCGGTCAAGGATGCGAAAAAGGCGGCCGAGGAAGAAGATGTCAAATCCAAGGTAGCGGCGCTCTCCGCCATCGTCTCGGATCATCGCCGCGCCTGCCATTGCGGAGCATGTGAGGCCCTTGCTGCTGCCGAGGCCGGAGAGCCGGACGCGCTTGAGCAGCTCGACAAGCTCTTCATCGACGCCATGGACGATTGGCAGCAGATGGTTGATCCGATCGTCCAGCCGATCGCCGCGATCGTTGAGACTGCCGGCAGCTTTGAAGAGGCTTTAAAGCTGCTTCAAACGCAGCGCCCTGACGCCACGAAATTGGCAGAACGCCTCGGCCGGCTGACCGCGATCGCTCGCGGTATCGGCGATATCGCGGACTGACCGGGATGGCCGAGATCAGGAAAGCACTCGCGCCGCCGGCCGGCGTCGTCAGGTACTTCGACGGAAAGACGAATGCTCCGGCGTTTTCGTGGCTGGATGTGTGGGCCGAGGAGCACGCCTACAAGTTCACCGTTGCCAAGGCCGTCGAGCTGGACGTGCTGAACGCGTTCCGCTCGACCGTCTCGAACGCTCTCACCACCGGGCGCGGTTATGAAAACTGGAAGCTCGATATCCAGAAGGAACTGGTGAAGTTCGGATGGTGGGGACCGCGCATGGTCTCCGATCCGGAGGGGATCGATCCCGATCGCATGGTGAACTTTGCCAGCGACCGCCGCCTGAAAACCATCTTCTGGTCGAACATGAACTCCGCCAGAGCGGCCGGCCAGTGGGAACGGGCGCAGCGGTCCAAACGGGTGCTGCCCTATGTTCTCTATGTCCGCACCACCTCGGCCGATCCCCGCCCGGAACATCTCGCATGGGTGGGGCTGATCCTGCCGATCGACCATCCGTTCTGGCGCACGCACTGGCCGCCCAACGGCTGGATGTGCAAGTGCCAGGTGCGCATGATTTCCGATCGCGAGGCGAAAACGCTCATTGGTACCAAGCGCGTCATTGGCAAGGACGAGGACGGCAACGACATTTCCATCTGGTACACGGACGAGCTGCCGGAACTCGGTCCTGATGTAGCGTATCGTAACCGCCGCACTGGCGAGATCTCGATGGTGCCGGCGGGCATCGATGCCGGATGGGCAACCAATCCCGGTCTTGCCCGCGCCGAAACCCTTATCCAGAATTTCGAGGCGAAGCTTGCCGAGGCGGATCAGGGTGACGCCACCCGCGTCCTTAAGGAGCTTTGGAGCGATCCTTATCTGCAGATCGCACCTCGCTTGCCGCAAAAGGTCTGGTTGCCGGCCGGACATAACCCGGCGCTGGCCGAGCACCTCGGCGCGAAATCGCCGGTCATATCCATCACCAGTGAGGCGATCGCCGAGCGCATCGAGCGCCACAAGATGCCGGTGGAGGATTTCGCGACGCTTCCGGATTTGTTGTCTTCAGGGGAAATCCTGCCGGACCTGCGCGGCAAGGAGAACACGCGCTCGATCTTCTGGCGCACTGGCAAGTCGGTCTGGCGCGCTTTCGTGTCGGTCAGCCAGAACGGCTACATGCGTGCGAACTCGCTGCATCAGAAGAACGAGCGCGAGGCAAGACGGCAGGTGGAAAAAGCAGGTTTGAAATGGCCGTGGGAATGAAGCGCGGCAGGGAGGGACCGATTCCGGGGCTTTACCCGGCTCCCTCCAAGGGCCATCTAGGGCTACGGACTTCTCTGCCGCGCTCCGGTGAATATATGCTTATGAGGTTACCTGCGCAATCATATCCCGAGCATTTTCAGCATTCGGCGGGATTGCGCTTCGGCCGCACGCCGTTCCGACTTGTCGACGTTCTCCGGGCCGCAATAGTAATCCAGATTACTGGTATCGCTGCTGTCGGCCGCAAAATGTCCGCTTTCGAGGATCACGAACCTCCATGCGCATCCGAGCATTTTGTTGATCCGGATCGCGCCATGACAACCGGTGGAGAGGCAGTAGGCGACGTTGCGCTGCCCTTGATACTGGCCTTGAATGGCTTCGCTGTATTCCTTTACCCAAACATCGCGAGAATACTGGCAGCTCCCGGGCTGCTTGCTCGCGCTGCAATCCTGAAGGCCATTCAGGTAATCCGTGGCCGGTGGCCAGTCGGCTGCATTCGCAAAACTGCTCATTGCGGCTACAATTGCCAGCGCCAGAACCTGCCTCATTACCCATTTCCCCCTGTTGCGGTGACTTGCACGATAAAACGGCCACAGACGCGCGTGAAGGGGTTCGACGCCCCTTCTTTCATCCACGGTTAAAATTCGCGCCCACGGCCTTTAATCGTGCTTCAATTTTGACGTTGCTCTTGATCCTCGCCCCCCAAGAGGATTAGATGCGGACATTCCCCCAAACGAACTGATTTTGCCGTGCTGACAGGTGTCAGCCCGAGCGCTTGGAATTGATGGCTAGATTGGCCGTCATGATGACACAGCGCCCCGAACCATTCCTTTCCTGCCTTGCTCCTGAAGCTACCCCGAATGCCGCCGACGCGATGACGGGTATCGCCGTGCTGGATGCCTTTGCCGCTGATCCGGCCGCCGCGTCTTCCGAGACCAAGCGCGGACCGGAGTGGATCAAGCTCGCACCCCGTGGAGTTCTGAACGCCCGAGACGGTCGCGTTTTCACAATCGATCCGGAATTGCTGGTGTCGCGCTTCAAGGCGGATGCTGTCGATCTCCCGATCGATATCGACCACGCCACCGTCAAGAAGGCCATGTTCGGTGACGCCGCTCCCGCCATTGGCTGGATCAACAAGCTTGAGGCGCGTCCGGACGGTCTGTTCGGCAAGGTCGAGTGGCTGGAGGAAGGTGTTCGCGTTCTTGCGGCGCGCACCCATCGCTATGTCTCCCCGACGTTCAAGGCCGACGACAACGGCAAAGCCACATGGCTTCACTCGGCTGCGCTTGTCGCTGCCCCCGCCGCATCAATGCCGGCCGTCGCGTCGGCAACCCTCACGACAACAACTCAAACGGAAACGACCATGCTCAAAGCACTCGCCGCCGCCCTTGGCCTCAATGAAGACGCCTCCGAGGCTTCCTGCCTTTCGGCGATCACCAACCTGAAAAGCCGCATCGATCCCACCGTGCATCAGCAGGCACTCGATCAGGTCACCGCTCTGACCACGCAGATTGAGGACGGCAGAAAGGCCGCCCACAAAGAAAAGGTCGACGCGCTGCTCGAAGGGGCGCTGAAGGCCAAGAAGATCACGCCGGCACAGCGCGAAAGCTATGAGGCCCTCGCCACATCGCCTGAAGGTTTCGAGCAGGTGAAAAAGCTGATCGAAACGCTCGGTGTCGGTCTTGCTGCCTCCAATCTCGACCAGCGCCGTCCCGAAGATGCCACCGCGACACTGTCGGCCGAGGACCGCGAGGTCATGACGCAACTCGGCCTGACGGAAGAAGAATTCCGCAAGGCAAACGGCCTGACCGCCGCTTGATCGAACTTTCCCCCGAAGGAGAACCGAAATGACCGCAATGTCGCAGGCCCGCCAGCCGGCAGAGACCGAAGGCCTCCGTTCCACCGCACCCGTCAAGGGCGCAACGACCATTCTGCAGGGCGCGCTGGTCGTGGCCGAGAACGGCCTCGCCTTGCCGGGCAAGGTTGCGGTCGGCCTCACCGTTCTCGGCGTTTCCGAGAAGACGGTAAAGAACGCCGGCGCTGACGGCGCTGAAAAGGTCCCGTTCCGTCGAGGCACCTTCGGTTTCGCCAACCACTCGGCCGACGCCATTGCTGCCGGCGACATCGGTAAGACCGCCTTTGTCGTGGATGACCAGACGGTTGCCAAGACCGATGGCACCGGCACTCGCTCGGCCGCCGGCAAGATCATGCACATCGAAGGCGGGCAGATTTTCGTCCGCGTCGGCTTCTAACAACTCCAATCTCAGGACCGTTTTCAATGGCACGCGTCATAACGCCCGAACTTCTTGCCGCAGCACAGCGCGGCTTCAAGACCTCCTTCCAGAAGGGTTTCGCAGGTTACACCTCGATGTACACCCTGCTTGCCACGGTCGTGACGTCGACCGCTGGCGAGGAAACATACGGCTGGCTCGGTGACATTCCGAAGCTTCGCGAATGGATCGGCGACCGCCAGATCAAGTCGCTCTCTTCGAAGGGCTACACGATCAAGAACCGCAAATTTGAGTCAACGATCGGCGTTTCCCGCGACGACATCGAAGACGACAAGCTCGGCCTTTATGCACCGCGCTTTGAGATGCTTGGCCAGTCTGCCTCGACGCATCCGGACGAAGTCCTGTTCGAACTGATCAACGCCGCCTTCAGCACCGAATGCTATGACGGCCAGAACTTCTTCGACACAGATCATCCAGTCGGCCTTCAGGGCGCACAGGTCAGCGTCTCCAACATGCAGGCCGGCACGGGCGAGACATGGATTCTCGCGGATATGAGCCGGCCGTTGAAGCCGTTCATTTTCCAGAAACGCCGCGACTATTCGTTCGTTGCTAAGGAAGACGGCAAGACGTCCGACCATGTCTTCATGCGTGACGAGTACGTCTACGGTACCGATGCCCGCGTTTCCGCCGGCTTCGGCTTCTGGCAGATGGCCTATGGCTCCAAGGCAGAGCTGAACGCGGCCAACCTCCGCGCCGCTTTCACCGCCATGAAGGAATTCACGGATGATGAAGGCCGCAAACTCGGCATTCGTCCGACACACCTGATCACGGGCAACGGCAATTTCTTCAAAGCCCGCGACATCCTCATGTCGGAAAAGATCGACGGCTCCACCAACACCGACCGCAACCTTGTCCAGCTCATGGAAGCGCCGCTGCTGGATTAGTCCTGGCACCTGCGCGATCCCGGCGGCCAACCTCCCGGCCGCCGGGTTTTCCGGCAAGCGGCATGCGTGCCGTTTTCCCGAAAACCCAAAGGAGAAGCTTATGTCCAAGCGGACCACAGCAAGATCGGCCGCAAAGCCGACCGCCCCCGAAATTCTCAACGGCTCAAACACTTTGCCGGCGTTGATCGAAGTCGCCGAGGGCAAGTCCCTCCAGCTCGGCGCAGTGGTGGTTGTCGCCCATCAGGCATCCGGCCTGACGGCGGAGGCTTGGAACGCTCTGCCCGAGGCGGAGCGCGATGAGCACCTCAACAAGACGATCGAGAACATCAAGGCGGCTGTTGCCGCCGGCGCAGAACCTGATCAGGTCATCCAGAAAATTGCCGAGGCTGCCGCTCCTGCGGGTGAAGGAGCCACCGTCACCTCGGATGACACGGATTTCGTCACGGTCGAGCCCTTGCTGATCGTTTCGGCTCCGGGCGGTCCCCGCCGCCGTGCCGGTTTTGCGTTCGGCCCCGAGCCGGTCGACCTCACCTATGACCAGCTCGGCGAGACCGATGAAGAGCGAAAAGCCGTTCTCAAAAGCCTGCGCGCTGATCCGAAGCTGAAGCTCGACAGCCGCATGATCGAGGTCAGCGAAGACGACTAAGACTTCCGCGGAGTGGACCAACGGTAGGTCATCAGGCTCATAACCTGAAGGTTGGCGGTTCAAGTCCGCCCTCCGCAACCAGATACGGGGTGGGAGCGCCGCGAGGGGAAACCCGAGGCCCACCGGTGGTGAGAGTGCCACCGGAAGACAGCGGCAAATTCTTGAGGACCATCTCCATGATCGCCTATGCCACGCTCGCCGACCTTGAGGCACGTTTCCCGAACGAACTGACGCTTGTCGCAGCAGACGAGCAGACCGGCATTCGCGATGATGACCGTATTGAGAAGGGCCTCGCCGACGCCTCCATCGAAGTCCGCGCCATTCTGGCTGCTCGATACTCCCCGGCCGAACTTTCCGCCCTCGATCAGAACTCGCTCGATGCGCTCCGCCTCTACACCATGGACATCGCATTCTACCGCATCGCGCTTGCCTTCTCCCGCTCGTCCGAGAACATCAAGGAACGCTACAACGCAGCGATCAAACGCCTAGAAGCGATCGCCGCCGGCAAGGGCGCGCTGACCACCACGATTTCCGGCGATGGCGATAATGGCAGCAACGGCGGCGATGTCGGCCAGAACGAAGTTATTCTGGAAGCTCCGGAACGCATGTTCACGCGTGAAAGGCTCGGCCGGATATGAGCGGAATCTCTCTCATTCTGGATGTGTCCGATCTGGAGACGGCCGAGCGGAAGCTTCGGCCGCTCTTCGACTTCGAAGCTACGGAACTCATGAGCGCGATCGGCGCGGTGGGCGAGAACCAGACGCGCCGGCGTATTGCCGAGGAGAAGACCGCGCCGGACGGCACGCCATGGAAACCGAACCATGCCGGCACGCCGATCCTTGTGGCAACGGGCCAGCACTTGCTGTCCTCGCTGGTTTGGACGGCCTCGGCCGAGGAAGCCGAGTGGGGATCGACATGGGAATATGCCCACGTTCATCAGGACGGCATGACGATCGTTCCGAAGAACGCCGACCGTCTGGCTTTTCAGATCGGTGGCCAAGCCATTTTCGCCAAGGAAGTCGAAATTCCTGCCCGCCCGTTTGCCGGTCTGTCGGAGGAAAACCGGCGTGAGCTGCTCGATGTCATCACTGACCATTTTGGAGGGCTGCTGCAATGATTGAGCCGAAACCGCTTTCTGCGCTCCTGCTGGATGATCGGCTTTTGCCCCTGCAGTCGGCGATCGTCGCCCGACTGCTTGCGCTGCTGCCCGGTGTTGCCATCGTGCGCCATCCGGGCAAGGTCGACATTTCCGAGCTGATCGCCAAGAGCGTTGTTGCCGCTCCCGGCGTCGGTATCGGCTGGAGCCGCATTCGCGAGATCGCGATTGTCGACGGCTCCTTCAGCCTTTCCGTCGAGTGGACCGCCTATATCGTCGCCGAGGCGAAGCCGATCGACGCCAAACGCGTGGAAAAAGAGGCTATTGCGCTCGCGATCGGCGCACGCCTCCTGCAAATCCTCGGCGACGATGAAACCGCGATGTGGGGCCTGACGGGCATTCTGCCGCCTGAAACCACGCCCCAGCCCGAGCTGAAGCCGCTTTTTACGGTTCGCGATGCATCGCAGGGTGTGGCCTATTACACCGTCACCTGGACTCAGATCGTGGTCGACCTCGGCGAGACCGCATTCCCGACCGAAGCTGGCACGTTCAGCGAAGAGGACAACTGGATCAAGTTCGCCAGTGACGCGACGATTGAAGCCATGCGCCCCTTCATTCCGGCGAAAGAGGAGCCGGACAATGCGTGATCCGGTCGAACTGGAGCTGCGCCGGCAGGCCGCCCGAACCGAAGCCGCAGAGCGTCGTCTGGCGCAGACGGTGCTTTATGGAAAAGTCGCGGAGAAGGATTCCGAAAAGCGCCGACTTCGCCTGAAGCTCGGAACCTCGAGCAAGGGCGAAGACGTTCTGTCGCCATGGCTGCGCTGGCAGGAAGCCGGCGTCGGCAGCCTTTCGATCCACGGCGAACCGGCGGTCGGCGAGCAGATGATGATGCTTTCGCCATCCGGCACGATCGGAGCCGGCTCCATCGCCATGCGCGGCTCCTATGACCGGGATCACGCCGCGCCTTCGAAATCCTCCGACACCGCCGTCATCACCGCCGGCAAGGGCCGCATCGAGCTTGGGCCTGACGGCATCAAGCTGATCGGCGATGTCCGGGCGAGTGGCGGCACCTTGGAACATGAGGGCGTCTACATCGGCGAAAAACACAAACACACCGAAGTGCGGCGCGGCGGCGAAGTGTCCGGCCCACCCGAATCCGGCAACTGAAGGAAACCTGAAATGGCGAAAGCACCCCGAAACACTCCAGCGACCGAGCCCGCCGAACAGCCAGCAGCTGCTGCCGTCGCCACACCGGACGATGGCAAGAAGGACTATGTCGTGACGGAAACAGCACCCGCGCGTGTTGCCGGCCGTCGCGTCAAAGCGGGCGATACGCTCCGCCTGTCCGAGCATGAGGCGCTTGCTGAAGAAATCGCCCAGCACATCACCCCGGCCGGTTCCGATGACAAGACCGACGCCGGCGCTGACGCTTCAAGCGACGTTTGAGGGGCTTTTGAAGAATGGCAGGAGCGTTGCGCATCCGATCGGGTTTCGACCAGAAGACGGGCAGGATCATCACCGGTCCGACCCATCTTGCACAGTCGCTCGGCAAAATCTGGCACACTCGTATCGGCACCCGGATCATGCGCCTGTCCTTCGGATCGGACCTTCGGTCGCTTCTGGCTGAGGACTTGTCGCCGGCGCTTGCGCTCCTGCTCTACAACGAAATGGTGGCCTCGGCCGCACGGTGGGAGCCGGAATATCGCATCACGCAGCTCCAGCTCGTCAGGATGACGGAAGGCGGCGCGCTCGGTATTCGCCATGGCGGTCTCTATTATCCCGAAGGTCGTTTCGGGAATTACGATAAGGCCGTGGTTCTCGGCCTGTCGGCGGCTAGCGCTGTGAGGTTCGCGGCATGACACTGGAAACAATCGACCTTTCGCGTCTGCCCGCTCCTGAAGCTATCGAGGCGCTTGATTTCGAGACGCTGCTCGCAGCTTTCAAGGCCCGCTTTGTGGCCTCGTGGGATGCTGCACGGGCGAAAGACGATTCCCTGCCGGTTTATGACACCATCGATCTTGAAACGGACAGCGCCAATATCGCCGGCCAAGCATGGTCGTGGCTGCGCCTGCTTGATCGCCAGCGGGTGAATGACGGCCTGAAGGCATTGCTTGCCGTTCTGGCCTCCAAAGGCAATCTCGATACGGTCGTTGCAGGCAATAACGTGCAGCGCCAGGTCATTATCCCCGCGACCGGCGATGCTGCTGCTGTCATGGAAGGCGACGTGGCCCTATTGCGCCGATATCTTCTGGCTTTCGACCTTCCGTCTTCAGCCTCGACCGGTCGCTATCTCTATGATGCATGGACCGCTTGGCCGCAGTCAGCCAACAGAACACTTGGGCTTTGGGATGCCCGCGTCAATGGTCGGGCCGTGCATGGCCGGCGCGGTGATACAGACGTTGTGCTGATCGGACCGGGCGGCCGCTTGCTGACCTCCGGCGAACTGGCAATGATCCGGAGCGCCGTCGCGCATCCCGACCGCACACCGGAGGCTGTTGGCCTCTCGGTCATGTCGGCATCGAGGCATGAGTATCAGGTCGCGCTCACTGTCGAGGTCGCCGCCTCGGGACCATCGCCGGAGCTGCTGAAGGCGGAAGCGGAGAAGCGCGTCATTGTCGCAGCGACCGACCGGATCGCGATCAACGGCGAGGTTCCCGCAGCACTTTTCTCGGGCGCAGCCTATGGGCCGGGTATAGTCAAGGTGATCGATCGCGCCCCGGTGATCATATCCGCCGACCCTTACGCGGTTCCGGTCATGACCGGCCTCGACATCGCCGTCGAGGTGCGCTCATGAGCGAGGCTTTCGAGAAGGCCCTGATTGCCGGCATGACCGACGATCTGCCGATCCCCTATGACGTCATTATGGACCCGTACCGCACGCCGGCGCGCTTCCTGCCGTGGCTTGCCGCTCATCACTCCGTCGATCTCTGGTATGATGACTGGCCCGAGGAGCGGAAGCGCGAAATGATTGCCCAGTGCGCCGGGCGTTCAGTCCTTTATCCCGGCTCGCGGCTGGCCGCGCTGAAAGGCACGCTTGTCGGCCTGAAGCGCTATCTTGCCTTTGTCGACGCCGAGATCATCGACAGGATCGCCCATCCGGCCCGGTTCACGTTCGGTCGCGCTGTCATCGGCCGAACGCCGATCGCGCACCAGCCGTTCACAGCGCACTATCTCATCAGGGTCTCACTGACCGCTCATCGCAACCGCTTCCAGATCGGCCGCAGCGCCTTCGGCCGCGCCGCCATGACCAGCGTCGACCTTGAACCGATCCGCCGCGCCAAGCGCGCCATGGTCACAGCCAAGACGCCGGACACGCTCTATTCAGTGTCCTTCGCATGGCGGCGCGGCATCACCTTTAACGACAATATTTTCATCGACGGAAGCCACGCCATCGGCGGTTACATGAACCGCACGCGGCTGGATTGAGGGAAACGACACATGCAGCGCACATCTTTCGCAGAAGCCGAAATCGCCGATCACGTTGACTTTGACGCCATCGGAAAACAGGCACAGGCAGGTCAGGACCAGATTTGGCTGGATGCCATCGGCTATCCTGCCCACTGGGCGGCATTCACGGTCAGTCAGAAATCCGCGCAGGAGATCACGGTCTCGGCCGGTCGCTATGTTGCCGGTGAAATCGTCTATGCGCAGGAAGCGCCGAAAGATGTGAACCTGCAACTTCATATCCCGCCTGCAGCTTCTGATCAGCGCTGGATTGCCGTATTGTTGCGCGGCGAGGAAATCATCGAAACGGACAGCCGACCCTTCGAGACCTCCGACGATCCCGAAACCAGCATCATCATCAACCGGACCACGCCGAAGACGATCAAGCGAGTCGTCTCGTTGATCGTCCAGCCGGGTGACGCCAACCCTGTTCCGGTCAAGCCGGTGGTCGCCTCTACCGATGCCTGCATCGCCTATGTCCTTTTGACCTCTTCCGGTATCGAGGCGATCGAGCCGGGCAATAGCGACCGCGTCAAAACCTTGTATGAGGTCGAGGGCCGTGTGACGGCGCTGGAAGTCGATCTGGACGGCCTGTTTATGAGAACCGAGACGATCGAGACCCAGATCGTCAATATTCAGGCGAAACTGACCGAGATCCCGCGCCCTGTCATCATCCGCCAGATGCAACGCGACATCGGCGCCGCCCGCCTGAAGGTTGCCTTGCCGGATGAGGCCCGCGCCTATGTCTTCGATGACGGCTTGATTCCCGATCGCTGGGACATGACCCATGTGGACTGGCTGGCCCGCATCGAGGAGGGCGTGCGCTTCGGCTTTGCCGCTGAAGGACAGGACCGCCTTGAAGTGATCGCCGAAGATGATCCGAAGATTGCATTTCGCGGGCGACGTATGGTGCCGGCCTTTGACGAGGTAACGCGCATTGCCAACACCTCGCTCGATGCCAGCTTGCAGATTTCGCAGCTCACCCACATGGAAACAACGCTTGTCCAGAAGGAAGCATCACGTATCCGCATCACCTATGGGCCGACGATGCACGCCTGCGAAAACGCTGCGGGGTGGGCTGGCCTGGGTGGCGATTCCCGAGTGGGCCAGATGCTTAATGTCGGCGGCGAAACCTTCGAAGTGGTCTATGTCGGGGCGAACTATGGACCCGGCCACCAGACCTACGGCGTCAAGCAAATCCGTTACGAGATATATAATGAGCCATATTGGGAGTATGTGACGCAGGAAGTCGGGGTTAACGGCTCGATCTATGCGCAGTCCTTCCTCGTGGCACAGCCGATGCAGGTGACGAGCCTTGAACTCTCCTTTGCCCGCGTCGGCGGCGACGGCGACGTGCATGTGTTTCTTGTCGAAACCACCACTGGCGGCGTTCCGTTGTTTGATTCGGTTCTGGCTCGCGGCACCTTCGCCCACGCCGCCCTTAAAGTTGGCTGGAACAAGCTCGATCTGCCAATCACCCTGCTGGAAAGCGGCAAGCGGTATGCGTTTGTCACGGTTACGACCGGCGCGCATGCCCTGCATATTTCCTCTGCGAACAAGTACACGGGTGGCACGCAGTTCCTTTGCACGGACGGTGCCTTCGCCCAAGGTTCAACGGAGACCGACATCTGCTTCAAGCTGAACGCTGCCCGCTATCGCAGTGTCCGCACTGTCATTCCGATGAAGGCTCTCAATCTTGCCGATGGCATGACGCAGATCGACATGCTGTTTGCAGGTTGGGTGCCGGGTGGCTGCACGCTCGGTTGGGAAATCCGGCCTTCCGGTTCGACTGTCTGGACGGAACTGGATGACGGCGACCCGGCCACCAATCCGCTTGTCGGCTTGCCCGCCTCGGTCGAGCTGCGCATGGTGATGATGGGAACGGCCGATCTGCAGCCGATGATCCAGCTCGACGCCAATGCGATTTCAAGGGTGGCCCGGAACCGGACCGAAATGCGGGCGGTCAGCGACGATTTCAATTTCGGCATCTCGACCACGGCTATCGTGACGCAGTTCACGATCGATGCGTTCGACGCCGATCGGCATACATTTTCGCCAGCGATCATGGTTGGCAATACCACGGTGACGCCGGACACCACGGAGGTAACGATAGACCCGCAGGTGCCGACACGCCGGACATACCTGTCGACCTATACACTCGGTGCTGCCACGACCTCCGCCCGCCTGCGGCCCGCCGCCAATACCAACAACGCCGCGTCCGTGCCGTTTGTGCAGGACGTCTTTATCTCCGCTCTGTGAGGCCGCTATGAAAGTTGATCTCAAAAAATCCTACATGGTGAAGCTCTCGCGCCCGGTCAAACGTGGCGCGTTCACCCTCCGCCCCCTGAACGAAATCGAGATGAAAGGGCCTGTTCTGGCTGAAATCATCCAAGCTGAAGGTGAGGACGTAGTCGACCATGCCCGAGCGCTCTGAGCTGTATCAAATCCCCTCCTGGCCGCCGACGAAGATCGATCGGGCGTTTCTCAATCCGATCCTCGCCAGCATTGATGATCGTCTTCTGGCGCGTGAAGCGTTGGAGGCGTCTTTCGAGGCAATGATTGCGCAGGGCATTCAGGCCTCGCTTGACTACATTCAGGTCAACGTCGCGCCGCAGATTGCCAATCTTCAGCAGTCCATCTCGCTGGCGCAGGATCAGATTGACCAGATCATTATTGGCGGCAAGGCTCCTGATACCCTTAAGTTTGGCGGGCAACTGCCAGCATACTACGCGACCGCGCAGGCGTTGTCGGATGGACTTGCTACAAAAGTGCCGAATACCCGCAGGGTGAACAACAAGGAGCTGTCCGCCGATGTCACGTTGCAGAAAGGTGACGTTGGTCTTGGGAACGTTGACAACACCGCTGACGCGGACAAGCCCATAAGTACGGTTCAGGCCAGCGCGCTCGCGAAGCGCATCCGTGTTGATGCCCTTCAGAATTTCTCGGATGCGGAGAAGGGGAAGGCTCGGGCAAACCTCGGTGGCGGCGTCCTTGCTGGTTTCCGTAACAAGATCATTAATGGCAATTTCGATGTGTGGCAGAGAGCGCCAAGTCAGACTTCTTCCGGCTACGGAAGCGATGACATGTGGTTTAACCAAAACATCGGAACCACTAAAACTCATTCCCGGCAAACCTTCACACTAGGTCAAACAGACGTTCCGGGCGATCCGGTGTATTTCTCTCGTACCGTCGTTGCCAGTGTCGCTGGCGCTGGCAATCTCTGCCGGAAAATCTATCGGTGCGAAAGCGTTCGAACATTAGCGGGAAAACGTGCAACGCTGACTTTCTACGCGAAAGCGGACGCGGCAAAAAACATTGCCGTAGAACTGGCTCAAGACTTCGGGGCAGGTGGTTCTCCATCCCCGTTCACCACGTTCAGCGTAACAACGGTTGCTCTCACTGCGCAGTTGGCGCGATATGATGTTGTGGTGGACATCCCGCCTATTGCCGGAAAAACACTGGGAACGAACAACCTTGACAACTTGGCTGTGAGTTTCTGGTTTGAAGCCGGATCATCATTCAATGCACGCACAAACAACCTCGGGCAGCAATCGGGAACGTTCGATATTGCGCGTGTGTCGCTGGTTGAAGGGGACGCTTCTGCGGAAGCGGACCCGGCAGGATATCGGCATATCCAGCAAGAACTTGCTTTGTGTCAGCGATATTTCTGCGTGATCCACAATGGTTTGCAGTCCGGTGGTGTCGGCACGAATATGGCTTACTACCGGTTCCCTGTTCCTATGCGGGCCACGCCAACTTTAACGGTCGTGAACAATGGTACTGCCTCATCCGCCAATATCGTTAGCACTTTCGGAGCACCTTCTTATTTGGGGGGGTTCTTCCAGATCAATGTAACGGTGGCATCTGGTTACATTGACGGGTGGATCGGTTACTTCGATGCGGGGATTTGACATGAACGTTATCGGATACACGGAAACCGGCATGATACGCGCCGAGTTTGATGAGGCGGAGATACTTGTACCGGACGATATGGGCAACCGGCATCGCCAGTTGATTGCGGAATGGGAGTTTGACGAAGAGGGCGAGCGTATCAACACAATCCCTCCTTATGTTGCGCCACCAGCGCCAGTTCCGCCGATCCCGCGCCTCGGCTTCTGGCTTGCCGCCGCTGAAGTTGGCGTCACCAAAGCGGGTGTGAAAGCTCATATCGACGCCATGCCTGAGGGTGTCGAAAAGCAGCAGGCGATTGTATATTTCGAGGATGCCCAGCTTTACCGCCGCACCGACCCGCTGTTGAACCAGATGGCGGAACTCGAAAACATCACTCAAGCGCAGCTTGACGACCTCTGGGTATGGGCGCTCGCGAACTACACCTGACCGGATGGACAGGTGACCGTAAATAGGTCATTAAATAGGCTTCAAGGGCGGCTTCAAAAACCGCCCTTTTTCTTTGTGCTGACACCTGTCAGCCCGGCCGGAAGCAGGCTGCGCCATATCTTGTCCCCAAGCTGAAATTTAACTGCATGCGGGGACCGCTTATGTCTGGCACCACGGATTTCGTCGGCGTACGCCGGTTTTCCAATCTTCGTTCTACCGTCGCTAAGATCGATACACGCGACAGCACCAAAATCGGCATTGTTGCACCGGCACCCACGGCCGACAATGCGGCCTTTCCGCTGGATGAGCCTGTCAAGCTTTCCCTCGACAATGTCGAGCAGGTCGCGAAGCTCGGCACAGGCGTTGTTCGGGATACCGTCGACCAGCTCCTGTCGGAAGGCATCGTCACCGATCTTGCTTTTGTCCGGACGCAGCATTCGACCGCCGCAGCGCCGGCCGACCAGCTCTCCGAAGAGACCAACCACATCGTTGGTTCCGCCGGCGCAAAGACCGGTATGTACGCTCTGCTCGACGCGAAGAGCGAGCTGAAGATCGAGCCGGGTTTGATCATTTCTCCCGGCTACATGACAGCTCGCCTTGGTGGAGCGGCAAATCCGGTTGTCGCGGCCGCCCGCGTCGTTGCCGATCGCATCATTGATTGCATGGTGATTGGTGATACGCCGTCCACCTCGATAGAGGCTGCGATCGAATGGGCCGAAGATTTCGCCACGGCGCTGAACGTCATCGGCCTTTACCCACAGGCCGTGGTCAATCTCGGCGCGGGCAATGTCACGCGTGCGCTGTCACCTCATATGGCCGGCGCGATGGTAAGGCGAGACAAGGAAACCGGTGGCCCTTACAAGGCCTCGTGGAACCGGCCGCTTACCGGTGTCCTCGGTCCTTCCGTTCCGGTCGGCTATACGGACGGCGATATTTCATCCGAGGCCAACCAGCTCGCGCAGGCGGGTGTCGGCACCATCATTGAAGGCAATCTG
>NZ_LT009718.1:2183765-2350062 GCF_900013495.1 Agrobacterium genomosp. 2 str. CFBP 5494
CCCCTCACTTGCGAGATGAGCGTCAACGGCGTCCACGAGGACCTGAAGACCCGTTTCGGTCGGGAACCCGGCGACTGGACGACGATCGCCTATTACGAGGCGCTGCTCAATGTATTTCCGGCCAACTCCACGGGTGAGGCCAATGCATCAGCTTCGCCTCAGTTGAAGGGCCGCACCGTTATCCTCAAAGGCCTGCTCAACAGCTTCGAGCAGGGAGGCGTTAAGGGTCAGAAGTCGACGGCGGCCACGCGGCTCCGGTGGTCTTCCATCGTTCTCTATCAGGACATGATGGATGGCAAAGTCATCCACAAGTTCGACATCCAGAACAACACCCTGATCATCAACGGTGTGAATTACACGGCCGAGTTCAACAATCTGATCTCGGCATGATAGCCAAAGGGCATCATACATGCAGAAAAGCGACGACACTTTGACCGCCCGTGTGGCGGTCCCTCAGTCCAAGTCGGACCCCAGCGACGTGAAATTCGAAGAAATTCCGCTTCCGCCCCGCGAATTGTGGGGCGACATTGCGGCGGCCGCCGGCGAAGCGAATGCGGGCCTCCCGGCGAACCCGCCGGAAGATATCACTGATGTGGCCGAACTGGAGTTCGTTGATGCTTCACATCAAATATCGGTTCCACTGAAATACCCTTTCCGGCTGAATGGTCGGGTAGTCAAAGAAGTGAAGGTGCGACGCCTGACTTTGGGGCAAGTCGATGCCTTCATACGACGTGCCGCTGCCGCCTCTTTCTCAACTTTCGATATCTATGCGGAAATGACCGGATTGCCCGCGCCGATCCTCCGAGGTTTGATTGACGAGGACGGCAACGCAGTTGTCGACGCGGCATACGATTTTTTGCCCCGCGTTCTGAAAGCGGAGAGCGCCTCAACGGAGACCTGAGGCGCTGGCGTACATATGTGGCGCACATTTCGGCCTACCTGAAGACACCGATAAACGCCGTCGAAGATATGTGGTGGGACGATGTTCTTCTTTGGAACCATGAAGCGCGGCGAATTCACAACGAAAGTTTCGGCCTGTTGGCCAGCCTCCTAGCCCGGAAGTAATCAATGGACGTTTCGCTTCGCCTTCGCCTTCAAAATCAGTTTTCACGCGAGGCGAAGGTCGTCAAACGTGATCTTCATGAACTTGGCGACGAGGCGAAGAAGCTCGGGCAAGTCAAGGGCGGGAAACTTGATGCGGGTCTCCGCGATATCCGGCGTGAAGCTGATCGCGGCGAGAAGTCTGTTAGCAATCTGAACCGGGAGGCGCGTAAACTCGGCAACGTTAATACCGGTCCTGCCGTACGCAATCTTCAGGCGCTGGACAAGGCCGGTAGAAGTGCTGCAGTCGGCGTGAGGCACGCGCACGACAAGATGCGGGATATCGGTCGCTTTAACGGCAACAATTTCGAAAAGATGGCGGCTCCCGCAGGCCGGCTGAACAACACCCTGTCTTTGATGGGGGCGAGCGCCTCCAGTGCGTTTGCGGGCTTGGTTGCGTTCGCATCCGTCGACAACATTGTTCGCGGGCTTGAACAGATGGCTTCGAAGTTCCGGGACCTAAACCGGGAAATCGCCTCTGTGGCTGTTACGGCCGAAACGCGGACGCCAGAGGCTATCGAAAAGATCGGAAAGTCCAACTCGACCCTTTCGCTCCGGTACGGCGTTGAGGCACCTCAGGTGAATGCAGCTCGTAAAACTTACGCGGCCGCCGGCGTTGGGCTTGACCAACAAGAGGCAATTCTTGATCCAACATTGAAAGCGGCCAAGGCTGGTGACAGTACTGGCGAGACGATCGGGAGTGCCGTTATCGCGCTCCAGCAGAACCTGAGGGTTAAAGACACTGAAGTTCCCGCCGCTCTTGATATGATGGCGAAGGGTACCAAGCTCGGCTCTTTCGAGGTCGACGCTATGGCAAAAAACTTTCCGAAACTCGCCACGCTTTACGCTGGCACCGGTCGCACCGGCCTCGACGCGACGGCCGAGCTTGTTGCTTTGGCTCAGATAGTCCGCATGGGTGCCGGCACGCAGGATCAGGCATCCACCAATCTCGAAAACATCCTCGCGAAGTTGTCGTCGCCGGATACGGTTAAGAACTTCGATGAAAAGGGTGTCGATATCGAAGCGATCAAGAAGCGTTCGGAAAAGAACGGCACGCCCTACATGCTCGACCTGGTCGACACCGTGATGGAGTTAACGAACGGCGATGAGTTTCGTATCGGCGAGCTGTTTGGTGACATGCAGGCCAAACAGGCGCTTCTTCCACTCATTAACTTCCGAGAAAAATACAATGAGTTTCTGAAGGAGATTCGAGACAACTCAGCAGGAACGGTGGATGAAGACTACGAATTCCTGAGAACCTTGCCAAAGGAGCGCGCTGATCGACGTGACGCGGCGTTGTCAGACGCCGGAACTGGTGTCGGTCAGTGGTGGGACAGTGTTTCCAGTCCTTTCAAAGACTGGTTCGCCCGCAGGGTAAATCCGGCTTATGCCCGAGAAGAGGATGCCCACACCGAGCGCCAGCGTCTCAAGGAAACCGACATAGGCGAGTTGGAAGCCTATCTGGCCGATCGTCAAAAGAAGTTGGCTGCGATCCCCGCTCCAAAAGGCGACGTGGACATTTTCTCCTCAGCAAAATTGCTTCTTGTTGAGGAGATCATGCAGCTTAAACAGGAGCTGGAATCGGCCAGACGTGCGCAGTCGAACGGCGATCTTGGAAAGAGCACCGGAGCCATCCCTGTCCCTATTGAGAAGCCGCTCTCAACCGATCTGTCCGGCGCAGCACAGAAATCGATGCAAGGTTACAATGAGGCACTTGCTGCTGAAGGTGACAAAGCCGCCTCCGAAGCCCAGATCATCGCCGATCGCATCCGGTCGGCCTTGGATTTCACCGTCGCGCCAACCATTGCACCGAATTATGTCCCCCCCGCAGCGGCCCCGGCACCAGCGCCCGCCGGCGAGAAGCACTCTTCGTTGCAGCAATCTAGCAACGTTCGGCTGACGCAGAACATCACAACGCCGAATGCTAAGCTTGCCGCAGTGAAGGCCCGGCGGGAACAATCACGTGCGATCGAACAAGCGCGCTCGCGCTCGTTCTATGACCTCGGCCCGAGGCTGGCATGAGCATCTTTGTTGAAAACGGCGCACTCATATCGATCGGAGGCGCGAGGCTGTGCACGATCGGGATGAACCCGCAGCGTGTCAGCTACTCGTCTTCAGCGCGCTTTCCAGCCCATCCCGTACAGGGCGGTTTGAAGTATCAGGCAACCGGTCCGGATGCCGAGCTGGTGACGATCGAGGCCATGACCTTTCCTCATGTTTTCGGTGGTCTGGATTCGGTCGCCATCCTGAAAGCACACCATCGTCGCCAGTCCATCGTGCCGTTCATTCGCCTGCGCGGAAATTACCTCGGAGAAGCCCTCGGCCTCTGCGTCATAGAAACGCTCGACTATGACGAAGAGCGTCTGCATCCGATTGACGGCGTCGGCCGACAACTCGACGTAACCATGGGCCTTATCATCCTGCCGGAATCGACCCCGTTTTCTTCAGTCGGTGTTGCAAGCCTCGGGGATATTCTAGGAGGTGCGTTCTGATGCAATACGTGGTTCCCTATGGCGGAGAACGTCTCGATCGCATTGCTAAGAAGGTCCTTCAAACCGAGCGTGAAGGCACCGTTGAGGCATTGTTGACGGCAAATCCCGGCCTCGCGCTTCTCGCTTCAGCGGTAGTTCCGGCAGGTACGACCATTATCGTGCCGGAAGATTTCGCTCCGGCCCGGAACGCAGACTTCACTCTGGCTTGGGAGTAAGGTCATGAAAACGCCGATCGTTCGCATCACGGGGCAGTCCGGAAACGACCTGATTCCGAAATGGAAAACTCTGCTCGAAAGCGTCACCTACACCGATAACGAGGGCGGCGAGGCTGATGAACTGGAGATCACGTTTGTTGTCGCTCCGCCGTTTCCTGCACCGCCGCCAGAAGGCACGCGTTACGTCTTGGAGTATGGATGGGCCGAACAACGCTTGCGGAACGCAGGTGTCTTCACCTATCAGAATTCCGGCCTCAACAAGTCTGCCGGAGATGCGTGGACTATGACCATTACGGCGAGGTCGGCCGACTTTGTGGAAGCCGACAAGTCTGCCGACCTGGAGCATTATGAGGACACGACCGCCGGCAAGATATTCGAGAAACTTGCGTCTGAGGCCGGAAAGTCGGCGGTGGTCGATCGCGAGATTGCGAACATTAAAATCCCATATCGCCTGAGACTGAATCAATCCGCGATCGGCTTCGGGCAGGCGCTCGCAGACGAGGTTGGCGGCTCCCTGAAGCTTGCCGGCGGAAAGTGGATCGTGACGGCGAAATCTTCGGGCAGAACTGCAACCGGAAACGCGCTGCCGACGATCGTCATATCTCCTGATGTCGTCTTTGACGCTGGCCTGACATCGGAGGGCCGGCCCAAGTATGGAACCGTAGCGACTGCCTATTTCGATGAGGACGCCGGCGCGTGGGTTGAGGAGGAGACCAGCGGCAAGGGCAAGACCTCCCGGACTTCGGACCTTCATCCAGCGCCATCTTCAGGTGAAGCCAAGGTTCGCAGCAAAACGCAGGCGACCGATCTG
The DNA here is from genome assembly GCF_900013495.1 of Agrobacterium genomosp. 2 str. CFBP 5494. Taxonomy (NCBI): domain Bacteria; kingdom Pseudomonadati; phylum Pseudomonadota; class Alphaproteobacteria; order Hyphomicrobiales; family Rhizobiaceae; genus Agrobacterium; species Agrobacterium genomosp. 2. The sequence continues at coordinate 2,188,385 of NZ_LT009718.1, forward strand.
GCGCGGGCAACCATTGCCGGCAGTCTTACGATCGAGGGCGACGTGGACGCAATGGCGGGAGCGCCGCTTTCGCTACCCGGTTTCGGCCAATGGGCAGGCAGCGCCCTCAGCGCTGGCACCATCTCTCATACCTTCACCTTCGATGAAAGCGGCGGATGGCTGATGAGCGTCGAGATCGCCGCAAAGGACACATAACCAGCGTTCGCCTCCGGCTAGACCGGGTGGCCGGGGTGCTGAAACACCCCAAGCGACGGGCCAAAGTTTGGCGACCTAACCCGTCTGACAGCGCAATTCGATAACTGTCACACCCGTACCCTGCAGGGCGGATTTGCTGTGACTGAGTCGAGAGATATTTGAAATGGTGAATCTGATGCCGGTGGCTCCGGCCGCCCCCGCAGCTCCTTATATCGGTGGAAAACGCGTTTTGGCGAAAGCCATCATCGCCCGCATCAACGAGACGCCGCACGAAATCTATGGCGAGGCGTTTGTCGGCATGGGTGGTGTCTTCCTCCGAAGAAATCTTCAGCCCCGCATGGAGGTCATCAACGACATCAGCGGTGATGTCGCAAACCTCTTCAGGATATTACAGCGGCACTATCCGCAGTTCATGGAGACCCTGCGATATCAGGTTACGAGCCGGCGCGAATTTGATCGGCTGTCTCGCACCGACCCTTCCACGTTGACCGATTTGGAAAGGGCAGCGCGGTTCCTCTATCTCCAGAGAACGGCTTTTGGCGGAAAAGTTGCCGGGCAGAACTTCGGCGTTACCATGCAGGGTGCTCGCTTCAATCTCCTGAAGCTCGCTCCGCAACTGGAGGCGATCCACGAGCGAATGGCCGGTGTCATCATCGAGCAGTTGCCTTGGCGGCGCTTCATCGAACGTTACGACCGCTCGGAAACGCTCTTCTATCTTGATCCGCCGTACTTCGGAAACGAGATGGACTATGGCTCTGGCGTCTTCGGGCGAGATGAATTCGCTGAGATGGCGGAGGCTTTAGGCCGCATTAAAGGCCGCTTCATACTGTCTTTGAATGCCGTTCCAGAGGTCTACGAGACCTTCAAAAGCTTTAAGATCGAAGAGGTCAATTGCACTTATTCGATATCAGGCCGGAACCAGAAGGCCGTTAAAGAAGTCATCATCAGCCGATAGATACACGCGTAGCGCAGCGGAGGACGCGGTCAACCGGCCGCGTCTTCGCATTATGGGAGGCGAGCATGGCTCAGGGTTTGGACGATCTGGAAAAGGATGTCGCCGTCGCCTTGGCGGTAGTACCGAGGACTTTCAGAAATGGCTTTGGTGGCACCGGGGTGCGCCGGCGTCGCATGCCTCACGCAACAAGGGAGGTCGCGGTGGTTGTCGCCCGTTACCTCGGCCACACCTACACCTTCTTTGACGAAGGCAGGAAGGTTGAGAAAACCGAGGTCGAGGAGTTCATCGCAGAAACCTTGACGGCCGTGCCAGACGAGACCGCTAAAACTTACGCGAACAAGCTGACGCTCTACTCCGAGCCTGCACGGAATGAAATCGCTGCAACGACCGCGAAAGCACTGGACGATAAATGGCGATGGACCTATGAGCCTGCGGACGCCGTAAACCTCAAACCGATGTTTGGCGGAGCGCCATGATGAGAGCGGTTTTTGTTGCCAACTGATGTTGCGCTTCGCGCCATTCGATTTTGCGCGCTACAACTAAATCCGGCATCCAGCCACCGCGCGTCTGCGCCGTGAGAAGAGTATTTCGCGATCAAGGACCTGATCGCGCTGGCCCCCGTATCCAGTCCGGGGTGACGAAGTGCGGATGATGGAACTGTGGTAAGATCGCAGGTTCAGCGAGCAGCCAGCAAATCAGACCAATTCACCCAAACGGCCGAACCGCATGGGCGAGGTCCTCCGCCGTCATGCCGGCGCCCGCTCTGTCGCCCGCCTCGCCATGCATCCAGACCCCGGCTGCAGCCGCTTCGAAGGCAGGTGCACCCTGCGCCAATAGCGCGCCGATGATACCGGCCAGAACGTCACCCGATCCCGCCGTCGCAAGGCTCGCCGGCGCGTTCGTATTGACCAGCGCCCGGCCATCGGGCGAAGCGATCACCGTGTCCGCACCCTTATAGACCAGAACCGCGCCGCTGCGCGCCGCAGCGACCTGCGCCTTCTCGATCTTGCTCAGCCTCCCATCGGCCGCCAGATCGGCAAACAGCCGGGCGAACTCGCCCTCATGCGGTGTCAGCACGAATTTGCCCGCACCGGAAGTGATACGCTCGAACAGGACATCCGTATCATCCCTGAAGGCCGTGATCGCATCGGCATCCAGCACCACCGACTTGTCGCCAAGCAGCGACACGAATTGCCGCGCCTTTTCGAGATCGCCGAAGCCCGGGCCGAGAACGAAGGCGCCGTGGCGCTCATCGTCAAGCCACACGCGTAGATCGTCGGCATTGTCCATCGGAACGTTCATAACGGCCGTCAATGTGACAGACAGCACGTCGAGCGCCGCTTTCGGCGCTGCGACAGTAACGATCCCCGCCCCCGCCTTCAGCGCTGAAAGCGCGGTCATGCGGCTAGCACCCGTCGCATGGGCGGGGCCCGAGAAGACCGTCAGGTGCCCCCTGCGGAATTTATGGGTCTCCATACCGGCGCGCGGCAAGGCATCCCGCCAGACAAACGGATCGTTTTCCGCCACCGATCCCCTATGAGCCTCCAGGATACGCAACGGTATGCCGATATCGAAAACCTCCAGCGCTCCGCAAAGCTCCCGCCCCGGCATCAGCAGATGACCCGGCTTGCGCGCCATGAAGGTGATCGTGCGCTCCGCCCTGAACGATGCGCCAAGCGCCACGCCACGCCGGCCGCAAAGCCCCGAGGGCAGATCCACGGCAAGAACCGGCACCTTCGCCTGCATGACCGCCTCGATCAGCCGGACTAGCTCCGGCGGAACATCGCGGGACAGCCCGGCTCCGAACACGGCGTCGATCACCACGTCGCCGGAAAGAGGCGTATAGGCATCAAGCGGCAGCGGCGTCACGCCGCTCCGCTCCAAGGCCACGCGTGCATCCCCCTTGAGAAGGCCGATATCGCCGAGATGATGGACCTCGACTTTAGCGCCGCTTTGCGCCAGCGCCCGCGCCGCAACATAACCGTCACCTCCGTTATTCCCGCTGCCGCACAGGACGACGAAGCGCAGCGCCTGCGGGTAATGCCGAAGCGCCGAAGCAGCCACCGCCTGCCCCGCACGCTCCATCAAATCGTAAAGCGGGATGCCGGATTGGCCGGCTGCCGCATCGATGCGCGCCATCACAGCCGGGTCGATAAGGAGGAACTCGGAAATGGAGGTCATGCCACATCATTCCTTCAAAACGCAGGAAAGGCAATCGATACAAAAATAAGCAAAATTCGGAGACCAAAAAATACTCAAATGCATATAATATGTGCAATAGCTCAACCCGCGACCACAGCATAATCGAATTTTAAAAATTTCTAATATTAAAGAAAACCGCAGAAATGCTGATGGATTTTTCGGATTCTAGTGACGAATTGCCGGTAGAACCGCGAAAAGCGAATGCATTTTGTGCGGGAAAGGCCGCGGGGCGAAGTTTTTTCTTCAAGCCCGCTTCCGATCTGGCACAATACGTGCATTCTTGTGGCAGAGCGGGAGTTACCTGCTTTAACGGGAGAAGCGGAGAGATATTTTCTCATGAAAAAGATCGAAGCGATCATTAAGCCTTTCAAGCTCGACGAAGTGAAGGAAGCCCTTCAGGAAGTCGGACTTCAGGGAATCACGGTCACGGAAGCAAAAGGCTTTGGTCGTCAGAAAGGCCACACGGAACTCTACCGCGGTGCAGAGTACGTCGTGGACTTTTTGCCGAAAGTGAAAGTCGAAGTCGTATTGGCGGATGAGAATGCGGAAGCCGTCATCGAGGCGATCCGCAATGCGGCGCAGACCGGACGCATCGGCGACGGAAAGATTTTCGTTTCCAATGTCGAGGAAGTCATCCGCATCCGTACCGGTGAAACAGGCGTGGACGCCATATAATTAAAAAAGTCCCGAGCCGGGGAGGCTTGGGTTTTCACCTCGTCATCATCACACTCAAGGAAAAGTTTAAATGACGACCGCAAACGATATCTTGAAGCAGATCAAGGATAACGACATCAAGTTCGTGGACCTGCGCTTTACCGACCCCAAGGGCAAGCTGCAGCACGTCACCATGGACGTGGTATGCGTCGACGAAGACATGTTCGCCGACGGCGTCATGTTCGACGGCTCCTCGATCGCCGGCTGGAAGGCCATCAACGAGTCCGACATGGTGCTGATGCCAGATCCGGCCACCGCCCATGTCGACCCGTTCTTCGCCCAGTCCACCCTGGTCGTCCTTTGCGATATTCTCGACCCGGTCTCGGGCGAAGCCTATAACCGCGACCCGCGCGGCACCGCCAAGAAGGCCGAAGCCTACCTCAAGGCATCAGGTATCGGCGACACGGTTTTCGTCGGTCCCGAGCCTGAATTCTTCGTCTTCGACGATGTGAAATACAAGGCAGATCCCTACAACACCGGCTTCAAGCTCGATTCGTCCGAACTGCCGTCCAATGACGACACCGACTACGAGACCGGCAACCTCGGCCACCGTCCGCGCGTCAAGGGCGGTTATTTCCCGGTTCCGCCGATCGACAGCCTGCAGGACATGCGCTCCGAAATGCTGACGGTTCTCGCCGAAATGGGCGTCGTCGTTGAAAAGCATCACCACGAAGTGGCTGCCGCACAGCACGAGCTGGGCGTGAAGTTCGACACGCTGGTCTCCAGCGCCGACAAGATGCAGATCTACAAGTACGTTGTGCACCAGGTCGCCAATGCCTATGGCAAGACGGCAACCTTCATGCCGAAGCCGATCTTCGGCGACAACGGCTCGGGCATGCACGTTCACCAGTCGATCTGGAAGGGCGGCAAGCCGACCTTCGCAGGCGATGAATATGCCGGTCTTTCCGAAACCTGCCTGTACTACATCGGCGGCATCATCAAGCATGCCAAGGCGATCAACGCCTTCACCAACCCCACCACCAACTCCTACAAGCGTCTGGTGCCGGGTTATGAAGCGCCGGTTCTGCTCGCTTACTCCGCGCGCAACCGTTCCGCCTCCTGCCGTATCCCCTTCGGCTCCAACCCGAAGGCAAAGCGCGTCGAAGTCCGCTTCCCGGACCCGACCCAGAACCCCTATCTCGGTTTTGCGGCCATGCTGATGGCCGGCCTCGACGGCATCAAGAACAAGATCCATCCCGGCAAGCCGATGGACAAGGACCTTTACGACCTTCCTGCCAAGGAACTGAAGAAGATCCCGACCGTCTGCGGTTCGCTGCGTGAAGCGCTGGAAAGCCTCGACAAGGACCGCAAGTTCCTGACCGCAGGCGGCGTGTTTGACGACGACCAGATCGATAGCTTCATCGAACTGAAGATGCAGGAAGTCATGCGTTTCGAAATGACCCCTCACCCGGTCGAATTCGACATGTACTACTCGGCCTGATCGGCCCTGCGGGCGCTCCACCGGGGCGCTCCATTCATCGCGGCGGTTTTCCCCGGAAAGCCGCCGTTTTCTTTTGAAGTTCAACCCTGACCGTGAAGAATGCCGAACACGCCAGCCACGCAGCAAACCCGCCTCACGGACTGGCTCATCTTTCTGGCCGTTCCCTTCTTTTTCGCCAGCAACGTCGTTTTCGGCCGCGGCGTCGTCGGTGAGGTCTCGCCTTTCATCGCCGCCTTCATCCGCTGGATCGGCTCGACGCTCATCATCGCGCCCTTCATGATCGCCGACTGGCGCAACTGCCTTGCTTTCGTGCGGCACAAGACGCTGCTCTGGCTCGTCCTCGGCATTCTCGGCATGGGCATCTGCGGCGGCGTGGTCTATTGGGGCCTCACCATGACCACGGCCGCCAACGGCACGCTGATCTACACCACCTCCTCGCTGTTCATCATCCTGTTCCAGCGCATCTTTCAGGGCCGGCCGATCCGCAAGCTTGAAGTGGCGGGCATGATTATCGCCTTCGCCGGCGTCGCCGCCATCGTGCTCAAGGGCGATATCTCCGCTCTCCGGCACATGAATTTCAACATCGGCGACTTTGCAATTTTGACCGCGGCCATTGCCTTTGCGATCTATTCCGTGCTGCTGCGCGATCCGGCGGCGCGGCAGATGGCGTCCTTCAGTCTCTTCGGACTGATTGCTTTTTCCGGCGCGCTTGTCCTTCTGCCGCCGGCAGCACTGGAACTGGCACAGGGCGGCATGCTGCCTGCCACGCCTGTTGCATGGGCAAAGATCGGCGGCATCATCCTGTTCGCCTCACTTCTGGCCTTTTATTGCTTTACCCACACGGTGCGCGTTTTCGGTCCCGCCACGGCGGGAATTACGCTGTACATGATGCCGCCGGTCTCGATCCTCATGGCGACGGTGTTTCTCGGCGAATCCTTCGAGACCTATCATGCCATCGGCATCGTATTGGTCACCGGCGGCGTCATCATCGCCACCGCGCCGATCGGCAAAGGGCGCTGAACACGAATGGCAGAGCGGCGTCAAAGCGCCAGGTCTTGATATTTCGCGTTCCGATACCAACTAGTATTGGGAAAGGAAGTACATGCCATGAAACAAAGAAACGCAAAATTCACGCTTGGTGAGATCGTTCGCCACAAGGTGTTTCCGTTCCGCGGTGTGGTAATCGACGTGGACCCGGAATATGCCAATACCGAGGAATGGTGGAACGCCATTCCCGCGGAAATCAGGCCGGAACGCGACCAGCCCTTCTATCATCTTCTCGCCGAAAACGAGGAGACGGAATATGTCGCCTATGTTTCCGAACAGAACCTCGTCCACGACGAAAACGAGACGCCGCTCCGAAATCCCAATATCGGCCGCATCTTTGACAAGGCGCCGAACGGCGAATGGCGCCCGAAAATGTCCACGGCGCACTGACGCCCGCCAAGCATCTCCCTCCTCCCATGGATATCAAACACGCATAAAAAAACCGGTCTGTCGCCAGACCGGTTTTCTGTTTTTTTCAAGCTTGCGCGGCAATCAGGGCTTCGGCGCGCCCTTGGCAGCGTCCTGCGCAGCTTCGAGCTTCTTGCGAGCTTCTTCCGCCTTCTTCTGCATGCCTTCCTGCAGGCTGCGCTGGCTTTCGGCCAGCTGCGACTGGGTGATTGCCGGGCCGTCATAAGCGCCGGTGAAACCGGAAAGCGCGATCTTGATGGGGTTCGGCGCGCGGCGGAAGTTGATGGAGGTGAAGACCACCTCGCTACCCTTCTTCAGCGAAGCGATCATGGCGTCCGTCAGCGGCACTTCAGCCGTGCACTTGTCGGGAAGGCAAACGGCGTAATCGAGCTTCTGACCCTTGCCGCCATCGATCTGCATCATCACACCCGGAGGAATGAGACGCGCGGTCGGAACGGAAACCTGCAGCAGCTTGCGGTTGACCTTGCCTTCAACGGTGATGAGGCCAACGGCCGTGATCATCTGGCCGTTCTGGGCGAGAACCACGTTCTGCACAACGCAGACATCGTTGTCTTCCTGCTTGGAGCAGGTCTTGAACCAGCCGAGCGGCGGAGCGCCAGCGCCCTGAGCAGCCGGAGCAGCATCCTGCGCCTGCGAGATGGCCGGAGCGGACACAGCGCCGAGAGAGAGGACCAGAGCGGACAGAGCCGTCCGGGTGAATGTGTTTGCCTTGTGCATCATAAGAGTTCCGTCTCCTGAATGTCTGCCAGAACAGAACCGCTCAAGGTCCTGTTCGTCGATGGCGGTATCCTTCTGCCCGTTCAACTGTCGTTTAAATGAGGCAAATGCGTGACCCGTCTCTTCCGGTCCCCCTGTTACATGCCGTTCGCGGCGATATCCAGCACTTCTTTAACTTTTTCTTGAGCGGAGCCAAGATTTCCCGCGCTTGCATGGGTCATGCAATGTCCGTGTGCTACATATCTGCCAGAATCATGATGATAAACGGTCCTGACGCACATCGGACGGACAGTTGAGACAGGACAGTGACATGCGCAACCTTGCGGCCCTCATCCCCGCATTGTTTCTTTTGGGATCATCCCTGCTTCCCGTCGGGAGTGCGGTAGCGCAACCGCTGCACGCCATCTCGATGCATGGCACGCCAGCGCTTCCCGCAGATTTTTCACACCTTCCTTATGTCAATCCGGACGTGAAGAAAGGCGGCCGCATTTCTTATGGCGTGGTCGGCACCTTCGACAGCCTGAACCCCTTCGTTCTCAAGGGAATGCGCACCACCGCCCGCGGCGTCTGGGATCCGGAATTCGGCAATCTTCTTTACGAGCCTCTGATGTCTCGCTCCAGCGACGAGCCCTTCAGCCTCTATGGGCTGCTCGCCGAAACCGTGGAGTGGGACGACGAGCGCAGCTTCGTTCAGTTCAACATCAACCCCAAGGCGAAATGGTCGGATGGCGAGCCGGTAACGCCTGATGACGTGATCTTCACCTTCAATCTCCTGAAGGAAAAGGGCCGCCCGCCATTCAACAGCCGTCTCGACGGCGTAGCCAAGATGGAGAAGACCGGCGAACACAGCGTGCGCTTCACCTTCAACGAAAAGGCGAATCGCGAAACGCCTCTCATCCTCGCCTCTTCAACGCCGATCCTGCCGAAACACGCGACCGATCCGGAAAAATTCGAGCAGGCGGGCCTCGGTGCGGTTGTCGGCTCCGGCCCTTACCGAATCAAGACGCTGCGCCCGGGTGAACGAATCATCTGGGAGAGAAACCCCGACTACTGGGGCAAGGACATTCCCGGCAAAGTCGGTTTCGATAATTACGACGAGATCAGCATCACCTATTTCCTTCAGGTCACGACCATGTTCGAGGCCCTCAAGAAGGGCGATATCGACATCTACCCGGAAGGCGATGCCATCAATGGCACGTCCGATACCTCCCACTGGGGACAGGCCTATAATTTCCCCGCCGTGCATCGCGGCGATATCGTCAAGGACGTGTTCCAGCCGCGCCTGCCGACCGGCATGTTCGGTCTCGTTTTCAACACCCGCCGCGCCGTCTTCGCTGACGAGAAGGTACGCGAAGGCCTTACCTATGCCTTCGATTTCGAGTGGATGAACAAAAACATCCTCGGCGGCTCCTTCAAGCGGACGCAGAGCTACTGGCAGAACTCGCCGCTCGGCGCCTATGGCAACGCCGCCGACGCGCGCGAGCTGGCGCTGCTCGGTGACGCGGCAAAGTCCATGCCGCCGGAGCTTCTGGCCGGCACCTATGCGCTGCCGACCACGGACGGCACGGGCGCCGACCGCAAGGTTCTGAAAATGGCCGTCGACAAGCTGAAAGAGGCTGGCTACAGCATCAAGAACGGCAGGATGTCCGATGCCAATGGCCGCCAGCTCGCTTTCGAAATCATGACGCAGAACCCGGCGCAGGAGCGTATCGCGCTGGCCTATCAGCGTTCGCTGAACCTGATCGGCGTCGCCATGGGCATTCGCTCGGTTGATGACGGGCAATACCAGTCGCGCTCGAACAGCTTCGATTACGACATGATCATCCGCTCCCTGCCCTCGTCGCTTTCGCCCGGCATGGAGCAGCTGAACCGCTGGAACTCACTCTCGCGTGATGCGCAGGGCAGCTTCAACTATGCAGGTGTTGCCAATCCCGATATAGACCGGATGATAGAGGCGCTGTTGCAGGCCCGCTCGACGGAAGATTTCCAGGCGGCCGTGCGCGCTTATGACCGCCTGCTTGTGGCCGGACATTATATCATTCCGCTCTATTATATCGGCGCCCAATGGGTCGCCCGCTGGAAATATATCGACCGCCCGGATATCACTCCAATACAGGGCAATCAGAAACAGACCTGGTGGGACGCGCGGGCGCAATAACCTGCCACCGTCATGTCTATCATATAAGGAACATCAGCCATGGAACGCATCGTTGTTGACGTCGTATCGGACATGGTCTGCCCGTGGTGTTATCTCGGCAAGGCCCGGCTCGATCTTGCCATTGCCGAGGTGCAGGATGAAATCAGCGTCGACGTGAACTGGCGTCCCTACCGCCTCAACCCGGACTATCCGCCGGAAGGAGTCGACCAGAAAGCCGCTCTCGAGGAAAAGCTCGGCAAGGAGCGTCTGGAACAGGCCCATGCCACGTTGGTTCAGCTCGGCAGGGAAGTCGGCATTACCTACGATTTCGACGCGATCAAGATCGGGCCGAACACGCTCGATGCCCATCGCCTGTCGCTCTGGGCCCATTCCGAAGGCCGCGACGTCCAGGAACGCATCGTGACCGGCCTGTTCAAGGCCAATTTCGAGGAAGGCCGCAATATCGGTGATCACACCGTGCTGATCGACGTTGCCGCAAAGGCCGGCATGGATGCGAAAGTCGTCGAGCGGCTGCTGGCTTCGGACGCGGACAAGGATACGGTCGTCGCTGAAATCGATGCCGCCCAGCAGATGGGTGTCGCCGGCGTGCCCTTTTTCATCATCGACCAGAAATACGCCATAAGCGGTGCACAAACACCCGATGTCCTGATTGCTGCATTGCGGGATATTGCAAAAATCAAGGCGGACGAGCATAGATCGATGAACTGACGGTCAAATTACCGGCGGTTTTCAACAACTCCATTTTGCCGGTGTTTCCGTGTCCGACCAGACCCTGAAAGGCATTCTGCTCGCCTTTGCAGCCTTCGCTGCCTATGCCTGGAGCGATGCCAGCGTTAAACTCATTGAAGGTCAGATTTCTCCCATAGAATCGGCCTTCTTCGGGGCCCTGTTCGGCCTCGTCGCCCTGCCCTTCATCCGCAAACGCAACGACAGCTGGCTGGATGTGGTGAAAACAACCAACCGGCCGCTCTGGATCATCCGCTTTTTTTCGGCCGGCACCGGCGCTGTCGGCAGCGTGACTGCCTTTACCCATCTTTCCATGGCGGAAGCTTTCGCGCTGATCTTTCTGCTTCCGTCCTTCGTCACCATCATGTCGGTGATGTTTCTCAAGGAACAGGTGGGCATTCGCCGCTGGTCGGCCGTCATCATCGGTTTTCTGGGTGTGCTCATCATCCTGCGGCCCGGATTCCGTGAACTGGGCATAGGCCATCTGGGCGCCATCATCGCCGGCTTCAGCGGCGCGCTCAGCATCGTGATCTTCCGCGCCATGGGCCCATCGGAAAAGAATGTTTCGCTTTATGGTGCGGGCGTGCTGGGCTGTCTCGTCATCAGCGGCGTTGCCATGGTGCCGAGCTTCGTCATGCCGGGTGGCGAACAATGGCTGCTGCTGGCAGGATACGGCCTGCTCGGCGCGCTTGGCAACATTCTGGTCATGTACGCCGCCCAATATGCGCCCGCCGCCATGATCGGCCCGACGCAATATAGCCAGATGCTCTGGGCCATCCTGTTCGGTTATCTGATTTTTGGCGATCGTATCGACGGCTGGATGTTGATCGGCATCGCCCTCATCGTCGGCTCCGGCCTGCTGACACTGCTCCGCGAGAAACAGAGAAAGGTGCCATTGCCCGCCTCCATCGCCGCGACAGACCAGAACGTGGCTGTCGGTATTACGCCGGAAGACAGTCACTAGCCACAGAGAGCGAAAAAACCGGCGGCGCTTCAGGCACCGCCGGTCCGGCGTTCAATCAATCGCAAACCCTGACCCGATACATGTCGCCCCAGGCGTTCTGCCTCCAGGCTACATGGCAGCGGGGATAGACGGGTTCATAAACGACCGGCGGGCCATAAGCCGGCGCAGCATAGACGGGCGGACCATAAGCAGGCGCGTAATAGGCGGGGCCGTAGGCGTAGCCCGGGTGTCTTGCACCCGCAATCAGCGCTCCGCCAATGATCGTGCCGGCAATACCGGCGGCAAGGCCGCGGCCGAAGTTATTGCGCGCTTCCGCCTGGCTGGTGGTGGCAATTGTGGTGCCTGCAATTGTCAAGGCAACCAGACCAGCGGTGGCAAATATGTTGATATTGGTCCACATCGTCCTGCTCCTTCATCACCCGGCGGGGTTACGATCCGCCGCATCGGGTATGAGGGAAAGATTACGCCTGCGAAGAATACCGGTAGATGTCCGTTTCGTTACATCGCGGTAATTTTCGCTGAAGGCAGTGAGTGGAGTTTTCGAGGGATTGGCTAATGGATAATGAGCCAAAGATGGGTGTGGTTTACCCCCCTCTGCCCTGCCGGGCATCTCCCCCACAAGGAGGGAGATCGGCAAGACGCACTGTCACCACTTCATTCTCTAACGTTGATATTGGCAAAACCTTGCCGCATATCGATCTCCCCACCTGTGGGGGAGATGCCCGGCAGAGCAGAGGGGGTAAAGCCACACCCACCGACACCCCCCAAAGGCTCAAATCTACGACCGAGCCAGCTCCGCCAGCTGCGTCATGATCATCGCCGCACCCGTCAGCCGCTTTTCCGGCGTCGGCAGATCGCGGTTGAGGAACAGGCTGTGATCGGGACGGATCTTCGCCATCGATCCCTGCTTGCCAATGTAACCGACAAGCGCCGCCGGGTTCGGGAATTCCTTGTTGCGGAATTGAACGACAACGCCCTTCGGCCCGGCATCCAGCTTCTCGACATTGGCAATGCGGCAGAGAGACTTGATGTAGACGATCTTGAGAAGATGCTGCACTTCTTTCGGCAGCGGGCCGAAACGGTCGATCATTTCAGCGCCGAAACCGTCGATCTCGCTGATATCGGCAAGCTCGCCAAGCCGGCGGTAAAGGCCCATGCGAAGATGCAGATCGGGAACGTAATCTTCCGGGATCATGACGGATGTGCCGACCGAAATCTGCGGCGACCAACCGCTATCCTGCACCTGCTCGTCACCCTTCACTTCGGCGACAGCCTCTTCCAGCATCTGCTGATAAAGCTCGAAACCGACTTCCTTGATATGGCCGGATTGTTCCTCGCCGAGTAGATTGCCCGCACCGCGAATATCAAGATCGTGGCTTGCCAGCTGGAAGCCGGCACCGAGCGTATCGAGCGATTGCAGCACCTTAAGCCGGCGCTCGGCAGTCGTGGTCAGCACCTTGTTGACCGGCAGGGTGAAGAGCGCAAAGGCGCGCACCTTGGAGCGGCCAACGCGGCCGCGCAGCTGGTAAAGCTGGGCAAGACCGAACATATCGGCGCGATGCACGATCAGCGTATTGGCGGTCGGCACGTCAAGGCCGGATTCGACGATGGTGGTTGACAGCAACACATCATATTTGCCGTCGTAGAAGGCGTTCATGATGTCTTCCAGCTCGCCCGCCGCCATCTGGCCGTGCGCCACCGCCACCTTCAGTTCCGGCACATCCGATTGCAGGAAGGCGTGGATACCGGCGAGATCGGCAAGCCGCGGGCAGACGTAGAAACTCTGGCCGCCGCGATAATGCTCACGCATCAGCGTCTCGCGAATGACGAGCGGGTCAAACGGCGAGATGAAGGTGCGCACCGCCATGCGATCGACAGGCGGGGTGGTGATGAGCGACAGTTCGCGAACCCCGGTCATGGCGAGCTGCAAGGTGCGCGGAATGGGCGTCGCCGACAGCGTCAAGACGTGGACGTCACTCTTCAGCTCCTTCAGCCGCTCCTTGTGCTTCACGCCGAAATGCTGCTCTTCGTCGATGATGAGCAGGCCGAGATTGGCAAAACTGATGCCCGCACCGAGCAGCGCATGCGTGCCGACCACGATGTCGGTCTTGCCATCGGCAACTTCCTTTTTGGTCAGCGCCAGTTCCTTGGAGCCGACTAGACGGGAAGCCTGCTGCACGCGGATGGGCAATCCGCGGAAACGCTCCGAGAAAGTCCGGAAATGCTGGCGGGCGAGCAGCGTGGTCGGCACCACGACAGCCACCTGCACACCATTCATGGCGGCAAGGAAGGCGGCGCGCAGGGCCACTTCGGTCTTGCCGAAGCCAACGTCGCCGCAGATGAGACGGTCCATCGGCCGGCCGGCCGCGAGATCCTCCCGCACCGCCTCGATGGCGTTCAGCTGGTCCTCGGTTTCGTCGTAGGGGAAACGGGCAGCAAACTCATCATAGAGCCCGTCCGGCGCAATGAGTTCCGGCGCATGGCGCACGAGACGCGCCGCTGCGATGCGGATAAGCTCATCGGCCATGTCGAGCAGGCGCTTCTTGAGCTTGGCCTTGCGCATCTGCCATGCGCCGCCGCCGAGCTTGTCGAGCGTTGCCTCTGCCGCGTCCGAGCCATAACGCGAGAGGAGATCGATGTTTTCAACCGGCAAAAACAGCTTGGCGTCATCGGCATAGTGCAGTTCGAGACAGGCGCGCGGTGCGCCCGCCGCCTCGATGGTCTGCAGGCCGACAAAACGACCAATGCCGTGTTCGGCATGAACGACGAGCGAGCCCTCGTCCAGACCAGCCACTTCCGAAATGAAATCCGCACCGCGCTTGCGGCGCTTGGAGCGCCGCACCATGCGGTCGCCGAGAATGTCCTGCTCGCCGATAACGGCAAGATTCCCGGTTTCGAAACCGGCTTCAAGGCTCAGCACCGCGGAGGCGGCCTCGCCTTTGCCAAGCTTCTCCACCTCTTTTAGCGAGGTAACCGGCTTGATCTTCTCAAGCCCGTGTTCGTTCAGCACCTGCAGCAACCGGTCGAGCGAGCCTTCCGACCAGCCTGTTATCAGCACCTTCCAGCCCTTGGCGCGGCGCTCGGCTATGTGTTTCACAGCCAGGGCAAAGACATTGACCCGCTCTTCGCTTTCGCCTTCGGTTGGCTGCCGCGCCCAGCGCGGGCCGACATGCGCGTCCAGCGTGGCGACGGGTCTTCCCTCGCTATCCTGCTCATTGAAGGGCGTCAGACGCACCGCATTGACGGCAGAAAGGGCCGTGTCGAAATCCTTGCCGTTGAGATAAAGCTGGCCGGGAGACACGGGCTTGTAGGGCGCACCCTGCGTCGATCCCTTCGTCTCGCCGGAAGCACGCCGCGCCTCGTAATAATCGAGCACCAGCTTGGAGCGCTCCTTGGCCGCCTCGCGTGCCGTGTGATCGGTGACGATGCGGAACCCCTTCAGATAATCGAAGGCGGTCTCCAGCTTCTCGTAAAACAGCGGCAGCCAGTGCTCCATGCCGGCATAACGGCGGCCCTCGGAAACGGCCTGATAAAGCGCATCGTCACGCGTCGCCGCACCGAACAGCGAGAGGTAATTCTTACGAAACCGGCTGATCGTATCGGGCGTCAGCGTCACTTCGCTCATGGGGTTCAGATCGAGCGAGCGCGCCTGGCCGATGGTCCGCTGGCTGGCCGGATCGAAGGTACGGATGCTCTCCAGCGTATCGCCGAAGAAATCGAGCCGCACAGGCTCCTCGGTGCCCGGCACGAAAACATCGAGAATACCGCCGCGCACGGCGAACTCGCCCACCTCACGCACCGTCGCAACCCGGTCGAAACCGTTGCGCTCCAGCCGCGCGGCAATATCCTCCATGCGGATCTGGTTGCCGGGTCTGGCAGAGAAACCAAGGCTTTCGATGATGTCGCGCGGGGCCATCTTCTGCAGCATGGCGTTGACGGTGACCAGCACGATGGCCGGATGCGGTTTCTTCGCGTGGCTGATGAGACCGGCAAGCGCCGCCAGGCGACGCGCCGACGTGTCGGCGCTTGGTGACACGCGGTCATAGGGAAGGCAGTCCCAGGCCGGCAGCGTCATGACCGGAATATCGGGCGCAACAAAGCCGAGAATTTGTTCGAGATCGGCGATGCGCTGGCCATCCGACATCACATAGGCAACCGAGGTGCCTGCGCGCGCCATCTCGGCAAGCAGCAGCGCCTCCATGCCTGCGGGCACGTTTCCGATGCTCAGCGGCGTATCGGCCGACGACACCAGCTTTGCATCGAATCCGGCTATCATGGTTTCAGGCTTTCACATTGTCTGCGGTGACGAGATCGAAATCGGGACGATAGGAGGCGATCTTCATGAACAGGGGGGTCTGGAACTTTTCAGGAATGGCAAGCGCCCCCGTCACCATCTTGACGAGGTCGTTATCCTCTTCCGCCATGATGACTTCAAGCTCATCGAGCTGGTCATCGGAAAGCAGCGCGATATTGTCTTCCGCGAATTGCCCGAGAACGAGGTCCATCTCGCGAATGCCGCGGTGCCAGCAGCGGTAAAGTATCCGCCGGCGTCTCGGATCGAGGTCGGCACTCGTGCGCACCAGTCCAGTCATCGCATTCACCTTTCGGTTGACCATTCAACAGCACGTTGATCGCGACCTCCTATAGAACAGGAGGCGAACGCTTGGGAACCGGTTTTTATCGAAATAATACCACGGCCACGAAAATCTGCCGGTGATAACCCGCCTTTGTGACCTGCGAAGTCTTGCATAAGCCGTCCCCTTCCCCGATTTTGCTGGCCATGCGCCCGGCCATTCTCGATCCGCTGTTTGCCTCCGTCTCCACCCTTGCCGGCGTGGGGCCGAAGCTCGCCGATCTCCTGGCGAAACTTCTGGGACGGGACAATGCGGACGATACGCGCGTTATCGACCTTTTGTTCCATGCGCCCTCCAACGTCATCGACCGCCGCAACCGTCCCGGCATCGCGCTTGCAGCACCCGGCGCCATTGTCACCATTCAGGGACGTGTCGACCGCCATCAGCCGCCACCGCCGGGTAACCGCAACGCGCCCTATCGCGTCTTCCTGCATGACGAGACCGGCGAACTGGCGCTGACCTTCTTTCGCGCCAAGGGCGACTGGCTGTCCAAGGCCCTGCCCGTCGATGAAGAGGTTCTTGTCAGCGGCAAGGTGGACTGGTTCAACGGACGAGCCTCCATGGTGCACCCGGATTTCATGGTGAAGCTTTCCGAGGCGGAAAATCTGCCCCTTGTGGAAGCGGTTTATCCCATGACCGCCGGCCTTTCCGCCAAGGTGTTGCGCAAGGCGATCGAAGGCGGGCTCTCGAAGCTGCCGGTTTTCCCGGAATGGATCGATGAGACGCTCAAGACCCGGCAGGGCTTCGGTGACGTGGCATCCAGCTTCCGCGAACTCCACGACCCGCGCGACAGCGCCGATATCGAACCGCAAGCCCCGGCGCGCCGACGGCTCGCCTATGACGAATTCCTCGCCGGACAGCTGTCACTGGCGCTGGTGCGCCAGCGGCTGCGCAAGGTGGCGGGCCAGCCGATCCGCGCCAAGGGCGATATCGCCGCCAAAATCCTCGCGCAACTGCCCTTCTCGCTGACGGCAAGCCAGAGCGCCGCCGTCAAGGATATCCTGACCGACATGGCCGGCGAAGACCGCATGTTGCGGCTGTTGCAGGGCGATGTCGGCGCCGGAAAGACGCTGGTGGCGCTGATGGCCATGGCGACGGCGGTGGAAGCCGGCGGACAGGCGGTGCTGATGGCGCCGACCGAAATCCTCGCCCGTCAGCATTACGCCACCATTTCCAAACTCGCGCAGGCCGTGGGCCTCACGGTGGAGGTGCTGACCGGCCGCACCAAGGGCAAGGAGCGCCGCGAGATCGAGGAGCGCGTGGCCTCGGGCGAAGCGCAGATCGTCATCGGCACCCATGCGCTGTTCCAGGACAGCGTCACCTATAAAAACCTTGTGCTGGCCGTGGTGGATGAACAACACCGTTTCGGCGTGCATCAGCGCCTGCGCCTCACCGCCAAGGGCATCACGCCGCATATGCTTGTCATGACCGCCACGCCCATTCCACGCACGCTGGTACTGACCGCCTTCGGGGACATGGATGTCTCCAAGCTCACCGAAAAACCGGCGGGCCGCAAACCCATCCAGACGGTGACGATCCCCACCGAACGCATCGGCGATATTGTTGAGCGGCTGCGCGCAGCGCTGAAGGACGGCAAAAAAGCCTACTGGATTTGCCCGCTGGTGGAGGAGACGGAGGAGTCCGACCTCATGTCGGCAGAAGAGCGCCACGCAGTTCTCTCGCAGATGCTCGGCGCCAACATCGGCCTCATTCACGGGCGTATGAGCGGCCCGGAGAAGGACGCCGCCATGCTCGCCTTCAAGAACGGCGAAACCCGCCTGCTGGTGGCAACTACGGTGGTCGAGGTCGGCGTCGATGTGCCAGATGCCACCATCATGGTCATCGAACACGCCGAACGTTTCGGCCTCGCCCAGCTGCACCAGCTGCGAGGCCGCGTCGGACGCGGCGACGAGGCCTCCACCTGTATCCTGCTCTACAAGGGCCCGCTCAGCGAAAACGGCCGCGCGCGGCTCTCCATCCTGCGCGACAGCGAGGACGGCTTCCTGATCGCCGAGGAAGATTTGAAGCTGCGCGGCGAAGGCGAATTGCTCGGCACGCGTCAATCAGGCACGCCTGGCTTCCGCATCGCCAGCCTTGAGGCCCACGCCGATCTTCTCGAAATTGCCCGCAAGGACGCAGCCTACGTCATCGAGCGCGACCCGGAACTGATAGGTCCACGCGGCGAGAGCCTGCGCACCCTCCTCTACCTGCACCGCCGCGACGAAGCGATTCGTTTCCTGCACGCCGGCTGAAAGAGAACACCCATGAACATGATCGACCCGCGCCGCCCGCCACCCGCCTTCCGCAAGGGCTACGCGCTCTGCTCGCCGCAGAATATCCTCCGGCCCGAAACATTTGCGAAGAGCGAGAAGAAGGCGATTGGCAAGGCGTTCAAGAAGCCCGGCCGCAAAAAGGCATGGAGCCGGGCGCTGGAAGAAGGCTGGAGCGTGAGGCTGGTCTATATGCGGCTCTTCGTGCCTGTGTTCCACGCCACGACTACAGGAACAGACGTGGATGATCTGGACGACGAGGATTGATATGGTCCATTGAATGGACTAATATAACGCTAACTTTAACGCCCGAGGTTAGCCGTGCAGATATCCGTGACTGATGCAAAAAGTCAGCTTACCGAACTGGTGCGCCGCGCCGAAGCCGGTGATGAGGTCATTCTCACCCGTCATGGCCACGCAGCCGTGCGGCTGGTTCCGGTCACCGTCGTGGCGGATAAAACATCCCGTAGCGCCGCGCTCGCAAAAGTGCGCGCGACTGTCGCCAACAAAGCCGATAATGGCCCGGATGCCGCACATAGTCAGGATTTTCTCTATGACGAGCACGGCCTTCCGAAATGATCGTTATCGATACGTCGGCTCTGATGACGATCCTGCTCGATGAACCCGAAGCGGATGCCTGCGCCTCAGCGCTCGAAACTGATGAACCTCTGCTCATTTCAGCGGGGACGCTTGCGGAGGCCATGATCGTGGCGCAGCGGCGCGACCGTAGCCGGGAACTAGAGATGCTGATCGAAGGTCTGGGCGCCGAAATCAAGCCCGTCACCCCCAAATCGGCGCATGGCGTTTCGGAAGCTTATCGCATTTGGGGCAAGGGCGTTCATCCTGCCGGACTAAATTTCGGCGACTGCTTTGCCTACGAGCTGGCGAAAACAGAGGGTTGCCGTTTGCTTTATGTCGGTAACGACTTTTCGCAGACGGACATCCCGGGCGTTCTCTAGATTAGACCGGCGCGATCATCTTCGGCGGCTTGAAATCCGGCGCCACAAGACCACCCGAGATCAGCAGCTTCGCCGCATCCTCTGGGGTCATGTCCAGCATCACGATCTTGTCCTTGGGCACGAACAGCAGGAAGCCCGCCGTCGGCACCGGTGTGGGCGGCAGGAAGACGGCGACCATCTGCTGGCCCATCTCGTTGAAGCGATGGGCGAGTTCGCCCTTTGCCTCGGAAGCCACAAACACCATCGCCCATGTGCCCGACGACGGGAACTCGATCAGGCCAACCTTCTTGAAGGAGTTCGAGTGCTCCTTCAGGACGGATTCGAAAAGCTGTTTGATGCTTTTATAGATCGGCCGCACCAACGGCATGCGGTTGAGGATGGATTCACCGACGCCGACAATCCATTTCCCGATCAGGTTATTGCCGAGAAAGCCGATGAGGGTGATGCCGATGACAGCGATCAGCAGGCCGAAGCCGGGAATGGCCACATCGAAATATTGCTCGGGATCGTAACGGGCGGGAATATAGGGCTTCACCCAGCTATCCGCCCATTGCAGGAAGCTCCACACAAGCCACATGGTAATGGTGACGGGTGCGAGGATCAGAACGCCCGTAAGGAAGCTGTTGCGCAACCGTGTCGCAAAGGAAATTTTGGGAGGAATGTCGGTCATTTACCGTTCGCGTTAAGCGCTGTCGCTATCGAAACCCGGATGAAAACTGACAATGCCGGATGGCGTTCCCCCATGCAAGCGAAGAACTGTGAAATATTCGTCAGGAATCCCCACAGCGCTCAGGCCCTCGACGGCTTGAAAACCGAAGCGTCCATAATAATCGGGATCGCCGGCAACGACACATCCCGATGCGCTCAGCCGATCAAGCGCACCAAGCCCTTCACGCACCAGCCGGGAGCCGATACCCTCGCCCTGCCGTTCCGGCGTCACCGAAAGAGGCGCAAGGCAAAACCAGCCGCTGTCGCCGCTTGAAAGTGTCACGGGCGAAAAGCCGATATGGCCGACGATCCCTTCGCTGTCTTCGGCCACGAGCGAAACCGTGATCGCACCGGCCTCCCGCAGCCGCGCCACGATCAGATGTTCGGTCTTGTCGCTATGGTCGACGTTACGGAAGGCTTCTTCCGTAACGCGGGCAATCGCCTCTTCGTCACCCTGGCGCTCTGGCCGGATGATCATTCCACCGTGACCGATTTTGCAAGGTTGCGCGGCTGGTCGACATCCGTACCCATGAAAACGGCGGTGTGATAGGCCAGCAGCTGGATGGGCAGCGAAAAGACCATCGGTGCGATCAGTTCGTCGACGGTCGGCAGCGTGATCGTCGCCATGGTGTCGAGCTTGGAAGCGGCAGCTCCCTTCTCATCCGTGATGAAGATGATACGGCCGCCGCGGGCGGCAACCTCCTGCATGTTGGAGACGGTCTTTTCGAAGAAACGATCGTGCGGTGCAATCACGATGACGGGCATGTTCTCGTCGATCAGCGCGATGGGGCCGTGCTTCAGCTCGCCCGCAGCATAACCTTCGGCGTGAATATAGGAAATTTCCTTGAGCTTCAGCGCGCCTTCCAGCGCCAGCGGGAAGCTGGTGCCCCGGCCGAGATAAAGCACGTCCTTGAAGCGCGACAGATCGCGCGACAGGCCCTCTATCTGCGGCTGGATGATGTTGAGCACCTGGCTCATGATGCGCGGCATCTCGATCAGATGTTGCACAAGTTCCTTTTCCTGACCAGGCTTCAGCGTGCCGCGCGCCTTGCCGGCGGCAATGGCGAGCGAAGCAAGCACCGCAAGCTGGCAGGTGAAGGCCTTGGTGGAAGCGACGCCGATTTCCGGTCCGGCAAGGATCGGGAAGATGGCGTCCGATTCCCGGGCAATGGTCGATTCCCGCACATTGACGATGGCGCCGATCTTGAGATCGCTTTCCTTGCAATAGCGCAGCGATGCCAGCGTATCGGCTGTCTCACCCGATTGCGAGATGAAGAGCGCCGCCTGCGTTGGCTGAAGTGGCATTTCGCGATAGCGGAACTCGGAGGCCACATCGATCTCCACCGGCAGGCGCGCATAACGCTCGAACCAGTATTTGCCGATCAGGCCGGAAAGATAAGCCGTGCCGCAGGCGGAGATCGCAAGTCCGGAAAGCTTGGCGAAATCGATGGCCTTATCGGCCTCTTTCACGGTCTTGGAGGCGAAATCCACATAATGGCTGAGCGCATGGGAAATGACTTCCGGCTGCTCGTAGATTTCCTTTTCCATGAAGTGGCGATGGTTGCCCTTGTCGACCACATAGGCCGTCGCCTGCGATATCTGCCGCTCGCGCTTCACCGGCTTGCCGGAGAAATCGATGATCTCGGCGCCCTGCCGGGTCACGATGGCGCAGTCGCCATCCACCAGATAGGTGATCTCGTTGGTGAAGGGCGAAAGCGCAATGGCGTCGGAACCCAGGAACATTTCTCCGCGGCCATAACCGACGGCAAGCGGCGGGCCGGAGCGCGCCGAAAGCAGCGTGCCGGGATCGTCCTTGAACATCACCACCAGCGCATAGGCGCCTGTGACACGGTTCAGCATCTTCAGCATAGCCTCACGATGACCAAGACCCTCCCGGGTATATTTCGCCAGAAGCTGCGCCACCACTTCGGTGTCGGTCTGGGTGGTGAAGGTCGCGCCCTCGGCGGTCAGTTCGTCGCGCAGTTCGGCGAAGTTTTCGATGATGCCGTTATGGACGACGGCCACGCCATCGACGAAGTGCGGGTGAGCGTTGGTTTCATTCGGCACGCCGTGGGTCGCCCAGCGTGTATGCGCGATGCCGACCACGCCCGGCAGCGGCTTTTCGGACACCAGCTTTTCAAGATTGAAGAGCTTGCCCTCGGCACGGCGGCGATCCATCGCGCCATTGTCGATCGTTGCAACGCCGGCTGAATCGTAGCCACGATATTCGAGACGCTTCAGTGCATCGACAAGCCGTTCAGCAACGGGCTCAGTTCCGACAATTCCGACAATTCCGCACATATATATCTCCAGACGGCAATCTTTTCGCCGAAACTTCTAATCTTTCCCGTGCAATCCGCAATTATGGCGCCGGTCACTTTCGGTATCGCTTCGTAACGTCCTTCAAGACGACTTTTTCTTCGCTTCCTTCAGCGCCTTCGCCCGCTCCCGCACCACGGTTGCGCGGCCCGGCTTCACCTCCTGGCGCGCACGCCCAAAAGCCAGCGCATCATCGGGCACGTCATCGGTGATGACGCTGCCGGAGGCGATGTAGGCCCCCTCGCCAATCGTCACGGGAGCAACCAGCGACGAGTTGGAACCAACGAAGCTGTTCGCGCCGATCCGCGTCTCAGCCTTGTTGTAACCGTCATAATTGCAGGTGATGGTGCCGGCACCGATATTGCTGCCCGCGCCAACGAAGGCGTCGCCGATATAGGTGAGATGATTGACCTTGGCCCCCTCGCCGATCTCGGCCTTCTTGACCTCGCAGAAATTGCCCACCTTGGAATTCGCATGCAGATTTGCGCCCGGACGCAGCCGCGCATAGGGCCCGACCGTGGCGCCTTCAGCGACATGCGCGCCTTCCAGATGCGAGAAGGCATGGATGACAACACCCGGTTCGATTGTCACGCCGGGGCCGAAAACGACATTTGGCTCTATCAGCGCATCCTGCCCGATCGTCGTATCGAAAGAGAGGAACACGGTCTCAGGCGCGATCATCGATACGCCATCGACCATCAATTCATGACGCCGGCGCTCCTGCCAGAGTTTCTCGATAAAGGCCAGTTCAGCGCGGTTGTTGCAGCCGACCAGTTCCGCTTCAGGCGCATCGATGGCGACAGCGCGGCGGCCGAGGGAACGGGCGATCTCGACCACGTCGGTCAGATAATATTCGCCCTTCACGTTACTGTTGCCGATGCGGTCGAGCAGATCAAGCGCATTGCGGCCGTTGATGGCCATCAATCCGCTATTGCACCAGGTCACCTTACGCTCCGCATCGGTCGCGTCCTTCTCCTCGCGGATAGCGACCAGTTCGCCATCCTTGACCAGCAATCGGCCGTAACCCGTAGGTCGTTCCGTATGGAAACCGATCACGGCGACATCAGCGCCGGAAGCAATGGCCTCGCGGGCCCGGTCGAGCGTCGCCGAGGTAATCAGCGGCACATCGCCATATGCGACGATGACATCGTCGAAGCCGCGTTCGATGGCGGCGCGGGCAGCGAGAACCGCGTGTCCGGTGCCCTTGCGCTCCGTCTGCAGAAAAGCTTCAACCTCAAGGCCCGGCAGGCTCGCAGCCGCAGCAACATTATCGGCATCACGCCCAACGACGAGCGCCACCGTGCTGACACCTGATCCAGCCACCGCACCAACCACATGCGCAATTATCGGACGACCGGCGACCGTATGCAGCACCTTGGATTTCGACGACTTCATGCGCGTGCTGTCGCCCGCTGCGAGAATAACGGCTAGAGAGCTGCGCTCCATAAGACCTCCAACACCCCGTCGGCGACTGCCTGGCAGCCGATACAGCGGCACATGTTTGACTTTGCGCCGTCCGGCAAAACGAACGGGCGCATCGGTAATTTCATTCCGGATTGCTATAACGGCGGCCCACTTAAGAAACCATGCAAATCTGCACCAAATTTCCGCACCGGTTTTCATCAAACGTGATTGGAGCGGGATCACATCCTGCTCCCACCGTCTGATTTATCGCCGGGAGTTGCGGGCAGTGAATTCCAGTACCTGCTGGCGGCCGTTCTCAATCAATCTTTCCATCTCGCGACGCGCGGCGGCCTCGTCATGCAGACGAAAGGCTTCCACGAGCTTCAGGTGCGAAGCTGAAACATCGGAAATTTCATTGGGATCGGTGTCCGGATTGCTCATCCGGAAAATGCCCGCCAGAGCCGCCTTTATCAGCGAACCAACGGTGCGCATGAACGGGTTGCCCGACATTTCGGTGATGAGGACATGGAAATTCATGTCCGCGAGCGCGCGCTTTTCTTTCGAATAAGCAGTATTGCCCATCTCATTGGCATAGGCGGCAAGCTTTGCGATATCCGCATCCTTTGCCCTGATGGCGGCAAGCCCGGCGCCATAGGGTTCGAAGGCTTTGCGGATGTCGTAGAGATGCAGCAGGAACTCATCGCTGACGCCGGCCTCGAAGTGCCATAGCAGCACTTCGCTGTCGAACATGTTCCAGCTTTCGCGCTCCGTCACCCGCGTGCCAATCCGCGCCTTGGGGGAAATCATGCCCTTGGCCGTCAGCGTCTTCATAGCTTCGCGCAGCACGGTGCGCGAAACTTTAAGCCGCTCCATCAGCTCCGCATCGCCTGGCAGGATGTCGCCGGTCCTGAAGTTGCCGGACACGATGTCGAGACCGAGCTTGTGAACGACCTGTGCATGATTTGTCCGCAGCTTTCGTAGACCGATCGCCGCATCGAGCATTCCGCGCTGCAAGTGCCATGTCCTTCCGTTCGGTTGGCGATTTTAAAAATCGCGCCAGACGTGTATCTTCAGTCAGAATATAGTGAAAGACATCAAGTTGCCGGAAAAGCAAAGGCAAACTTCATCTACGCAATAAAACCCATGAAAATAAGCAAGGCTGCACATGCGTCGATGTACAGCCCCGATCTTTGCGAACTCAATTTCCCACGTCATCCTCGCCCTTCAGGCGAGGATCCATGGACATGGGGAGTGTCATCCGGGTCAAGGCCGAGGATGACACCCTGTCCCACAACGCAGATTATTGCGGCAGCTTGTCGTCCACGCCGGCAACGTAGAAGTTGAGGCCGAGCAGGACCTTGTCCTCAGCCTTTTCACCAGCCTTCAGCCATTCCGAGCCGTCCTGCTTCTTCACCGGGCCGGTGAAGGGGTGCAGTTCGCCGGACTTGATCTTGGCTTCGGTGTCCTCGGCCATCTTCTTCACGTCGTCAGGCATGTTGGTATAGGGCGCCATGGTCAGGATACCGTCCTTCAGGCCGTCCCAGACCGATTCCGACTTCCAGGTGCCATCGAGAAGAGCCTGCGTGCGCTTGATGTAATAAGCGCCCCAGGTATCCTTGATCGCGGTCAGCTGCGTCTCAGGACCGGCCTTGATCATGTCGGAGGCCTGGCCGAATGCCTTGATGCCGCGCTCGGCTGCAACCTGCATCGGTGCCGTCGTGTCGGTGTGCTGCGTCAGGATATCGACGCCCTGGTCGATCAGCGCCTTCGCGGCATCGGCTTCCTTGCCGGGGTCGAACCATGTGTTGGCCCAGACGACCTTGACCTTGAACTCAGGATTGACGGACTGCGCGCCGAGAACGAAGGCGTCGATGCCCATCACCACTTCCGGGATCGGGAAGGACGCGATGTAACCGGCAACGCCCTTTTTCGACATTTTCGCGGCGATCTGGCCCTGAATGTAACGGCCTTCATAGAAACGCGAATTGTAGGTCGCGACGTTTTCGGCCGTCTTGAAGCCGGTTGCGTGCTCGAACTTCACCTTCGGAAATTTCTGGGCAACCTTCACGGTCGCATCCATGAAGCCGAAGGAGGTGGTGAACACCAGTTCGCAGCCGGAGCGGGCCATGCGCTCGATGGCGCGTTCAGCATCCGGGCCTTCCGGAACGCTTTCGAGGAACGGCGTTTCGATCTTGTCGCCGAAGTGCTTCTGCAGCTCTTCGCGGCCGATATCATGCGCCTGCGTCCAGCCGCCATCGGTGCGGCTACCGACATAGATGAAGCAGACCTTCTTGGCGTCGGCGGCTTCAGCGGAGGAAACAACGCCTCCCAGCGCCGCGATGGAAGCGGCAAGTGCGATGACCAGTTTTTTCATTTTTACCCCTGTTGGTTTGGAGACGTGAGAATGCTTTACCTGTCCGGCACGAAGGACTTGCCCAGCGATGCCGGTGTATTGATCAACGTCGTGCGGCGATTATGCGAGATGATGACCAGCACGACAATAGTTGCAAGGTAAGGTAGCGCCGACAAAAGCTGCGACGGCACCCCGATGCCGAAGGCCTGCGCGTGCAATTGCCCGATGGTGACGGCGCCGAACAGATAACCGCCGGCGAGCACCCGCCATGGACGCCAGGACGCGAAGACAACGAGCGCCAGCGCAATCCAGCCACGCCCGGCCGACATGTTTTCAACCCATTGCGGCGTATAAACCAGCGAAAGCTGCGCGCCAGCGAGACCGGCACAGGCACCGCCGAACATGACAGTCAGATAGCGTGTGCGGATGACGTTGATCCCGAGCGCATGGGCCGAGGCATGACTATCGCCGATGGCGCGTATCTTCAGGCCCGCCCGGCTTTTGAACAGGAACCAGCCTATGCCGGCCACCAGCCCTATGGAAAGGTAGAAGATCAGATCCTGCCGGAAGAGCAGCGGGCCGATGAAGGGTATGTCCGACAGAACGGGAAAGACGATCGACGGCAGCTTGACGCCTGGCAGGCCAACGAAGCTTTCGCCCAGCATACCGGATACGCCGAGGCCCAGAATGGTGAGCGCAAGACCCGTCGCCACCTGATTGGTGACCAGCGTCAATGTCAGAAAACCGAACAGCAGCGAAAAAACCGCACCCGAAGCAATGCCGGCCAGAATGCCGAGATAGGGCGAGCCCGTCATATGGGCGGTCGCGAAAGCGCAGACCGCACCCATGATCATCATGCCTTCGACGCCGAGATTGAGCACACCGGATCGCTCCACCACCAGTTCGCCGGAGGCGGCTATGACGAGCGGCGTCGCGGCGGTGATGACGGTGAGGAGAATGGCCTGAAGCATATCCATCATGCCGCTCCCTGCTTGTGATGCGCCTTGCCGGCAAAAACGACCTTGATGCGATAGAAGATGAGCGTATCGCAGGAGAGCACGAAGAACAGCATCAGCCCCTGGAACACACGCGTTACCTTGTCCGATACACCGATCGAAAGCTGCGCCGCCTCGCCGCCGAGATAGGTCAGCGCCAGCACCAGCCCCGACAGGATAATGCCAAGCGGGTTAAGACGGCCGAGAAACGCGACGATGATGGCTGTAAAACCATAGCCCGGCGAAATGCTGGGCTGGAGGTGGCCGATGGAGCCGGAGGCTTCCGAAATGCCCGCAAGACCGGCCAGCGCGCCCGATAGCAGCAGCGAAAACCACACCATGCGGCTCGACGAGAAACCGGCAAATCGCCCTGCCCGGGCCGACTGGCCAAGCACGGTGACTTCGAAGCCCTTCAGCATGTAGCGCATCATGAACCACAGCGCGATCGCCGCGACAATGGCGAAAACGAAGCCCCAGTGCGCCCGGCCCGATGCCAGCATTTCCGGCAACACGGCGCTATCGTTGAACGGCTTGGTCTGCGGGAAATTATAACCGCCCGGATCACGCCAGATTCCGCGCGTCAGCCAGTCGAGGAAAAGCTGTGCAACGTAGACCAGCATCAGGCTGACGAGGATTTCGTTGGTATTGAACTTCGTCTTCAGGAGAGCGGGAATACCCGCATAGAGCGCCCCGCCGAGAGCTCCCATCACCAGCATGAGCGGCAGAAGCAGCGGCGAATGCCAGTCCGGATAAAGAACCGGCAGTATGGAGCCAGTAATCGCACCGATGGTGAATTGCCCTTCCGCTCCGATGTTCCAGTTATTGGAGCGATAACAGATCGACAGGCCGACACCGATCAGGATCAGCGGCGCGGCCTTGATCGCCAGCTCGTGCAGGGACCAGACTTCGAGCAATGGTTCCACGAAGAAGGCATAAAGCGCATGGGCCGGGTTCTTCCCGAGCATGGCGAACATGACAGCACCGACCAGCAGGGTCAGCACCAGCGCCAGAAGCGGGGACAGAAATGTAAAAAGCCGGGAAACCCCTGCGCGTTTTTCAAGCTCAATGCGCATGCTGGGCGGCTCCCGAATGTGTCGTGTGAATGCCGCCCATCAACAGGCCGATCTTTTCGAGCGTCATTTCCTCCACCGGATGGGCCTCGGAAAGCTTGCCGTCGGAGATGACCGCGATATTGGTGGCGACTTCAAAGATTTCATCCAGGTCCTGACTGATGACGATGACCGCCGAGCCCGACTTGGCAAGATCGACAAGTGCCTGACGGATGCGGCTTGCAGCACCCGCATCCACGCCCCACGTCGGCTGGTTGACGACAAGCACGGCCGGCTGGCGGTCGAGTTCGCGTCCCACGATGAACTTCTGCAGATTGCCGCCTGAGAGCGAGCCTGCCAGCGGATCGGCCCCGCTTTTGCGCACATCCATGGTTTCCGATATGCGCCGCGCCGCTGCCCTGATGGCCGACCCCCTGACAATACGCAGGAAACCGCCGGTCAGGAACGCCTTGCGATCGGAGCGGGCCCGCGCGAGCAACAGATTGTCGGAGAGGCTCATTCCGGGAACGGCGGCGTGGCCATGGCGCTCTTCCGGTACGAAACCCGCCCCCATCAGCCGGCGACCGTTGATGCCGATCCGGCCGACCGGCTTGCCGCGGAGATGGATCGCATCGTTATTATAAACCGGGTATTCCCCCGAAAGCGCGTCGAACAGCTCACCCTGCCCGTTTCCCGCGACCCCGGCGATCGCCAGCACCTCCCCGGCGCGCACGGTCATCGAAATCGATTTCAATGCCACGGCGAACGGCGTGCGCGGCGCGACCGAAAGCCCCATGACTTCGATCTGCGGCGCACCCAGCGCTTCGCCCGTCGCGCGCGACACACTGGCGACATCGCTGCCCACCATCATGCGCGCCAGCGATGCCGGTGTCTCCCGACGCGGATCGCAGGCACCGGTCACCTTGCCATGGCGCAGAACCGTGGCGCGGTCGCAGATGCGTTGAACCTCTTCGAGACGATGGCTGATATAAAGCACGGAACGGCCTTCGGCCTTCAGCTTCTCCAGCGTCTCGAAAAGCTTGTCGGCCTCCTGCGGCGTCAGAACCGAGGTCGGCTCGTCAAGAATGATAAGCCGCGGGTTCTGCAGCAGAGCACGGACAATTTCGATGCGCTGGCGCTCGCCGACCGAAAGATCGGCCACATGCGCATTGGGGTCGAGCGGCAGGCCATAGGCGCGCGACAGGGTCTCCGCTTCCCTGGCGATTTCCTTCAATGAAATTTTCGGATCGAGCGACAGGGCAATGTTCTCGGCAACCGTCAGCGCCTCGAACAGCGAAAAATGCTGGAAGACCATGCCGATGCCGAGCCTGCGGGCTTCGCTTGGCGAACCCACCGAAACCGGCTCACCCTGCCAGATGATTTCGCCCTCGGTCGGTGCGAGAACGCCGAACAGCATCTTGACGAGCGTGGATTTACCCGCGCCGTTTTCACCCAGGAGCGCATGGATTTCACCCGGCGCAATATCGAGATCGATACCGTTGCAGGCGGCGAAATTGCCGAACAGCTTGGTCAGCTTGCGAACGGACAGGAGAGGCACGGCCTCCGGCGCCAAAGTTCCAGTCACGAGTTCCCTCTCTCACCAACCGTCCATGCCTTCTTCGAGGCGTTTCAGACGGTCGCGGTCATTGTTCCCAATCCCGCACCAAAAAGTATGCAATGATACGTGATCAGAACTTATTGATAACGGTTTTGCTGCTGCGCACAACTGAAAAAGAAGCTGCTTAAATGCAATTTGCACAAGCAATAAACGGCTTTACCTCTTCATCATTTCGCGCCGAGCGTTGGGAAAAACTGTAAAATTCCTCCGATGCAATACAGGTAGATGCCGCTAGCCACGAACCCCACCACCGCCCATGTCGGCGTCTGGAAATGCATCAGCAGCGCGTAACCACCAAGGGCGCACCAGATGGCCACGACAAGAAGATTAAGGGACCGCAGCCGCTTCACCCGCACGGGATGCAGGAAATTGATCGGCAGAAATGTCAGGAACACCGAAACAGTCACGACTGTCATGGCGGTGGTGGCGCTGGCATCCATCACGAAGAGCGTGAAGATCACCATGTTCCACACCACGGGGAAGCCCGAGAAGAAATATTCGTCCGTCTTCATCCCCATGTCGGCATAGTAGATAGCACTGGACACCACGATCATGCCCGCCGCCACAAAGGACCATGGCTCTCCGATCATGCCGCTCTGATAGAGCGCGAAGGCAGGCAGAAGAACATAGGTCACGTAATCGATGATGTTGTCGAGCGTATCGCCCGACCAGTTTGGCAGCACTTCCTTGACCCGGACCTTCCGGGCGATAGGGCCGTCTATCCCATCCACCAGCAGCGCAAGACCAAGCCACCAGAACATATCGACAAAACGGTGCTCGGAAGCAGCGACGACGCCAAGGAAGGCAAGAAAGGAACCGGACGCCGTTAGAATATGAACGGAAAAGGCGCGGATTTCCGCATAGGGAACACGCTTGTAGTTGAAAATTTTCATGGTCAGCGTCTGCGCCCCGCTTTTCATCCGCCCTGCTTATTCCGGTATGCGGCCATTCACCACGCTTTGCAACCGGCTCAGTCCGCTTATCCTAAGACTAATGTGGCAGCAGACCCAATGAATCTTCACAACCGGATGTTCCCGGCCGGAAGTGGATTTGCCGATGCAAAGCCTTTATGATGCTCTGGAAATAACAACGGATCAGGACCATGAGACACTTCGATATCGCCATAACAGGTGCAGGACTTGCGGGTCAGATCGCGGCCATCGCACTGGCACGGGCGGGTCGCCACGTGGCGCTCGTAGCACCTTCCACCGACAGGAAGGACCGGCGCACCACGGCGCTCATGGACCAGTCTATCCGCTTCCTGGACCGTCTCGGCCTGTGGTCACGCATCGCGCCTTCGGCCGCCCGCCTTTCCACCATGCAGATCATAGACGGAACCGACCGTCTGTTGCGATCACCGACAGTGCAGTTCCGTTCCTCCGAAATCGGCCTGGATGCATTTGGCTGGAACATCCCCAACGAGGCCTTGCTCGGTGTTCTCAGCGAAGCGGTGGAGCAGGAACACAATATTACCCGCCTCGACACCTTCGCCGAGGCGATCGATATCGGCGACGACCGCGTGACGGTGACGCTTGCGGACGGCGAAACGCTCTCTGCCGATTTCCTCATCGGGGCAGATGGCAGGAAGTCGATGGTCCGGGATGCAGCCGGCATCGGCGTGAAATCCTGGTCCTATCCGCAGACCGCCGTCGTTTTGAACTTCGGCCACAGCCGACAGCATGGAAATGTTTCGACGGAATTCCACACGCCCACCGGCCCTTTCACGCAGGTTCCCCTTCCCGGCAACCGCTCCAGCCTCGTCTGGGTCGTCACCCCACAACAGGCGGAAGAACTGACTGCCCTGCCACTGGAAGCGCTGAGCCTTCGGGTCGAGGAACGCATGCAGTCCATGCTGGGCGCCGTTACCGTCGAGGATAGCGTCCAGGCATGGCCGCTCTCTTCCATGACCGCCCATCGCTTCGGCAAGGGCCGCGTCGCCCTGATCGGCGAGGCGGCACATGGTTTTCCGCCCATCGGCGCACAGGGACTGAACCTCAGCCTGCGCGACATCATCTCACTGACGGAATTGCTGAGCGCCGTTTCCGACCGCCCCATTGCGGCCGATGCCGGCAGCAGCTTCGACCGCAGGCGGCGGGCGGATGTCTATAGCCGCACACTGAGCGTCGATCTCCTGAACCGCTCGCTGCTTTCGGATTTCCTGCCCATCCAGATGGCGCGCGCAGCCGGCCTGCACGTGCTTTCCGGCATCGGCACGCTCCGAAGCATTGTCATGCGCGAAGGCATCGAACCCGGCCGGGGCCTGAAGGCCCTGCCCTCACTGCTGTTCGGCAGCTTCAAAAAGGCTGGATGAAATAAACCACGCCCGTCAGCGTGAGAACCGACAGCACCGTCGAAATCAGGATCGTCGCCGACGCCCGCTCCTGCCACACATGATATTGCTGGCCGATGACGAAGACATTCGTCGCGGTCGGCAAAGCAGCCAGCAGCACGGCGGAATAGATCCACACCGGCTCGAATCGCCCGAGCGACGACAGCACGAGATAAACGGCGAGCGGATGCAGGATGAGTTTTGCCGGCACGATGTAGCTGATCTCCACCGGCACCCGCTTCATCGGCCGAAGTGCCAGCGTCACGCCCATTGCAAACAGCGCACAGGGTGCGGCTGATTGCGCCAGATAATCCACCAACCGCTGCACCGCCTCCGGCGGTTGCCATGACAGCGAAGCGGCCAGGAAACCGGCGAGGACGGATACGATGAAGGGATGGGTGATGACCTTGCGGGCCACATCCAGCGCAAGCTTCGCCGGGGAACGCTTGTCGCCGCCTGCAACGGCCATCATCGCCGGCGCGACAATGAAATGCGCGGCGTTTTCGAGGCAGACGATGAGCGCCACAGGCACCGCCGCCTTTTCGCCGAGCGCCAGAAGCGCAATGCCCGGGCCCATATAGCCGATATTGCCGTAACTTGCCGCGAAACTTTGGATCGTCGTTTCAGCGAGGCTGTTTTTCCGGACAAAACGACCGATCAGGAACACAACCAAGAAAATGCCATAGGTACAGACGAGGCTGGCGGCAACGAAATCCATCCGCGCCAGTTCTTCCACCGGCGTTTTCGACACCAGCTTGAAAAACAGCGCCGGCAGCGCCGCGTAGATGATGAAGGTGTTCAGCCAGCCCATCGCCTCGACCGGCTGTTTCGTGATGCGCGCAGCGCCGTAGCCGATCAAGATGAGGCCGAAAAACGGCAACAGCAATCCCACGATGTCAGTCACTATGTCTCCCCCGCAAGCAACTCCAGCGGGAGGCTTAGCCGATTTGCATCAGGATCGGAAAGGTCTCCTGGAACCAGATCGCCACATTGGTGATAAAACCGGATATGAAAGCGAGGCCGGTCAGCACCAGCAACACGCCGAGGAGCTTTTCCACGAGGCCGAGATGGCGACGGAAGCGGACGAGGAAACGCATGAAGGAGCCGGAAAACGCCGCCGCGATCCAGAACGGTACCGCAAGGCCAAGGGAATAAACCGCAAGCAACATTGCGCCGTCGCCGACCGTGTCGCGTGAAGCAGCAACGCCGAGAATCGCGCCAAGAACCGGGCCGATGCAGGGCGTCCAGCCAAAGGCGAAGGCGAGTCCCATGATATAGGCTCCGGACAGCGTCGCCGGCTTGCCCGCGCCCTGAAACCGGGCCTCGCGCGAAAACAGGCCGATACGGAACACGCCCAGGAAATTCAGGCCCATCAGGATGATGATGAAACCGCCGATCTTGGCGAGAATGTCGAGATTCTGGCGCAGAAGCGTGCCTATCGTCGAGGCGCCCGCGCCCAGCGCCACGAAGACGGTGGCAAAACCGAGTGTGAAAAAGAAGGCCGAAAACAGAACGGCCCTGCGAATCTCCGGCCGTGGTGCCGCGTCTTCCGTCCTGAACTGCTCGACCGACACACCCGCCATATAACAGAGATAAGGCGGCACCAGCGGCAGAACGCAGGGCGACAGAAACGAAAGAGCGCCAGCCAAAAGCGCGCTGAACAGGGAAATATCGGCAATCGACAACAGAAACTCCGCATCCCGCAAAGCCGCCGCGATTCTTGAGAGCCGCCACCGCTTCACGCTTCATTTTCACGCATGTCATTGCCGCAAAACGATTTCAGCCGCCAGGCAGACACACTTGACGCCGGTTTTATCCCCGGCCGCCCCCTCTCTCCAATCACCTTTTCGGGGGTGCGACAAAAAAAACCGGATTGATCGCCGAAAGCGCTTTTTTTGGGTTGACCGAACGGATCGCTCTACATATGTTCCGCGCACTTCCGAAGGGCAGCCAAGCCCGCCACGGGAGAGCGTAGCTCAGCCGGTAGAGCAACTGACTTTTAATCAGTAGGTCCAGGGTTCGAATCCCTGCGCTCTCACCATCTCATAATATTTTTCGTATTTATTTCCATGGACTTACCCTACCGGCAGGCAATCATCCCGCCGGGTGTTCAAAGCGTTTCCAACATCAATACAGGAAACAAAAGCGTCGCCACCACGGACGCCTAGCGGTACGCGTAGATGTAACGTGCTATATTGTCATAAAAGCTGGAAAGATAAGCGGGCAGTCGCCTCAGTCGGGTGAACTTGCTGCCTTTATATTCCTCGCGCGTTCCGACGAGCGTATTCGGGTCGCCAAAGGGCAGAAAGTCCCTGTCGGAGACGTAAACGTTGGTGCCATATCCCCAACCGCACTCCAGGGCGCGGTCGAAAGGTAGCGTCATCACACGCGCCGTCTTCAGGAAACGCTCAGCGGCGCTGCGCGAAACGATGTAGCACGCAGATGAACCTTGAGGCCCATAGATGCAGCGGCCAAACGTATCCCCAAATGCACTCGTTCTGCGGCCTTTGAAACCCTTGCGGCGATGATTAGTCAATTTCACGACTGCATCGTCAGGCATGATCGCCACCATGGCCCTCACCCGCTCCGAAAAATCCGGCGTGAACGCCACGTCGTCTTCAACAATCACCGCGACAGGGGCATTGGTTGAAAGAAAGATCTCAAGCGCTTTAATATGGCTGGCATAACAGCCATATTCTCCCGGCAGCGCGTGGCGCCCGTTGCGCAGTTCGAAGCGGCGTCGGTCGAAATCGCGCCAGTTTTCAGGGAGGACGGTCTTTCCATCAATTCCCTCCACCGGCCGCAAATCAAGATCAAGACCCGCGGCCCCTTCGAGCATTTTTTCCAGTCGCGCCCGCGCACGGGCAATCGAAATGATGTAGACGGGCAAATTGGACACAGGCTGCATTTCGCAAGGCACCATAAGCGGGAAACAATGAACCGCCGCGTCCCACAACAATGGGAACGTTGCGTCCACGGTACGCTCCACTGTCCATCGTCAGGAGTGCCGTGGCTGTAAGCCGGCAAGGAATGGTCGCAATCACTTCCGCGCGGCGGTACGGCGGCAGCGCCAGTTCCAGTCTCTCGGTTCACCGGTGTCCATATGGACCGATTCGGTATGGCAATAGGTGCCGACACCCCCGCGGTTGGGCAGGGAACGCAGATAGGTTGCAAGCTCCCACTTGGAGACACCCTTGATCTGTATATCAGCCGCATCGCAGGTATAATGTTTTGAACCCTGCCTTATTCCCTTTGGCGGACGGTAGCCGGAGGTGACAATGGCCGGGCTGTTATAATGTCGCTCCACATCCTTGATCATGCTGATGAGCTCCGGCTTGAAACAACCGACTTCAACGCGATCTGTCTGCAGGAAAAGCCCGTTCGGCGCGACGCGGGTCAGGCCGGAGAGCGAGGCAAGCTTCATCAGCCCGGTGGGTTCATCGTCCTCTTCATCGAGATGAGCGTCGTCGAATTCGTCGGACATCATCGAGCGACCGGAGAGCGCAATACCCATCGTCTTGTCCGCCGCTCCCGGAAGTGCGGCCACCTGCGTGCCACCTGCCGAACCGCTTTCGATCATTTTCGGCAGGCGCTTCTTGGCTGCACCGGCGAAAAATGCTGCAAGCGTGACGCCCTTGCCTTCGCCTTCCTGCTTCTCGTCGCCAATGGCGGCACTGGTCGCGGGCTGCACCGAAGCAAGCTGTTCCGATGCGGTTTGTGGGACCGGCACGGCAGCCGGCTGGCGGTTCTCGCTGTGCTGCTCCGGTACCTGCACGGCTGACGGCACAGCAACAGGCGCGGATACCGGCTGCGGTTGCGCCACCTGCACAGGGGCGGAGTAAACGCTGCTGAGCGCAGGTGTGATTTTCTGGGAAGGCACGCCCGCCGCGGCCGCGCCGGGCGCCGTGGCGGCCGGGGAAGGCACTGCGGATGCGGTAGAATAGATGCTTGATGTTCCAGCGGAAATTCCCGTTGGCTGCGTCGTCAGTCCGGCGATATCGGCGGCAGCGCCGTAACCCTGTGCCGGGCCGCCCGCTGCCTGATGCTGCGCCGGAGCCGTGGTCGCGCCAGCCGCTGACGCCACGGCGGGATCCACATAATGCCCCTGCTGCGCACCGGCCGCGGGTGCAGCAGTTGCGGCCATCTGCTGCTTCTGCTGTCCGGCAACTTCCGGCTTTTTGGCAGTGGCGGCCATCTCCTCGTCAGTCACCGCCGAAACGCATCCGGAAAGCCCCAGCAACGAAACCGCGATGACGAGACGCCGACAAGAAACGCGTCCCTTTGCGCCCTCGACAGTTTTCATGGGTGGCCTCCGTATCTTTTATTTCCAACAGCAGCACGGGAACGGAATCGTGTGCTTCCCCCAAAACGGGACTGGCCGTTTCGATTCGCGGACTATGCCTCATCCCCTCAGGACAAGGCAAGAGCGCCCGAAAACGCTGCTGCTCACCGGAAAATCCCTACCAGGAACCGGTATTCTGCATAGATATCCACGGTTCGGCTGGTGCGAGGCTTTCGCCTTTCTGCAAAATTTCGAAAGAAATACCATCCGGTGAACGTACGAAGGCCATATGCCCGTCTCGCGGTGGCCGGTTGATGATGATGCCGTTCTGCTGCAGATGCGCGCAGAAGTCGTAGATATTATCGACCTCATAAGCGAGGTGACCGAAATTGCGGCCGCCGGTATAATCTTCGCTATCCCAGTTATAGGTGAGTTCGAGGCACGGCGCCTTGTTTTCCTTCGCCGCAGCAACGTCGTCGCGAGCTGCAAGAAACACGAGAGTGAAGCGGCCTTTTTCGTTCTCGATACGGCGTATTTCGGTAAGGCCGAGCAGGTCGACATAGAATTTAAGTGATTCGCCAAGGTCTTTGACGCGAACCATCGTGTGCAGATACCGCATTTTATTCCTCTCCATTACACGGGTCCGAAGCCGTTAAACGCATGATCGCAAGCCCCGGACAAGGACGGCGACATAAAAGCAGCTGCGTAAATCAAAAACTAGGGCTTGCGTGAAACCGTTACCAAGATGTTAATCTGGCGCACAGGAATCAGTTGACCGGTGTATGGCGCGTAATCGAGGGGTTGGCAGGATATGGCTGATAGGATGTCATCGAAAACGATAGTCGATGTCGAGGACCTTTCGGGCGATGCCGTGGACCTGACCGAGATCACCGGCGTCGTGAAGTGGTTCGATGTCGCCAAGGGTTTCGGCTTCATCGTGCCCGACAACGGCACACAGGATGTGCTGCTGCATGTTTCCTGCCTGCGTCGCGACGGTTACCAGACGATCCTTGAAGGCACGCGCATTGTCGCCCTTATCCAGCGGCGCGACCGTGGCTTTCAGGCATTTCGCATTCTCTCCATGGATCAGTCCACCGCCGTCCACCCCTCGCAGCTGCCGCCGGTGCGCACCCATGTGCAGGTGACGCCGTCCAGCGGACTGGAGCGCGCCATCGTCAAGTGGTTCAACCGCACCAAGGGTTTCGGTTTCCTGACGCGTGGCGAAGGAACGGAAGACATTTTCGTGCATATGGAGACACTGCGCCGTTTCGGCCTGACCGAACTTCGCCCCGGGCAGGTTGTGCTGGTGCGTTATGGCGATGGCGACAAAGGCCTGATGGCCGCGGAAATCCATCCGGACAACCCGGTTTCGATCGGGATGTCGCATTGATGTCCGCCCTGCCCGATATGGTGAAGAGCGCCGTTATGGCGCTTCTTTTTTTCACGCTGGCCAGCGCCGCCCAGGCGCAGCAACAGCAGACATTCACCTCCGAACCGCTGCAGATTGAAACGGCCGGGGGAAAAAGCCACGATTTCACTGTGGAACTGGCGCTGAACAATGCCCAGCGCGAACAGGGCCTGATGTTCCGCAAGAGCATGCCACCAGAAAACGGCATGTTGTTCAATTTCGGTGAACCGCGTGATGTCGCCATGTGGATGCGGAACACGCTTATTCCGCTCGACATGCTTTTCATTGGCCGTGACGGCCGCATCACCCACATCCACGAAAACGCGGTTCCACATTCGGAAGCCATCATCAGCTCCCGCGGGCCAGTGAAATTCGTGCTTGAACTGAATGGCGGCGCTGCGAAACGTTACGGCATCAAGCCTGGCGATATTGTGCGCAGCGCGCAAATTGGCAACCGGAAGTGACGTTGCCGCGTTATTGCGTCTGAATGAGCCGGACGATGTTTCGCCCGGCTGGCGCAATGTTCAGTAGACCGGCTCTATATGGCTCAGAATCCTGCAGTTGGAAATGGAAGCGGCAAGGTTGATGGCGATGTCGATCGCCTCGACCGAATCAGCCGTGCCTTCCAGATAGATCACGTCATTTTCGACAGTGGCGGAAATGCGCGACTTTTCGAGACCTGATTCGAAGGCCAGTGCCGAGGTAATGGCCTGGCATACGCCCGCCATGCGGTCACCAAAGAAGCTTTCCTGAATACCTGACAGATTGAACATATGTGTTCTCCTTCTTATGGACATTACAACGCCTTTGGTGGCGGTTTTGTTCATCTCCGGTTCATCTATTTGTTCATCTTCCATTCATCTTGAAAAATTGGAACCCCCCAATCGATCACATTTTAGGTGATCGGGAACCATTTCGTGAGGCGGGCATTTCGCGCATGGGAGTGAAAAGAGAGTGAAAACCGCCATGAAGGCGCGTGAAACAGGAGGAGAATGACATGCTGATCAACAGAACGGAGCCGTGTCACCACGCCTCGTGGATGAAGCCGGTGGCGATCCACCTGCCCTTGTCCGCAGCAGTGGAAATCTACAGCCCGCTGGTAGCACTGGACATGCTGATGTACCGCTGGCCGGAAGAACACGGCCCGGAATATGAAGAAGCACGCAGAAACTGCCTCGATGCCATCGCCGGACGATGCGACATCGAAAAAGCGCGGGAGTCGTTTCTCATCGCAAGCAGCCACGCTCATATTCTCAACATGCACTGACGTTCATTATCCGCGTTGATGACTGGCCCTTCTCCGCGAAGGGCTTTTCTTTTGGCGTTCACTGTTTCAGGCACGAGGTCGCGCGCGGAAAACTCCGCCTGCCGCCGGTGACATGTAACTGTCACGCAAACGTTATAATCGGCAGAGACAAATTCCGTGGAATCACCGGGCGGACAAACCGCCGGAAGCTCGGGAGTGGACCTGGCCAGCATGGAAACCGTCTTTGCCCTTTGCGCAATTCTGCTCGTCGCTTTCAACCTTCTCGGTATCTGCCTTGCCGGGTGGCGGCTAAAGCGGCGCGACCCGGAAAATTCCCTTGCGCGGCAAAAACCGCCTGTCTCGATCGTTGTGCCACTGCGCGGTGTGGAAAGTTTCACCCCTCTTACGCTGTCACGCGCCTTCGAGCTCGATTGGCCGGATTACGAACTGCTTTTCTGCGTTGCAGATGAATTCGACCCCGTCATTGCGCAAGTACGCAAAGCCCAGAGCGCCGTTCCTTCCGTTTCAGCGCAATTGCTCATCGGCGACGACCGGATCAGTGCCAATCCAAAACTGAACAATTGCGTCAAGGGCTGGCTGGCCGCCCGGCATGAATGGGTCATCCTCGCCGATTCGAACGTATTGATGCCGAAATCCTACGTGACGCGCATGATGTCGGCCTGGCGGAAAGACAGCGGCCTCGTGTGCTCCCCGCCGCTGGGCTCGCGGCCGACGGGTTTCTGGGCGCATGTGGAATGCGCCTTCCTCAACGGCGCGCAGGGCCGCTGGCAATATGCGGCAGAAGCCATCGGAATGGGTTTCGCGCAGGGCAAATCCATGTTGTGGAACAAACCGTTCCTCGAAGACCATGGGGGTATCCGCGCCCTCGCCGCCGAAATCGCCGAAGACGCCGCCTCGACGAAGCTGGTGCGGAACGCTGGCCGCAGGGTGCATCTTGTCTCCGCCCCTTTCGAGCAACCGCTCGGCCAGCGTCACGCCGGCGAGATCTGGTCACGCCAGGCCCGCTGGGCGCGGCTAAGGCGCGTGACCTTCCCGCAATATTTCGCGCCGGAAATCCTGACGGGCGCACTTCCCCCGCTTCTGTTCGCACTCACCGCGGCGGCCATGATGGACGTGAACCTCTTAGCGACCGCCCTCGCCGTCCTCGTCCTCATATACGGCCCCGAATTGGCCCTGACCGCCCTCAACGGGTGGCCAATATCGCTCCATACCCTGCCGGCCATGATCGCACGGGACATCATCATGCCCGTCATCTGGACGAGAAGCTGGATTGGCAGCGCAGTGGCATGGCGCGGCAATGTCATGACAATCGGTACGGCGGAAAGCACTTTGGCCGGCCCGCCAGCGGAATAATGACGATTTATGGGAAGAGGTTACGCCGGAAAGCTGATGCTTTGCCTTAAAATGGTCGGAGTGGAGAGATTCGAAATTTGCAATGCCTTTGAAAAACAACGACAATTTCCACTCTTTGTAACACTGTGACGGGCTGCACTTCGTTCCATCTGCCACTGGCACAATAAAGCGAAATCAGCCGCTGATGCAACCGAATCAACAAAGCAAAATAATTTGAATAGGCCTCACAGTCGCCACGCATACGGCAGCGAGTGCTGATCGAGATTGTAAAGTAAATCTCTCATCAACACCCACCATGAGACCTTTCAAAGCCATTGGAACGACACTTCAACGGGTATTAGCTCATGCGGCATGGATTTCTGCCCTGAGTTTCTTATAAGTGCTTTCAGACATGACGAGAAGGAAATTGCTATACCTCTTGTTGATTACGCGAATCATACAGTCCCGGCACCTCCCCATTCTTTTGTCCGTAGTAAAGACAAAGCGCGTCGGTTTTGAGTATACCATAGCGAATATGTGGGGGTCATCGCAGTTATCCTCTTCACGCTGCCAATGTTGGTTACGTTCTAAGGCCTGAATATGCTTTTTGGCTTCTGAAGAAGTGACATCATTTCGTCGGCCAGCGTCCCCCATCAACTTGTATATTTTTTGTAACTTTCGAGCTTGCTCCAGCTCTCCCACCATTTTTTCGTGCTCAGTGTAGGTGAAGGTTACGTTTTCATCCTCAAGTAAACCCGGGAGAATTTTATCAGTGAACCATTTTTCTCCGATTATGCAGCTATCCAAAATAACCCTTGCCATTAGAAAATTGTCCTTCCCATTTCGTTTAGGAAGAACTGATGGTAACTCTTTGGCGCCCCGACCAATTTACCATCATCGGCTATTTCAACTTCTGATGCTGTATTGCCATCTGGTCCATTAGTGCAATACAAAATCATTGCACTGTTTTTACCTTTATTCTCCTTTATTTTAGCTCTATATCTATCAATCAAATAATCACTGTGGGTTTCGATAACAAACCTGAGCCCGAAATTAGTCATTTCCCATAGATATTCACCCAGTGCCGCTTGAGCAATGGGATGCAAGTGTAGCTCCGGTTGCTCGATAAGTATTAGGCTACTGCTGACGATGCCATGAGCAAAAGCCTGGGTTTCTGCTAAGATAGGTGCGACTTGAGAAACACCGATTCCGACCTGGTTTATCAAGAACTCTCTGCTATTCTTCTTCACCACTACGTTTAGCAGAGGATTCCCTATAGAGGCCGATACCATTTTTACTTTGAAATCTTGGAAGAGCCCACTTTCTTTTCCGAATTTCCTTATTGACGATTTTGACTTATTCTTATTTGGCGCCGATTCAACATCGCGCATCATTATAGCAAAATGAGAGCCGGTTGAATGAAACTGGCGATCCATCTGATAAAAGTTCTCCGGCATCGCCCGCATGGGCCCTATATGACGGCAGTTCGGGAGCGGGGATGCGAAACTGATATCAACCCAATCTTGAAAATTATCTTTGTCATCACCAACAGCATTAAGAACTGATTGAGGGAAGTTCACCGGAACGCGATCAAAACCGTCTTTGTATTCCGTGAAAACAGCGTTTGGATCACCATGTATTTCAAGAACTTGATCGAACGTAAGATCATCACGCTCGACAATCGAAAACTCCTTAATACCTTCGCCTTCACGCAAGGTAATCGAACGATTCCGGGAGGCACTTGTGCTTTTTATTACCGCTGCAGAATAGGCTTTTTTTAGTTTTCTGAGTGTTATTACACGGTATATTTCTCTATCATCTTCCTTAGCTGAAAAACCTATCGTGACATCCGCATGATCGAAGTAAGGCGAGAAAAAATCGTATTTGCCTACGTTAAAGTCGGACATTAGGATCGGCAGACCGTTGAGGTCGGTCCGAGTTATATATTCAAGAAGATATATTATAGATGTTTTCCCGGAGCTGTTATCGCCGACCAAGAAAATATTCTTTTCTATATCTATCCGGAGCTCACCAAACCCGCGGAAATTTTTTGCGTAAAATAGCATGTAATGCGAACCCCCATCACCACTTAGAAGGGAATGCGTAGCGAGATTCCTAGGATGGAGTCAATTAGTTGATGCATTGGAGAAAGCCGGACCCGTGCACCACAAATTACGGGGTCAAATACACGGAGCTTTAACTATCCGATCCTTGCTTGAATTGGCGCAATTCCGATGCGCCAACTGTGCATGGCGTTTCAAAGCTTAGGAGTTATGCGCCTACCTCTGGCTTTCGCGACCTCGGTCACTCTTTTCTCATGTCGCAAAGAACTTCAGCAATTTTGCGAGCGCAAATACTTTCGCTTGGGCGGATCAAAATTGCGGACGATGGCCACAAGCTATTTTACCGTGCAGGCTTCTAACAAACGATTGGCGAGCCGGGTCATGTCATACGGCAGGAAATGGTAATGGTTAGTGCCGTGGGTGTAAAAATGGGTGAGCTTGTGATTGTCGACGTTATCGTAGGTCAGGTTCAGCCGGTAATAGATGTTTGCAAGCTCGTCTTTTAGCTCCGAGGTATTTACGACGATCTCCGAGTATCTGCCGTGTTCGATTTTCACTAAGTCGGTGCTGCCGTCAAAATCGCCTTCGACGTAGAACAGGCCGAGCCGAAGCAGATTCCCTATCGAGGATGAAACAATGTCCTCACCGAACAACGAAATAACCTTATTGCCTTCGTCCCTTACGAACCGGCGATGCTCATCTAGGTCCGCGCTGCGGATGCGGTTATCCGGCGCTGACTTGCCCGCTAAAGACTTTTCCTTGATCGCGACGGCATCGTGATAGAACTTCAAGATAACTGCGTCCACGCCGCTCAACTGCTCCAAGACCTTCGGAAGTGCTGGGTCCAAGACGAACCGAATATCGGGCCGCATTGCGTTTGTCATCAAAGCGGACCACATGTCCGATAGCTGCGGGTCGTCCTGTTTCGACATCCCGTCGAAGATTGCGTAAAGTTCGCCCTTCGGGAGGGCCTTTGCGTTCTCGATCGGTATGCCAAGACGGTCGAAGTGGTCCTTGGACTTGGCGAGCTTGGTCACAAGGTTCCGATTGCGCCATTGTGTTAAGCTGTCGCCGACAAGGCCACCGAACACTTCGCGGGTGACGCCAGCAACGCCATCAACCGTAAGGTTACCAGCGCGTTCCGCTACGCGGGCGGCTGCGGCTTCAATCTCGCTTTTGAGCAAGGTGATTTCTGGCGCTTTTTGCACTTCGTCTGTCATCAGCGAATCTCCATTCAAGAAGATAATCTTGCTCATGCCATCAGTGGAAACAAGAAGCCCGCCGATGGTGGTCGGCGGGCCGCGTTTCAGCATACCGGGTGTGGCTCAAATCCACTCAACTGCGTCGTCGTAGTCGGTCCATGCGAGATGGTCATCCTTGAACTTCTGCAAGTCCGGTTCCGCGTTGATGGCGTCGGCGATGCGCTTTTGCACGTCGGGCCGGTCAATGGTGCCGTGACGGTAGTCGGCGAGGATTTCGTCAAAGACGGCGGGCGTGTCCTTCGGCATAGGCATTATGCTGCTTCCTTCGAGTTGTTGGTGATGATGGCCGATAGCGGTGAGCAATCCTGCGGCCACAGCCCAAGGTCTTCCCCTAGGACTTGGATGATGGCGCTGCGGAGCATATCGGGCGCTGCCGGATCGAACGTCCGGGCAGTGGCTTCAAGCTTGTCGATAGCGTTGTGGTAGGTGTCGTTCTGGACGTATGCGGATGCTGCTTGCATGTCTGGTATCAATCC
Source organism: Agrobacterium genomosp. 2 str. CFBP 5494 (assembly GCF_900013495.1). Classification (NCBI taxonomy): domain Bacteria; kingdom Pseudomonadati; phylum Pseudomonadota; class Alphaproteobacteria; order Hyphomicrobiales; family Rhizobiaceae; genus Agrobacterium; species Agrobacterium genomosp. 2. The sequence continues at coordinate 2,232,661 of NZ_LT009718.1, forward strand.
CCTGCCCATGATCGGGCGTCATCGTTGTGATTCAAGTCGGATGATTTGGCAAGTGCCAAAACTTTTAGAAAACGCAATAAAAACAATAAGTAAGCGCTTACTTATCTCGTCCACGCGGGCACGAAAAGCCCCTCACGCCGACGAGAACGTGAGGGGCTAGAAGGGTGCCGGACGCAATGAATGGAAGCCGTTGCGTCCGGCCTGCTTGGACAACCGGTTAATACTTGAGTTATAGCGGTCTGCCTGAGCGAGCGCGTCAGAAAGTCGAAAAAAGTTGCCGCGCCGGGATGGCAGGAAGACGACACTACGCGGCTGGAGCGACACTCGGTCGCTTCGCTCCCTCCCTGCGCGGCCTTCGGCCTTGCAAACTCGCTATCGCTCGTTTGTCCTGTCTCAGCATCTTCTAATCATCATCACATCATAATCACCTGCGGGAATAGGACTTATTCCCCCTCGACTTGAACCACATATAAAAACCGACCGGGCGAGCGGTCGGCGGGTTCAAGTCGAGGGGGATTTTCTGCGTCAAACAGGTGGTGAAGAGTTCTGGCTGGTTAGGCCCACTAGGCGGCTTCCATTTGCCTAGTAGCACTCCGTAATCCTGCCCTTGCGGGCATAGCGGTAGGTGCGCCACGCTCGACTTTCCTTCAATCGATACGTGACCGGACGTTGTGGTTGCTGATCCTGTCAGCGTTCACATTGCGTCCATCTTTTGGGGTCTTTCGATGCCTTGGCATCTGGCTTTCGCTTCAGGGCATTCCAGCCCACGAAACAGGCGTCCTATGTTCTCCATAGGGGAGCGGGTGTTCCGGCTTCCGTGATCTGGCAGCGAAGATGGCGGTCATGTTCCCGCGCCGTTCCTCAAGTCCAAGGCCAGTATGGGCCTCTTGGAGCTAACGACACTCCAAGAAGGGCGCCGCATCGGGATTGACGTGGTAGGAATACTATCCTATAACCATATCAAAGCTGTTTGCGGCAGCTTTTATTCTCCGGCCCTGTCAGCGAGTAACTGACGGGGCCATTTTCGTATTATAGCGAAAATCGGGAGCAAGAGCTTCGATAAGCAGAAATAATTCGATTGGCACAACATACAGGAAAACATTCCTGAAGTGAATCCCCAATGTTCGCGACGTTGCGAGTCACTGAGAGGCGTTTGCACTCGCGGATGAGCAAGATGCATCCGGGTGCGCAAAACGCGCCAGTGACTCGCTATGAGTCAAATTAGCGGCTTCTGGTATTGCCGAATGCTCCGGGCCGCGACTGACGGCGAAGTTCATCGGCTACAAGGCCACGCATCTGCTGTTCCATCTGCCTGCCTACCTGTTTCGCAAGGTCGGCGTTCTGCGCCGGATCACCACCATTGGCGTTGACGGTGACGGGTGCCGAGATAGTGATATTCTGGACAGGCGCGGTGTTGGTGTTCGCCGCCCTCAAGTCCGGCTTGCGGATCGGGGGTGCATCGGTGACAAAACCACCATCTGCATAACCGCCTAGCGCGCCACGATGAAGGGCTTCGAGGTTGCCGACGCCGATCCGGCTGGTTGCCTTCTTCGACATGACGTATTCGCCCTTATGGACCACGCCAGCGGGTTCATACTTTCCGCCGTCGCCGGTATAGCCACCGTCAGCGAAACCGAAGATCGCACCGAAAATGCCGCTCCCCACGCCAGCCAATCCGGCCAGCGGTCCCTTGCCGAGAAGCGCGGCTTGAAGCGTTGCGTCAATCAAGCTGTTGATGAGGCTGCGAACCGCGCCATTCAAATCCTGCGTTCCGGTGAGAAGGCCGGAAAGGCTGTTCGTGAAGGACTCCGCGAAGAACTTTTGCGCATTTTTCAAGCCTTCGGCACTGTCACTGGCCTTCTTGTTCTCACCGTCAATCTGCTGAGTTAGCGCGATCTTCTCGCGAAGCTTCTGCAATTCCTCTTCGGAAAGCGTAATGCCCGCCCGCTTGGCCTCCTGCTGCGCACGATAGACATCAAGCTCGATACGCTGCTGCGCTACAGACATGCCGGAAATCGACTGTTCGAAGCGGGCAAGATCGAGACCTTCCTGCACGGACTGGTTAAGGTTACGGCGTGCGTCATTCTGCCGGGTAATGACTTCCGTCTGCCGGTCAAGTTCGGCACTCTTGGCCTTGTTCCGGGCGTCGGTATCTTCGATATGCCAGTTCTCGTTTGCCAACGGGAAAGAAAGGCCGAAATTTCCTGCGTTTTCGTGCGCCCACTTCCGGGCAGCGTCTGAAGCATAGCCGAGGTCGGCAGCGTTGCCCTTGTTGTGCTGACTGTTGCCGGGCGGCGCGACCCACTTCCGCGCCGCTTCCGGCGAGCCATACTTCTTAAGAGCGTCAATCCAAAGCTGCTGCTGGCGCTGAATATCCCGATAGCCGGAATTGATGGTGATATCGCCCCTCAGATTTTCGGGCATTGATGCAAGCATGGTGGCGAGCTTTTCGGCGAAGGCCGATGCCATCCCGTCAATGTGGCTGCTGCTCTTGCCGTTCGCCAGATTAGCAGCGAGGAAGGCGGTAGGGTCAGATTTCGCAGCGTTGACGCTCAAGGTCGTTTTCGCGCGGTTTGCGATGCTAGTCGCATTCAACACCTCCCCCATGGTGCGGGCGCTGCCCACGGCGCGCTGATAGGCAGCGTCAATGCCGTTCGCGGTCGCAAGGCTGTCCATTTCCGCCTTCAGTTCCGGCACGAGGTTCTTGAGTTCGACAAGGGCGGTCTTGAAGTTCGCCGCTGCCGTGACGTTGCTACCGAACGCGCCGGACAAGCTGTTGCTCGCTGCGGACAGTTCCTTGAGCGCCTGCTTGAAATCGTCGCTGTCGCCCGTCACGTCATGCATCTGTTCATCCACGGCAGACAGGGCCGCGCGAAGCTGGCGAAGCTCGACTTCCTTCATCAGGTTGAGCGGGTTTGCTTCGGTGTCGGCAATCTGGCGAAGGATGCGCGTGCGCTGATCCTGAAGGCGCTTTAGCTGCGCTTCGGGGCTGTTGTAGGCATTCACGGCACGGTCCCGCGCACCGCCTGAAGGGTCATTGATCGCGCCGATTACCTTCGATGCGACGTTGACGCCTTCAATCGCCGCCTGCTTGGCATAGACCGAAAAATTCCTCCAGAGCGTCGAGAATTCGCGGTCGATCCTCTTCGCGGCCTCTACCTGCTCATCGCTGAAGGTTGCGGCCTCGCTGCGCATCTTCTGGATTTCGACTACGGACAGGCCGAGAACCTTTGCCATCTCTTCCGCGCCGGTTCCGCCGAATACCTCATCGAGAATGCGGGTCTGTGCTGCCCGGTCCATCGTCTGCAACTTGCCGATAATCTCATCCATGAACCGGCTGGGGTCTTTCAACTTCTGCGCAACGTCGGTCGCGCTGTAGCCAAGGCGCTGGAAAGCTTCTTCCGCGCTACCTTTACCGGTCTTGGCGAATTCGTCGCCGCGAATGTTCAATTCCTTGAGGGCGTCGGTTACGCCGTCAATGCTCATGCCGGTCGCGGTCGCAACATAGGTCCACTGCTGCCATACCTTCGAAGAAACGCCAGCCTTGCGGGCCTCACGGTCCACTTCGGCAACGCTGTCGGCAATTTCCTTAAGCGCGATGGCAGCGCCACCTACGCCAGCGACAACCGCGCCGCCCTTCATGAGGGGGGCAAACATGCCTTCGAGCTTTTCGCCGATGGACGCGGACGCCCGGCTCATCGACCGTTCCATGTTCCGGGCCGACTGCTGGGCGCGGCCTTCCATCTTCTTGAAGTTGTCGTTCGTGGCGTTCCGGGCGCGGGCCATGTCCCGCTCATACTTCGTCATGCGGGCTTCAAGGCTGACGACAAGGCGCTGCGTATCATCCATTGCTAAATTTCCTTATGCTGCTTCGTCCCACATGGCATCCATGCGGGCGGCGTATTCGTCAGGGTCAAGTTCGTGCAGGGTCGGCGCGTTATCGTTCGCCGCTGCCCGGAAGACGGACAACGCGGACGCAATCGCGCCGTCGATATGGTTCGAATGGCGAGTGCCCTTGTGCATCGTGGTCAGTTCGCCCGCATTGGTGGCGCGCTTCACCACGACGCTCTCAAAATGATTGCGAAGGATCGGGTGCGCGCCGTGCCGGATGCGACGGCCATTCACGACCCGCTCAAGGTCGCAAATCGGGCCGTGCATGTGCTTGGCCGTCTGCGGAAGCTGCAAGACGTTGATGCCGTGATCGATGAGCTTGCCCATGAGCGGCCCGGCAAGCGACGGGTCGAAGACAACTTCGCGAACATCGTAGGTGCCGCAAAGGTCTACGATCTTGTCGGCGATCACGTCGGGTTCGATCACCGGGCCGTCGATCACAGTCAAAAGGCCGTCGTCGCGCCACCGGGTATATGGAACCTGTTCGACCTTCGCCTTGTCTTCCAAGCCTTCGGACGGCAGGAAGAACCACGGGTGGACGGTGATCCGGCCATCTTCATGACGCCATGCGCCGACAATTGCCGTGAGGTCGCCGGAACGGGACAGGTCAACGCCAAGCCAGCACGGCAAGCCCTCAAGGTCGGCGAGGTCGAAGTTCGCATCACGGCCCGCGTCATAGACGGCCATATCAAACAGAGGATCGCGGGAGGCCGCCTGCCACATATTAAGGTGGAACTGCTGGAACGCGAACCGTTCGGCAGGCCGGTGTTCGGCCTCGCGTGCCATCGTGCGCAAGCCGCCGAGATCGGGGAAGCCGTTGGCAAGGCCGGGATTGACCTTGTGCCATACGGCTTCGTCACGCCAATCGTCGCCGGGTTCAGCCTCGAAGATGATCGGCAGAAACGACGGGTCGTCAATCTCGCCGGTCGCCACCTTTCGGGCATAATCGTAAAGCTCAAAACCGATGTTCTCCTGTCCACGGCCTGCGGTCGTGGCGATGATCATCAGGGTGTCGGGAACCTTCGCCATGCCCGACTTGAGGGCCTCCCAAAGGTCGCGGCCCTTCCAAGCGTGGATTTCATCGACAAGCACAAAGCTGGGCGTCTTGCCGTGCTGGGCCGCGCCGTCGCTCGATACGGCAAGCAGTTCGGCCTTGTTCGGGCGACACATGATCTTCTTCGCCGAGTTGTGGGCGTCATAGATGCGGGTCGCGGCAACGATGCGGCGATCTTCGCGCACAATGTTAGCCGCTTCCTTGAAGCCAATGCCCGCCTGTTCGCGGTCGGACGCTGCAAAAATCGCCTGTCCAGCCGGGCGGGCTTCCGGGCCGATGGTATGAAGAAGCGCCCACGCTGCGGCGATACTGGTCTTGCGGTTGCCACGGGGCAGCATCAGGAAGACCGTGCGAACGATCCGGCTTCCGTCGGCGTTACGCGGGCCATAGATGCGCCGGGTCATGCGGTCCTGAAAGTCGTAAAGCTGGAACCGCCCCTTCGGTGCCGTGCTCGCCGGGTGCCTCAAGGCGCGGATAAAATCGACGGCCTCCTGCCCATAGCCGAACGGGTCGGCGATGGCGCTGCCGTCATAAATCCACTGCGGAAACGCGCTCTTAGACATAGGCGCGGCTCCTGCCGACGCTCATCGGATTGTCATTGTCATCGTCGCTATCGGCTGCACTGCTGACACGGGCGCGCGATACCGGCGACAAGCCGTATTCTGCCGCAAGCTGCCGGGCCGTCTGCATCGCCCGGTTCTGCATCCCGAAAAGGGTCTTGTCCAAGGTGCCCGACGCGCGGAACATGGCCTCAATCTCCCGGATGCGGCCCACTGCTACGCAATAGTTTTCAATGCCGGTGAGGTCGGCGCGGGTGATAATGCGATCTTCAATCAAACGCGGCATGATCCGCTTCCACTCCGCGCGGGCGTCATCCGTCATCCACTTAGGCGCGGTCGGTGCCTTCGTGAGCGGTGCGCGGTCGGGTGCGAGGGCGGGCTTGACGCCGCGAAGGTGGGTCACGTCAGGGCCTCGCCGCGAAGTTCAAGCGCATGACGCCTACCGATGGTCTTGATTTCCTTGATGCCGTAGGCCGTGCCGTCATAGGTCACGCGGTCGGCGGTCGTGATGCCAGGACGATAACGGACACGGAAAATTACGGTGCCGGTCTCTGCCTCGCCGAAGCCGGTGAAAAACTCGCTTGCCGTCTGCTGGATGAGTTCGGCCCGAACAGTTGCGACCGGAGTCCACGTCTCGCGAGGATCGCCGGACGGTGACACGGTTTCCGTCTTGCGTTCGATGGTGATGCTGCGGTTCATCATGCCGATATTGAGCATTAGACAATCCACCGAATGAGGGCTTCGACGGACAGGACGCCATGACCATAGGCGGGGTTAGGATCGCGCGGGAACCGGGAGGCCGTTACCTTGAAGTGGTCGCAATAGCCGCCGTCGATAGCGAGGTTGCGCTTGTCGAGGGCTGCGGTCACGACGCCCGCAATCTCCTTCGCCGCGTCCTGTCCGGCGTCCAGCGTCCAGATATGAATGTCGAGATACACCCACGCCATGCGCTGGGCGGTGTAGTCGTGGCCGTGCAAGGCGGTGTTGCCATCGCTCATAATGATGCACGGCGTCTTGTCGGGCCGGGTGCTGCCTACCCGGATATGGTCTGCCTGAACAAGGTCTGTCACGTCGTGCTTGCCAATGAGGCGCGCGCGAATAGCGGTCTGTAAAGCGAGTGTCGGTTCAATCATTCCATGCGTCTTTCACGGCCTTTTTTGCGGCACGATTGATGCGGTTTTGCAGGCGCTTGCGGAGAAGACGGAGGGCGGGCCAAAAGAAGGGCTGCGCTTCGGCGTCGGACGTGCCGTATTCAACAAGGTGGGCATAGCGAACATCGCTGTTGCCAGCGGTCACAATGACTTCCGTTTCACCGGCAACGCGTGCGCCGCCGGGCTGGCTATAAGCGGGAGTGGAATGGCCGGGCATGGTCACGGCGATGCTGTCGATAAGCGCGCCAGTGTCGCGGGACGTTTCGGCAAGGACCTTCTGATAACGGGCAAGCTCATCACCGGACTTGCGCAATGCTGGAATGACGGCCTCACGCGGCGCGCGGGCGATCCTGTCGAAGGCTGCAAGCGTTTCGGAGAGGCCGTTATTGCTCTTACTCGCCATCGCCGAACCACCTTTCACGGTAGCTGTCGAGGATCGCGGTCACGCCCTGCGGTGCCATATCGACCGAAAAGCCATAGGTTGCGAGGCTGCGAACCTCATAATAGAAGGCGACAAGCTTCAAAATGGCGAGCTTCACGTCTGCCGGAATGGGATCAAGATCGGCGATAGGCTTGCCGATGTAGTTCCCGGCCCACGTTTCAGCGGCGTCGATATAGAGCGTGATAATCTCATCATCGGTGGCATTATCCACCTGCATATGAGCCTTGGCGAGGTCGAGGCTTACGGCGATCATGCGTCAATTCCTGAAAAAGTTATATTCGGCGTCTGTTGTGCGGTGCTCCCCGCGCCGGTCCCCTTCGAAGGCGCAAAGTCGGAAGGCACCCCCGGTCGCACACCCTTGTGGGGTTCATGCGTCAAAGCATCTTCAAGCGTCCAACCACGGCGAAGGCGGCTTTCGACGGTGCGAGGATCAATACCGACTTCTCTCGCACGAGCGGCACGGCTACTTACTCTCGTAGGGAAGGCTGGCGCGGTAAGAGCGCGCTCAATCTCCCAGCCTGCATAAAGCCGGGCGCGGATGGTGACGGCATTCAAGCCGGTGCGTTCGGCCCATTCCAAGAGGGAGAGGGTTTCGCCCTGATGGCTCAACATGAGAACATTGCGACCGGAACTGCGAACCTTTGCAACATTGCGGTTGGAACGGCGAACATTTGCCCCGTGAATGGCCGAAGCGATCTTACGTCTCTCCGATTCCTGACGCCGAGAACTGGCCCGAATGAGAGCTTCCATGTCGCGGCTTGCAAGCTTCTGCTCGCGAAAGCCGGTCTTCATCGGCGTGGTGATGGCGTCGGCGATGGTCTGTCCGCGTTCGATACGCGCCATGATGATGGCAGGCGTAATGCCGTAGTCGAGCGCCCATTCCTTGATAGGCTGCTTGATGCCGTCATGCTCAAGAATCGTTGCAGGCGTGATCATCTCGTTCATCACCGGCAAGCCTTGTTGACAGCGTTGGCGAACTTTTCTAAACCTTCAACGTGGGGTAGAGATAAGGGGTAACGCATTGTATTCTCATCCGCTTTCATTGTTGGGTTACTGCTTGTTCGTTGGCGGCTGGATTTGGTTGCTCGGTGGATCGAGTTCCGATGTCGGCGTGGGCCGAAACATCATCAATATTCACGGGGCGATGATGTCGCTCGCTACGATACTGAGCGGGATTGGACTGGCGCTCGCGGGTATGATTAGCGCTAACGGACAGCAATCCGCTGCCCCGACCGTCAAGACGCGTGCTGGCGCGCACAAAAGCAACGCTCGGGCTGAAACGCCGCTGGCTCACTCCACAGAAACGGATGAGGCAGAGATTATGCGCCGTAAGATGATGGAACGCGGAATTAACGTCTAAGCTCATTCGGACAACGGGCGCTCCTGCCGCTGCTTGATGGAGTTGTGGCAAGGTGCGCAAAGTGGCTGCCAGTTGGCGCGGTGCCAAAACAGACGCTTATCGCCGCGGTGCGGAATGATGTGATCCACGACGGTTGCAAGCCGGGTGATGCCGTGGGTGCTGCATTCCCGGCAATTTGGATGCGCAAGCAAGTATTCGCCACGGGCCTTGCGCCACTCGTGGTTATAGCCGCGCTTGGCAGCGCTAGGGCGGCGAGCATCATGGCGGGCGTTGCGCTCCCGGGTCTGGGCGCGCTGGCACTCGCAGCGCTCGCTGTGCGGCACGACGCGGCCACAAGAACAGATGCGGGGCGGCAGGCTCATGCGGCACCTGCGATCTTGGCCTTAAGGGCGCGAAGCCCGGCACGGTCAAATTCGGGGTCGAGGCCATCGGCGACATTGCGCGCGGCCTGTTCGGGGTCCGGTGCTTTATCGGTCGGCTTGTCGTCTTCACCGCTGCCGTGGATGGCCTTGAGCTTGGCGAAATGGCCGGTGTAGGCGCGGTCGATCTCGGTCGGCGTGGCGTTCCATGCCTGTTCGGGCGTCCAGCCAAGCCAGCCGGTCGCCTTCTCATAGAGATCGGCATAGTATTCGCCCCATGCGACGGACTTGCCAGAAGGGCAAACATTGGTTGCCTGCGGATCGGGCGCGGGCATCAGCATAGAAACAAGTTCGGCGAGCGGAATCCGCGCGAGGCCGATGAAAGAGGAAAGCGACTCGCCCGGATGGACGGACAGGCGAGCCGCTGCATCATCCCGGCTATCGGTCGCCGTGTGGATGATATCGGAAATGACGGTGAAGCTGCCTTCTTCCAACGCCCGGAACAGGGTCGGAAAGCCGTAGCGCGCTTCGAGGGTAACAGCGGCCCGCAAGGTAGGGCGAAGCGTCACGGCGATATTATCGCCGAGCGCAATCCTCACTTCTTCGTAGGCGGGCCGCTTGTAGGTCATGGGATTATGCCGCGACCTTGAGCTTTACGAACCGGTCAGGGTGCGTAACGTCCGCGCCGACACGCTTACGGGCGTGGAAACGAACCTGCCCCTTCGTCGCGAGGCTGTAAGGGTCGCGGAGCGTGGACAGGCCAACGCGGTCAATAATGCGATAGCCGGACAGGTCGCCGAACAGGATCGGGAACTTGCCCGCGCCGATATCGTCCATGTCGGGCATTTCGACAATCGGACGGCCAAGCAGGGTCAGGACACCGCCTGCCGTGATGGGATCAAGCACGAGATAGCGGCCCTCTCCGTCCTTCCACTGCCGGATGACGGAGAGGGTATTGCGGTTCATGAGCCAAGCGCCGTTCTGGGCGTGCGACGTTGCAATCGCATGATACATGCCGATAATGACATCCGCCGGATTGGTCGACGGGAATGCAGCGGCAACGCCCGTCTTCACCTCCTTAATGCCGGTTGCGGTCATGATGCCCTTCGGCTGGCCGGTCCCCGTGCCCTTAACGAACGCAAGACCTTCGGTCTTCCCGAAGCTTTCGGCGTAGTCGGCGATAAGTTCGCCTTCCAGACCATAGGCATTGTCTTCAAGAAGCTAGTTAGAAACGTCGGTGTAGGTCGCCAGTTCAAAGGGGGTCAGCTTGACCTGTTCGAAGGTCATACCGCTTTCGGTGCGGTCGCCGGTTTCGTCCACCCAAGTTGCGGCGGTGCCGGACACGCGGCGCGGATAGACGATTTCCGGGGCGGAAATCGAGACGACGCGGGCATAGCTGCGGATCGGCGAATATTCGTTCAGGAGCTTGATAAGCTCATTGCCGAACTCCGAGGGTGCGAGATAACCGCCATTTGCGGAGTCGGAGACGGTCAGAGCCTTTACTTCGTCCGGGCTGATACGTTCGACGCCCCGGCGAAGATATGAAACGAACGCCTTGCGCTCATCGTTGTCATTCTGGCCAAGCGGATGGTTGTTGTTCGCTGCGAGCGGGCGGTTCGCCTTGGCTTCCAGCTTGTCCATGCGGGCCTTCAGGGCCTTCACTTCATCCGGCGATGCAACCGGATCGGACTTCACTTCGAGTTCTTCGTTTTCCATGCTGTTTCCTTCGACGATGGATTTAACTTCAATGGTGCGGGCGTCCGGGTGAACCGGACGACGGCAAAGGCTGATTTCGGTGATGGTGAGATCGGTCAGGACACGCCCGCCTTCCGGGCGGGCCTTGTGTTCATGAAGCTGGTAGCCGATGGACAGGCCGGACATGCTACCGGCGACAAGGCGACGACGGGCCTCGCGGGCGGGACCGATGCCTTCGACAAACAAGCGGCCCTTTACTTCGAGGCCCTTGTCGGTGACTTCGTAGGCGTTCCAGATGCCGACAACCTGCCGCTGTTCGTGTTCAACGATCATCGGGACTTCCGGTGCGAACTTGAACGCGGTTGGTTCGATAAGGTCGCCGTAGCTGTCGGGCTTGCCGAAAGGCCAAGCGATACCGGTCACGGTGCCAGCGTCGTCAATCGAGACTTCGGCCTTGATTTCGAGGGTGCAGGTGTCGGTCATTCGGCCACCTGCACAAGGGCATCGTTGATGGCTGCCGCTTCGGTGCCGCTCCAACGGGCATCCAGAATGTCGAAGGCGAGCGGAAAAATTTCCATGACCGGGCGCGGCTTGGCATAAATGTCCACAAGCGTCTGCGCATGTGCCGGGGAGGTTCCGCCACCGATGAGGCCGGTGCGGATAATCTCGATCATGTCGGCGAAATGGAATTCCTGCCGCATGAACCGGGCGTAGAGTGCGGCGATACCAACGCCGGTCTTACGTTCAAGCTCAAGGATCATTTCGTTGGTGAGGGCGAAGGTCTTGTCGCCATCACCGAAAAAGGCGGTGTGCTGCATTAGGCTTCCTTCGGCTGCTGGCGTTCTGCCGGGCCGGTCGTGGTTGTGGTCGTGTAGGGGTTGGCGAGTTCGTCGCCGCCCGGCAGTGCGGGCAGGTTCATCGCGGCGCGAACTTCATTCGGGGTCATAGCGCGCATGGCGACAAGCTTGCCGAAGATTTCGGCACGGCCTGCGGCGTCGGCGCGCTGCAAGTCGTCAATGACGAATTCGAAATAGAAGGTGTCGCGTTCTTCGTCCGTGAGAAGCACGGTCGCATAGGCGTCCTGCCACTTATCAAGCCAAGGGCGAAGGCAAAGCTGCAAGAAGCTCGCGGCCATCTGTTCCGCGTTGCTCCATGTCGCCCGCTCAAGCTGGTAGAGCATGTGGGGGGGAACGCCGAAGATGCGGGCAACTTCGTTAATCTGTTCAAGGCGGTTTTCAATGAACTGCGCATCGGTGCTGGCAAGCGCGATCTGCTGATAGCGGTAGCCAGCCGGAACCATGAGGGGGCGGTTCTGCTTGCCGCCGCTGAATGCCGCACGATAATCGCGCAAAATGTTAGCGATGGTCTTCGTGCCCGCGTCGGTGTCGGGAACGCTGTTCTCGCTCCAAAACATGCCGCTGGGCCGCGCACCGTCGCTAAACAGGTTCGAAGTGTGCTTTTCGAGCGTAAGGCCGATACCGATAGCCTCGCGGCCAAGCTTGACCGGCGAGACGCCAGCGAAGGCGGGGATATATAGAACGTCTCGATAGGAGAGCCGGACCTGTCCGCGATCCGTAGAGACGAGATAGGAAGGTTCGCCGTCGTCCTCACAACGGCGCTGCACCTTCGAGGGGTCGAGGCGGTGCAGTTCAAGCGGGCGGTCGTCGGATGCGCGGACTACCTGCGCATACCCAGCGCCATGAAGCAGGGCGTCAATCGTGAGATCAATGCGAAGCTGCCCGGCGCTCGTCCAGTCGTTCGCCCGGCTATGGGTGATCTTGTGCCCCGGGTGATCCTTGGCCACTTCCTTGCTGTCACCGGCTTCGCGGTAAAGCTTGCACGGCAAAGAACCGATCGTTTCCGAGATCAACCGAACAGCTTGAAGAACTGCCGGAACGCGCATCGCGGAGTTGCCGGTAACGACGACGCCGGAAGCAGTAGGCAGCACGCCAAACAATTCGCCCATACGCTCATCTAGGAGCGACATGGCTTTCTGTTCGATGAGCGAGCTTAGCGGTTTAAGCGCTGCGTTCTTGATATTTTCCAGCAAGTGAAAATCCGTCCTCGGTTAACTTGAGGACAGAATCTCACATCAGGACTCGCTTGTGAATCCCTTTATATGATTATTTTCCTATTAAATAGGATTATTTTCTTTTATCAGCAATCGCGGGCGTCGCTGACAATATCGCGCACCTTATCCATCTGTTCGGCAATTGAGATCAAGCGGAGATCGCTACCGCCGTAGTCATCCGCCGAGGAGCCGGAAGCGCGGCCCGTGATATAGAGCGCGGCTTTCTGGCTGACACCAGCAAACAAAGCGTCTTCGAATAGGTGACGGAAACCGTGGTTCGGGGGCGGCATGTTCTTCCGGTTTGGAAAGACCTTCTCATGAATCCATTCGCGCAAGCGCTGGTCCTCATTGACGCCGCCCGGAAAGAGCTTGCCGTCTGGCTGAGCTTTGACGAAATCAATAAAGCCCTCGCGGATCAACGCGCGATGCACTGGCACTTTCCGGTCCTTGCCCGTCTTGGTGGTGCGGCCATCGCCAACACGGATATGAATGAACCAATGGCCTTCAAGTTCGAATACATCGCGCTTTTCTAATACGGTGATTTCGTTCACGCGTGCGCCGGTATGGGCGATAATCCACGGTATCCAGCGGAAACTTGCACGGGCCGCAGAGCGTGCTGTCACCAATAGGTGACGCGCATCCTTGAGGGTATACGTCCGGTCGGCGCTATCCTTTGCTTCACCGACTGGCATTTCGAGATAATCGAAGGGCGTCCCCTTCGGCGTGGCCGGGAACAGCTTGCCACGGCTCTGTTCCTGCGCCCATCCAAGAATTGCCCGGATCGTTGCCAGCTTGTCCTTGATTGTTTTCCGGGAGAGCTTGCCAGCATCAAGCATAGCGTTGCGCCACCCCTCGCCTTCCTCAAGCGTAACGGTCGCAACGCGCTTGCTGCGGCGATGGTGTTCGAAGTCATGAACCACACCACGATACTTTTCTAAAGTTGTTGCGGACTTCACCTTACCACCTAATCCCATGCCGGTAAGGCGTTCTTTCTCGGCGATGACCATTTCGAATGTCAGGTTGTTGAAATCCGAGGCGTCAAGGTCTGCGGCGATTTCATCAGCCTCCACGGCTGCGGCAAGCAAGGGGTCTTCTGGCTTGCCCGTAAAATCACCTTCATCACGTTCCGCAACGCGGGCCAGTGCTTCAAGTTCGGACACACACAAGGCGCGTGCGAGCGTTCGCCACTCCGGGGTGCCCTTGATTACCGTAGTGTTGCCGAGACGGCGGAAGCGCTCAATTTGACGCCCTACGAGCGTTTCAAGGCTGTCGTTAGAAAGCCCGCCCGCAATGCCCTCACGCAAGAGTTCCACAAGCCTATCGTCCACAAGGCCCATCGCGTGGCGGTTATCTGTGTTTCGTAGTTCCGTATCGAAGGCGATACGCTGGTTATAATTTCGAAGGGCAATCTGTTCGACCGGGAGAGGATATCGGCCCGGCGTAATGGCCTCACCCTTGGCAACCATAGCTCGGCGTTCCGCTACGGCGATTTGCGCCTGAAGCTCGGAAACAGCGGCATGAAGGCGCGCTTTTGCCGTCCGCCTGTCAGGTCCAAGCGGCGTGCGAAGCTCTGTCTTGTTGTCGAGGAAAGGTCGAAGGTCTTTCGGGATCACGATGCGGGCGAAGAATCGACCGTTGCGATTGAGAAGGTATTTATCCGCCATGCCAGCCTCTTTTGTTACACGTTTTGTAACAGATGACTGTGCGAAACCCTATACAAATCAGCGTTTCCAGCGTTTTCAGGGGAAAACGATGGTCGGAGTGGAGAGATTCGAACTCCCGACCCTCTGGTCCCAAACCAGCGACACGACCGTCGTTTGCTGGATTCTTGGTTCCCGTTGAGTGGCGTTGGTTCCCTTTCGTTCCCCGACCGTTCCGTTGATACGGTGGCGGTTAGGTGGCGGTGCCACCCAACAATCGACCGGCTCTGTGAACCGTTGTCCACAGAAAGTCAAGTGAGTCCAAACTCTCAATGTACCTGGCGCTTGACGAATTCGTGTTGGAAGTCCTGCCACTCCAACTCGACTAAGGTGAGGTTGAATTTCATGCTCCAGTTCCTCCCACGACCTTGAGTTCGGGTTTCGCTCCCGGGCGCGGCCCGCGAGGCTTCTTGCTGTCGAGCGCCTGATGGACGGACGAGAATTCACCAGGGATAACCTGTGAGTAGACCTTCAGAATGATCTCCTCAGTCGTGGACATGTAGATCGCGACGTCCCTGACTGGCACCCCCATGCGAAGCAGCATCGTCACGGCGGTGTGCTTGAGGCTGTGTCTGTTGAGCTGTTCGGCGCGATCTTCTGGAAGGACCTCGGTTTTGAGTGTGTAGAAGCCTTTTCGGCAATCAACAGGCCGGCCCTGATATTCGATGAGATAACGGCATCCGGGCGTTTTTCCCGAACCTTGGTGCCACTTCTTCATCATCCTGAGCAATCGCGCCGGGATCGCGATGGGATCGGCGCGCTTATTCAGAGCTACGAACTCCCCAATGGCAGCGCGATAGAAGATTCCATTTTCGAGATCGATCCACGGCCGACCGGCTTCCTTCACGAATGAAGCGTTGCAAATGCGCGACGCCCGTGTCCCAGTCATCACGGCGACCAGGAGGAACTTCGCGATGTGCGCTGACATCCGATAGCTCTTCTTGCCATGCCATGTGTGGCGCTTGCGCATGGCTGCCTTATAAAGTGCGATCAGCTCGTCGACAGTATAGAAATGGACACGCGAAGGCAGCGAGTCAGGGATCATATAGTTGAGCTGTCCGTCGTACTTTTTCAGCTTCCCTTCGCTCGCTCCGAAGTTGACCATCGAGCGCAGGAGGATCAGTTCGTTTCGCACGACTGACGGCATCTTGCCTTTTTGGTAGGCTTCCGAGTTCTTTCGGTTGATCTCGGACACCATCTTCTCGCCCCAGAACGCCGTCAGGCGCTCCACCTGGCTGAGAAGCTCCTTGCGGCGCGGTTTCTCCATCTTGCCGATCTTTTCCTCGTGTTCGACGAGGTAATAGATGATCAGGTCACCAATCTTCACGAACTCGGCTTCAACGTTCACCAGACCCTGTCCGGCCTGCTGCGCGTATTGAGCGGTCTTGTAGTCGTGCAGTTTCCGCTCGGCCTCGTCCGCGGCTACTTGAGCCTCTTCAGGATTGCCGAAACTGCATCCTGTGTTGTGACGGGCTTCCCCGTCGGCGATGACGAAGGTACCACGGTGAGTGAGGCGGCCGGACGCGTCGTAGCGGGCGTTACGTTTGATGAGGTACGGTCCGTAGTGTTTTTGCTTCGGCATGCTTCAAGCCACTCCTCGATCTGAGCCAACGTCGTCTTGTTCTTCGAACTGGTATTCGTCGTTCCCAAAAGCCCGGCATTAACCGCTGTGCGCAGCGTCTTCGCCGACACGTTCGGCCCGGGGACGCTCAGGCTGGCGTTGTGAAACAACTCGCCTCCTAGCACCGGCAGGCATGCAGCCTGTTCGAGAGACAGCGGCTCGTTCGGATGGGGATCATGACGGCCAAAGCCACGTTCCGCTCTACGAAGGTCCCCAACTGCGCCCATGAGACGGTTCAGGGTTTTGGCATCGTCACGCTGCCACTGCCGAACGTTGGCATCCAACTTCTCCGTCTCGGCATTCATGCGGTCGATCACCGCATTCCAATCCGGCCCTGCTGTCTTTGTCTCGCCCATATCAACTCCAACGCGGTACTTACGTGGCGGAAAAAGCGCGTTGCGAGTTCGTTTGTCAACCGAAAAATTACAACCGCAAGAAATTTTTTAAATCCGGAACACGGGTGTTTCAAACGAGTTCTTGAATTAATCAATTCGTTGACAACTCAATGCGTTATAAGGTCTGTTTAACAAAATATCTAAAAATCTAATGACCCCAATATCAACACGATGAAAATTCAAGACTTCAACTTAGCCGCGTATAGACTGAAGTCTTGAATTATTTCCCTCTCGAGGCAAGCCATGCCGAGATGAAGGCGTCGATTTCGGAGTCTTCCATTCCGAAAATCTCGCGGACGTCCTCTCGTGGAATTTTGCCTTCTGCGGCCCACCTGGCGACGTCGGCGGGCCTGAACCCGACGGGCATCCCGTTGTCCCTGAGGACACGATACAGATCGCCGTAACTCTGTGCGCCTATGAGCTGACGGGCAATCAGGCCCGAGACCTCGAATCTCTGCCAGACGTCGACGACCGGCACACCACTGGCAACCTCGTCGCGCAGCGCATCGCACATAATCCGTCGCTTGACGTCGCCGTCGCGCCTCCACCGATGCTGACCCCACTGCTCGAGATCAACGACCTCCCTCTGTCGGCCGCACTCTCTCACATACGCCCGCGCGGCCGCCCGGATTTCCGTCGCCCGCCGCCTGCGCTGGTCGAGAATGAGGCCAAGATCATCGTCATCACTGGGCAAAGTCGAGACTCCGGAATTCGTCACGCAGCGCCTCATCGAGACCCCCGATCCACGAGCCAGCTCGCCACCAAATCAGTCGGTCGTGGACTTCATCGAGCCATAGCCGGTGATCGCGGTCGTCGACGCAAACAGGCATGAAGATGTTGGCGACAGGAAAGAACCGCTCGTGTTCGAGACATACCCGGATATAGGTCGCCGCGGCTTCCCAGATGCCGTCCCGATGCTCGCGCCAGACTCGTTCGCGTTCGGGATCGTCGGCTTCGCAGGCTTGGCAGCGGACACGAGCACGGTCTGTCGTGATCAGTCTGCCCGAGTTGCCGCACATCTCGCAGACGGATGCCGACTGATCGGCTGCGGCGTTAGTGATATCGAACACCCGCGTCATGACGGTCTCGGAGACGCCCTTGATCATGACGTCGGTGAAAATCGAGAGTTTGCCAGAGCGCTCTTTGACTTGCCGAATGGCGACCTTGCCATCTGTGACAGTGCGGATTTCCACGAGCGCGCGGCCGACAAGTTGGTGCCACCCATCGCCGACCCCCAGAGCGACGTCGGCCGAGAGGATGTCGCGGACCTCTCGGCGGATCGCGAGATCGTTTTCCAATCGCATCAGTGTCGGCTCCCCTTCACGGCCGCCTGAGCTGTCCCGACGATTTCTCCGATGCGCTGCAGCCCGTCCGCCGGCATGAGATCAGGGACAGCGCCGATTTCGATGACGAGGCCGTCGCTGTCTCGAATCCCGGTCACGATCATGAATGCGCGGATCGACGACGGGAGATCGCGGAAAGCTGCCAGCGCCTCGTGGATCGCAGGAAACCAATGTTCAGGGATATCGATGGCCGCCGAGGGGCTGATGATCGCACCGTAGATGTGATTGAGTTCGTCGGCGGTCATTCAATCATTCCTTCCGTGAGTTCGGCAAAGGTGCGCGGCGTGAAATCGACATCGGGCATATCGACGCCGACGTCGCGGGATCGACCGTAGCCTGGGAGCTTCCCGTGCGAATGCCCGAAAAAATGGAAAGCCCCGTAACCGGAACATGGCCACGTCCGGGCGGCGTAGTGAGATAGGAAGACCTCATGACCGCCGTCTCGTGTGCGCAGCGCGTGTTCGGGGCGGGCTGCCCAGTCGAGCGACGCCAGCGACGGGTGAAGGTTGCCGCGCTTGTCGACATCGTGATTCCCGATGATCAGATGCTTACGGCCCTTGAGGCGATCGAAAATCTCACGAATACGGTCGGCGTGCTTCGCCAGACCGAATGCGAAGTCACCCAAATGGTAGACAATGTCGTCGTCGCCGACGACCGCATTCCACCGCGAGATGATCGCTTCGTCATGCTCTTCAATCGAGGCGAACGCACGCGGCTGCATGCCGAGCAGGCGCTCGTGCATGAGATGGGTATCGGAGATGTAGAACTTTTTGACGAAGGTCATCACACCGCCTCCGACATCGTCGGCCCAAGCTCGTATGCGCGGACTGTCTCGATCACCTCGGTACCCTTCAAGCGTCCACGAAGAATGAGCAACTCGACCAGTTCGTCGACCGCTTCACGGTGCTGTTCAAGGATTTCGCGCGCACGAGCGGCCTGCTCTTGCAGCATCTCCTCGACGGCACGGGCCAGCGCCGGGTCCATCAGACGGGCGGAGGCCAAAGCCTTCTGGTCGCGGTGACCGGCCGACGACAAGCTGCCGCCCATCCCGAGCGTTGACAGCATGTATGTCGCCAGGGATGTTGCTTCCTCAAGATCGGCGACGCAACCTTCGGCGTGTGTTCCGTAGTACATGGTCTCTGCCGCCAAACCGCCCAGCTTTGCGCAAATTGCGTCGAAAAAAGCCGTACTGTTGCGCAGCTCTCCGTCGGGAGAACGGAATGCAGCCGCGCCAGCGACAGAAGCCCCAACAGCGTTGGGATCGAACTCTTGCGTGATATGCACGACAAGCAGGGTGCCGATACCGAGAACGTGACCTACGACGGCATGTCCGATTTCGTGGCGTGCGAGGTGGCGCATACTGTCCGGCGTGCGACGAACACGGGTCGGCAGTGCCGCGACGAGGTGACGTTCCTCGATTTCGGTGCGTTCGCGACGTGCCAGGCGACGGGCATCGCGGGCAACGCGCTCCAGGTCAGCGCCGCTCATGCCCTCGGTGCGGCGAAGATACGGGCGGAGGTCGAGATCGACACCAAGGTAGTCGCGGAGGATGTTCATGCGCGCGCCAGCATCCGGCAGGCCGAGTTCGATGTGGCGGTCGAGGCGACCCGAGCGACGGAGTGCCTCGTCGATGCCAGACGGATCATTGCAAGCAGCGATGACGATGACCCCCTCACGGGATGTCGCGCCGTCCACCAGCTCAAGGAGGCCGTTGACGACACCGCGCATCCATTCGTCAGACTTTCCGTTCCCAATGCTGCCGCGTTGGACAAAATTGTCGAACTCATCGACGAATACAATGCACGGCGCAAGCTTACGCGCCGTGTCGAACGCGCCGCGCATGGCCTTCAGAAGGTCGCCCTGATGACCGTCGCCGGTCGCAAGCCATGTCGAATACGATCCCACGACAAGACCGACGCCGCATGTTTCAGCCAGGGCCTTGGCAAACGTCGTCTTGCCTGTTCCGGGAGGACCCGAGAGCAGCAAGCCACCGTCAACATCAGACCAATCGATGATGCCCGCGCGGTAGTCAGCGATGTCGCGAGCCAGTTCAAGACCCCAAGTCTTTGCTTCGCCGTAGCCGTGGATGTCTTCGAGGCGGGGTGCAGACGTTTTCTTTTCGACCTCAGCCTTATCCGCCGACTTCTCGGAGTCTTCCTTTTTCTGGGCGGCGGCGAGGCGTGCGATAGCCTCCGACACAGGACGGCCGGCGAATGAAATCAGACGGCGACGTGAAGCAGGCATGGCGGCAAGAACGGTGGCGTCGGCATGCGTGATGCTGCTGCCGACCACTTCACGAAATGCCAGCTGGATGAGCTTTGGATCGATTTCGGCAATATCGACTACCGCGTCCGCGGCGGCGATCGTCGTGTGTTCGAGATACTCATCGCGATCGCCGCGTTCGATCAGGACTACGATACGTCCGCGAGCGATGCTGACATCAGTCAGTGCTTTGTCGCTCGCGACGATGACCGGTTCCTGGAAGCGCCAGTCCTCTTCTTTGCCAGACCAGGTTAATGCCGCATCCTTCCAGCAGACGGAAGACACTCCATCAGGGAGAACCACGACGACAAAGCACGCCAGGGCACGACGGTATGGGCGGAGATAACGGGAAATATGAAGGTCGGCGATGCGACGCTCTAACGACGACTGCGCGGTGGCCTTAGCCTTAGCCATGGTGTGAACTCCTGCAAATAGACGGATAGCAACGCTCCCCCGGAGGGGTCAGGCGGCGGCTATCTCTATTCGCAGGCTCTTGGACATGACTTCGGCTCGTGTTTCGCGGTCAACTTATTTGCAACCATGCCGCGTGCAGTTGAGATTGTCAACGCGGCATGCGTGGTCAGATCGATCGCACGGTTAATGACGTGCGATCGTCAGTACGGGATGTCCTCGTCGGAAGCCTCGGCGAACTTGGTGGGTTCGGGCAGACGTTCATCATCGTAGCGCGCTGTTGCCCGAGTCACTATCTCGTCGAGGGCGACCCTGGGTGCCTTTGGCCTGGATGCAGTGATCGGGATATTTACGACCGAGGTGTGTTCGACGACCTCGATATCCATCCATTTTCCGGCAACTCCAAGGACTTCGAAGTCTCGCTTGTCCGCCCAGAACTCCATGACATCGTCCGCACCGACCTTGTCGATCAGGTTCATGAAGTCGCGGCCGGTCATACCGACGATATAGTCGTCGGGGCAAGACGTCGCGCCGTGAATGTCGGCTGACCACAGACCGAAAATCCGATACGCAGGCGCTCCGATGGCAGTCTCCGCCTGTCGGAACCGCGTCAATGACGGATAGAGCTTTCGCTTTTCGGCAGGCATCGCGCAGACCTCTTCGGTCTGCTTTGCAGCCATTTCTGCCGCGATCCACGCGGGCTTGACTCCACGCAGCCTCTTCGCGGCACTTCCAACCACGATCTGGAGCTTTTCGTCCTCGAACGAGATGGAAATCGGGAAACGACGGCGGACGCCGGAGATCGCCGATAGATCGTTGCCGACGAGTTGCAGTGTCTTGTCGAGCACCGACGTCTGGGTCTTCTCGGGCATTCCGACGAAAGCCCGGAATTCAGACTTTGTCATCTCCGGCACCGAGCGAAACAGACGATGCTTGCCTGCTTCCAGGCACAGCTTGAGATAGAGCGGGAACGTGAACTTGGATTCGAACCGGGACAGCGCGTTAAGGTCTACCCAGGCGTAGTCTCGGCTCTCTCTAACGGCGAGCTTGAGAGCCGAAGGCAGACGGAAAAACACTTCGTTGTAGCCGCGCAATGCCGCGAAGTCGTCGGTGTCGTGCAGCAACTCGATCATGCTCATGCGGATCGTGCCACGAGCGCCCTCCTGGTTGAGACGAAGCGTCATCATCGCCCCAGCCAGGCGTTTGATGGCTTGCTTGGCACGGTGAAGGCTGTTCAGCCCAAGGTACGCGATGACGTCGCTTAGCTTGATCGAATGCGTGTCGCGCTCGATGCCCTGCTTGCGGGCTTCGGCGAACAGCCGCCAAAAAACCGCGATGTCCCCGGGATACAGCTGCTTCGATTCGATAGACATTGTCTCTATGACGACCCGGGGAATTTCGACGCGCGGCGACGAGGTGTTGTTCGTGTAAACCGCTTCTGCCGACAGATTGCCGCACTTGAGGCCGCCGCGCTGATGTCCCCGGATGATGTCGTCGCCCGTGGTCTTCCAGACGTATCCCTTTTCAAAACCGTCTGCGCGCTCGTGGACAAACAGGGAGCCGCGCTTGCCGTGCATCTTGTGCCGACGAGGCTTGCGCTTCGATGCGACTTCCATTTCTTCGAGCGATGTATTGACTGGCTGATGCACGACTTCTGTCTCCCCGACTGTTATAAGTGTGCTTGTCGGCGGAGCATCGCACAAGACTATCAACGTGGATTTTTCACTATTGCGATGATTTTCTCCACCCCATCACGATTCTTTGGCAAGTGAGATAGGTGGTATAATCTTAGTCAACTGTACCCTGTATTCCTGGGACGCTGATGTATGTTTAGATTGAAGCCTCGATAGCGAATATTGAAACCGGGTTCATGATTCAAAATCATCTGGTTTCACAGGGGCTTCGCCGTTTTAAGAAACGGGTCGCTTCGCTCTTCTTTTGTAAGTCTGCCCTTCGGCGAAGCTTGGCGCAAGCGGAGGCGTCCGAGTAATCAAATGCGCGGAGCATGATTTAGATAGCAGACTCGGTTTATAGGGTTCGGTTAGCCATTTAAAGGGTTTCAAGATTCGCTTTTCTCAGGAGCCGGTCATCCATTTCGGGCGGAGCGGCGGAGCCCTCTAGTGCGCCAGCTCGTTTTGAAATAGCATTCTACATGTAGAAAATAAAATCGTGTTCTACATGTAGAAATTTGTTGTGCTTGGTTTGGCCGATAGGCAGACTTCCACGTAGCAACTGAAACATGTTTCTACATGTAGAAGGGAATGTGATGACAAACATTGAGATCGAGGAACCCGCCAAAAACGTTGACGACGAACTGGGCCTACTTAAAGAGCTGCTGGGCGACGAGCCTGCCCTCCAAAGCAAACCCTCAGTGAAGCGCAGTTCAGTTGGACTTGCCGACATGACCGACGCCGAACACCGCGAATACAAGGCTCGGAAACAGGCGGAACGCCGTGCGCAGCTAAAGGCACGCGAGTCTTCGGGGAGCGTGAAGTTCGACGCTAATTCGACGCGAGAAGCTCTAGCAGATGCAGCCCTTCTGATCTTGGCGACCGGCGGCCCGGGTGCCGACGCTATCGACGCTTATCTCGCGAAAGTGTTCCATGACCAGGTCGGCGCTCCACTCACGATCAAGACGTGGGCGCGTTCCGGAAAGCTCAAGCCCAAGCTCATGCACATCGCACGCAACTCGCATTGATTTGAGAATGGGACGCCGATGTCCCATTTCCGATTTGAAAGACATCGTTTGTCGCTTGCATCGAAACGCCGTTTCATCGGTGCGGGAACGCCGTTTCGGGAGACATGCGACATGCCAAGAGATTTTTTCAAGACGACAGAGCGCCAGAGGTCTTCGGCGCAGCGGACGCGCAAGCGTCGAGCAGACGTGGGAAAGCCGCAGCCTGTGGCAGTTGACGAGGCTCTTTCCGCCGCCGTGAAGGCCGAGCTTAGACGGATCAAGGTGTCCGGTGACAAACTCTCGAACACATCCGATGTTCTCAATACCATATTCGATGGCGCACTGGATCATCTCGTCGACGTCCGTGGTCTCGACCGACAACAATCCTGGTCCGCGTTGTCCTCTCGTCTGATCAAGCGCCGTCGGTATTCCCAGCCTCCGCGCTGACACTATTGGTCCCGTTTCCCCCCATTACTCCTAAACTGTGAATCGAGATTCCGCAAAAACACGGCGTTTCATCGGACGCCGTGGGTCTTCTTATGATCCGCCGGTCGACGTAGAATTGGCGTATTCGCCCGAGACCCATTGGAATGCCGACATACACGAAGTCCTCGACACCTGCGGCAGACGCCGCGCGCCTCAATCTCCTCGAAGAGAAGGTGCGCAACCTCGATCCTGGCGAAGGTGCTGATCTGACGGCTCTCACGGCTGCACTCAACCGGCTCTATGACATGACGATGCGTGGCGGCACGCACGGCACTAATCCGGAAGGAGACGTTGACGGCGAACTCGGCGACAGCCTGTTTTGGTTCCGTCAGCAGTCTTTTAGCGAGACTGCGCGCAAATCTATAGTGACCGTAACATTCGGCGACACTGACGGACTCGATCGTGTCAAAGACATCCCGTTGCTGCATCAAGTTCTGGGCGTCGATGTAGGTTGGACCTTCGCAAAACCTTCTCCTAGCGACAATCAGAACAATTACTCTTTAGCAGGTACAATCTTCAGCTCACCGTCCGACCTTTCCGACATTCGTGCCCGAGGCCAAACGATACTGGGGCTGATGTTTGGTGGCGGTGTCACGACCTGGCAGGATTTCATTGATGCCCACGGCAGTATTTTTCGAGCAATCTACGGCAACGCATTTTCTTTCGATCCCGACGCATCGACCAAGTCGCTCTTGAGCATCATCCGCAGCCTCGAGGCAAAGATCGTCGATCTCGAGTCTCGTGTCGAGTGGCTGGAGAAACATTGATGGCCGTTGACGTCTTCACCGATCTCTCTCGTCACTTCCGCGCCCTCGAAGCGGACATCGTGCGCGCGGCCGCAGGAACCCTGAACTCGGCTATGTTCGATGCGCGAGCCCAGATCATCGACAACTCGAAGCGGACGTTTGACCGTCCTAAGGACTGGACGACCTCGAGGGCATGGGTGTTCACGCAGGCCAAACACCAAGACGGACCACGCATGTTCGCCGAGCTGCGCGCGAAACCGGAGCAAGCCAAGGTGCTCGGATACCAGATCGACGGCGGAGAACGCCGCAAGGGCGATCCGGGTGCCACGCGCTATGACGTGCCGGTCGGCGCGGACGTCGCGCACACAGACCAGTTCGGCGGCATCGCTCGTGGTGCGCTCAAGAAGGCCGCAAAGATCGCCGCCAAAGAGAAAAAGGACCGAACGACGCTCAAGGCCCGTCGTGTCGCTCTGCGGGCGCAGCGCATTGCCGCGACGTCGGACAAACAGCGCGCCCGGGTCGGCATGCGCCTGCAACCGCTGAAATGGATCGCGAAATCACGCGGCGCGGCTGGTACCTTCTTCGGGACCGTCGGCGGCGTGCGAGGCTACTGGGCGCGTCCTGAGCGCTCGCCTGCTGCACCTAGTCGCCGCAAGGGTCTCCAGTCCGTGAGATCGATCGGAACTCTCAAGCTCGTAATCGCCTTCGCCGACAAGGCGAAGTATCACAAAAAGCTCAAGTTCGCGGACGTCATGCTCCGCGCGACGCGGTCGAAGATGAACGCCGCGAACTTTGCCCGGGAGCTGGCGCGCGTGCAGGCCCGCCGCTCGTCGCCCTGAAACGCCGTTTTGTCTCTTGCATTGCCAAACCGCAGTCTTCCCTTAACAGGGAGACATCGAAATGCAGGACTTCAAAGCACTCGCGACGGCACTGGGCGACCGACTCAAAGCGAACTTCAAGCGTGAAAAGGTAGACGTCAACCGTGCGGCGTCGCGGTATGTCGCCGAGCGTGTGCTGGCACACTGGCAGGCTGTTTTCGGCCCTGCGCCGTTCGTGGTTCACGGCGGCCTGATGTTTCCGCAGTCAATGCGTCCTACGGAAGACGGCGACATTGTTGTTGTCCGCCGGTTCTCTGAAATGGAGATTGAGAACGGCTTCGCTCGCATGTCCGCGCTCCTCCGTCTCGAAGGCATTGAGCTCCGCAGGTTCAGGATTCAGCAGATCGACGTCGGTACTGGTCAGCCGGTCACGCGGATCAAGATCGAGGCGATGTGCGGCACCCTGCGTGGGAATACACATATAGACATCGCCGTCGCCGCAGGCCCGCATGCGCTGCCAAAGGGCATTGCCAAGGTGGAACTGCCGTCGATGGTACGGGGCGAGCCTGGTCTCGTTGTACACGTTCAGCCGCTGGCGGCCGCGGCAGCCGAGAAGTGGTTCGCCGTGCTTCAACAGGATACCAGCGACTACCGCGTCAAGCATGCGATGGACCTCCTGTCGTTCGACGAAATGGGCGTCGATCCTGCCGCCGTTGCGGTGGAGATGATCAGGATCGCGCGACACCGCGGCCTATCGATGTCCGTCTGCGCGCCCGCTCCACGAAACCTGGAATGGTCATCGTTCGTGTTGCGCGCCGAAGCTTGGTTCAAGACCGGCGCAGAGCGCGGCGTCACCGTCGATCCGCTCTCCGCGCGGGAGATGCTGACGTCGTACTGGGCGCGGACGCATCAGGCCCTCACCAAAGCCGTCATCGCCGAGGTCCGCGACCGTGAGTACCAGACGACGCTCGTCGATCGGATCGCCGCTCGACAACAGCCGGCTCCGGCATTCAGACCAACGCCGTGAAGAAAAAATATCGGCGGCGTCAGTTTTATTGAAAAACGCCGTTGCAACATTCCGCCGTTGGTCACACCATTTTTGTAGAGCAAAGGACGCTCTAGGGAGACATCGAATGCAAACATTGAAATCCACGCTTGCAACTGAGTATCGCGCTGAAGTTATCTTCGGCTACGTTCATCGGCGACAGAAAGAGATTTTTGATATTCTTTATCCGGACGCAAACTACGAGAAACTCAATGCCGTTGAACTACTCGACCTACATTTTGTCCGAGAGTTCGCCGCCACCGTCGCCGGCAATTGGAAAGAGCATTCGCGGGAAAAGATGCTGACCGGTTCAGCTGAGTCCGTGGCTCTGAAGGCTGCCGCACTGGCCTCGGGTATCGCGATCAATGTTTATAGAGACCATGGCAGTTTTGGCATGACGCTGGCGCTGAGAGTGATTGGCAGGCTCGAACCGGAAAAGGAGGCCCGCTACAAGCGCGTTATTGACGGTGACGCTGCAGACGACGTGCCGCAGGCAGCGTGACACACTGACATCGAATATTTTTGGAAAGGCGGCTAGGGGCCGCCTTTTTTTGTTGCTTGCACCGCCGACGCACACCCTCACCGGCAGGGAGACATCAAATGACAAGCAAATACGACCATCCGGAATATCGGGAAGCAACTTCCCACCTCGCGCACGAGCTGGACATGCCCGACCGCGTCCTCGCGCCAATCCGGCATCTTGTCGATTGTTCGCTGGGCCGTGTTTTCTGGCTAGACTGGGCGCGGCAGGATACTCAGGATTCAGAATGGATGCCGACACCAGGTGACCATGAAGACCCCGAGTGGCATCGCATCGACGGCTGGCCGGAGCGCGGAGCCGGGTCGACGCATCGGAAATGGGGCCGCCGCGCGAGCTTGTGGATGCAGTGGCATTCCGTTGATGCCTGGCACGTCTGCGACTGGCTCATTACCGCTGTTGCCGACGGTCAGTCGTGGCTCGCCAACGTCGACGGCGATGGCAATCCCAAGAAGATCATGAAGTGCGGCACGTTGGAGCGCCTGGTTCACGAGGCGACAAAGGGCCTCAGGCAGCGTAATCTCCGCGAGATCGTCCTCGGCCCCAACGATGAGAGCTTCGTCCTCGACCTGGGCGCTGGGCATACGCTCGTCCAACTCCTTTCCCGTTCTGCGCTCCGTGCGGAAGGTCTGCGGATGCGCCATTGCATCGGACGCGGATCGTACGACGAGCTTCTCGGCAATCCCGATGTCGGATTTTTCTCGGTGCGCACGGAGAACGGCAAGCCCATTGCGACGCTTGAAATTCGAAGTGGCTTCGTCCGGCAGTTCCGCGGCCCGACGAACATCGAACCGAGCGGCGCGGTCAAGGACCTGGTCGCGCCCGCGCTCGATGCCTTTGGCTGGCGGGACTGGCGAGACCGCCCTCGGCCGGCGGAGGACGCCGTCCAACGCGACCTGCCGCCCGCCCACCGACGGCGATAGCTTGCAGTGGTCCGCCGGCGGAAACATCATCGTCATAGCCGGTGAGGACCGGCGCGAAGGGAGAGAACATGAACCAGCACGATCTTCTGACAGTCAATTCGAAGTGCATATCGCTCGCGCTTGATCACCTGTCAGCCGAGGAACGCGATACTATTCTGCCGTATTATCGGGGACTGGAGACGTACGCGGCCTGCCGGCCGAAACTGGCACTGACCGCCGACATCGTCGATCTTGGCGAGTATCAAATGACCAGGCGCGTACGAGATGCGGTCGTCGAGCGTCGTAGGGCGGCAATCGCCGGCACGCGAAAACTCCATCGGCAGCAGGAGCAGCGCCTCGTCCTCGACGAATTCGGATGGGGTGTTTACGATGACGACTGATCCTCCGCCCCCGACCGATCCCGAGGACGATGAGTTGTCATCAGGCGGAGAATGGTGGCCTGAGGCACTGGAGCAACGCGACATAGACAATGCCGACGCGGACTGCTCTCCCGGCGCTGATTTCAGTCGCGATAGATAGAAGTTTAGCTTTCGGCGCAAGGTTTTATTCCGAAAGCGCTGCTAAACGGATGCCTCGTTTTCGATGGAGTAGTCCAATGACGAAGAACTTGAACGGCCTGAACCTCATACGTGGCGCTTTCCGCCCATCGGTTCCAGCTGCCGTTCATTCTTCGAAAGGACACATCCATGGCTCATTGCGCCGCTACCCATGTCGCGGAAAAGGACACCTGGGTCTCGCCTGAACTCACGAAACTGGTTCAATTCGCGGGTCTCTTCCTGGCGATGCAACTCCACGACCACGCTCCCGCGCAAGACCTTGGCGGCTGCGATCTCTCGGTCGATGAACACGGTCCGCTTCTGTCGCCCAACTCCGTCCGCGCTCCAAGCCTGCTCGCGGTGTCTTCGGCGATCCCCGCTAATGTCACTGTCGGCGCGGTCATGGCGCTGATCGGTAACGACATGCAACACCCCGATCTGACCCGCGCCTTCCAAGTGATGTTGTCAGCAAAATTGGCGCTGGAGGCCGCGCAGGCGGAGGTGAAGCATCACCTCGACGCTTTCGTCTCTAAGCTCACTATGGTGGCATAGATCGCTTCCTGGTCCTCGGCGTCTAACCACGCCGGGGGCTATTTCGTCTCGTGAACGTCAGCGGCACTGCTTGCCGAGGCTGGGCGTGCTCCACCCCTCTTTGATCGCGGCTACACGATCCGCCCGCGCGGGATGCGATTTCGACGGCCTCTCGTCGAGAATATGGACGGCGGCCAGCGCGCCTTCGAGTTTGACCCCTGCGTTTCGCATCGCGGCTCCAGCGAAACGATCCGCCTCTAGCTCCAGGTTGGGATCGCCCGCCTTGCGTAGATGGTGACAGTAATGATGTCCCAGTTCGTGCGCGATGATGACCATAGCGCCCTCATAGCCGACGTCGGGCGATAAACGGCGGTCGTACAAAATCAGCCGATTTCCCTCCTGTTCGGTCGCGATGGCATTGAGGCCGAGATCGGCGTTCATGGGGAAAATCTTGCATTCGTCTGCGATCTTGAGTCCCATGGCTTCGCAGAGATCGAAAAACATTTCTGTATAGTCTTCGAATGCGGGCGTGGCGAAAACCGTTTGTTTGCCCAGGATCATGTGCAGCGCGAGACTCTTATCGTCGACACGAATCTCGACGCCGTCTTCCGCCCATGCGGCCGACACAGGCAGCGCCGCGGCAATGATTAGCGACGTGATGATTTTCCGCACGCTCATTCTCCCCAAATCGCGAGATATACGTGTCCTATCATTGAAAACAGGATGCTGCACATCAGCAGGATCATGAAGCCGATCAACATTCATTCGCCGATCGGCCTTCGCACCATCTCAGCACCATGGTTCTTTCCGACCTGACCAGGTATGCGCCAGCCCCTCGCTCACTAACACATCTCCGATGCTCAGACCGTTGCGCACTAGTACGCGCAGTTTCCGACCATATCTGTCTTCGTCGCGGCCCTGCCATGCGCGCATTTCAAACGGTCCAGCGTTGATCAGCTCGATCAACCTCGCCGTCGCCCGTTCACCAAGGGCTTTCTCAGATGCGCACTTTGGCTCCGAGATTTCGGGAGTGTCGATATCGGCGATCCTGATTTTAACGCCTGAATGCCAAAGGGTGTCTCCGTCGACAACGCAATGTATGCGGATAGCGCCGACGCAGCGCGCGAAAGGCTTCACCGTGACTTGGGCCACGGCGCTCATCGACGGTTCAGCATTATCGGTCACGAGATACATCGCTCCCACCCCCGAGCCGAATGCAATTGCCATCGAAACTGCAACCACTTGCCCGAATGTCATGCCCATCTCTCCTTGTAGCTCGGCACCACATTAACGCGGAAAAGTTGAGTACGAAGAAACCAGGTCCAGACAATTTTATCGGCCCCACTCGATCAGAAATTCGGAGTGCGCACACCGTTCACGGTCAAGACGTTTGGGGTTGACGAAGAGAAAACTCAAGCGGCATGACCCGACCCAACCATCTCGAACTCATGACCCCGTCATCGCTGCCGGGATTCTGTCTTAGTCCCACATCACGAAATCAAACTAGCGAGCATTTCGAAGCCCAGAAAGAGCAGCAAGGCTGCGGCGAGAGCTATTCCGATGGGCTTCAGGAGGACGAGAAGCATTGTTCGCAGCGTGAAATTGGCTGCCGTCCCGACCCACTTGTTGCCTTTCGGGCTCTCAAATTTGCCGTTCACCTGACGTGGATGGAAATGTCTGAGAAACCAGACTCGTGCCCATTCCCGCCATGTAGGCTCAGTATCAACGCTCGAAACATATGAGTATGCGACGAAGTCCTTGATATCGCGTTCGATGAATTTCTTGAGCTGATAAGCGGTGTAATGGCCGATCCGTAGGAAAATCATCTTCTCTTCCATTTGGCCTAGTTCGGAGTGAAATCCATACAGACTTGTTGCGACATACCCACCATCGCCAAGGCTGTAGTGCAGCGTCGCGCCTGTCTCCGTCGCCCAGTTTCCATCCAGGTCTTTCCGGCGCATTGGGCGGTTTCCGAAGTTAATCTGGTAGGTGATCTGCCTCTCGATTTCGTACTTACCCTTGGCATTCAATATGAGGATAGGGTCTTTGTCCGGGATCACCGAGCCAAATGCCATATTGAGTATATGAAAGCGCGGGAAATTTTCGGTGCAGCGCAATGCTTCTTCTTGCACCGCGTCCAAGAAGGCATCGAATTCAATGCGCCCGTTGATCCTCTTATGACGAGGATACCAGAATGGATTTTCGCGCATACGCGATCCCTCCCCTACTTCATTAAATCCACTTCTAGTAAGCGATGGTTGAAGTGCCTGCAACCTAGATTTTCGTCGGCGGATTTGTGCCGGTCGGCCGGCGCGCACATCATTGAAGGAGACACCAACAGAGGGAGAGATTGATGTGTGAGAACAATGATGCATGGGTGCGACTGAAGCACGGAAACATGTTTCCTTACGACGACCTGAGCCACTGGGACGACCGTGGTGAATATGTAGAAGTCCCGCCTGGTCCTTCCGTCGACTGGGCGCATTACGCAGCGCGCGGGGTCATTGCCGACCTCACCGATCGCAGAGGGATTAAGCACGGTTTTGGTGATGTCGACGCGGATGTGCGCCAGAAGATCGTAGCCTCGTTGGCGGCGATCATTCGTGCAGCGCCGAAGGCGTTTCATGGGGCCGTATGGAAAGACTCGAAACCCGAGGAACACATGGATGCCTACATGGAGGGGTTGGATACAGGCATCCGACACATGAAGGAAGAATACGCTCGGCGGGTTATCGATTCTACTGACGACATCGATCTAGCGCAGGTTCGTAAGGCGCGCGCGGAAGCGTGGCTTGCGGAAATGGCCGTCTGCAAAGCCTTAACTGAGGCGGCGGATGCCGATGAGAAGGTGGCCACCGGCGCTCTAGCCTCGTAACACCCGGACACGGTCTCCATCTCCCGGTACAACAGCCGCCCGAGATGGAGACCGCTATGCCTCAGCTGACCCCTTACGAAGCCCGTCAACGCCTATTCGAACACCTTGGAGCGATGCTCGCATACTGGCGCGATCTTCCAGAAACTCAGCTCCTGGCGGGCAACCCCGACGGCGACCCAGTTCAGGAGCGCTTGTCGGGGTTCTTGTTTTCGGTGCTCGTCGCCATCGACGGCAGCGCGGCGCTCCCCGGCTTCGATCTTGTGCCTCGGGATGACGATGAGTGGCCGACGTCGTCCATCAATGCCGACGTCGAACTGCATGCCGCGTTTCCCGAGGGGATCATTCCGCCGCGGAGAGAGCCGTGATCTGACGTCGGAAGGTCATTTCTTGGCGATCTTTCGGATGACGTACGCAAGACCGAGGAACAGGCCTCGGACGACAAAGAAGAGCGCCGCGAAAATCCAGGCGATGAGAGCCAACAAATCGGCGTCGCCCGATTTTCCGCCCTTGCTGAGCCTTACCGTCTTCGGCGGTTTGAACTTCTTCGGTTTCGGCATTTTGCGAGGCGGCTTCGTCTCCGTCACCGACGAATAGCCGTTGCCAAGATTGTAGGTCTGCTTAACTCCGCCGTTCCGTTTAGCGGTGTAGGTGCCGCCGTTGATCTTCAGCGTCGTCGAAGTCTGCTGACCCTTGGAATTGTAATTCTGGTAGCTGTTCGGCCCGGTTTTTACTCGCTTAGGTCTGCGAACCAGTGGCATGACTTCCCCCATAAGTATCCCCGACACAGCTGTATGAGAATACCTAACGGCTGCCAATAGGCATTTTCGTCGGCGGATTTGTGCCGGTCGGCCGGCGGACACAAAATGGAGGGAGACACACAGAGGGAGAGTTTGATGTCTGAAGAAAAAGCGCTTGAGCAGCTTGCACAATGGAGCAATGAAGGCGTGACGCGCGAGGTGCGACGACGGCTCCTTAATGCCGTCGGTTCTTTCAAGCACGGCGTTCACAAGGGTGCTACCCTTTACCAACGCCTGTTCATGTTGCAACAGTCCCTGATCGATGGGCTATGGTGGCACGGTCACCGACTACCAGAAATCTACAAAGCGGTCGCGACGACAACTGACGGCTCGAAGGTGATTTCAGACGGCTATCTGTTCCACAAGTGTCTGGTGAACTCTTGTCTGCAGACCGTTTACACGTACCTTCCGGAGGACGATGTGCGCACCGTGCCGACACTTGATGTCTGGAACTCCGTTGTCGCGTCCATTGATAACAACCTCGAATATTGGCGGGACTCGAATAGCACCGCCGGCGCTTGCGCTGCGCAGGAAGCCGCGGCATCGTAGGCATGTCGGGCGATGGTGTAACGGTAGCTCTTCAGGCCCCTTCGGTTGTCCGAGGGGGAACAGACTGAGAGTCCAGGTTCAATTCCTGGTCGCGCCGGCCACTTTTCTCGAAAATTTCCCGAAATCTTCCGGGGTCCCTGAGAAATCTGATGAGATGCGGTATATTGGCGACCGCACTCTGTCGCTCTTCGAAAAATTTTCAAATTGCCGTCAAAATCAGCACCCCTGTGCTGTTTTGAATCTTGCAGACGGCCCGTGATCTCCTGAAGCCATTCGTTTTCTTGGGAAAATTCCACGAATGGCGCGACAGAAATCCTCTTCGAGGGTGCGGAAATCCACCGAACCGTCCGACGAAATCGCCTCACCCCCTCATGAAATCCCCGAAGATTCAGCACCCGCCGTCACCAGGCGCGAGGCCGCGAAGCTCCGACTGGTATCCGTCAAGCAAGCGGCGACGCTCCTGAACCGCGACCGCAACACCGTCCAAAAATGGCTCGACCGTGGCTGTCCTTTCGTCACGAAAGGCGACCGCGCGCTCGGGATCGCATGGGAGCTCGACCTAGCCGACGTCGTGAAGTGGCTCGAGGACCGCGCCGGCGAGAACGCTGCGGAGAAATTCGCCAGCTCAACCGACGGACAGGTCAGCGAGGATGAGGCAAAGCGCCGTAAGGCTCTCGCGCAGGCCGTGGTCGCAGAGCTGGACATGCTCGAGCGCCTCGACACGATCGTCCTCAAGTCGGATGTCCTCGACATCGTCGCCGCCGACTACGGTGAGATCAAGGCAAAGCTCATGTCGATCTCGGACACAGTCGGCGCGAGCGTTGATCCGGCCATCGCGACCCACGTCTCCGGCATCGTTGACAAGCACGTCCGCAAGGCTCTCGCTTCCCTCAAGGCCATCAAGAAGCTGACCGAAGCGGAGGCTGGCGATGAAACACGTTGATCACGCCACGATCGCCGACGCGGTAACCATCGACTTCAGTCAGTGCCGCCTCCAGTTCGCCGACGGTATAGCCCGTCTTCGGAACGATGTCCTTCAGCCACCGCCGAAGGTCGACCCGATCACCTGGATGTACCAGAACATCGAGCTTCCAAAGTCGAAGACCGAGCGCGCCGGTCAGCTTCAGCTAACCGGATATCAGCGGGAGTTCGTCCGCCTGTACTTCCACGACAGCACCAAGGAGATCGTGGTCACGAAGGGTACCCGTGTGGGCATGTCGCTCCTGCTGTCAGCGATGGCTGCCTACATCCTCGCCTACCTCGGGGAGAGCGTGACCATCGCTCAACCGACCGACAAGGACGCGCAGGAATACTATCGTGAGCGGATCGAGCCGCTCTTCGAGATGTGCCCTGAACTCGGCAAGCTGCGCCGCGCACCCAAGCGCGGAGAGAGCCAGGACTCCTGGGACCTAATCGAATTCAAGAACGGGGCCGTTCTGCGTCTCGTCGGCGCGGCTTCGGACGACAACTTCCGCCGCTACGGCTCCAAGCACAACTGGGGCGACGAGTATCCCGCTGCCGCATGGGCTCCGAAAAAGGGATCGCAGGGTTCCAAGGCCGACCTGTTCATGGAGCGCGGCGGCGAATTCACACGCCCCAAGCTCATCCTGATCTCGTCCCCGACCCGCAGGGGCGAATGCCGCACGACCGAGCGGCACGAGAAGTCCGACAAATGTGATCCGTGGACGCAATGCCCGCATTGCCATGAGCCGCAGGTGATGGAATGGGGCGACCGGGACTCGAAGCACGGCTTTCGGTTCACGCGCGACGACAACGGCTTTATCGCCGACACCTGGTACACATGCTCTGCCTGCGGCGAGGAGTTCCGCGAACACGACCAGTTGGAAGAACCCATAGAATTTGATGGGAATACCGTCCACTCGGTGAAGGAATTCATCGACGCGACCACACAGTATCGTCCCTCCAAGACATGGGAGGTTCCCGGCCGCGTCGGCATGTACATTCCGCAGTGGCTGTCCTTCAACGGACAGGCGAACTGGCGCACGCTCGCCCAGAGTTTCCTAACCAAGCGCCACGATCCCGAGGAAATGAAGACGTGGGTGAACAACGTTCGGGGCGTCGCCTTCGACGACTTCACGACGTCGGGCCTTGACGGCCTCGAGATCGCGAAATCCGTCCGCCCGTATCCCGCCGAGGTGCCGGATGATGTCGTGGTCCTGACCGCCGGCGTCGATACGCAGACGAATAAGGAGGGCTCCCAGTTCGACCAGGTGGCTTCTCGTGAGGTTTCCGTCGTCGGATGGACGCGTCGGGGCCAGATGCGCCTCATCGGTCACTGGATCGTCGAGGGTGAGCCTGGTGATCCAGAGGCAGACAAGGACCTGACCGCTCTGCTGGACAGGACATTCCGCAATCGAGCCGGATATCAGCACCCAATCTCGGCGACTGCCATCGACCTCGGTGGCCACTTCGCTGACGAAACCAGGCTGTTCACGTCTAAGTTCTCGCCACGCCGCTCTGTCTGGTCGATCAAGGGCAAGAACAACACCAAGGGAACGCGCTCGTCGACGGTGTGGCCGCGCAAGGCTTCCAAGAGCCGCAAGCTCGGGGTCTCTTATTACGTCATCGATTCCCAGCTCGCCAAGGACGCCGTATTCCGGCTCATCCAAGTTCGCGGCGACAACGCCCCGATGTTCCCGCGCTCAATACTGACACCCAACCCCGACTATCTCGACAAGCTCATGTGCGAAGAGCGCAAGAAGATCGGCGGGGGGTTCTATTGGCAGCCTAAGAAAGGCGGCCGCGCCGAGGAGGAATGGGCGTGCCTTGCCTACGCCTACGCGGCTCTCAAGGGGCTGCAGGCGACCTGGCTGAAATGGCGTGATTTGAATCTTGCAGGCGAGAAGCTCGGGATACCCGAAGTGTGCTTCGACCCGGACACGGGCGAGATCGGCTACGACGGCGAGGATTTCTCCGCCCTGGCGCTTGAGCAGAAGGTGGCCACCGCGCCGCTCGACCAACCTCCAGCTTCCCCGCAGCCATCGTCCCTTCGGAAGCCGAAGCCACAGGCGCATGCGCAGCCGCCGACGGCAATGGTGCCGTCACCAGCGGAGGGCGCGACAGGAAAACGGCAGCCGAGGACAGGCGGGAAGATCAAATCCTCCCGCGCCCGGTCATGGTGAGGAGTGCAGAATGAAGCTGTTTCGCAGACGGAGCCGAGAGTGGCTCGTCCAGGAGGCCGAGGACATCGAAGAGATCATTGCATCTCCGATCGTCGGGCTCAGTCACCCGACATCGGGAGGTCAGCAGTTCCGTAGCCTTGCCGAAGCGGTCCTTGTTCTTGAGCAGGTCGAAGCCAGAATCGACGAGATCGATGGCGTGAAACGCAAGAACCCGATCCGCAAGCGGGTCCTGTTCGGAGTACGCCCGAGATGAGCAAGTCAAACCGTTCTCATAACCAGCCGTCGCCGCCGGCCGCCCCCCCGTCGGTCGCACAGACCGTCCGCCGAACTTTCTCGCGTTGGAGCCAGCGCGCCGCGAACCTCTTTACCGTCTCGCGCGGAGACACATTCTTCGAGGCCGCTGCCGAAAGCCCCCGAACCGTACAAGTTGCCGACGTCGGCCCGAACGCCCGCAACGCGGAGCGGCACAGCCGGCTTACGGGGGATTTCCAGGTCGGCGAATGGTCGGCGGCGCGCGAATGGTAGTGTCATAGTCAGCTCCAATGTCGATGTGACTACGATGTTGTGGCCGGCGCGGGCGTGGCGCAACTCGCCGACGAAGTTGTCGCTTGCGGCCGCGGCGGCAACGATCTCCCTGCAACAGCAAAAGGGAGACATTTACATGTTGACAGCAATCGCAAATGCATTGGCAAGCCTTTGGCGTGGAACGTTGGGCGTGATCAGCTGGGGAAAGCAGCTCCTTCGGTGGCCATTTTCAGTAATTTTCGGATCGGGCGGCGGCGCAATGCCGAGGCCGGAATACAAGCCCGATGTCTCGGGAACTCAGCTCTTGGACGAATTCGAAGAGACCAGGCAGCGGCATGCAGCCGTTCACGATCTCGATCGGGATGGCGTTTCGACGGTCATCAAATACGCCAAAGCCACGCCCTCGGCGCGGCCGACTATCGACCTAGACGGCCTTGGAAAGGACGTTCGTGCAACGCTGATCACGATGGATGATCACGAACTCCGCGCTTTGGCTCAGGCGGGCATCGGAGCGGTGAGAAAATTCATCGACGGCAAAGCTCACGGTATCCACGGCGTGCCTGTCGTCGCGCCTCTGGTTGCAGCTCCCGTGGCCCCGGCGACGGAGATGTCCGCTGAGGAACGGGTTTCGTGGAAAGTCCGTTCGAGGCTGCTGAAGTCCGAACAGGGACAGGAATTCAAACTTGCCCGATATTGAGAAGCCCGCCATTTCGGCGGGCTTCTTTATTTTAGCTCGTCTCCGGCGTCGGACGGGACATCGGGAACACGGTCGAGAACAACCATCGCCGCCGCGATCTTGGCCTCCTTGTTTTCTCGGAGTGCCGCCAACCGCGCGGCCGCGAGCATGTCGACGTGGTTGTGCGGCTCCTCGTATGCAAGATCGCCGAAAACCTGTCGGATCAGTCGCCACTCGGATTCTGTGATGTCGCTCATGCGCGGCCACGCGTCTTGAGGACGTCGATGACTTCTTGGCGTTGACGGCATGCGACGCGCAGACGTGTGTTCTCCGCTTCGAGTTCAGCGAGGAGACGCATGGCCTCACGTGCCATACCTTCCATTTCACCAGCGTGATTAATCGCGGTCGTCAATGCGTCGTCGTAACGAGCCTGGTAGCGCGCCTCGGCCGCCGCGGCGAGACCGTCGCCCAACGCGTCGATGAGACCGACACCGCCGGCAGCGAGAACCATCATGCCTCCCGCGTTGCCCATTGCCGCGCCAAATGTCGGGCTGCCAAAGTTCGCCATCTTGTGTCTCCGTCAACAAAGTTGTCGGAACAACATATGACGCGGCAAGGTTGTGTAATCAAGTCGACAAGCACGATATAGCGATCGATGTGTTAACGCGCTTCATTGTAGGAGCTAGAGAGCTACCAACGGCAGGGAGATTATTTGTGCAACATCCACGGCTAGTCCGTTTTTTCATGTCAGCTCTGCAAGACCCCGACACACTAAGCCGCTTCCTTGTCGAGCGGACGTTCAAACACGACCGCGCAACGCGGGAGAAGAAGCTCGCCGAGATCGATTCCGAGCGCAAACGGAACGGGCCCATCGTTGGCGCATATCTTCTGTCGATCTTCACGCTTGCAGTCCCGATCGCCATCGTGATCTGGTTCTTCATGGGATAGCGACGGGCATCTGAACCCTAGCGGAAGAGCTGCGTCAGGATTTCGGCGTTGGAATTCGCAATGGACAGTGACTGGATCGAAAGCTGCTGTTGCGTCTGGAGGGCCTTCAGGCGTGTGGATGCCTCGTCCATGTTAGCGTCGACAAGACGGCCAATGCCCCTGCCGATCGAATCCGATAGCCGGGACGCAAATTCGCTCTGCAAGTCCATCCGTGTCTGCACGGCCCCGAGCATCGCAGCAGCGTCGATGACATTGGCCGTCACCGTCTCCAGGTAAGCGATATAGGTGTCGATCTGATCCGCTTTCTGTACGATATCTATGTCGAGGAAATTGAGGGTGGAGCGCGGCTCGTTGCTGACCCGGATGCTGTCGAACGCTATGCGAGTACCGCTTCCCCATTGCCGGTCGACATCCGGGTTCGACTTGATCACGACGTAGCCTGCCGAACCCTCGATAACGAGGTCGGGCCAATCGTCATCGAGCAACGAGTGCAGTAAAATTGCCATGTTCTCACTCGTGTCGACCTTGCCGTCGTCGCGGCCCAGAACTTCGTTTACATAAGTCCGGTCGAAAGAGTACGTCTGTGACGACGCGCCGTTGACGGAAAATGTGAAGCTCACATCGATACCGTCCTCATCCTTGCCGTCCCTGTGAACGATAAATGGCTTGAAGTCCAGTACCAGCCCCGAGCCGCGATAGCCGAAATCGAAGTCCGTCTTCAGCCCGCCGGTGCTTACACCGCTACTGGTGACGGCGGAAATTTCCACGTGTGAGCCGTAGCCATGTTGCTGAAGCGTGGTGATGGTTATCAACGTGGGATTATGCAGTCCCGTCGACGCGTTGGTGTAATTTCCTGCCACAGACGCGCCGAGTGGATACAGCTTCGCGTTCAGAACCTCCGCGAACTGCGTGTTGGTCGAGATGACTCCGCCGAGACTGGGGTTGTAGGCATCGATATCGGCCTTGGTGACCGTGACAGTCGTCGTGTATCCGTCGTTATAGGGACCAGGAAGTTCCTGGTTTTCGCCGAGAACGCCGCTGTATCCGTCAGGGTTCGAGGCTTCCCGGTCCAAGGTTATGGTGAAACTGATCTCCGCGCCGGGAACATTGAAATCGAGAGGGGTGTTGTCCGGAAACTGTAGCGAAACCCTGCCGGCGCTTCCTGCATTCCATTCGGGAAGCATATAGCCTGAAGACCCGTCGATGCCCTCGTATCGGGTGTAGTCGCCCCCGATATTCGATGGGTCGGAAACGGAGACCAGGGATCGGATACCGCCGATCGTCCTGATATCGCGCGCATCCGCCTGAAGAAGCCCACCACCCGTGCTGTTGAAAAGCGAGACCCTCGACAGGTCGATATCCATCGTTTTGACGGAAACACCTGACGAGGCACGTACGAATGAAGAAACAACCGATGATCTGTTCACCGCACTGTCGTAGATGTCGACGATATCGGTGTTCAGCCAGTTTTGTCCGCTGAAACTCGCTGACGTGGCAATGCTAAGAACCTGTTCCTTCAGTTGGTTCAGTTCGGATTGGATTTTCGACTTGTCGACACCGTTTTCTTTTGCGGCGATAAGTTTAGCCTTGAACTCGGCCAGCACGTCAGTCACGGCGCTCATCCCGGCGTACGCCGTATCGACCTTGGCGGCCCCAAGCCCCAATGCGTCATAGACGGCGGAAATCGCCATCCGATCAGAGCGCATCGTCGTAGAAATCGACCAATATGCCGCGTTGTCGGCGGCAGCACCGACGCGCAATCCCGACGAAACCATTCGCTGAGTTGTGTCTAAATTAGACGATATCGAACGCAGAGTCTGGAGCGCAGAAATTGCAGCCCCATTCGTGAGAACGGAAGTCATGGAATGCTCGAATTTAGAGGAATTTGCGCTCGTCATGAGCAGGGTTAATGAACGGATACAAGCATTTGCAAGGTTAATTCTTGGTTAACAGGTGTGGCGAGATTGTGCACATTGCAACTCTTACTGGTTGCGATGTAGTTTCGCTAATACGAAATCGTTGGCTTCCTTATTCCCGCAACGCGTGCACCGTAGCAGTGGCTCGAGGGTTATAATCATCCTCTTCTTTCCATATTTGCGGGCCAGTTCCCACCGATCGAGAAGGCCCGCTCTCTTGCACCGATAGCAGCGCGCGCCGACGGCATACCAGTCTGGGATATCTTGCCAGGAGACGGAGTGCTGCCGACTGTTCACATGGACGCCGACGCCCGTGATCGACTCCGGCTTCAGAGTGTTGTCGCCGGAGTGATTGCCTGCCAGTAGATTGATGCCACGCCGGTGGCGCATGCCACGTCACACGCGCTCGTACTTCGGTCGCCATCCACGAGCGTAGCCAGCCGACATCACTTTGGAAGCGACATAGAGCTGGTCACGGAGGAAATCGGCATCGAGGAGCAATTCTCGGATCGCTGTTTTGGCGTCGCCGCCGTACGCCTCAAGCACCGCATCAGCGAGATCGACCTCTGCTTCGAAACCGGGTTCAGGCAGATCGACATCAAGGGAGAGCTGGAAAGCCATGGCATACCTCGGAGTTAGGAAATCATTCCATATGTTAACGGATTTTGTTCCTATTTTGTTCTCATTTTCCGAGGAGTCAAGCGCGGCGTCTGCTGTGCGCTGCAAATCTGCGAGACGTAACGCCGCGAGGGATATGCCCGACAGATGCCATGATCGCGTCTTCGACGAGCTTCTGACCGGAATTGAATGACATTTGATCGACGATCGCGTATGCGAAGCCTTCTATGTTCGACATCGGCGGAAACTGGCCGCGCCATTCGAGGTCGAGAAAAGCTGTGAGCAACATGCGGTAGAGGGGCGCAGCGACCTGGAACAGGCTCGACTTAGATTTCTTTATCATCAAGGTCTTCACGTTGACCTCGTTCCCGTGGAGAAAGTCATTTCGTGCGGCGTACAGATGATTGCAAAGCCATATTGGAAGCGAGCAACGGACCTTCTTCTTTTTCTTTCCCTCTATCGCAACCCACCGCTTCCAAATTAGCCTACGCGATGTCCATTTGGCGCTCTTCAGCATGCCATAGACTTGGCGGTACCCCACATCCGCCCCTTGCGGATGTGCTAGGATTTCGAATGCGCTGATCCACAGCCCGACTATCCGGCCGTAATCGTAGAACGTCGCGTCGCTCCCCCCCGGAATCAGCGATGCCTGATTCGCCATATTCAATGATCGGAATAGAATGCGATCTTCATACGAAGGCTTCTTCGTGGAAAAACGTGACTCCCATCGGATCATCAGCTCACTCAGCAGAGGGACGTCAAAATCTAACTCGCCGACGTCGGCCACCGATACCTCTGGGGCACACTGTCCCTTGAACTTCCCTACATAGTGCGTTCCCATAATGGCTGGGGTATGGATCGTCAGATGCCGATCGACATTGTCGATGAACCATGGATATAGCGCGAACGAATTCGAGTACGACGGTCGGCTCAAATGGCCATGCTTCAAGTTCTGCGCTCGGTTGTGGATCACCATCGACAAGGCCGCCGCATCCCTCAGTCCAGCAATTGCTTCCCTGGTCATCATTGACGCAGGAGCGTC
Organism: Agrobacterium genomosp. 2 str. CFBP 5494; assembly: GCF_900013495.1. Taxonomy (NCBI): domain Bacteria; kingdom Pseudomonadati; phylum Pseudomonadota; class Alphaproteobacteria; order Hyphomicrobiales; family Rhizobiaceae; genus Agrobacterium; species Agrobacterium genomosp. 2. The sequence goes on from NZ_LT009718.1 coordinate 2,274,365, forward strand.
GGACTTTACGACGATGACCGCTGGATCGAGCTTTTCGCCGAATGCGTCGGTGAACCGCCCAAGGAAGGAATTGAGCTTCCTGCTCTTCTTGCAGAGCTCGACCAGCCTCGGGTCATGTCGCGGTACGATGGCAGCCTTACCCGCCTCGATCGGTGATCGCAGATTTAGACCGGGGAGTGCCGACATCGCCTTCCAATCAGACATCAGGCGTCATTTCCCGCTCTGATAGCCGGCCTTGAATTCGTCAACGGCGTCCGACAGTGGCTTAGTGGCGCTATCCCACCATTCCCCGACCTTGCCTGATGCTTCACCGACAGTGGCACCTACATCACGTATTGATGCGCATGAATCCCAAGCTTTGTCATAGTCGGCGAGATACGGCCTCCACGCCTCAAAGTCCTGCTTCGCTGCACGGTATCCATCGAAATTCTCGGTGTCGAAGTTCGGGCTTTTCTGGTCGACCCTCTTCACCCGGATCGTGCAAGTCTCGGAGGCGACCTTGTCAAAAACGGAGGGCGTAAGCGGATCGGTCTGCTGATACCCCGCCTGTACGTGCTGGCCGGCCCGGTTGAGGAGATAGTTGGGGTCATGCCGCGCGTTCACCGCGTCAACGACATCCCAGTTGGAATACGCCAGATCGAGGACCTTCTTGCTCTTTAAAGACGGGCTATCTGAGGACGCTTCGATCTGATCGATCTGGGCAAGAACTCCCTCAAGTTCCTTCTGCTTGGCACGACGATCAAGGTATCCGTCGATCTGTCCGTACACGATGAGGACGACGAAGAACCCGCCGAGCAAAAGTCCTCCGGCGGCAGAAGCCCTCTGAGCCCGGTCTGTCGGTGAAACGGACATGGTTGCCTCCTCAGTTCCTGATCGCCTGAAGCGCGGCTTCCTGCTCTTTCAGGCAGTGCGCCATCATCACCCAGTCCATCCCATCGGCCTTGTCTTTCCACTGGCTCAAGCATTGCGCCCAGATGACGGCATGATCCTTGGACTTCATCACGTCGAACTGCTGCGCTATCTCACGGGCCTTGCTGTTCTCGTCGATACAATGCCGCTGCATCACGAAATCGGTCGGCCACTGGTCGGCACAGAAAGCCTTGATCGCCGATTTCTGTCCGGCATTGAATTCCCCCATTAGCGTGTCGACCGTGTTGGAGACCGCCTTCTCCGTCTGCTGCTTCTTCTCCTGTGGCCGATATCCCGGCGCTGAGAACTGCGCGAAACACCAAATTTCTGGATAGCTTGAAAGGACGATCCTGTTTCCTTCCTTCGTCTTTGCCCAGACGTAGTAGTTGCCTCCAGAGCCTTCGCTGGCTCTCGGCTTTCCGTACTCGGCGGTCAACGTCTTACGGACAGCCGAGCAGGTTTTCGGGTCGGGGAACGCGATCCTGACGGTGTCGAGCGTTCCAGCCGCGCTGAAGTTGAACTTTGCAGTCCCCTTGGCTTTGCCGATCCGTGCAGGGGCGCTCAGAAGGTGACTGATGTCAGGATCATCGTACTCGTCGGCTTTCGACGGCTTCTTCGCCGCTCCCTTGGACGCCTGGACGACCTGCTCAGGAGACATGCCCCATTCCGCATATTCCCAGCTCGCGTGAGCTGGTACGGCCGCCACAGAGGCAATGGATGCCGCCAGCCAAATGTGCCTCATTGATGTAGCCCCCGGTTGCAGGACATCATCTCTGCTCAACACCTGGCTCGGTGTCAAATGGTTCTCAACGTGACCTTCGCAACGCCCATCAGGTATTGGATGCCGAAGGACGCACCTATTACGGCCGCCATCGCCGCAAGCCCCGGCCTCAGCGCGGTGTCTCCTCCGAAAGGCAGCAGGAACAGCGCCCCTTACTCCCTCGCGACGCGTCTTCCTTACCCTGATGTGGGTTTCCCTTGGCTCGATCTCGCGGGTAGCACTCGGGCAGCACATTGCATGAGCGAGCAAAGAGGCGCGCGACCGTGACACGCGCCTCCGCTATGCATCAAAACTAGAGGCCGTCGAACTTGGGAATGATCACGCCGCGAACGGCTTCGGGGATCGGGATCGGATACACACCTGCCGCGGCCGAAACGTTCATTATGCCCTTGTCTACGACCAGGTCGAACTGGAACGGAGCGCCCTTATGTCGCCCCCAATTGCGCAGCCTGTTTGTATTCTCGCGGCGCAGGAACCGGACCTCGGCCCCGACCTTGTCCCTGGCACGCTTCAGCGTTTTCACCGCCTTCGCGATCTGGTCAGCGATATCCGCCTTCACCGTATGTGCGCCGCCGGCGATGTACTCGGGAGAAAAAGCGCCGAGCGACTTGAGCTTCGCCTTCGCGTCCTCGATCACCTTCACGCAGCTGCCGCGGTTAGGCGCGAGAGCTTCGTGTCCGTCGATCGTGCCGTAGTGTACCTGCACCGACTTCGAACGGCTCTTCAGGCTGCCATCCTTGTCGACGTAAGGCTCTCGGACTTTTTCCCAGACCTTCATCTCACCGCTGCGGAGGTTCTCGAAAAATCGGCCGCGCCCGATCGCTTCCAGCGAGTTCGAAAGCTTCGGGAAAAATTCGTCCGTGCCACGAGCGATTTCGGCGAGACTATCGCAGTCGGCCAGCCATCCGGGGATAAGGTCGAGCCTGTCCAGAATGTAATCGCGGTCGCGGGTCTGTTGTTTGCGGATTTCGTAATCGGCGACCGCTTCGGCATGCATGTGAGCGTCCAAGCTCTTGAAGCAGGTGGGGCCTATGAGCCTGATGACCTTCTCGTCAGGGAACCAGGCGATCTTGCCGTTACCGAATTTGCGGTTGTTGGGAGAACAACAGGGACATGGGGAAAAGCGTCCAGCTTCAGTATACTTGTCCGGGATGTCGAATTCGCCCGCATAGTAGATACGAGAACCCTTCGGTGGCTTTGTGTGGGTATGTCCGCGCCACGTCCACGGTTCTCCCGTGTCACGGATATGTGCCTTTATTTCTCTGATCAGTTCGACCGACGGTGTTTCCATAAAATCAGGTTTTGGCTCCCAGACAGCGTCGGGAATATCGAGCCATGTTTCACTAGATTCTTGAGATACCAGGTCTTCCTCTGGCAATCGCGCCTCCATCAGTTGTTGACGACGCAAGTCACATAACACTGTTCTCTTTTCGTTTCAAAGGCGGTTAACCAGCAATCAACAGGTTACACCAAGAAAATTACTATGAGCTGACCCCTAACGCTGGGATTTAATCCAACAAACACCTGATGTCCTTCGCCGGCGGAATTCGGATTGTGTTTTTCCCAGGTCACAATCTTCTTATGCTCCCGTAATTCGGGACAAAAGGGAGAGACGACATGGAATTGCTCGTCGGCGCGTTCGCGCTGATGTTCACCGCACTGAAACTAACGGGTCACATCAAGTGGTCGTGGCAACTGGTGCTGGCCCCGGTCTGGGTGCCGCTGGTCTTGATCTTCGTGGTCGGATTATCGGCGGTATGGTCTCGGTGTGAGGTGCGGCATGTCATCAAAGGGACCAAAAGAGGGATTGAGAAAAATCGGCGCAGCGCTCGATGACATCGCGAAGATGGTCGGCAGGGCCGTCACGACTGTCACGCTGGAGCGACAGCTCGGAGACATCGATAGCGCTGCCAGCGATTTCGTCGAGGGGAGAACATGAGCATGACGGCCCTCTTCGGAGGGCTTTTTCATTTCCGCAGCGCCACCGATTCCAAGTGGCGAGAAACCGTATCGGTGGCGGTTTCGGTGGCGGTAGTCACTTCAGGGGATATTAGCCGATGCCAAATTCGACAACCTTTTCAAGTGGTTGTCGGTGGTCGGAGTGGAGAGATTCGAACTCCCGACCCTCTGGTCCCAAACCAGATGCGCTACCAGACTGCGCTACACTCCGCCGAGGCGATGGCTGGGGAATACACGGTTCATACGCAGTCCGCAACAGGGAAATTCATCTTTGTTCAGCCGCGACACCGTTGAGCAAAACCTAAGGTCGAACGGGCAGCGCATGAACCGACAGCAAGGGGATAATCGTCTTGACTCTCACTTGAACTCGGTCCATTTCAAATTCAACGTTCCTGACACGATTTGGTTATTCTATTCAGGTACGTGATGAATAATCCGGGGTTTCACCCCGCTGTCCAACCGGAGCAGTTTCGACATGTCTGCGAAGATTTACCGCCCTGCAAAAACCGCCATGCAATCCGGCAAGGCGAAGACCAATGTCTGGGTTCTGGAATTCGACGCCGAGGTTCCGCGCAAGATCGATCCGATCATGGGCTACACCTCCAGTTCCGACATGAAACAGCAGGTCAAGCTGACATTCGAGACACAGGAACAGGCCGAAGCCTATGCCCAGCGCAAGGGCATCGAATATCGCGTGATCCAGCCGAAAGAGGCGACTCGCAAGGTGGTTTCCTACACCGACAATTTCCGTTTCAACCGCACCCAGCCCTGGACGCACTGAAACACGACGACCAAAGTTTTTGCCGGAGCATCGATTGCCCGGCATGACGGCCCCTTAGCTCAACTGGATAGAGCAACTGCCTTCTAAGCAGTAGGTCGCAGGTTCGAGTCCTGCAGGGGTCGCCACCGCTTTCTTGCATTCCCCACAAATGACTGGTTTGGGTTCGATCGCAGGGACGGTTTCAGTCCGTATTTGCGCTCCGGCGATCCTTCGCTCTTCTCCATTTCATGAGATACCCGAAACCCGGTCCGATCAGTGTGCCGCCGATAACCCATTCCACCAAAGTCAGAGGTCGCTCGTCCGGATCGTGGCCAGTCGCGTAAAGAAAGAGAAAAAACGCGATAACGCCGCCGATCAAGAGGGTGATCGGAAACAACACACTGTCGCGAAAGCCTTTCATGCGATCCACTCCCTTGGCCGTGTTGATAGGTATTGGGTATGATGCCGTTGGCAAACGCCTTTTGCAGCCGCCACGGCAAGTTATCGATCGGGCGGGATTGCGCCGGGGTCGGACCATTGTAAGCGACGGAAAACGACCTACCTAGAGGCCGAGTTTAACGAGGCCGCCCCGGAGTTCCCGGAGGGGCAAAAATCAATCAGGTACTTGATGCAGCTTCAAAAATTAGGTGCACCGCTTTCGACGGACCGCCTTGTCCTGCGCGAATTCACAAGAGGCGATTTCCCCGGCTATTCAGCCTACCATTCTCTGCAGGAGGTTTATCGGTATCTTTACGCTGCACCTCCAACTGGAGATGCTTTGCGAGAGCAGTTCTCTGCGATTTTGGCGGCACCATTTGAGAAGGATGGCGACACCTATCGACTGGCCGTCGAGCGAAAGGCTGACAACGCACTGGTCGGTGAAGTCCTGTTGAAGCTGGCAAGTGTTGATGCACTGCAGGGAGAGGTTGGATATATTTTCAATCCAGAATTCGCGGGGAACGGGTATGCAACGGAGGCTGTTGGCGCGATGGTCAGCATAGGCTTCTCGTCAATCGGATTTCATCGAATCTTCGCGCGGCTGGACGCTGCGAACAAGGGTTCGGTCGGCGTTGTTGAGCGCCTTGGACTGCGTCGAGAAGCGCATTTGATCCAGAACGACCGCTTCCGAGACGTCTGGGGAGACGAGTATATTTACGCGGTTCTTGCTTCGGAATGGAAATGCGCGCCGGCGTAATTTTGCCGTCCGCTTAGGGCCGACGGCCATAATCGCGCAGAAGCGCCAATTGCGGTCATTGATTAATTGTTTGCTGTCCCCTAAAAGCCGCCCAATAGCAGAGGCTTGTGATTTCGACCGCAATTTGCGGCTTCACCTGGCACCAGTATCGGTAGCCGGACCTTTTTGCATATCTTTTCTGCGGAGTTCTCATGAAATTCGAGGACGTTATCATCCGGCCTTTCGAGGCCTCGGACACAGTAAATCTCTCCAACATCTGGCTCGAAGCCTCGTTGCTTGCTCACCCGTTTATCGGCGAGCGTCGTTTGATGGAGCAAAAGGCACTTATTGAGGAACAATATTTGCCTGGCGCCCAAACGTGGGTCGCAACATTAAACGGCCAAGCTGCGGGCTTTATCAGCCTGCTCGACACTTTCATCGGCGGCTTATTTGTTTCCCCGTGCCATCAAGGCCTCGGTATCGGGCGTAAACTCGTTTCGCACGCGCTGAATTTGAAGGGCGAGCTTTCGCTTGAAGCCTATACTGAAAACGTGCAGGCGATGGGCTTCTATAGATCGCTCGGCTTTCAGGAGCTTTCCCGTCGCGCGATTGATGATGAAGGTTATCCGTTCGAAAATGCCCGTTTGCGGCTAGTCGGCTAAGGGCAACTTGTCGGGCGCCACGGTAGTCGCCCGACAACCGCCTTGGCCAATCCCCGTGATCGGAATGAGCGGCGGAGGCCCACCGCTTTAGCCGATTTGCATACTTCCATCCTGCTCCCAAGCAGAACGCCTATGCCAGCACTTTGCTCTACCCCTGCCCCATCAGCGTGAAATAGCCCCATGCGGCCGCGAAAAACAATATGACAGCCGCAATCGTCAATACCCTCTTCGCTTTTGGCCCGAGCGGTTCGCGCGGCTTCTTCGGCGGCACCGGTTTGCGGAACTTCACCACATTGTCGTTCATTTCATCATCGTCCTGAATGTCGCTGCTGAAACCTCTGCCGCATCTGTGGCATCGGCTTTTCGAATACCTATCTCTAGCAGACCAGAACTATCATAAATATTACCAAGTTTTCACTTCACCCTTGGAGCAAGCTATGTCACTTCCCACAATCAGAGGAATATAACGGCGACAGACGGACGAACAAACCGGAGAGCGGCGGCAACTCTCTGTAGTATTTTGAACTTTGCGGGTGACGAGAATGAATGACGCCAATACCAGTGGCAGCGATACCAAAAACAGCCAGCCCGATCTGCGCGAGATTTTGGGGACGACCAGAAACGGCCGCAAGAAAAAGTCGCGTCGGTTCCTCTATGTGGCAGCAGCCATTGTGCTGATTGGCGGCGGTCTTGGTTATTATTACCAGTCACGCGCAGGCGGTGTGGCTTATAGCTACACCACGGAAGCAGCGCGTCAGGGCGATCTCTCGGTCATCGTCACCTCCACCGGCTCGGTTCAGCCGACGGATCAGGTTGATATATCGAGCGAACTGTCCGGCACGGTGCGCAAGGTCAACGTCACCTATAATACCCCGGTCAAGGCAGGAGACGTTCTGGCGGAGCTGGATACCAACAAGCTGGAAGCCGACGTGCAGAGCGCCCGCGCCAAGCTCGCTTCCGCCAAGGCCAATGTGCTGAAGGCCCGCGCCGACCTTGGCTCGGCAAAGACATCCATGGAGCGCCTGCGATCCCTGGTGCAGAACCGCGTCTCCAGCCAGCAGGATCTGGACGCCGCGCAGTTCACCCATGATGCGGCGGCCGCAACGCTTGAGGTCAATGAGGCGACCGTGCTCTCGGCGGAAGCCGATCTGCGGCTCGCCGAGGTCAATCTGGGCAAGGCCAAGATCGTTTCGCCCATCGATGGCGTTATCCTCACCCGCAGCGTCGATCCCGGCGCCACGGTCGCCTCCTCGCTCAATGCCCCTGTTCTCTTCACCATCGCCGGCGATCTGCGCCACATGGAGCTGCAGGTCTCGGTGGATGAGGCCGATGTCGGCAAGGTGGAAACCGGGCAGAAGGCCACATTCAACGTCGATGCCTATCCCGACCGCAGCTTCCCGGCCGAGATCGAGACCGTGCGCTTCGCCTCGGAAACCGTATCCAACGTGGTGACCTACAAGGGCATATTGACGGTCGACAACGCAGAACTGCTGCTTCGCCCCGGCATGACGGCAACCGCCAATATCATCGTTGAAGAGATCAAGGACGCCCTGCTGGTACCCAATTCCGCGCTTCGTTATACACCGCCGCGCGAATCCGCTTCGCGTGGGGGCGGGTTGATGAGCCTGTTCCGCCCGCCCCGCATGGGCCGCTCGCAAAACCGCGATGCCGGCCAGGCCGCCCAGGGTAAAAGGACGGTCTGGGTGCTGCGCAACAACAATCCGGTTTCCGTCGCAATCGAAACTGGATCCACCGACGGCCAGCATACCGTGGTGAAATCTGGCGAACTGAAAGCCGATGACCAGATAATTACCGACGCAACGGCCCGTAACGCCGGCTGACGGAGGACAAGCGCATGCAACAGCCGCCGCTCATCGAGTTCCGTGATGTCGTGAAGCAATATGGTCGCGGCGAAGCGACGATCCGCGCGCTCGACGGCGTCAGCCTGTCGATCCGCGAGAAGGAATTCGTCGCCATCATGGGACCGTCGGGATCGGGCAAATCCACCTCGATGAACATCATCGGCTGTCTGGACGTCCCATCGGCTGGCGAATATCTCTTCCAGGGCGTGGCGACCAGCGACTTCGATAACGAACATCTGACGCTCTTGCGCCGGCACATGCTCGGTTTCGTGTTTCAGGGCTTTAACCTTCTCTCCCGCACCTCTGCGGTGGAAAATGTCGAACTGCCGCTGATCTATCGGGGCATGAAGGCCTCGGAACGGCGTGAGCGCGCCATGGAGGCGCTGGCGCAGGTGGGCCTCAAAGGCCGCGAAGATCACACCACGCAGGAGCTTTCAGGCGGCCAGCAGCAGCGTGTGGCCATTGCCCGCGCCATCGTCACCCGCCCCGCGCTGCTTCTGGCCGACGAGCCGACCGGCAATCTCGATACGAAGACGAGCGTCGAAATCATGGAACTGATAACTTCGCTCAATCGCGACAAGGGCATCACCGTCGTCATGGTAACCCATGAGGAGGACATCGCCGCTTATGCCGGGCGCCTGCTGCGTTTTGTCGACGGCCACCTCGCCTCCGATAGCGCCGCGGATCATAAGGAGACATTGGATGTTCTTTGAAACATCGCGTCTTGCGTTGCGCGCCATCAGCCGCAACCTGTTGCGCTCCTTTCTCACGGTGCTCGGCGTCGTCATAGGTGTGGCCGCCGTCATTGCCATGGTCACCATCGGCAACGGTACGACCGAGCAGGTAAAATCGGAACTGTCACGGCTCGGCACCAACATGCTGTTCGTGCGCCCCGGCCAGTTTGGCCCCGGCCGCGCCAGCACCGAAGCCAAGCGCTTCGATGACCGCGATGTCGAGGCGATCCGCAACCAGATATCGGGCATCCGCGCCGTCGCACCGCAGAACCGCAGTTCCGCCGCAACCGTCATTTTCGGCGGCAAGAACCACCAGACAAGCGTCATCGGCACCACGAACGACTATCTGATCGCGCAGGACTGGACCATCGCACTTGGTCGAGATTTCCAGCCCGCCGAAGATCGCGGCGGCCAGATCGGCTGCATCATCGGCGAAACCGTGCGACAGGAACTTTTCGGGGCGGAAAACCCTGTGGGACAGACGATCCGCGTCAGCAACATCTCCTGCCCCGTCATCGGCGTTCTCGCCCGCAAAGGCCAGTCCGGCCTCGGCGACGATCAGGACGACACGATCATCATGCCGCTCAAAATCCACCAGCGGCGCATTGGCGGCACCACCACCATTTCCTCGATCATGGTTTCGGCGCAGGATGGCGTTTCCACCGCCAAGGTGCAGAGCGACCTGCAAAACCTGCTGCGCGAGCGTCGCCGCATCAACATCGGCCGCGAGGATGATTTTACTGTCAACGACATGACGCAGATCGCTTCCGCCATGACCGGCACGACGACGCTTCTCACCGGACTTCTCGGCGCGGTCGCCGCCGTCAGCCTTCTCGTGGGCGGCATCGGCATCATGAACATCATGCTGGTCTCGGTAACAGAACGCACGCGTGAGATCGGCATTCGGCTTGCCATCGGCGCATTGGAAAAACAGGTGCTGACACAGTTTCTGGTGGAAGCGGTGATGCTCTCGGCCTTCGGCGGCATCGTCGGCATCCTCACCGGCCTCGGCCTCGCCTACGCGGTCGTCAGCTTCCTCAACGTGCCTTTCGTCACCAGCCCATCGATCATCTTCCTCGCCTTCGCCTTTTCAGCCGCCATCGGCGTGATTTTCGGCTATTTTCCCGCGCGGCGTGCGGCGAGTCTCAGCCCGATCGAAGCCCTGAGACACGAGTGATCAATCCGGCCTAACGATCCGCGGCTTGCCGCCATTCCCCAAGCGCCTGTTCTACATCGGTCTGGTAAGACGGCGGGTTGTTTCGCTGCAGGAGCGCGTGCAAATATAATTCAACGGCCCGCCTTTGAGCGTCGTTCAACAGCGCAAATTTCTCCGGGCGGCCGCGCAGATGGGGCACGAACTCGTGCCGGTAACAACCGTCGAGATCGGCGATCATGTAGGCGGGTAGATGAAACCGCATTGCTTCGGCATCAAAAAACGCAGGACTGGCGGAGTGTAGGTTCACGTCTTCCACCGTGATCGCAGACCAGTCGTCCTTTTCGTCCTCGGCGCGGCGGGCGGCAAGCACATCATGGCTCGCGTAATTATCAATCGCGGCGGCCTCGCGAAGACCCACACCGGCGCCTAGGGTGACGTGCGCGAAAGCAGCTTTTACCGCCGCCCTTGCCGTGGCCGTGCTCTCCCCTGCCGGTCTCAACACGTGAACCGCCCGTTCAATGATGGCCCCCTCCGCCCCCGTCTCCACGCACCGTTGGCCACTCGCCGCCTTCGGTTCGTTCGAACTGAACGCGTTCCGTAGTGGCTGATGACGCGCGCCTGCGTGATTTAGCCTCCCAAGAAAAGGAGAGGAAAAGAATACCGACAACCAACATCAGGCCGGCAGCAACGAGGCCAGGTGTCCAGACATCAATCGAGCTACTGCCATTCCCCACGCCGGCTACCCCTCACTGAAACCATCCGCATTCAATCTTGCTCCATGACGTCAATCGGATAGGCTCTCCGGAAATCTACCGCATGGAGTCTCGATGTTCAAATCCGTATCCGATAGCGCTGCGGCTGCAGACGGCGGATCGCTTGCCCTTTTTGTGGAGCGACAGGACGGGCAGACGGAAGTGTTTGTGATCCATCGCTCGCTCGCATCGCGCGGGACGCCTGACTATAACAGGATCACGTCAAGCCTGCGGCCACTCTCTGCAGAAGATCGCCGGGAGATCGCCGCGGCTCTCGAACCGCTGTTGATGACCACGCCATCAATCCATCCGCTGGCCGATTTCATCGAAGCCTTCAAACAGCAGTCATGATCCTTCGGAAGTTGACTTTGCGTGAGACGCAGTCTGCGGAAAAAAAACCTGAAACTTTTCGTCCGTCATCCTCGGGCTTGACCCGAGGATCTACAAACGTCCCAAGCGATTTGACGGGGATGGATCCTCGGGTCAAGCCCAAGGATGACGTCGCGTTTGTAGGAGCGCTGGGTGCAAAAGAATATCTAACTATCCATCGCAGAGATAGTGCAGCCAATCAGACGCTGGCTTCTGCCTCACGCTGCTTCGCAAGCGCGGCGAGATCCGCAGGCTTCAGCTCAACAGATTCACCGCAGCCGCAGGCAGAGGTCTGGTTCGGATTGTTGAAGGTGAAACCGGAGCGCATCTTGGTCACTTCGAAATCCATCTGCGTGCCGAGCAGATAAAGCACGGCGGAAGGCTGAACCCAGACCTTCGCCCCTTCGAATTCCACCAGATCGTCCTTCGCATCCGGCTCGGTCACGAGGTCGATGGTATATTCCATGCCCGCGCAACCGCCCTTCTTGATGCCGACGCGCACGCCCTTGGCGTCCGGTCCGGAATTTTCGACGATCGCTTTAACGCGCGAGGCCGCAGCCCCGGTCATGGTCATGATTGCAAAGCCCATGGGCCCATTCTCCTTCGACAATCGAGTTCAAGGCTCGATGCTTATGGAATTCAATTTAAGTGCGCCTGACAATGTCATCAAGGGATGACACCAGTCAAAATCAAATCAGTACCAGCCGACGGCGACCTGCGCCTCTTCCGACATGCGGTCCGGCGTCCACGGCGGATCGAAGGTCATTTCGACGGTGACACCGGAAACACCCTCGACGGCGCCAACGGCGTTCTCCACCCAGCCCGGCATTTCGCCAGCGACGGGGCAACCGGGTGCCGTCAGCGTCATGACGATCTTGACCATCCGGTCGTCTTCGATATCGATCTTGTAAACGAGACCGAGTTCGAAGATGTCGGCCGGAATTTCCGGGTCATAAACGGTCTTCAGCGCCGCGATCACATCGTCGCTGAGGCGTGCAAGCTCATCGGGCGGAATGGTGGATACCTTTTCCTGAGCTTCGGTCGCATCCTGGGTCTTTGCAGTGGCATCGGCAGTCATGGTCTTAAACCTCAATCCTGATTTCAAGCTGCGATATCAGGCGAAAAATTTGCGCGCATATTCCAGCGCCTCGACAAGAGAGTCTACTTCGGCGCGGGTATTGTAAAGGCCGAACGATGCCCGGCATGTGGAGGTGACACCGAAGCGTTTCAAGAGCGGCATGGCGCAATGGGTGCCGGCCCGCACGGCAACGCCGCGCCGGTCGATCACCATCGAGACGTCGTGGGCGTGAATGCCCTCAAGCTCGAAGGAGAAAATGCCGCCCTTCTCAGGCGCGTTGCCGATGATGCGAAGCGAATTGATCTCGCGCAGCCGCTCCGCGGCATAAGCGGCAAGATCGGCCTCATGTGCAGCAATCGCGGCACGGCCGAGATTATCCATATAATCGAGCGCATAACCGAGGCCGATCGCCTGCACGATGGGCGGCGTACCCGCTTCGAAACGATGCGGCGGCTCGTTATAGGTGACATTGTCTTCGGAAACGTCGAGGATCATCTCGCCGCCGCCCTGGAACGGCCGCATCTCGCGCAGCCGGTCGGCCTTGCCATAGAGCACGCCGATGCCCGAGGGGCCGTAAAGCTTGTGGCCCGTCATCACATACCAGTCGCAATCGATATCGCGCACATCAACAGGCATATGAACAGCGCCCTGCGATCCATCGATCAGCACCGGAATGCCACGCTCATGCGCGATACGGCAGATTTCCTTGACCGGCACGATGGTGCCGAGCGCATTCGACATATGGGTGATGGCAACGAGCTTGGTGCGCTCCGTCAGGCTCTTTTCGAAAGCCTCGATATGAAATGCGCCGTCATCATCAACCGGCACCCAGACGAGCTTGGCGCCCTGCCGCTCGCGGATGAAATGCCACGGCACGATGTTGGAGTGGTGCTCCATGATCGAGATGACGATCTCGTCACCCTCGCCGATCTTTGGCATGCCATAACCGTAAGCAACCGTATTGATCGCCTCGGTGGAGGATTTGGTGAAGACGATCTCGTCCACCGAACCGGCATTGAGGAACCGGCGCACTTTTTCGCGCGCCGCTTCATAGGCATCGGTTGCGGCATTGGAGAGGAAATGCAGGCCGCGATGCACGTTCGCGTACTCATTTGCATAAGCATGCGAAACGGCGTCGATCACCACCTGCGGCTTTTGAGCAGACGCACCGTTGTCGAGATAGACCAGCGGCTTGCCATAGACTTCGCGCGACAGGATCGGGAAATCCCGGCGCACGGCTTCGATGTCATAAGGGGCCGCCATTGCGGTCTGGTCCATTTCTCGGGCCCTTTCATGGTGCTCTTCTGGAGAGCTCCGGGGTTTGCACAGCGTTACCGCTGCTTCACCTCATCCTCGGGACAAGCCCGAGGATGACGACGGAGAGGTTGCTAAGCGTGATGCTCCAGCCAGCCGGAAATGATCGTCTCCAGCGCCTCTACCAGATTTTCTTCTTCCAGTTCCTCGACGATCTCGGCGACGAAGGCGTTGACGAGCATCGCCCGTGCCTTTGCCCGTGGGACGCCGCGCGCCATCAGGTAGTAGAGATGATTGTCGCTGATATCGGCAACCGTTGCACCATGGCCGCACTGAACGTCATCGGCGAAGATTTCCAGTTCCGGCTTTGCCGAGAACTCGCCATCGTCAGACATCAGCAGCGTGTTGCACGCCATCTTCGCATCGGTCTTCTGGGCATCCGGTGCGACCCGGATCATGCCCTGGAAAATGCCCTTCGCACGGTCGAACACCACGTTGCGGAAAACTTCCGTCGAGGTCGTGTTCGGCACGTTGTGGCCAAGAACCATCGTCACGTCCGTATGGGTTTCGCCACCCAGAAGGTTGACGCCGCGAACGATGAGATCGGTGCCCTCACCTTCCACATCGATGCGCAGTTCCTGACGCACCAGCTTGCCGCCGGCATTGATCACGAAGAGACGCAGCTTGGCTTCCGCGCCGAGCTTGATGCGCAGCTGGCCAAGGTGAATATCGGCAGCACCCTGCTGTTGCAGAAGAATCCAGGTTGCTTCCGCGCCATCCTCAACGACGATATCGCTGACCGAGGAGACAAGCGCCGCATCGGGCGTCACCGAAAGGTGACGCTCAATGACGGTCGCTTTCGAACCCTTGCCGAAGCGCACCGGGAAGCGGCTGTGAACCTGGCCTGCGCCATGGATAGCCTGCAGTTCGATCGGCTTGTCGAGCTCAGCATCGGCGGGAATTTCGACCACGAGGCCGTCACGCACAAAGCTGCCATTGATGCGGCCAATCGTGTCATCCTTGCTGGCTTCCGCAAGGCCAGCCGCGGCAGAGCCGTCGAGCAGGCTGTCGGCAAAGCGCGATACGCTGACACCATCGACCTTGCCGATATCGGCCGTGCCATGCAGCATGTAAGCCACAGGCGAACCGGCAATAATCGACGCAGCCTTCTCGATGACAGGCGCGGGCCGGTCTTCCGGAACCGTGCGCAACAGGCTCTTCAGATCGGTATAGTGCCAGGCCTCGATGCGGCGTGTCGGAAGACCACCGGTCTTCAGATCGTCGAACAGCACGTCACGCGCGGCAACCACGGCGCCGTCGCCGGGCAGCTCGCTGAACTTGGCGGTGTAGGCATCGACCAGCGCGGTTTCCGCTGGCGTCAGCCGGTTGGTAGCTTGAATGTTCATGGACATCACCTCCTGGCCTTCGATCAGGCCGCTTCACCGATGATGTCGGCGTAACCGTTGTTTTCCAGTTCCAGCGCGAGAGCCTTGTCACCCGAGCGGATGATCTTGCCCTTGTAGAGAACGTGAACGCTGTCAGGCACGATGTAGTCGAGCAGGCGCTGATAGTGGGTGATGACGACGGTGGCGCGATCAGGCGACTTCAGCGCGTTGACGCCGTCAGCCACGATCTTCAGCGCGTCGATGTCGAGACCGCTATCGGTTTCGTCGAGAACGCAGAGCTTCGGCTCCAGAAGCGCCATCTGCAGGATTTCGGCACGCTTCTTCTCACCGCCGGAGAACCCGACGTTGAGCGGACGCTTCAGCATCTCCATGTCGATCTTCAGATCGCCGGCCGCTTCCTTGACGCGGCGGATGAAATCAGGCGTCGTCAGCTCGGACTCGCCGCGCGCCTTGCGCTGCTCGTTCATCGCAACCTTCAGGAACTGCATGGTAGCGACGCCCGGAATTTCGACCGGATACTGGAAGGCAAGGAAAATGCCCTTGGCCGCACGCTCGGCAGCGTCCAGTTCCAGAATGCTTTCGCCGTTATAGAGAATGTCACCGGAGGTGACTTCATAGTCCTCACGGCCCGACAGGATGTAGGACAGGGTCGACTTGCCGGAACCGTTCGGGCCCATGATGGCCGCAACTTCACCAGCGGCAACCTTCAGGTTGAGACCCTTGATGATCTCGGTTTCGGTATCGGCGATCTTCGCGTGCAGGTCGATGATTTCAAGCATGGTATTGTTCCTGTTCATGGTGCGGTTTCAAGGACCGCCTCGTGCGCCCCATCAGGGCTTGTCTCAAATCTCTCATCCGTCATCCTCGGGCTTGACCCGAGGATCCGGGAAGTGGGTTGTCTCTGCTCAGGCCAAGGGCCGTAGATCCTCGGGTCAAGCCCGAGGATGACGAGGAAAACTTATCCCACAGACCCTTCCAGCGAAATGCCGATCAGCTTCTGTGCTTCCACGGCAAATTCCATCGGCAGTTCCTGAATGACTTCCTTGACGAAGCCATTGACGATCAGCGCGATCGCCGCTTCCTCGGGAATGCCGCGCTGCAGGCAATAGAACAGCTGGTCTTCGGAAATCTTCGACGTCGTCGCCTCGTGCTCGAAGTGAGCGGACGAGTTCTTCGCCTCGATGTAGGGCACGGTATGAGCGCCGCACTTGTCGCCGATCAGCAGCGAGTCGCACTGCGTGAAGTTACGCGTGTTGGTCGCCTTGCGGTGGGCCGAGACCTGGCCGCGATAGACGTTTTCCGAGAAACCGGCGGCGATGCCCTTGGCGATGATGCGGCTCGACGTGTTCTTGCCGAGATGGATCATCTTGGTGCCGCTGTCGATCTGCTGGTGACCATTGGAGACCGCGATCGAATAGAACTCGCCACGGCTGTCATCGCCGCGCAGGATGCAGGACGGGTATTTCCAGGTGATGGCCGAACCGGTCTCCACCTGCGTCCACGAGATCTTCGAGCGGTTGCCACGGCAATCGCCGCGCTTGGTCACGAAGTTGTAGATGCCGCCCTTGCCTTCCTTGTCGCCCGGATACCAGTTCTGGACGGTGGAATATTTGATTTCGGCATCATCGAGCGCCACGAGTTCAACAACGGCGGCGTGAAGCTGGTTCTCGTCGCGCTGGGGAGCGGTGCAGCCTTCCAGATAGGAGACGTAGGCACCCTCTTCGGCGATGATCAGCGTGCGCTCGAACTGGCCGGTGTTCTTCTCGTTGATGCGGAAATAGGTGGAAAGCTCCATCGGGCAACGAACGCCCTTCGGCACGAACACGAAGGAACCGTCAGTAAAGACGGCCGAGTTCAGCGTCGCATAAAAATTGTCCGTCGTCGGAACGACCGAGCCGAGATATTTCTTCACCAGCTCCGGATGCTCGCGCACGGCTTCCGAAATCGACATGAAGATCACGCCGGCCTTCGCCAGCTCCGCCTTGAAGGTGGTGACGACGGAGACGCTGTCGAACACGGCATCAACAGCGACCTGACGCTTTTCGACGCCGGCGAGGATTTCCTGTTCTTTCAGCGGAATGCCGAGCTTTTCATAGACCTTCAGCAGCTCCGGGTCGACTTCATCGAGCGACTTCGGGCCGGGGGTGCTTTTCGGCGCGGCATAATAATAGAGATCGTTGAAGTCGATCTTGGGGTAGCTGACGCGCGCCCAGGTCGGCTCTTCCATCGTCAGCCAGCGCTTGTAAGCCTCAAGACGCCATTCCAGCATCCATTCCGGCTCCTGCTTCTTGGCCGAGATGAAACGGATCACCTCTTCCGAAAGACCCTTCGGGGCCTTGTCGACTTCGATATTGGTTTCGAAGCCGTATTTATACTGGTCCACATCGATCTGGCGGACCTGATCGATCGTTTCCTGAACCGCTGCCATGTCGTTCTCCAATCTCGCCGGAGCCAAGGTCCGGTGGCTTGTCAACGTATCAAGGCGGAAAGCCGCCTTATTCATCTTCGGGCAAATCGCTCCGAGCCGTCGGCCGGGGCAGAGCTTATACCCATGTAGGTGCGGGATGGCGCTTTTCACACATCCCGGCAAGCGGAAAATTGCTAATCCGCAATTCTTTGCCGCATTTTACGCGGCCTGACCGGAAAGCTTGCGCCGTCCCGCAATTTTCGCAAACGCCGCGAGCGTCCGTTCAATGTCCGCCTCGTCAGTCGCGTGGCCAATCGAAATCCGGAGCGCGCCGAGCTTGGGATCGCGCCCCATCGCGGTCAAGACATGGCTTTCGCCCACCTTGCCCGATGAGCAGGCCGACCCTGCCGACAGTGCGATACCTTCTATATCGAAGGCGATCTGCCCGGTCTCGGCCTTCAGGCCCGGAAGCGTGAAAAACGTGGTATTGGCGACGCGCGTGACATCGTCACCGTGGATGATCACATCAGGCGCGTTCACGCGCATACCGTTTTCCAGCCGCGCCCGCAGCGCGGAAAGACGCGCCGCCTCAACCTCGACATTCCGGGAGGCAAAAGCCGCAGCGGCACCGAAACCGATGACCGACAGGGTATTTTCCGTACCCGAACGATGGCCCTTTTCCTGGCCGCCACCATGGATCAGCGGCTTCGGCATCATCACCTCGCCGCGCGAGATAAGAGCGCCGGCACCCTTCGGGCCACCGAGCTTGTGAGACGAAATCACAAGGAAATCCGCATCGAGCGCGTTGATATCGAGCGGCACGCGGCCGGCAGCCTGAACAGCGTCGACAACCATCAGGCCGCCCGCCGCATGAACCAGCCGCGCCGCTTCCGCCACAGGCTGAAGGACGCCGGTTTCATTATTCACGAGCATGCAGGCGACCATCGGCAGCCCGGACGACCTGTCATGCGAAGACAGCAACGCTTCAAGCGCGGCAAGATCAAGGACACCCGCTGACGTAACGGGAACTTCCGTTACGTCACTCTTTTCGAAACGGCCACCTTCGCGGAATGCGGGATGCTCGATGGCGGAAACATAGAGCCGGCTTACCCGAACCGGGCTGCGTCCCATCCTGAATTCCGGCGCAAGCACCAGATTGGCCGCTTCCGTTGCACCGCTGGTAAAGGTCACATGCGCCGGCTCAGCGCCGCCAAGCGCCGCAACCTCCCGGCGAGCCGTCTCGACGGCGGCGCGGGCCGCACGCCCTTCGCGGTGGACGGAAGACGGATTGCCGGCAAGATCAAGCGCAGACACAAGCACCTCCCGCACGGCCGGCAGAAGCGGCGCCGTGGCGTTCCAGTCCATATATGTGCGCGTCAAAACCGTCATCGCCGAAAGGCTTCATCCAATCTTCAATGCGCGAAAACGCATTTTTCTTGAAATTACAGTTGCGCTTGCCTTATGACACCACCCGAGTGCTTTAGCACACGCAAAGTTTCGAATTATTCTAAACTGCGTTCTAGAAAAGATGACAGAGTTCGTCAAGTCTTCTCATCGGAAGAATGCGGTTGGAGAATGAAAAAACACGACCGGAGTACCAATGCCCGAAGTCATCTTTAACGGCCCTGCGGGTCGCCTCGAAGGCCGTTATCAACCCTCCAAGGAAAAGAGCGCGCCGATCGCGATCATCCTTCATCCGCACCCGCAGTTCGGCGGCACGATGAACAACCAGATCGTCTATCAGCTCTTCTATCTTTTCCAGAAGCGCGGCTTCACGACGCTCCGGTTCAACTTCCGTTCGATTGGCCGCAGCCAGGGCGAGTTCGACCACGGTGCGGGCGAGCTCTCCGATGCCGCCTCGGCGCTCGATTGGGTGCAGAGCCTGCATCCGGATTCCAAGAGCTGTTGGGTGGCGGGTTACTCCTTCGGCGCCTGGATCGGCATGCAGCTTCTGATGCGCCGCCCGGAAATCGAAGGTTTCATGTCGATTGCCCCGCAGCCGAACACCTACGACTTCTCCTTCCTTGCGCCCTGCCCGTCTTCTGGCCTCATCATCAACGGCGATTCCGACAAGGTCGCGCCCGAAAAGGATGTCAACGGCCTGGTCGAAAAGCTGAAGACGCAGAAGGGCATCCTCATCACCCACCGCACCGTCCCCGGCGCCAACCACTTCTTCAACGGCAAGGTGGATGAGCTGATGGGCGAATGCGAGGACTATCTCGACCGTCGCCTGAACGGCGAGCTTGTGCCGGAACCGGCGGCGAAGCGTATTCGGTGATTTGTCGCCCGGTCTCCGGGCAGGTTGAATTCCTATAGTGATACCCAGCGGGCTGGGCTTACCCCCCTCTGCCCTGCCGGGCATCTCCCCCTCAAGGGGGGAGATCAGCTAGACGCGTGCTCCTCGCCTAAGACTCTGCGTTTAAAGATGACCGGAAGGTCGCCCCGATTCGATCTCCCCCTTGAGGGGGAGATGCCCGGCAGGGCAGAGGGGGGTAAGCCACATCCACCGTCTTCTATTAAACCTTCACCAAAACCCCACCCGTCACCGGCTCCTTCACCCCCGTCGTACCGGGATAGGTCAGCGGCAACCCCTTCAGCGACCGAACGGCCAGATAGGCCCAGGCCTCCGCCTCCATCGCGCCGCCATCGAACCCCGCCTCTTCCGCCGCAATCACCCGCGCACCGACCTTGGCGGCAAGGTCTGCAAACTCCGCCATGATCACCGGATTGAGCCGACCGCCACCACAGACCACATAGGTCTTCGCCGCCTCCGGCAGATAGCTTGCCGACTTCAGAATGGCGGCCCCCGTCAGATGCGCCAAAGTCCGTGCACCATCGGCCAGCGAGAGCTCACCCTTTTCCGGGGGCGCAAAATCGCTGCGATCCAGCGAACGGCGAATATTACCGGAAAAGAACGGGCTTTCCATATAACGCGCCACCAGCGAGGCAACGACGCTGCCACCCGCCGCCGTCCTGCCGCCTTTGTCGAAGGCCTTGCCCGTATGGGCCTCGATCCACTGGTCGATCAGCATATTGCCGGGGCCGCTATCGAAAGCGGCAAGCTGGCCAGATTCACCGATGAAGGTGAGGTTGGAGATACCGCCGATATTGACGAAGACCGCAGGCGTCTCAAACCCGTCAGGTAGGTTGGCAGACAGCGCCATGTGATAGGCCGGAATGAGCGGCGCGCCCTGCCCGCCATGCACCATGTCATTGGCGCGCATATCGTAAACAACATCGATACCGGTTTCTTCAGCTAGCAAGGGTCCGTCACCGATCTGCACCGTCAGCGCATCATCCGGCCGGTGCAGCACCGTCTGGCCATGAAAACCGATGACATCGATTTCACCGGGCAGAAGCCGGTGACGATGGAGAAAGGATTTCACCGCCGCCGCATGGGCAAGCGTCAGCTTGCGCTCTGCCTCATCAAGATCTCCGGGGCGTTCGTGCCGTTCACGGATGGATTTGGCGGTGACCAGCGCCTTCTGCCAGATGGCCCGCAGGCCGGGATCATAGGGAAAATAGCCGCTTGGCCCATGCCGCACCACGCTCTCGCCATCGGTACGCAGAAGCGCGATATCGATGCCGTCCATCGACGTGCCGCTCATCAGTCCGATTGCCGTTTTCACCTCGCCCACCTGCCGCTCTCCCGCAATCTCGAATCATGCTGACCTTGAATCCCGACATTCATGGCCGAAACGGGTGCACATTTCAAAAAACAATGATAAAGCCGCGACGGTCACCGGTTTTCGATGGCCGTAAAGATCAAACCAGAAAGTAAAAGGTTATGTCCAGGTTCAAGTCCGATTTCCTCCGCACGCTCGATGAGCGCGGCTTCATTCACCAGATCTCCGACGAGGCAGGTCTCGACGAATTGTTCGCCAAGGAAACCGTGACCGCCTATATCGGCTATGACCCGACGGCCTCGAGTTTGCATGTCGGCCACCTCACCCAGATCATGATGCTGCACTGGCTGCAGCAGACCGGCCACCAGCCGATCTCGCTGATGGGTGGCGGCACCGGCATGGTAGGCGACCCCTCCTTCAAGGAAGAGGCCCGCAAGCTGATGACGATCGACATGATCGAGGAGAACATCACCTCGCTCAAGCACGTCTTCGCCAACTACCTCGATTACGACCGTCCCGGCAACCCGGCGCTGATGATCAACAATGCCGACTGGCTGCGCGGATTGAACTATCTCGAATTCCTGCGTGACGTCGGCCGCCACTTCTCGGTCAACCGCATGCTGTCCTTCGACAGCGTGAAGACACGCCTCGATCGCGAGCAGTCGCTGTCCTTCCTCGAATTCAACTACATGATCCTGCAGGCCTACGATTTCGTGGAACTGAACCAGCGCACGGGGTGCCGCCTGCAGATGGGCGGCTCTGACCAGTGGGGCAACATCATCAACGGCATCGACCTGGGTCACCGCATGGGGACACCGCAGCTTTACGCGCTGACCTCTCCGCTTCTGACCACCTCCTCGGGTGCGAAGATGGGCAAGTCGGCCTCGGGCGCCGTGTGGCTGAACAAGGACCTGCTGCCGGTCTATGATTTCTGGCAATACTGGCGCAACACCGAAGATGCCGACGTCGTTCGCTTCGCCAAGCTCTTCACGACCCTGCCGATGGAAGAGATCGCCCGTCTGGCTACGCTCGGTGGATCGGAAATCAACGAGGCCAAGAAAATTCTGGCGACCGAGGTAACCGCGATCCTGCACGGCCGTGCCGCTGCGGAAGAAGCCGCGGAAACGGCGCGCAAGACCTTCGAAGAGGGCGCGCTGGCCGAAAACCTGCCTTCCATCGAGGTTCCGGCCTCCGAACTTGAAGCTGGCGTCGGCGTCCTCTCGCTCATCGTCCGCGCAGGTCTCGCCGGTTCGAATGGCGAGGCCCGCCGCCACGTTCAGGGCGGTGCGGTGAAGATCAATGATCAGGGCGTTTCCGACGAGCGCCAGATGATCGGCACCGGCGAAGTGACCAGTGATGGCGTCATCAAGCTGTCGGTAGGCAAGAAGAAGCACGTGCTGGTTCGCCCGGCCTGACGCCCACACCGAACCTGTCATTGAGGGCCGCGAAAGCGGCCCTTTTTACTGGAACTCGAAAATCTGCCTGAAAACACCGGGCGCAATCAGCGACAGCGGGTTGATCGTCAGCTTCGGCTGGTCCGTCTGGCCGGAAAGCTTGAAGGTAATGCCGAGCAGGCCGCGGTCGCGCCCGTTGCCGAGGAAGATGCCGATAAAGGGCAACTCGCCGAACAGCCGGTTCAGCCCGTAGGCGGGCATGAAGGTGCCGGTCATGTCCATGCGGCCATTCTGATCCTTCAGCAGCCCCTGAAACGTTGCGCCGATCTGTTCACCGCGCACAACCCCGTTTTCCACCGCGATCGAACCGTTGACATACACAACCCGAGCAAAGCCGCGCTGGAACTTCTCCGAACTGACATCGATGTTGCGGCGGACCGCATTGTTGAGGCTCCTGCCATCCTCGCCCGTGGGCGTTGCGACGATGTCCTGCAACTTGGCCTCGTTGACCACCGAGAAATTGCGCAGATCCAGCGAGCCGCTCCAGTCGCTGCCATTGGCGGTCGTCAGTGCTAGGTTGAGAAGGCCGCCACGAATGCGGCTGTAGATATTGGCAAACCGCGCGAGCGAACCCGCATCGCTGCTGGTCAATGTCACAGTCCCCGTCGCGCCGCGATTGGTGGTCTGCGCGACCACCGCCTGTCCGTTGCCGGTCACGCCGCGAAAATCGATCGAGCGCACCTTGCCGTCACGCACGCTGACATCGGAATTGACATTGGCAAGGATCTCATCGTTGAACCCGTAGACCTTGTCAAACTGCGCCTTGATGGAAAGAGATGGCTGCGAACGAGACGTACCATCGCCACCGCCGGCGGGACTGCGCAGCTTCGACAGGAAAGGCCTTAGATCCGCGGATTTTCCGGAAGCATTGATAATATAGCCGTTTTTCGAAGCAGCCAACGAAACGGCATAATTATCGGAGGGCGAAAGCTGCACGCGGCTGAGATCGGCCGAGATCAGACCGCTCTTGTTGAAGGCAATGTCGCCGGCGGCGCCGAAACCATCGCCATCGAGGGAAAAATCCGTGATTGCGGTACGACCGTCCGCCACTTCCATGGTAAAGGCGGCTTTTGCCGGAATGCCGATGCCCTTGCTCCAGCCAAGCCCCGGAAGAATGATCGACGCCTTGGTCAGATCGAGCCTTACGTCCTGGCGTTTGGGATCGGCACCGTCGATCTCCAAAACGGTTGTGCCGCCGAGAACCGAGGACAGCTCCGGCGCGAGTTTGGCGACCTGTGTTTCGGTCAACGTGGCCTTCAGGGACAGGGTGGGAGCCACACCGCTGTTCTTGCGCACGGGCTCCGTCATCTCGATATCCATCGGCACGTCATCGACGCGGCCTTTGCCCTGAAGCAGGAGCTGACGGTCGTTCAACGTCATGAAGCCGTCCAGCGCCGTGACCTTGTGGCCGGCGAAGGGTTTCGTCAGCGACAGGTTTTTCAGATCGAGATCGGCCGTCCACACCGGCGGTGGCGGGTTCTGGCTGGAAAGCAGGCCGATGGTCAGTTTCGCATTGGCTTGCACATCGCCGGCGAAATCCTCCGGCTTGAACTGCGTGTCCTTGAGCGCGTTGATCGGCTTCAGTGTCGCAAGCTCCGCTACGGCGTCTGCGGAGCCCGATACGCTGAGTTCGAGATTTCCAAGCAGAGGCTTGTCATAAACCGAGGAAATCACGAACCGGCTGTTCTCAAGCGCCAGCGAACGGTTGGACGGGAAATAGGACGTCGCCCGCCTGATTTCGACGGCCATCTTGCCGCCTACGAGATCGAAATGCGCATCGACATCACGCAGGGGCGGAATGTCGCCGGTGGTGTTGAGACGCGTATCGTCAATGTCGAAACGAATCTGCATTTCGCTCTCGCCGAGCACCAGCGGGCAACCGGGACCGCACATCCGGCCCTGCGGGATGAAGATTGCGATCGAGCCATTGGTGACCGTGCCGCCATAAAGATTGGAAACCACCCAGTCGCGCGGCTTGTGCGCCATCCAGAAAGGCCAGAGCTGCTTGACCGCCGTGGCCTCCATCTTCGGTATCTGTCCGCCGAAGCTGATTTCGGGCGACCCTTCGCCGAACCGCATTTTCAGCGATCCCGCCATGTCTCCGAGTGGGCTTGTGACATAAAGCGATGAAACGTCGAGTTGCTTCGTCGCGGCCGTGAAGTGACCGTCCGCCTTCAGGCTGAAAGGAACCGGGGCCTCGCCCGAGGCTTCGGACGAAGCAACCGCATCGTCGATGCGGAGGGACAGACCAAAACCCTCCTCCGTATCGCTGATTACGCCGACGACCGGAATGATCGTGCGTCCAAGTTCCACCCGCGAGTTGTCGATGACAAGCGTGCTTTTTGCGAAATCGTAGCGCGCGTTCACAGTGCCGGCCGTGAAGGGCTGGGCCTCGCCGCCGATCCGAAGCGTGCCGTTACCGAGGCCGAGCGAGATGTCGAGACGCGGCTCCAGCCCCTCCTTGGCCCGGCGGGCAACGATGTTGATGCCCGTCTTGACATTCAGCCCCTCATGGAGGTTGCCGTCCGGATCGTATTTTTCCAGAAACGGGCCAATGTCGAAGCCATCGATACGGGCCTGGAAACCGTCGATCACGCCGCCCGCACCTGAGGTCTTGAGTGACACGCTGGCGATTTCGCCGTTGAACAGCGTTTCCCCGTCAAGCGAATAGCCGCCCTGCTGGTCTGGCGTCAGCGACAGTTCCCGCACCTCGATGGTGCGCGGCTTTCCCAGTTCGCCCGGTGGCAGATGAACGGAGACGCTGGAAATATCGATTTCCTCGGTTCCGCTGCTCAGGAAAGCCTGTGCCAGCTTGTCGAGCTGCCCGAAGGCTTCCTGCAATTGCAGCGGCACGGCGTCGAGCTTGACGCTGGCAAGATCGAACCCGTTGCCCTTGGGCAAAAGCGCCGTATCCAGCTCCATCCCGTCGGCTTCTAGGCTCTCCACCGACACGCGACCCGCCAGAAGCGCGAGGGGATCGAGCGCCATGCCGATCGCCCGCGCCCTGCTCAGATGCTGGCCGGATTCCTTCTCGACGATATCCACATCCTCCGCCACCAGCGCAAGGCGCAGTCCGGTGGAGAACCTGATCGCCGATGATCCGATTCGCGCGCTGTAATGCGGTCCGAGCGCCCGTTCCAGCGCCTGCTGCGCCTGGCTGGACAGCGCATTGTCAATCGAACCGGTCTCGACGGAAAGAATGATGCCGCCGATGGAGAGGAAGGCGAGCACGAAAAGAGCCGCGAAAACCTTGAGGAAAGCACGCGCCATGGAACGCGGCGGCGGGCAATGCACGATGATGGGATCCTCGGCCTGAGCCGAAGGCAGATCGTGCAGCGCAACGATATCGCGCCTGCCGAACTTGACCTTTTCACCCCTGACTTCAGCCATACGCCCGTATTTGCCCCTGAATAGCTTTTGTTTCGCCGCAACACCGGAGCGGGATGGCGAAAAGTGTAAGCGGTCCTCGTCTGGAATCCCGCTCAAATTCCTTAACCCGGATCACGGTTGGGATTTGAGGTC
This sequence comes from Agrobacterium genomosp. 2 str. CFBP 5494, assembly GCF_900013495.1. Lineage (NCBI taxonomy): Bacteria > Pseudomonadati > Pseudomonadota > Alphaproteobacteria > Hyphomicrobiales > Rhizobiaceae > Agrobacterium > Agrobacterium genomosp. 2. The sequence goes on from NZ_LT009718.1 coordinate 2,300,230, forward strand.
GAAACGATCTGAAATCCCAATCGTGATCTGGACGACGCGCGGTTTCGCTATATATCGAATGTGGCAACTTTCACTCAACATCCCGGCGAAAGAAAGGTAGATTATGACAGACTTGACGATTGGCGGCCCGGCTCCCGATTTCACTTTGCCCCGCAACGGTGAAGGGACGGTGACATTGTCCAAACTCCAAGGCAAGGCCGTCGTTCTTTATTTCTACCCCAAGGACGACACGTCCGGCTGCACCGCCGAAGCGATCGATTTCAGCGCGCTGGGCGGTGAATTCGAAGCGGCCAACACGGTTGTCATCGGCATTTCGCCCGACAGCGTCAAAAGCCACGACAAGTTTGCGGCAAAACATTCGCTTTCCGTCATGCTCGCGTCTGACGAGGAGAGGAAGGTTCTGGAAGCCTATGGCGTCTGGAAGGAAAAAAGCATGTATGGGAAAAAATACATGGGTGTCGAACGCACTACATTCCTCGTTGGACCGGACGGCAAGATCGCGGAGATCTGGAACAAGGTGAAGGTCGCCGGCCATGCCCAGGCCGTTCTCGACGCAGCGAAGAAACTCTGAGGGACCAACCCGTTGTGATGCCCCCGTTCAAAATCATGTCGCTGCGCGGTGGTGCGACGGATGCTATCGCAAGCGCCGATCTCGACAGGAAGACCGCGCTCGCACAGGAGACGGCGACACGGTGGTTGGAGCGCCGCCTGTCGCTGCGCTCTCCGCTGGACCCGCCCCTGCCAGAGCGCCCGGGCAGGCCGGAAAAGCCGGAACTCGTTCCGCCGACCGCAGTGGAACGCCGCTCGCTTAACAGCGTCAAGGGCCGTATCGCGCTGCTGCACGCCATTGCCCATATCGAACTCAACGCCGTCGATCTCGCGCTCGACATTGTCGCCCGTTATGCCAGCGAGCCGGTGCCGCATTCCTTTTTCGATGGCTGGATGCAGGTCGCCTTCGAAGAGGCAAAACATTTCCGGCTGGTGCGCGACCGGCTGAGAAGCCTCGGTGCAGACTATGGCGATCTGCCCGCCCATGACGGGCTGTGGCAGGCGGCGCATTCCACCCGCAACGATCTCACCGCACGGCTTGCCGTCGTGCCGCTCATCCTCGAAGCGCGCGGACTGGACGTCACCCCTTCCCTGCAGGCGAAGATGCGCGAAACCGGCGATCTCGAAAGCGCCGCCGTTCTGGACGTCATCTATAATGACGAAAAGGGCCACGTCGCCATCGGTGCAAAATGGTTCCGGTTCCTCTGTGCCCGTGAGAAGAAGGATCCGGCCGCAACCTTCAGGCAACTGGTGCGCGCCAATTTCCGCGGCCCTTTGAAACCGCCCTTTAATGACGTTGCCCGCGCCGAGGCCGGCCTGACGCCATCCTTTTACCGCTCGCTCACATCCGTCAGCCAGTAGCCGACGCTGCCGAAACTCTACTCCGGCAAAACTTCGTTAACCTTAACGAATTATGATTTCCTTCAAGAAATCGGCCAGTCCGGAGAGAGATTGTGACTGATACGGCGGAAAACCGGGTATTTGGCAAAAAGCGTGAGCCGCACGTGCTCATTCTCGCGCGCGGCGACAAGGTGCGGCACATGACCATCCGGCCGTGGATGGCGGCGCTTGCCGGCTGCACGATCGGCCTTTTTTCGCTCGGTTATCTCGGCGCCACCGGCTACCTTATCCTGCGGGACGACCTGATCGGCGCGACAATGGCGCGCCAGACCCGCATTCAGAACGATTACGAAGACCGCATCGCAGCCCTGAGAGCCCAGGTGGACCGCGTCACCTCCAGGCAGTTGCTGGATCAGCAGGTCGTTGAAAAGAAAGTGGAAAAGCTTCTGCAACAGCAGGCGGCGCTGACCTCGCGGCACGGCCGCATGAGCGAACTGCTGGAACGCGCGGAAAACTCCGGCGTCGCGACGTCGCCGACAGCACCCTCGTCCCTTTCAAACGCCATGGCGCCGGAAAAGCGCGCCGATCTGTCGGGCGGTCTCTCGGCGATCGAAAAGCTGATGACACCGCGCGCACCACAGCCGGAACAACCCACCGCGAACGACAGACGGGCTGCTTACCAGCCGGAAGGCGGCGAGACGCCCTCGGACCGCGCCGATCGCGTATTTTCAAAGGTAACTCTGTCGCTGAAGGACATCGAGCGCCAGCAGATATCGCGGATAGCGCAACTGACGAGCGACGCCGAAGACAAGGCGAGTGCGATGCAGGACATTATCCGCCAGGCCGGGCTCAAGATCGATGAGAGCGGCACCGCCGACATGGGCGGACCCTATGCGGAGCCAGAGCGCGGCGAAACCGATCCCTTCAGCCTGTCGCTGACCAATCTCGACACCGCTCTCAACCGGCTGGACGTCGTCAGGGAAACGGCGACGACCCTGCCCTTCGGCAACCCGGCACCCGGCAGGGCGATCACCAGTCGATTCGGCAATCGGATGGATCCGTTTCTCGGCCGCCCGGCGCTACATACCGGCATCGATTTTCGTGCCGAAACCGGCGCAGACGTCAAATCCACCGGCGCTGGAAAGGTGACGGTGGCGGAAAATTCCGGCGGTTACGGCAATATGGTCGAGATCGATCACGGCCAGGGCGTGTCCACCCGATTCGGCCATCTCTCCGCCATTCTGGTCAAGGCCGGCGACCGGGTCGAAGCCGGCGACGTAATCGGCCGCGCCGGCAGCACCGGCCGTTCCACCGGTCCGCACGTGCATTATGAAGTGCGCCGCAACGATACGCCCGTGGATCCGATGCGGTTTCTGATCGCCGGGGCAGAGCTTAAAACCTATTTGAAATAGCGTCTCGGTTTTAACGCTTTTTTTGCTCTTTTAACGATAAATCCCAAAAAACCACGCCTGAGGCTTAAAAGCCCAGCCGCGAGCGGCACGTTTAACGCGCTTTTCCCGTTGTTTCCTTGACTTTCCGGCAATTTGGGCCTATCCCCGCGCCAAGTCTTTGCAAGTGCCGTCGCGGCACGCAGGTGTTCTTACCGAACCAGAACGGAAAAAGTTCTTCCTTTGACAACATTCTCTGATCTTGGCCTGAGCCAAAAAGTTCTTTCCGCTATTGCAGATGCCGGCTACACGACGCCGACACCCATTCAGGCTGGCGCCATTCCGCCGGCGCTGGAAAAGCGTGATATCTGCGGTATCGCACAGACCGGCACGGGCAAAACCGCGTCATTCGTTCTGCCGATGCTGACCCTGCTTGAGAAGGGCCGCGCACGCGCCAGAATGCCGCGCACGCTGATCCTCGAGCCGACGCGCGAGCTTGCGGCACAGGTGGCGGAGAATTTCGAGAAATACGGCAAGAATCACAAGCTGAACGTCGCCCTCCTGATCGGCGGTGTTTCCTTCGAAGACCAGGACCGCAAGCTGGAACGTGGCGCCGATGTGCTGATCTGCACCCCTGGCCGCCTTCTTGACCATTGCGAACGCGGCAAGCTGCTGATGACCGGCGTGGAAATCCTTGTCATCGACGAAGCCGACCGCATGCTCGACATGGGCTTCATTCCTGACATCGAGCGCATCGCCAAGATGATCCCCTTTACCCGCCAGACGCTGTTCTTCTCGGCCACCATGCCGCCGGAAATACAGAAGCTGGCTGATCGCTTCCTGCAGAACCCCGTCCGTGTCGAGGTCGCCAAGCCCTCCTCTACTGCAAAGACCGTTGCCCAGCGCATCGTCGCCGCCCATAACAAGGACTACGAAAAGCGCGCCGTCCTGCGCGATCTCGTCCGCGCCGAAGAGGCTGAACTCAAGAACGCCATCATCTTCTGCAACCGCAAGAAGGATGTGGCCGATCTTTTCCGTTCGCTCGACCGCCACGGCTTTTCCGTCGGCGCGCTGCATGGCGACATGGACCAGCGTTCGCGCACGACGATGCTGCAGAACTTCAAGGACGGCAATCTGAAGCTGCTCGTCGCCTCGGACGTCGCCGCACGCGGGCTTGATATCCCCGATGTCAGCCACGTCTTCAACTTCGATATTCCCATTCATTCGGAAGACTATGTTCACCGCATCGGCCGCACCGGCCGTGCCGGCCGCTCGGGCAAGGCTTTCACCATCGTCACCAGAAGCGACACCAAATATCTCGACGCCATCGAAAAGCTGATCGGCGAAAAGATCGAGTGGCTGAACGGTGATCTCTCCACCCTCCCCGCGCCGATGGAAAGCTTCGAAAGCAATTCCGGCCGTCGGGGCAAGGAACGGGGCGGCAGAGGCCGCGACCGTAACCGCCGGGACGCCGCACCGGTCGAAAACATCAATCAGGGCGCACAATCCGCTGCGGACGCAGATATCGCGGCTCATGGAGACGACAAGGTGAAAGCAGAACGCAAGCAGGAAAAGGCCCCGCGCAATTCCGACCGCAACAGTCGCAATCAGCTGCACGCCAATGACGACAACCGCGACCGTCGCCGCCACTATCGCGACCATGACGATGGCCCGACACCGGTTGGCTTCGGCGATGACATTCCCGCCTTCATGCTGATCGTGGCCAACGCCAAGGCCTGACCACAGCAATGGACACGATGACGTCGACCATCAAGCCGGGCCTCGATTTTCCGGGCGTCGGCGTGGGCCTTGTCATATTGCGTGAAGGCCGCCTCCTTTTATGCCGGCGCATGAAAGCGCCGGAAGCCGGGTATTGGAGCATCCCTGGCGGCAAAGTCGATCATCTCGAAACGTCGCTAGCCGCGGCGCGGCGCGAAGCCGAGGAAGAGACCGGGCTGACGATCGGCCACGTCGAATTTCTCTGCCATAGCGAATTTATCGACGCAGTAGACCGCCATCACTGGGTCTCCCTGATCTTCGTCACCCGCGACACAACGGGTCAGCCTTCGCTTACGGAGCCGGATAAGCTCTCCGCCATCGACTGGTTCGATCTCGACAAACTTCCTGAGCCGATCTCCGCCTTTGCAAAGGACGCTCTGGCCGCCCTGAAATAATGCTGGGGCAGCCCCGGGCGTCGAATAATGACGTCGGATGCGGAATTTTCAAAATCGAAAACGGCGGATCAGATTGGGTCGAAGCCAGAATTTCGGACAACGGCACGCTTAATCCACGCCATTTCTTTTCTAGAACGCTTATCGCGAGAGAATGGCTTTGCGTAAAGTTCTCCGAATTCAATTTTAAATTGCTTAAATTAGAGCTATGTAAAAAACCGCCCCAGTTTCCTGAAGCGGTTTATACGTAATAAAAAAATAGAATATAGAAGCGAATATAGTCTGGCAGCGCTTATGATCGGAACACTTTCCGAGGCTTTTTACAGCCAATTTCAGTCGTCCCCTGAAACAATTCCATCTAAGCCAATCATTTACTTTCCGTCAAGCAATTCTTCTCGCAAATGCGAAAAAAACATGGCGAAAAAGAGGTGGGGAATTAGAAGGTTTCTATATTAAACTTAGATATCAATAAATTACAGATATGAAAATAAAATGTGCAGATTTATAACGTGCACTGCAAAAGGCATAATCAGCAACAAGGCCTTCGCTGGAGTGTGCTTATACGCGCCACTTGTAATAGTTTTATGAAGTAAAACGGCACGTGGCGGACTTATGAAATACTTCTTCAGTAAAGCGGTACAGAAAGAAGATATCGGGGCGAAAAAGAGCAGCGCTGCGGTATGGCCGCGAGGCACCATTATCGGCCGACGGCAACAACCACAAGATGCCGCGTCCATCTCGTCATTCGGATCGCCCGACATCGAAGCCAAGCCGCCGCAGTCCAGGCGCCAGCGTGCGATTATGATGGACGACCGGCGATTTTTCCTTTGGAAAACCGATTGGTGCCGATAAACATCAGATCGGGACAACAGGATTTCGATCACGTCATGCTTTCACTTCGCCTGCTAACGATCATCGCCGGTTTTGCCTTTGCGGGTTCAGCAAGCGCGGCATCGATCGGGATCGTTGCCCCGCAGAGCGGCCCCTACGAGCTTCTCGGGCAACAGGTCCGGCAGGGCGCCAAGGCGGCAGCCGCAAAACTCGGCCTGGATGTCGTGGAGATTCACGAGAGCTGCGAAGACGGCAGTGGCGGCGCGATTGCCGATGGCCTCGTGGCGGCGAAAGTCAGCGCCGCGATCGGCTTCCTGTGCACGGAAACGCTTCAGGACGTTCTGCCGCCGCTCAAGGCCGCGGCCATTCCGGCCATCACGCTTTCCAGCCGCGCACCCATCCTGATGGAGGACGCGCTGAAATATGGCTGGCCGCTTTTTCGCCTCGCCCCATCGGATCGGGCCGAATCGGCAAGGGCTGCGGAAGTCATTCTTCGCGACTGGAAAGGCCACCCGATCGGGCTCGTGGATGACGGCACGATCTACAGCCGCGAATTGGTCGACCGTATCCGCTCTACGCTGGAGGAAAACGGGCTGAAGCCCACCTTTGCCGATACGATGCGACCCAATCAGGAACAGCAGGTGGCGCTTGTGCGCCGGCTGGCGCGCACCGGCATTACCCATGTCTTCATCGGCGCGGAACGAAACGATATCGCCGTCGTGGCACGGGACGCCGCTTCAGAGAATTTTCCGCTCACCATTCTGGGCGGCGATACGCTGAACGCCGCCAACACCCCCCTCGCGCTGGCTGCGAACGTGATGGCCATCACGCGCCCGGCCTATGACACACTGCCTTCGGCGCAGGGGGCGGCCGGCGAACTGCGCGCCGCAGGCATCGAACCCGAAGGTTACGTTCTTCCAGCCTATGCCGCCACCGAACTGACGGCGGCGCTGGCGGAAGCGGCCCAGGCGCAGTCGAAACCGGCGCCGGAGATACTGGCGTCCGGCACGGCCTTCAAAACCGTGATTGGCGATCTCGCATTCAACCCGTCGCATGAGCTTTCGGACAATCCCTACCGCCTGCAGCGCTGGAACGGCCAGCGCTTCGAACCGGCGGACAAAGCCGAAAGGCAGTAGCTGCAGCCAGCACCGGGACAAATTCGCGGAGCGGCAGCGGAAAACCATCAGCAACCTCACCGCTGACCGTTTCAAACCCCGATGCATGGTGTTAAAGGCAAACTTACGCAACGCGTCGAGAGGAGTTTGCCCATGTCCCTGCCCATCCGGATAGCACCGTCGATCCTAGCTTCCAATTTCGCCAAGCTCGGACAGGAAGTCGCCGATGTCACCGAGGCCGGCGCGGACTGGATTCATCTCGATGTCATGGACGGGCATTTCGTGCCGAACATTTCCTTCGGGCCTGATGTCATCAAGGCGCTTCGGCCGCACAGCAATGCCTTCTTCGATTGCCATTTGATGATCGCCCCCGTCGATCCCTATCTCGAAGCCTTTGCCAAGGCCGGCTGTGACAGCATCACGGTGCATGCGGAGGCCGGCCCCCACCTGCACCGCTCTCTCCAGACCATTCGCGGACTGGGCCTGAAGGCTGGCGTCACGCTCAACCCGGCAACGCCGCTTTCCGTTATCGAAAACGTGCTCGATGATGTCGACCTCGTGCTGATCATGAGCGTCAATCCCGGCTTCGGCGGCCAGAAATTCATTCCCGCCATGCTCGACAAGATCCGCGCAGCCAAGGCGATGATCGGTCAGCGGCCGATCGAACTGGAAGTGGATGGCGGCGTGACGGCGCAGACCGCAGGCGATATCATCGCCGCCGGCGCCAATGCATTGGTAGCGGGCTCCGCAGTCTTCAAAGGCGATGGCGTGGAGGATTATCGCAAGACGATCGCCCTCCTGCGCACGGCCGCGGAAGCCGGACGGGCGTAATCCGTCACCGCCGAATGCGGAAAGCCGGATGCGGCACAACGAGGCGTCGGGGGGAATGTCATGGAAAGCGGCAGGCGGAATTTCCGCGACAGGGCTCTTCCAGCATTGTTCATTCTGCTTGGCGCGCTTGGCTGGAGCGTTTGTTCAGCGGCGTCGGCCGCCATCGGCCTCTATGCCCGTAACAGGCTGGAAACCGATCACGTCGCCGATATCATCACGCTTTTCTTCACGGGCGGATTTTTCGGCTGGCTGCTGGCGCTGGCAGCATTGCGCGTTCTCCCTGCCTTAAAATCCCAACCATTGCGTCTTGCGACAGCATGTCTCGCAATCGCTTTCTTCACGCTCGCCGTGGCGGCAGCATTGTTCGCGTTCGAGTACCGCATCTTTTATGCGCAATGGCATGCGCCAACCTTTTCCCGCATCTGGTTTTTTCAGCAGCTTTTCACGTCGCTCGGTGCAGTCTACCAGTTCGTCGTTCTGGGACTTGGTCTTTATTTTCCCTTCGCCGCACTTCCGCTCGTGCCCGCAGGGGCAATGCTCTGCCGGCGTGCACCGCAAGCGGCGTAGGCATGCAGCTTGATAGATTGAGATTAGCGGAACACTTTGCTAAACGGGCAGCAAATTTCCTCTACTAAGAAAGTCATTGCCATGATCCCTCGTTACTCCCGGCCGGAAATGGTCGCCATCTGGTCGCCGGAAACAAAATTCCGCATCTGGTTCGAGATCGAGGCGCATGCCTGTGACGCGCTGGCCGAGCTCGGCGTCATCCCGAAGTCAGCAGCCCAGACCATCTGGGAAAAGGGCGGCAGCGCCACCTTCGACGTCGCCCGCATCGATGAGATCGAGGCCGTCACCAAGCATGATGTCATCGCCTTCCTCACCCATCTCGCAGAATTCGTCGGTCCCGACAGCCGCTTCGTGCATCAGGGCATGACCTCGTCGGACGTGCTCGATACCACGCTCAACATCCAGCTCGTGCGCGCCGCCGATCTGCTGCTCGCCGACATGGACCGGGTGCTCGCGGCTCTCAAGACCCGGGCCTTCGAACACAAGAACACGGTGCGCATCGGCCGTAGCCACGGCATCCATGCCGAACCGACGACGATGGGCCTCACCTTCGCCCGCTTCTACGCCGAGATGCACCGCAACCGTGAGCGCCTCGTGAACGCCCGCGCCGAAATCGCCACCGGCGCAATCTCCGGCGCTGTCGGCACCTTCGCCAATATCGACCCCCGCGTCGAGGAACATGTCTGCGAAAAGCTCGGACTCATCCCCGAGCCGGTTTCCACGCAGGTCATCCCGCGTGACCGTCACGCCATGTTCTTCGCCACCCTTGGCGTCATCGCCTCGTCGATTGAAAACGTCGCCATCGAAATCCGCCACATGCAGCGCACCGAAGTTCTGGAAGCGGAAGAGTTCTTCTCTCCCGGCCAGAAGGGCTCGTCGGCCATGCCGCACAAGCGTAACCCGGTTCTCACTGAAAACCTCACCGGCCTCGCCCGTCTGGTGCGCATGTCGGTCGTCCCGGCCATGGAAAACGTTGCCCTCTGGCACGAGCGCGACATCAGCCACTCCTCCGTGGAGCGCGCCATCGGCCCCGACACGACAGTCACTCTGGACTTCGCATTGAACCGTCTGGCAGGCGTCATCGAAAAGCTGGTGATCTACCCGGACAACATGCTGAAGAACATGAACAAGTTCCGTGGTCTCGTGCATTCGCAGCGCGTTCTCCTGGCGCTGACGCAGGCTGGCGTATCGCGCGAAGACGCCTATCGTCTGGTCCAGCGCAATGCCATGAAGGTCTGGGAACAGGGTGCGGACTTCCTTGAGGAACTGCTGGGCGACGAGGAAGTGCGCGCTGCGCTCCCCGAAGAGGTCATCCGCGAAAAATTCGACCTCGGTTACCACACCAAGCATGTCGATACGATCTTCGCCCGCGTCTTCGGCAACGCCTGAGACTTGAGCTGAACCCGAGAGCTTGACGTTAATGCCGCCGCGACCTTGATCGCGGCGGCATCACAACACAGATATGGCGCATGAAAGTTTCAGAAGCAGATATCCTGATCGTCCCCGGTTATACCAATTCCGGCCCGGACCACTGGCAGAGCCGCTGGGAGCGCAAGCTCTCCACCGCCCGCCGTGTCGAGCAGGCGGAATGGTCGAAACCGGTGAAGGAAGATTGGGTCGCCAGGCTGGTAGAGGAGGTCAACGCCTCCACCAGGCCCGTCGTCCTCGTTGCCCATTCGCTTGGCGTTCCAACGGTGATCCACGCATTGCCTGAAATCGGCAAGAAGGTATCCGGCGCGCTTCTCGTTGCGCCGCCTGATGTCGCCAATCCCGAAATCAGGCCGAAGCATCTCATGACCTTCGGGCCTTACCCGCGCGATCCGCTGCCCTTTCCGGCGATCACCATCGCCAGCCGCAACGATCCCTTCGGCTCTTATGAACACGCCGACGACATCGCTGCTGCCTGGGGTTCGCTTTTGATCGATGCCGGCATGTCCGGCCACATCAATGCCGAGTCCGGGCACGGCCCGTGGCCGGAGGGCGGCATGGTCTTCGCGCAATTCCTGAGCCGCCTCAGAGGCGTCGAGCCATGACGAGAGCCGCCAACTGAAATCCGCATCGCCGCCCGCCCCTGCCGCGGCCCGGTTTTGCGGATGAAACAGTTCGGCGGCCCTGTCACAAGAATTGAAGGGAAATATGCCAGCCGCATTGTAGAATGCACTCTTTTCCTTTATGGGACCGCTTCAAAGACCAAACGCAACGCCACCAGAATCGGCGTCAACCAAGAGACCTGCAATTATGAACCGTCGCCGCCGTATTTACGAAGGCAAGGCCAAGATCCTTTACGAGGGTCCGGAGCCAGGCACGCTTATCCAGTTCTTCAAGGACGATGCGACCGCCTTCAACAAGAAGAAGCATGAAGTCATCGACGGCAAGGGCGTGCTGAACAACCGTATCTGCGAATACGTCTTCACGCATCTGAACAAGATCGGCATTCCCACCCACTTCATCCGCCGCCTCAACATGCGCGAGCAGCTGATCAAGGAAGTGGAGATGATCCCGCTCGAGGTCGTCGTGCGCAATGTCGCCGCCGGCTCGCTTTCCAAGCGCCTCGGCATCGAGGAAGGCGTGGTGCTGCCACGCTCGATCATCGAGTTTTATTACAAGTCGGATGAGCTCGAAGACCCGATGGTCTCCGAAGAGCACATCACGGCTTTCGGCTGGGCCAACCCCGCCGAGCTTGACGACATCATGGCGCTCGCCATCCGCGTCAACGACTTCCTCTCCGGCCTGTTCCTCGGCGTCGGCATTCAGCTCGTCGATTTCAAGATCGAATGTGGCCGCCTCTTCGAAGGCGATATGATGCGCATCATCCTCGCCGACGAGATTTCGCCCGACAGCTGCCGTCTCTGGGACATCGAGACCCAGAAGAAGATGGACAAGGACCTCTTCCGACGCGATCTGGGCGGTCTTCTGGAAGCTTATTCCGAAGTGGCGCGCCGTCTCGGCATCATCAATGAAAACGAACCGATCCGCGGCACCGGTCCTGTTCTGGTAAAGTAATATCGGCTCGTGAAATAATATTGGCCTCGTAGGGTAAAATCAGGAGAAGATCAGGTGATCAAGGCACGGGTGACTGTTACGCTGAAGAACGGCGTTCTCGATCCGCAGGGCAAGGCAATCGAAGGCGCGCTTGGCAGCCTCGGTTTTGGTGGCGTCGGCCATGTCCGTCAGGGCAAGGTTTTCGATCTGGAACTGGAAGGCGCCGACAAGGCGAAGGCCGAAACCGATCTGAAGGCAATGTGCGAAAAGCTCTTGGCCAACACGGTCATCGAAAACTACGCCATCGCCATTCTCTAAGCTCCAGGAGCCGCCGTCCATGAAATCCGCTGTCGTCCAACTTCCCGGCCTCAACCGCGACCGCGACATGATCGCGGCTCTGACGAAAATTTCCGGTCAGGCGCCTGTCACCATCTGGCAGACGGAGACGGATATTCCCGATGTCGATCTGATCGTCATTCCCGGCGGCTTCTCTTATGGCGACTATCTGCGCTGCGGTGCCATTGCCGCCCGTATGCCTGTCATGCAGGCCATCCGCGAGAAGGCGGAAAAGGGCGTGAAGGTTCTCGGCGTCTGCAACGGCTTCCAGATTCTGGTCGAAGCCGGCATGCTGCCGGGCGCGCTGATGCGCAACGCCTCGCTGAAATTCGTCTGCCGCGAAGTGAAGCTCGAAGTCGCCAATAACGACACCGATTTCACCCGCGCTTACGACAAGGGTCAGATCCTGCGCTGCCCCGTCGCCCATCACGATGGCAACTACTTCCTCGATGCGGATGAGTTGAAATCGGTCGAGGGCAACGGCCAGGTCGTGTTCCGTTATGCCGAAGGCACCAACCCGAACGGCTCGCTGAACGACATTGCCGGCGTCATCAATGCCAAGGGCAACGTTCTCGGCATGATGCCGCATCCGGAAAACCTGATCGAAGCCGCCCATGGCGGCAATGACGGCCGCGGCCTCTTCGCTTCGGCGCTTGGTGTCATCGCAGCCTGACAGACGGGCGGGCTTTGAGCCCGCCTTTTTTGATGCCGGCTGACGGCGTCGTTTTGGCCCTCTCTTCTGGATGACCTGATGTCTTTTGCCCGTCGATCGAATACCCTCAAGGCGACCGGATTGTTTCTAGCTGCGGCGACCCTGGCTGCTTGTCAGCCGAAACCACAGCCGACAGCCTCGGTCTCCCGCGCCGCTCTCCCCACAATGGAACGGATAGCGCTCGGCGCGAATGCCTGCTGGTTCAAATCGGGGGATGCGGCTTTCAAGGCCTATCGTCTGGCCCCTGAACTCAATTCCTTCTCAGGCCGCCCGCGCATCCTGCTCGTGCCGCGCAACAGTCCAGAATCGCGGCCCATGCTGGTCGTTCAGGCCGAAGGCAACCCGGCAAAGCTCGACGCTTTTGGCCCGGTGATGAACGAGGCCATTTCCAGCCGCATCGCAACCGACGTCAAGCGCTGGGCGAATGGCGGCAAGGGCTGCTGATCTCATCGTAGTATTCTAGCCCTGCATATCGGGCAAGACGTATCGCGTCGCTCATTCTTGTGCTTGTCACAGGAATGAGGAAAGGGGAACGCTCGGCAAAAGGCAGACGCCGGCACAAGAAGCTCTTGCCACGTACCATTTATTGCCGAAGCTGCTCTAAGGGGCCTAAATAAAAAAACCCGCCAACGCCGGTTGGGAATGGCGTGGCGGGCTGCCGCACGGCTTGATGGCGCCGGGGAAAGAAGGCGCCGCTCTCCGGCAAAAAATTAAAGCGGCCGTGTCGGCCATGAAAAAAGCTGGGATTTCGCCGCTTCCTTCAGGGCTTCATCGCGCGTTACGCCGATATCTTCCAGAAGATCATCAGACAGTTCCCGCAAAGCGAGCCGTCCCTGCCGCTTCCGGTGCCAGTTGAACATGCCCGCAATCAGGCGACCAATTGGCGTGCTGGCGATCTTGGCCGGAAAAGGCGCCGGTGCGACCATGTCGCCGGCATCGCGGAACACGCGTTCCCGTTCGTAGCCATCAGGATAGAGCGTATCCGCTGTCGAAAGGTATTGATCCATCTTGCGCATATTGCACCTATTGTCTCCGTGCGCTTGTCTTCATTGAATGCAGACAATAAATACAATTGACTTGCGAAGAGATACAATGCATAAATTGTCACCATGACAAATTGGCTTCCTGATCTCACTGTGGGCGATGGCCCGATCTATCTGCGCCTCGCCGACAGTATCGAGGGCGCAATTTCCGATGGCACCCTGCAGGCGGGCTCGAAATTGCCGCCGCAGCGCAACCTCGCTTATGACCTCGGCGTGACAATAGGGACAATCAGCCGGGCCTACGCGCTTATCCACGAGCGCGGCCTGGTCAGCGGCGAGGTCGGCCGCGGCACCTATGTCAATGAGCGCAAGACCCCGGCCCCCTCAGCGCCCATGGAGACGGTGGCGGCAGCCTTCGGCAGCACACGCCACGCTGTCGATAGCAGCGCTGAATTCCGGCTCAACACCACGGCGGCACCCGATGTCGGCCAGAGCGTGCTGATCGCCAGACATATCGAGGCTGTCGCCCGCGAACATGCTTACGACGTCACCAATTACGCCCGTTCCTTTCCTGACAACTGGTGCATGGCGGGCGCTCGCTGGCTTTCCCAGAACGGCTGGTCGCCAAAACCGGAAAACATCGTCTCGACGCTTGGCGCCCATGCGGCGGTGATGAGTGTGGTGACGGCCATGACCGCCCCGGGAGACCGTATCGTTTTCGAACCCGTGACCTATTCCCATATCAGCCGCAGCGCCACACTTGCCGGACGGCGGGTGACGCTGGTTGAAGCGGATGAAAAGGGCATTGTCCCTGACGATTTCGAGCGCGTCTGCGCCCAGCAGCATCCCAAGATGATCTTCCTGATGTCCGCCGGCCAGAACCCGACCTGCGCCACGCTGCCAGAAGAGCGTCGCCGTGCGATAGCCGATATTGCCCGCCGGTATGGTGTCTGGGTCGTAGAGGACAATCTTTATGGCGCGATGACGCGTGAGGCGATCCCGCTGATCGCAGAATTTGCGCCCGACATTACCTTCGTCGTCGGCGGCCTGTCGAAATCCGTTGCCGCTGGCGTTCGTGGCGGCTGGGTCGCCTGCCCGGCGCAATATTCGTCGCGCATCCGCATTTCCCACTCGATGCTGACAGGCGGTCTGCCCTTCATGCTGGCCGAAGTGAATGCCCGCCTCGTCAACAGCGGTGACGCCGACGACATTCGCAAGGATTGTATCGCCGAGATCAATCAGCGCGAGGCGATTGCCCGGCGGGCCTTTGCCGGGCTGGATTTCAATTCGCTGCCCGATATCGCCTTCCTGTGGCTGAGACTGCCCGAACCCTGGCTTTCCGGCACGTTCCGAAACGCGGCGATGAAAGAAGGCGTGCTGATAGATGACGAGGATGAGTTCAAGGCCGGCCGCACCGACAAGGTTTTCCATCGGGTGCGTGTCAGCCTTTCTGGTCCCTCAAACCAGCAAGAGTTGACCCATGCCCTCGGCATCCTGCGCCACCTGCTCGACAACGGCTCGGCCGGTTACGAAAGCGTTGCCTAGAGGGCGGAGAGTCTTTCCTGCAACACCCGGCCTAATTCAGTAACTTATCATTTACCAAACCGACAAACCTGCCATCCTTTCCGCAATTCGAGGTGGGGAATGATTCGATGGCAGCATTCGGTTCCACAGGTTTGAGGGCGTGTTTCGCGCTGGCAATCCTTCTTGCGGCGTGTGTCTTGATCGGCACCATGCCCGCCACGGCTGCGGAAGGCACCGTCTTCGACGAATTGCGCTTCGGCGCAACCACCTCAATCTCCAATCACGACAATGGCGGTGAGGATGGCGTCTTCCCGGCCTTCACCGCCTATTTTGATCCCTTCGCCAGTGCATCTGCGGTAACGCTCGGCCAAAAACTCTCCCGCCCACGGCTGCATATCGGTGGCGAGATCGGCACTGAGGGCTCGGCGAATACCATTTACGGCGGCGTCAACTGGACCTTCGATCTCAACCCGAAGATTTTTCTCGATTTCGGTTTTGGCGGCCTCTGGCACGATGGCAAGCTGAGAAACAGTGCCGGCGAAACCGGTGCGGAATTCGGCTGCCGGTTGCTTTTCCACGAATATGCGGCGGTCGGCTATCGTTTCGATAATAACTGGAATATTTCGACCCAGATCGAGCATGCATCACATGCCAATCTGTGCGATGGGCCCAATGACGGACTGACCCGCGTCGGCCTCATGGTCGGCTACAGGTTCTGAAGAAGCCAAGAAAGCAGCGTTTTGCGGGTAAAACCGCGCATTTTCCTGTCGCACCTTTGAGCCTCTTGCGCTAAAGAACCGGAAACTTCCCTCGGCTCGAACCGCGTGAGACCTATGTCGATTCCAAACTCCATCAAGATCACCCCGGAACTCGTTGCATCCCACGGGCTGAAGCCCGACGAATACCAGCGTATCCTCGACCTGATCGGACGGGAGCCCAGCTTTACCGAGCTCGGCATCTTCTCGGCCATGTGGAACGAGCACTGCTCCTACAAGTCCTCCAAGAAGTGGCTGAAGACCCTGCCCACCAAGGGACCACGCGTCATCCAGGGCCCCGGTGAAAATGCCGGCGTTGTGGATATCGACGATGGCGATTGCGTCGTCTTCAAGATGGAGAGCCATAACCATCCCTCCTATATCGAGCCCTATCAGGGTGCGGCGACCGGCGTCGGCGGTATCCTGCGTGACGTCTTCACCATGGGCGCGCGCCCGATTGCCGCCATGAACGCCCTGCGCTTCGGCGCGCCCGACCACCCGAAGACCCGCCATCTCGTGGCCGGTGTCGTTGCCGGTGTTGGCGGCTACGGCAACTCCTTCGGCGTGCCAACGGTTGGCGGCGAAGTGGAATTCGATCCGCGTTATAACGGCAACATCCTCGTTAATGCCTTTGCCGCCGGTCTTGCCAAGTCCGACGCGATCTTCCTTTCGGAAGCCAAGGGCGTTGGCCTGCCGGTGGTTTATCTCGGCGCAAAGACCGGCCGCGACGGCGTTGGCGGCGCGACCATGGCCTCTGCCGAATTCGATGAGTCCATCGAAGAAAAGCGCCCGACCGTTCAGGTCGGCGACCCCTTCACGGAAAAGTGCCTGCTGGAAGCCTGCCTCGAACTGATGAAAACCGGCGCGGTCATCGCCATTCAGGACATGGGCGCCGCCGGCCTCACCTGCTCGGCCGTGGAAATGGGCGCCAAGGGCGACCTCGGCATCGAGCTTGACCTCAATGCCGTGCCGGTGCGCGAAGAGCGCATGACTGCCTATGAAATGATGCTGTCCGAAAGCCAGGAGCGCATGCTCATGGTTCTCGAGCCCTCCAAGGAAGAAGTCGCCAAGGCGATTTTCGTGAAATGGGGCTTGGACTTCGCGATCGTCGGCAAGACCACCGACGACCTGCGTTTCCGCGTCATTCACAACGGCGAGGAAGTTGCCAACCTGCCGATCAAGGAACTGGGCGATCAGGCTCCGGAATATGACCGCCCGTGGACGCCCGCGAAGGTGCCCGCCCCGCTTGCGGAAAACGACGTCCCCGCTGCCGATATCGCCGATGCGCTGGTATCGCTCGTCGGTTCGGCCAACAATTCCTCGCGCCGCTGGGTCTACGAGCAGTATGACACGCTGATCCAGGGCAATTCCCTGCAGCTGCCGGGCGGCGACGCCGGTGTGGTTCGCGTCGAAGGCCACGACAAAAAGGCGCTAGCCTTCTCCTCCGACGTCACCCCGCGTTACGTCGAGGCCGACCCCTTCGAAGGCGGCAAGCAGGCCGTGGCCGAATGCTGGCGCAACATTACCGCAACCGGCGCCCTGCCGCTCGCGGCCACCGACAACCTGAATTTCGGCAACCCGGAAAAGCCCGAAATCATGAGCCAGCTGGTTCATGCCATCAAGGGTATCGGCGAAGCCTGCCGCGTGCTGGAATTCCCGATCGTTTCCGGCAACGTCTCGCTCTACAACGAGACCAATGGGCAGGCGATCCTGCCAACCCCCACCATTGGCGGCGTCGGCTTGCTGAAGGATTGGGGCCGCATGGCGCGCATCCGTTTTGCCGCCGCTGACGAAGCGGTGCTGCTTGTCGGCGCACCTGCCGGCCTCGGCACCCACATCGCGCAGTCGGTGTACATGCGTGATATCCATGGCCGTATCGACGGCCCTGCCCCGCATGTCGATCTGGCCGCCGAAAAGAAGAACGGCGATTTCGTGCGTGGCATCATCACGGATGGCCTCGCCACCGCCGTTCACGATTGCTCCTCGGGAGGTCTGGCGCTCGCGGTTGCCGAAATGGCGATTTCCTCCGGAATCGGCGCAACGATCGACGCTGTCGAAGGCCACAACCCGGTCCTCACCTTCTATGGCGAAGATCAGGGTCGTTACGTCCTGACCGTGAAGAAGAGTGATCTCGACAAGGTGCTGGCGGCTGCCAAGGCAGCCGGCGTTTCCTGCGCCAACATCGGCGTCACCGGTGGTTCCACCGTAAAGCTGGGCACGGCGCGCGCCGTCGAGATTAAAGAATTGCACTCGGCCTATGAATCGTGGTTCCCTCAGTTCATGGACGGCGAAACTCTAGTCGCCGCAGAATGAATTAAGGAGAAACACCATGCCCATGAAACCCGGCGACATTGAAGACATGATTAAGGCGGGAATTCCCGGGGCAAAGGTCACGATCCGCGATCTGGCCGGTGATGGCGATCATTACGCGGCGGAAGTCGTGGCAGATGCATTCAAAGGCAAGACCCGCGTGCAGCAGCACCAGATGGTCTATGACGCGCTGAAGGGCAATATGGGCGGCGTCCTGCATGCTCTTGCCCTGCAGACCTCGGCGCCCGAATGATGACTGAGATCACCGGTCTCTGTCCCATCGGCTGAAAGACCTGACGGCTGAAGAATAAAGAAAGGCCCGCGTGATAGTCCCACGCGGGCCTTTTCATATTCGACGTTATCGAAACCTCTAAAGAGCAGGCGGCGTTTGTGACTCGAGATCGGCAAATGAGGCGGCTGGCAGAGGCCCGGCCGTCAGTAGGGTAAAGTCGTAACCGGACCTGCGATCAGGCCCGAGAACATATTGCCGGTGCATTCTGAGGAAATTCCGCTTATTTTTCTTGTAACGCTCCGGCGAAAGCGAATGCTTGAAGCGGATCGGCACGATTTTCGGTTGCGGCGCATCGCCATGACCGGTCAGCGCCACCGTGTTGCAACGATATAGATGGATCGGATCTGTGAGACACTGGATATCGAACCATGTCACCTCAGGGTGACGTGCGATGACGCCAATGCTCTGACGAAGCCACACGGCGCTCGACAGAAACGCGCATTGCAGGGCCGCCCCACCCAGCGTTGCGAAAGACAACTTCCGTCCATCCAGTGCCTCCGGCTTCAGCTCCAGCACGCGGCCGATGACCGCGAGGGCCAAGCTGGCGCCCATGCTGTGCGAGACCACCAGAACCTCATCCGAAGACTGCTCCAGCGCCGTCAGGACAAGCGCTGCCTTCTCTTCGATCCAGCCTCGGGCAATCGGCTCGTCGCGGCCGACTGCGAGTGCGAACCGCCAGTCCGCATAAAGATGCAGGGTGTGAAAGCGCTCGGCAAACGGCAGGAAAGCCTTGGTGAAAAACAGGGCTGCAGCCGGAACGCTGGCCACCAGCAGCCACAGCGGTAAAGCGAAAAGCCAGGGCGACAGGCTAATCACCGCCGCAAGCACGCCACCGGCAAGCATCAGCAGGAACGGAAAAATAAAGAACAGCCCAAAACGCCATGCATGGCGGAAGTAGCGCGCCGCGCCCCCCTCACCGATAATGCCCGCTCCCGCCTTGAAGCCCTGCCAGATCTGCCGCCAGACCGGCGCATTCCGCAATTGTGAGATGACGGCATTATGATCATAGACGATGATGTCCGAACGCGTCCGCCAATCGCCTGACGAGGATTCCACGGTAAATGTTTCGCCGCCCGGCCTGTTCTCCAGCGGCCCCACTGCATAATCGACGGCCCATGTTTTTCCTGCCAGCGCGGCGGCACGCTGATAACGCAGATGATGGGCAGCGGCATCCAGCGGATCGAAACCCGGGAAATAAAGGACAAGTCGTGACGTGACGGTCGGCATGCATAAACCTTCGGGCTGGAGGCACCCGAAAGGATCGCTTGATACAGTGGGCGATGCACGTATAGTAAAAATCGCGACGGAAATATGATTTATTTAAAGGCGGAGAAAATTTGTCTGGCATCGTCGATCAACTGATAAACGGCGTCGTCAAGGGCGCTTTGTCGGAAGTCCTCACCAAGACCGGCATCCGCAAGACACGCCGCGCACGCCGAACGAAAAGCACCGGTTCTCTCGCCGGCGGTATTGTCGGCTCCGTTCTGGAAGCCGCAATCAAGGCCGCAGTCAAACCGAAGCCGGCCAAAAAACAGGTCAGCAAAAGACGCACCGCCGCCGCGCGCAGCCGGCAGAGATATCGCTAGGCGTCGGAAGACCGTTTTTTGGCGCGTCATGCGTTGCAGGAGGCACGCATTTTTTCCTTCCGACGGGTGGAAATCGCGCCACGACATGTTATTTAGAGGCTAACAGAAAGCAGCGGCCTTGAACCGCATGTGAAAGGAATAGGCCTATGAGCGGCATTCACGACATGATCGACAGCGAAGTGAAGAGCAACGACATCGTTCTTTTCATGAAGGGCACCCCGCAATTCCCGCAATGCGGTTTTTCCGGCCAGGTGGTACAGATCCTCGATTATCTCGGCGTCGACTACAAGGGCATCAATGTGCTTGCCGATGCCGACATCCGTCAGGGCATCAAGGACTATTCCAACTGGCCGACGATCCCGCAGCTCTACGTCAAGGGTGAGTTCGTTGGCGGCTGTGACATCGTGAGGGAGATGTTCCAGTCTGGCGAATTGCAGAGCCACTTCCAAGAACAGGGTATCAGCGTCCGCGGCGCGGCCTGATTTCGGCCGGTTCATCCGGCCCACCCTGATTGTCAGAAATTTATGCCAGGCGTTGCTTCATGCAACGCCTTTGCCGTTCTTTTTGGGGCAATCCTGTGACAAATCTTTCACAATCCACCGCTTCGCGCGCAGGCTCGATGGGGCGTACGGAATTCATTGCGCTGGCCGCAATGCTGATGGCGTTGAACGCGCTCGCCATCGATATCATGCTGCCCGGGCTTCAGGAAATCGGCGCCTCGCTGGGCGTCGAGAATGAAAACCATCGCCAATATGTCATTTCGGCCTACCTTCTCGGTTTCGGCGTCGCCCAGCTTCTCTATGGGCCGATCTCGGACCGTTTCGGTCGCCGCAAGCCGATGCTCTTTGGTCTCGCGATCTACATCGTTTCAGCGCTTGCGGTCGTTTTCGTGCCGTCCTTCTCCGGCCTGCTGCTCCTGCGTTTCATTCAGGGCATCGGTTCTGCGGCAACACGCGTCATCACCATCTCGATCGTCCGCGACATCTATGGCGGCCGACAGATGGCTGAAGTCATGTCGCTGATCATGATGGTTTTCATGGTTGTTCCGGTCATCGCGCCCGGCACTGGCCAGATCGTGCTCTTCTTCGGAAACTGGCACCTTATCTTTGCCTTCATGGCCGGCATCGCTGCCGTGGTAACGGCCTGGATGTATTTCCGCCTGCCTGAGACCCTGCATCCGGACGATGTCCGCCCTTTCACCGCCCGTTCGGTGCTCGGCGGTTTCAAGATCGTGCTCACCAACCGCATTGCGCTTTGCTACACGCTCTCCAGCACCTTCATCTTCGGTGCGCTGTTCGGCTTCATCAATTCCGCTGAACAGGTCTACAAGGGCATTTACGGCCTTGGTCCATGGTTCGCGGCGGCATTTGCCGGCGTCGCCCTGTTCATGGCCTTTTCGTCCTTCATCAATGCGAGGCTTGTCGGAAGGTTCGGCATGCGCAAGTTGTCGCACGGGTCGCTGCTCGGCTTCATCGCCATCACCTTCATCTGGCTTGTGGTGCAGGTGCTGGGACCGGATCCGATGCCTTTCGCCATCTTCATCGTGTTCTTCGCACTTGCCATGTTCCAGTTCGGCTGGATCGGCTCGAACTTCAACTCGCTGGCGATGGAACCGCTTGGCCACGTCGCCGGCACGGCCTCCTCGGTGATTGGCTTCATGGGAACCATTGGCGGTTCGCTGATCGGCGCCGCCATCGGCCAGGCTTTCGATGGTACCGCACTGCCAATGGTGGCAGGTTTCTTCGTCGTCTCCATCATCGGCCTGATCTTTGTACTGATCGGCGAAAAGGGTGTGTTATTTCATGCCCACAACAAGCCGATCCGCTAAGGGACGTGGAAAAATAAAAGGGCGCGGAATTCTGTTCCGCGCCCTTTTTTGTTTGCTGGTGGGTCTCGCCGACGGCCGTTACCCCGGAGCTGATCCGGGGTTCAGCCAGCCCAAGTCCTTGGGCTGAAAAAGGTCCTTCCGCCGCGCAGACGCGCCGCAGCTGGATGCCGGATCAAGTCCGGCATGACGGTGAAGGTTGTGCACCCCACAAATCCGGAACCTCAGACCGTGAAAATCTTCTCGCGCAGCAATTCCCACGTCTCCTGATTAGGCGCCAGCAGCAGCCCGCCATCCACATGGCGTGGCAGATAAGGCGAGCCATCAAGGCGGGCGGCATAGGCGCCCGATTCCTGCGAGATCAATGTGCCGGCCAAGTGGTCCCAGGGCATCAGCTTGTTATACATCAGGAAATGCATGTGGCCGCCGCAAAACAGGCGATACTCATGCGCGGCGCAGCGATAGCTGGTGAAGAGCCGCACATCGGCCAGGTTCACCAGAATCTTGCGGCGCGTCTCCACGTCGAAATAACCGGTATTGGCGATACCCACCATCTGCGACAGTTCCGGCGCCGGCACGACCGACATCTGCGTCTGCGCGCCATCGGCGCTGCACAGCCATGCGCCGGAGCCCTTTTCGGCAATGGCCCAGTCATTGCCCATGGGATCGAAGATCAGGCCGGCGACAGTCTCGCCCTTGGAGATGACGCTCATCATCACGCCGAAAAGCGGCAGGCCGGACGCAAAATTATAGGTGCCATCGATCGGATCGACCACGACAGCCAGATCGGCATCGGCAAGCTTGCCAAGCAGCGAAGCATCGGCCGCCACAGCCTCCTCGCCGATGAACAGAGCATCCGGCATGATCTCCTGCACGCGGGCGCGGATCAACCGCTCTGCGGCCTCGTCAGCCTCGGTAACCAGGTCGATCGCTTCGGTCTTGATCCTGACGTCGCCATCGCCCAGATTGCGGAACCTCGGCAGGATTTCAACCGCAGCAGCCTCCTGAAGCGCATTGGCAAGAGAGGCGATGTCGAGTTCGAGAGCCATGGGCGAGATCCTTCCATTTGAGCATAAATCTTATAAGGCGACGATTTCCCGCCGCAGCATCTTCCAGCTTTCCTTGTCGGGAGCAGAAAGTATGCCCCCGGTGGTCTGGCCGGGCCGATAGGGCGTGTTGTCGAAACGCGCCGTGTAGCCACCCGCTTCCTGATGGATGAGCACGCCTGCAAGGTGATCCCACGGCATCAGCTTTTCATGGCCGATGAAATGAAGATTGCCGGCGGAAGCGAGCCAATATTCATGTGCGGAGCAGTTAAGCGACAATGCCATCTTTATCTTCGCCATATTGGCGGCGATCACCGGCCGGCGATCCGGATGGCTGTGGCCCCACGAAAAGAGGCCGACCATGTCGGACAGTGGCGCGGGATCGGCAACCTTTAGCTTTGCCTGCGATCCGTTCTTGCGGTGGAGATAGGCGCCCTCGCCTTTCAGACCAATGATGGTGTCCCCCATGACGGGATCGTGGATAAGTCCAGCCACGGTCTCACCCTTGACGGTGACCGCAAGCAGCGTACCGAAGGCGGGAAAGCCGGAAGCGTAATTGAAGGTGCCGTCGATGGGATCGATCACGAAGGCAAGCGGCGCGTCGGCAAGGGCGGGAATGACGGAATGATCCGCGTCACAGGCCTCTTCGCCAACAATATGCGCCTTTGGAAACCGCTCGAGCAGCGCTGCGGTTATCAGCTTTTCGGCCAGAACATCCGCCTCGGTGACGAGATCGACGGCGGATGTCTTTTCGGAGATGGCGCCAGCGCTCAGGTTCCTGAAGCGGGGCATGATTTCATCCGTACCGGCTGCGGCAACGGTGGCAACGAGGAAATCGATATCTTTATCGGAAAGGGTCATCGCGCGGGGCACTTCTTCATAAGGGAGGGTGGGCCTCCCTAGGCTCTTCAGATGACGCCCCCGTGACAGAAAGCGCCGAAAAATCAAAAAGTCTGGGGTCGAGGAGATGGGAAGGGTTCACATGCGCCAGCGCCCGCAGCATCACATCCTTCCGACCGGGCATACGCCGCTCGATATCCGCCAGCATTTCCTTCATGGCGTTGCGCTGAAGTCCGTCCTGCGAGCCGCAAAGGTCGCAGGGGATGATCGGAAACTCCATTGCGGCCGCAAATTTCGCCATGTCTTCTTCGGCGCAATAGGCAAGCGGGCGCATGACCATCAGGTCACCCTCGTCATTCAAAAGCTTTGCCGGCATGCCGGCCAGACGTCCGCCATGGAAGAAGTTCATGAAGAAGGTCTCGAGAATATCCTCACGGTGATGGCCGAGCAGCAGCGCGTCGCAGCCCTCCTCCCGCGCGATGCGGTAAAGATTGCCGCGCCTGAGCCGCGAACAGAGCGAACAGTAAGTGCCGCCGGAGGGCACCTTCTCCTTCACCACCGAATAGGTGTCGCGATATTCGATGCGATGGGCAACGCCGATCTTCGCCAGATACTCCGGTAAGACATGCTTGGGGAAATTAGGCTGGCCCTGATCCAGATTGCAGGCGATCAGTTCAACGGGCAGCAGGCCGCGCCATTTGAGATCGAGCAGCAGCGCCAAAAGCCCGTAGCTGTCCTTGCCACCGGAAAGGCCGACCAGCCAGCGCTTCTGGCCTTTCAGCATGTCGAAATCTTCAAAGGCCTGACGCACATTGCGCAGCAGCCGCTTGCGCAGCTTGTTGAAGGAGACGGAGCGCGGTGCATTGTCAAATAGCGGATGCGAACTGCCAGCTTCTTCCGGCGATTCCTGATCTGCCCCGATCTTTTCCGCGATGTCATCGACCCTGGTGAGAATATTCATCATCCGCTCGCTCCGGCACGACTGCCGTTATCCATGCAGGCAATGCTCCCATCCGCCCGGAAGATCAAGCCCCGAATACCGACCAACCTGTTTTCGTCGCCAGCATTTCCAGCGCATGTGACCCGAGCGCCGAGTTGCCGACCTTGTTGAGGCCCGGCGACCAGACCGCGATCGATGCCTTGCCGGGTGCCACCGCCATGATGCCGCCGCCGACGCCGCTCTTTCCCGGCAGGCCGACATGATAGGCGAAATCGCCCGACCCGTCATAATGACCGCAGGTCAGCATCAGCGCATTGATGCGCCTTGCGCGCCGGTCCGACACGACGGTATGCCCCGTCAGCGGGTTGCGGCCGCGATTGGCCAGAAACAGGCCAGCCCGGGATAGCTGCGCGCAGGTCATGGAAAGCGCGCACTGATGGAAATAGACCCCGAGCGTATATTCCACGGGGTGATGCAGATTGCCGAAGGAGCGCATGAAATTGGCGAGCGCGAAATTGCGGAAACCCGTCGCCTGCTCGGATTTCGCCACCGTATCGTCGATGCTGATCGTGTCATCATCAGCGAGATACCGCACGAACCGCAGGAGCTCGCCGATCGCCTCGCGCGGCTGATGGCCGGACAAAACGATATCGGTCACCACGATCGCCCCGGCATTCACGAAGGGGTTGCGGGGAATTCCGTGCTCGTGCTCCAGCTGGACTATGGAGTTGAAGGACGATCCCGACGGTTCGCGACCCACCCGGTTCCATACCGTCTCACCGGCCTTGCCGAGCGCCAGCGTCAGCATGAAGACCTTGGAAATGCTCTGGATCGAAAACGGCGTCAGCGCATTGCCAGCCGTATAAGTCGTTCCATCGACCGTGGTGATGGCGATGCCGAACTGGTTGGGATCGACCTTGGCGAGTTCGGGAATGTAATCCGCAACCTTCCCCTCGCCCAGCCTCGGCAGCATGCTGTCATGGATGGAATCGACGATACCCTGAATGTCCTGCATGCAAAGCCTTCCCCAGCAAACAAAAAAGCCGCCCCGAAGGGCGGCTTCCTGAATACTGAAACGCGTCGATTAACGCGAGTAGAATTCGACGACCAGATGCGGTTCCATGACGACCGGGTAAGGAACGTCGGAGAGCGACGGAACGCGAGCGTAGGTCGCAACCATCTTGTTGTGGTCAACTTCGATGTAGTCAGGAACGTCGCGTTCAGCGAGCTGAACGGCTTCCAGAACGGTTACGAGCTGCTTGGACTTCTGGCGAACTTCGATAACGTCGCCCGGCTTGCAGCGGTAAGAACCGATGTTGACGCGAACGCCGTTAACCGTGACGTGGCCATGGTTGATGAACTGGCGCGACGCGAAAACGGTCGGAACGAACTTGGCGCGGTAGACGATGGCGTCCAGACGCGACTCGAGCAGGCCGATCAGGTTTTCAGAGGTATCGCCCTTGCGACGGTTTGCTTCGTCGAAGGTAGCGCGGAACTGCTTTTCGCGCAGTTCGCCGTAGTAGCCCTTGAGCTTCTGCTTGGCGCGCAGCTGCGTGCCGAAGTCGCTCATCTTGCCCTTGCGGCGCTGGCCGTGCTGGCCCGGGCCGTATTCGCGACGGTTAACCGGGGACTTCGGACGGCCCCAGATGTTTTCGCCCATGCGGCGGTCGATTTTATACTTAGCCGATTCGCGCTTGCTCATCGTATTTCCTTCTCAAAGGTTTATACCGGCTTGTTGCCAAACCGGGTTAAGGAAACACGCCCTCCTCTGAGGCCCGTTGCAGGGCCTCTGACAGGCTTCTCACATGCGAATGGAGAAACCACGGGACATGTCGGTGATATTGACCGCCGAACGTCAGTTCTTAAACTGCAGGGCAGTCAACAAAACACACCGGACATCACTGCCCGGCGTTGGGGCGGCTTCTACAGAGCTTTCACGGTTTTGTCAAACAAGGCCTTTCGCTTTTTTCTAAAGTCTGCCCTTGAAAAGCAAAAGCGCCCACCCATCTCTTCGTCGTGATCAGAACTCGGGCCCCTCTGGCGTGTTACCGGACAACACGTGATGTCGAGTTTGTTAAGGTTGGGGCCCACGTATATTCTTGACACGCGTTCCCCATCCGCAAAGCCAACCTCGTCCGGCTAAAGGTTGACTGATGGACTTTCTTCTATCGGATTTTCTCGGCACACCCACCTGGATGTGGGGTGTCTTCATTTCTCTTGTCCTTGGCCTGCTCGCGCTCGATCTCGGCGTACTTCATAAGAATTCCAAGGAAATCGGCGTTCGTGAAAGCCTGCTGATGTCAGGCTTCTATATTGCCATCGGCCTCGCCTTTGGTGGCTGGATTTGGTATCAGTCCGGCCAGCAGTCCGCCATGGAATATGTCACGGGCTTCGTGGTCGAAAAAAGCCTGGCGATGGACAATATCTTCATCATCGCCATGATCTTCTCCTATTTTGCCATTCCGCGCCAATACCAGCACCGCGTGCTGCTCTGGGGTATCCTCGGCGTTATCGTCCTGCGCGGCATCATGATTGCCGGCGGCGCGGCCATCGTCGAAAACTTCCACTGGGTGCTTTACCTCTTTGCGGCCTTCCTCGTCTTTACCGGCCTCAAGATGCTGTTTTCCTCCGACCATGACGAGAACGCCATCGGCAACAACCGCATCCTGAAATTCCTGCGCAGTCACCTGCCGGTGACAAACAGGCTGCATGGCGAAAAGTTCTTCGTCAAGGAAACCGATGAGACAACCGGAAAACTGAAGACCTTCGTGACGCCGCTCTTCCTGGCGCTCATCATGGTCGAAATCGCCGACCTCATCTTTGCCGTCGATTCGATCCCCGCAATCTTCGCGATCACCACCGATCCGTTTATCGTCTATACCTCGAACATCTTCGCGATCCTCGGCCTGCGCGCCCTCTATTTTGCGCTTGCCGCCCTGATCCACCGCTTCGCCTATCTGAAATATGCATTGGCTGCGGTTCTGGTCTTTGTCGGTTCGAAAATCTTCGTCGCTGACATGCTCGGCATCGCCAAGATTCCGCCGGCCGTTTCGCTGGGTGTCACCGTCGCCATTCTCGTCACCGGCGTCGTCGGTTCGCTGATCGCGACACGCAAGGAAGCGAAAGCCATCGAGTAAGGTCAAGCAATGAGGAGGCGGAAACGCCTCCTCACACGCCGTCACCCCGGACTTGATCCGGGATTAAGTGCGGTCAAGTCCTTGATCGCAATAGACTCTTCTCACGACGCAGACGCGCCGTGGCTGGATGCCGGATCAAGTCCGGCATGACGGGGGAATAAATCGACGCAAACAAACCCGCCGCACCCTCACTCCGCCGCCAGCCTTGCATCATCCTCAGCCGCATCCGCATCGCCGGGCGCGGTTTTTGCGTCGAGATCGGGAAATGCCACGATACGCTTGCCGGAGAAATCGGCATGCACCACCACAAGCTCCTTCTCCTCGAAATAACTAAGGAGACGCCGCGCGCGGCGGGCGGAATGGGTGCCGTAGGCGCGGGCGATTCGGGCATCGGACGGGCAAGGTTCCTCGCCGAGCGCTGCCTTGACGAGTAGCAGGAAACGCCCTGCAGGTCATCGGAGACCGACATCGACAATTCCAGCGCCTTCTCCCAGCCTTCGCTTGCCGCCATTGCCGCATCAACGCCTGAACGGGCAATCGCCACCTGCCGGCGGAACTCCGCCAGCGTCATCGGCGTGCCGGGAATGCGGCGCATGCGGGCGCGCACCAGAAAATCCTGATAAAGCACGGCATCGGTACGATAGGCGGATTGAGGGTCATCGAGAATTTCGACAAGCACCGCTGCGATCTTCTCCTCACGCTCCTCCGGTGCCATCTCAGGCTGGCCAGCCCGGAGCGACGGCTCAGACGAAGGGCCAACGGCAGCGGGCGTCGAGCGGGAAAGCTCGGCGAGAATATCGTTGGTCGGGCGCGGTGCAGGCGGCGTACGGCGCACCGCGGCGCGGGTGAATTCTTCCGGGTCCGGCGTAAAGATCAGGTCTTCGACGTCCTGCGGCGCATCCGGCAGCGGCATCAGCTTCGGTGAAGAAGAGCGCGCCGAGGTTTCCACCGCCCCGATGACGATGGGCAGCGGACGGCGCGAAAGTGCCGGGCCGAGCGCCACGAAATTGCCGCGCTGGAGATCGCGGAACATTTCCGCCTGCCGCCGGTCCATGCCGAGCAGATCGGCAGCGCGCGCCATATCGATATCGAGGAAGGTACGGCCCATCAGGAAGTTGGACGCTTCCGCGGCCACGTTCTTGGCAAGCTTGGCCAGTCGCTGCGTGGCGATGACGCCGGCAAGGCCACGCTTACGGCCACGGCACATCAGATTGGTCATCGCGCCAAGCGAAGCCTTGCGTGCATCTTCCGTGACTTCACCGGCAACCGACGGCGCAAACATCTGCGCTTCATCCACCACCACAAGCACCGGATACCAGAATTCGCGATCGGCATCGAACAGGCCGTTGAGGAAAGCAGCGGCCGCCCGCATCTGCTGTTCGATATCGAGACCTTCCAGCGTCAGCACGCAGGAAACACGATGCTGGCGAATGCGGTTGGCGATGCCCGCGAGCTCGGCTTCCGTGCGCTCGCCATCCACGACCACATGGCCGAATTTATCGGACAGCGTAACAAAATCACCCTCGGGATCGATGATGACCTGCTGCACCCATGGCGCCGATTGCTCGAGCAGCCGGCGCAGCAGATGCGACTTGCCGGAACCGGAATTGCCCTGCACCAGCAAACGCGTCGCAAGCAATTCTTCAATATCGAGCTTGGCCTGCTGCCCGCCCGATAGAGTTCCCATGTCGATGCCGACCTGCAATGTTCCGTTCCTCGTACTGCCTCAGATCCGGCCGATTCCCCTCGCGGCGGCCGAACATGCTCTTTACCAAAAAATCGTCGATTGCGTCTCGCCTATGCCGGTAATGCACAGGCATTTGCGTTCCGGCCTAAGCAGGACGGCGCCAGGCGCGGGCAAAGGCAATACGCCGCCCGAAGACATTGAGCGCCAGCCCGAGAATCACGAGCGCTGCGCCGGCCACTTCGAAGACTGTGATATGTTCCGCAAAAGCGAGATAGGCGCTGATGAAACCAACAACGGGCACCAGCAGAGAAAACGGCGCCACCGTTCCAGCCGGATACCGCAGAAGCAGATAGCTCCAGATACCAGCGCCGACGATTGTCGCACCATAGGCCATATAGATCACCACGAACGCCATGGTCGGCGTCGCATTGACCACCCCATCGACTATCGCCCGAGGACCCTCCACCACGAGCGAAAGCAGGATCAACGGCAGAACAGGCACAAGGCTCGTCCAGGCAACGAAGGAGACCGCATTGACCTGGCCGATGCGGCGATTGACGATGTTACCGCAGGCCCAGGCAATGGCGGAACCGACGCCCATCAGAAGCGGCACCAGCGCCGCCGCCGTCATGCGCTCGACGCCGATGACCGCAAGCCCGCCAAAAGCGATGATTGCACCGAGGATTTGCGACGGCAACGGCCGTTCCCCGAGGAACACCACGGCAAGCGCCAGCGTGAAAAAGGCCTGCGACTGCATGACGAGCGAAGCAAGCCCCGCTGGCAGCCCAAGCTTGATGGCCGGATAAAGCAGGCCGAACTGCACAAAACCCATGGCCATGCCGTAAACGATCATATGCCGCCAGGGCACATTGGGCCTGGGCAGGAAAAACACCAGTGGCACTGCCGCAAAGAGATAACGAACCCCCGTCAAAAACAGCGGCGGCATATCGTTGACGCCGATCTTGATGACAACGAAGTTGAAGCCCCACAAAAACACGGTAACCAGGGCCAGAAGTATATGCGGCAATGCCATTTTATTATGTCCGAATGTCAGTCGATGGAGGGCGTCATACGCTGGCCGCCCTCTTCCAGCCAAAGGCAACGAGACCAGCGCCGATCAGGAGGCCACCGCCCGTGCGGTTGACAATCCGCTGAACCTTCGGCTTGCGGATCGTATTACGGGCGGCACTTGCCAGAAGTCCATAAAGCGCCGCGTTGACAGTGGCAAGCACAAGGAACGTCGCCTCGAAAATCAGCACCTGCGGCCAGAACGGCAATGTCGGCACCAGAAACTGCGGCAAAAAGGCCACGAAGAACACGATGCTCTTCGGGTTAAGCGCGGTAACGATATAGGCATGCAGGAAGATTTTGAGCGGTCTTTCCCGGCCCGTCACGCCGGTTCCATCAGTACCTTCGCCACCAACCGGCGAACGCCACAGCTTGATGCCGAGATAGATGAGGTAAGCCGCACCGATCCATTTCAGCCCGGTAAAAAGCGCTGCGGATGTGGCGAGCAGCGCCCCAAGCCCCAACATCGAGGCCGTCATGGCGGTGAAATCGCCGAGCGCCACGCCTGTCACCGTTGCCGTGCTCGCCTTGCGGCCATGGCCCAGCGCATAAGAAATGACCAGCAGGATCGTCGGTCCTGGAATGGCAAGCATGATGGCGGACGCGGCCACGAAGGCCAGCCAGTTTTCCAATGGCATGATGAATCTCCTCTATCCCGAGTCTTGAGCAAGCCACGGAAAATGTTTTGCTTCAAGCCGGATTGTACGAGCTGTGCAGCTCTCTCCTAATGCCCCCGGGAAACGTCCCGGTACGAGTTTCTCCGTAATCCGCGGTCAAACTGGGACCGGCCTCTCCCGCATGTGCGTGCGGAAGAGGCCACCATTGTCAAAACCGCGGCGCCCAGTAGGGCGTTTCCCAGTCTCGCCGCCGCTTCACGCGCGAAGGGTCGAGGCCGATATCGACCAGAAGGCGCTCCGGCAGATCGGCGGGGTCAGTTGGTGGCGCGCGGGGCACGACAGCGGCAATGAGAACCGCTTTGAGAGTTTTCCAGACGCCGAATGTGACGAACAGACGGTCCACCGCATCCGGCAGCGCATATGCTACCAGTGGTTGATTTTTTTGCATGGGAAATCCATCCCGGCGCGGCAAAGCGGCCAGGTCCTTTATCGATGAAAAACGACAGGACGAAACGACGGGCGCAGCAAAGATGCCGCACAAACGCGCAGGTCACATGTCGAACGAAATGAAAACGCCAAACGGCAGGGAAATCAGGCCTAAGCCTTATCGGAGGGAGATGCCTCGCATCCCATAACCGCCGATATTCATGCCGGAAAGGCCAGACATGCCGTTAAGGCGCATATTCATGTCATTGGTCATTCCACGCCTCCATTTATAGCGGTTACAGACGAGAAACACCTTACACAGGAAATCCGGCGCGACAAGAGGTCGCAATCTCGAATTGTAAAGAGTCGCAAAAAAGATGCAAAAATGCAACAGACTCATGGAAGGGAAATCAGGACACGGAGACGCTGAGGCCAAAACCCTGCATCAGCCGCCGCGTGGCAAAGTCCGGCTTGCCAGATGTGAAGACGGCGAAGTCGAATCCATCGGGGTGTTCGGCATCCTGGGGCATCGGCACCAGATGACGGGCACGTCTTGCAATTGCCTCGGCGGGATCGAGCCAGTCTACCGGCCAGGGCGCCAGACGGCGAAACACGTTGGCCATGAAAGGATAGTGGGTGCAGGCGAGAACGACGATATCGGTGCGTTTTCCATCGCTTTCGATAAAACAGGGTTCGATTTCGGCAAGCACCGCCTCTTCCGACACCGGCTCCCCCCTGATCCAGCTTTCGGCCATGCGCGCAAGGTTTTCCGAGCCGACAAGGCGGACATGGCATTGCGTCGCGAAGGACTGGATGAGATCGCGCGTATAGGCACGCTTGACGGTGCCGGGCGTCGCCAGAACGGAGACGAGGCCGGAACGGGTGCGCTCCGCCGCCGGTTTGATGGCGGGTACTGTTCCGACAAAGGTCATCTGCGGAAACCGGGCACGCAGATCGGCACCGGCAAGCGTGAAGGCGGTATTGCAGGCAATGACGCAGACTTCCGGGCTGAAATCCTGCAGCAGTTTTTCAAAAAGCGAGAGAATGCGCGCCCTGAGCGCCTCCTCCTCCCAGCCTCCATAGGGAAAACCGGCGTCGTCGGCCACATAGATGAAGCCGCGCTCGGGCATCAGCACGCGCGCTTCGCGCAGCACAGTCAGCCCGCCAATGCCGGAATCGAACACCAGCACCGGCTTCAGCACGTCGGTGGCCGCCTCACTCGTCTTCAGCATTCTCCCCTGCTCCCTCGGCCGATGGCCCCGTTGCCCGACCGGCCTGCTTCGGCCACTGCCGGGGAAAACGGTCGAGCGAATTGATCACGCCGCGGAAAACACTGATTTCCTGCTCGGAAAAACCGCGTCTCGACAGCACGGCACGCAGATTGTCGACCATTTTCGGCTTTTTTTCAGCGGGATGGAAATAACCGCGCGCATCCAGCGCTTCCTCGAGATGTTCGAACAGGCCAAAAACCTGCTCCTTGGTCGAAGGCCGCTGCTCGACGGACTGGAAAAGCGTCTCGCCCAGATCGTCCATGCCTGACTTCATCCACTCATAGGACATCAGGAGCACGGCCTGCGCAATATTGAGCGATGCAAAGGCGGGGTTGACCGGAAATGTCACGATCTCATCGGCCAACGCCACTTCCTCATTGGTCAGGCCCCAGCGTTCACGACCAAACAGGATGCCTGTCTTTTCGCCCGCCTTGAATTTTGCCCTGAGCGTATCGGCCGCAGTGACCGGCGATCGTACCGGCTTGAACCCATAACGCTCGCGCGCGGTCGTGGCATAAACGAAATTGAGATCCTTGATCGCCTCTTCCAGGGTATCGAACACCGTCGTCGCGTCGATGACGTGATCGGCCTTGGAAGCGGCGGAGCGCGCCTTTTCGCTTGGCCAGCCATCACGCGGGTTGACGAGGCGCAGCTCGGCAAGCCCGAAATTGGCCATCGCCCGCGCCACCATACCGATATTTTCGCCAAGCTGCGGTTCGACCAGAATGATCGCCGGGCCTTCCGCCAGAAGTTCAAGCTCGCTGTTTGTGCCTGCCATCGTTGTTTGTCCGTTTTTTTAGAAGCGCGGCATAGACTTTGACGCCGATACCGTAAAGCGCGCTTCACTGGCACAGATTGCCGCTAAAATCAAAGTCGGAGAGAGCGCACACCCGCTCGGCTTTGCTGGAGATGAGAGCAACACCGCTACCCCGTCATCCTCGGGCTTGAACCGAGGATCCACAACCCGTTGAAATCAATGGATCCTCTGGCCAAGCTCGAGGATGACGGGCAGTGTGGCGAAAACCTCGCATCACTCTCCACCGGCTCAAACGGGACCCATTACTCCCCCTTGATGATGTTCGCCATCTCCTCACGCAGCGAGTCCCGGCCTTCGTCGCCCACCCGGTGAATGTCGCTGATGACAGGCCGGCCCTCCTCCTCGATCACATCGAAATGCACCTCGTCCACGGTCGCCTTCATCTCCGCCTCATCCATGCAGGCCCAGAGCTTGAATTTGGCCGTCACGTCAGTCACGCCATCCTTCACCGCGCCCGCCGTCACGGACACATCCTGCAGCGGGCAGCCATCCTGCGAGTTGGTCACGACATCATAACCGAATGGATCGCCCTTCTCGCCGCTTTCGGCCTCGTAAGCCGGCTTCTTGGAGGCTTCGCGGTATTGCGCGACGAACTCCTTGCTGAAGAGGCTCGTCAGCATGTCCTCGTCGAATATGTATTTCCAGTTTTCCGCATCGCCGGACCAGTTCTTGACGGTGATGTCCATCACCTTCTGGACGGGATCGGTGGGACCGGCGGCGAGGGCGGCGTGGGAAAAGAGGGCGGCGGCAGACAGAAGCAGAATTTTCCGCATGATATGATCCCGGTAGAGGCCCAGAGACGGGCGAAGCGATTCGCCTGACTGTATTCCGGCATTATGGTTTGGCAATGCGCAAAGCGTTATTGCGCTGCGCCAAAAAAGCGCCCCCCATGGCTTTGCCTCAGGCGCGTGCGATGCTATAGCCCCACCGGATATTTTTCCGACTATGGGCGTCAACAGGCGCCACAGCTTCGAAGGTGAGGAATTCATGGCAAAGATCAAGGTAGCCAATCCAGTCGTCGATCTCGACGGCGACGAAATGACCCGTATCATCTGGCAGCTCATCAAGGACAAGCTGATCCTGCCATACCTCGATCTCGACATCGAATATTACGACCTCTCAGTTGAAAACCGCGACGCCACCAACGATCAGGTCACGGTTGACGCGGCCCACGCCATCAAGAAGCACGGCGTTGGCATCAAGTGCGCCACCATCACCCCGGATGAGCAGCGCGTCGAGGAATTCGGCCTGAAGCAAATGTGGAAGAGCCCGAACGGCACCATCCGCAACATTCTGGGCGGCGTCATCTTCCGCGAGCCGATCATCTGCAAGAACGTTCCGCGCCTCGTTCCGGGCTGGACGAAGCCGATCGTTGTCGGCCGCCACGCTTTCGGTGACCAGTACAAGGCAACCGATTTCAAATTCCCCGGCAAGGGCAAGCTGACGATCAAGTTCGTCGGTGAAGACGGCCAGGTTATCGAAAAGGACGTTTTCGACGCTCCGAGCGCCGGCGTGGCTCTTGCCATGTACAACCTTGACGAATCCATCCGCGAATTCGCCCGCGCCTCCATGAACTATGGCCTGATGCGCAAGTGGCCGGTTTACCTCTCCACGAAGAACACCATCCTCAAGGCCTATGACGGCCGCTTCAAGGATATCTTCGAAGAAGTCTACCAGACCGAATTCAAGAAGCAGTTCGACGAAATCGGCATCACCTATGAGCACCGCCTCATCGACGACATGGTCGCTTCCGCGCTGAAGTGGTCTGGCGGCTACATCTGGGCCTGCAAGAACTATGACGGCGACGTTCAGTCGGACACGGTTGCTCAGGGCTTCGGCTCGCTCGGCCTGATGACCTCGGTTCTTCTGTCCCCCGATGGCCGTACGGTCGAAGCCGAAGCGGCACACGGCACGGTCACGCGCCACTACCGCCAGCACCAGAAGGGTCAGGAAACCTCGACCAACTCGATCGCTTCCATCTTCGCCTGGACCCGTGGCCTCGCCCACCGCGCCAAGCTGGACGACAATGCGGAACTGGCAAAGTTCGCGGCAACGCTCGAGACCGTGTGCGTCGATACCGTCGAAAGCGGCTACATGACAAAGGACCTCGCGCTCCTCATCGGCCCGGACCAGCCCTGGCTCTCCACCACCGCCTTCCTCGACAAGATCGACGAAAACCTCAAGAAGGCTATGGCTGCCTAAGCCTGCTTTCCCAAGACGTCAAAACCCGGCCTCAGTGCCGGGTTTTTTATTTGCACGGTATAGACGAGGCATTCGTTCAATAGAACCGAAATGGACAACCAGATAGCGAACAAATATCGTTACGTGTCGGCTGGTTGAGCCAAGAGAAAAAACTCTGACACAACGCAGATTTCTTTTTGTTCACGGCATCTTGATTAGCGGTTGCACTAAGCGCAGAATTTGATTCTGCGTGTCCAGGGCCAGCAGGACAATAAGACTAAGATTAAACAGCATCTACTTGCACACAACTTGCCCGACACAGTCAAACGTTCATCGTAGCATCCACGCGATCTTGGAAAGACGCTCGGGATGTTGCGGACTTTAAAAATATGAAACGCAGGCCGAAAGCCCTTTGGGTTCGCCTGATGTTTCGACGATTTTGCTTGGGGAGGCAAAAGAGCATGAGTGAACTGATCTTTTACACCAACCCCATGTCGCGCGGGCGTATCGCGCGGTGGATGCTCGAGGAAGTGGGCGTTCCCTATCGAACCGAGATACTTCGTTTCGAAACCTCGATGAAATCGCCTGCCTATCGGCTGATCAATCCGATGGCCAAGGTGCCCGCCATCAAACATGGCGATGCCATCGTCACCGAGGCCGCCGCGATCTGCGCCTATCTGGCTGACGCCTTTCCCGGTGCGAACCTAGCGCCCACACCCAAGTCACGCGGGCTCTATTACCGCTGGATGTTCTTTGCCGCAGGCCCGCTGGAAATGGCGGCGAGCATGAAGGCAATGGGTTTCGAAGTACCGAAGGAAAAACTGCGCGTGGCCGGCTGCGGCAGCTATGCGGATGTGATGAACACGCTTGAACGGGCCGTCAGCGAAAACCGCTTCATCGCCGGCGATCTCTTTACCGCCGCCGATGTCTATGTCGGCGCCCATGTTGGCTGGGGCCTGCAATTCGGCACGATTGAAAAACGCCCGGCCTTCATCGACTACTTGGCGCATCTGACCGAGCGCCCGGCATTTAAGCGGGCCGCGCAGCTCGATGAGGAAGCGGTGAAGGATATGAAAGCGACGGACTAGAGCATTTCCGGTGATCACGGGATCACCGGAAATGCTCTAGTGTTTGTTTTTACCGCATTGTCCGACGCCGAAGCGAACACGCTTCGGCTGGAAATGCTCCAGCAGGCTTGGCGCTGCCCAGCGCAGAATAGTCCCTGAACCATCCACAAACGGAAATTCACAAGAAAAAGGCGGGCCAAAATCCCGCCTTCTCTTTTCTGTCGATCAGGCCGCCAGAGCCGCTGCCACCGCTTCGATGGCCTCCTGCGCCTTGGCGCCATCAGGACCACCTGCCTGCGCCATGTCCGGTCGGCCGCCGCCGCCCTTGCCGCCAAGTGCGGCGGAAGCAGTGCGGACGATATCGACGGCGCTGAAACGGGACGTCAGATCTTCCGTCACGGCGGCGACAGCGCTTGCCTTGCCATCCTCGGAAACGGCGATCAGCAGCACGACGCCAGAACCGAGATTGGCCTTGGCCTCGTCGGCGAGCCCCTTCAGATCCTTGGCATCGATACCAGCAAGGGATTTTGCCAGGAAGTTGACGCCCGCGACCTGCTTGACGTCGCTTGCCCCGGCATCCGCCGAACCGCCGCCCATGGCGAGCTTCCGGCGGGCATCGGCGAGCTCACGCTCCAGCTTCTTGCGCTCGTCCAGCAGGCCTTCAACGCGCGACAGGACATCGCCCGGCTGAACCTTCAGCGACGAGGCGAGCGCCTTTACCCGCTCGTCCTGTTCGGCGAGATAGGCAAGCGCGCCCTGGCCAGTTACCGCCTCGAGGCGTCGCACACCGGCACCGACGGCGCTTTCACCGAGAATGCGGATGAGACCGATCTGGCCGGTCGCAGCCACATGCGTGCCGCCGCAAAGCTCGACGGAATAAGGACGGTTGGCTTTCGCGCCATGCAGGCCGGTGCCCATGGAGACGACACGAACCTCGTCACCGTATTTTTCGCCGAACAGCGCCATCGCGCCCTCGGCAATGGCGTCATCGACGCTCATCAGGCGGGTGACGACAGGCGAGTTCTGCAACACGATTTCGTTGGCCATGTCTTCGACGACCTTCAGCTCCTCGGCCGACATCGGCTTCGGATGTGAAACGTCAAAGCGCAGGCGCTCGGGCGCGACCAGCGAACCCTTCTGCGCGACATGGGTGCCCAGCACTTCGCGCAAGGCCTCATGCAGCAGGTGGGTGGCGGAGTGATTGGCGCGAAGGCGCGAGCGGCGGTCATGATCGACCGTCAACTGAACGGCATCGCCCACTTTGAGACCGCCCTTGGAGACGGTGCCCATATGAACGAAGAGGCCTTCGCCGCGCTTCTGGGTGTCGGAAACGGCAAAAGCGCCATTATCGCCGGAGATGACGCCGGTATCGCCCATCTGGCCGCCGGACTCGCCATAAAACGGCGTCTGGTTGACCACGACCTGCACGGTCTCACCATCCACAGCGCTTTCGACGGCCTTACCATCCTTGACGATGGCCTGCACGACGCCCTCGGCGGTTTCCGTGTCGTAACCGAGGAACTCGGTGGCACCGAGCTTTTCCTTGAGTTCGAACCAGATCGTTTCGGTGGCCTTGTCGCCGGAACCGGCCCAATGCGAGCGGGCTTCCGCCTTTTGGCGCTCCATGGCATCCGTGAAGCCGGAAATATCGACGCCGATTTCGCGGGCGCGCAGTGCGTCCTGCGTCAGGTCAAGCGGGAAACCATAGGTGTCGTAAAGCTTGAAAGCGGTCTCGCCATCCAGCATGTCGCCCTTGTGCAGGGTCGAGGTGGCATCCGACAGCAGCGACAGGCCGCGTTCCAGCGTCTTGCGGAAACGGGTTTCCTCAAGCTTCAGGGTTTCGGAGATCAGCGCTTCGGCACGCACGAGTTCCGGATAGGCACGGCCCATCTGCTGCACCAGCGACGGCAGCAGCTTGTAGATCAGCGGCTCGCGCGCGCCGAGCAGTTGGGCATGGCGCATGGCGCGACGCATGATGCGGCGCAGAACATAACCGCGGCCTTCATTGGACGGCAGCACGCCATCGGCGATCAGGAACGCAGACGACCGCAGGTGGTCGGCGATGACGCGGTGGCTGGCGCGCTTTTCGCCTTCAGCCGGAACACCCGTCGCTTCGACGGAAGCGGCGATCAGTGCGCGGAACAGGTCCGTATCGTAATTGTCATGCTTGCCCTGCAGCAGAGCGGAGATACGCTCCAGACCCATGCCGGTATCGATCGACGGGCGCGGCAGGTCGATGCGCTCTTCCTTCGTCACCTGCTCATATTGCATGAAGACGAGATTCCAGATTTCGATGAAGCGATCGCCATCCTCTTCCGGCGAGCCGGGCGGGCCGCCCCAGATATGATCGCCATGGTCGTAGAAGATTTCGGAACAGGGGCCGCAGGGTCCGGTATCGCCCATCGCCCAGAAATTGTCGCTGGTCGGGATGCGGATGATGCGGTCGTCGGAGAAACCGGCGATCTTCTTCCAGAGGTTAAAGGCCTCGTCGTCGGTGTGATAAACCGTGACCAGCAGGCGATTGCGGTCGATACCGAATTCCCTGGTGATCAGGTTCCAGGCGTGCGTGATCGCCTCTTCCTTGAAATAATCGCCAAAGGAGAAGTTGCCGAGCATTTCGAAGAAGGTGTGGTGACGGGCGGTGTAACCGACATTGTCGAGGTCATTATGCTTGCCGCCAGCGCGCACGCATTTCTGCGCGGATGCCGCAGTAGAATAAGGACGGCTTTCCAGACCGGTGAAGACGTTCTTGAACTGCACCATGCCGGCATTGGTGAACATCAGTGTCGGATCGTTGCGCGGCACCAGCGGGCTGGAGGGCACAATCTCGTGTCCGTTCTTCTTGAAGTAGTCGAGGAAGGTCGACCGAATTTCATTTACACCGCTCATGCCCACACACCGCTCACAGCTGGAGTCCATCACCGCCATCGGAAATGATGGCTATATTGCAAAATCAATGGCTTTTATCGTCCGCATCCTGCCCTGTCCAGCCATGGAGACCGGCGAAGGCGTACCGACAAAGAAAAAGGGCCATACGACAGAAATCGCACGGCCCGTTTCGTTCAATTCGATTCACATCGAGACAGGCGATCCGGCAATGGATGCCTGAAGCTCGACGGCAGGATCAGCCTTCGTCACCGTCGCCGTCATCGCCGGAATCAGGACCGCCATTCTGCAGGAAACGATCCGCAATCAGGCCGGCGTTCTGGCGCAGCGCCAGCTCGATCTCGTTTGCCGTATCGGGGTTATCGCGCAGGAAGGTCTTGGCGTTTTCACGCCCCTGCCCCAGACGCTGGCTGTTATAGGAGAACCAGGCACCCGACTTTTCAACGATACCGGCTTTTACGCCGAGGTCGACAAGCTCACCGGTCTTGGAAACGCCTTCGCCATACATGATGTCGAATTCCACCTGCTTGAAAGGCGGCGCCATCTTGTTCTTGACGACCTTGACGCGGGTCTGGTTGCCGACAACCTCTTCGCGTTCCTTGACAGCGCCGATACGGCGGATGTCGAGGCGAACGGAAGCGTAGAACTTCAGCGCATTACCGCCGGTCGTCGTTTCCGGCGAACCGAACATGACGCCGATCTTCATGCGGATCTGGTTGATGAAGATGACCATGCACTTCGACTTGGAGATCGAAGCGGTCAGCTTGCGCAGCGCCTGGCTCATCAGACGCGCCTGAAGACCCGGCAGGCTGTCGCCCATCTCACCTTCGATTTCCGCCCGCGGCGTCAGCGCCGCAACGGAGTCGACCACGAGAACGTCGACCGCTCCGGAGCGCACCAGCGTATCGGTGATCTCAAGCGCCTGCTCGCCCGTATCCGGCTGCGAGATCAGCAGGCTCTGCAGATCCACGCCAAGCTTGCGCGCATAGACCGGATCAAGCGCATGTTCGGCGTCAACGAAGGCGCAGATGCCGCCCTTCTTCTGAGCTTCCGCAATGGTCTGCAGCGCCAGCGTCGTTTTACCCGAGCTTTCCGGACCGTAAATTTCAATGATGCGCCCCTTCGGCAGTCCGCCGATGCCGAGCGCGATATCCAGGCTGAGCGAACCCGTCGAAACGGTTTCCACTTCAACCACATTTTCATTGGAACCGAGCTTCATGATCGATCCCTTGCCGAACGACCGTTCGATCTGGGAGAGCGCCGCTTCCAGTGCCTTGCTTTTATCCACCGATTTATCCTCTACGAGACGCAAAGAATTTTGTGCCATCCGAACCACCTTTAGGTTATTGAAGCCGCACAGGCAATGTAGCAGTATGAGAACGGTATGTACTCTATTTGTTCTCATTTAACAAGGCTGAGCCAGCATATTGAAAACAAATAGTGATAAGTCGTTTGTTCTGCTTTCGTTTTTCTGTGCGCGGCCCCTTGCCGCAAACCGGACGCGAGGTCATGAAGACGTCAGTTTAGGCCGAATCGTCCGGCCTTACCATCCGCCAGAGAGGGAAACGCAAGCGTGAAGAAAATACTCGTTCTGGGCGGCGCGCATATCGACCGGCGCGGCATGATCGAGACTGAAACGGCGCCGGGCGCCAGCAACCCCGGTTCGTGGATGGAAGAGGCCGGCGGCGGCGGTTTTAACGCTGCACGCAATCTCTCCCGGCTCGGCTTTCAAGTCAGGATCATCGCCCCGCGGGGCGGCGACGTGACGGGAGAAGCCGTTGCGGAGGCTGCACGACAGGCTGGCGTGGAGGACACGCCGTTCACCTTCCTCGACCGGCGCACACCGAGCTATACCGCCATTCTGGAGCGTGACGGCAACCTCGTCATCGCGCTCGCCGATATGGATCTCTACAAGCTCTTCACGCCGCGCCGGCTCAAGGTCCGCGCCGTCCGGGAGGCCATCACCGCAAGCGATATCCTGCTCTGCGACGCCAACCTGCCCGAGGACACGCTGGCTGCACTTGGCCTCGTTGCCCGCGCCTGCGAAAAACCGCTGGCGGCCATAGCCATTTCGCCGGCCAAGGCCGTGAAGCTGAAAGCGGCGCTGGCCGACATCGACATCCTCTTCATGAACGAGGCGGAAGCGCGCGCGCTCACCGGCGAGACGGCCGCTGACGTTCGTGACTGGCCGGATATCCTGCGCAAGGCCAGGCTTTCCGGCGGCGTCGTCACCCGCGGCGCAAGCGAAGTCGTGGCCTTCGACGGAAATGAAAAAGCAATCCTCCACCCGCCCCTCATCCGCGAAGTGAAGGATGTAACCGGTGCGGGCGACGCCATGGCGTCTGGCTACCTCGCCGCCATTGCCGAAGGAAAGACGATTGCCGAAGCCCTGAGACGGGGCGCTGCGGCAGCTGCAATCACCGTGCAATCGCCCTTTGCCACCGCGCACGACCTATCAAAAGACAGTGTCGAAGCCATGTTGGGGCTTGTTCCCCAGGCTGAAATGCTGGCATGAACCCGCTTTTAAAAACTGGAACAGATGAAATGACCCGCCCCATCTCCCCTCTCCTGCCCATCGTCTATTCTCAGGAAGTTGCCGCCGCCAAGCAGCGCGGTGCGCCGATCGTCGCGCTTGAATCGACCATCATCACCCATGGCATGCCCTACCCCGGCAATATCGAGATGGCGGAAAGCGTCGAGCAGATCATCCGTGATCAGGGCGCGGTTCCGGCCACCATCGCCGTCATTCACGGCACATTGCATATCGGCCTCGAGAAGGATCAGCTCGAGGCGCTGGCCCAGACTACTGACGCCATGAAGGTCTCACGCGCCGATATCGCCTTTGCGATCGCCGAGCGCCGCACGGGCGCGACGACAGTTGCCGCCACCATGATTGCCGCTGCCCGCGCCGGTATCCGCGTTTTCGCGACCGGCGGCATTGGCGGCGTGCACAAGGGTGCGGAAGAAACCTTCGACATCTCCGCGGATTTGACGGAGCTTGCAAAGACCGGAGTGATCGTCGTCTGCGCCGGCGCCAAGGCGATCCTTGATATTCCGAAGACGCTCGAAGTCCTCGAAACCAACGGCGTACCCGTCGTCACTTTCGGTTCGGAAGAATTCCCGGCCTTCTGGTCTCGCTCCTCCGGCCTGCCAAGCCCGCTTTCGCTCAACAGCCCGGCCGCAATCGCCAACTTCCAGGTAACCCGCGAACAGCTCGGCATCGATGGCGGCATGCTGGTGGCCAATCCCGTGCCGGAAGCTGACGAAATTCCGCGCGAGGAAATGGAAATCTACATCAATCGCGCCATCTCGCATGCCGAGCGGGATGAAGTGACCGGCAAGGCGGTCACGCCGTATCTGCTGGGTGACATTTTCCGCCTGACGGACGGCCGCAGCCTCGAAACCAATATCGCGCTGGTTCGCAACAACGCGCAGTTAGCGGCTGAGATTGCGGTGGCGCTGAGCTAACCGTCGGGGTTGGGATCATCCTCAAGCTTGCGGGTGACGCCAGGGTTCGAAAACCTCGCCTCCGTCATGCCGGACTAGATCCGGCATCCAGCCACGGCGCGTCTGCGCCGTGAAAGAGTCTTTCGTGATCAAGGACTTGATCACGCTGGACCCCGGATCTGGTCCGGGGTGACGGATTGCGGATGATCAAGTTCTGCCAAACGCCTCGGCGCTGGGGACATCGTAAGCAATAAAAAAGGCCCGGAGAGCTTTCGCTTCCGGGCCTTGTTTTTCTATTTGAACCCGGTCAGTTCTGAGCGACCGGCTTCACCAGCGGCGTCACGCGGCGGATGGTGACGCGGCGGTTCTGCTGTTCCGGCCCGAGTGTCTGGACTTTCAGGTAACGCTCGCCATAACCCTGCGTCGCGAGGTTTTCCGGCGGGATGCCGTAGACGTCGGTCAGCACGTTGGCGACGGAGGCGGCGCGCTCGTCAGACAGTACGAGGTTGCTTTCATCCGAACCGACGGCATCGGTATGGCCTTCGATGAGGAAGGTTTCCGCCGGGTTCTTTTCCAGCGCCTTGTTGATTGCGTCGGCCACCTTGCGCAAGGAGCGAGCCTGCGCCATCGGGATTTCAGCGCTGCCGGTCGCGAAGGTGATCGTATCGAGGTCGATACGGCGCACCTTGTCACGGATGCGAGCCGAATAGCGCACTTCATCCAGCGAATAGACACGTTCCACCGGCTCGACAGGCGGCTGTTCCAGGAAGCGGTAATAATCGCGATCCGGATCGCTCGACGTGTCGATTATGTAGTCCGTCACGGGAATGCGCAGACGCATGGGCGGAAGATCGAGACCGGGGTCGCGATAAACGTAATCGCGGTCCGGATCGTCCATCAGCTCCGGTGCGTAGAACAGCACATATTCGCGGCCGCGATCGTCAATGCGCGAACGCTGGATCACGTCGCCATAACGGTTGCGGATCGTCACGACCTGCGTGCCATCCCGGCGCTCCACGGTTTCGCGGACACGGCCGCCCTGCAGGCGCTCGTAATAGGGCTCGCCGCCATCGCGGATGAAGCGCTGGTTGTCATCGCCACGAACGACGACGCGGTCACCGAACTGCAGGATGATCGGCGCATCGCCATCGCGATCACGCGGACGACCCTCGCGCGGCTGCCATTCGCGTACACCGTCCGGCCGCTCATATTGCGGGCGGCGGTCGATGCGCTCGCCCTGCTGGGAAGTGATGGCTTCCAGCTTTACGGGTGGCGGCGGAGCCTTGCCTTCAGCAGCACCGGCGCGCTGCGCCTCGGCGTCGGAGGTCGGGACCTTGAAGTCGCCGGCCTGTTCGCGTTCACGACGGCGTTCCTCGCGGGTCTGGCGGTTGCCGGAGCGCTCCACTTCCTTGTCGCTGTCGAGAACGGCAGCA
This sequence comes from Agrobacterium genomosp. 2 str. CFBP 5494, assembly GCF_900013495.1. Taxonomy (NCBI): domain Bacteria; kingdom Pseudomonadati; phylum Pseudomonadota; class Alphaproteobacteria; order Hyphomicrobiales; family Rhizobiaceae; genus Agrobacterium; species Agrobacterium genomosp. 2. Next base: position 2,344,690 of record NZ_LT009718.1, read on the forward strand.
CCCTTGTCGACCGGCAGGATGACGGTGTCGGCCGTCTTGGACGGGTCCTTGGCGATCGCCTTGGCCTTGTCCAGCTCCTCCTTCGTCATCGGCGGGGCTTCCGTCTGCGGAACGGCAACCTGGTTCGGCACCGGTTCGCCGGCGGGCGCCTGCCCGGTCGTCGCACCACTCGGCGGCGGGGTCGGCGCGCCTGGCAGCGGGGCTGCGGGTTCCGTTCTACCCTGACCTTCTACCGGAGGCTGTTCGGAAGGCTGGCGGCCAGGTGCAGGGTTTGGCTGGGCCTCGGGTGCCGGTGGGCGCGCGGGCGTCGGCGCTTCTGTCGGAACAGGTGCTTCCTTCGCGGCGGGCTCGGGAGCGGCAGGCTTTTTCTCGGGAACGGCTTTTTCGGCCGGTTCGGCTTTCTGTTCCGGGGCCTTTTCCTCTACTGCCGGTTTTTTGGCGGGTGCCGGCTCACGGGGCTTGGCCGGCTGCTCGGCATTTTCAGGGCGAGCTGCTGGCTCCTGTTCGGCCGCAGGCTCTTTCGCACGCTCCTTACGGGGACGCTCGGGACGCTGTTCGCCGTCGCCTGCAGGCTGCTCGGCCCGTTCCGGGTTGCGCGGACGTTCCTTCGGCTGCTGTTCGGCAGGCGCAGCTTCAGGCGCGGCCTCACGCTGACGAGCCGGGCGTTGTTCACCCTCGCCCTGCGGCTCCTGCGCCCGTTCAGGCTTGCGGGGACGCTCCTGCGGCTGCTCGGCCGGCGCAGGCTCCGGGCGGGCCTCACGCTGCTGCGGTTCCGGCGGCGCTTCGCGCTTGGGCTCCGGCTCGCGCTGGGGCTCCGGTGCGCGCTCTTCACGCTTCGGTTCGGCAGGTTGCGCCTCATCGGCGCGCTGACGCTTCTTCTTGAGTTCTTCTTCGGGGTTTTCCTGCGCCGGCTCCGCCTGCGCCAGGATTATCTGGCCGGGCGCGGTTTGAGAAACAGGCGCCTGGGCGCGGGCCGCGCCGGCAAAGCCTGCCGCTGCTGGCTCAACCGCGATCGCGAGAGACATGAGTGGAAAAACCACCCCGGTCAGCAATGTGTTTTTCTTTTTCAGCATCAGTGCTTCCTCATCTGCCGTCATTTTATGGGTCGCGAATGACGCGACGTCGTGGGCCCGGCTTGGCACGCAGGCGCTGTTCAACGCCTTACACACGCTCCGGTTCCCATGATGACCAAAGCCTTCTGTACCGGAAATGAACAGATCAAGGCCTTTTCGTGGAGGCTCTGCGGCACAAAGAAGGTCGCTAATATTGCAGTTGCATTTTTTGACCAAGCGGATGAATAATCACATCCGCGCTGAAGGCCACAGGCGGTATCCTCCGTCCTGCCGCGCCTTGGCGCCCATGGCGTCCGCACTGAAAACAACAACAGACCGCGGATGAACGACCAAAAGAGAGGATCGAAATGCCTATTTCCACCCGTCTGCTCGCAGCCGTATCGATTGCCGCCATCTCGCTCTTTTCCGGCGCGGCTCTCGCGCAGGACAAGATTGTCATCGGCACCGAAGGCGCCTACCCGCCCTTCAACAATCTCGAAGCCGACGGCACGTTGACCGGCTTCGATATCGACATCGCCAAGGCGCTGTGCGAACAAATGAAGGCCGAGTGCACCTTCGTCACCAATGACTGGGACGGCATCATCCCCGCCCTTCAGGCCAAGAAGTTCGACGCCATCATCGCGTCCATGTCGATCACCCCGGAACGTCTCCAGAAGGTCGACTTCTCCAAGAAATATTACAACACGCCGCCGGCGATCGCCGTGCCGAAGGATTCGCCGATCAAGTCCCTCGACGATCTCAAGGGCAAGTCGCTCGGCGCACAGGGCTCCACCACCCACTCCAACTACGCTGAAAAACACTTCCCGGATTCCGACGTGAAGATGTATCCGACCGCAGACGAATATAAGCTGGACATCGCCAATGGCCGTATCGACGCCGTCATCGACGATATCGTCGTGCTGTCGGAATGGCTGAAGACCGATGCCGGCAAGTGCTGCAAGATCCTGACACCGCTCAAGGTCGACGTCGACATCAACGGCAACGGCGCAGGCATTGCCGTTCGCAAGGGCGACACGGCGCTGGCCGACAAGTTCACGGCTGCCATTGCCGGCATCCGCGCCAGCGGCAAGTACCAGGAGATCAACAAAAAATACTTCGATTTCGACGTTTACGGCGAGTAAGCCGGTTCGATCTGTTGAAATCTCGTGGCGGAAGGCTTGCCCTTCCGCCATTTTTGTTTGAAAACGTCACCATAACAATCACGGCGGCTTAAGACCGCAGGGGAAAATTGGCATGAGCGGAGCATTTTCCGCCATAGGTGCGTTCTGGACCTATGTCTCGACACTTCTCGATCCCTTCTGCGGGCCGGTCGGTCTCTTCTCGCTTTTCGGAAACGGCACTCTCGTCGCCTGCGGCGATGCGGGCTGGGGCGATGAAATCGCTTTCGGCGTCAAGGTCACGATCTCGCTGGCGCTTGCCACCCTGCCAGTCGGGCTATTGATCGGCTTCCTGATCGCGCTCGCCGCGCAATCGGAAGAAAAATCGCTTCGGCTGGCCGCCGGAATCTATACCACCATCTTTCGTGGCCTACCCGAACTGCTGACGCTCTTCATCGTCTATTACGGCATCCAGATGCTGCTGCAATCCGTGGCAGGTTACATCGGCATTACCGGCCCCATCGAAATCAACGCCTTCGTTGCCGGCATGGTGGCGCTTTCGGTGGTGTTTTCATCCTATGCGTCTGAGGTGCTTCTCTCGGCCTTCAAGGCCATACCGAAAGGGCAATATGAGGCGGGTGACGCACTCGGACTTTCCCGCAGCCGCACCATGGTGCTCATCATCATTCCGCAGCTGGTGCGGATCGCCCTTCCCGGCATGACCAACCTGTGGGTCATCCTGCTGAAAGACACGTCCTACGTATCGATCATCGGCCTTGCAGATATCATCCGCCAGACCGGCATCGCCGCCCGCGTCAGCAAGGAAGCCTTCTTTTTCTACGGCATCGCCTGCCTGCTTTACCTCATTCTCGCGCTCCTCTCATCCATCGGCATCGGTTTCATAGATCGCTGGTCGCGCAAGTCGGAGGCCAGACGATGAGCCATATCAAGGAACTCATTCCGCCACGCCCAGCGCCCATCGTTGCGGACAAACCGCTGAACATCTCCCGTGTCGTCGGCATCGCTGTCATTACGCTCTGGCTGCTTCTCGCCGCCGGGCTGTTATTTGCGATGATCGAGGGTTGGGATTGGGACAAATTTGAACGGTATGGGCCCCGTTATATCGATGGCCTCATCACCACAATCACGCTGGTCGGCAGCTCGATCATTCTCGGCGCCATCCTGTCCGTGCCGATCGCTTTCGCCCGCATGTCTGAAAATCGCGTCATTGGCGCGCTCGCTTATGCCTACGTCTATGTCTTCCGCAGCACGCCGCTCCTGGCGCAGCTTTTCCTGATCTATTACGGTCTCGGCAGCTTTCGCCCGGCGCTGGAAGCCGTCGATCTCTGGTGGTTCTTCCGCGAAGCCTGGTATTGCGGCCTCCTGTCGCTGACGCTCAACACCGCCGCCTATCAGGCGGAGATTCTGCGCGGGGCGATCCAGAGCGTGCCGCGCGGCCAGCACGAAGGGGCGGCGTCGCTCGGTATTTCCAAGTTCATCACCTTCCGAAAGATCATACTGCCGCAGGCGCTGATCGTCGCTTTGCGCCCCTATGGCAACGAGATCATCCTGATGATCAAGGGTTCGGCGGTGGTCTCCATCGTCACCGTCTTCGACCTGATGGGCCAGACCCGTTACGCCTTTTCCCGCACCTTCGATTATCAGGCCTATCTCTGGGCTGCGATCTTTTACCTTGCGATCGTCGAGACGCTGCGCCATGTCTGGGCCTGGCTGGAGGCCCGCTTGACCCGTCACCTCAAGCGCTGAGCCCAACGTTGGCAGCACTCATCAATGAGTACTGCCAACACTTTGAAAAATATAACAAATTTGTGACGCATCCATTCTTTTGGCAAGCTTGGGTTAACCCTGCCGTGTTCCCATCTAAGATACAGCGGCAACGCTGTGATCGGTCATCATCGATATGGGAACCGCCACCATGAACAAGGACATGGAAATGATGCTGCGAGGCTATGGCCTCACCACCGCCCAGATATTCTACCGCCTGCCGGACCATCCGCTGGTTCTCCAGACCTATGTCTGGCAGAATTACGATCTGGCCCCCGATTTTCCTGAAATGCACGGCTTCCTCAAGTTCTGGCAGGAAAAGCTCGACGGCCCCCTGCACTCCGTCCGCTACGTGCACCGGCAGGTTATCTCGGCGCAGGAATGGCGTGCGCTCAAAGGGGAGTTCATCCTCCACTAAGTCCTCACGCCACATAAACATTGCGCCCGTCCCCGATGCGGCTTACAGCAAACGTCAATTGAAGACGCTGACGGATAAGGCACGATGACCAAGAACCAGAAGATCGACGAAGAGGCGCTCGCCGAGGCCTATAACCGCGCACTCGCGCTTGAAAAGGCCGGTGATGTGGACGCGGCGGTGAAGGCCTATGAGGAGGTCCTCGCCATCGATCCGGAAGACCACGGTGGCGCAGCCGTACGCATTGCCGCAATGGGCCGGGGCGAACAGCCTTCCAAAGCGCCCGACGCCTATGTCGAAACCCTGTTCGACCAGCATGCCGAAGCCTTCGAGGATATTCTTGTCGAGCAGCTGGGTTACGCCGTCCCCATGATGGTGCGCCAGCGGCTGCAGACGCTCAATCTCGGCCCTTTCAAACGCCTGCTCGATCTCGGCTGCGGCACCGGCCTCACCGGTGAAGCGCTGCGCGATATGGCTGACGACATCACCGGCATCGATATTTCCGAAAACATGGTCGAGATCGCTCATGAGAAGGACCTCTACGAGACGCTCTATGTCGCCGAAGTCGAGGATTTCCTTGAGGACAATGACGACGAGCCCTTTGACATCATCACCGCCACCGATGTGCTGCCCTATCTCGGCGCGCTGGAACCGCTGTTTTTCGGCGCCGCCGAAAACCTCAATGCCGGCGGCCTGCTGATCTTCTCGTCGGAGACCCTGCCCGAAAAAATCATGGCCGGGCGCCCCTACATGGTCGGCCCGCACCAGCGTTTCGCCCATGCCGAAACCTATGTCCGCGAACGACTGGCGGCGACCGGTTTCGAGGTGATTGAAGTGACCGACATCAATGTGCGCATGCAGGACGGCAATCCGACGCCCGGTCATCTGGTGATTGCGAAGTTCAAGGGCTGATGCGGTGACCTTGAGGCAATTTTCTCTCCCCGCCGGGGAGAAGGTGGCCCGAAGGGTCGGATGAGGGGCTGGCTCTCAGTCTATCTCTACC